>NZ_JAINWI010000001.1 GCF_021021435.1 Seohaeicola saemankumensis
CGGTTTCTGGCGCAGTTCCACAATGTGCTGATCTATGTGCTGATGGGGGCCGCCGTGGTGACGGGGGCTTTGCAGCATTGGGTCGATACCGGGGTGATCCTGGCGGTGGTGCTGGCCAATGCCGTGATCGGCTACCTGCAGGAGGGCAAGGCCGAGGCCGCCATGGCCGCGATCCGCGGCATGCTGGCCCCACGCGCCGCCGTCTTGCGCGATGGGGTGCGGGTCACGCTGGATGGTGCCGATCTGGTGCCCGGTGACGTGGTTCTGCTGGAGGCGGGCGACAAGGTGCCTGCAGATCTGCGAGTGCTGGAGGCGCGCGGTCTTGCGGCGCAGGAGGCGATCCTGACCGGAGAGTCCGTGCCGGTCGAAAAGGCGGCGGGTCCGGTTGCGGGCGATGCGCCGCTGGGGGATCGGCGGTCGATGCTGTGGTCGGGCACGTTGATCACGCAGGGCACCGCGCGCGGCCTGGTCGTGGCAACCGGGCAGGCGACCGAGATCGGGCGCATTGGTGGCCTGCTGGAAGGGGTCACGCAACTGACGACACCGCTGGTGGCGCAGATGGATCATTTTGCGCGCTGGCTGTCCTTTCTTATCCTGCTGATTTCGGGCCTGTTGCTGGCCTATGGCTATTTCGTCGGGCATCACGATTTTTCCGAGATGTTCATGGCCGTGGTCGGCGTCGCGGTGGCGGCCATTCCCGAAGGTCTGCCTGCGGTGATGACCATCACATTGGCCATCGGCGTGCAGGCCATGGCGCGACGCAATGCGATCGTGCGCCGCCTGCCGGCGATCGAGGCGATCGGTTCGGTCTCGGTGATCTGCACCGACAAGACCGGCACCCTGACCCGCAACGAGATGGTGGTGGCTGCGGCAGAAACCCCGGATGGCGCCTTCGATATCTCTGGCGAAGGCTATGCCCCTGAGGGGGCGATCACGCCTGCGGGCGACCTTGCGGTGCTGGCCCGTGCGGCGCTGCTGTGCAATGACGCGGCGCTGCGGCAGCGGGGCGGGGTCTGGTCCGTCGAAGGCGATCCGATGGAAGGGGCGCTCCTGGCCTTTGCGGGCAAGGTCGGTGTGGCGCCTGCCGGTCAACGGCTGGATGCGATCCCCTTTGACAGCCGCCACCGTTTCATGGCGGTTCTGACCGATGGCCCCTCAGGCCGCATGATCCATGTGAAGGGCGCGCCCGAGCGTGTGCTGATGATGTGTCAGGGCATTGATCTATTGCATTGGCACAACCGCGCCGAGGCGATGGCCATGCGCGGGTTGCGGGTGCTGGCCTTGGCGGAACAGATCGCATCAGATGACGGGCTTGACGCCGCAGCGCTTGAAGGTGGTCTGTCCTTTCTGGGTCTCGTCGGTCTGATCGACCCACCTCGTCCCGAGGCCATAGCCGCCGTGGCCGAATGCCGGGCCGCCGGGATCCGCGTCAAGATGATCACCGGCGATCATGCCGGAACAGCCACGGCCATTGCCGCGCAGATCGGTCTGGCCCGACCTGACAAGGTGCTGACCGGGACGGATCTTGACACGCTGGACGATTTGCAACTGGCGCTGGAGGTGATGGGAACGGATGTCTTTGCCCGCACCAGTCCCGAACACAAACTGAGGCTTGTGACCGCATTGCAGGCCAATGGTCTGTCGGTCGCGATGACGGGGGATGGGGTGAATGATGCCCCGGCCCTTAAGCGTGCGGATGCGGGCATTGCGATGGGTTTGAAGGGATCGGAAGCCGCCAAGGAAGCGGGCGATCTGGTGCTGGCCGATGACAATTTCGCCTCCATCGCCGCCGCCGTGCGCGAGGGGCGGACGGTCTATGACAACCTCAAGAAGGTGATCAGCTGGACGCTGCCCACCAATGCGGGCGAGGCGATGGTGATTGTGCTGGCGTTGCTGCTGGGGCTGTCGCTGCCAGTCACGGCGGTGCAGATCCTGTGGATCAACCTGATCACGGGTATCACGCTGGGCCTTGCACTGGCCTTCGAGCCGACCGAGGCCGGCACGATGGCGCGTCCGCCGCGCCCGCGCGATGCGCCGATCCTGTCGGGCGAACTGGTCTGGTATGTGATCATGGTGGCGCTGCTGTTCCTTGCGGCGGTCTTCGGCATCTTCACCTATGCCCTGGACCGGGGCTATCCGCTGCCACTGGCGCAGACCATGGCGATGACCATGCTGGTCGTGCTGGAGATATTCAACCTGTTCTTCATCCGCAACATCCACAGCACATCCCTGACATGGGCAGCCGTGCGGGGGACCAAGGTGGTCTGGACGGTTGTGATCGCGATTACGGCGGCTCAGTTCGCCGTCACCTACCTGCTGCCGTTCCAGATGATCCTTGGCACCGCGCCGGTGTCGCTGGCGGACGGTGTTCTGATCGTCGGCATCGGGTTCGCATTCTTTGCCATTCTCGAGATCGAGAAGCAGATCAGGCTGGGGTTGAGGAGATAGCTCTTCTGCCATCAGGACGTTTCGAATTCGCCGTTATCCCGACAAGCAGAGAACGAGGGTCCCATGCCAGCCGACAGACACGCGCATCCTTCCACCGACACAGGCCAGCCGATTTCGGCCCTGCGGATCGCCGGGCTGGTGGCGGGGCCGGTGGGGGCCGCTTTGTTGCTTTGGCTCACACCGCCCGCGGGAATGCCGCTTGAGGCTTGCCGGATGCTGGCCATCACCCTCTGGATGGTGGTCTGGTGGCTGTCCGAGGCGCTGCCTATCCCGGCCACGGCGCTTTTGCCGCTGCTGCTGATGCCGGTGCTGGGCGTGCAGGACATGCCCGAGACGGCGGCGCGCTATGCCAACCCGCTGATCTTCCTGTTTCTGGGCGGGTTCCTTTTGGCCGCCGCCATGCAGCGGGTGGGGCTGCACCGTCGTATTGCTCTGCGGATCGTGTCCATCGTCGGGGCCTCGCCGGACAGGATCGTTCTGGGCTTCATGCTGGCCACGGCGTTTCTGTCCATGTGGATATCGAACACGGCGACCACAATCATGATGTTCGCGGTCGCCCTGTCGGTGATCGACTTTGTCGGCCAGCAGACAAGCGACGACCGGATGGTGCGCAATTTCGGGGTCGCCCTGATGCTGGCGGTCGCCTACAGCGCTTCGATCGGTGGTGTCGGCACCCTGATCGGCTCGCCACCCAATGCGATGCTGGCCAGTTTCGTGCAACAGACATATGGGATCGAGGTCAGCTTCGCCCGCTGGATGATGATCGGTCTTCCGGTCGTTGTCGTGATGCTGCCGCTGACTTGGGTGCTGCTGACACGTCTGCTGTTTCCGGCCCACACGATCAAGGTTGGCGATGCGGGCGCGCTGGTGCGGGCCGAGATCGCGGCGATGGGGCGGATGGAGCCTGGCGAACGTCTGGTGGCGGTAGTGTTCAGCGGTGCCGCTCTGGGCTGGATGCTGCGCGATCCGCTGGTCCGGTTGACAGGCCTGCCGCTGGACGATGCGATGATCGCGCTCACGGCGGCTTTGATCCTGTTCGCGGTGCCCCTGTCGCGTGGCACCGGGCGCTATGCGCTGGATTGGGCGGCCACGCAGGAGTTGCCTTGGGGAATCCTGTTGCTTTTCGGTGGAGGGCTGGCATTGGCGAGCGGCTTTTCCACCTCGGGTCTGGCGCGGGTCATCGGCGAGAGCGTGGCCGGGATCGACATTCCCACGGTCTTTCTGGTTCTCGCGGTGCTAACAGCCATGGTCTATCTGACCGAGATCACATCCAACACAGCCTCGACGGCGACCTTCCTGCCCATTCTGGGCGCTGTGGCCGTGGGTCTGGAACTGGAAGTGCTGACCCTGACCGTGCCGGTCGCCCTTGGCGCCTCCATGGCCTTCATGATGCCCGTGGCAACGCCGCCCAATGCCATCGTCTTCGCCTATGACAGGATGCAACTGTCCGACATGGTGCGCGTAGGGCTGCTGATGAACATCGTGGCGATTGGCGTGGTCTTTGGCGTTCTTGTGCTGTTGGGGCCGGCAGTTCTTGGCATAGCGTTGTGACGCGTAGCGCGCGATTTCAAGTCACGTCGCAGAAAGACGGAACGTTCAGGGCCCTCAGGGGCGCGGTCGCTTGCCCGGGTCCGCCCCGTTCGCGGTTGAGAGATCCTCAAGACTGTCGTGCAGCAATTGCAGCAGGTAGCGCGGGTTGTGCACGAAGCCGCCTGGGTCCTTCTTCGCCACCTGATAGTTGTAGGCGGCCTTGAGCAGGCGCGGTGTCCATGACTGATAGCGATTGGGAAAGACTCCCTCTGCCGCGCTGATCTGACCGTCGCCGTCCGTGTCGGTGAAGAAATACGGAAACTGCCCCGGCGCATAGGCGATGGCCGTGCCGATTGTTTGCGTGGCATAGGTCTGAATCGCGGCGTAGAGCTGGCTGTGCAGGCCGGTGATCTCGGTATGGATACCGCCCGAGATCACGCCGTCTCCGTCGAAGTCAGCGTGCCGGGTGCGGATGTCGCGCAGATCCGTGACGCCGCGATGGCAGCTGAGGCAGCCTTCGGTTTCGACCTTTGTGCTGTGCGGGTCGTGGCAGGCCGTGCAACTGTCGGCGCCGAGGACATGGCCGAAGCGTCCGGCATAGGATCGGCCCGGATAGTGATAGCCGCCGCCCAGATCGCGGCCCCCCGTCACGGCGGCCGCGATGCCGTAATGGATGTTGAGAAAGCCCAAGGCCGTTGACGGCGTATCCTCGTCCAGACCGGTCGTGGCGGCGGTGACATCCGCGCCGGACAGGCGGCCCTGATGGCAGACCGTGCAGACCGCGTCGGCGCCCAGCCCGTCAACCGTCACGCCCGAAGGGAAAGTGACACTGTTCAGCGCATGGGCGGTGGCGGTGTGGCAGGCGGCGCAGCCGATCGGGGCGTTGATGGCGGCGGGGTGGTCCACGACGCCCGCCAGCGTACCATCCGCGCCGAGATAGTCCAGAAAGCCCGGCTGAGAATGACAGGCGGCACAGGTTTCAGGCACCGCCCCGTCCTTGTTCCAATAGGTGAAGGACAGCGAAGTGTGATCGGCATGAGGCGCGTCAAGCCACTCTTGCACAAGGCGGGCAAGCGCGTCCTTGTCATATTGGGTCAGACCTTGCTGCGCCCTGGTAGGGGCAGGGGCCAGCATGAGGCCCACAGCAAGCAAGAGGATCATAAGATAGCCGGTAATGTTGCGCCGTGTCATGCAAGCCTCCTGTGACAATCCGGGGGGATCACGCGGTGCAACTCTGCCTTGGCTTGATTGATTCGTCCTTGAGGCATGTCAAAGCGTGCATGTGGGCTGGGTGTCACTCTGCAGTTCACAAGCGGAGACGCAGACGCATGACTTCTACCGCCGAACCTGAACCGCCATTGTCACCCGGCACATGGCCCGGCCTGTCCGCCCGCGCGATGGCGCTGGTCTATCTGGTGATCTGCCTGTCGCCGGTGGCGTTGGCGGGGCTGTCCGATACTGTGCCGCTGGACCGTTGGGAGGCCTTTGGCGCCGGACTGGGGCTGGCGGGCCTGGTGGCGATGGTCGTGCAGTTCGTGACCTCGGGGCGGTTCCGGCGTGTATCGGGCGGGATGGGCATTGACCGCATCATGGCCTTCCACAAGTTTGCCGCATGGTGGGTGTTGCTGGCGTTGATGCTCCATCCCGTGGCCTATGTCCTGCCCACCTTTCTGGACGATCCGCCCCGGGGGGCGCAGCGGTTGCTGGCCTATCACCTGGTGCCCGCCTATCGCAGCGGTGTGGTGGCGCTGGTGGCGCTGGTGCTGCTGGTTGCGGCGGGGGTGGCGCGCGACCTGTTCCGCTATGAGATATGGCGCGGCAGTCATGTCATTCTGGCGCTGGTGGCCCTGGGTGGCGGGTTGCATCACGCGACAACCGCCGGGCGGTTGAGCGCGCTGGGGCCGCTACATCTGTTCTGGTGGGGGACGGGGGCTGTTGCTGTCGCGGTGATGGCCGTGCTCTATGGCTGGCGCTGGATGCGGTTGCACCGGCAGCCGTGGCGGCTGCGCGGGATCGCGAAACTGGCGGACCGGATCTGGGAGCTGGATCTGGAACCGATGCCGGGGACGGCCGCTTTGCCGTATCGGGCAGGGCAGTTCGTCTGGATGACCGTCGGCGCGAGACGGTTTCCGTTGTTCGATCATCCGTTTTCGATCGCAGACAGCCCGCAGCGGACAGGTATGAGCCTGATCATCAAGGAAGTGGGGGACTTTACACGCAGCGTGGGGAGCCTGCCCCTTGGCACATCCATCGGGGTCGATGGTCCTTACGGCACCTTTACCTTGCAACGGCATCCTGCCACGGCCGTTCTGCTGATCGCGGGCGGGGTCGGGATTGCGCCGGTGATGGGCTTGCTGCGCGATATGGTGGCGCGGCGCGATCCGCGCCCGGTGCGGGTGGCCTATGCGGTGGGAACGCCTGCGAACTTCGCCTGTCTGGCAGAGCTGGAGGCAGCCAAGGCGGATCTTGACCTGCAGGTGATGTTGGTGAGCGAGAGCCCGGAGGACGGCTGGCCCGGCGAGGTCGGCTATCTGGGCCGGACCAAGCTGGATATGTTGCTGGACGGGCTTGATCCGTCCCGCGCCGTGGCGCTGATCTGTGGTCCTGGTCCGATGGTCACGGCGGTGTCGGATACGCTGCTGGATCTGGGGTTGCCGATGCGGAATGTCGTCTATGAACGGTTCGATTATGGCGGGGTTCTGGCGGCCCGGCAGGACCGTCGTCGCACGTTCGGATTCATCAGCCTGCTTCTGGGCCTGACATCGCTGATCGCGGTGATCACGAATTTTATGGTATGAATTGGCTACCCAAGTGGCCGGCCCAAGATCATGGATGCCGATCAGGGTAGCCAGTTCATGTCTATGGGGCCCTGTCCGTCTATGTGGTGTAAATTTCCGTGTGGCCTGAGGGCATGATCAGGCGGCTTTCGTTGTTATGCTGAGAATGGGGTCGATCTCCTCCTTGTCGATCTGGGCGAAGGCTTCGACCATCATGTAGCGGCTGGCGATCTGCCAATCATCGTTTTGCTCCAACAGTACTGATCCTGATCGAACGATGGCGCCGCCACTAAAATACAGTCAGGCCACACAGTGCGCTGGGGTGCCGCCCGCCCGCGCCGGAAACCTTCGTTCCGATAGACCAAAGACCCATTATGCTCTCACAATCAAACCGACCACTCGGTAGTGGCAGACCAGGCATACAGCGCGGGATAACGTGATGTCCTATCTTGATAGATGCTTTCCACAACATGCGGTGACAGGCGCGCCGTCAGAGGCAACCTTGCAAACGTAGCTGTTTTTCGACCATCGGCGCGATAGTCCATCATGATGCAGCATGGGCGTTTTTCGAGCGCAATGGGTCGTCCCTAAATGCCAGCCCCTCCAAGCTGCACATGGGAAAGGCGACTTTGGCTGATTCTCGGCTATGTGGTCATATATCCATCAATGATCTGAGTTTATAGGACAATTCATTGTTCTGGGCGAGGATCGTCCGCACCGAAATCTCGCGCTTTCGGCAGGGATTGACCGGGTCGGACGTGGTCCCGATATCAAAGGTTTCGAACAGAACATAACGTCTGCCATTTGGATCACGCACGAGATACCATTCATCGCGTTGTCGTTGCTCGTGACGCACAACTGCGTGGATTCTGGTCAGCTGTCGCATATCCATCCCCCCTAGGTTGTCTATGCTTTATGCTCACCTTCGTTGACACGCATATGACAAAGATCAACTACAGGACGCAAATCAGCCACTCGGGTGACTGGAAAAATAGAGGGATCGGAAAAAGGCGCCGCCACAGTCGGGGATGTGCAATCCCAACCATCACGCATGTGATCCGGCTCATATGAGTGACGGCAAGAGCGCCTGATCACGTTGCAAAGACACTGTGCGGCTTTGATTAAAGCAAAAACCCCACAGCGTCAGATGTCAGATCCATAGACGCTTAATCAATCCGGCAGGGCGCTGCCATGCTGGCCTTACCGCGCAATCATGTTGACGCCAGTCAATGTCTCACTGCCCTGTTTGAGAAATAATGGATCATTGGGCAGCTTCAGGTCGGAGTGCGACAGTAACATGCCAAAGAATAATTCCCGCACATGGGCACTGGTGATGAACGGCACGCGTTGCCGGATTTTACGTGGGATTGCTACAGCCAAGGATGATGCCCTTACGGAACTGGTCCTGCGGTCCGAATTCCGAAACCTGCGCGACATCATGTCAGACAAGCCGGGGCGCTCGTTCACATCGATGGGCGGCGGGCGGCGGTCAGCCATGGCGTATTCAAGCGACCCGGTTACCGAGGATCAGCGCGAATTCATCCGTCAGGTCATTTCGCTTTTGGACAGCCACAGGCGCGCGGGCGAATATGACCGGCTGGCGGTCTTTGCCGAACATGACATACTCGGTCATCTGCGACTGATGCTTCCAAGAACCCTGCGTGATAGGGTGATCTGCGAGGTGCCGAAGAATTTGCTGCAACTCTCGGCGGCAGACCTGCGAGATGCGATCTTGCAGGAGTTGAATGATGACTCCTCCCTTTCCTGATCGACGCGCGGCGGGGCGCAAGCTGGCAGAACGGCTTGTGCATCTTGCCGGGGCGCAGACGGTTGTGCTGGGCCTGCCACGCGGTGGCGTGCCTGTCGCGGATGAAGTGGCGCGCCACCTCAACGCCCCGCTGGACATCGTTCTGGTCCGCAAAATCGGCATGCCGATGAACCCCGAATTAGCGCTGGGGGCTATCGCAGGCCCGCAGGGCCAGACGCTGGTTCTGAACACCGAACTGGTGGAGCATTTCGGCATCGATCCCGCCACAATCACGGCGCAGGCCGCGCCTCAACGGGAGGAACTGGCCCGCCGCAGTGCGCTTTGGGGCGCGCATCTGCACCCTGACACCCTGGCGGAAAAAGTGGTGATCCTTGTCGATGACGGTATCGCAACAGGGACCACGATGCGCGCGGCCATCTCGGTTATCCGGTCCAGCGACCCGCGCCGCATCATCGTGGCAACGCCCGTTGCGGCCCCCGACACGCTGAACCAGTTGTTAGCCCTTGCCGATGAAGTAATCTGCCTGCATGCGCCTCCCAATTTCATTGCGGTTGGCCAGCATTACCTGTGCTTTGCGCAAGTTGATGATGCAGAAGTGCGCACCATACTGGCTGCCGCCCGATCAGATCGCCTTAGCTGTCCGGTGATTGACGATGATCAATGAACCGCTGCGATGAACAGGTAACACATGTCTTGGATGCAGATATCCGCCCACCAGATGGTCGGATTTCTCGTCTTCGACGTCATGATGCAAAAAGGAACCAAAATGCCTGACAAGAAACAGAAAACCGATGCGCCCGCCACACCAAACCTAACACACAAAGCACCAAACCACCAATGGCCGCTGATGGTTGGCACCGTTGCCGCGCAGGCATGGATGGATATGGGAACCGAAACCATCCGCTTTATCTGGAACCGGATGCAGCATGACCACAAAACTCAAAAGGAATTTTTGGCCTGCACCAGTCTGGAGGATATGCAGCAGGTCCATGCCGCATTCATGTTCAAGGCGCGGGAACAATATGTTGCCGAAACGCGCAAGATGATTGACCTGATAGGCAAGGCTGCAACCGCAGGTATCGGTGTCGCGCCGACAGCGCGCCGCTATGATGATGTGCCGCTCTGACGCAAGCCCCGCGGCTGTAACCGCGCGCAGCTTTAACGGACATATCCCGCCAGCGCTGACTCAGGTGCTATTCTGCAGCCTGCTGCATATCCTGCGCTGCGGGCGGGTATAGATAATCGCGGGTGATCGGCACGGCATCCACCCTCCGGCACAATTGAAACTGGAACACGTCTTGCGGGCCGTGGCGAAAGGTCTGTTCCGATGCGGCCAGGTAATAGTAATAGCGCCACATTCGTACGAATCGCTCGTTCTTCAACCCAGCCGCGATATCGGCTTTGGTATTGATGTGATCAAACCAGCACCGCAGCGTCAGCGCGTAATGCAAGCGCAGGCATTCAATATCCCCGATCCCCGATCCGCAACTCCGCGTCCTCAATAGCCTCGGCCATTTCGGACAGCGATGGCACATAACCGCCCGGAAAGATGTATTTAGCGATCCACGGATTGGTTGCATCAGGCGGCGCACCCACATATTCGAACATGCCAACGGACACGATCCGGTCAAATTGCCCGGTCATGGCGCGATAATCAATCAGCTTGAAAGACACCTGACCTGCCAGCCCCGCAGCCTGCGCACGCTCACGTGCAATGGTCAGTTGCTCCTGCGACAAGGTGATTGCTGTCACCTGAGCGCCGTAGTCGCTCGCCAGCGTCAGCGCCAAGCCACCCCAGCCACACCCGATATCCAGAACCCGCATCCCCGGCGTGATCAATAGCTTGTTGGCGATATGCGTTTTTTTGGCATTCTGTGCCGCTTCAAGCGTCATGGTGTCATTCGCAAAATAGGCACAGGAGTATTGCCGATCCACGTCCAGAAACAGATCATAGATTGCGGGCGTCAGATCATAATGATGCGCCACGTTGCGGCGGGCCCCTGCTTCGGGATTGGACTGGTCCAGCCGCCGCCTGACATGGCGCACAGCCGCCAGAACACGGGCCGTGGCTGGCAAACCTTCTGCATGCGTGCGGTTGCGCATGGCAATGCCAAGCAATCCTTGCACATCATCGCTTTCAATCGACAGCGCGCCGTCCACGTAAGCCTCGCCCAAGGCCAGTTCGGGGTCGCGCATCAGCCTGCGGGCTGTGGGTTGATCCTTGATGCGCACGGTAACCTTTGGCCCGTCCCCATCACCAAAGCTGATCTCGCCGCTGTCACCGACACTGACCACAAGGTGGCCTTTGAGGATCAACCGACGCAAAAAACGTATAAATAATGCAGTCCACATGTCCCAGCTATTCCGGGATCAAAAGCAAACCGTCATCCCCTCCGCACACCGCGTTACTATGTCAAGAGATGTTGCGGCCTTTGAGAACGGCGGATAGGTCCGGCGAACCTAACCAGATCAACTTTTGTGTATCTACGCTTCGTCTCAAACTGTTTGCAGAGTGACACCTAACACAAAGCCGAAGGTGAGCAGCAGCATCAGACCCACCGCAAACGAGCCAAGGTCCTTGGCGTGTTTGGCTGCTTCCGACCATTCAGGTGACACATGGTCCACCAGAACCTCGATTGCGGTATTTACAGCTTCTGCGGCGAGAACCAGAGCGAAGAGGGCGATCAGAGCCGCCCATTGCCACCAAGCCGCGCTTGTCGCGACGAAGCAAACCGCTGCGATCAGGAGGCCCAGCAGTTCCAGGCGCGCGGCGGTTTCCTGAAACAGGCGTTGGCACCCGGCCCATGAATAGGCCGCAGCATCCAGCACATGCGGCAGGCCCGTCCGTGGTTGAGGGATCTGCCGTTTTTGGCCATCTTGCGTTGCTTTCATCAGCTTGCCTTAGGTGTGACGTGGCAGGGGGAGGCGATATCAAGCGCCGGGTCGCGTGCAACCGTTTCGATGTTCAGCAAGCCAAGCATTGTGTGAAACAGGTTGTCATGGCTCACGGATTGGCGCGCCGCGCCTTGCAGACAAGTGTCGTCCAGCGCCATGGCCGAACGGAACGTGTCACCCAGCCACATCACCATCGGCACTTTCGTCTGCTCTTCAGGTGCCATGAAGCGCGGGGCCGCGTGCAGATAGAGGCCATTTTCGCCCAAGGACTCGCCATGGTCGGACAGGAAGATCATCGCGGGCAGTACATTGTCGGCCGCCGCAAGCATGTCGATCGCCTTTGATAGCACGAAATCGGTTTCCAGAACCGCATTGTCATAGGCGTTGACGATGTCAGCGGCCTCACAGTCCGAGAATTGCGCGGTCCGGCAATCTGGCTGAAAGATTGCGCGCGCCTCTGGATACCGCAGGAAATATGCTGGGCCGTGATTGCCGTTCATATGCAGGAACAAGACGGTGTTTGCAGTGATCCTTGCCAGCGTTTGGGCTATCACCGGAAGCAGGATTTCATCCGTGCATTCGCCTTTGCAGGCTTCAGGGTCCAGTGTCTTGTCGACATAGGACCAGCCAAGGCGTTCGGCGACGCCCATATCGCCTGTGTTGTTATCCACCCATTCCAACTGGAAAGCGGCATGGGTCAGCACATCAAGCAGGTTCTCCTGCGAGAGCGCCTTTTCCCTTGTGAACTCCGCCTCCGGAAGGCGTGAAAACATGCAAGGCAGAGAGACCGAGGTCGACGTGCCGCAGGCTGCAACATCTATGAAGTTGATGACATTGCGGGCCGCCAGTCCCGGTGTTGTATCGCGGGAATAGCCGTTGAGGCCAAAATTCTGCGCTCGAAGGGTTTCCCCAACAAACACGACCATCAGGACGGGCTTTGACACCTGCGCGAGAAAAGAACCCTGTTCCGCATCGGCGCCTACAGGCCGCACCACCACCTCGGCCGAGGCGATCTGCTGCTCGGAGTATTTGATCAAAGCGCGGATCGAGGCTATGGGTTGCAGGGACCCCATCACATCACGCCGCTCGCGGAAAGCAGCGGAGTAGGTTTTGTAGTCGGGGAAAACCCCGCCGACCACGATGGCCAGCGACAGGCCTACGCCCAGCGGCCAGCGCCATAGATGGTGCCAGTTGCGCACACGGACGACGTTTGGCCAGAAGACAAGTAAGGCAGGCAGAACACCGAAGACCGCGACCTGAAGGACCGCATCCGACGTCATCAGGTGCTGCGCTTCGGTCTGGGTTGTTTCGAAGATATTGCGTATCATCTCTCGGTCGATCAGCACGCCGAAACTACGCTCGAAATAGCTGGCGGATGCCGCGATCATGATCAGGATCGCCGCGACAGGCTTTTGCAGACGGCCCGGGCCAAACAATTCCAGAACCATCACAATCAGAGCGAAAACGGCGATGCCGAACACAATGATCCGCAGGGGATTGCCATAAAGGGCATCGACAGCACGCGCCCAGAAGCCAAGGTTAAGAGCGCAGAAGATATAGGCAGCAACGGAAAGGTTCAGCGAAAGATGTGACAGGGTTGGCCGAAGTGACCAAAAGGGACGTGGAAGGGTCTGGTATGTCATGTACTGATAAACGGCAGAGCCGGTTTCTCCTGATGTTTCAGGATTACGCCTTCCACCGTCCAGCTTGCGCCAAGCTTACAATTGCGATTTCTCTCGCCTTGAATATTGCGCCGGAGTAGCTACGGGGTATGCGCCTTTTACTTGTTGAAGACACGCCCGACCTTGCCCAATCCGTGATGCGGTTCTTGCAGGCCGAGGGCCACGCGGTCGACCATGCGCCGGATGCCGCCACGGCAGACGCGGCCATGGCCGTGGCGGAGTATGCCTGCGTCATATTGGATCTGGGGCTTCCAGACGGTTCCGGGTTGGATGTGCTGCGCGCAAGACGCCGGTCCGGAGACAAAACGCCTGTTATCATCGCGACCGCACGCGACCAGATCACCGACCGGATCGCCGGCCTTGACGCCGGAGCGGATGATTATGTCGTCAAACCCTTCGATCTGGGCGAGTTGTCCGCCCGTATCCGCGCCCATGCGCGACGCGGTCAGGGTCTGCCCGAGACGCGGTTGCAAGTCGGCGGGCTTGAGGTGGACAGGGCTGCGGCGCGTGTCTGGGCAGATTCGGTGGAAGTGCGTTTGACAGCGCGCGAATGGGCGCTGTTCGACACGTTGATCGGGGCGCGGGGACGGGTCGTATCCAAGTCGACGCTCGAGGAGGCACTCTACGCTTTCAACGACATGATCGAGGGCAATGCGGTGGAGGTCTATATCTCGCGCCTGCGCCAGAAGCTGGGCGCCAGTGTGATCGAGACACGACGCGGTCTGGGCTATGTGCTGCCATGAGCGGATATGCCCGAACATGGTCGCTGCGCCAACGCCTGACATGGCGCGTTCTTGGACTTGTCATCATCGGGTGGTGCGCGACGATCGGCTTCTCAGCCTGGGTTCTGAACCATGAGATGAACGAGATGTTTGACGAGGAACTGCACGCGCTTGTCGAGACGACCGCCCTTCTTGTCGAGACATCGGAGACCGGGGCGATCCCGCGACAGCTGGGGATTGAAACGCGGGACGGGGAACGGGTGCTGCGTCTGTTATCCGATACCGCAAATGAGCCTACGGCCCCTTGGCCTTCTCTGACCAAGGACGGGTTTCACGATTCATCTGGCTGGCGCATCCTGCGCGCGACTGTCGAGGGCACGGTGATAGAGGCGGCCCATGCTGTCGACTGGAGGCGCACGGAGATGTTGGAGGCGGCATCGGCCTTTCTGATTCTGGTCCTCCCTTTGGCGGGGCTGCTTTTGTGGGGTTTGCGCCGGATCACGGCCGAAGCGACTGCCCCGATCGCAGGGCTTGCCGGTGCGGTTGCTGCGAGGCGGGCCGATGATTACTCGCCTGTCTTGGCGGCGTCCCTGCCAAGAGAACTTTTACCGCTCGCGGATGCCTATAATGCACATCTATCGCGGATTGATGCGTTTCGGCGGTCCGAACAGGATTTCATCGCCAATGCCGCGCATGAATTGCGCACACCGCTTGCAATGATCCGTGGACGCCTGGAACTATCTACCGATCCCGACGCCTCTGCTGCTGTACCGATGATCGACGCGCTGACGCGGCGGGTTGAAAGGTTGTTGCAGATGTCGAGGATCGAGGCCGGTGTTGGACTTGGCACCGGACCGGCCGACGCGGTGCGGATTCTGCGGCTTCTTCTGGACGAGATGCGCGGGCAGAACCGCCATCCTGTCCGTTTCGACGATTCCGACATGGACCGCCTGATGGTGATGGTCGATCCGGACGCGCTGGCGATCCTGCTGCGCAATTTGCTGGAGAATGCCACTGAACATGGCAGCGGTGTCGTCAATGTCAGGCTGAAAGGGGACGGCACGCTGACGATCCGTAATCCGACAACCGTTGCGAGCCTTGATCTGGAACGCTTCGGCAAGGGTGAGGCGTCCGGGGGGCTTGGGATCGGGCTGTCCATCAGCCGCGCCGTTTGTCTGGCCATGCAGATCCCACTGTCCATTGATATCACGGCGGGCGAGGCTCGGTTCATGCTTGCCCTTCCGGTCGTGCCTGGCTGATCAATCGTGGCTTATGCCGTGGCACGATGCTTCGTCACCGCATCTTCTTTTTGAACAGGCAGGTTCAACCGCGCCTCGAACCCGGTCTCGGCGCCGCGCCGAGGCGACCTCAGGGTCAACTTTCCTTCGATCCGGTCAGAGATGGCCGCAACGATGGCAAGGCCAAGCCCGCTTCCGTTCGGGTTGTCGGCCCCCCGCTGAAAGCGTTCGGTCAGGCGGTCAAGCATGTCACGCGGTAGCACCGGTCCGGCATTCGCCACGCTCAAGGCTCCGTCAGCCGTCAGCGTCACCGCGACAGGTTCACCGGCCTCGCCATGCCGCAGCGCATTTTCAATCAGGTTGCGGGTTACGATGCCCACGGCGTCCGGGTCCATGTCCGACAGGACGGGCTGATCGGGCAGCGACAGGTCGATGCGCCCGCCTTTTTCTGACCGCGCCAGATCCTCCACCACGATACGGATTGCTGCACGCAGATCGGTCAGCATGTCCTGCCGCAACCTTGCCCCTTCGGCGCGGGACAGCTGCATCAGCTTTTCCGCCAGACGGGTCAGGCGCTTCAGCGTCACCTCGATCTCGTGGGCTTTCTGCTGGGCGGCGGGATCGGATGTTTCGGATTGCAGCCGCTGCGCCTGGGCGATGGCGCCCGCCAGAGGCGTGCGCAACTCATGCGCCGCGTTCGAGGCAAAGCTGCGTTCGGCGTCAAAGGCGTCTTTCAGACGGCTCAGCAGACTGTTCAGCGTGACGGCGACGGGCGCGATCTCGGTCGGCAGATCGGTTGTCGGAACAGCGGAAAGGTCGCGAGCAGAGCGCCCGTTCAGTCTTTCGCGGAAGCGCGTGAGCGGGGCAAGGCTGGTTCTGAGCGCAACAAGGATCGACAGGAAGGTGAGTGGCAACAGAACAAGCAGCGGCACACCAAGCGCCATCTGGATCTCACGCGCGACGGTTGCGCGATGGGTCAGAGGCTCGGCCACCGTGATGCGGATACTCCCTTGCAGCGCAACCTCGCTATAGAGTCGGTGGGTAGTGGTTTCCTGAAAACCGGGCCCGGCATAGGGCGGAAAATGCGCGGGATCGGCCGTGTGGGACTGGATCAGGATCAGCCCCTCTGCGTTGCGCACGATATAGGTGAAGCCCTCGTCATGGGCGCGGATGGCCCCAAGGCGTTGCGTCAGATTGACGTCTTCGCGCCCGACCACGTCAACGACGGCAAGGGGCAGGATCCGTTGAGCAGTTTCCTGCAGCGCGGTATCAAACACCTCGTACATTTCATTGCGCAGGACAAGGCTTGTCACGAAGGCGACAGTGATCCAGAGGGCGACCAGAAGCCCGCCCAGTGTCATGATCAAACGGCCGCGGAGACTGCCCCACCAGGTCACGCGGCACCCAGACGGTAGCCCAGACCACGTTCCGTCGTGATGATCGTGTTGCCCAGTTTCTTGCGGATGCGGCTGACGTGAACCTCGATCGTATTGCTCTCGATCTCGGCGTCGAAGGCGTAGAGCTTGTCTTCAAGCTGCGCCTTGGACAGCAACTGACCGGGGCGGGACAGAAACGCCTCGAACAGGGCCCATTCGCGGGCTGTCAGCGGCACCGGCTTGCCACCCCGATGGATGCTGCGGGCGGCAAGGTCGATCTGCAGATCGCCGTGGCTGATGATCGGGTTGGGATTGCCGTTGTAGCGCCGGGCCACCGCGCCGATCCGGGCGGACAGTTCCGCAAGGTCGAAGGGTTTCACGAGGTAATCGTCGGCGCCCGCGTTCAGCCCGTCGATACGGTCCGAAATCTGATCAAGCGCCGTCAGGATAATCACGGGTGTCACGTCACCGCGCGATCGTAGCGTTTTGAGAAATCCAATCCCACGCCCGTCCGGCAGCATCAGGTCCAGCAGCACCAGATCGTAGGCGGCCCCCCGCATTGCGTCTGCTGCGGCGTCAAGGCGTTGCACCCAATCGACCGACTGTCCGTCTGCGGCAATCTGATCGCGCACCGCCGCCCCCAGAATTGCGTCATCCTCGACAAGTAAAACTCGCATTTTCGTCCCCGCAGCGGTGTTCTTCGGCGCAATCTTAATCCTCTCAAGCTGACGGCAACCTGACGCTAAGCAGTGTTGTCGCTTCAGGTAGCTGTCAGGTTCGTTCTTCATAGTGGGTTCAGACGGCCGCAACGAGGAGTTTGGCCCATGACGAGGACATTGACAATTTTTGCCTTTCTGATGGCCTTTCCGGCCGGAATGGCGCTGGCTGATGATGATTGCTTTGTGCCGATGGCGGACTGGCAACCACGTGAGGCAGTGGCGCAATTGGCCAAGGACAAAGGCTGGACCCTGCGCCGCATCAAGATTGACGACGGGTGTTATGAGCTCGACGGCCGCGATGGCCAGGGCCGCCGGATCGAAGTGACGATCCATCCGGCGACGCTTGAGGTCATCGAGATCGAATTCGAGGACGATGATGATGATCGCCCCCGTCAGGAGCGCGAAGGACACAGCGATGACTGATCACACGACAGCCCATGCCGCGATGAACGGCGCAGTCGGCACCGGCAAGATCCGGGTCTGGGATCCGCTTGTCCGCATTTTTCACTGGAGCCTTGTCGCAAGCTTTGCCGTTGCGTGGTTGAGCGCGGAAGAGTTATCCACCGTTCACGAGATTGCAGGCTATACGGTTGCCGGGCTGGTGGTCTTCCGTATGGTCTGGGGTCTTGTCGGCAGCCGCTACACACGGTTCACGCAGTTCGTCAAAGGGCCCGGTGCCACACTGGCCTATCTTGGGGACATGCTGCGTGTAAAAGAGCGGCGCTATATTGGGCACAATCCAGCGGGTGCCGCGATGGTTCTCGCGCTTTTGATGGCACTGTCAGCAACGGCATTCACCGGCTGGTTGTTGGAGGAGCCCGCACGACTATCCATGCTACCTGATCTGCCACAGATCGTCGCTCCGGCCTATGCGGATGATGATGCCGACGGTTACGGTGGGAGCAGTTCCGAAGTGATCGAAGAGATGCACGAGACATTTGCCAATCTGATGCTGCTGCTGGTGGCGTTGCATGTAGGCGGCGTGGTGCTGACATCTTTCCGGCATCACGAAAACCTGCCCCGCTCCATGATCACCGGCGACAAACGTGTGCCCGGACCGGATGATATTGCCTGAAAGTCGTTCTTTCAGTTCCCATGGCCGACTGTCCCTTCGGCCTGACTGGCCCCGCACCCAAAGGCGGGGTCTTTTTTATCCTGACGGCAAGCTGAAGCAGAAAAGGCCGATGCGTCAGGTGGCGCTCAGGTCTGGGGGGCAGAGTGGGGGCAGCAGAAGAAAGGAAACCCTGCCATGCGAAATACACTTGCTCTTCTTGTTGCCTCGACCGCGCTGACGGCAACCCTCGGCTTGCCTGTCCTGGCTGCGGTGACAATGCCCGGCGCACATCGTCTGACCGCGAATCTGGTGGATGCAAGCGGAGACACCGCCCCTGTGCTGATCAGCGATGACCATGACGACGACGATGACGACGATGACCACGACAACCGGCGCCGGGATCACGACGATGATGATCACGATGACGACGATGATGACGACGATGATGACCGCGCCGGAGCGCGCAATCCGGCACCGTCTGGCACCGTCGCGCCGCCCTCCAACGGGCTGTTCGGAAACGGTGCCGCGCCCAAGGTTCAGATGAACTGAAACCGCTCATCAAGACAAACAAAGGATGACCTCCATGAAATCCCTTCTTGCAATTCTGGCCCTGAGCACTGCCCTGACGGCGCCCGGTCTGGCCATGGCACGCCCGGTGACCTTGACCACGACACTGACGAACTACGGCGGCGATGGGGCTTATCTGGCCTTCTATGTCACCGATCCATCCGGCACCTATGTCGGCAGCCTCTGGATGGCGGGTGGCAAGTCCAAATATTACGAACATCTGAGCGACTGGTATCGCGCCACGGGCGGCGATCCGGCGCAGATCAACGGCATCACCGGCGCCAGTGTCGGCGCGGGCCGGTCGCTGGAGATCACCCTTGATCTGGCCGATGCGCTGTTCGATGCCGGCTATACGCTGCATGTGGATGCAGCGGTCGAGGACATGCGCGACAGTCCGAACGAGGTTGCGGTTCCGCTGACAACCGCCGGGGCGGGCACGGCTGTGCCGGGCCGTCGTTATATCGCGACCCTCAGCTACGACATGTAAGGGGGGCAGGCCATGATCCGCGCTTTTCATCGCTGGCCGGGTCTGCTGGCCCTTGGTCTGGTCACGCTCCTTGCGCTGAGCGGGGCGGCGCTATCCGTCTTTCCGGCGCTGGAACGGATTGCCGCGCCGCAATCCGAGACCGGGCTGAGCGTTGCGACACTGGCGGCGCGGGTGCAGGCGGCCTATCTCGGGGTCGAACAGATTCGGCGCGCGCCTTCGGGGCAGATCACGGCCTATTGGTTCGACGCAGGCACGCCGGGAGCAGCCGTTATTGATCCCGCAACCGGGCAGGGTGTTGCATCCGCCGATCCCAATCAGACTGAACGTTGGCTGACCAACCTGCATAGGTCGTTGTTTCTGGACGATACGGGCCGGATCGCCATGGCGGCGGGGGCCGCCGCAATGCTGCTGTTGTCCATCTCGGGTGTTGCACTGGTGGCGCGGCGGGTGGGTGGCTGGCGGAACTGGTTTGTGCGACTGCGTGGCCCGATTGCCGGACGCATACATGTAGAGATCGCCCGGATCGCGGTTCTGGGGCTTGTGCTGTCAGCCTCAGCCGCGCTTTGGATGACCGCCTCGACCTTCGATCTGTTGCCGGACATCGCTGCTTCGCCCGCTTTTCCCTCTGAGGTCAGTGGTGAGACAGGACGCGCGCTTTCCGGGATCGCTGTGCTGAAAGCGACGCCAGTGATGGAACTACGTGCGCTGAACTTTCCCGCCCGGGACGATGCCACGGATGTCTTCACGCTCAAGACTCGCCGCGGTATGGGCTTTGTCGATCAGGGCACGGGCGTAACGCTGGCCTGGGCGGAGCTGTCCGGGTGGGCTCAAGTGTCCGAGGTGATCTATACCCTGCATACGGGGCAGGGCGCTGCGGTACTTGGGCTGATCCTCGGGCTGTCAGCCCTTGGCGTGCCGGTCATGGGGGCATCCGGGGCGCTGGTCTGGTGGGCCGGACGGCGAAGTCGGCCCCGCATCCGGGGCAACCGGGCCGCGGGTGCTGCGCAGACCATCCTGCTGGTGGGTAGCGAGGGGTGCAGCACATGGGGCTTTGCCGCCACGCTTCACGCAGCCTTGGCCAAGGCGGGGCAGGCGGTCCACGTGGCCCCGATGTCCAGCTTTGCGCCCAAGCAGTATTCGCGCGCCGAACGGTTCATCATTCTGGCCGCCACATATGGTGATGGCGCTGCACCGGCATCGGCCAAAGGGTTTCTCGATCGTCTGGCAGCACTTGACCACCCACCAGCGGCGCCGATTGCCGTTCTGGGATTTGGTGACAGCGGTTTTCCAGCCTATTGCGCCTATGCGCAGGCTGTTTCTGACGCAGCGCAAGCGAAGGGATGGCGGGAATTGATGCCCTTCGACACCGTGGATCGCCAATCGCCGCAGAGTTTCGCGCGTTGGGGACGCAACCTTGGACTGGTGATGGGACTTCCGTTGGAACTGGCGCATCATGTCATGCATCCCAAAGCGACGACGCTCACCCTCATGTCGCGCCGTGATTATGGGGCCGAGGTGCAGGCACCGACGGCCATTTTGCGCTTTGCCCTGCCGCGTCTGTCCTTGTGGCAGCGGTTGACCGGTGCGGGCTTTGCCCGGTTTCAGGCGGGCGATCTTCTGGCCGTTATGCCCGAAGGATCACCCGTCTCGCGACTCTACTCCCTTGCTTCGTCCTGTCGGGACGGGTTCGTGGAAATCGTCGTCAGGAAACAGGCGGGCGGTTTGTGCTCGGGTCAGTTGATGGCGCTTGCCAAGGGGGACACGATGAACGCTTTCCTGCGGCCTAATCCCGGTTTTCATCCGGATCGCGGCCGCGCGCCGTTGATCCTGATTGGTGCAGGCACCGGGGTCGGACCCCTGGCGGGTATCATTCGTGGAAACGCCCGGAAGTGCCCGATCCATCTGTTCTTCGGAATGCGCCACCCGGACAGCGATTTCCTCTATGGGCGCGAGATGCCGGTGTGGAAGGCAGAAGGGCGGATCACGCGGCTTGTCACCGCCGTCTCACGCGGGCCGAAGGCCAGCTATGTGCAGGATGTGCTCCGTTCAGATGCGGTCGAGGTCACGCGGCTGATCGGCAACGGGGCCCGTGTCATGGTTTGTGGCGGGCGCGATATGGCGGCGGGTGTCGCTGATGCACTGACCGATATTCTTGCGCCGACCGGGCTGACGCCCGCACTTCTGAAAGCCGAGGGACGCTATGTCGAAGACACTTACTGAGCAGACGCGCCACGCCTTGAACGGTCCGACCATGGGCACCCGTTGGCAGGCTATCTTTCATGCGGAACAGGGCTTTGATGTCCAGCGTCTGCGCGAGGCGCTGCAAGCTGCCGTGACCGAGGTTGATGTTCAGATGTCCACATGGAAGCCTTACAGTGACCTGATGCGCCTGAACGCGGCACCTGCCGGGGTCTGGCATCCGGTTCCGGCGCATCTGATGAAAGTCTTGCAAATCGCCCTCGACATCGGGCGCGCATCGGGTGGGGCTTTCGATATCGGGCTTGGTGATGTCACCACGGCCTGGGGCTTCGGACCGAGCGAAGCAGACCCCATGCGGATGCGCGTGGCGCTGACAGCGGATCGTGTGCCCGCCCATGACGCCCTCAGATTGGATGTTGACGCCGGCAAGGTTTTCAAGACGGCCTCGATCACACTGGATCTGAACGGGATCGCCAAAGGTTATGGCGTGGACAGGCTGGCCGAGACGCTGATGGAGCACGGGATCACCTCCTCTCTGGTCGGGGTCGATGGCGAGATGCGCGCCATGGGGCTAAGGCCGGATGGGGTCGCGTGGACGATCGCGATCGAAGCACCAGACACCGCACGACGTACACCACAGTCCGTTTTGCAGCTTCAGGAGGCCTCTGTCGCAACCTCTGGCGACTACCGCCACTGGGTCGAGGTGCAGGGGCGGAAACTGTCCCACACCATGGCCCCCCAGCGTGGCGCGCCGCTTCTTGCCGCGCCGGCCTCGGTCACTGTTGTGGCGCGCAGTTGCGCAGAGGCTGATGGCTGGGCGACGGCCTTGATGGTTCTTGGCCTTGATAAAGGGCGGGCACTGGCCGCACATCTCAGGCTCGACACTCTCTTCCTGCTGCGCGATGCTGTTGGC
>NZ_JAINWI010000010.1 GCF_021021435.1 Seohaeicola saemankumensis
TCCCGCCGCTACCGTGGCCGACTTTCGCACCGCCGTTCTCACACCTTGTCGCCCGCCTCAAGCAGTACCACGCCGCCGGGGACAAGATCGGCACCATCAAGCGTGACAAGCACCCCATCGCGCAAGACGGCGGCGCGTGGGGCCAGCATGCCGCGGATCGCGGCCATGGCGGCCTCGGCCTTGCCCTCCTGCAGGTAGCCGATCACGGCATTGGCCAGCACCACCGCCAGGATCACCCCGGTATCGACCCAATGCTGCAAGACGCCCGTCACCACGGCGGCCCCCAGTAGCACATAGATCAGCACATTGTGGAACTGCGCCAGAAACCGCATCAGCGGCCCATGTGCACGCACTTCGGGCAGACAGTTCGGACCGTGTTCGGCCAACCGCCGCGCTGCCTAAGTCGCGCTCAGGCCTGCAGAATCAGAGGCCAGCGCTGAAAGGCAGGTGTCGACAGACTGGTTATGCGGATCGGTCAGCAGCATGGGTGTTCTCTCAATCATCAGTTTTTCCACCATCAGTAGCCAGTTCGCGGACACTGACAAATCTGGTCTTGTTGGAAGTCCAATAGACAGAGGCCCAAGCTGCTATCACTGTGATCTTCCATGTGAATGACCGAATGAACCGACCCAGCTGCAACTTTCGCAGGACTGCCGATCAAAGTCGTGTTCTTGGCACTGTATTAGAGCCAAAATATAAATTTGCGTCGTCGCAAGCGGAGTTTTGCATCCCATACCATCACGTATTTGATCTGGCGCATATGATTGGCGGCATCAGCACCTTACGAGTTGGAGGCCGGAGCGAGACTGCTTTCGGAGCCTGAAACAATCTCGCCAGAGGAAATCCCGTCTCTCAGACCCAAAGAGGTTTATGCCACATGACCCGGAAACCATCCCTTGCCCGCCTTTCAGATCGTTCCTCGCAGGCGCTGGCGATCGTGCCGCCTTCCACAGAAGAACCGAATGGCGCAGCGCGGTACAAAAATGTGGCGCATCCGCACGCGGCGCTGGATCGCGCAGTAATGGCCAGTCTTGCGCGAATCACTGCGGGGCTATCGCCCCATGCAGTCCTTGATGCGTGGAGCGATTGGGCGATGCATCTGGCCCGAGCACCCGGCCGCCAGCTTGAACTGATCGAACATGCACAGACCAACTGGCTGAAGCTGGCCCAGTTTGCCGCATCCACGGCCGAAGACAGCACTGCGGACAAGCCGTTCACCCCTGGGCCGAACGATACGCGCTGGTCGCACGAAGGCTGGAACGCAGCGCCCTTTTCAGTATGGCAACAGGGTTTTCTTGGCGCGCAGGATTGGTGGCAGGTCGCGACCGCCGATCTTCCCGGCCTGCGAGGCCTGAACGCGCGGCGCACGGGCTTCATGATCCGGCAGCTTCTGGACACCGTGTCGCCAGCGAATTTTCCACATGCCAACCCCGAGATCCTTGAGGCAATCTGGAAGACCGGTGGTCGCAATCTTGTCGAGGGTGCCGCGAACTTCGCCGATGACGCGCTCCATTTGCTGGCTCAGGAACACCGCCCGGTTCCGGACGACTTCGCTCTTGGCAAGAAGCTTGCCGCCACACCGGGAGCGGTCGTCTATCGCAACGATGTAATGGAGTTAATCCAGTATGCTCCGACGACAAGGAAGGTCCACGCCGAGCCGATTCTGATCGTGCCTGCCTGGATTATGAAATATTACATCCTCGATCTGTCGCCGGAAAACTCGTTCATTCGCTGGCTCGTCGATCAGGGTTACACGGTATTCTGCATTTCGTGGCGCAACCCGGGCGCTGCGCAGGCGCATCTGTCGCTGAACGACTACCGGGTGCAGGGCATCATGCAGGCGCTTGACGTGATCAATGCGATTGTTCCCGGCCGCAAGATCCACGCCAATGGCTATTGCCTTGGTGGCACTCTTTTGGCGATCGCGGCGGCAACTATGGCGCGCGAACACGACGACCGCCTTGCCACCGTCACGCTGATGGCGGCCCAAGTGGATTTCGCGGAGGCGGGCGAGTTGCTGATTTTTCTCGATGAAAGCCAGGTCGCCTTCCTTGAAGACATGATGTGGGCGCAGGGCTACCTTGACCGTCCGCAGATGTCTGGCGCTTTTGCGGCGATCCGATCCGAAGACCTTATCTGGTCGCGTGCCGTGCGCCGATATTTTCTGAACGAGCCGGACCTGCCGACAGATATTACGGTTTGGGTCAACGACACGACCCGAATGCCCGCACAGATGCATTCCGAATACCTGCGCGGCATCTTCCTCGAGAATCGTATTACGGCGGGGCGGTATGCCGTGGACGGCCGCGTCATCGCGCTTAAACATATCGAGGTGCCGATGTTCATCGTCGCCACGGAAACCGACCACATCGCACCGTGGCGGTCGGTGTACAAGACCGCGCTTTTCACCGATTGCGACCTGCATCTGTTGCTGACCAAGGGCGGCCACAACGGCGGCATCTTGAGCGAGCCCGGTCATGAACGGCGCCACTATCGCATTTCACACCGACCGACCGGCGCGCCTTATGTCGACCCCGATACATGGTTCGCTGCGCAATCCCCGAAGGCGGGATCCTGGTGGCCCGAGTGGGCCGAATGGGCGGCGACCCATAGCGGCGAGATGACTGATCCCCCAAACATGGGCGCGGCGGGTCTTGGCTACACACCCCTTGCCCGGGCACCGGGAACATATGTCTTTCAACCCTAAAGGTGGGCGTCCATTTGTGTCGCTCTGCCGAAAGGGCTTTGCCTTAGCTTTCGTTCCGAGTTCCATGTTCTGCGGAAGAAAACAATCCCGGTTATCCACCAAAGAGCGTAGGCATTGGCTTCATAGTCGAGCGCTGCGTTGCAGTTTTCATATTCCTGCCGTTCTTGCATCGTGCAGCATTTTTGGATGGCAAATGTCGGCGGTGAGGACCTTCCCGCCTTTCGATGCGCCCGCAAAAAAAACTCGCGTGAAGTTGTAGCATGGTCAAGGTGTAGAACAGAATGCAGACTGTGAAGTAGCAGCACTGTGCTCGCAGTATTTTGTGATAGCCACCATTCGCCCTATTGTCGCCATAAGGCCGTCCCTTTGAATGCACTGATCAGCGAAACAAGTGCGAAGACCACTTAGGCCGATCCGACCATCCGACGCCACCATGCGGCGATCCATGGAAGTCGACCGCGGAGAGAACCATGAACCCGGCGCGCGCGAAGACATCAAATATCAAACTCGACCAATGCGATTAGAGAACTTCAGTGGGGGCACTCCAGGTCCTAAATGCTCTATGACGGTCGCACGGATACCCCGTGCAGCGTGCTTTCGGGCGATACTTTGTTTGTGGACAGTGGGCCGACCGGATTTGCTGGGCGACGATGAAACCGAGTCGTCGATGTGAATGCGATCACTCGAGGCCTGGCGCCAACGTCCAGGAACTGGCCCTGTCCTTGATCAGAAGATTTGCAGCTCTGAAGCGTGCCGTTCAATCGCGTGAAGTTATGGTTTTGCCCTCCGTCAGTGCGCCAGAGGGATACAGGACCACCGGCACGCCCTCATCCAATCCATCAAGCACCTCAGCTTGTCCCCCGGCTTGTCGCCCGATTCTCACGGGTTCAAGCCGCGCCTGGCCAGAGTCCTCGACAAATACTGCCCAGCTATCGTCGTGTCGAAACAGGGCTGCCTGTGGAACGCTGATAATCGCGTGGGCGTCCCAAAGGATTAACCGGACATGCACGCGGTAGCCTTCGCCCAGCCCGCGGCGTGCCTCGGGCGGGGTCAGAAGGTCCAGTCGCAAACGGACGCGTTGTTCTTCTATTCCCAGAGCAGAGACGCGAGTGAACGCCGCCGGGTCGATACGCCGCAGCCGCGCCTCGAGCTCCCCGTCGCCGCCCCAACGCTCTATCAGCGCCCGCGCGCTGACAGGCACCTGAACGGCATCGGTGGACAAACGGTCCAGCTCGATCTCCATCTCGTCAAGATCGCCAATGGTCAGAAGGTGGCTTCCAGCCTGAAACAGCCGCGCGCTCTGATCGCTGACATCAAGCACGAACCCATTCTGGGGCGCCACAATCTGCACACAGCACGCGCCGGGTTCAGCATCCAGGTCGAGCAGTGCCTGCGGGCCCAACATTTGCGCCTGTGCACGCGCCAACGCGGCGCGGTTCAGGTCAAGCTGAAGGCGCGCCGCATCCAGCCTTTGCTGCGCTGACAAATGGGCGGCTTCGATATCTTCGAGCATGCGACGGGCAATGATGCCGCGCTCGGCAAGGATGCGGCTACGCTCAAGCTCCAACTCGGAATGGTCCCGCCCAGTTTCAGCCTGACGCAGATTGCTTTGCGCCACTGCGACCGCAGCTTCCGCCGCGGCGGCTTCGGCCTGCGCCCGGGTGCGGGCGTCCATCAGCGCAGGGTCAGCGGGCTGGATCACCGCTACAACCGTTTCGCCCGCGACCACCTGATCACCTACCTCGACGGGAAAGCGCGTGGCTGCTCCGGTGATCAGGGCGGTGATGGCATACGGGTTGCGCACAAGGGTCACGCCCTGCGCCGTGATCACCCCCTGCATCGGACCGAGGGTGACGGACGCCAGATCGACCGGCATCGGCTGCGGCCAGAGCGCCCAGAGTAGCGCTGCCACCAGTCCCGCTCCGATCCCGCCCATCGCCAGTTTGCGCATCATGTTCATTCCCTTTCTCTGTCAGTCGCGCGCTTTGAGCGCTGTCGCCAGATCCACGCGGTCGAGCCTGCGCCGCACCATCAGCACCGAAGCAAGTGACGCGAGAAACACCGCCAGCGCCACCAGCCCGAGTGCCAGCCAATAACCCATGACCCAGCCTAACGGGATCGCCAGTGCCGTCAGAAGCATCATCTCACCCACCAGCACATAGCCAACTTCGCCGCGACTGAAGCCAAGAATCCGCAGACTGGCCAGTTCATAGCTGCGCTCTGACAACTGGATGCGCGCAGCGTTGTAGACCACGCCGATGGCAATCAGCACCCCGATGAGAGTGTAGATGCTAACCATTGTCAGCAGGTTCTCACGCAGTGTGACGTCAAACTGGTTGCGGACGTCAGCCCAGTCCATCAGCCCGGCAATCGCCGGTGTCTCTTTGATCGCGGCGTTGAGATCGCCCATCCGGTCCGACTGCACGGCCAGATGGATCATGTTCACCTGTGGCACGCTGTCCATCGCCGCAAGCAGCGCTTTGGCAAAGATATGCGCTTCCTGTCCCATGCCTTGGGCGATGATCCCTGCCACAGGCAGGTTGAGCACCGTGCGGGGGGCGGCTAACATTTCCAGCCGCAAGATTTGACCAACGTCGACCCCCAACGCACGGGCCAGCATCTCGGGCAGGATCACACCCTCGACTGGCGGCGTCACGATGCGCCCGGCGTCATCGACCAGACGCGCAAGCTCCGCGCCGGGGAAATGGCTCTGTAGGGCAGTCAGCCGGTTGCGGTGCCCCTTCAGGGCGCGCACCGGTATCGCATAGGCACCTTCGGCGGCCAGAACGCCGGGCAAAGCCAGTGCGTCCTGCACGGCGCGCTCGGACTGACCCTGTGCCAGCAACAGTGTCACATGCTGCCGGTTGGGTTGTTGGAAAACGCTGTCAGCCAGTCTCTCCACGGCATCGAACATGAAATAGCTCATGACAAGCACTCCGACCGAAGCCGACACCCCGAACAATGTGATGAAAGCCCGCCCGGGCCAAAGGATGATCGAGCGGAAGATCATCATTGTGGTTTGCCCGAAGCACATGCGCCTCAGCAACCGGTCGGCGACCCCGCGCGCAAGACGGGCGGTGCAGGCGGTTGCATGGCTTCCGCCGGTGGGAGTTGCAGCGATGCCCAGACAGCGCGAAACCCGCCCAGCACAGCCGTCGCCATTCCGAGGGCTGCTGAGATCACCAGCGCCTGCGTTCCCCAGTCACGGATGATAAAGGGGAAGCGGAAGAAATCACCGTAAAGCCCGATCATGGCATGCGCGATCCACCATCCGAAGATCCAGCCGATCAGCACCCCGATCACGCCGATCAGAACCGCGAGCTTCAAGTAGTGGCCCGCGATCTCGCGCCGTGCGTAGCCCAGTGCTTTCAGCAGCCCGATCTGCGACCGCTCCAACGCGATCAGACGGCCAAGCACCATATCGACCAGAAAGGCCGCGACGATCAGGAAAATTGGTGGAATGAACGCGGCCATCGCCGCCAGTTGGCTCAGTTCGCCCTCAAGAAAGGCATGTGACAACTGTCGGTCACGCCCATATGCGCCGGTGCCACCGTAAGGGTCCAGAAGCTGGTCAAGCGCAGCGATCACCGCGCGTTCGTCGCCATCCCGTGTCAGACGCAGCGCGATATCATTGACAGCTGCATTCATGTCCAGCGCGGCAGCGGCGGCGGCCTCGTTCATCCAGATCAGACCATACCGACGCTCATCCGGCATCATCGCTCCGGGCGGCATAGTATAGATAAATTCGGGGCTCAGGACCCAGCCGGTCACGGTCAGCTCCTGCAACTGGCCATTGAGTATCCCGCGAAAGCTGCTTCCGGGGGTAAGGCCGTGAATTTCGGCAAAAGGCTCGGCCAAAGCCACCTCATCGGCGCGGTCGGGGTCCGGCAGTCTTCCAAGACGGACCAGCGGCAGGTTCAACCCAGGTCCAGCGGGAGGCAATGACAGGATGCGCGCCGTAGCAGGCTCAGACATGCCGTCGATATCCAGAACGGCCTGAAAGCTGATGCGCCCTTCCGCCTGTGCCACACCGTCAATCAGCGATGCTGCCTGCACCACATCCCCTGGCAAACGCGTGGCCCCGGAAAAGATATTGGCAAAACGGTGACGTTCGTAATAGGCGGTCTGCGTCTGGACCAGCGTGGCTTGCGTTGCCTGCGCCCCCACCAGCACCATGACGCCGCAGCCCAGCACCAGAGCAATGGCCAGTGTTTGCGCCCAAATCCTGCTCAGATCGCGCAGCATCTTCCGGTCAAGCGCCCTCACCAAATTACCTCGCGTGGCAGCACGCGCGCGGCATTCACATCGTCGCGGGTGATACGACCATCCGCCAGCACCACAACCCGGTGCGCAATACGCTGGATGCTGGCGTTATGGGTGATCAACACTGTCGCCGTCCCCAGATCGCGATTGACCTCGTGTAGCGCCTCCAGAACCTGAATGCCGGTCTTGCTGTCCAATGCTCCGGTAGGCTCGTCGCACAAAAGCACATCCGGGCGCCTGGCAATGGCCCGCGCGATAGCAACACGTTGCTGCTCACCCCCCTACAACTCGGCCGGAAAATGATCCATGCGATGCGCGAGCCCGACGCGTTCGAGCGCTTCTTGCGGCGTCATCGGATTTTTCGCGATCTCGGTCACCAGTGCAACATTCTCGCTTGCGGTCAGGCTGGGGACAAGATTGTAGAACTGGAAAACGAAGCCCACATGATCGCGCCGGAAGGCCGTTAACTGGCGATCACTGGCCCGGCTCAAATCTTGATCACGAAAGAACACCCGCCCGCTTGATGGCAGATCCAGCCCCCCCAGGATGTTCACCAGTGTCGACTTGCCTGATCCCGACGCCCCCAGAAGGACCACCATTTCGCCCTCAGCCAAAGACAGATCGACTCCGCGCAGCGCCCAGACATCGACTGCTCCGGTCCGGTAGACCCTGGTCACGCGCTCGGCCCGGAAGACCGGCAATTTCAGACTGTCTCTGAGCATGTAGCCAGAATATCATTGGCCACGGTCATCGATATGATCGAGATCAAGAAATCTTGCAGTGAATTTGAATACGTTCGGTGTGGGTAGATAGCTGCCATCGGGCAAAATGCAAATCTGTCGGGGCGGTCTGTGATCTGCATCAGCCACGTAGTTTCGCCTCTAAAAAGGTGGACTGCCCCCATCGAGTGGTCCAGTTTGATCATTAATGCAGCGTGGGTCTTTGGTCTATCGGGACGAAGGTGTCTGACCTTGCCGATGAGGTCATCCGCCTGCACGCGCCCACCAATTTCATTGCTGTTGGCCGGCATTACATCAACTTTGCGCAATTGGATAATGCAGAGGTGCGCGCCATACTGGCCGCTGCCCTATCAGATGGCCTTGGCCGCGGAATTATTGACGATGATCAATGAACCGCCATGATGAACGGGCAAGACATATCTCATATGCAGATGGCCTGCCTGCGCTGTCATCCTATCGAAAGGAGCGAGAATGCCTGAAAAGAAGCAGAAAACCGATCATCCCGTCCCGGCAAAGCCAACAGACAAGGCATCAAGCCCCCCATTGCCGCTGACCGCTGGCATCGTTGCCGCGCAAGCGTGTATGGATATGGGGACAGAAACGATCCGCTTTTTCTGGAACCGGCTGCAACAGGGCCAAAAGACCCAGTAAGAGCTGCTGGCCTGCTCGAGTCTGGAGGATATGCGAAAGGTCCAAGCCGCGCACCTGAGCCATGCACTGGACCAGTATGTCGCCGAAACGCTCGTCCTTCAACGCAGCCGCGACATCTGCTTTGGCATTGAACCGATCAAACCAGCGCCGCAGCGTCAGCGCATAATGCAGTCGGAGGCATTCAATATCGCCGATCCGCAACCCCGCTCCCTCAATTGAACTAAGTCAATTACAGACTGTTAACAAGGTGTCGGATCCTATCCTGGTTGATGGCCCGGTTTTATGATCGGTGGGGAAGATCATTTTTGCAACATCACCTTGTTTTGCAACACATCGTATAAACTGAAGATTTCCAGATTCTCGCGTTTCTTTTATATACGAACCAAATTGCTCTACCAAGGCCGGAGTTTTCGATGACATTTTCAAAATCTGCGGGAGTCTCGCGCTTGGCGACAGTCCTTACTGTTTCCTTGGCGGCGCAGCAGGCCCTTGCGCAGTCGAATGATGCTTCGGATACCTCTTACGAATTCGATGCGGGCGTTACAGTATCGGTTCAGGCGACGGACAACGTGTTCCTGACCGCCAATGACCGGCGTTCGGACTTTGTGACAGTGGTATCTCCGTGGATGGGACTGTCCTACCGCGCCGAAGATTTCAGACTGAACCTTGAGGCCAGCAGTGCCATTGCCCGTTTCGCGGAATATGGGCAGGAAGATTATGAGGATTATTTCCTGGGTGCCGAAGCCCAGTATCGGGTCAACGAGAATGTCTTTGTCTTTGGCGGTCTGGACTACGAACTTGGTCATGAAGGCCGCGAGTCGCCGGATGACGTCAGCGGGCTCAACCCCACCGAGTTGCGCGAAGCGAGCGGTTATCTTGGAATCGGCGGCGCGATTGCGGAACGCTCTTTCCGGCTGGGGCTGAACGTCAGAGACCTTGATTTCAAAGACACGCCCACCTCTCTTGGCGGAGCGATCGACAACGATGACAGGGACCGCCGTTTGATAGAATTTGGCGGGCGCATCGGCATTGCAGGTCTGGAAGATGGCGAGGTTTTTCTGCAAGGCATCTATGACCAGCGCGAATATGATCAGCCAATAGACAATCAGGGGCTGGGTTTCGCGCGGAGTTCGGAAGGTTACCAGCTTGCGATCGGCTACAATGGCATGATTGGCCCCATGCGGGGCGAGGTGCTTGTTGGCCTGATGTCCCAAAACTATGACGACGCGCGTTTTGGCACGACCACGGCGCTGGATATCGGCGCGGATCTGAGTATGCCGCTCGACGATCGCACCGATCTTGACGCCATTGTCGAACGCAGTATCGAAGAGACCACGATCAGCGGCGCATCAGGTTATATCTCGACCTCAGCCGGTCTGCGCCTCAGGCACAGGGTTGCCCCGGACATGTCCCTGGCGGCCTATGCTTTTTTGACGCAGAACGATTATCAGTCCATCTCGCGGACGGACCATCTGGCAGAGGCGGGCGTGTCGCTGCGATATGCCCTCACGTCGCGCGTCTATTTTGATACCAATTACGACTTCCGTCAGCGTCAATCTGATGTGGCGGGTGCCGATTTCGATGAGCATCGGGTATCCCTGACCTTCGGCGCAACACTGGAGCCTCGCTTTGACGCAGACCCCGCAGATCTGGCCAAGGTCACGGGTGGCGGGTTCTACGCAGGCGTCCAGCTGGGCGATATCGCACTGCACAGCAAGGTTAATGGGACGCGTGGCTCTGGTGGCAGTCTGACAGCGGATTTCGGAGATCACGGCCCGGCAGGCAGCGTGTTTGCGGGATACAGAAGTGAATATGGCGCTCTTGTGCTGGGCGGCGAGGTGGATTTCGAGTTTAACTCCACATCCTGGACCCATACCGGCAATCGCGTTTTTGGGGTCGAGCGTGACAATGCGCTTGCGATCACCGCAGTAACGGGTGTGCAGACCCAGAATGACAATCTGTTCTATACGCGCTTCGGTGTGATCTCGACCGAGTTCTCCAGCACCTATCAGCGCGACGCCTCTGCGGCCGTCAGCCAGTCCGAGCGTGAGCTTGGGTTACTGCTTGGGGTCGGGGCGAAGATTCCATTTGGAAACGGTTTGTCGGGGCGGATGGAGTATCAGCTGCGTGCCTATGAAGATTATCCCTTGGGATCGCCCCTCGGGACCCCCAGCAGCGATAACTTCGCCAATGTCGAAGGCCTCGTGCGGTTCGGCCTTGTCTACGACTTTGCGGCCAAGGAACAGGCCGCAGATACCAGCATGGCAAGGGATTTCGCAGGCTTCTATGCAGGGGCACAGATCGGGCATGGCACGCTGCAAAGCGACAACACGGGCCTGCGTCCCGACGATGGTGCACCTGCATTTACACTTTCCGCGACGCGCGCCGGTCAGGGCTTTACAGGGGGCGGTTACGCGGGTTACGGCATCCAGCAAAACGGCTTCTATATCGGCGGCGAGGCCGAGATCGAGCTGTCATCTGCAGACTGGAACATCGAGCGCAGTCCCGTTGGCCGGATCTATTCGGTCGAGAAGAAAGCGACAGCCGGTCTTGGTGTTCGGCTGGGCTACGTGCTGAACGACAATGTCCTGCTTTACGCAAGGGCCGGTGTTGTGCGGTCAGACTTCGACGTCGCCTATTCATTCCGCAGCGCCGCCGTAAGCCAAAGCACAACCCTGGATGGCGTCCGGATGGGCGGTGGGGTTGAATTCGCCATCGGTGAGAATACGAACGTTCGTCTCGACTATACCCATACCACCTACGACTCCAACGCGGTCGACTATGGATTGGGAGTAGACAACTTTGACACGAAAGAGCGGCTGTTTCGGGTAGGCCTAACCCGTCAATTCTGAAACGGGTTCGACCATCCGTTCTCTTCTGGTTTTGTGCTTTCATCCCGCCGTATGATTTTGTACGAGGTTGATACATATCAATAACCGAATGTGGGTTTTGTGCTTATGTGCGTCTGTGTCCGCTCCGAGGTGACCCTGGGTTCCTCGCGCTGGCGGAAGACAAGCATAGGAGAAGTTGATATGCTGAAACGTTTTTCCAAAAATCTATCTGTGAAGTTTTGGCTTGCGGCCGGTTGTGCATCGCTTGCTCTTGCCGGCGGTTCGGTCCTGCCTGATATGGCCGTGGCTCAACAGGGGGCGGGTAAGCAAATGCAGGGGGGCGCAAGCGGCGGTGCTGCTGGAGCTGGACATGGCCAGGGGCAAGGCGGCCAAGCGGGCCGTGAAGGTTCGGGCGCCGGACTTGGTGGCATCTTCAAGGAAATCACCGGCATGGATGATCCCGTCGACGGTGCGGATGCGGCGCCGGATGCTGTCCAGGGTCGCCCTGCGGATGCAGGTCAGTCCGGAAGTGCGGCAGCTGGAGGCAAGGGTGGGGCCGGTGGCGGCAAGCCTGCAACCGCCGGTGCCAAGAAAGGCGATCTGTTCGGAGATCTCTGGATCATCTTGCGCGATGAAAACGGCGTGCCTCTCCTGACAGAAGAAGGCTTTGTCCAACCCATTGACGCTGAGGGTAACCTCATCGCTCTGGATGAAGAAGGCAAACCAGTTGACGAGACCCTGACCGTTGAAGTTGAACTTGGTCGATTGAATGTGGGACGCGCGCCCAACAAGGTACTTGACGCGCGTGCTGATGAGGTGATCGCCGTGCTCAGCAGCGCGACAGCCTTGACGACAGATGCGGCAGGCCGTCTTGTTCTGACGATCGACGGAGAAGCAAAGACGATTGACGCGCCCCTCGAAAATCTGGCGATCTACATCTCTCTGCTGACGACGGGAAGCATTCCTGGACTGACGCCCGATGATCTGGTCGGAACCGAGTATGACTTCCTGGTTGATGGCCTATACACACCAGAAGACCTTGCCGCGTCGGCAGCCTTTCTTGCTGCGGCAACCGACAAGACGGGTGTATTCACCTCGGATGAGATTGCCTACATCAACTCATTCGTCGGCATCAATCTGGCAACAGTAGGTGACGTGACTTACTCCGACGTCGATTACTCGTCCTTCAGCTACGACCGGTCCGACAGCTACGCGGATGTCATGGCGACGGTGCTGGTCGATCAGGATGATGGAACCTTCGCGGTAGAAGAGGTCAATATCTATGATGTTGTCTTCGGGTCAGTTGACCTCACAGCGTCAGGATCGCTCGATGCCTATACCCAGGCTGCGGATGATGCGCGGGCTGTGATCGAGTTCATCCACGAATATGCCGTGCCTGAAACGATGGAATAAAGCGTGCCTTGCGGGGCGACATGGTGTTGCCCCGCATCACCCTTCTTCGAAAGGAGGACGATCGTGTTTCCTGACAGTATGAACCGTCGCCTGATGCTGACCAGTCTGCTGGCACTGGTTCTTGCGCGACCCCTATTCGCCCAACATAGTGACGAGGGCGAGACGACGCACGAAAGCGGGCAAGGCCGGAGAGGTGGTGGCCAAGGCGGCCGTCCTGATGATGCGCATAGCGGTGAGGACGATCACGGCGATGACCATGCCGGCGACGACGGCGAAGAGAACGAGGATGACCACGGCGAGGATCATGCCAGTGGCGGGAGAGGCAAGGGTCCCCGATACCGAGGCGGGCGCGAAACCGCATCAGTTGGTGTAAGTCAAAGCAGTTCGTTGGAAGACAGGGTGTTGAAATCACCCTCGTTCTGAGATGCTGATGAACAGCCCCGCGTGATGACTCGCAGCCCATGCAAGGGAAGATCCCAGTGATAACGGAACGCATCGCATGAATGTGGTCAACGCCCATCTCGTGCATGGCCCTGTCGCGCAGCCGCATCCAAGAGTCCGATGTGCCTTCTGACATGCTGACCGGCGCAGCCTGCAACCGGCGGACCATCGCGTCATCGCCCTGCATCCGATACGCTGCGATCAAGTGATCGCGCGCCAGGACCTCGGAACGGAGCTGGTGCACGATCTGTGCCATGCCTACGTAGGCGAGGAACCTGTCGGGCGCCGCGGCGGCCACCTGAATGCCCAGATAGGCGCCCCAGGAGTGGCCGAGTAAGAGAAGCTTCTCCTGGCAGATCTCACTCTCTGGGTAAACGTCACTGACCGTACGTCCTCCATGCCCATGATATTGGGTTCAACTTGCAAAAGCAGGCGAAGTTTTTCTTGCCGTTACGAAAAAAAGGCGAGCTCAGTCAAAAATTCCCTTCGGGTTTTACTACTTCGGCCAATGTTCATTTCAGAGGCGGACAGGACATCACCAGCAGGAGAAAGGTTTTCAAAGGTCGCCGCAGCTTCAATCCAACCGACGCGTCTGGCAGGGCAGAGGCGCACAGGTTGGATCGAAGGAGCCATAGAGCAAGAAAGACAGACAGCTTGACCCGGGCATTGATCCGGACACTATCCAGAGAATGGCCCCCCCATGTTGTACCAGCATATCACGACCACTGTCTGTCACTTCACCGCTGACCCGCTTCACGTCTTCATCGCGCTGAGTAGCGATGCCCTCTTCCACGCAAGCCGCCTATTGGCAGGCTCACCGGGTGCGAAATGCGTCACCCGCATCGTTGACGCCCTGAGTAAGGCGGAGCCGCTGACCCGGGCAACCAAAAAGGACCTGCAGGCTATGTTGGATATCTTCTCGCTCGAACTTGTCGACGATTTCTACCGTCCCGAAGCTGGGTATTTCGCGGCGATCGATCCGGCTGATCCGGTCGTCGCCGATATCTGCTTGCTGACCGATGGCCTGCGTGAGGCGCTTGCCGAGAGCGCCCTCCTTCACGCGACAGCCCGGCCTGTTGCTGCGGCTGCCTGATGCGACCCACGCCAAAGCTGCCGCCCCAACGGGCGGCGGCCCTTGACGACAGGTGAACACGCGCGGCTCCCGCCGCCGACTGTTCGTCCGAAGGATGTCAAATGACAGAACTTCTCTATCCGAGAGCGGCCAGAGCTGCTGAACGACAGGCGATCGCCGCCGAATATGTTACGAACTTCATCCGCCGTCACGCGGATGGAGTTTGGCTCCTGCTCGAACAGGCTGCCGATCCGGCCGGATTGACGGCATTGGGCGATCTGATCGCCCTCTCCCACGACCCTCTACGGTGTCCGGCGGCGGTGCAGTCTGCTGTGGCGGCGATCGTCGCGGCACTATCAGAGATGTCGCAGTCGGCCATCGAGCGCGTCGAACACGCTGCTCGGGCGACCGACCCATTCGCCGCACACCGGTGGAACCTCGCACGGGTCGAGGAACTCGGCCGTTCCTTCAACGGCCACTGATCGATACTGGCCACGACGCTCCGGCGCTCGGGGCCACCCTCTCTGTGCAAGAAAGTCCTTGTGCGGATTTCGCCAGTGCCCTGCGCAAGCGGCGATCACGCTTGAGATGCCATTCGCATCGCATGGCTTCAACGCATGCCAGCAGGCCCTCTGCAAATATCAGATGCATTCCCGAGCGCGTGTAGATTTTGCATCAGCTCCGGATTCGTGCTCCGACAAACGCCGCTCCCGATCAAAGGACCAGCCGACGCACGTCCGATTGTGCCCTCTGGTGCCGATGCTTAGGAGCCAAAACGTGGACGTAAAGCACCTGCCTTACGCCTCGCTCGGTCAGGGCCGAGAGGCATAAGCTCTTCGCACTGTGGATCTTGCGCAGATAGATGTTGTCTCCAGCCTACGCCATACCAGCAGGTCAGGGCCTTCGATCTCGAAGCGGATGCGTGCGACTTGTTCGACCATTACCGATGTCGATCTCCCAGCTGAAATCACCATCATACCGAAAGTTGGGCACAATAAGTCTTGGCAGGCTGCTGACATCTCAAGTGCGCATCAAATTGCAAGCTTTGCCGCTCATCACACTCGGATCAAAGGCCCACTTGCCCTCGCGGATGATACCACTACCGACAAGGAAAGCCGACCAAAGAACCCTTTGTCACTTGAAACGGTGACAAATCGCGAAAAAACGGCGGTCTTTCCAAATTGACCTCTTTTGCCTGCAGAATAGACATTTTAGCCCGGCCAATAGCCACTAATTGGTCGTCATGATACAACTCCCTGCCCCCAGCGCCGCTTAACCGCATTTGGAGTGGCCGCAACTGGCACAGGTCATGCAGCCTTCGACCATCCGCATGTCGTATTGACCGCAAGACGGGCAGGCTTTGCCGCGGGGAAGTTCCAGTCCGACGACCTTGGATTGCGGATCTGTTTTCAGTCCCATCCCCTCTCCGGCGATGAAGCCGATCGAGATCATGTGACGCTCGATCACGCCGCCGATGGCCGCAAGGATCGACGGGATGTATTTCCCGCCCATCCATGCCCCGCCGCGCGGGTCGAAGACGGCTTTCAACTCTTCCACCACAAAGCTCACGTCGCCACCGCGCCGGAACACGGCCGAAATCATCCGCGTCAGCGCCACGGTCCAGGCGAAATGCTCCATGTTCTTGGAGTTGATGAACACCTCGAAGGGGCGGCGGTGGCCGTTGATGATGATGTCATTTACCGTCAAATAAATCGCATGCTCGCTATCGGGCCATTTCAGCTTGTAGGTATTGCCGTCCAGCGCTTGCGGACGGTCCAGTGGCTCGGACATGTAAATGACATCCGCACCCTGATCGGCTTCCGGCGTCTTGTCGGTGGTCTCGGATACGCTGAGCACCGATCCCGTCACATCGTTAGGGCGGTAGGTGGTGCAGCCTTTGCAGCCCGATTCATAGGCGGCCATATAGACCTCCTTGAACGCATCAAAGCTGATGTCCTCGGGGCAATTGATGGTTTTCGAGATCGAGCTGTCCACCCATTTCTGCGCCGCTGCCTGCATGCGCACATGATCCAGCGGGGCCAGCGTCTGAGCGTTGACGAAATAGTCGGGAAGCTCAGCGTCGCCGAATTTCTCGCGCCACATCTGCACGGCGTAATCCACGACTTCCTCCTCGGTGCGGCTGCCGTCTTTTTGCAGGACTTTACGCTTGTAAGCATAGGCAAAGACCGGCTCGATCCCCGACGACACATTGCCTGCATACAGGCTGATCGTGCCGGTCGGCGCGATCGAGGTCAGCAGCGCGTTGCGGATACCGTGAGTGCGGATTGCCTCGCGCACGTCATCATCCATCATCCGCATATTGCCTGACGCCAGAAATTTTTCTGCATCGAACAGTGGAAAAGCGCCCTTCTCCTTGGCCAAGTCAACCGAGGCCAGATAGGCGGCGCGGGCGATCGCGTGCAGCCATTCCTCGGTCTGACGCGCCGCTTCCTCCGAGCCGTAGCGCAGGCCGACCATCAGCAGCGCATCGGCCAGACCCGTCACACCCAGTCCGATCCGCCGTTTGGCCTGCGCCTCTTGCGCTTGCGCCTCAAGCGGGAAGCGGCTGGCATCCACCACATTGTCCATCATCCGCACGGCAACGGCGACCAGATCGGTCAGTTGCTTGGGATCCAGCCGCGCTTTCCTGCCGAAGGGGTCCGCCACCAGCCGCGCCATGTTGATCGACCCCAAGAGGCAGGCCCCGTAGGGCGGCAAGGGTTGCTCGCCGCAAGGGTTCGTGGCCGCGATCGTTTCGACATAGTTGAGGTTGTTCGCCGCATTGATGCGGTCGATGAAGATCACGCCGGGTTCGGCGAAATCATAAGTGCTTTTCATGATCCGGTTCCACAGATAGCGCGCCTGAACGGTGTGATAGACTTTACCGTCGAATTGCAGATCCCACGGCGCATCGGCCTTGACCGCCTCCATGAAAGGATCGGTGACAAGTACCGAAAGATTGAACATCCGCAAGCGGGCAGCATCGGATTTGGCGGTGATGAACGCCTCGATATCCGGATGGTCGCAACGCATCGTCGCCATCATCGCGCCACGTCGACTGCCTGCGGACATGATCGTGCGGCACATGGCATCCCAGACATCCATGAAGGACAACGGTCCCGACGCATCGGCAGCGACGCCCAGAACATCGGCGCCGCGGGGCCGGATGGTGGAAAAATCATAACCGATTCCGCCACCCTGCTGCATGGTCAGCGCGGCCTCTTTCAGCATGTCGAAGATGCCGCCCATGCTGTCGGGAATCGTCCCCATGACGAAGCAGTTGAACAGCGTCACGCGACGCCCTGTGCCCGCTCCGGCGGTGATGCGCCCTGCGGGAAGGTATTTGAAATCCTCAAGTGCTGTGTAGAAACGGTCTTCCCACAGCGCGCTGTCCTGTTCCACCTGCGCCAGCGAACGTGCGATGCGCCGCCATGTATCCTCGACCGAGCGGTCGATGGGGGCGCCATCCGCCTGTTTGAACCGGTATTTCATATCCCAGATCTGTTCGGAAATGGGGGCGGCAAAACGGGTCATGGCAGCGTCCTTAGGATCAGATGAGGTAGTATTCGGAATGATGCGGCGGGGGCATGGGCAAAACACGCAAGTGTTTTGCGACAGGACGTCGAGGATAGGCCGACTGACCCCTTTGGTCAACGCTTTCACAACAGCAAAGATCACCTGACACACCCTTGATCTCGCGGTTGCAGCCTCTATGCTCCACCATACTTGGGGATAAAGCCATGTCGCAGCCGTTGCATCTTATCAAACTGTCTGTCGGCACCGAAGGGGTCGAGGATCTGGCCGCTTGGCAGGCCAGTCCGCGCGCCAAAGGGCCGGACGGGTTGCCGCGCCACGTCACGCGGATGTGGCCCAAACGCGAGGCCGAGATTCTGGATGGCGGATCCATCTATTGGGTGATCAAGGGCGTGCTGCAATGCCGCCAGCGCATCCTGCGACTGGACGAGGTGTTCGGTGGCGACGGTATCCGCCGTTGCGCCATCGTGCTGGACCCCGAACTGATCCGCACCCATCAGGCGCTGAAAAAACCATTTCAGGGCTGGCGCTATCTTGCGGCAGGCGATGCGCCTGCTGATCTGGCCAAAGGGCGTGCCAACGAGGATACGCTACCCAGCGACCTGAGCGCCGCCCTGGCCGATATCGGCGTCCTTTAGGCCGATTTGCCGGACTTGCGCGGCAAACGGCGCGCGATGCGCGCCGAAATTCTTAGAGGGCATGGAAATGGCGCTTGAACCGGCGCAGAGGCGGACGCAAGCTGCGCGGATGTTTCAGGGCCATTCACAATGCTGCGTCCCCAACTGCTGACCAGTCTTCGTACCTATTCCCCTGCCGTGTTCCGTGCCGATCTTTTCGCAGGGATCACCGTGGCCATGGTTGCGCTGCCTTTGTCGCTGGCCATTGCCATCGCATCGGGCGCGACACCGGCACAGGGCTTGGTCACCGCGATTATCGCGGGGTTCATCATCTCGGCCCTCGGGGGCAGCACGGTGCAGATCGGCGGCCCCACAGGGGCGTTCATCGTCGTGGTGGCAGGTGTGATCGCGCAACATGGCTATGACGGGCTGATCCTGGCCACGGCAATGGCCGGTGTGATCCTGCTTGTGGCGGGATGGTTGCGGGCGGGCAGCCTGATCGCCCATGTGCCCGAGGCTGTCGTGAACGGCTTTACCATCGGGATCGCGGTGCTGATCGCGGCCAGCCAGTTGAAAGACTTGCTGGGCTTGTCCGTGCTGAATGAACCCGCCGAATTGCTGCACAAGTTCCCCGCGCTCTGGGCCGCGCGCGACACGTTCAGTCTGTCCGCCTTTGCCATTGGATTTGCGACAATGGTGTTGATCATCCTCTTTCGCCGTGCCGCCCCGCGCCTGCCCGGTCTGATTGTGGCAATGGCCATCACATCGGGCGCTGCGGTGCTGCTGTCGCTGCCGGTCGAGACCATCGAGGCGCGTTTCGGTGCGCTGCCCGACACCCTGCCCCTGCCTGCCCTTCCCGAACTGTCGCTGGCGCGGATATTCGAGGTTTTGCCCTCGGCGCTGATCATTGCTTTTCTGGCGGGGATCGAGTCGCTGCTATCCGCTGTTGTCGCCGACCGCATGACAGGCGCACGGCATAAACCCAATGCCGAGGTTGTGGCGCAGGGTGCCGCCAATCTGGCCTCTGCCGCGTTTGGCGGCTTGCCTGCAACAGGGGCGATTGCCCGCACCGCCACCAATGTGCGCGCAGGCGGAAAAACACCCGTTGCGGGCATGATCCATGCGGTGATCATCCTTGCAATGATGATGTTGGCGGCTGGCCCGACCGGAATGCTGGCCATGCCCGCCATGGCGGGCTTGCTGATCCTGACCGCGTGGAACATGGCCGAGCCACATAAATGGGGCGTTTGGATGCGCGAACGCCCGTCCGACCGTATGCTGTTGCTGCTGACAATGGCCCTGACGGTGCTGGTTGACCTGACTGTGGCGATCGGCGTGGGCGTGGCGCTGGGTCTTGCGCTCAAGCTGCGCGAGGGGCGGACGCGGCCTGAACCTTTCGATCCGCGTCAGCATTGAACGCCGCTCAATCCACCTCGATCATCTGGCAAAGCTGGCTCAGCGTGTCGCGATCCGCATCCGACAGGACGGCGGCGCGACTACGGAAAAGCGTGGCCTGCGATTTCAGGATCAACCCGTCCTGCAACAGTTTCAGGTGGTTGGCGCGCAAAGTCTCGCCCGTCGAGGTGATATCGGCCACGGCTTCCGCTGTCTCGAATTTGACAGTACCCTCGGTCGCGCCCTGACTATCCACCAGCGCATAGTCGGCAACCCCTGCCGCTCGCAGGAAATCCCGCACCAGACGGTGGTATTTGGTGGCGATTCGTAGCCGGAACCCGTGCCGCGCACGGAATGCCGCCGCCGCAGCGTCCAGATCGTCCAGCGTATCGACATCGACCCAAGCGCTTGGAACGGCAATGATCAGATCGGCATGGCCAAAGCCAAGCTCGGCCAATTCCTGAACCTGCTGATCCCACTGGCCCAGTTTCTCGCGCACAAGATCGGTGCCTGTTACCCCCAGATGGATACGTCCTGCGGCCAGTTCGCGCGGAATCTCGCCCGCCGACAGCAGCACCAGTTCGACATTTGCGATCCCGTCCACAGCCCCTGCATATTCACGCTCGGACGCGCTACGCGACAGGGTGATGCCGCGTGCCGCGAACCATTCAAAGGTCTTTTCCATCAGCCGCCCTTTGGACGGCACACCCAGTTTGATCGTCATGATGCGGCCCTCAGATCCAGCAGCAATCCGGGGCGGATCACTCCGCCTACGGCCGGGATCTCGACGCCCTGTCCAAGTACGCGGGTCAGCGCATCATAGCGCCCGCCAGAGGCGACAGGCGGCAGGTCGCTACGGCCCTCGGCATAGAAACCGAAGACGAACCCGTCGTAATACTCCATCGAGGTCCGTCCGTAGCTGGATTCGAATTCAAGCGCGTCGACATCCACACCGCGCTGCGCCAGCGCATCCACACGTGCAGCAAGGCGCGCCACGGCGGGACCGATGGCAGGCAGATCGACAGAGATGTCGCGCAGATGTTCCAACGCGAAAGGCAGGGTTTCGCGCACTGCCAGAACACTGTCCAACAGCGCGACCTCGTTCTCGCTGATCGGGGGGGCGGCCGCATCGTCACGCAGGGCTGCCACGCGGCTTTCGATCTCGGTCCGCTCGCGCAGGCCGATCAGGGGGGCGCAATCGGCCAGCGGATCGGCCGAGGCCAGAAGCGCAGCCCGCGTTTCCGGCACAGGCGCGCGGCCCGAATAGCGGTCCAGCAAGGCACGGAAACGGCGCGGGCGCCAGATATGGCGGCGCAGCGCTGCCTTGCGCGCAGGCGTGGTATTCAATCCGTCCACAGCCGCCGCAAGGATGCCGATATCGCCGGTCGCGGCGCGCAGCGGCAGATCGCCCAATGCGGCACGGATCAGGGCAAAAACCTCGGCATCCGCTGCTGCCGGATCGGTGCGGTCAAAGACCTCGAATCCGGTCTGGAAATATTCGCTGGCGCGTTCGGGATAGTCTTCTTGTCGCCGGAACACCTCGCCTGCATAGGTATAGCGAGCGGGCTCGGCCCCGTGCGCCATATGCATCTGAACGACCGGCACGGTGAAATCGGGGCGCAACATCTGCTCGCCGCGCATCGCGTCCGAGGTGACATAGGCTCGGGCGCGGATATCCTCGCCGTAAAGGTCCAGCAGGATATCTGCAGGCTGCAAGATCGGCGGGTCCACGACCTGCGCGCCTGTCGCTTCGAACAGCGCGCGCAGGCGTATCGCCTCGTCGCGGATCGCAGAGCGGGTGATGGCCGTATCAGGCATTGCTCTGGCTTTCGGGTTTCTGGCTTTCCAAAATCTCGCGAACACGGTCTACCATCTGGTCGCGTGGCACCTCGTACTGGCTGGGACGGCTTTGCCATTCCTCCAGCGTGGCATTCTCGGCGATCTGCGCGCCAAGGATCAGGTCCTTGATCTGCACAATGCCCCGCGCCTTTTCATCTCCGCCTTCGATAATAGCCACGGGTGAGGCGCGTTTATCGGCATATTTCAACTGGTTACCGAATTGCTTGGGATTGCCCAGATAAACTTCGGCGCGGATACCGGCGCGGCGCAACTCACCCGCCATCGCCTGATAATCGGCCATCCGGTCGCGATCCATGACTGTCACGACAACGGGGCCGCGCTCTTCGGACCGTATCCGGCCCTTCTCGCGCAGGGCCGCCAGCAGGCGGTCCACACCGATGGAGACACCCGTGGCCGGCACTTCCTGTCCGGTGAAACGCTTGACCAGATCGTCATAGCGCCCACCCCCTGCGACCGAGCCGAATTGACGCTTGCGGCCTTTCTCGTCGAAAATCTCGAAAGTCAGTTCGGCCTCGAACACAGGGCCGGTGTAATATCCAAGCCCGCGCACCACGGAAGGGTCGATCACGATGCGGTCGGGACCATAGCCTTGGCCGGCAACAAGACCTGCGATCTGTTCCAACTCGTCCACGCCCTGAACGCCGGACACCGAGGCCCCAACGGCGTCACGCAGATTGGCAAGCGTCTGGACCACGGTCGCGGATTTCGAGGTCAGGAATGCGATCACCGGTTCTGCCTGTGCGTCGGTCAGCCCGACACCGTCAATGAAAGCGCCCGAGGCATCAAGCCGCCCTTTGGTCAGCAATTCGCGCACGCCAGCGTCGCCCACCTTGTCGAATTTGTCGATGGTCCGAAGCACCGCGTCGCGGGCCTCGCCTTCGTCTAGACCCATGATTTCCAGCACGCCGTTCAAAACCTTGCGGTTGTTGACCCGCACGATGTAGTCGCCGCGCGGGATACCCACCTCTTCCAACGTGTCGGCCAGCATGGCGCAAATCTCGGCATCGGCGGCGACGCTTGCGGCACCGACCGTATCGGCATCGCATTGATAGAACTGCCTAAACCGTCCCGGTCCGGGTTTCTCGTTGCGCCAGACCGGACCCATCGCATAGCGACGGTAGGGCAGCGGTAGATCGTTGCGGTGCTGGGCATAGACCCGCGCCAAAGGCGCTGTCAGGTCATAGCGCAGGGCCAGCCAGTCGCCCGGCTTGGCCTTGTCGCCCTCTCCCTCGGCATCTTCCTGCCACGCGAAAACACCCGCATTGGGCCGATCCACATCGGGCAGGAACTTGCCCAGCGCCTCGACCGTTTCCACGGCGCTCGATTCCAGCGCGTCAAAGCCGTAGCGATGGTAGACGCCCGCGATCCGCGCCAGCATCTCGCTGCGCGTTGTGACATCAGAGCCGAAATAGTCGCGGAACCCTTTGGGGGTCTCGGCGCGGGGGCGCGGGGTTTTCTTGTCCTTGGCCATTGCGGGCTCCCTGAGGTCTTTGGCGGGGCGGTCTTGTCCGGCTTGCCTCTAACGGATGCAGACCAAGTGGGCAAGCCGCACTCAGAGATCGTCGAACCGTCCCGAACGTCCCTGCCCGCCTGCAAAGCGGGCGGCGCCGCTGCGCCCTTCGGCGGCAAACATTGCCGCGGACATCCATTCGCGGCGCAAAGCCTTGGCAAGTGCTGCGGGCGGGTTGCGCGCAGACAGGTGATCGGCGCGCATACAGCCTTGGGGAAACCGCGTCAGGGACAGCGCCAGTTCGCGCGCAGCAGGCAAGGCCTGCCCTTGAAGCACCACGCGATCCGCAAGCCCTATCGCCTGCGCTTCGGCGGCATCCACAGGACGGCCTGTCAGGATCAAGTCATTGGCCCGCCCCTGCCCCACCAGTTGCGGCAGGCGCACCGTGCCGCCGTCGATCAGCGGAACGCCCCAGCGGCGACAATAGACGCCCATGACAGCACCCTGCGCCATCACCCGCATGTCGCACCACGCAGCCAGTTCCATCCCGCCAGCCACCGCCGGTCCCTCGATCGCGGCGATCACAGGTTTGGAAAGCATCAGCCGCGATGGTCCCATTGGGCCCGCAAGGGGCTGCGCAACCGGATCGGTCCAGTCTTCGGGAATATCAACCGCTGCAATCCATGACGCGGCAGACCCGTCAGCGGCGGTTTTCAGATCAAAGCCCGCGCAAAACGCGGCCTCGGCCCCTGTCAGGATCATCACATCAATAGCGTCATCCGCCTCAAGCGCCAGAAACCCCTCGTACAGGGCCAGTGCTGTGGCGGCATCAACCGCGTTGCGCGCCTGTGGTCTGTCGATCGTGACCACGGCCACCCGATCGGCTTTGTCGATCTTCACTGTCATGACGGCGTCTTTCCTGTGGCTTGTCCTCATGGTATCTACAGCATCGCAAAAGGAGGCGTGATGCAACATCTGGAAGAGAAACTGGCCCATCTGCTGCGTTCGGTCGATGATCTGTCAGATATCGTCGCCGCCCAGCAGACCGAGATCGACCGCCTGACGCGCCGTGTCGAAATGCTCATGCAGCGCGAGGGCGAGCGGGAGGCCAGCGCCGGTGACAGCGTGATCCTTGCCGACCAGCGCCCGCCGCACTGGTAGGCGGCACGCCTAGATTTCCTGCACTTCCATCACGCCTGTCAGGGACCGGATCGCGCCCTTGATCTGCGGGTTGAGAGGGAAATCCTGCCCTGTATCAATCTCGGTCTCGCCGGGCAGCGCGGGGTCCATCAGGCAGAACATCACCGGACCGCGCGGCACGCCGCGCATCGTCTCGGCTGCCTGCCCAAGGACTGATGCCACCGAGGGGATAGCCGCTGCATCCTCGATAAATATTCGCAGTCCCGTCGCCCCTGCCTCGGCCACCACCCCATCCATCGCCACAACCGAGCGGCCCACGGGATCAAACTGCCCCTCGTTAAAGCGCGCCTCAAGGGTCATCACCACCTGATGGGTCTGATCAAAGACGCGGCGCACCGCGTCGAAATCATCGCAGAACATCGCAATGCCTGAGACTTGACTGGTCGGATCGCTGATATTCATGCGGAAAAACCGCGTACCGCGCCCCGATTTGCGTTCCTGCAAGGCAGAAACCAGCACGCCGACCTTGCCGATGGCACCGCCCTCGCGTTCGGCCTTGAGCTGGATTTCAGCCAAGGTCATCACATTGCGCCGCTTGAGCGCGGGCAGGTAATCATCCAGAGGATGGCCCGACAGATAGAAGCCGATGGCCTTGTGTTCCTCGTCCAGACGCTCCAGCGGCTCCCAGTCGGCGACGGGCATCAGGCGCGGTTCGGGCAGATCGTCACCCGCCTCGCCGAACAGTGACACTTGATTGGAGGCTTTCTGCTCGTGGATCGCAGCCGAATAGCTGACCAGCGCATCCAGCGCGTCAAAGACACGGCGGCGGTTCGTATCCAGCATATCGAAAGCCCCCGACCGCGCGAGCATTTCCAGCGGACGCTTGCCCACGCGTTTAAGATCGACACGGCGGGCGAAATCGAAAAGCGTGACAAAGGGCTTGTTGCGTCCCGTCTCGTCGCGCCGCGCGGCGGTGATCAGGCGCATCGCCTCGACACCCACGTTTTTCAACGCGCCCAGCGCATACACCAACTGCCCGTCCAGCACGGTGAACATTGCATCCGAGCGGTTCACACAGGGCGGCACGATAGTGATATCCAGCCCGCGCCGCACCTCTTCGGCATAGGTCGACAGCTTGTCGGTGAGATGCATGTCGCAATTCATGACCCCTGCCATGAACTCGACCGGATGGTTCGCCTTCAGCCAGGCGGTCTGGTAGCTGACCACCGCATAGGCCGCAGCGTGCGATTTGTTGAAGCCGTAATTGGCGAATTTCTCAAGCAGGTCAAAAACTTCCGAGGCTTTTTTCTTGTCGACCCCTTTGGTCATCGCGCCCGCCTCGAATTTGGGGCGCTCCTTGGCCATTTCCTCGGCGATCTTCTTACCCATGGCGCGGCGCAACAGGTCTGCACCGCCCAGCGAATAGCCGGCCATCACCTGCGCGATTTCCATCACCTGTTCCTGATAGACGATGATGCCTTGGGTTTCCTCAAGGATATGGTCAATCAGCGGGTGGATCGACTCGCGCTTTTTCAGGCCGTTCTTGACCTCGCAATAGGTCGGAATGTTCTCCATCGGGCCGGGACGGTAAAGGGCGACCAGCGCCACGATATCCTCGATACAGGTGGGTTTCATGCGGCGCAGTGCGTCCATCATGCCGCTGGATTCAACCTGGAACACCGCCACAGTCTTGGCGCTGGCATAAAGCTTGTAGGTCGCCTCGTCCTCCAACGGTATGGCACCGATATCGTCCACGGCCCCCTCAGGCGGCGTGTAAAGCTGCACGCCATCCGCGCGGATATGCAGATGCCGCCCGCCTGCCTTGATCAGATCGACCGCGTTCTGGATCACGGTCAGGGTCTTGAGGCCCAGAAAGTCGAATTTGACCAGACCGGCCTGTTCGACCCATTTCATGTTGAACTGTGTGGCGGGCATATCGGAACGGGGGTCTTGGTAAAGCGGCACCAGACGGTCCAGCGGGCGGTCCCCGATCACAACACCAGCCGCATGGGTCGAGGCATTCCTGAGCAACCCCTCGACCTGCTGGCCGTAATCCAGCAGGCGTTTGACCACCTCTTCCGACCGCGCGGCCTCGCGCAGGCGTTCTTCCTGCGCCAGTGCCTGTTCGATGCTGACGGGCTTGACTCCTTCCACCGGTATCAGTTTCGACAGGCGGTCCACCTGTCCGTAGGGCATTTGCAGCACCCGCCCGATATCGCGGACAGCGGCCTTGGACAGAAGCGCGCCGAAGGTGATGATCTGCCCCACCTTGTCGCGCCCGTAGCGGTCCTGCACATAGCGGATCACCTCCTCGCGGCGGTCCATGCAGAAGTCGATGTCAAAGTCGGGCATGCTGACGCGCTCGGGGTTCAGGAACCGCTCGAACAGCAGGCTGTAGCGCAAGGGGTCAAGGTCCGTGATCGTCAGCGCGTAGGCCACAAGACTGCCCGCACCCGAGCCGCGTCCCGGCCCTACCGGGATGGTGTGATCCTTGGCCCATTTGATGAAATCGGCCACGATCAGGAAATAGCCGGGAAAGCCCATCCCTTCGATAATGCCAAGCTCGAACTCCAGGCGCTTTTCATATTCCGCGACAGGGGCAGCATGGGGGATCACGGCCAGACGTGCAGCCAGCCCTTCCTGTGCCTGACGGCGTAGTTCCTGCACCTCGTCATCGGCGAATTTCGGCAAGATCGGATCGCGCTTATAGGCCTTGAAGGCACAGCGCCGCGCGATCTCGACGGTATTCTCGACCGCTTCGGGCAGGTCGGCAAAGAGCGTCACCATCTCTTGCGGTGATTTAAAATAATGCTGTGCCGTCAGGCGACGGCGCGGACCTTGCTGGTCAACATAGGCCCCTTCCGCGATGCAGATCAGCGCATCATGTGCCTCGTACATATCCGATTTGGGGAAATAGACATCATTCGTGGCCACCAGCGGCAAATCCATCGCATAGGCCATTTCCACAAAACCGCGTTCCGACTGTTGCTCGGCTTCGGGCAGACCACCGCCTTCGGGGTGGCGCTGCAACTCCACATAGATCCGGCCAGGATAGATCGCCGCCAGCTTGCCCATCAGGTCCTCGGCCGCGGGCCTCTGCCCTGCACGCAACAGCCGCCCCACAGGTCCGTCCGGGCCACCGGACAGACAGATCAACCCCGCGCTGAACTCGGCCAGTTCATCCAGCGTGACCTGCGGCAACTGCCCCGCCTTATCCAGATATAGGCAACTGTTCAGCCGCATCAGGTTCTCGTATCCGGTCTCGTTCTGCGCCAGCAGCACGATGGGCGCGGGATCGCGTGACCGCTCGCCCGGTTGCGCGGCAAGATAGCCGACCGAGACCTGACACCCCATGATCGGCTGCACTCCCGCCGCACTGGCCGAGACCGCAAATTCCAGCGCCGCGAACATGTTGTTTGTATCGGTTACCGCGACAGCAGGCATACCCGCGGCCGCACAAAGCCCGGGCAGTTTCTTGATCCGCACAGCGCCTTCCAGCAGGGAATACTCGGTGTGCACACGCAGATGGATGAATCGGGGGGAATTGCTCATAGGCGCAAAGCTACCCCAAGCCCTGCGCTTCGGAAAGCGATGAAAAACGCATCGACCCGCCGTTCTGCCATCAGCTTTTGCTTGCCTTGATGACGAATCCGCGCTTTCCTGCGGGGAACCAACAGGGTCCGCGCTGCTCTACGCCGCATCGAGACAGCGCAAAACAGGACAAGAAAACGGTAAGGCGGCAGGCTTAATCACATGGATATCTCCTTTCGTCTGAACGGGGAAAGCGTGGCGCTGACAGATGTCGCGCCCACGGTCACGGCGCTTGACTGGCTGCGCGAGGCGCGCGGTCTGACGGCGACCAAAGAAGGGTGCAACGAGGGCGATTGCGGTGCCTGCACTGTTATGGTGACCGATGCGGATGGCACGACTCAGGCGCTGAATGCCTGTATCCTGTTTCTGCCCCAACTGAACGGACGCGCCCTGCGCACCGTCGAGGGAATCAGCGGGCCCGATGGTGCATTGCATCCCGTGCAACAGGCCATGGTCGACCATCACGGCAGCCAGTGCGGCTTTTGCACACCGGGTTTTGTGGCGTCGATGGCCGTGGCCCATGCCAATGGTGACACCGATCACGATACTGCACTGGCGGGAAACTTGTGCCGCTGCACCGGTTATGTCCCGATCATCCGCGCCGCGCGTGCCGCCGAGGAACAGCCCGTCCCCGACTGGATCACAGCGGATCGCAGCTTCTTCTTGCCGGAAATATCCAAAAGCGAGCGCCAGCAACCCCGCACAAGTGCCGAATTGGCCGCAGCCTACCTTGCTGATCCGCAAGCCACGCTGGTCGCAGGGGCCACGGATGTAGGGCTTTGGGTCACCAAACAGATGCGCGATCTCGGGCAGGTGATCTTTCTAAGCCGTTGCGCCGATCTGCAACAGATCGCTGAGGACAAAGACACCATCCGCATCGGTGCAGGCGTGACCGTCGCACGGATGATCCCTTTGATGGAGGATGTGCACCCCTCTTTTGCGGCCATGCTGCGGCGTTACGGCTCGGCACAGGTGCGCGCGGCGGCCACGATCGGCGGCAATATCGCCAATGGCTCGCCGATCGGGGACGGGCCGCCCGCGCTGATCGCGCTGGGGGCAACGCTGCATTTGCGGCGCGGCGACACGCGCCGCGACATGCCGCTTGAGGACTTCTTTCTCGATTACGGCAAGCAGGATCGCCTTGGGGGCGAGTTTGTCGAAAGCGTGAGCTTTCGGCGCCAGCCCGACAGGTTGCGGTGCTACAAGTTGAGCAAGCGTTTCGATCAAGACATCTCGGCTGTTTGCGGCTGCTTCAATATCACTATTGTCGAGGGTCATGTGACAGCCGCACGCATTGCCTTTGGCGGCATGGCAGGCACACCCAAGCGTGCGCTCCATGTCGAGACAGCTTTGACCGGCCAGCCCTGGACTGAGACAACTGTCACCACAGCCTTGCAGGGCTTTGCACAGGATTTCACCCCGATGTCGGATATGCGCGCCTCGGCCCGCTACCGCTTGCAGACCGCCGCGAACATGCTGCGCCGCTACTATCTTGAGGATACGGGGCACAGCACAAGCATCATGCAGGTGCAGCCATGAGTGTCACAAAACCCCTGCCCCATGATGCCGCACATTTGCACGTGACCGGACAGGCGCGCTATGTTGATGACATACCGCTACCCGCCACAACGCTGCATCTGGCCTTCGGTCTGTCCAGCGTGGCGCGTGGGCGTATCACTGCGATGGATCTGGAGGCCGTGCGCAGCGCCCCCGGCGTCGTGATGGTGCTGACAGCGGATGATCTGCCCTTTTCGAATGATGTCTCGCCTTCGGTGCATGACGAACCGCTTCTGGCAACAGGTGATGTGCATTACCTCGGACAACCCGTCTTTGCCGTGATCGCCGACAGCCACCTGGCGGCCCGTCACGCCGCAAGGCTGGGCAGGATCGACTATGCCAAGCAAGACCCGATCCTGACGATAGATCAGGCGCTGGCCGCCAATAGCCGGTTCGAGGAAGGCCCACGTATCTATGCCAAAGGCGATGCGCCCGCTGCTATTGCGGCCGCCCCGCATCGCGTGGAAGGCCGCTTCGAGATTGGCGGGCAGGAGCATTTCTATCTTGAGGGTCAGGCCGCCCTCGCCCTGCCGCAGGAAGGCGGGGATATGGTCGTGCACAGCTCGACCCAGCATCCGACTGAAATCCAGCACAAGGTGGCCGAGGCATTGGGCGTGCCGATGCACGCCGTGCGCGTCGAAATCAGGCGCATGGGCGGCGGTTTTGGCGGCAAGGAAAGCCAGGGCAATGCCCTGGCCGTGGCCTGTGCCGTGGCCGCTTCGCTGACCGGTCGCCCCTGCAAGATGCGTTATGACCGCGACGATGACATGGTGATCACAGGCAAACGGCATGACTTCCGCATCGACTATGTCGCGGGGTTCGACGATCAAGGCCGCGTGCTGGGCGTTGAGTTCGTGCAATATGCCCGCTGCGGCTGGGCGCAGGATCTGTCGCTGCCGGTCGCGGACCGCGCGATGCTGCATGCCGACAATGCCTATCTGCTGGAACATGCGCGGATTGAAAGCCACCGTTTGAAAACCAACACGCAAAGCGCTACGGCATTTCGCGGTTTTGGCGGACCGCAAGGCATGGTCGGGATCGAGCGGGTGATGGACCATGTCGCGCATCATCTGGGCGTTGATCCGCTAGAGGTGCGGCGGCTGAACTACTATGCCGAGGCTGCGCCTGCGGCGCGCGGCGCAGGGGGGCTGTCTGCCCCCCCGTCCACCACAGGTGAACGCCCCCCCGAGGATATTTCCGGCAAGAAGAAACAGACCACGCCTTACGGGATGGAAGTCGAGGATTTCATCCTGCATGGTCTGACCGACAGGCTGCTGAAAACGGCCGAATATTATCGGCGGCGGCAGGCAGTGGCCGACTGGAACGCGGCCAACCCTGTGCTGAAACGCGGGTTGGCGCTCACGCCGGTGAAGTTCGGGATTTCGTTCACGCTGACCCATCTCAATCAGGCGGGCGCTTTGGTGCATGTTTATCAGGACGGCTCGATCCATCTGAACCATGGCGGCACCGAAATGGGACAGGGCCTGTTCCAGAAGGTGGCGCAGGTGGCGGCGGCACGGTTCGGGCTGGATGTGTCGGCGGTCAAGATCACCGCGACCGATACGGGCAAGGTGCCCAATACATCCGCGACTGCGGCGTCGTCGGGTTCAGATCTGAACGGCATGGCCGTCAAGGCGGCCTGCGATACAATCCGCGACCGGATGGCCGCGTATCTGGCGGTGCTGCATCAATGCGACGCGCAGGATGTGCGCTTCGCCGGTGGCCACGTTCTTGTAGGCGAGGCGCGTTACAGTTTCGCGGAAGTGGCGCAGATCGCCTATGCCGCGCGGATCAGCCTGTCGGCGACTGGATTCTATGCCACCCCAAAGGTGGAATGGGACCGGATCAAAGGCCAGGGACGGCCGTTTTTCTATTTCGCTTATGGTGCAGCCCTGACCGAGGTGGTGGTCGACACGCTGACGGGCGAGAACCGCATCCTGCGCGCAGATCTTCTGCATGATGCTGGCGCCAGCCTGAACCCCGCGCTGGATATCGGCCAGATCGAGGGCGGTTATGTGCAGGGGGCTGGCTGGTTGACGATGGAGGAACTTGTCTGGGACGATCACGGAAAGCTGCGGACGCATGCGCCCTCGACTTATAAAATCCCTGCTGTGTCGGACAGACCTGCCGTCTTCAATGTCGCCCTGTGGGACGGGGTCAACCGCGAGGATACGATCTATCGCTCGAAGGCTGTGGGAGAGCCGCCACTCATGCTAGGGATATCGGCGCTGATGGCGATCTCGGATGCGGTGGCAGCCTGCGGCACGGCCTATCCCGCGCTTGACGCGCCTGCCACGCCAGAGCGGATACTGGCAGCAGTGCAAAAGGTGCGCGATGGGCTTTGATCTGCAAGGCCTGAAGGCGGCTGTTGCCCGTCATGGACGCGTGGCGCGCGTGGTCGTGGCCCAGCGGCGCGGCTCGGCCCCGCGCGATGCGGGGGCTGCGATGCTGGTCTGGGAAGGCACGCGAGACGGCGGGCAGTCCGGCACGATCGGCGGCGGGACGCTGGAGCATCAGGCAAGTCTGGTGGCGCGGCAGATGCTGGCACGCGGGCCTGACACCCGTCTAAGCCGTCACGCGCTTGGCCCCGATCTGGGGCAATGCTGCGGCGGGGCCGTGCAGCTTTGGTCCGAGGTTTACGACGCCGCCAAGCTGACCCTCATGGAAGGCCAGGATGTGATTGCGCGGCCCGTCGTCACGGGGGCGGACATGCCGCTGGCTGTGCGGCGCATCCTGACCGCTGCGCGAGGTCAAGGCGCGCGCCCTGCCCCGCAACTGCTGGATGGCTGGATGATCGAACCAGTGGCCAAGCCGGAAACAGCCCTGTGGATCTGGGGCGCGGGCCATGTCGGGCGCGCATTGGTGGATGTTTTGTCCCCCCTGCCGGATCTGGCCATCACTTGGGTCGATACTGCAGGCGACCGCTATCCCGACTCTGTTCCTGCTGGCGTGACCGCCCTGCCCGCGGCTAATCCTGCGCGGCTGGTCGGCTATGCACCTGCAGACGCACATCACCTGATCCTGACTTATTCGCATGAATTGGATCTGGCGCTGTGCCACGGATTGCTGGGGCAAGGCTTTGCCAGCGCGGGGCTGATCGGCTCGGGCACCAAATGGGCACGGTTCCGGTCGCGGCTGGCGGCTTTGGGGCACACACCTGTCCAACTCGCGCGCATCTGCTGCCCGATCGGTGATCCGGCCCTTGGCAAACATCCGCAAGCGATTGCCATCGGCGTCGCCGCCAGCCTATTGACCAGTATCATGGTACAAACCGCATCAAGGGAGTGTCGCGCATGACAGCACCGGTTCTGAGCATCAAGGGGCTGACCAAAGCCTATCCCGGTGTTGTGGCGAATTCGGATGTATCCTTCGACGTGCGGACCGGCGAGGTGCATGCCCTGCTGGGCGAGAACGGCGCGGGCAAGTCCACGCTGGTCAAGATGATTTACGGGCTGGTCAAGCCCGATGCAGGCAGCATGACCCTGCAAGGCAAACCCTTCGCGCCCGCCGAGCCGCGCGCGGCACGGGCGGCGGGGGTGGCGATGGTGTTCCAGCATTTCTCGCTTTTCGATGCGCTGAACGTGGCAGAGAATATCGCTTTGGGGATGGAACACCCACCGCGCCTTGCTGATCTGGCAGGACGTATCCGCGACGTGTCCGAGACTTACGGTCTGCCGCTGGACCCGTTCCGCATCGTGGGCGACCTGTCCGCAGGTGAACGCCAGCGAGTCGAGATCATCCGCTGCCTGCTGCAAGATCCGCGCCTGCTGATCATGGACGAACCGACATCGGTGCTGACCCCGCAAGAGGTCGATATCCTGTTCGAAACCCTTCGGAAACTGACATCCGAGGGTGTGGCGATCCTCTATATCAGCCACAAGCTTGAGGAAATCCGAACGCTTTGCGACAGCGCCACGATCCTGCGGCTGGGCAAGAAGGTCGCGACCTGCACCCCCGCCGAGACAACGGCGCGCGAACTGGCGGAAATGATGGTGGGCACGGTGCTGCACACGCCCGAGCGCAGCGGGCGTGCCTTGGGCGATGTGGCGCTTGAACTCAGCGGGTTGGCGCTGCGCTCGCCTTCGGAATTCGGTTGTTCGCTTAAAGACATCAGCCTGTCGGTGCGGCAAGGCGAGGTGCTGGGTCTGGGCGGGGTTGCCGGCAACGGGCAGGACGAATTGTTGGGGGCATTGTCGGGCGAACTCCGCTCGGCGCCCGAGATGGTGCGGATGCATGGCAAGAGTATCGGCATGTTGGGACCGATAGAGCGGCGGCGGATCGGGCTGCTTTGCGCACCCGAGGAACGGCTTGGCCATGCGGCAGCCCCCGATATGAGCTTGACCGAGAATGCCATGCTGACGGGATCGCTGCGCGAGAACCTTGAACGTGGCGGGTTTCTGGATTGGGGCCGCGCCGAGAGCTTTGCCAAGGCGATTATCGCGCGCTTCGATGTCCGCACGCCAGGTCCGGGCAATGCTGCGCGATCGCTGTCAGGGGGCAACCTGCAGAAATTCGTGATCGGCCGAGAGGTGATGCAACGCCCCGAGGTGCTGGTCGTCAACCAGCCGACATGGGGGGTCGATGCCTCGGCCGCGGCAGCAATCCGGCAGGCTTTACTAGATCTGGCGGCAGGCGGCACGGCGGTGGTGGTGATCAGTCAGGATCTGGACGAGTTGATGGAAATCTCGGACCGCTTCGGCGCGCTGAACGAGGGGCGTTTGTCGCGTATCCGGCCCACATCGGAGCTGAGTATAGACGAGATCGGGCTAATGATGGGCGGTGCCCACGACATGGAGGTGGCGCATGTCTGAGGCATTGCACAATAAATATTTGAGGCAAAACAAAACGGGGGGCCTGCCATGCTGAAGCTGGAAAAACGGCCACAGCCCTCGCAGACATGGATTTATCTGGCGCCTGTCGTAGCCGTAATTGCCACCATGATCGCGGGCGGCGCGTTGTTTGCGGCTTTGGGCAAAGATCCGCTGGTCGCGATCCGGACGATTTTCTGGGACCCGCTGTTTTCGGAGTTCGCATTTTTCTATCGTCCGCAACTTCTGGTCAAAGGTGCGCCGCTGGTGCTGATCGCCATCGGGCTAAGTCTCGGGTTTCGCGCAGGCATCTGGAATATCGGGGCCGAGGGGCAATACATCGTGGGTGCCCTGACAGGTGCGGGTGTGGGGCTTGCCTTCTATCCGCTGGAGGGGTGGTTCATCTTTCCGCTGATGGTGCTGGGCGGCGCCTTGGGTGGCTGGGCATGGGCGATGATCCCTGCCGTACTGAGGGTGAAATTCGGCACCAACGAGATTCTTGTCTCGCTGATGCTGGTCTATGTGGCAGAGCAATTGCTGGCCTCCATGTCCTTGGGGCTGATGAAAAACCCGCAAGGCTTCGGCTTTCCCGGATCGCGCAACCTGCAACAATATCCCAGCGCCCATAATGCCGAGTTGATTGCGGGATCGGGGATGCATTGGGGTGTTGTGGCGGCTCTGATTGCGGTGGTCTTTGCCTATGTGCTGCTGACTCGGCATATTCTTGGCTTTCACATCCGTCTGACCGGCGAGGCCCCGCGCGCCGCACGTTTCGCGGGCGTCAATCCGGGGCGGCTGGTGCTGATCTGTCTGGGGCTGGCAGGAGCGATGGCCGGGCTTGCCGGCCTGTTCGAAGTGTCCGGACCTGCAGGGCGTGTCAGTATCGATTTTAACGTGGGCTATGGCTTTACCGCGATCATTGTCGCCTTTCTGGGGCGTCTGCATCCGCTGGGCATAGCACTGGCGGGGCTGTTGATGGCGCTAACCTATATCGGCGGCGAGATCGCACAATCGCGCCTTGGCCTGCCTGCCGCGGCGATCCAGATGTTTCAGGGCATGCTGCTGTTCTTCCTGCTGGCTGTCGATCTGATGACCAATTACCGGCTACGGCTGACAAAGCGCGAGGTGGCGTGATGGATCTGTCCTCAATCAATCCGGTGTTGCTGCTGGCCTCGCTCATGGTGGCGGCGACACCGCTACTACTGGCGGCGGTGGGCGAGCTTGTCGTGGAAAAGGCAGGGGTTCTCAATCTGGGTGTGGAAGGCATGATGATCACCGGTGCGATCTGCGGCTTTGCTATCGCGGTCAATACTGGCGACCCGCTGCTGGGGGTTCTGGCGGCGGCAGGCGGTGGTGCTGTTCTGGCGCTGCTATTTGCCCTGCTCACGCAGCTTGCGCTGGCCAATCAGGTCGCCTCGGGCCTTGGTTTGACGTTGTTCGGGCTGGGTCTGTCCGCACTGATCGGTCAGGGCTATCAGGGTGTGCGCCCGCCATCTTTCCCGCGGCTGAACATTCCGGGCCTGTCGGATATGCCGGTTCTGGGGCGCATCCTGTTTTCCCATGATCTGATGGTCTATCTCGGTCTGCTCATCGTGACCGCCGTGTGGTTCATGCTGAAATATACCCGCGCGGGCCTTATCCTGCGCGCCGTGGGCGAGAATCACGAAGCGGCCCATGCCTTGGGCTACAAGGTCAAACGCATCCGCATCATGGCGATCCTGTTCGGCGGGGCCTGCGCCGGGATGGGCGGGGCCTATATCAGCCTGATCCGCGTGCCCCAATGGACAGAAGGCATGACCGCCGGAATCGGCTGGATTGCCCTTGCACTTGTAGTCTTTGCCAGTTGGAAACCGTGGCGTGTCCTGCTGGGCGCCTATCTTTTTGGCGGCGTGACCGTGATTCAGCTTAATCTCCAAGCGGCAGGCGTTGCGATTCCTGTCGAGTATCTGGCAATGTCTCCTTATCTGATCACCATCCTCGTGCTGGTCATCATGTCTGCCGACAAAAGCAGGGCTCCGGCCTCGCTAGGTCGTGTTTTCCATGCCTCGCGTTGAGGCCAACAAACTGAATGTCACTAACAGGGGGATACCCGAATGAAACTGACCCAATTACTGACCACCGCCGCTTTGGCGCTGGGTCTGGCCACAGGGGCCATGGCGCAGGACAAGCTGAAGGTGGGCTTTGTCTATGTCGGACCCGTCGGCGATGGCGGCTGGACCTATGAGCATGACAAAGGCCGTCAGGCTATCGAAGCCGAGTTCGGCGACAAAGTTGAAACCGTGTTCGTTGAATCCGTGCCCGAAGGCCCCGATGCCGAGCGCGTGATGACCCAGATGGCGCTGGATGGTGCCGGTCTGATCTTCACCACGTCTTTCGGCTATATGGACCCGACCATCAACGTCGCGGCCAAATTTCCCGATGTGAAATTCGAGCACGCCACCGGCTACAAACGCGCCGACAACGTATCGACCTATTCGGCCCGTTTCTATGAAGGTCGCGCCATTCAGGGCCATATCGCGGGCAACATGACGGAATCAAATATCGTGGGCTATATCGGCTCCTACCCGATCCCCGAAGTCATCCGCGGCATCAACTCGGCCTTCATCCATGCGCGCAAGGTGAACCCTGACGTCGAGTTCAAGATCGTCTGGGCCTATACATGGTTCGATCCCGCGAAAGAGGCCGATGCGGCCAAGGTGCTGATCGAACAGGGCGCTGACGTGATCCTGCAGCACACCGATTCCACCGCTCCGCTGGCCGCTGCGGCCGAAGCCGGAAATATCATCGGCTTTGGTCAGGCGTCCGACATGAGCGAATACGCCGACGGTCCACGCGTGTCCTCGATCATCGACGACTGGGCCCCCTATTACATCGCGCGTACACGCGCCGTGATGGATGGCACATGGACCTCGACCGACACATGGGACGGCATCGGGCCGGGCATGGTCGGTATTGGCGAGATCACCGACAAGGTGCCTGCCGAAGTGAAAGCCGAAGCACTGGCGATGAAAGATGCGATTGCTGCGGGCGAATATCACCCATTCACCGGCCCGCTCAACAAGCAGGACGGCTCGGTCTGGCTGGCCGAGGGCGAGGTGGCCGATGACGGCACACTTCTGGGCATGGATTTCTATGTCGAAGGCATCGAAGGCACGATCCCGAACTGATCGCAGCCTTGTGTCGACAGGAAACCCCGCCAAACGGCGGGGTTTTTTATGCGGTCATGCCGCCTGACAAGCGCCAGTCAGCCGCATTGCGTGGCGGACTGCAAAGCTGTAGGGCATGGGGCCAGTATCTTTGAGGACACAGCCCGACCATGACCATGCTAGAGACATTCATCAAGCCGATGCATCCCGAGGGGCGCAAGTTCGTTGCCATTTTTGCTGCGATCACGGTGGTTCTGTTCCTGATCTGGGAACCTTTGGGCTGGACCGGTATGGGCCTGACAGTCTGGTGTTACTACTTTTTCCGCGACCCGAAACGCACCACACCCACCCGCGAAGGGTTGTTGATCAGCCCCGCAGACGGGGTGATCTCGCTGATCGAAAAAGCCGTACCGCCTGCCGAACTGGGCATGGAGGATCGTGCCCTGACACGTGTGAGCGTGTTTATGAACGTGTTTAACTGCCACGTGAACCGTGCGCCGATCGAAGGCCGCGTGACGGCTGTTGCCTATCGTCCGGGCAAATTTCTGAACGCCTCGCTGGACAAGGCGTCCGAGGATAACGAACGCAATTCGCTTTGTATCGAGATGGCAGATGGCCGCCAGATCGCGGTTGTGCAGATCGCCGGACTGGTCGCGCGCCGTATCGTGTGCTGGACTAAGCCCGAGCAGCGCCTTCTGACCGGAGAGCGCTTTGGCCTGATCCGTTTCGGCAGCCGTGTCGATGTCTACCTGCCCGATGGCGTGGCCCCGATGGTTGCGGTTGGTCAGGGTATGATCGCAGGCGAGACCGTTATCGCGGATCTTGCATCCACCGAGGAGGCACGCAGTGGGCGAACGGCCTGATATCGACGTGACACCGCCCGTGCGGTCGCGCCGCGAACTGCCGATTGTGCAGCTTTTGCCCAATCTGGTGACGGTGGCTGCGATCTGTGCGGGACTGACGGCGATCCGCTATGCGGCCAGCGGCAATTTCACCGTTGCCGTGCAGCTTGTCCTGCTGGCCGCTGTGCTGGACGGTCTGGATGGAAGCCTTGCACGTCTTCTCAAGAGCGCCAGCGCATTGGGGGCCGAGTTGGACAGTCTTGCCGACTTTCTGAATTTCGGGATTACCCCTGCCCTGCTGATGTATTTCTGGGCTTTCAAGGATATGGGCAATCTGGGCTGGATTGCCGTTGTGATCTATGCGTTGTGCTGCGTTCTGCGTCTGGCGCGGTTCAATGTCGGCACCAAAGCATCCGACAGCGATAAACCAGCGAGCCATTTCGAGGGCGTTCCTTCTCCTGCTGGCGCCCTGCTGGTGCTGCTGCCCTTTTTCGCCGAACACGCCATGCCCGGCCTGCCTGATATACCCGACGCGCTGATCGGTATTTACATGTTGGGTATCGGCTTGCTGATGATCGGACGGCTTCCGACATTCTCGCTGAAATCGCTGACGATCAAACGCGAGAATGTGCGCTATCTCTATGTCGGCTTCGTGGGTTTTCTGGCGGCGCTGATCAGCTATCCATGGGCAACGCTGATGGTGATGGACCTGCTGTATCTGGCCTCGCTTCTATGGGCATGGCGCAAGCTGGCAAGGAATGGCGGCGCGACGGCCTGACAGGTATTGATTTGCCCTCTTTTCCTTGGCCGGTGGTCGTGGCAGGGTTTGTCGCATGACACAGATCCTGACCAGCCGTGACGGCACGCCCGCCAGCCGCCTTGCCTTTGGCACCATGCAATTCGGCGGTCGCGCCAATGCCACGCAAAGTGAGGCCATGTTCGAGGCCAGCCTTGCCGCAGGCATCACCCATTTCGACACGGCTCATGCCTATACGGGCGGCGCCTCGGAAGAGCTTACGGGACGGTTGATTGCACCGCATCGGGATCGTCTGATACTGGCCACCAAAGCGGGATATGTGGGCGGATCGACGCGCGAGAATATCCTCAAAACCTTTGACATCTCGCGGCAGCGGCTGGCGATGGATCAGGTCGACATCCTGTATCTGCACCGCTTTGACGATGACACACCCCTGCGCGAGACATTTCAGACACTGGCCGAACTGAAGCAAAGGGGACTGATCCGCTATGTCGGTGTGTCCAATTTCGCGGCTTGGCAGGTGATGAAGGCGGCATGGGTCGCCTCCGAATTCGATCTGGCGATAGATATCCTGCAACCGATGTACAACCTCGTCAAACGGCAGGCCGAGGTCGAACTGTTCCCCGCCTGTGCCGATCAGGGCATTGCAATTGCACCATATTCCCCATTGGGCGGCGGCCTGCTGACGGGAAAATACGCGGCCGGCGGCAGTGGCCGTCTGGTCGAGGATCAGGCCTATGCCAGCCGCTATGCGCCGGACTGGATGCATCAGGCGGCAGTCGGTTTGCAGAAGATCGCGGCAGATGTGGGTATCCATGCGGCCACGCTGGCCGTGGCATGGGCCGCGCGTCATCCGGCAGGTCCAACCCCGATCATCTCGGGCCGGTCTGCCGAACAGCTAGCGCCTTCGCTGGCCGCGTTGGATGTCACGCTGGACGACGCGCTTTACACGCGCCTGTCGGCGCTTGCGCCAACGCCTGCCCCCGCCACAGATCGTTTGGAGGAAGCATGAGCCGGATCATCGTCATCGGCGGCGGTGTCGCGGGCATATCAGCAGCCGCCCGTCTAGCCCCGCATGCCGAGGTGATCGTGCTCGAGGCTGAAAACAGCCTTGCCTATCACGCCTCGGGACGTTCGGCGGCGATGTTCTTGCGAAACTATGGCAACGCGACGATCAAAGCCCTGAACGCGGCCAGTGCGGATCACCACCATCACGCGGATGGCGGGGTTCTTTCTGCACGCGGGATGATGATGGTGGCGGGACCCGACCATGCCGAGGCTTTCAGTCACGACACGGCCGATCTAGGGCTGGACGCGATCCCGCTGGACGAGGCATCCCGCCTCTGGCCGATCCTGAACCGCGACACTGTTGCCCATGCCGCTTACCGCGAGGACGCGCAGGATCTGGATACTGATCTGCTGATCCAGAACTTCGCGCGCGCAGCCCGCAGCCACGCAGCGCAGATCGTCACCGATGCCCGCGTCAGTGCTGTTGAGCGACGTCCAGCAGGCTGGCGCGTCACGACGCTTGGCGGGCAGGTTTTCGAGGGCGATCTGCTGGTGAATGCGGCGGGCGCTTGGGCAGATGAGATCGCGCGGCTGGCAGGCTTGCAGCCTTTGGGCATCCAGCCCTATCGCCGATCTATGGCGCGGATTGCCTTGCCTGAGGACATGTCCCCCGCCAACTGGCCCTTTGTCGATGGTGTGGGCGAAAGCTGGTATTGCAAGCCCGATGCCGGTGCGTTGATCGTATCGCCTGCCGATGAAGACCCGATCGGTCCGCAGGATGCTTGGGCCGATGACATGGTTCTGGCCGAAGGGCTGTCCCGCTATCAGGAAATGGTGACCGCACCGGTGACACGCATGCTGGCCAACTGGGCCGGTCTGCGCAGCTTTGCCCCCGATCGTGCGCTGGTGATCGGCGCGGATGCACAGGATGCGTCTTTTTTCTGGTGCGCGGGTCAGGGTGGTTATGGTTTCCAGACGGCCCCTGCCGCCAGCCAGTTGCTGGCTGATCTGGCCCTCGGTGCCACGCCCCTGCTGGATGCCGCTGCGGTGGCAGCACTTGATCCTAAAAGGTTTGCCTGACATGTCCCGCCGCCGGAACCTGCCTGATACAGCCTCGGTCGCGCATCTCTCGGATGACGGGCGGATGTTTGCACCTTCTGCCGCGCGCAACGCGCAGGACATCGCGACCTTGGTATCCAGCCATGCACCGCAATCGGGGCGGGCGCTGGAACTGGCCTCGGGGACAGGGGAACATGCTGTCGTCTTTGCCCGCGAAATGCCGGGCCTTGACTGGCTGCCGACGGATATCGACGCCGCGCGCCGCATCTCGATTGATTCCCATGCGCGGCTGGCAAACCTGCCGAACCTGCGCCCTGCCCTGCCACTGGACGCCACAACGCCGGGCTGGGCTGAAACGCATGGCGGACAAGATCTGATCGTTCTGGTAAACCTGCTGCATCTGATCAGCTTGACCGAGGCCAAAACCCTGATCGCCGAGGCGGCGCAGGCCCTTGCCGCAGGTGGTGTTGTCATCATCTACGGCCCGTTCCTGCGCGACGGGAAGACGACATCGGAAGGCGACGCCGCATTCCACGGCAGTCTGACGGCGCAAGACCCCGAGATCGGCTACAAGGATGACTGGGACGTGATCGAATGGCTCCAGTCCAACTGGCTCGACTTGGTGCAGGTCGTTGAGATGCCTGCCAATAACATGGCTTTTGTCGCAAGACGGCCCTGAACGCCCCCATCTGATCAGGATCAAGGCGCGCTGCGTCCTGCTGTGATCTGTCTTGTTCTGACAGGATCACAGCAAAGGACCGATCTATGAACTGGAATGACAAACTCGACAGCACGCGCGACCAGTTGCGCGCCCTGAACAAGGCCATCCCCGACGCGACACGCGCTTTCGGCGGCTTGGGCAAGGCCGTCAAGGAAGGCGGAGTGCTGGATTTCAAGACCAAGGAATACGTGGCCCTTGGCATCGCCATCGCAACCCGTTGCGAGGCCTGTATCGTCCTGCATGTCGAAACCCTGATCCGGGCAGGGGCGACAAGGGACGAGATCGGCGATGTGCTGGCCATGACCATCCAGATGGGCGGTGGCCCCTCGATGATGTATGCTGCCAAGGCGCTGGAATGCTATGACGAGCTTGTTGCTACCAACGCAGTCTGATCGTGGCGAGTGCCAGCAGCCACACGTTTTTGATTGAAAACGGGTCAGGCCAGCCCTGTCGACAGTGGCGTGTCGCGAATGACGGGTTGCTGGTGAACGCGTATCAAGCCTGCGTTTCACGAATTGCCGCTGGTCATGCAGGAGCTTTATTGCCAAGGAAAAGTGAATCAAACGACAGGATAGACAGCCGCATGCTGACCTCGATTTTCTCCGCTATTCCGCTTTGGGTTTTTCCGCTTCTCGCAGGATTGGTCTGGTTGGGAAGGCGCGCCGCACAAGACCGCGACGCATCACCATGGATGATCTATGCCCTGCCGCTTCTGGGGCTGATGTCGCTGAATCGCGCATTGGGGCTGCCCCTGGCCGAAGTCGCACTGACCGCAATGGTCATTGCCTATCTTACCGGTTGCGTTCTTGGCTACGGGGTGCAGCCGATGTGGATTGTGGCACGCGACCCCAAAAAGATCCGGCTGCGCGGTGAATGGGTGACGATGATCACCATTCTGGGCCTGTTCAGTCTGAATTTCACAGCGGGCATGATGCAGGGTCTGGACCCCAGCATGACCGAAGCCATGATCCCGACACTGGTTTTCGGGGCCGCCGCGGGCCTTCTGTCAGGCTCTCTGGCGGGGCGCGCGATCCGTGTCGCGCTCTGGCCGGTGGAGGCGGGCTGAGGTCCAGCCCGCTGCAATTCCTTGGCTTACCCGTCCTGGCGGATCGTGGCGTTAGCCGGATCGTAGGGGCTGTCTTCGACGATCCGCGCATCCCACAACTGGTCGAACATCTTGACCTTGAGGGCCGCGCCCACCACAGCCAGATCGGGGCGGACATAGCCCATACCGATGCTCTGGCCGAAATGCACCGAATAACCGCCCGAGGTCAGACGCCCCACGCGCGTGCCATCCGCCGTATACAGCGCCTCGCGGCCCCAAGGATCGGCATCCGCCGGACCGTCAACAAGAAGTGTCACGCATTTGCTGCGGATACCCTTGGCCTGCATCTCGGCCTTGCCGTTGAAATCCTTTGACACATCCACGAAACGCGGCAAATCGGCCTCCAGCGGGGTGGCATCGCGGCCAAGTTCGTTCCCAAATGCGCGATAGGATTTCTCCTGCCGCAGCCAGTTCTGCGCCCGCGCGCCAACCAGCTTCATGCCATGCGCGGCACCCGCCTTTTCCAGCAGATCGAACAGGTAGTTCTGCATCTCGATCGGGTGGTGCAATTCCCAACCCAACTCGCCGGTATAGGCGACACGGATGGCGTTGACAGGGCACATGCCCAGTTCGATCTGACGTGCGCTCAGCCACGGGAAGCGCTTGTTGGACAGGGCTGTTTCGGGATCGGCATCCTTGATCACGGCCTTCAACACATCGCGCGACTTCGGTCCTGCGATGGCAAAGACACCCCATTGGGTCGTGACATTCTGGATCTCGATATAGCCAAACTCGGGCATGTTTTCGGCGGCGGATTTCCGCAGGAAATCCCCGTCATATTCAGTCCAGGCCCCTGCACTGACCAGATAATATTCATCTTCAGCCAGTCGCACGATCGTGTATTCGGTGCGCGTGGTGCCGTGATCCGTCAGCGCATAGGTCAGGTTGATCCGGCCGACCTTCGGCAGCTTGTTGCAGGTGAACCAGTCCAGAAACTGCGTCGCGCCGGGACCTTTGACCAGATGTTTGGTAAAGGCGGTTGCGTCAATCAGGCCCACGCCCTCGCGGATCGCGCGGGCTTCCTCGACCGCATATTGCCACCAGCCACCACGGCGGAACGACCGTGCGTCATGGTCGAAACTGTCGGATGCATCCAGCGGACCGTAATAGTTGGGCCGCTCCCAGCCGTTCACATGGCCGAACTGCGCGCCGCGCGCCTTCTGGCGGTCATAGGCTGGCGCTGTCCGCAGCGGACGGCAGGCTTCGCGCTCTTCATCAGGGTGGTGCAGGATGAAGACATGCTCATAGCATTCCTCATTCTTGCGCCCGGCGTATTCGGTGGTCATCCAACTGCCATAGCGCTTGGGATCAAGGGCGGCCATGTCGATCTCGGCCTCGCCCTCAACCATCATCTGCGCAAGGTAGTAGCCGGTGCCGCCCGCCGCAGTGATGCCGAAGCTGAAGCCTTCGGCCAGCCACATATTCCGCAGACCGGGGGCCGGTCCGACCAGCGGGTTACCGTCTGGCGTATAGCAGATCGGACCGTTGAAATCATCCTTCAGACCCACCGTTTCTGACGAGGGCAGACGGTGGATCATGCTCATGTATTCTTCCTCGATCCGCTCCAGATCCAGCGGGAACAGGTCCGCACGGAAACTGTCCGGCACGCCATATTCGAACCGCGCTGGGGCGTTGCGCTCGTAGGGGCCCAGAATCCAGCCGCCGCGCTCTTCGCGGACATACCATTTGGCATCGGCATCACGCAGCACCGGATGCTCCAGCCCACCCGCCTTGCGATAGGCCATCAAGGCCGGATCGGGCTCTGTCACGATGAACTGGTGCTCGACCGGAATAGCGGGCGATTTGATCCCCAACAGCTTTGCGGTGCGCTGTGCGTGATTGCCCGTGGCCGTTACTACATGCTCTGCCGTGATGACGATCTGCTCGTCCGAGGGCACAAGATTGCCGCCCTTTTCGACCATCTTGGTGCAAGTCACCTGCCATTCGGAGCCTGTCCAGTGATAGGCATCGGCCTGCCAGCGGCGTTCGATCATCACGCCGCGTTGCCGCGCACCCTTGGCCATCGCCATCGTGACATCGGCCGGATTGATATAGCCATCGGTCGGATGATAGATCGCGCCCTTCAGGTCATCTGTCCGCACCAGCGGCCAGCGGTCCTTGATCTGCGCGGGCGTCATCCATTCATAGGGCACACCACAGGTTTCCGCTGTGGTGGCATAGACCATATATTCGTCCATCCGTGCTTGGCTTTGTGCCATCCGCAAGTTGCCCACGACCGAAAAGCCCGCGTTCAGGCCGGTTTCCGCTTCCAGCGATTTGTAGAAATCGACCGAGTATTTGTGGATATGCGTTGTCGCAAAAGACATGTTGAACAGCGGCAGAAGGCCCGCGGCATGCCATGTCGAGCCAGATGTCAACTCGTCGCGTTCCAGAAGCATGACATCCTGCCATCCCGCACGGGCCAGATGGTAGGCGATCGAGGTTCCGACAGCGCCGCCGCCGACAACCAGTGCTTTGACATGTGTTTTCATGGTGCCTGCGACTCCCTTGGATCAAGCTTTCGCCGATCAATAGCAGGTGCCGCAAACGGCGTGTGAACCAGCCGACGCAATCCCGCCTGAAAGCGACGCCGAGCCTGAAAGCGACGCGCTGTGCGCATCTTGTTGCGTGAAATATCTTCGGAGGGTGGCGTCGAACGCAGCTTGGCGGCGGGAGGCAGACAGCCCTCCTCTGCCCCTATTGCCCCAGTGCTACACCTTCACGGCGAGGGTCGGCTCCGCCCAGCAAGCCGGTTGACCCAACCGAGATCGCATGCAGCCCTGATGTCTGCGCGCCCAGCCGTACTTCGTATCCCATCGCCGCCAAGGGTTCGGCCAGCGCCGCCGCGGAGCTGTTTTCTTCCAGATCAAAAATACCAAAGCGGTTCAGGGCGCGGCCCATATCCGCCGCTTGCTGCACATCCATGCCCCAGTCCAGATGCGCGATCACTGCCTGCGCGACATAGCCAATGATGCTGCTGCCACCGGGACTGCCCAGCACCAGCACAGGTGCGCCATCGCGACGCACGATTGTGGGGGCCATCGAGGATCGGGGCCGTTTGCCCGGCTCGACACGGTTTGCAACAGGCACACCCGCCTCATGGCTGCGGAAGGAAAAATCCGTCAATTCATTGTTCAGCAAGAAACCTGCCGCCATCAGCCTTGCACCAAAGGCATTCTCGATTGTCGAGGTCATGGACAGCGCATTGCCATAGGAATCAACGATCGAGATATGGGTCGTAGCAGGGCGCTCCAACGTGTCGCCATCGGCCCGTCGCAAAGTATGGTCAAACTCCGGCTCTCCGGCAGGAGCCTCGTCCAGAACATCGCCGTCTTCGAATAAAGCCGCGCGCGTCGCCAGATAAGCAGGATCAAGCAACCCCTCGACTGGCACCGGCACAAAATCGTTATCCGCCAGGTAGCGCCCGCGATCCGCAAAAGCCAGTCGGCTAGCCTCGCCGATCAACCGCCAGCTTTCGGGGTTCTCAGAGCCAAGCGCCGCCAGATCAGTGCTTTCCAGTGTGCCAAGGATTTGCCCCACGGCGACGCCGCCCGAGGATGGCGGCCCCATCCCGCAAACCTCGTGCCCGCGATAGGGAACGCAGACAGCGGGGCGTTCCTTGATGCGGTAGATCGCCAAATCCATCGGCCCCAGCAATCCGGGATTGTGATCAGCCCCCTGCACAGCCGCGACAATCGCCTCGGCCACGGGTCCGGTGTAAAAGCCGTTAATCCCTTGTTCCGCCAAAGCGCGCAAGCTGGTGGCATAATCGGGGTTTCGCAGCACAGCGCCCTCGGCCAGCGGCACGCCGTCCGGCAGGAAATACGCAGCCGTGGCCGGATCAACCGCCAGACGCGCGGCATCCCCTGCCACCAGCGTTGCCAGGCGAGGCGAGACTGTGAACCCGTCCTCGGCCAGACGGATCGCTGGGTCCAGCAATGCTGCCCAATCGCTGTTGCCCCAACGGGCCTGTGCCTCGGCCATCAGGGCGGGTGTGCCGGGCGCGCCGACGCTGCGGCCCCCGACAACAGCCTCGAAAAAGCCCAGCGGTTCGCCGGCATCGTCCTGAAACAGGCGCGGCGTTGCTTCCAAAGGCGCGGTCTCGCGCCCGTCCAACGTGGTGATCTGCCCTGTAGTGCCGTCATGCCAGACCAGAAAGGCCCCGCCCCCCAGACCCGAGGATTGCGGTTCGACCAGTCCCAGAACCGCCTGCACCGAGACCATCGCATCAGCCGCCGTGCCACCGGCGGCCAGCACATCGGCCCCCGCCTCGACCGCCAAAGGGTGCGCCGCGACAACCATCCAGTCCTGCGCCGCGACAGCGCGTCCCTCAGCCTTGGCGGTTTGCGCCGCCTGCACACGGGCCGATGTCGCGACCACCCCTGCCCCTGCCGTTTCGGGTGCCACGGCATCTGCTGCCTGCTGCGCCACCACTGTGCCCGCTGCAAACCAGATGGCAATTACGGCATTGGTCAGGCGCATCGGTACTTCTCCGTTCTTGTGGCGATCCTGCGCCCGTCACAACATCGACGGGACGACCTGATCAGGCGGGCGGTGCCCGTCGGCGAATGTCTTGATGTTGATGATCACCTTCTCACCCATCTCGGCGCGGCCCTCGCGCGTGGCCGATCCCATATGCGGCAAGAGCACCACATTGGGCAGTTCCCGCAGTTTGGGATTCACGTCGGTGCCATGTTCGTAGACATCCAGACCGGCCCCCGCCAGTTCACCCGCCTCCAGCATCCGCGACAGGGCATTCTCGTCGATAACCTCGCCGCGCGAGGTGTTCACGATCACCGCGTCAGGTTTCATCAGCGCAAGGCGCCGCGCATTCATCAGATGGAAGGTCGAGGGCGTGTGCGGGCAGTTGATACTCAGCACATCCATGCGCGCCACCATCTGGTCAAGGCTTTCCCAATAGGTCGCCTCGAACTTGTCCTCGATCTCGGAGCGCAGGCGGCGGCGGTTGTGGTAATGAATCTGCATTCCGAAAGCGCGGGCGCGACGCGCCACGGCCTGTCCGATGCGCCCCATCCCCAGAATACCCAGACGGCGGCCTGCAACCCGCCCGCCCAGCAAGGCGGTCGGCGACCAGCCTTTCCATTCGCCTGCATTCATCACCGCCAGACCTTCGGGAATGCGACGAGTCACAGCCAGCAGCAAAGCCATCGTCATATCCGCAGTATCATCGGTCAGAACACCCGGCGTATTCGAGACAAGGATGCCACGCTGGCGGGCGGTCGCCACGTCTATATGATCCACCCCTGCCCCGTAATTGGCGATCAGCCGCATCCGTGGCCCCGCCTGTGCGATCAACCCTGCGTCGATCGTATCGGTGACCGTGGGCACCAGCACATCCGCCTGCGCGACCGCGTCGACCAGCTCCGCGCGAGTCATGGGCGTGTCGTCCTCCCGCAACTGCACATCGAACAATTCCTTCATCCGTGTCTCGACCGCTTCGGGCAAGCGTCGCGTCACGACAACACTCAGACGTGCAGTTGGCATTCAAACCCTCCCGTTCTTTTCAAATCAGTCACTTGATGCCAGAGTGGCCGATGAACCGGCGGGGCACAAGAACCCCATGCCAGAAATCACCGGTTCAGAGCGGATAGAAAGCAGGCAAAAGAGATGACACAGCTGAAGTTTCGGGCGGCGGCCCGTTCTGCGATGACCAAACGGATCGCAATCGTCTGTTTAACAGCCTTGATGGCGCTGCCGCATGCGGGCGCAGCGGAGGCCGTTGAGCGCGGTAGCGTGACCAACCTGCCCTTGCCCCGTTATGTCTCGATCAAGTCGGGCGAGGTGAATGTGCGGCGCGGCCCATCCCTGACGCACCGGATCGACTGGGTCTTCGCGCGCAAGGACATGCCGCTGGAGATCACAGCCGAATATGGCCATTGGCGCCGCGTCCGCGACCGCGACGGCGCGGGCGGATGGGTGCATTACTCGCTTTTGTCGGGCACAAGGACCGTGATCGTGGACCAGGACATGCTTCCCCTGCTCAGCCGCCCTGATCCGGCAGCACCGGCGAATGCCAAGCTGGAACAGGGCGTTGTCGCACGTCTGGACAATTGCAACACTGACTGGTGCCGCCTGTCGGTGGGCGGCTATCGCGGATGGGCCCCGAAAACCGCGCTATGGGGTGTCAAAGCCGACGAGTTGCGCGACTGATCGCGCCAAAGGATCACTACCGGCTGATTTGCAACTGACATCGGCCCGAGAGCGGCGCCCATACGTTGCGACAGGACTGTCGCTACGCCGTACGGAACGCGTCCGGATCATGCCCGAGGCCAAGCACGACAATCCGCTCTTTTTTTCACAATCGGGTCTTGAACCCGTCTGAATGTCAGAGTAATCAGCCCCACACGTTGGGGCGTGGCCAAGTGGTAAGGCATCGGTTTTTGGTACCGTGTACCGTAGGTTCGAATCCTACCGCCCCAGCCAACTCACCTGAGATGTCGACGTCCGTTCGAAGCCATGCCCTTGGCGAGGATGTCTCGTTGATCGCAGCGCCATCCAGTGGCCATCGGCAGGCAGAACTTCTGCTCTTATCCATCCGTCAGTCTGATATAATTGTCCAGAAGCGGTAATTCAGGAATTAACTTGGGCGATCACTTTTACAGCTTGATCCACCAACACCCAAACGGGTCTTAGCGATTTTATAGATTAGTCAACCTTCCAATTAAATATACGTCTAGGTTGATTTTATTGAACAAGTGTTTAGGTATCAGCCCATGTAGAAAATAAGGAGTTGGGATGACCGATAAAAATTCGGACAAGGGATATATTGCGATTTTTGGTTGGAGCCTGCGCTGTATTGATGCGCTTGAGAAGTTTGACCGGCGCTATGTGATCGTCGCTCCAGCTTGGGCCGAGGCCTATGCGGTCGAGCATGACATACCGTTTGTTGCGTGGGATTTCGAGCGACTGAACGACCGCTCTTTCGAACTGGCCACAACGCTTGACGATATGGGCGTCGATGTGGCGATCCCCCTGTTTGAAGAGACTGTCGAATGGGCAGGTGCGGTCAATTCCGTTTTGATGAAAAACCCGCGTTTGTTGGGTCAGTCCATGCTGTTTCGTGACAAGTCGCTGATGAAGCGGCGCGCGCAGCTTGGGGGTATCCGCGTCGGGATCTTCGAGGAGGCGATGGACCAGACCGATGTGATCCGCTTTCTCAGACGCGTCAACCAGACCTTGCTGAAGCTGGACGGCGATCCGAATGATCCGATCCATTTCAAGGCGTTCGACAAGGCGGGGTGTCTGGGGCACCGCGTCATTCGGACCGCTGATGATGTTGCCTCTATTTCGGATGACGAATTTCCTGCTCTTCTGGAAAGTCATCTGGACGGTTGGGAATTCGCGGTCGAGGCCTGGATCAAGGATGGTAAAATCCAGTTTCTGAATATATCGGAATATGTCACGCTGGGCTATTCTGTTTTTGTGCCCGCGACACCGGAATTGGAAAAATGGCGAGGACGTATTACACAAGAGATTGAAAAGCTTATCGACGTTTTCGATATTGATTTCGGTTTCATTCACCCGGAATACTTCGTCACATCGGACGGGACGATGTATTTCGGCGAAGTGGCCTATCGTCCGCCGGGTTTCAACGTGTTCGAACTGCTTGAGCGGTCTTATGGTTTCAACGCCTATCAGGCACTGGTTCTGGTGTTTGACCCCAAGACCACGCAGGAAGAGCTTGATGCCTTTTTTCCGACTCCGGTCGCGGATGCCAAAGGCCATGCGGGATGTTTCGGGGTCTATCCCCGACGCCGTGTTGTCAGCAATCTCGAGATCCCGGCCGCAACCGAGAACCACGCCTATTTCGATTTTCACGAACTTGCACCGCCGCATGCGCAAAAGGTCACAAAGCGCACAGCGTTTGGCACGCATTGGGGCTTGGTCTATTTCTTCGGCGAGGATGCGGTTGAAATGCGCGACTTGTTGAAAGCGCAGGAAGAGTTGGATTATTACCTCTGACGGCACTCTCTGGTCGCTGGTGCTGCCGTGATCGCGCATGAGGTGGCACATCCCTGCCACTCATCCGCACAGGGCTGCCGCATCCTTGTATTGACGGTTGGCTGCATTCACAGTGCCCCGGCCAATTGAGAAAAGGTCGACACGATGGTCGATGCCGAAATGACAGATTCCAAAAACCCCGCGGCCAATCTGGGCATGCTTCTGGACCGGCTGGACAGGCAGGTCACGCATCTTGATAGCGCATCGCGGATCGGCAAGACCGATCACGCGATACGCGTGCTGGATGTGGCGCGCCGCGTTCTTCTGCATGAGGATGGCCTGCCTGCTTTGCGTGAGCGTGCAGGGACGATGGACAAGGCCGGTCTGTTTTCCGGCACCGATTGGGGCCATCCGGCAAACCTGTTACCGGGGCTGGTCAAGCACACTTTGACCTATGCCCCTGCCCCGACCATCACGCTGGAAGCGATAAGTCTTCTGCGTTTTGTTGCGGTTGCATCGGGAGAGTACGCGCACCCGACATTGCCCCCCGCGCAGGCAGAACATTTTTTGACGCAGGTTCTGGCGCTCAATCTGGATCGCCTACTGGGGCAAGGCGCGGACGAGGCCCGTCGCAACGCCGACGGTCCTCTGACGCCCGCGATAGACCGTTTGATGCAATATGTGATGCAGGAGATCGGGACCGAAGGGATACTTGACCACCTGATCGACGAGATCTGGCGTATCATGGCGCAGCGGCCTTTGCAGGTCGACCATGTCAAAGCGATGATTGTCCAGATCGCGCAGGCATTGCAAAGCGGCAATGCCAAGGCTGCCGACGCCCATCGCGGAGCCGACAGGCTGATCAGCGCACTTTTTGGGCCCAGCACACTTAGCCGCGATGATCCCGGCATTGCCGCCTATGTCGACAGGCTGTCGCGCGCGGACGCGCGCACCGTGCAGGACGAGGCCTATGCCATGGCCCGCGCCATGCATGATACGGGATTGGTGTCGGATTATCACGCAACCTATCTGCGTTGGGCGCTTGAGGCCGATCATGCGACGATGTTGCCGGATGCTTTGGGTCTATCCAGTACCGGGCTTGATGCGCTGCGCTGCTATGAACCGCTGGTGCGGGCGCTGGTCGATGCGGCGATACAGCCCGGCACTACGCAGGCGGTCTACGGGCTGTCGCTGATGCTGGAGCGTGGCATTCTCTATTCACCACCCATCGCGCCCTCGTTATGGCGGTTGCTGGAAACGCCGCTTAGCGGAGATGGCATTGCCGCGTTGGAGGCATCCTGCGGCACGGCCCTACCGGCCAGAACGCATCTCGTCGCAGGGATTATCATGCTTTTGGGTCAACCCCTTGGCGTCGGTCAGGGCAACAACCCGACCTGCCAGTCGGCCCGCGCTTTGTCACTCTGGGCGCTGAACGATCCCGACTACCTGCTGTGGCTGGTCGCACAGGTATCGCGTGGGAACGGGCTGATACTACATTTCGAAGGCGAGCCGCTTGACACAGGCACGCTACCGCCGGGTCTTGCTGTCTCGACACTGCTTGACGCAGACCCTGTGTCGGTCCTGTTGGTGCCGCATCTGGATCGAGCCTATGCGGAAATGGGCCGGCGGTGTGCGGGCAGGCCAGAAGACCCGCATCGCTGGATCAATCCGGAACTGCATGGCTGGTGGGTGGGGCGCGATTTCCATATCGCCGTCGATGTCGCGACCGGCGCCTTGAAGGATTACGAAGGTTTCCTGCGCCATTTCCACGCCTCTTACCATCCGCAACACAATGGCAACCAACCTGTCATCCATCCCCAGCCCGCAGGAATCGCCGTTACAGACTCAAAGGGCACGTTTGTCGGCTGGCATGCGATCACGCTGATCCGTGTCGGGCTGGACCCTGCTGAGCGGATGCGTGTCTATTTCTTCAACCCCAATAATGACAGCGGGCAGGATTGGGGGCACGGTATTGTTGTGTCCACCCATGGTTGTGGAGAGCGGTTCGGGGAAGGCTCTCTGCCGTTCGAGGATTTCGCGGCACGGCTCTATCTTTTCCACGATGATGGCTTGTCGCCACTGGCGCCCGCACCTGTTCCGGATGGTCAAATCACTGATATTGCTGAAAAAGGACGCAAAAGCTGGGCGGCGGGCCGCGCGGATTTATAGCGCGCGGTGTTCACATCTTGCGGCGCAGGCTATGGCTGCCTTGCCTTGCCGCCCTCGCAAGGGCAGAAGTGCCGCGCAACGCAGAGGTTATGCGAGGCAAGACAGGATGCGGCAAGAAGGCCCTACAATATGAGATTGCGATATTGGACAGCCCTTGCCGTGACGGGCAGTATCGCCCTGGTCGTGATATTCGGAAAGGGCCACCCCGAAAAAGACGCCGCACCCCTTGTGAATGTGGCTCCTTTGACCTTTGAACCTAAAGAGCAGAATCCCGACCAAACCGACAAAGCGGATGACGTCGTGGATGCGCGCGCTCCGGCCCTTAAAAATGACAACCAGGACAGCGCGATACAGGATGCTGAGGTGACATTCTCGCGCGCGGTGGGTGTTGGCGAAAGCCTCTACATCCTGCTTGCCGAAGCCGGTCTTGACGCCGCGATCCGTGCAGGCGTTGCTGCGGCCATCGGATCGGAATACGATCTGCAACGCCTGAAACCGGGTCACAGGCTTGATCTGGCCATCACACCGGACGGAACCCTGCAAACCGCCACGCTTGAGGTCGAGGACGGGGTTCGCATCCATGCTGTTTTTGGCGATGGGCCTTCGGTTCTGACCATTCCACCGGCCTTGGATACGGTCCACCGCGCCGGAGAGACCGAAATCGGCAGTTCCATCTACGCGGCACTGGAGGCCGCCGATATCCCGACGCGTTTCGCAACTGATCTGGAGCTTGTTCTGGCAGGCACACTTGATCTTCGCAGCGCGCTTGGCGGAGGCGAGCATCTGGGGCTTGTCTGGCGCGAAGGCCGGTTGGGTGACCGCGTAATCGGCGAGCCGATAATTGACTTCGCCAAGCTTGATCTGGGGGAAGACAGGTACGAGATCCTGTGGCCGCAGGACGGGGCCAAGACCACGCGGATCTACAAGAACGGGCAACATTTGCTGGCCTTTGAGCAACCGATCAAGGGCGCACGCCTCAGTTCGGCTTTCGGGCCGCGCACCCATCCGGTCCACGGCAGTCTGCGGATGCATAACGGTGTCGATTTCGCCGCGCCCGAAGGGGCCAGTGTCCATGCGACACGATCCGGTCGCGTTGCCTTTGCAGGACCTCGGGGCGGTTACGGGATGATGGTCGAGATAGAACATGCCCGCAATATCCGGACCATTTACGCACATCTGAGCAGCGTGGAAGACACGCTCAAAGTGGGCCAACAAGTGAGCAGCGGCGAGCGGATCGGGCGGGTCGGCTCAACCGGCACATCCACCGCGCCGCATCTGCATTACGAGGTCATCGTCGGAGACAGCCCAGTCCCGCCGCTGACCGACACCCATCTGCCGCAACTGGGTAGTGGCCCGCCGAATATCGAGGACGATCCGGTCGACATCCCCACGGCACGCAACACGCTTGCCCGCCTTCTGGAGCAGCAAGGGGCAGATGGGCCAAGCGCGCAGAACTAATGCGGGTCCGCCCCCTGCGGCGCATCAATCTGGCCTGCCACCCCTGACGACGTGGCGGGCGATTGAGGTCGCCTGTAGCCGCGGCAGCCTAGCCATGCTTGACCATCACATGGCGCACAAAGGTGTAATCCTCCAGCGCATAGGCGGACATGTCCTTGCCATAGCCTGATTGCTTGATCCCACCATGCGGCATTTCGTTGACCAGCATGAAATGCGTGTTGATCCATGTGCAGCCATAGCGCAGCCGTGCCGCTGTCGCCATTGCGCGACCCACATCGCGGGTCCAGACTGAAGAGGCCAGACCGTAATCGCTGTCATTGGCCCAAGTCACAGCCTCGTCCACATCCGAGAATGGCGTGATCGACACAACAGGGCCGAACACCTCGCGACGGACAATCTCGTCGGCTTGCGTGGCCCCCGCGACAACGGTGGGGCGGTAATAGAACCCTTTGTCCATCGCCTCGCCGCCCGTGGTGATCTGGATATGGTTCATTTCCCGCGCACGGTTCACAAAGCTCGCCACGCGGTCACGCTGGCGCAGGCTGATCAGGGGACCGATCTCGTTCGTTGTGTCGTCGTCATTGCCCAACTGGATCGAAGCGACAGCATCGGTCAGATCGGCCACGAGCCGGTCATAGACCTTGCGGCCCGCATAGATACGGCAGGCGGCTGTGCAATCCTGCCCCGCGTTATAGAAGCCGAAAGCGCGTAGCCCCTCGACCACTTCCGCGATATTCGCATCGTCGAACACGATCACAGGTGCTTTGCCGCCCAATTCCAGATGGGTGCGCTTGACTGTCTTGGCGGCGGCATCCAGCATCTTCTTGCCGGTCGCCACATCGCCTGTCAGGCTGATCATGTCCACCTGCGGGTGGTTGATCAAGTAGTTACCCACCGTATGTCCCCGCCCCGGCAGGATGTTGACCACGCCTTCGGGCAGTTCATCTGCAAGGATTTTCGCCATCTTGAGCGCGGTCAGCGGTGTCTGTTCCGAGGGTTTGAACACCACCGTATTCCCGCCCGCAATGGCAGGGGCCAGTTTCCACGCCATCATCATCAGCGGATAGTTCCACGGCGCGATCGAGGCCACGACCCCGATGGGATCGCGCCGGATCATACTGGTATGGCCTTCCATATACTCGCCCGCGATAGCACCCGTCTGACAGCGCACGGCACCTGCAAAGAAGCGGTAGCAATCGACGATGGCGGGAATCTCGTCATTGCGGGCCGCATTGATCGGCTTGCCGCAATTCAGCGCCTCGAGTGCGGCAAAGCCTTCGGCCTCGGCCTCGACCCTGTCCGCGATCCGCAAAAGTGCGGCAGAGCGTTCAGCAGGTGTCGTGCGGGACCATTTCTCGAAAGCCTTGCGCGCAGCAGCGACGGCGCGGTCCACCTGGGCGGTGCTGGCCTCGGCTATGTCGGCGATCAGCGCGCCGGTGCGCGGATCAAGGACGGGTTCTGCCGCATCCTGTCCAGGCTCGAAACGATCGCCGATCAGCAGTTCCATATCTATCTTGCCCATGTGGTAACCTCCCTTGGGTTATAGGCTGGGTCATTTGCCGCCGCCGGCGGTCTCGGACCCGCCGCGCGTCAGGTAATAAGCGATGAGGATCGGCACGAAGGTGGTGACGAAAACGACAATCGCAACGACATTGGTGACAGGGCGCTGGCGCGGGCGCACCAACTCGTTCAGCATCCAGATCGGCAGGGTGCTTTGCTGGCCAGCGGTAAAGGTGGTCACGATCACCTCGTCAAAGGACAGCGCGAAGGCCAGCATCCCGCCCGCCAGCAGGGCAGAGCCCAGATTGGGCAGGATCACATGGCGGAAGGTCTGGAATCCGTTGGCCCCCAGATCCAATGAGGCCTCGACAATCGAGCCGGACAGCCGCCGAAATCGCGCCACCGCGTTGTTGAACACGATCACGATGCAGAAAGTCGCGTGCCCCATCAGAATGGTCCATGTGGAAAACGGGACATCCATGATCGAAAAGGCCGAGCGCAGCGACATACCGGTGATGATGCCCGGCAAGGCGATGGGCAGGATGATCAGGAGGCTGATCTGGTCACGCCCGAAAAAGCGCGACCGCGCCATCGCAGCGGCGCACAGTGTGCCAAGGATCAGCGCCATCACTGTCGACAACGCCGCCACCCGCAATGACAGATAGAGTGGCGGCCAGATATCGGCGCGATTCCAAGCCACAGCAAACCATTGCGTGGTCAGGCCCGGCGGCGGGAACTGGTAGGTGCGTTCATCCGTGGTAAAGGCATAGAGAAAGATCAGCAGGATCGGCAGGTGCAAAAACAGCAGCCCTGCAATGGCACCGGCGGTCAGGATCAGCGGCGGGCGATTGTCAGAGCGCATCGAACGCCCCCTTGCGCCGTGCCACAGTCAGATAGATCAACATGATCACGATCGGGATCACGGCAAAGGCCGCCGCCAGCGGAATATTCCCCGCCGTGCCCTGCAACTGGTAGACTGCCTGCCCGATGAAACGCCGCGACGATCCGACGATCTGCGGAATGATGTAGTCCCCCATCGTCAGCGAGAAGGTAAAGATCGAGCCTGCGATAATCCCCGGCAAGGCCAAGGGGAACACAACTGTCTGCATGGTCTGCCAGCGGCTCGCCCCCAAATCGGCAGAGGCCTCCAGCATTGACTGCGGCACACGCTCCAGCGCGGCCTGCATCGGCAAGATCATGTAGGGCAGCCAGACATAGAGGAAGACAAGCCAGGTGCCGATATAGCTGGTGGACAGCGAATTGCCCCCGATAACCGGCAGGGCGAGTATGCCATTCAACACCGCAGATGCGCCGATCCCGTCGGTGGCCCAAGTGATGATCCCCTCGCGCGCAAGGATCAGTTTCCACGCATAGACCTTGACCAGATAGGACGACCATAGCGGCAGCATCACGCCCAGATAGAACAGCGCCTTCCAATGCCCGCGCGCATAGCGGGCTGCAAAATAGGCGATGGGAAAGGCAATGACGACAGCCCCCAGCGTAACCGCCGCTGACATGGCCACCGTGCGGATGATGATATCCATATTGGCGGGGCGGAGCAGTTCTGCATAGGTCGACAGCGTGAATTCCCGCCGGATCTGGCCCGAGAATTCGTCGATGGAATAGAAGCTTTGCATCAGCAGTGCCGCAAGCGAGCCTAGATAGACGACGACCAGCCAGAGCAGCGGCAAGGCCAGAAGCGTCGCCAGCAATACGTTCGGATGCCGCCAGAAGACCGCAGATACGCGGTCACCCAAGCCACGCGCGGGCAGAATCGCACCCGAGGGTTGAACCCCGTCATGGCCAGGGTCGCGCGCAGGATCGGCGGCCAGCGTCATCAGCCCTGCTCCATCGGGTGCATGGCCTGCGCATCCCAGTTCAGACCCACCTCGGCGCCTTGGGCGGGCACCGGCAGACCTTTGGTCACGAACACGGACAGTTCGCCCCCCGGCACGGCCACGATAACGCGGGTTCCCGATCCAAGATAACGCAGCGCCTGCACCCGCCCGCGCACGCATGCGCCCTCCTCAACGATCCGCACCGCTTCGGGCCGCAGGCTGGCGGGGCGCGCCGCGCCGCCAAATCCGGCGGCCATCTCGGCGCTCAGCACGTTTGACGAGCCGACAAAATCAGCCACGAACCGCGTGCGGGGCTTCTCATAAATCTCGGCCGGGGTGCCGATCTGGGCGATCTGCCCTTCCGAGAACACCGCCACCTGATCGGCCATCGACAGCGCTTCGCCCTGATCATGGGTGACGAAGACAAAAGTGATGCCCAGTCGCTGTTGCAGGGCTTTCAACTCGTCCTGCATCGCCTCGCGCAGCTTGAGATCCAGCGCGCCCAAAGGCTCGTCCAGCAGCAGAACGCGCGGCTCGTTGATCAGGGCGCGCGCCAAAGCCACCCGCTGGCGCTGACCACCCGACAACTCGCCCGGCTTGCGCGAACCGTGATGGTCCAGCTTGACCAGTGCCAGCAGTTCATCCGCGCGCGACAGGCGTGTGCGCTTGTCCACGCCCTTGACCATCAGCCCGTAGGCGACGTTGTCGCGCACATTCATATGGGGAAACAGGGCGTAGTCCTGAAACACCGTGTTCACATTGCGCCGGTTGGGCGGCACATCAATGCAATCCTGCCCAAAGATACGGATCTGTCCGCCTGTCGGCTGCTCAAACCCCGAGATCAGGCGCAGGCAGGTGGTCTTGCCCGAACCGGAAGGGCCAAGCATGGCAAAGAACGTGCCCTCCGCAATGTTCAGGGTCACGCCATCCACCGCACGGATGGACCCGAAGTGGCGCGATACATTGAGGAATTCTACTGCTGTGGTCATGGCGTCTTCCGGGTCAGGCAAAGGCACCCCCCGCTTGCGCGGGGGTACCGATACAGGGGTGGTTAGAGAGAAGGACGCGTCAGCGGCCGCCGATCACACCGATATAATCCGACACCCAGCGGTAATAGGGCACACATTCTTCCTGACTTTCGCATCGGGTAACGGGCGTGGTCCAGAAGCGGATCCGCTCGAAATCGTCAAAGCCGTTCTTGGTGCAACCCTCGGCGGTCTGCATCCCGCGTCCGTCGGTGCAGGCAGCCGGAACAACGGGGTTTGCCCCGAACCAGACCGACAGGTCGGCCTGAAGGTTCGATGACAGCGTATGCTCGATCCACTGATAGGCGCAGGTCGTGTTTTCCGCATTCACATGCATCATGGTGGTATCAGCCCAGCCGGTTGCACCCTCTTGCGGGATCACGCTTGCCACAGGTACGCCATCCGCCTGCAACAGGTTCACCTGAAATGGCCATGTGCCCGATGCGGCCATGCCCTCATTGCGGAAATCGTCCATCTGGATGAAGGCGTCGTGCCAGTAGCGGGCGGTGAGCGTGCGCTGCACGCGCAGCAGATCCAAGGCTGCGTTATACTGTTCCTGGTTCAACTCATAAGGCGATGTGATGCCCAGTTCGGGTTTATGGAACATGAGGTACTGCGCCGCATCCGCAACATGGATCGGCCCGTCATAGGCCTGCACGCGGCCCTTGTTGGTTTGACCATCCGGCAGGTCCATTTCCTCGAACACGACATTCCATGAAGTCGGGGGCGTATCCCCGAACACTTCAGTGTTATACATCAGCACGTTCGGCCCCCACTGATAGGGGACACCGTAGTGAACGCCGTCCACCACATACCACGGCGCGTTCTTCAACCTCTCGTCCACTGTGCCCCAAGAGGGGATCAGGGACAGGTTGATCGGCTGCACACGTCCTCCAGCGACAAGCCGCAGCGAGGCATCTCCCGAGGCGGTGACCAGATCGAACCCGCCCTCGTTCATCAAGGCGACCATCTCGTCCGAGGTATTGGCAGTCTTGACCTGCACCATGCAGCCCGTCGCCTCCTCGAATTTGGTGACCCAGTCGAAATCGGCCACGGTCTCGCCGCGCTCGATATATCCGGGCCATGCCACGATGTTCAGTTTGCCCTCTGGAGTGCCAAGCGCGCCAACCTGCGCCAGCGCAGGCGTTACCCCCAGCATCGCTGCAAGTGCCGTGGTTCCCATAAGTCTTAGATGTCTCATGTCCTTGCTCCCTGTGTCATGGCCTTCCGGTGGCCGCGTTTTCTGTTTGCAGCCAGCCTATGAGGGGGTGCTTGCTTCGCAATATCAAAATCCAGAAGCGAGCCATCGGCTTTTCCGATGGCTTGACATGGTTACGGGTTTTTGCAGGTTTTTCGGACCGTTGCCGGAAAAAGGCCTAGCGGCCGGGCAAAGTGGATTGGGCAACCCTGATGAAATTTCGGGCTTGCGGGCTCAAAGGAGCGCCGCGCCGCCATGCCAGACCGACCTGCACAGTCGGCAGGTCGCCCGACACATCGCGTATCTCGATTCGGTCGCCTTCCAGCGACCAAGGGCGGTAAACCAATCCCGGCAGGATCGCGAGGCCCGCGCCAGTGGCGACGAGGCTCCGCACCGCCTCGACCGAGCGGGTGCGGAAAGCGATGGAGGGTTTGACAGCCATTGCAGCCATCAACTGGCGCATGCTTTCCTCGATTTCGTCGACCATCAACTGGATCAGCGGTTCCTCGGCCAGTTGTTCCAAAGCGATCGCATCCGCCTGCCCCAAAGGATGGCCCAATGGCAACCACAGCCGGTAGGGAGAGACCAACAGGGTTTCGACATTCAGCGCCATCCGGTCATGCACCGAGGATGTCAGCAGCACGGCGACATCCAACTCTCCGCCGATCAGCAGATGTTGCAGATATTCGCCATTATCCTCGATCACGTTCAACTCGACCCGGGGATGGGCGCGACGAAAGCGTGACAGGATATCCGACAGCACATAGCCCGCGACCAGCGAGGTCACGCCCAGCGCCAGCCTGCCGCCTTCCTGATCGGCCTGATCGCGGAAAGCCTGCCTTGCATTGGATACATCGGCCAGAATTTGCTGGGCATGACGCAGGAACTGGCTGCCAAGATGCGTGATCTCCAGCCCGCGTGCCTGACGGTTGAAGAGGGTCACACCCAGATCATCCTCCAATGCGCGGAGCGCCTCGGTCACCGAGGATTGCGAGATCGACAGCACACGCGCCGCACCGGTCACCGAACCCTGTTCGGCAGCGGCGATGAAAAACTGAAGCTGTCGCAAGGTGAATGCCAAACCGCCCTACCCGCCTTGTTGCGTGACGCTTCGGTTAGACCCCAGAAAACCGGCTGTCGCAACAAAAGCTTGGATACAGCCTGAGCCGCGCCCAACAAAGCGGCCCGGCGATGGCAATGTCGTCTTGCCGTCCGTTTCACAGCCTAGTGCATGGCTCTTGGCGACAGTTTGGGCTAAAGGCCGCAGAACAAGTCTTACAAAGGCCCGCCCATGCACCTGCCCCTTCCCCTGACCCGTGATCTTGTCTTGATCGGCGGCGGCCACACGCATGCACTGGTGTTGCGGAGATGGGCCATGGCGCCTTTGGCAGGTGCGCGCGTCACCGTGATCAACCCTGCGCCCACTGCCCCCTATACTGGCATGTTGCCCGGCCATATCGCAGGCCATTACAGCCGCGAGGATCTGGATATAGACCTTGTCCGCCTTGCCCGTTCCGCAGGCGCGCGGCTGATCCTTGACCGCGTTGTAGGGCTGGATGCGGTCGGCCGCGTTCTGAATCTGCAAACGGGGCGGGTTCTGGACTATGATGTCGCCTCGCTCGATATCGGGATAACGGCGGAAATGCCCGCGATTACGGGCTTTTCCGATCATGCCGTTGGAGCCAAGCCACTGGACGTCTATGCCAGCAAATGGCGCGGCTTTCTGGCCGATGTCGCGGCCGGCCGCAGCCAGCCGCGCGTCGCCGTGATCGGAGCCGGTGTTGCTGGTGTCGAACTGGCGATGGCCATGGCGCATGGCATCACGCGTCTGGGCCTGACGCCCGAGGTCCATCTGGTCGAGGCCGCAGGTGATCTGACAGGCACAGGGCCCGCGACGCGCAAGCGCTTGTTGCGGGCGCTGGTGGCAAATGGCGTGACATTGCAGGCCGACGCACGGGTGCAACAGATTACGGCGCAGGGTATTGCCATGCAGGATGGGCGATTCATCGACGCCGACCTGGTCGTCGGGGCCGCGGGTGCCTTTCCGCAGGGCTGGCTTGCCAAGACCAGTTTGCAGCTGACAGATGGTTTCGTGACCGTAGATGCCGACTTGCGTGTCGCGGGCCATGACTCGCTGTTCGCCACAGGCGATTGCGCCCATATGGCCCATGCCCCGCGTCCCAAGGCGGGTGTGTTCGCCGTGCGGGCCGCGCCTGTCCTTTATGACAACCTGCGCGCGGTGCTGACAGGCCAGCCGACACGGCCGTTCCGGCCACAGCGCGACTATCTCAAGCTGATCTCGCTGGGCGCGAAATCCGCCGTGGCCGAGAAATTCGGCCTCGCCTTTTCCGGTCGCTGGCTGTGGCAATGGAAGGATCGTATCGACCAAAGCTTTATGGATCAGTTCCGCACCCTGCCCGTGATGGCCGGTCCGACCCTGCCGCAAACCCGCGCGCTGGGGGTCGAGGCGTTGGGGGCTGTGGATCAGCCGCTCTGCGGTGGATGTGGCTCGAAACTGGGGGCCGAGGCGTTGTATTCCGTGCTGCACCGCCTGCCCGCGCCGCAGCGCCCCGATATCCTCAGCAAGCCCGGCGACGATGCGGCGATCCTTGCCATGGGCGGGGCGAGTCAGGTGATCACGACAGACCATCTGCGGGCATTTACCAGCGATCCGGTCCTGATGGCGCGGATCACGGCGATCCATGCCTTGGGCGATATCTGGGCGATGGGTGCCGCGCCACAGGTCGCTACCGCAACGGTAATCCTGCCGCCGATGTCCCCTGACTTGCAGACCCGTATGATGGACGAGGTGATGCAAGCCGCAAGTGCCGTGTTCCGCGCAACAGGGGCCGAGATTGTGGGCGGGCATTCGACAACTGGGGCGGAACTGACACTTGGCTTTACGGTGACGGGCCTCTGCGAGGGGCCGCCGATCACCCATGCAGGCGCGAAAGCGGGCGATGCGCTGATCCTGACACGGCCCATCGGGTCGGGCACCCTGCTGGCCGCCGAGATGCAGATGCGCGCGGACGGGCGGCATATCGCGGCTCTTCTGGCGCGGATGGCGATGCCGCAGGGCGATGCGGCGCAGGTTCTGCGCGATGCCCATGCCATGACCGATGTGACGGGTTTCGGACTTGCGGGGCATCTGCTGGCGATCTGCCGCGCCTCGGGATTGGGGGCGTATGTGCGGCTGGCGGATATTCCCGTCTATGACGGGGCAGAAGACCTTGCCGCAGCGGGAATCCGTTCGACCGCCTATGCCGCCAATAGCGCTGCCGCGCCGGTGACTGGGGCCAGCGGCGCAAGGGGCGCCTTGCTGCACGATCCGCAAACGGCAGGCGGGTTGCTGGCAGCCGTCGATCCCGATCAGGCCGACAGCATTGTTGCGGCCTTGCGCGCCCTTGGGCATGAAGCCGCGCTGATCGGCAGCATGACCGCAGAGGCCCCTGCAATCCGGTGCAAGTGATTCTCACAAACCGGTGATGGCCAGAATTTCATCGGCAGCTTTGTCCAGATCATCCTCCGCCAGACCGGACAGCGAGATATGCGCCAGCGGCGCGCGCCCTCTTGCCTGCGCCTTGACGTAGCGCGGGTCGTAATGCCGTGCGACCAGATCTTCTGCCAATGCCTCGAACGCACCCTCTTGCGCCATAGCTTGCCAGATCTCGATCCGTTCCGCCCCGTGATAGACCTTGAGCGGGGCCAGCCGCGCGCACAGCAGGTCCACATCGGCCAGCAGATCGGCATAGGCCCGCGTCAGGTAGCGCGCACGCGCCGCCAGCGGAGCGTCGATCCGCACGTGATCGGCGGCCATCATGGCCTGCCACAGGCTGGGTGGCAGGATCATGCGCCCGATCTTGTTGCTTTCCGCCTCGACAAACACCGGACGGGCCGGATCAAGGCGGGCCAAGGCCATGGCGACCCGACTTTCAAAACCTTTCTGCGAGGGCTGCCCACCTGCAACCCCGCCCAGAAGCGAGCCGCGATGCGCGGCCATGCCTTCCAGATCCACCACCTGCGCCCCTGCCTTCGCAAGACGGACCAGCAGCCGCGTCTTGCCGGTTCCCGTGCCGCCGTCAATCAGGATCAGGCGATGCGCCAGAGGCTGATCATAAAGCGCCTGCACCACCAGCCTGCGATAGCTTTTATAGCCGCCCTCGATCAGTTCCACACGCCAGCCGACCTGCGCAAGGATCGAGGCGAAAGACCCCGACCGCTGCCCGCCACGCCAGCAATAGACCAAAGGCCGCCAGCTTCCATCGCGATCTGCCAATGGCCCTTCCAGATGATCCGCAGCATTGCGCGCAACCAGCGCGGCCCCAACCTTGCGCGCCAGAAACCGGTCCTGTTTCACATAGATCGTGCCGACCTGCGCGCGCTCGTCATCCGACAGGACTGGCAGATTGATCGCCCCCGGGATGTGATCCTCGGCATATTCCGACGGGGCGCGCACGTCGATGATCTGATCGAAGGGCAGCGCCGCGAGTGCGGCAAGGGAGGTCAGTTTGAGTGCCATTGCGCTTTCACACCAGATACGAATATCGCTGCACCTAGCGGGCCTGCCTGCAAATGACCACTGTCCCCTGTTCCATCTTGTTAAAAATACGCATGCCAAGCGCAGACAGCAGAAGCATAAAAATCTTGTCAGGCCACCGCCCGCAACCGTCGCAAGCGCAGCGCATTGGTGATCACCAGCACGGACGAGGCCGCCATCGCGCCGCTGGCCAGCATCGGCGACAGCATCGGCCCGCCGAAAATGGCCAGAAGTCCCGCCGCGACGGGGATCAGTGCTACGTTATAGCCGAAGGCCCAGACAAGGTTCTGGCGGATATTGGACATGGTGCGCAGGCTGATCCTGTGCGCTGTGGCGACACCGCGCAGATCACCGGACATCAGCACCACATCCGCCGCCTCGATCGCGACATCGGTGCCACTGCCCATGGCAATGCCCACATCCGCCGCGGCAAGGGCCGGTGCATCATTGATCCCGTCCCCAACAAATCCGACTCGGCCCTGTCTGGCCAGTTCAGCCAGCGCCTCGGCCTTGACCGTGGGCATAACGCCCGCGATGACCGTTTCGATCCCCAGTTCCGCCGCCACCGCATCCGCTGCGGCGCGGCTGTCGCCGGTGATCATCGCCGGACGGACACCGGCCGCTTTCAGCGCGTCGATCACGCTGCGCGCCTCGGGCTTGATCCGGTCGGACACCGCCAAAGCCGCAATGATGCGGTCGTCAAAAGCGGCAAACAAGACGCTACGGCCTTCGGCTTCCCAAGCGGCGACCGTGCCGGCCAAACCCTGCGGAATGTCGTCAAAGAACCGCGCGGCACCTACCTTGAGCATGCGCCCCTCGATCCGACCGGCCACACCAAGACCCGCATGCGCTTTGGCGTCCGCCACATTTGGCAGGGTCAACCCCCGCGCCTCGGCTTCCGCAACGACAGCACGTGCAATCGGATGGTCGCTTGTCGCCTCAAGTGCGGCAATCGCGGCCAGTGTTGTATCCTCGCTCCCGTCCAGCACCGTCACGCCCGTGACGACGGGTTTGCCAAGCGTCAGGGTGCCGGTCTTGTCAAAGGCCATGATCTGCACGCCTTGTAGTGCCTGCAAGGCATCGCCGCGCCGGAACAGCACACCCAGTTCCGAGGCGCGCCCTGTGCCCACCATGATCGACACCGGCACCGCAAGCCCCATCGCGCAGGGACAGGCCACGACCAACACCGATACAGCCGCCACGACAGCCAGACCCAAGGCCGGTGCAGGACCGAAGGCCAGCCAGAGGCCCAGCGTCACCAAAGCAGTCGCAATCACGACCGGCACGAAGATGGCCGTGACACGGTCCACCAGCGACTGGATCGGCAGTTTCGCGCCCTGTGCGTCGGCCACGGCGGCCATGATCTGCGACAGGACGGTATCCTTGCCCGTAGCCGTGGCGCGGATCATCAGAGCGCCTGCGCCGTTCACCGTACCGCCGATCACCCGCTCACCCGCAGCGCGCGTGACGGGCAGCGGCTCGCCCGTGACCATGGATTCGTCGATATCCGAGCGGCCCTCGATAATCTCGCCATCTGTCGGGACACGGGCACCGGGGCGCAACTCGATCTCGTCGCCGGTGACCAGATCGCCGATCGCGATCATCTGCATCACCCCGTCGCGCCGCACCCGCGCCTCGCGCACCTGCAAGCCTGCCAGTTTGCGGATCGCCTGCCCCGCCTGCCCGCGCGCCCGCGCTTCAAGCCAGCGACCCAGCAGGATCAGGGTCACGATCACGGCGGCAGCCTCGAAATAGACCTCGGCTGTGCCGGGCGGCAGAATGCCGGGGGCGAAGGTCGCCACGGTCGAAAACCCCCAAGCCGCCGATGTGCCCAGCGCCACCAACGCGTTCATATCCGGCGCACGGTGCAAAAGCGCCGGCACGCCCAGTTTGAAGAACCGCAGGCCAGGCCCGAACAGCACCAGTGAGGTCAGGACGAACTGGATCGTCCAGCTTGTCCCCATCCCGATTGTGCCATGCAGCCAGTGATGGAAAGGCGGCCAGACATGCCCACCCATCGCCAGCACCATGACAGGCAGGGTCAACAAGCCCGCAAGCAGCGTGTCGCGGCGCAGTCTGGCGATGTCAGCGGCGTCACGTTCCGCAGCGGCGTCAGGCCTGTCGTCCGTCAGGGTGCTGGCGGCATAACCTGCCCGTTTGACAGCAGCGATCAGATCCGCTTCGTCCACCGCGCCCACAAGAATACGCAACCGCGCCTGCCCGTTTGCAAGGTTGAAAGCGGCAGATACGACACCCGGAACCGCCGCCAAAGCCGCTTCGATCCGCGCCACGCATGAGCCGCAGGTCGCGCCATCGACGCGCAGTCTGACATCTTCCTCGGCGGCAGGATAGCCCGCCTTGGCCAGTGCCGCTGCCGCATGTGCAGGTGTCACAGCGCCGTCATGCGCGACCTCGGCCCGCCTTGTGGCAAGGTTCACACGGGCCTCGTGCACGCCGTCCACACCGGACAGAGCGGCTTCGGCGCGACGCACGCAGCCAGCACAGCTCAGGCCAGTCACATCAAGTCGCAGCGTCTGTTGCATCGGACCGCCTTCATATTCCAATTGCGACAGATAAACGCCTTTACTGCGCGGAATTCAAGAGAACAGCTTAGTCAGCACTTGCGGCGATGGATCACATCGCCGCGACGACAGCTTCATGTTCCTCGGCCTCGGCTGCCAGCAAGGCGGCATTGCCACCAGCTGCCGTGGTGTCGATGCAGATATGTCGTTCGATCCGGCAACGCGCGGCCAGATCGGTCCCACAGGACAACCCGACAAGGGCACCGTCGCGGGCCGCCAAAGCCCTGCGCGCCGAGGCCAGATCGCGTTTGTCGGACCAGAGCGCGACCAGATCGAAACCGCGCAAATGTTCCAACGCTCCGCGCGGCAGGACCGCATCAATGCCTTGGGCGGCAGGCACAGCCGGTGCCACGGCCAAGGCATAGCAGCCGTTGTCCCGCGCGATCCGCACCTGTTCGGCGGCGTCGGCGGCAGTCGGGCCAAGGCACAGGACGATTCCGCGACCAAAGGTCGACAAGCGGTTCGATTCCCCGGTCGGCCCGGGCAGGTCGGTCACAGACAGGCGGGGCATATTCAGCCCGCGCAACTGGTCCAGCCGCGCCTGCACTGTGGCCACATCGGCGGCCTTGCCAGCCTGCCCCGCACGATCCACCGGCGCCGTCTTGAGAAAACGCGGCACATAGGACGGCCCGCCCGCCTTGGGTCCGGTGCCCGACAGACCCTCGCCGCCAAAGGGTTGGCTGCCGACAATGGCGCCGATCTGGTTGCGGTTCACATAGGCATTACCGACCTTGAGGCGCGATGTCACCTGCTCGACCCGCCCGTCAATCCGTGTATGGAGACCGAAGGTCAGGCCGAAACGGCTGGCATTGACCGCATCCACGACCTTGTCGATCTGGTCGGCGCGGAATGTCGCGACATGCAGGATCGGGCCAAACACCTCGCGCTCCAGCGCCTCGATTCCGGATACACGGATCACGGCGGGGCCGATGAAATGGCCCTTCGCTGGCGCATCCATCGCCTTGAGAAGACTTCCAGCCTTGCGCGCGTCGGCGATATACTGTGCAAAATCCGACTGTGCGCGTGCGTCGATGACGGGACCGACATCCACATCATGGTGCCACGGGTTGCCAAGGCGCAATTCATCCATCGCCCCGAACAGCATTTCAAGGAACGGCTTCTCGATATCCTTTTGCAGATAGAGCACCCGCAGCGCCGAGCATCGTTGTCCCGCCGATTGGAAGGCCGAGGCGATGATATCGCGCACTGCCTGTTCGGGCAGGGCTGTGCTGTCCACGATCATGGCATTCAACCCGCCGGTTTCCGCGATCAGCGGTGCATCGGGGGCCATGTCTTCGGCCATTGTGCGGTTGATCCGCTGGGCGGTGGCGGTTGATCCTGTGAAGCAGACGCCGCCCACCCGCGCATCTCCGGTCAGAACCGGACCAAGCACCGAACCGGCGCCGGGCAACAGTTGCAAAGCGCTGCGCGGAATCCCCGCTTCATGCATCAGGCGCACGGCCACATGCGCGCATAGCGCAGTGGTTTCCGCCGGTTTAGCCAGAACCGCATTGCCCGCAGCCAGCGCGGCCGCGATCTGTCCGGTGAAAATCGCCAGCGGAAAGTTCCACGGCGAGATACAGGTGAATATTCCCCGCGCCTCGCCCTTGGCCTCGATCCCGCGCGCGGCGTAGTAGCGCAGGAAGTCCACCGCTTCGCGCAGTTCGGCGATTGCATCCTTGGGCGTCTTGCCAGCCTCGCGCGACAGCACGGCAAAGATTTCACCGAAATTCTGTTCGTAAAGGTCGGCCGCGCGGTTCAGCACATCGGCGCGCTTATGGGCATCGGCAGCCCATGGTGCAGCCGCACCGATTGCCGCTGTTGCATCCGCAGCAGAGCAGATCGCGGTCTGCCCCACGATGTCGGCGGGATCGGCGGGATTGATCGCCTCTATCCGTTCTTCCGCCGCCAGATCAACAGCGGCCAATGGACCAGCCTGCCATTGATAGGGCGCGGCAAAGGGCGCGCGGGCCGTGTCAATCATTTCAAGATCGAAGGCTTCATGCAGATCGAAACCCTTGGAATTGGGGCGCTCGGGCGCATAGAGATCCGACGGGTCCCTGACAGCCGCAGAACGCCTTGCAGCCACGCCCTCAAGCGCGTCAAAGGGATCGGCCGCGACTACTTCGGGCGGCACATCCTCGTCCACGATCTGGTTCACAAAGCTGGAATTGGCACCGTTTTCCAGCAGACGCCGCACCAGATAAGCCAGCAGATCACGATGTGCCCCGACAGGTGCATAGATTCGGCAGCGCGTGCCGGCCTCTTTCATCACGACGTCATGCAGAACCTCGCCCATGCCATGCAATCGCTGGAATTCGAAAGACGATCTGTCGCCCGCCATTTCAAGGATCGCGGCCACGGTATGGGCATTATGCGTCGCAAATTGCGGATAGATCCGGTCAGTCATGCCCAGCAGTTTTTGCGCGCAGCAAAGATAGGACACATCCGTTGCGGCCTTTCGGGTAAAGACCGGAAAGCCGTTCAGCCCTTCCACCTGCGCGCGTTTGATCTCGGTATCCCAATAGGCGCCCTTGACCAGACGGACCATGATACGGCGGTCCAGGTCCTCGCTCAGCACGTGCAACCAGTCGATCACAAGTGCCGCGCGCTTGCCGTAAGCCTGCACCACCACGCCAAAGCCGTCCCAGCCTGCCAAATCGGGATGGCGCAGCACCGCCTCGATCACGTCCAGCGACAGATCCAGACGATCCGCCTCTTCCGCGTCGATGTTCAGCCCCATGCCGGCCTTGCGTGCCGCCAGTGCCAACTCCAGTGTTGATGGCACCAGTTCGGCCATCACACGGTCATGCTGGCCCACTTCGTAGCGCGGATGCAACGCGCTGAGCTTGATCGAGATGCCGGGATTGGCGCGGATATCGGTGTTCGCGCATTCGCCCGCCAGTTTGGTAATCGCGTTCGCATAGGCCGTGTGGTATTTTTTGGCATCCTTCGCGGTCAAAGCCGCCTCGCCCAGCATGTCGTAAGAGAAGGTAAAGCCCTGCGCCGCCCGCGTGCCACCGCGCTTGATCGCCTCGGATATGTCGCGGCCCAGCACGAATTGATGTCCCAGTTCTTTCATCGCACGGCTGACAGCGGTGCGGATCACAGGCTCGCCCAGACGCTTGACCGCGCCGTGCAGGATATTGGCGACGCCGGGGGTGTGATCTTCTTTCAGAACCTTGCCCGTCAACATTAACGCCCATGTCGAGGCATTCACAAGGCTTGAGGAGGACCGCCCCAGATGCGCGCCCCATTCGGACGGGGCGATCTTGTCCTCGATCAGATCGTCGATGGTTTCGCGATCCGGCACACGCAGCAACGCCTCGGCCAGACACATCAGCGCAATGCCTTCATCGGTGGACAGGCCGTATTCGGACAGGAACACTTCCATCAGGCCGGGGCGGCCTGATCCGCGGATCGACTTGACCAAACCGACGGCGCGTTGACGCGCTGCGGCGCGACTTGCGCTATCGGGCGCCGAATCCGTCCGCAGCCTGTCCAGCACCGCATCCTCGGGCTGGTGGTGGGTGGCACGAATTTCATCACGAAGCAGGGCAAGACGAGACATTGGGAACTCCGGCCAGAGAAATGAGGGGGGTTATCTGGCCTTCAGAATAGCAGATGCTTGACAGTCGTTTTTCCCGTTGATCAAGGTTGCACAAGCCGATTGGATTTCATTGCGGCTCTTTTGAAGGAATATCCATGCCAGACGAGGCAAAATCAGAACCGCTTGATCGGATCGACACCAAGATTCTGCGTGAACTTAGCACTGACGGGCGCATCGCGATCACCGACCTTGCCAAAAAGGTCGGCCTGTCCAAAAGCCCCTGTCAGGTCAGGATGAAACGCCTGCAGGATCAGGGCTATATCCAAGGGTTCCGCGCCGTGCTGAACCCCTCCAAGCTGGGGCTGGATCACGTGGCTTTTGCCGAGGTCAGGTTGACCGACACCACGGAAAAGGCGCTGACAGCCTTCAACCGCGCGGTGATGGATGTGCCGGAAATCGAGCAATGCCATATGATTGCAGGCTCTTTCGACTATCTGCTCAAGATCCGCAGCAGCGATATCCAAGCCTATAGGCAGATATTGGGCGAGGTGATTTCGGCGCTGCCCTACGTCGGATCAACCTCGACCCATGTGTCGATGCAGGCGGTCAAGGACAGCGCGTTCTAGATCGTCAGGTCAGCACACCCTCATCACGCAACCGCGCCAGCTCTGCCGCATCATAGCCCAATGCCGACAGGATCGCGTCAGTATCCTGTCCGGCAGCACCCGGCGCGGCAGGGGCTGCGGCAGGGGTACGGTCAAAGCGCGGCGCAGGGGCGGCCTGCATGACGCCCCCCACCCTGACAAAGGTGCCCCGCGCGGCAGTTTGCGGATGATGCTCTACCTCGTCCCAGTCCAGCACAGGGGCGACACAGGCATCGGACCCTGCGAAAATCTCCATCCATTCGTCGCGGGTTTTGCGGGCAAAGACCTGGGCGTATAACGCGCGCCTGTCCGCCCATGTCGCGGGATCGGCCTGATCGTGGCAATGCGCGGCAGGCAATCCGGCCAGTTCGACCAGTTCGGCGAAAAACTGCGGCTCCAGCGGACCTACCGACAGGGCGCGCCCGTCCTTGGTCACATAGCAGCGGTAATAGGGCGCGCCACCGTCCAGCATATTTCCCTCGCGTCCCTTTCTCCACCAACCCTGCGCCAGCCCCTGATGGATCAACCCCATCATCGCGGGCACACCATCCACCATCGCGGCGTCCACAACCTGCCCGCGTCCTGACTTGCCTCGTTCGAACAGGGCGGCCAACACACCGAAGATCAAAAACATTGTCCCGCCACCATAATCTGCCACCAGATTGAGCGGCGGCACAGGCGGGCCATCCGCAGCGCCGATCGCCCCCAAGGCGCCGGACAAAGCCAGATAATTGATATCGTGTCCTGCTGTCATGGCCAGTGGTCCGGTCTGCCCCCAGCCTGTCATTCTTCCAATGATCAACCTTGGATTGATCTCATGGCAATCCGACGGGCCAAGCCCCAGTTTCTCCATCACACCGGGACGAAAACCCTCGATCAGGATATCGGCCTGCCCGATCAGGCGGCGCGCTGCGTCTAGCCCTAGCGGGGATTTCAGATTCAGCGCGACAGAGTGTTTTCCGCGCCGGTTCACCTCGGTCGGGTCGGCCGCAGCTGACTTGCGGTCGATCACGACCACTTCCGCGCCAAGATCCGCCAGCAATTGTCCCGCCAGCGGACAGGGGCCAAGCCCCGCCATTTCAACAATTTTCAATCCGTCGAGCGGCCCTGCCATTCCAATGTGCCTCCATACATGAAAGCTGCAAGTTTGCAGGTTGAACGCCGGATGCCAAGACCAGAACGGATGCAGCCCCCTGAGCGGACAGAGAGGCTAGAAAATGCGGCTAACGCCTTCAACGCCGGGTTGTCGGGATGTCATATCGCCGCATGGTTCGGCACAGTGTTCTGCTCTGCAATATCGCGCAAGCAAATTGGTGACCGAAACCGCGCAACCAGACTTTTGCAGGCCTTTACCCTTTTCAGAGAATGTGATTGAAACGAATAAAATTACACTCATATCTTTTATCTTTTGAATATGCTGTTCGTGCAGCAGTCAGCGGATAGACAAACAATCGGGGGAGTTGCGATCCGGTGGCCAGCGTTGAACAGTGACAGATTGTAGATTGATCTTAGCGAAGACGCGCTGCTTGACTTCAATTGCATCTTTTTCGCAACAGGATGAAGACTTGCATCACATCAGGGCTATCACGCAGCGACTGACAAGGGGATGTGGTTGTCAAGGGTGACGCACAGCGTTGCATTTACCCTCGAACCCCGGCGGGAGGGACAGGCTTGAAGCAGGAAACCATCGTCATTTCGTTTCTGAACGAACTTGTACGAACGCCGGCAGCAGATCTGGACACGGCGATCACGCGGGTTCTTGGCGGTATGGCGCAGATCTGCGAGGCGGATCGTGGATATGTCTTTCTTTTCCGTTCAGACGAGGTGATGGACAATACACACGAATGGGTGGCGCAGGGCGTAGAGCCGATGCGCGACAAGCTGCAGGGTCTTCCCATCAGCGTCATTGATGGCTGGCAGGCGACGCTGGACGCGGACAAGGTCGTTCACATTCCAGCCGTGCGTGCATTGGCCGACGAAGCCCCTGAAAAGGCGACGCTCGAGATGCAGGACATCCTGTCCGTGATGGTCGTCCCGATCCTTGAAGACGATCGTCTGGTGGGCCTTGCCGGGCTGGACCGCACGAAAGTGGAAGCACCGTTCACGGATGACCAAATCAAGATGCTGCGGGCCGTTGCGGATCTGATCCAATCTGCGCTGATGCGAAAAGAGGCCGTAAAAGACCTTGAGCGGACCAAGGACAAACTGGAGCTGACGCTGGCCGCCCTGCCCGATCTGCTACTAGAAGTGGATCACGACGGCATCTATCGCAGATCGCATCATACGCTCAATCACGGGTGGGCCTACGAGCCGAACGCGGTTCTGGGAAAAACTCTGGAAGAGGTGCTGCGCCCCGAGATCGCAGCCGAACGTCGCCGCATGATGGCCGAGGTTCGGGAAGGCAAGGTCATAACCGGTGTCGAGCAATTGCTGCACCTGGACGATCCGCAAAGCTGGGTCGAAGTCTCGGTGTCGCTGCGTGAGGGGCTTGGGCAGGACGATCCGGGTGGCTATCTGTTCCTGATCCGTAATATCAGCGAGCGGAAGAACCGCGAAGCCGAGTTGGCCGACGCGCGGATGGCTTTGACGCAGGCCTCGGAAGAACGCGACGCGGTGGCGTCGCGCCTGCATGATCTGGCAAAGATCAGTGATGACTGGGTATGGGAACAGGACGCTGAAGGCCGGTATACCTTTATCTCACATAATATAGAGCGTTTTGGCGTCGGTGTTGATTTCTTTCTGGGTCGCTTGCGGATGGACGTCGCGCGCGATGCCGGCATTGATCCTGACGAGCCGGGCTTCAACTTGATCACCCAAAAGATGAAAGCGCGCGAACCATTCCGCAACGTGATCTACAAAGCCCCCAACCTTGAGGGTGACCCGATCTATTTTCGGTTCAGCGCATCCCCGATTTTCGATTCAGCAGGAACATTCCTGGGCTATCGCGGCATGGGATCGGATGTAACCGAACTGCGCCGGAACGAAACCGAGGCGCGCGAAACCGCCAATCGCTTCGAGGCAATCATGGCGGCGGTGCCAGACCTGTTGTTCGAAATCGACGCCACGGGCCGGTACACCGGCTTTCTGGCCGGACCTAAACATATGCAGATGCCGGTCGAGGGGCCACTTGCCGGCAAGAAAATCGACGATGTTCTGCCGCCCGACGTGGCCGCAATCGCCCATGACGCGCTTGAACGGGTGATTGCCGAGGGCGCGATAACCGGTCTGCGCTATCCCCTCGAAATAAACGGGAAGCGCTATGCATTCGAGATTGCAGGCGCGCGCAAGGATTCCCCCCTGCCCGAGGGAATGACCAGTGCAATCTTTGTTGTGCGGGACGTGACAAACGATACGGCACAGCGTGAAGAATTGCTCAAGATGGGAAAGATTGTCGAGGCGATGACGAATTTCGTCGTTGTTGTCGACCGTGAACAACGGATTGTCTGGTTCAACCGTGCCTTCAGCGAAAAATGCGGTTGGACGCTGGACGAGGTGCGCGGCGCGCTGTTCGAGGATCTGGTTCGCTGCCCCGAGAGCGACAGCGCCGTAGATGACGCGTTGCAAGAAGCGCTTGCCCGAAAAGAGCCTTTCCGCGGCGAAACCATCAACAAGGATCGCCACGGCAATCGCTACTGGATCGACTTCAACGTCCAGCCGCTGTTCGGCGTGGACGGGGCGTTGCAGGGCTATGTCACCGTCGAGACCGACATTACCGAACACAAGCGCCAGCGTATCGAAGTCAACAGGCTTGCTGCCGAAGCCACGGCCATGCGTCAAAGGCTTGAGAATGCGCTTGATGCGCTGCCCGACAGTGTCGTGATCTTTGATTCAGAGGATAAGCTGGTCATCGCCAATTACGCCTATCGCAAGATGTTTCCGGGCCTCGATCCGATCCTCGTTGAAGGTGCGACGCTGGAGGGTATCCTCCGACGCGGGCTTGAGATCAACGTATTGCCGGGTGGCGGAGACGGGGCCGATATCGACGCGGTTTTGGCTGAAAGGCTGCGTATCTACGCACAGCCACGCTTTGTAGACGAGGTGGCCCTGCCCGATGGCCGTTGGGTCCGGCGAATCAATGTCCGCACCTCTGATGGCGGCTGCATCACTGTGGCCATCGACATCACCACCAAACGCAACCAGATTATCGCCCTTGATGCGGCCAATGCGGAACTGACCAATGCGCTGAAAGACCGTGACGAGGTCGAACAGCAACTGACCAAGGTCATGGAAGGGGCCGCAATCGGTACATGGGAATGGAATGCCGCATCGAACCGCCTGACCGTGGGCGGCGAGTGGCGCCAAATCCTTGGTTACGACAAAAGCCAGACGCCGACCATGGATCTGGCAAGTTTCCGTACTCTGGTTCATCCGGACGATCTGCAGATCTTTGACAATCTCGGTCATGTCGGCAGCGAAAACGCGACCGCCATGGCCGAAAGCGAATTCCGGATGCGCCATAGTGACGGTCACTGGATATGGATCTTGTCCCGCAGCCAGATTACCCGTTTCGGTCCCGACGGTTCGCCCGAAGTGATCGGCGGTGTGCATCTGAATATTTCGGACCGCAAGAAGTTGGAGCAGGATCTTGAGGCTGGCAAAGGCTTTCTTGAACAGGTCATGGATGCGAGCATTGCAGCCATCGTCGTGATGAATGGCGAAGGCCGTATCATCTATGCCAATAGCGAGGCCGAGCGCATCCTAAGCCTCACGCGCGACAACATGACGGATCTGACTTATAACGCACCTGTCTGGCGCTCCAGCCGTCTGGATGGCTCGCCTATTCCGGACGAAGAGTTGCCCTTCTCGCGCGCGATATCCGAAGGCAAACCCGTGCGCGACGTCCGTTTTGCCATCCAATGGGACGACGGCACAAAGCGCTTCATCTCGGTCAATGCGGTCGCCTTTACGGGCGAGGGCAACGAAATGCGCGTTGTGACCTCGTTCAACGATATCACCGAGGAACTGGCGACGAACCTGCGTCTGGAACAGGCGCGTATCCAGGCCGAAGAAGCCAGCAAATCGAAGTCCATGTTCCTTGCCAATATGAGCCACGAGATCCGGACCCCGTTGAACGGCGTGCTGGGCATGGCCGAAGTGCTGGAAGGTACGCTGACCGAAGATCGCCAGCGCCGTATGATCGGTACGATCCGCAGTTCCGGCGAGATGCTTCTCAGCATTCTCAATGACATCCTCGATATGTCCAAAATCGAAGCCGGCAAAATGGAGATCGAGAAAGTCCCTTTCATTGTCAACGACCTGGCCCAACCGGTCGAGGCGCTAAACGCGATCCGCGCCGAAGAGAAGGGGCTGGAATTCCGCGTTCATACAAACAGCGGATGCGCGCTGCCGGTCTTGGGCGATCCCCACCGGATCAGCCAAATCCTGAACAACCTGCTGCACAACTCGATCAAGTTTACCGACAAAGGCTCGGTAACGCTGACCATGCAGTGCCAGCCTGGTGATCCGCTGGACATCGAGGTCAGCGACACCGGCATGGGCATGTCCGCAACACAGGTGGCGCGTATTCTGGATAGTTTCGAACAGGCCGATGGCACCATCACACGGCGTTTCGGTGGCACCGGCTTGGGTATGTCTATCGTGCGCCAGTTGGTTGCGTTGATGGAGGGCGAGATTTCCGTCGAAAGCCAGCCGGGCATGGGCACAACGATCCGTGTGCGGCTCCCCCTTCCCGCAGCAGAAATGCCACATGCGCCCGAAAGAGAACGCGTTGCCCAGATTGCGGAACAGAATATCTGTCTGGCGCATCTGCGGGCACTGGTCGCGGATGACAATCCGACCAACCGTATCGTGATCGAGGAAATGCTGAGCGGGACCGGCATGGACATCGTAATGGTTGAAAATGGGCGTGAAGCTGTCGACGCATGGTCGACCAGTGCCGAGAATGGCAGGCCTTTCGATATCATCCTGATGGATATTTCGATGCCTGTCATGGACGGCGTCACGGCTCTGGGAGAGATACGGGACCAAGAATACCATAGAGGTGTGTCACCCGTCTCGGTTATTGCTGTCACGGCGAACGCAATGCCGCATCAGGTGGCGGATTATCTGATTGCTGGCTTTGACACGCATCTGGCCAAACCGTTCAAGCGCGCCGAATTGTTACATGCAATCCTGACCCTGACGCAGGATTAACAATAGCTTCTGCACGCCTTGGTTGATCGTCATGCAACAGGTGCGTGTGCAGCGTTAAAAAACGTCAACAATGGTCAGAGGATTTTCTTTCTTTTGCCCGAAAGTCGGGGTTTAACTATGGTCATTGCAAAAAAACGTCGGGTCCTGCAATGATGGGCGCCGGCGCGAATTGACTATTATGGCGAAAAGTTGAAATGACCTTCAAGATCCTTCTAGCCGAAGACGACGAAGTGACCCAGCAGATCGTGAGATCGCTGCTGTCTGGGATTGCTGGTATTGATGTGACAGTGACAGATGACGGACGCCAAGCTTTGGAGGCCGCGCTGAAGCAACCCTATGATCTGATGATTTTCGATCAGAACATGCCCCACATCAACGGCGACCGTGTGATCCGGCATCTCAGGGCCGGCAATTCCTGTAACAGGGATACCCGTGTGATCCGTTTCACAGCCGAAGCCGAAGCGTTGCGCCAGCCGCCTTCGGGCTGCCACTCGGATATTATCATGCCGAAACCGATCCGCGGCGCGGAATTCGTTGGGGTGATTGAAGGGGTTATGGCAAACAGGTCGCACACCCATGAAAACGGTATCCTATAGGTTGAAAAATGCTGTAAATTTGCCCTACTCCCGACATATTCCGTTGGCACCTTGAGACGAAATAGATGATCGAGGATTGGCAGAATGAAAGACCTTCGGATACTTGCAGTTGACGACGACAAAGCCTTCCAGATGGTGTTGCAGGGCACGCTGGCACAGCTTGGCTATCACGACGTCACGAGCGTTCCCTCGGCCAGTGCGGCGCTTAAAGTCATTCGCAACAGCCCGCAGCTTTTCGACGGTTTCCTCCTCGATATCGAGATGCCTGAGGTCGATGGTGTCGAACTTTGCCGCCGAATCCGCGCCATGTCTGTCTATCGCAAGACACCGATCATCATGGTGACGTCGCTCGCCGACAAGCATTTCGTTGACGGGGCTTTCGCTGCAGGCGCTACCGATTATTTCACCAAACCGCTGGATGAAATCGAACTGCGCGCGCGCCTTCAGGTGATGCGCCAACTGGTCGACGAACGTCAGCGCGCGCTTGACCTGCTGGACGAGTTGAAATCCTGGTCCGATCTGCCGAAGTCGAAGGTCAAATTCGACGCGCCGCTCTCGGTGATCAGCGCGAACTGGATGGTGGAATATCTGGCGATGCAGAACCATCTGCTGACGCTTAACCGTCTTCAACTGTTCGGTCACGCCGCGATCGGCTTTACGGTGACCAATGCCGCCGAGGCCTTCCGCCTGACCGATCATGTCGGCTATATCGACTATCTTGCGAATATCGCCACGGTGATCGCCGAGACGCTCAAGACATCCCCCTTCAGCATGGCACATGCCGGACAGGGCGATTTTGTTGTGTTGACCAACCGTACAGCTGTCAGCGATCCGCGGCGCCTGCAGGAAGACGTCCGCGCCGGTGTTGGCAGCTATCAGAAACTCTATTCCAGCCTTAGCCTGCCAAGCCCTGTCATTCAGGTAGGGACGCCGGTATCGGCCAGTATATTCAGCCAGCGCGCCGAAATCTCGTCGCTTCTGGACCGTGCACGTATGTCTGCACAAATCGGGCTGGAGGAAGGCTTTAGCCCACAGAAGCAAAGGGATTGACGGGGATGAACGCCAACGCTGCCAGAAAGGTGCCAGACGGACTGCCGGACATGCTGCACGCAGCGCATCAGGTCTTTGTCAATCTGACGACAGACAGGATTTTGCGCATCGAAGCGCTGAAGGAAGCCGTGCATAAGGGCGAGGAACCCGTTCCCTCCCTTACCGAGATCGCGCAGATCTCGCACAAGATTGCGGGTGTCGCGGGCACATTGGGTTACCCCGATATTGGCGATCGCGCCCGATCAGTCGAACAGCGCCTGAAGTCCGACCTTGGCACGGACGAGCCATTGCGGAGCTGGAGCACGATCGCACCCGATATCGAGGCCTTGCTGGACGCTCTGGAAGAACTGCTGTGATCAAAGCGTTGGATATTTCCATTTCACATTAACGTCTCAAACCCGACTTGGTGAAGCGTCACGGGCTCGTGCGGGGCGGATATGCGCAACATCCTGCAGCAGAAGGCCTGAACCGGAAATCGTAAAGTCGCCTTAAAGGTGATTTTATGCTGGCTGTTGGCAGCGCACCCCCCCCCTCATTGAAAGCCTGCTCAGACTCGATCTGTCGAATGGCACGATTTCCCCTTTATTGACCACGATTGAGTGACAATAAAAGCACGGTACAGCCATGACAGACAGCGCTGACCCATCAATCTTGCAATTGAAAAAGCTACCTAAAATTTGCCACAATCCAAGCTGCCACACATCTCAAAAGCATGTGTGCCAGCATCTTTCCGGGGCATGAGACAACATTCGAAGTATTCTTTAGGCCCTTGCTTTGCTGTGATTTTTTGAAGTTTCGTGTAACGCGATCCGCGTCCGCGTTGGGAACTTTAACAGCACAACGCACCAAATATAGAAATATACTTTAGGTAGTTTTTTCCTTGAATATTTAGCTTTCTCCAAGGCTATAACTGCCTTTTTCGCGTCACAATTCAATTTTCATTCACCAGCCTTATTGGTAGATAATCCCGCTATGAGATGAATGCCCGACTTGCGAGCTTAGTCTCCAGACTTTTGACGGGAGTGACTTAGATGTTCACCACACCAAAAACCCTTTTGAAAACTCTCTCGGCAGGCAGCATTTTGACGCTTGCTGCTGCCTGTGCTCAACCTCAGCCTGTGCCGATTGTTGCGGATATGTATTTTGACAAGTTTTCTGCTGCGCAGTCTGCCGAGAATGGCGTGCCCTTCTGCGACCTGAACTCTGACGATTTCACACCGGAACTTGTCGCCCAGATCCGCAGCAATCCGAACTACGACCGCAACCTTGCCATCTGGCTAGAGGAATGCCCCGAACTGGCACTGGCCTTTGCTGACTATGGGACGGCGTCGATCGCATCGCCGGCAGCTGGCAGAAGAGACAGCGGATTGAACAGCGGTCGGTTGGGCGGAGGCGGCAAAGTCAAAGTCAAAGACAATCCCAAACCCAATTCCAAACCCTCTCCCAAACCCGACCCCAAACCCAAACCCAAACCCGACCATAAACCCAAACCCGACCCCAAACCCAAACCCGACCATAAACCCAAACCCGACCATAAACCCAAACCCGACCCCAAACCCAAACCCAAACCCGACCATAAACCCAAACCCGACCGTAAACCCAAAGTTTAGTAACATGGAGAAGGCTGTAACTTCTGCGAGTGTGCGGAGTCCGAGTTTTCGAATTCAAGTCCCAACTCCATCGGCGTAATGTGGTCGACATCATCTCAAGTGGACTACCAAGACGTGAGGTCGGCCCATTGTTTGACAGACGCTAGCCTCCACACCGCGTTGCTCTAAGATGTTGGTTGCGTGGCAGAACATGCGCGGTGCGGCGAACGGATATGTTCTGACCGCATCGCGCACCAAAAGAGTTCGCCGCTTTCAGTCTCTGATTGCAAAAGCAGACAATCATCCAATTAGTCTAACCGGGCCCGCCCAAGAGGGACAAAACCATGCACAGTAAGGGATTATTTTTTCTGATCGGCTGCGTCCTGCCGATCTGTGTGATGCTGGTTGTTCCCAATATTGTCTCTGCCCAAGCACAGGATCACAAAGGCATCAAACGGGCCTTTCTGGACCGCTACCTTGATTGCGCCGAGGCCCCCGATGCCGCGGCACGACTGGAATGCTATGATGCGCTTTTAGTGGATATCCCGGCTTGGTTGGAAGATCCAGATGATGCGCAATCCAGCGCCATTCGGACGCGCGCCGAGGCGCCTCCCCTTGATGCCACACAAAGCAATGAGCCCGCCGAGCACTGAACGGAGACAGGGCCGTTTTTCAAAAGCTATCAAAGTTCATCATAGCGCTAAGGCATGTGCGCCTTGGGGTCAGTTGGAGTTAGGCCGCAGACTTGTCGGCACCAACCGCGATGTGGACACCGCATTGTCATTGCGCATGATGCCGCCATCAATCACAGCCGTCCACTTCCTGGGATCAGTGGGGTCCTGCATCCTGAGGAATGTATAGCCTGTCTGACGCCAGTGCTTCACATCGTTGCGAAGGTTATCCAGAACGTAATCACCATGTACGGTCCGCATCACCAGAACGGCATGCGCGTTGCGGTTCCTGTCCAGAACGGTCGACACCATTAAAGCTTGTGGATCAAGACCCGCCGCGATCAGATGCTTCTTCTTGAGCAGCGCGAAATCCTCGCAATCGCCTCCTCGGCCTGTCGGCAAAGACCAGTATTCCGTGCGCCCGTATTGCGCCTGATCCGAGACCGCGCGCACCTGGCGGTTGATCTGACGGTTCAGTTTGACCGCATAATCAAGTTGTTTGCCTGAAATTCTAACCAAGCCGGCGGATCGCATACAGGCCCAAGGATAGCGCTGGCAAAGATCATTGGCACCGGCAGGCGATGAAACCGTCATACGCGCCGTCAGGAAAGCATCCTGCCCCGCATACAATGTGTCAGTCCCTGCACCCAACGCGGCCGCCGATGCAACGGCCAATGCCAGCGCCCGCAAACCGTGTTTCCGATTGGGGAATTGTCCGACAATACCGGCAGGGATGGTATGATACCAAGCAGCCCGATCGTTCATGGTCAACTCCTCTAGCCCTTGGGTATCCGGGTCGTGTTACACCCTTGATCGGGACCTTGTCAGAGGTTGGGCCAAAATCTGGTCTTTTGGGGCAAACTCTGTGTTTCAGCGCAAAACTTGGCAGGATACCGCCACATTTGCCCTGAAATCCACTAATCCGCCTGTCCATAACGGTTTCAGCGCGGCCCGTCCGCTGCACACTGCGCTCTGTGGCCACCGTTTTCACAAGCATCAACTTGTTCACCGGCCGCCTGGATACCCTCCGGGCGGCCGGTTCCTTTTGTCAGGCCTGATCAATGAAGCAACCTGCTTCAACAGCCATCTTGGCCTCGCTCTGTTTGAGGGTTCGACGGGCGCCGAAGCCGTAGGCACGGAAGGCCTCGGTCGCCAGTTGCGGGAACAGGGCGATGATCTCGGCACGTGTTTCCTCGGCCAATGCCCCCCAACCCTCATGCCCCGGATGGAAGCTTTCGGACTGGCAACCTTCGGCATAGACGATCTCATGCTCGTCGAACATCATGTGGAAATATTCCACCTCGCCGCCTTCCACCCGCGTGATCGACCCGTCATTGACCAGATGCTTGGCCGCCACGAGAACCTCGTTCACACCGAATAGAAGATCCGCCTGCCATCCGCTCAGCAACATACGGTGCTGCGGCGAGACCAGCAGGTCGCGATCATTGGCCAGCGCCCCCTTTCGGAACCGGATAGGCGCCAATCTGCCCGTAGCCTGAACCTTTGTCGAACCGATCCAGCGGACAGGCTGATAGCCATGGTCTTTTGTCACAACCATGTCGCCCACCTGCAGGGTCTCGATAGGCACATCCCCCTGCTTGGTGGTGATCAGCGTCCCCGCGACAAAGCACACAACCGAGGTGTTCTCCTGGCTCAACGCCGCCGCTGCGACAGCGACACCGGCATTTTGGATCAGCAACCCGCCCGCTGACATCAAAACGCCCGTTGTCTGTTCGGCCCGCAGCCATTGCAGCGGTGTTGAATATTGCTGCGTCGGGTTGGCAGCATTCCATGCGGCCAGCGTCGTGTCGTTGTAGAATGCTGACAGATCGACAAAGTCATTGTCGGTCTGAACGTCATTGCCGATACCTTCGGTGGTATTGAAATCAGTGATCAGATCAGCAGTACCATCCGCGATAAAGACATCCGGCCCCGTACCACCTGTCAGGATATCAACGCCTTCACCGCCATCCAGCGTGTCATTGCCCTGACCACCGATCAGCAGATCGTCACCCTCGTCCCCGAATAGCAGGTCGTCGTCAATACCGCCATCCAGCGTATCGTTGCCTGTTCCGCCATGGAGCTGATCCGCATCGTCCTGCCCGAAGATCCGATCATTTCCGTCGCCACCAAATAGCAGATCGGTGTTGTTGCCGGTGTTCGGATCAACAGGAGTGTTGATCCCCTCGTCTTCGAGATCATAGATCGCCGATCCAATCCCGCCGATGACATCAGGTGACAGACCACCATAGATAACGTCATCGCCAGCCTCGCCATAGACCGTGTCGGCACCTTCGCCGCCCTCAATGGTATCGTCGTCTGCCCCGCCATAGACAAAGTCATCGTCGAAACCGGCATCAATGCTGTCACTGCCGCTATCGCCAAAGATCGTGTCCTGATCATCGCCTGTCAGGATTGTGTCATTGCCAGAGCCCCCAAAGACCAGATCACGATCATTCTCGGAATCGGTATCCGACGGATAGCTGAGCAGGGCCTCATTAAAAGGCGTACTCGGATCATCCGGATAGTTTAGGCCCTGATCGGGAACGCCGGTTCCTTCCGAGGTACGGGTATTGATGACGTCATTTCCATCGCCACCGTAGACCTGATCACTGCCCTCGAAGCCGAAGATCGTATCGTTCCCGTCATCGCCATGGACAACGTCGTCACCAGCCCCTGCGCGGATACTGTCATTATCCCCGCCACCGAAGATGGTGTCGTTATCGTCACCGCCATTGATCGTATCCTCGCCAACACCGCCATTTATATGGTTCTCGCCGTCACCCGCGCTGATGCTGTCATTGCCCGAACCGCCATTGATCGTGTCGTCGCCGTCACCGCCAAACAGTGTGTCGCTGCCCGATCCGCCATCAAGTTCGTCATTGCCCGGACCACCAAAGATCTCGTCCTGACCAGAGCCGCCGAAGACGGTATCGTCGCCCAGACCCGCAAAAACGGTATCGCTGCCGTCTTCGGCGATGATCATATCGTCGTCATCGCCTTCCTCGTTGTCACCGGCGTCAACACGGTCGCCTTCGGGGTCGCCAAGATAGTCGACATCGATCAGGTCACCCTCTGGCGTGCCCTCAACGATGAAGTTGGGGGCTGTCACCTCGACGGCCAGCGTGCCGGTGTCGGTGCCGCCGGCCCCGTCATCCACCGTATAGGAGATCTCGGCCGGGCCCGAGAAACCAGTCGCGGGGGTGAAGACGATCTGGTTGTCCACGATCGCGACCGTGCCCTGGTCCGCAGGCACTGTCGCATCGAGCAGCGTCAGCGGATCGCCATCCACATCCGTGTCATTGGCCAGCACATCCACCGTGACCGGCGTGTTGAAGCCCGTGCTCGCCGTGTCGTCCTGCGCGACCGGATCATCGTTCACCGGCGTCACATCCACCGTCACCGTGGCCGTATCCGTCCCGCCATTGCCATCGGTCACCGTATAGCTGATCTCGACCGGACCGTTGACGTCCTGCGCCGGGGTGAAGACCAACTGGTTGTCCACGATCGTGACCGTGCCCTGATCCGCAGGCACTGTCGCCTCCGTGATCGTCAGCGGATCACTGTCCGGATCGCTGTCATTGGCCAGCACGTCGATCGTGACCGGCGTATCCTCATCCGTCGAGATCGTATCGTCCTGCGCCTCAGGCGGGCTGTTTTCGGGCAGGATCAGTTGTTCGATCTCGGAGAAGGTCATCGCGCCGGTCACATTGCCGGCATTGTCCAGAAACTCTACCGTTCCGGAGATCGAGTTGCCGTCCGGATCGACCGTCTGGTTGATGATGCGCAAGGGACCGGAGCCCGACAGATCCAGTGTATCGACATCATCTCCGCCCGAACCGCCATCGACAACATCGCCCGCCGTGCCACCGACGAACAGGTCACGCCCGTCGCCACCGAAAAGAGAGTCGGCACCATCCTCACCAGAAACCGTATCATTGCCCGCACCGCCAAAAACAGTGTCGTTGCCATCGCCACCGAAAAGAAGGTCGTCGCCGATGGCAGGCGGCGTGCCACCACCGGTATTGCCGCCTGTGCCATCCGCCGTGAAATAGCTGGTGGCAAGCTGGGAATATTTCACCTCGGGATGGGTGTCGGTGCGTCCCAGGAATGTATAGGTCTCGCCCTGCACCATCGGCTTGTCGCTGACAAAACCGACGGCCTTGTTGCCGTCGAGTTCCACGACATAGATATTGATCACCTGTCCCGCGGAACCCTGCACAGAGTAAGAGTATTCCGGCGTCAGACGGTCGCCTGCATTTCCCGAGATGCCGTTCAGCACAACCTGCTGGCTCAGATCCTGCGTTCCGTCACCATCGTCGAACCAGTTGAAACTATCCTTTATGCCGACCGCTGTGGGTATGCCGGTTTCGGACAGGGTAAAGGTGCTGCCGACAACGTATTTCTCGCCGGTTGTGTCATTCGGGAACGGGTTCTTGTTGCCGGATGCATTGTCAACCGACACTTGCTGCAGGTCCCAAACAAGCAACGTGTATTTGGCACCGGCGACGGCGTCGATGGCGACTTCGCCCGTGTCCGGTGTTCCTGTATCACCCGGAAGCCCGTCAACCGGCTCGTCCCCGTAGATCGTATCGTTGCCGCTGCCGCCAAAGATAATGTCATTGCCGCCTTGACCGAAAACAAGATCGTCACCTGTGCCGCCGTAAATCAGATCGTTACCGGCTGCCACGGCATCTTCGGGACCGTCCTGATCATTGCCGGAAGTGCCTTGCGTGAAATAGCTGGTGGCAAGCTGGGAATATTTTACCTCGGGATAGGTGTCGGTGCGGCCCAGGAACGTATAGGTCTCGCCCTGCACCATCGGCTTGTCGCTGACAAAACCGACCGCATCGTTGCCATCCAGTTCAACCGCATAGATATTGATGATCTGACCTGCGGAATCCTGCACGGAATAGGAATATTCCGGCGTCAGACGGTCGCCTGCCTTGCCCGAATTTCCGTTCAGAACGATAGGCAAGCTCAAGTCCTGAAAGCCGGGGCCATCATCGAACCTGTTGTCACCATCCTTGATGCCCACCGCTTTGGGGATGCCGGTTTCGGACAATGTAAATGTGCTGCCGACGACATCGTCCTCGCCCGAAGCATCATCCGGAAAGGGGTTTTTGTTGCCAGCGGCATTGGTCACCGACACCTGCTGCAGATCCCAGACCAGCAGGGTGTAGTTGGCGCCTGCTATGTTCCCGATCTGGATCTCGCCCGGGGGAGTGCCTGTGACCGGCGCGCCGGCTCTCAGATCGTCGCCATAGATCGTGTCATTGCCGGCACCGCCGTCAATTTCATCATCACCCACGCCGCCGACCAGTTTATCATTGCCAGCCTGACCCAGAAGCGTGTCATTGCCTGCTTCGCCAAAGATGGTGTCGTTGCCTTCACCGCCATCCAGAACGTCATTGCCCGGCGCATCAAGCAAGGTCACGAACGGTTGGTCGATCACCGATCCGTTCAGCGTGAAACCCGAGTTCTGATCCCGAGTCGTCAGGGTAAATTCAATGGAAGCCCGGTTCTCGAAAGCTGCCGAGAACCAAGCATCCTGATCGCTGGGATCGTTTTCTTCTGTGCCGAAGGCAGAGACTGTGCCGCCATTCGAGGTGACATCCAGCGATGTGTTCGAGGACGTGCCGAAAGTAAAAAACTGTTCGGACGGAATTGTGACGCCTTCGGGGGTCGCGGTGCGATCCAGATCGCCAAATGTAGCCACTGAGGAAATCGCAACGGGCTGTCCGGTGATCTGGTCATAGAACTCAAGACGGAAAGAGGCTGTTTTGCCGCCGTCTGAGCGGTCATTATTGCCGTTCAACAGGATTTCGGACCCTGCGCCACCTGTCAGGTCGATCGCGAGACTGGGGCTCGCATCAACCAGTACAAGCTTGGCCATCACGGCGCGACCGTCTTCTGTTACGGAGACGTTGTTATAGAATACAGAATTACCCACAACAGCGGCACCGTCATGTCCGGTCTGCGAGCCTGCGACGACGTTCTGGGCCTGCAGGGACAGTGGTGCAGCAAAAGTCGTATTGCTCAAGCCGGTGTCGCCAAGGATCAGGTCATCTCCATCGCCGCCGAAGACGGAATCGTCACCGTCACCCGCAAAAACCGTGTCATTGCCTTCACCTGCAACGACGGTATCGTTGCCCGCGCCGGCATCCACGACGTCCATATCACCACTTTGGCCCGGAAGGATCGCGTCGTTGTTGTCGATCTGGTCGCCATCGGGGTCGCCAATGTAGTTGATGTCGATCAGGTCATTGCCGGATGTGCCCGAAACGATCCCGTCCGGAGGCGTCAAATCCCTGTAACCCGCATCAATATTGTTCACTGTGGTTGCTTTGGGAACATGGATGGCAACTGTCTTGCCTGTCGTCTGGTCCGCATCGCTGTCTTCGCTAAAGTTGCCGATATCCTTCTCGACCAGTGACAGATCACCAACACTGGTTGGAAACTGAACGAAGTAGGTGCCTTCCGCCAGTTGCGTGAACGCGTAGTTGCCAAGTGCATCAGTCGTCGTGGTCTTGATCAGTTGACCCGAGGAATTCAGCAGCCTGACGGAAAGGCCAGCTATTCCGGCTTCGAAACCACCTGTTCCGTTTGATTCCGTGTTGTCCGCGTTGTCGTCTGTGAAGACGCGCCCAGCGAGAACCGAGGATTTGGGATCATACGGACCAATCAGATTGAGAACCATCTCGCAGCATTCCTTCGCATACACGGCAGGACGCTACGGCGCGACGTCCCTGCTCATCGTTAAAATCACACAAGTTAAACTTTGCCCCGAACGGGACGCAGATGACGTCATTCGACCGAAAGAGATTCGGTGTTCACTTTCGGTAATAATATGCGATCCAAAGAGGAATCCAGCCCCCCGTTTCGCTGAGCGAGATGACTGTAGAAAATCCAGTTTTCGATCTGTTCGGATGTTGGAACAGTTGCGTCAGGATCGCGGGATTGTGCAGACGTCATTCACGGCCTGCAAAACCAAAATATTGGACTTATTATATATTTATTAGATATTTAGTGATCAAAGCTCACAAAACTACCGGCTCAGAAAATCGGGAGAAAAGCGCATTCTGCTCTGGATAGCCCGAAACGCATTGTTTCCCGATTGCTATGACACAGCAGCAACTTCCCTCTGCAAAACGGCGATTTTCGCACCAAACGTCGGCAGGCTCGTTCTCGAAAGATACAAGAACGGTGGTGATTCCGTCCAATTATCGCCCGCTTTGGAAGTTAGAAGCCAAGGTGTTCGAGTGACAACCGGTTTAGCGAGTAATGACAGCCGCCGTCCGTTTTTTTTCCAGTTCGCGTTCCGATTATATGGCGGACCGCACAACGGCGCGCGCCGGTCGCGTGCTGTTGTGCAAAACGCCGCGCGCAGCGATCTGCATTTCCCGCATTTGCCGATTGCCTGGCCACGCGTCCGGTCTTGCCCAGATCGGGCGGAACGATGCATGTGTCGCTGGCGCGATGGATACCTGCACAACCGTCGTCTGTTCATCTGACACAAATCCCCTGATGCGATCCTTCGACAGGAGGCTTGTGGCGCTGGTCGCAGCCTCGGATGCAACGCTTGCATTTCAATGGTGTATGCAATGAACAAGGTTCTAGTAACCCGTGGCGACGATTTCAGCACAGGCAACTCCGCGCAACAAAACAGCTCGGCGCTGAACTGGATGCGCGCCGGACTGGCTGAAAATGCGCTGGATCAGGCATGTTCTGTGCACATCCATGATGCCAGCACCGCTGTATCCGACGCGGAACTGGTCGGCGAAAACAGCGGTATCATGTGCTTTGCGGCGGGCACACGCATGTCCTGCAAGGGCGGTCTGGTTCCTATCGAACACCTCAAAGTCGGCGATCTTGTGATGACGATGGACCAAGGCTACCAACCCATACGCTGGATCGGAACCAAACATGTGCCCGCGACAGGAAAATTCGCACCCGTTCGATTCCGCAAAGGCGTGTTGACGAATGTGAGAGATTTGCTTGTATGTCCCCAGCACCGTATGTTGCTTTCCGGCTGGCAGGCCGAGTTGTTGTTTGGAGAGAGTGAGGTTTTGGTGGCTGCCCAGCATCTGGTCAATGATGGCACGATCACGCGCATCGAGGGCGGCGATGTCGCCTACTATCAGATGCTGTTTGACACCCATGAAATCGTTTTCGCCGAAGGCTGCCCCGCCGAAAGCCTGCATCTGGAGCCACAGAACTGGGATCGCCTGTCGCAGGTAGCCCGCTTGGAAATCCTGACCCTGTTCCCTGAACTGGCGAATAACGGTTTCAGGACCCACGGCGCGAGCGCCCGTATGACGTTGAAAGCGCGTGACGCGATGGTGCTGTGCATGCAGTGCACAGACACATCCGACCTGCGGCTTGCCGGCTGACCACGGGATGGTTGCGCCATGACAAAGCCTGACCGTTTCTCGATCCTCGATGCCGAAGGGCCTACGGCACGCGTGCTGCTGGTCATGGAGAGCATCTTGCTGCACGGCCCTGTCACGCTTGGCGGGCTTTGCGAATTGTTGCCCATCAGCAGGGCCGCGATCTGGCGCGCGCTGAATACCCTCAGATCGCGCGGCTGGGTCCGTATGCGGATGGGCGATAATGCGTTCGAGGCATCGCATCTCTTCGGCACGCTGGCACAATCCGCGCATAAATCCTATCATGGCGCGGCAGAGGCGAATACCCTGCTCCATCGCCTTGCCCGCCTTGGCCCTTTCCATATTGAGATCGGTGCATTGACCGCCTTGGGGTGCTTCACCATTCTCGAATCCACCTCGACAACAGGATATGTTCAGCCGGATCGTTCACTGACAGATGACAGGATCGCAATCGCCGCACAGATCGGGCTGAGCCCGACCGACCAGATCCGGCACCTGACGCAGTTTCTGGCAGTCTGCGGCGATGACGAGCGTCACCAGATCCAGTCGGGACGTCACGCACAACTGCTGAAGAAGTTGAAAGCCGCAGGGATCGTCTGGGACGCCGACAAGATAGCCGTAGCCCTGCCTCTGCGTGTGGCCGGTCTTCCCGCAGCCGCGATCCAGATCGAGGTGAAATCCGTTACACAGGAAAACCTGCGTCTGCTTGAAAGCGTTGCCGACGAACTTGCCCAAAGCGCGCCTCACCAGCCCTATAAGAACTGAGCGGCCGCAGGGTCGCGGCCTTGCGCGACGGCTTGTGCGGGCAACCGCGCATAGCGACGTCTTTCTAAAAAAATTGTGTTTTCTATGTTAGCTTGCCGCGCAATGTGCGGGGGCATGCCACATGGATCAGGACAGACTTGATATACTTGTCGGTACGACGAAGGGCCTGTTCGTGGTGTCAGACAAAAGAGCGCGTCAGGACTGGCAAGTTTCGGGTCCGTTCTGTGATGGCTGGCCTATTAGCCATGCTGTCGGTGATCCGGTGACCGGGACATACTGGGCCGGTGGTGGCAGCGACGGGTACTGGGCCTGAACCGTTTGTCCAATGCCGGGTCCTGTGCCCATTACGACCATCCGTCCGCACCGCGCGACGGTGAAACAGGTCACTGCGTGCATAGCATGATGCGCGCGCCGGGGGCCGATGACGTGCTCTACCAGCAGAACCATCACGGGGTCTGGCGGTCTGCGAATGGCGGGCGCAGTTGGGATGATATCACTGCAGGCCTGCCCTCGACCTTCGGCTTTCCGATCCGCGTGCATCCGCGTGATCCCGACACGATCTGAACCCTCCCCCTGAACGGCGACATGGAGGGCCGATTTCCTCCGGATGCTGCAGCCGCTGTCTGGCGGTCACGCGATGGCGGGCAAAGCTGGAAGGATCTGCGCACCGGCCTGCCGCAAAAGGCCTGCTTCTTCACAGTGCTGCGCCAATCCATGTCAGGCGACACACGGGAACCTGCGGGCATCTATTTCGGCACGAATAGCGGCTCTGTCTTCGTCAGTGCCGATGAGGGCGACACTTGGCAGGAATCCGCCCGCCACCTGCCCACGATCCTCGGAATCGAGGTTATGGATCGCGCGGCTGGGCAACAGACATAGGTCGCTTGTCGCAGCGCAGCGGACTGCTTCGGCGGCAGTGAAACGGGGGACAGGGAGCAAAGCACGTGTTTGCGTGCACCAGAACCAGCGCAACATTTCGTTTACAGCTGCTTTTGTGAATGTGGTGCCCCCACACGGGACGGGTGAGGATCAAACCGACCGGTTCATCACTTGTTTTCTTGTACTTAGCCGAGAGGCTGTTCCCGAATGTGTCCTTAAAGGTGCCCGACATGTGCCTCCGTGACAAGACATGTGCCCCCGTGACAAGAAGGAGACTGGGATAGTGTCACTTTTCCGATTTATCGCGCGCAGAAAGCTCAACCAAGCTACGAAAAGATCACATAGGATTTTGGAAATCCCGCAAAGCGTTCCGTCCAAATATTCCCAGTCGGAAACATCTTTTCCAAGTCTTTGCGCTTGATCACGGTTGTTCCTTCAATCATCTCGGTCCATGCGGGAAGCTTTTGTTTCCATCGGGAAATAAATTTCCGCTTTAACGGTTCTGGGTAAGCCCACCAAAAAGGCATGTGATTATGAGCTTCTATTGGAAACCAAATTGAAGGCGTCTGAACCCAAAAGCGAGGGGCTACGCGTTGAACTTCTTTAGCGAACGCAATCTGATTTTCGATTGGCCCAACATGTTCAATTACGCTATTTGAAAAGGCTATGTCGAAACTTCCATCCAAAATGAGAGGTAAATCACAAGCATCTCCTTCAACAAAATTTACATTGTGGTGTCCGTTTGGATTTACTTTAACCAGTGCGTCAGGCAAATTTACGATAGTTAAATTTAGCGGCAGCGGACAATCACCCCAGAAAGCGGCAGAGCCGCCAAGATCAATAATCCTTTCACCGCCTTGAATTCCCATCTTCGTTATAAAAAACTGCATCCTATCCTGACGCTGCTTTCGAGAAAAGGGCTCTTTGGCCTTTAAGGCCGCGTTGAAGACAGCATATCGCAATTCCATAATGAATTCCCCTATATACAAAAGCTGTGATGCCAAGCTATTGATAGGCACTGACAAGTTCTTCGCATAGGCAAAGTATACGCACCAAAAAAACAGATTTCTTCTATTTAGGGAAGAAAAATGATCGCAAAAATGTAAACCCGGGAGATAGATATAGCGGCCCGCGCGCACCCCATGCCCACCTCAGTGCAAGCTTGCATGGAACCAGATCAGCTCCACCTGCGGGAAATCTCTATAAGCAACGTAAAAACAATGGGTTGAACCGGGTGCGCGGCATAATTCAGGAGGGGGTCAGCACCACCTTTGTTCAGATTTAGGGTGCCCAACCTCATCAGGAGCCTGCCTCATGTGCTATCTGTCCTTTCGCCTTGGCCGCTTTGAACTCCTCGCCCAGCGCGAAACCGTAAGCCACACCTTCAGCGTCACCCGAGAGGGCGCTGGGGAGGTGATCGTTGACCTTGGACCTGTCGCGTATTTGTGCCGCCCCAAGTGCTCGTTTAGGCGACTTTTCGTTCGAAGGCGACCGGGCTTTTCCAGCCCAATGCTGAGTGCCGCCGACGCGGATTGTAAAAGCCATTGAGGTATTCGAAGATCGCCATCTCGGCTTGCCGCCTTGTTGCCCATGACCGCCGCCATATCAGTTCGGCTTTGATGGTTTTGAAGAAGGTCTCGACGGCCGCATTGTCATAGCAATTGCCTTTTCCGCTCATCGAGACCCGGAAGCCGTGTTCACGCAGGATCTTCTGGTAGTGAGCCACTGAAGGCGCCATTGGTTCAAGCCCAATGGCGAACGCGAACAGTAGTGGCTGCCGCGATCACTGTGGAAGATGCAGCCCTTGGGCTGCGACCTGAAGGCAATGGCCATCTTCAAGGCCCGGATCGCCAGATCACGCTTCATCCGATTGCTCACGGCCCAGCCGATGACACGACGGGAGTGCAGGTCCAGGATGACTGCCAGATACAGCCAGCCCTCGCGGGTCCAGATGTAGCTGATATCGCCCGCTCATTTCTCGTTCGGCCCGACCGCACTGAAGTCGCGATCCAGCAGGTTCGGGGCGACGCTCAACGTATGATCACTTGTCGGTGCCGTCGGAAAAACGATCCCCCGGATCGTTTTCTGATCCTCCTTACCTCTTTTTAGGATATCCCTCTCCTCCTTGAGGATGCGGTTCTCGCGCCGAAGCCGTTCGTTCTCCCGCGCAAGCTCGCGATCCTCGGGCGATACCAATGAGTTAGCTGAATTAGTGGTGCCCCCACACGGACTCGAACCGCGGACCTACTGATTACAAATCAGTTGCTCTACCAGCTGAGCTATAGGGGCACTGCGACGCGCTTTACGCAATCCTCGGGGCGCTTGCAAGAGGGTTTGGTGCCTATCGGTTGGCGCGGGCTAAAAAACCTACTGCGGCAAGGCCGACGAGGATCACGAGGATCGCTGCGGGGGATGCGTCGCCCAGATTTTCGAGGCTCGCCTGATCATGGACCCGCGTTGCCAACGTGTTGTAGTTGAAAGGGCGCAACAGCAAGGTTGCGGGCAGTTCCTTGACGCAATCCACAAAAACCAGCAGTAGCGCCGAGGCGATCGAGCCGCGGATCAAGGGATAATAGACCTGCCCCAACACCTGTCCTTGCGTGCGCCCTAAAGAACGGGCCGCCATCGGCAGGCTGGGCGAAACACGCCCCATCGCCGCATCTGCCGCACCCTGTGCTATCGCGAAAAAGCGCACGGTATAGGCCAGCACAAGCGCCGTGGCGGAGCCTGTCAGCAAAAGGCCCACATCCACGCCGGTGACCAGTTCGATCGCATCGGCGACACGGTGATCCAGTGCCGCCAGCGGAATCAGCAAGCCGACCCCCAGAACAGCCCCCGGCGCGGCATAGCCGATGGTCGTCAGTGGCAGCAGAATCCTTGGCAGTTTGCGACCCGACAGCCGGACACCGTAAACCATGAACACGCCGGCCAGAACGGTCACCACAGCTGCGATACCGCCGACCGTGACCGTGTTGAAAAGCGCGCTGAGCAGCGCCGGATCGGCCCAACGCTCGGCCCTGCCCAGCGCGTGTGACAGGATCACGCTCGCGGGAAGCAGGAAACCCAAGGCAAACGGAAAAAAGCACAGGGCTGTCGCGATCATGGCCGGCAAGCCGCGCAGGGTGATCCGATCGACGGGACGGTGACGGATCGACAGATTGAAAAAGCGGATGCGACGGCGGCTGGATTTTTCGAGACCGACCAGAAAGATGACCAGCACCAGCACGACACTGGCAATCTGCGCAGCACCTGCGGCATTGCCGCTTTCCAGCCAGACGCTGAAGATGCCGGTTGTCAGGGTTTGCACGGCAAAGTAATCGACCGCGCCGAAATCATTGACGGTTTCCATCATAACGATGGCAATGCCTGCGGCAATGGCAGGGCGTGCCAGTGGCAGGCCCACGCGTGCAAAACGCCCCCAATGCCCTGCCCCCAAGGAGCGCGCCACCTCTTCCGAGGCGGCAGATTGCTCGCGGAAGGCGGCGCGCGCCAGCAGGTAGACGTAAGGATAGAGCGCGGCGGTCAACACCACGACAGCCGAGCCGATCGATCTGATCTGCGGGAACCAATAGTCGCGCGACGTTGTCCAGCCCATCATCTGACGCAATCCTGTCTGCACAGGGCCTGCATATTCGAACATATCCACCAGCGCATAGGCTCCGACATAGGCAGGGATCGCCAAGGGGAGCAGCAACAACCATTCAAGCCAGCGCGAGAACGGGAAGGTGTAGCGTGATATCAGCCATGCAGCCCCCGTTCCCACCAGCCCTGACAGCAGACCAACGCAGCCCATCAAAATCGCGGTGTTGGTCAGATAGCGTGGCAAGGTGGTAGAAATCAGATGCGGCCAGATGTTGTCGCCTGGCGTGAGGGCGATCCAGACGACCGACAGAATCGGCAACAGAACGATAGCGGCAATCAGTAGCGCCCCGAACGACCACGGGCTCAGGCTTTGGACAAACCGACGCTGCCATTGTGGTCGTGTTCTGGGGGGGGCCGTGAGATCGCTCATGTTGATCGGTCGTTTCCTGCCTGTCACATTGCCGGTGCTGAATGCCCGAAACCGGTTCAACTGTCCAGAAAAGAGCTTATAGTCGGCAGCGCAACTGTCGAGTAAAGCAAGAGAAAAAGAATATGCATCTGGTACTTCATGCCGGGGTCCATGCCACAGACGAAGACCGTCTGATCAAATGTATGCTGAAGAACGTCGAGGCGTTCGGCGCGCTTGGTGTCGCTGTGCCAGGGCCTTCGCGCTACCGACGGCTGATCCGCGATACGTTGCACGCAATGGCTGAAAGTGATCTGTCCGATGACGCGCGCGCTGTGCTGCTGGATGCGATGCTGGACGGGGAGACGCCCGAACGGATGATCCTGTCCAATGACAATTTTTTTGGCGTGCCGAAACTGTCGGTCGGCAAGGGCGTTTTCTATCCCGGGGCCGAGCAGAAGTTGATGCGGTTGCGCCAGCTTTTTGCGCCCGACCAGATCGAGCTTTGCCTTGGCCTGCGCGACCCTGCGACTTTCGTACCCGCGGCATTCGCCCTGGCGCCCGACACCGATCTTGCCGGTTTTCTGGACGGGACAGACCCACGCGATTTGCGATGGTCGGAATTGCTGTCGCGGTTGCAAAGGGCAGCGCCCGACGTCGCCATGACGGTGTGGTGCAACGAGGATACGCCCCTGATCTGGGCCCATCTGATCCGCGAGATGGCGGGGCTGGAGGCAAATACGAAAATCACGGGGGGGTTTGATCTTTTATCCGAGATCATGTCGCCCACAGGCATGTCACGCTTCCGCGCCTATCTGAAAACCCATCCCGTGATGACCGAGATACAGAAAAGGCGCGTGATTGCGGCGTTTCTGGATAAGTATGCGCTGGACGAGGAGATCGAGGAAGAAGTCGATCTTCCGGGCTGGACCGTTGATCTGATCGGCCAGTTGACCGAAATCTACGAGGAAGATGTATTTGCGATCCAGCGCATGCCTGGCGTGACCCTGATCACGCCGTGAATTGCATGCTTGAAAACGCCTGAGAAATCGGTTTCTGCGATACTGGTCAGACCATTCCAAGAGCGGCTTTGTACATTTCCAGAACCGCTTCCTCTTCGGCGATGTCGTCCTTGTCGCGTTTACGCAGGGAAATGACCTTGCGAAGCACCTTGGTGTCATAGCCGCGCCCTTTGGCTTCGGCCATCACTTCTTTTTGCTGGTCGGCAATATCCTTCTTTTCGGCTTCAAGACGCTCGAAACGCTCAATGAATGCGCGCAGTTCGTCTGCGGTCACGCGGTAGGTTGCATCGCTGATCGTATCGTTCATCTTCCGGCCTCCGGTTGGATGCTCTTCCCTAGCGTCCGTGCCTTCGCCCTGCAAGGCCGATGATGCGAAAAGTCGCCGCGTTGCGGGGCGCGCGGCGATGCTGTAAGGCGGGGGCGCGAAACAGGAGCTATGGAAATGCAGGGACTGATCTGGAGCGGGGCAGTTGTATCGGTTGCCGGTTTGGGTGGCTTGATATGGTGCATTTTCAAGGTTGCGGCCGCGAAACGCGCCCAACTGTCGGATGACGAGCTTCGCGCTGCGGTCAAACGCGTCGTACCGATCAATCTGGGGGCACTGTTCTTGTCTGTGATTGGCCTGATGATGGTGATCATGGGCGTGTTTCTGGGCTGAACCTTCCGGTCTTGCCGCGTTGTTCACTCTGGGATGCTGCTGTCTTCGGCGCGGTTCAGACTGTCGAAATTCTGCCCTTCCTTGATCAGTGCGGCAAATACCGGATCGGGTGTGTAGAGCGCCGGATTTTCCTCGCTGAACCGCTCCAGCGCCTGCCGGATCTCGAACAGGCCGATCAGATCGGCCGCTTTCATCGGTCCGCCATGCCAGCGCGGATAGCCGTGCCCCTGCATCATCACCGTATCAATATCCGATGGCCTCAGGGCAAAACCTGCCCGCAGCGCGCGCGCACCGGCATTTGCCATCGCGGCAACAGCACGCAGAACAATGGATTCCGCTGAAAGTGAGGTGGCCGCGCCTTGCTGGTCAAGCTCTGTCAGGTCGAGAATCCCCATGACCGCGCGGTCGGGTTGTCCCTGCCCTTCCTGCCAGAGATAGAAACCGCGCCCTGCCCTTTGTCCGGTACGGCCCGCCATAATCAACCTGTCCATATCGTTCAGATGCCGGGTGCCGACAGGCAACAAAGCCTCGGCAACTCGGGCTTTGGCCAGGCAGTGCTCCAGACCAATCAGGTCGATCTGGCGAAAGATTCCTTGCGCAAAACCATAGCCATGCAAGGCCGCGTCGATCTGCAAAGGGCTTGCGCCCTGTCGCAGCATTCCTGCTCCTGCCTCCCACAGGGCCGCGATGACAGGCTCGCCCATTCCGCCACCGCCGGTGCCATTCCGCAGCACGATACGGCCCAGACTGTCGCGCAGCATAGCTGCAACCGTTGCGATCGCGTCAGCCGAGGTCGTATCAGAGGGACAAATCTCGGCAAGGCGGGTCAGATGCGCGGGCGCCTGCAGGCGCAGGCCAAGCACGGCGGCGGGCCGTGTGGTGGCAGCGGCAATCTGGTCGATGCGGAACAGTGACGAGGTGGTGACCAGCACTGCCTGCGGCGGCGCAATACGATCCAGCGCGCCCATGATCACTGTCTTGGTAGACAGGCTATCAGCCACGGCCTCGATCAGCAGATCGGCCTGGGCCAGATCGCCAAGCTGTGTCGTGCCTTGCCATAATGCAAGCCGGTCGGGAATGTGATCGGGCTGCATCCGTCCCGCCTTGACCAGCGCATCATGGGACGCAGCGATCCGCCCTTCAACCGCCACCAGAGCATCTGCACTGCGTTCGAAATGGATCACGGGAAGACCCGCCGCAAGAAAGGCCACGGCCATATTGGCGGCAACTGTTCCCCCGCCGATCAAGGCCACACGGGACACAGAACGCGCTGTGCCGTCACGCAATTCGGGAAAATTGGCCGCGCGTCTTTCGGCAAAAAACGCGTGGCGCAAGGATTTCGAGACATCTGCCTCAAGCAATTCCTCGAAGGCGACGTTTTCAAAAGCCAACCCCGCCTCGAATGGCAAGAGGCAGGCAGCTTCGACGCAATCGACTATGCGCGCCGACGCGGTATTGGGGCTGGCTGCAACCTGCGTCCGACGCGCCGCAATCGCTGCCGCATTGCCGGCAAAATCCGCCAGACCGTCCCGCCGATCGCGACTGCGTTGCAAGGGGCGCCCTTCGGTAAGACCGGCAGCAAGTTTCTGGGCCAATGCAAAGGCCGCAGCCTCTACATCCTCGCCTTCCGGCACCAAGCTATCCACCAGAGGCCGCAAGTGCCGCCCCCGTAAGCGGCGGGGGTTTTGCGACAACAGCAGTTCAAGTGCTGTCTGCGCGCCAAGCAAACGCGGCAGATACTGCGTGGCCCCTGCCGCCGGCGGCAGGCCCATCATCACATCCGGAAAGCCGATGAACGCATCCGCCGTTCCCACACGCGCATGCGCTGCAAGCGCCAGTTCGACCCCCGCGCCCAATGTCATCCCGTGCAGGACAGCAACCACCGGCTTGCCACCCATCTCGACCCGCTGGCAAAGATCGGAAACATGCGGCGGCGTAATTCCCGCTTCCGCTTCGCGCAGATCAAGTCCGGTGGACAAGCCACGCGCAGCGGGCTGGCCCAACCCCGTCAGCACGATCGCGCCAATGTCAGAGTTCAGGATTGCGGCATCCAGCGCATCACCCAATTCCTGCCGCATTGCAGGCGTCAATGTATTGAGTGGCGGAAGCGCCAACCGGATGATGGCCATCCCGTCGCGCTGGTCTTGCCGGATCGTCCCTGCCACGCCCTGCCCCCCTGCCGGTCACATTGTTCGGCTTGCGCCACAACTGTGCAAAATCAGAGGGGTATATGGCAAGCCCCGTTCAGACCGGCATATTGTCAAACTGCGCTTCTGTCATCGCATCGGTCAGCAGCCTGTCCAGCAGTCGGAGCCTTTCAGGAACCTCGTAGCCCTGGCTTTCCAGACAGTGGCACAGACGGTGCAGATCGGCCTGCAGATCTTCGCGTTCATCCGGTAGCGTTGCCTTGATGCGGGCCTCGATGTCACGGATCGGGTCAGACAAGGAGTCTGGTAGTTGTTCGATCATCCTATCCTCCTTCACATTTCAATGATGTCGCACATGCAAAAAATCTGTCCGCGTGATGACAGATCACAAGATCATGGTGTCAATGTTCCGCAGCACATGTCTTGCAAAACGGCGTGGCCGGCAGCGCGTCCAGCCGTTCCTGGGAAATCTCGGCGCCGCAAATCGCACAGAAACCATAATCGCCAGACCTGATTCGGCCAAGGGCTGCCATGATGCGGCGAATCTCGTCCAAACCGGACTGGCCCAGCCGCTCCAGCACCTCGTCGCCCTCGCGTTCGATGGCCATATCGTCCCAATCCTGCGTATGGGGCTGATCCAATTCAGCCTCGATCCGGTGCAGGCGGCTGTCCAGTTCGGACAGGCGTTTCATCAAGGTGGCGCGACGGATATCTGTATGTGTCATCATGTCTTCTCCCTTATCCGTTCCATTATGACCTGAACTGGCAGACAGGGCCTTGATGCAGGTCAATACGACCACAGGTTTGATGTCTGGTCACGCCGACCGACAGCCAGACTGCCCCTTGATACACATGCAGCAAGCCATATATGTTCTACCAAACGGAGGACGACACTATGACCCCAGACGTCAAAGCCTTTTTCGACGAAGCCACCAACACGGTTTCCTATGTGGTCAAAGACCCCGATGGCAGAAGCTGTGCGATCATCGATTCGGTGCTGGATTTCGACTATGCTTCGGGCCGCACCGATACCAGCTCGGCCGACGAGATCATCGCCTATATCCGCGCCGAGAAGTTGGAGGTGCAGTGGCTTCTTGAAACCCATGTCCATGCTGATCACCTGTCCGCCGCGCCCTATCTACAGGAACGTGTCGGCGGCAAGATCGGGATCGGTGACCGTATCAAAGTGGTGCAGGACACATTCGGCAAGGTCTTCAACGAGGGCACCGAGTTCCAGCGCGATGGCAGCCAGTTCGACAGCCTTTTCGAGGAAGGCGACAGTTTCATGATCGGCCAGATGCGCGGCGATGTGCTGCACACGCCCGGCCATACGCCTGCCTGCCTGACCTATGTCATCGGCGATGCCGCCTTTGTGGGCGACACGTTGTTCATGCCCGATTTCGGCACGGCGCGCTGCGATTTTCCGGGCGGCTCGTCAGAGGTATTGTTCAATTCGATCCAGAAAATCCTCGCCCTGCCCGACGCGACACGCATTTTCGTCTGCCACGACTACAAGGCACCGGGGCGCGACGAATTCGCTTGGGAAACCACAGTTGCCGCGCAGAAGGCGGGCAATATCCATGTGGGTGCAGGCAAGGATCGCGACGCATTCGTCAAGATGCGGGATGCGCGGGACGCGCAGCTGGCCATGCCCAAGCTGATCATCCCCTCGTTACAGGTGAACATGCGGGCAGGCCAGATGCCGCCAGCGGACGAGAAGGGCGATGTGTTCCTGAAAGTACCAGTGAACAAGCTCTGATCGACCAGATTTTGATACGCAACCGCCCGCCGCAAAAGATGGCGGGTGCGGCGCATAGTGCGCATTCCAACAGGATAGGACGGATATGGAACAGGATTGGATCTGGGGGCTGGTCGGCGGGCTGTTGATCGGCACAGGCGGGGCGGTCTATCTGCTGGCCAATGGAAGAATCATGGGGGCCAGCGGAATCATCGGCGGGCTTGTAGATGGCACAGGCCGCAACAGCGCAACCGAAAGGCTGATCTTTCTGGCGGGCGTCATCCTGTTGCCGATCCTTCTCTATCCGCTCTACGGATCGGTCGATACTCATGTTTCATCCAATCCGCTGGTGATCATCGCGGGCGGTCTTCTGGTCGGAGCGGGAACGCGTCTGGCCAATGGCTGCACATCGGGACACGGAGTCTGCGGCATCTCGCGTTTCAGCCTGCGCGGGATTGTCGCGACAGTGTTCTACATTCTTGCGGGTGGTATTACGGTCGTGCTGTTCCGGCATCTCCTGGGGGTGATCTGATGCGTCTGCTCTTCGCATTCCTCGCAGGCGGGCTGTTCGGCGCGGGCCTTTTCGTGTCCGGCATGACCGATACCGCCAAGGTTCAGGGCTGGCTGGATGTGTTTGGAGACTGGGACCCGACACTTGCATTCGTAATGGGGGGCGCCATCATTCCGATGGCCATTGCCTGGCGTTTCGTGCCGGGGCGGAGGCCTCTGGTAGGGGGTGATTTCCCCGCACAGGTCTCGTCACAAGTCAGCCGCAATCTGGTTCTGGGATCAACCATGTTCGGCGCAGGCTGGGGGCTTGCAGGGCTCTGCCCCGGACCGGCTATTGCATCGCTTTCCTATGGTGGTGTCTGGCACTGGGTTTTTGCGGTGGCAATGCTGGCAGGTATGGCGCTAACGCCGCTGCTGCGCGTCAAGCTGGACAGGTTGATTGTAGCAGATTAAAGCAAGCTCATGGATATTCGTCAGATCACGCCCCGCTATTCCGTTTCGCCCCAGATCAGCCCCGAAGATATCGCGGCGATCAAGGCGGCTGGCTTCAGTGCAGTCATTTGCAACCGCCCCGATGAAGAGGTGGCTTCCTCCATCAGCGCCGAAGTACTGGCAAAGGCGGCACAGGCGGAAGGACTGGCCTTTCATATTCTGCCTTTGACCCATCAAACCATGACCCCCGAAAATGTGAAACGGCAACGCGACCTGATCGCGGGGGCGGAAGGTCCGGTTCTGGCTTATTGCGCCTCGGGCACACGATCTTCGGTTGTTTGGTCGCTGGGGCAGGCAGGGCATCAACCCGTGGCCGATATCCTGCAGGCGACTGCCGCCGCCGGCTATGATCTGGCTGGCTTGCGGCCTGAATTGGTCGCGATCGAGGGGCAAGGCGGGCTGTAAGCACGCGCAACCGCTAGGCCGCTTCGATCCCTTTGTGCGGTTTGCCCACCATGCGTCCGGCATATTCGTCAAATGCCTGATCCGCCGCGGGTTCATCGTCGAAGACAAATGGCGGGTTCTGCTGTCGATCTGTCCGCGGCGGGCCATGTTCGGCTCCGGCATCCGCTGACGCTGACTCAGGCTCAAGGCCGGGGTTGGTAAGGGGGCTGTCAGGTGCAGCATGTAACGCCGGTTCCTGATCTGCCGGGACGGGCTTTTCCGGTTCTGCCACTGCTCCGCCGCTTTCTTCTGCGGTTTGATTTTGCCTTCTGCCGCTCTGCCCCGGCATCTTGACCCGCAAGGCGCGCATGCCCTGCAATTTGCCCAACTGGGCCTTGGCCACAACCCGCCCCCCCGCCTCGAGCGAAATGTCGCCCAGAACATCCGGCGACAAGGGCAGCACAGTACCTGCGCAAAGCTGGCCCATCTGGGACAATGGCAACGACAGGCGGCACAGGATCGCCTGAAGGCGCGCGGGCGCATCCATGACGCGCGCCTGAAATTCCGGCGATACCTTGACCTGTTCGACTTTGGCTATCTGGTCCGCTGGTCGCTCGCAAACAGGCAGAGCCAGCACAAGCTCGCCCATGCGAGCCCCCTGCCCGATATCCAGAGGTATCTGAAAAACATGATAATCGGGCGCAACCAGCGCCAGGCCAAGGCCGCGCCGGTCTTCGATCATCGCGCCGAAGCGGTAGCCGCGGGTCCAGTAGCCGTCAGGATGGTCGGCCAGATGCTGCGCGGCACGGCGCAGGACGCTGTCCACCAAAGGCGCCACCAGCACAGCATCGGTCCGCGTCAAGGCGCGCGGCGATACGGGCCGCGAGGTGATCTGGCCTGTCATCTGCATTTCGATCAGGGAGGTCACGGTCGCCGCATCCACCGCCGCCAGACCCAGTGCACCGGACGGGCCGTCAAGCAACAGCAAAAGCCCCTCGTCCGCGACCATTTCCAACAAGCTGCCATGATCCTCCAGCGAACGCCCTATGGAACCGACGCGCACAGCTATCGAGAAATCTTCATCCGCAGCTTTCTCGATGGCAAGCCGCAATGCCCGCGCGGGCGACATGACCCGCGCATCCTGCCCGTCGCGCGCGTTTCGTGCCTTGAGGCGCAACCCCGCATTTGATGCTGTACCGACCATCGACCCCGTCACCGCTTCTGCAGCTACATCTGTCCGGTTTACCCGTCCCATGGTTACGAAATGCTGAAGCTTTCGCGTTTTCCCGCGCCTATCGCGCCGCCATCCACTGCGCGACAGGCAGACTGACGCGGAATGCGGCACCACCCTGCCCCGGCAGATAGCCCAGCGTGCCGCCCAGACGGTCCATAATCTCGCGGCAGATCGCCAGCCCCAGCCCCGCACCACCGGCCTGCCGGTCGGAAACCCTGTAGAATTTCTCGAAAATCATGCCTTGGGCATCGGGTGCGATACCGGTGCCGTTGTCGATGAAATCAACGATGATCCGTCCGCTGCGACGGTTGACCTCGATCACCAGTTCAGGCCGCTCAGCGTCGCAATATTTCTGCGCATTGGCGATCAGGTTGATGAAGACCTGCGCCAGCCGGTCCAGATCCGTGCGCAGCATGATATCGGATGCAGGGCCAATCCGCCGCACCTTCAAGGGGTGCATATCCGCACCCGCCGCCGCAATCGCATGCGAGATTACATCGGCCAGCGTCCCTTCGCGGATGTTCAGATTGACCTGCCCATTTTCCAGCACGCTCAGATCCAGCAGATCATCCAGCAAACGCGTCAGGCGGATCGCCTCGGCATGGATGATCGAGGCATAGCGGGTCAGATCCTGCGCCTTCAACCCGTCGGCATCGCGCAGGATCTCGGAAAACGCACGGATCGAGGTCATGGGGGTACGCAATTCATGGCTGATCTGGCTGAGAAAGGCGTCTTTCTGCACCGATAGCTTGGTCAGCTTGTCATTCGCGGCGCGCAACTGTCTGGCGGTACGCGTCAGCTCGTTCGATTTTGCCTCAAGCTGGCTTGAATATTCCATCATCTGCGCGGTCTCGTCAGCCACCGCCAGCAGATCCTCGACCGACACGGTGGCCGCGCCCATGATCTGCGCCACCATCGCATGGGCCGTGGCCCCGCCCACGGCACCGGACAATTCCCGCTCCAGCCGCGCCAGAAAATCGGGCGTAGGTTCGGGCAGAAACCCTGCAAGGCCCTGACGCGCAGCCTCGGCCTGAAAGAATGACTGCACCTCGGCGGGTCCCAATATCCGTTGCGCCATGATCATCAGATCTTCGGATTGCGCGACACCGCCCGACCAGCTTTGCGGATTGTTCGAATGCTCGAAAATATTGACGAATTGCGCGCCTTGCAGCCTTTCCAGCGGTGAAGGGAAACTGGCAATCGAGACCAGCACAAAGACTGTCGCGTTCAGCAGAAGCGACCACATCACCGCATGCAGCAGCGGGTCCATGCCCTGAATACCGAACAGGGCGTGCGGGCGCAGCCAGCCGATGCCCCAAGGCCCCTGCTCGACCACCGCGACCGGCAGTCCGCCCCCGAACTGCGGCAACAATAGGCAATAAGCCCAGAGCACGAAACCCGTCACAAGCCCCGCAAAAGCCCCGTTTCGCGTGGCCCCGCGCCAGAAAATGCCCCCCATCATCGCAGGCAGAAGCTGTGCCAGACCCGCGAAAGAGACCAACCCGATCGCCGCAAGAGCCGTGCCACCGCCGGAAATCTTGTAGTAGAAATAGCCCAGCGTCAGGACGATCCCGATCGAGATTCGCCGCGCAAGGATCACCACATGGCGAACATCGGAGGGTCCGCTTGCCCCGCCGCGTGTCACGCGCAGGAAAATCGGCATCACGATATGGTTCGACACCATTGTGGACAGGGCGATTGATGCCACGATCACCATGGATGTAGCCGAGGAAAAGCCACCGAGGAAGGACAGCATCGCCAAGCCATCCTGTCCCTGCGACAAGGGAACGGTCAGAACAAACTGGTCCGGGTTCGCACCAGCAGGCATCAGTTCCAGCCCGACAACCGCGATGGGCACGACGAAGAGGCTCATCAGGAAAAGATAGGTCGGAAAGGCCCATGCCGCGGTCCGCAGATGGCCTTCATCCTCGTTCTCGACCACAAGAACCTGAAACATGCGCGGCAGGGTCAGAAAGGCCGCCGCCGACAGGAAGGTCAGCCCAAACCAGCGCCCGCGATCCATCTGCCACGCGCCGATCTCTGAGGCGTCGATACGCTCCAACATCGGGCCGATCCCGCCGGCCAGCCCCCAGACGACAAAGACACCGACAGCGATCAGGGCAAACAGCTTGACCACCGCCTCGACCGCGATGGCCATGACGACACCATGATGACGCTCGTTCGCATCAAGGTTGCGAGTGCCAAAAAGGATCGTGAACAAGGCCAAACCGATTGCCACCCACAATGCGGTGTCATGCGCCGCTATCAAGGCCGCACCTTCCGCGTCGCTGACGGCGAAACTTGAAAAAGACAGCGTTACAGATTGAAGCTGCAACGAAATATAGGGTGTAATCCCGATCAGGGCCAAGAGGGTTACGCAGACAGCCAGCAATCCCGACTTGCCATAGCGCGATGAGATCAGATCCGCGACCGAAGTGATGCGCTGGGTACGTCCGATCCGCACCATCTTGCGCAGTGCCCACCACCAGCCCACCATCACAAGGGACGGCCCCAAATAGATCGTCACAAACTCCAGCCCCGATCGCGCGGCATAGCCGACCGCGCCATAGAAGGTCCAAGCCGTGCAATAGATCGACAGAGACAGCGTGTATATCCAGGGCGAGCGCAGCCAGTTCCCGCGCCCTTTCAGGGCTGCCCGTTCGGCCATGAAGGCCACGCCGAACAACAACGCCACATAGGCCAGACAGACGGCAATCAGGATATTGAGCGTCCCCATGCCCCTTGCCTACGTATCCCTGTTTTCCGGCTGGTCCCCTTGGTAGCGCAGGTCGGATTTGTGATCCAGCATGGCGGACAGGAACATCGCGGACAGCACCAGAATAATCCAGATGCCGAAGATATAGATAATCGCAGAGGAGGTCGGAACCGCCGGAATCTGCTGAGCCACATCAGGGCCACTGTCTTGAGGCCAAAGCAGTGGCACCAGCCAAAGCAGCGCGCCCGCCAGTGGCAAAAGCCTTGCTGCATCCACCAGACGCCGCTGGCGGTAGCTGCGGCGTTCCAGAAACACAGGTGAAGGCTTGTCGCTCATTCCGCAACCAGGGCGTTCAGCGCCTCGATCACATCAGCGTTTGAAAAGGGCTTGGTCATGAAACGGCTTGCGCCTGCTTTCTCGGCCAGTTCGCGGTCGCGGGCCTGTCCGCGCGCGGTCAACATCAGCACGGGCAGATCCTGCGTCGCCGGCAGCGCGCGCAAGTCTGTCAAAATATCATAACCGCTGCGACCAGGCAGCATCACGTCGAGGATCACCAGATCGGGCGCGCGCGCCTGCACCACCGATACGGCATCATGCCCGTTGGAATGGGTATCCACCTGCCAGCCATCGCGGGTCAGGATAAAGCTGATGGCCTCTATGATATTGGGTTCATCCTCGATAATCAGAACACGCCTTGCCATGCCACCTCCCCCTCCCCTGGAATGTAGCGAATGGACAGTAAGAACTGCATTGTCCGCAAACCGTGCAAGCCCACTGCCTTGAGCGACTATCGTCATTGCGCGTGGCTGTGTCAAAACCCATCTGTCAGGATCGACGGCTCGCGCCGTCCGTCGCAGTCCTGGGCCGGACAAATCCGACAACTGACCCCGACCAGGCGTGGCGCGTCCCCTTGGGGTGCGGATTTCGACAAGGCTGCGCTCTGTGGCATCGTTTCGGCCAGCGGCAGGATCAGCATATGCGCTTCGAACAGGGGATCGGCGTTATAGACAAGCCGCCCCACGGGTTGGGCCACGGCAAAGACGCGAAACAAACGCCCGTGTTGACCGCTGTGCCGGACCGTTTGGCGAATCGGCGTCATCGGCCTGTTCAGGGCAGAAAACAGCGGCCAGCGCGGACAGGCCGCGCCAAAACGCGGCAGATCGAACCCTTCCAGCGGGCGGCGCAACAACAGGGTCCCCGAAGCGTCGCAACTGACCAGCCCGATGCGGGTCTCGCCATGCGCCCAATCCGCAGGCAGACCCGCCACGGCCTGGGGACGACAGGCCAAGCGCCGCATCACCGTCGCCGGATCGACATGCAGCCGCAAGGACAAGGCCAGCGGGTCAAAGGCATCCTCGGCACTGTCGGCTTCAAGCTGGGCGGTCAGCAGGCGCGCCCGCGGCAACCGTTCGGCATCGCGGCGATACCTTTCGAGATAGAGACGCGCCTGTGCGCGGGCAGACGCTGACTGCAACGCCTCGTCCTGATCAATCAGCGCGGCAATCACGGTATCGGCTTGAGCGACATCATCTTCAAGTTCGGCAAAGTTATGATCGCGCGATAGTAAAAAACGCTCAAGCTCATCTTGTGGCGAGCTGAGCGCTGCATCGGCCTTGCCCGCCCCGTCCAGATAACCGACCAGCGCTTGGGCGCTGTGCGCAAGACGGGCGGCATCCTCGTTGATATTGCGATGGAAACGATCACGCCATTCCGGCTCGATCTCGCGCGGGTCGACAAGGATGGCAGCCGTGGCGCGTATCGCAGTCACGCTGGACAGCACCTCGTGCATAGAGGCCGCCAGATAGGGATCATGCGTCAGGCGGTCCGCCAGTTGCTCGACAGTGCGCTCCAGCGCAAGTACGCGGCGGTGACGATCGGCAAGCACGCCGGCCCAACCGGGGAACCGGGCGGCAAGATCCTCGATCCCTTCGGGGTCGGGGCTTGGCTGCGGCGACGCGCTGGCCGCCTCGCGCAGGGTGGCGATCAGGGCCGCTTCGGCCCCTTCCGTCAATGCAGAGGGCTCAACCCCGAGGGATGCTGAAAGGTCCAGCAGCAACTTGCCCCCGATCCGGCGGCGGTTGTGCTCGATCAGGTTTAGATAGGATGCCGATATGCCGACATTTCGCGCCAGATCGGCCTGACGCATCGCCAGCGCGATCCGTCGCTCCCTTATCCGGCCTCCTGTCAATTGGCGCTGCGGCATATCTGGGTGTCCCGCCCCGAAGTGGTCAAGCTTTTCACCGAAAAATTTCCGGCCAAACCGCTGTGTTAAAGGCATATTTACACGATTATCAAGAACCGGAAAGCCGCATTTCACAAACACGCTGCAACAGTCACTTGTGATCATCCAGTGGGTCCGTAATCTGCGCATATAGCGACCACGCAGACTCAGGTTCGGATCGCCCCCCCTCTGGACAAGCCCCGCCGAAAAAGGTCCGCCGTGAATTGGCGGCTTTTCCCTGACAGCACGATGACCTATAAGCGGGTCAGTATAGCGCGAGGCTACCCTCGGATAGCCTGCATAGCCCTGTCGGAACCGGTCGAGGATATAATGACAAAGAAGAACCATGACAGCGACGTCGCCTTCATTCAGGCGCTTGCAGAACTGTTGCGCGAGAACGATCTGACCGAACTGGAAGTCATGCGCGAATATGGCGAGGATGACAGCCTGAACGTGCGTGTCAGCCGCGCTGCCCCTTCGGTGACCTATGCGGCCCCTCCGGCCCAGACACATTATGCTCCTGCGGCCACGGCCGCGACCGCACCTGCCGCCGCCAGCGCAGTGCAGGACCCTGCATCCCTTCCGGGTGCAGTAACCTCTCCGATGGTGGGGACCGTCTATATGCAGGCCGAACCCGGTTCGCCCGCTTTCGTCAGCGTTGGCGCGCAGGTGAACGAGGGTGATACCCTACTGATCATCGAAGCCATGAAGACAATGAACCATATCCCCGCGCCCAAATCCGGCACGGTCAAGCGCATTCTCGTGGAAGACGGTGCCGCTGTGGAATATGGCGCCCCCTTGATGATCATCGAATAAGGCACTGGTCATGTTCGATAAAATCCTGATTGCCAACCGTGGCGAGATCGCCCTGCGCGTGATCCGTGCAGCCCGTGAAATGGGTATCAAATCGGTCGCGGTCCATTCGACCGCCGATGCGGATGCGATGCATGTGCGGATGGCAGATGAGGCCATCTGCATCGGGCCGCCCTCTTCCACGGAAAGCTATCTTTCCATTCCGGCGATCATCTCAGCCTGCGAAATCACGGGCGCACAGGCGATCCATCCCGGCTACGGTTTTCTGTCCGAGAACGCGAATTTCGTGCAGATTGTCGAGGATCACGGGATCACCTTCATCGGCCCCACAGCCGAACATATCCGTATCATGGGCGACAAGATTACCGCCAAGGACACGATGAAAGCCTTGGGTGTGCCTTGCGTGCCCGGTTCGGATGGTGGTGTGCCAACGCTTGAGGATGCCAAGCGGATCGGGGCAGAAATCGGCTATCCCGTGATCGTCAAGGCAACCGCAGGCGGTGGCGGGCGCGGCATGAAAGTGGCCCTGACTGCCGCCGACATGGAAAGCGCCTTTATGACCGCGCGGTCTGAATCCAAGGCGGCATTCGGCAATGACGAGGTCTATATCGAGAAATATCTGACCACGCCACGCCATATTGAAATTCAGGTCTTCGGGGATGGCAAGGGGCGCGCCGTGCATTTAGGCGAGCGCGATTGCTCTCTCCAGCGCCGCCACCAGAAGGTGTTCGAGGAGGCCCCCGGCCCCGTGATCACCCCCGAAGAACGCGCCCGTATCGGCAAGGTGTGCGCCGATGCCGTGGCAGCCATCAACTATATCGGCGCGGGTACGATCGAATTTCTTTACGAAAAGGGCGATTTCTATTTCATCGAGATGAACACCCGCCTGCAGGTGGAACACCCCGTGACCGAAGCCATCTTCGGCGTCGATCTTGTGCGCGAACAGATCCGCGTGGCCGAAGGTCTGCCGATGTCCTTCACACAGGATGAATTGACCATCAACGGCCATGCCATCGAAGTGCGGATCAATGCAGAGAAACTGCCGAATTTCGCGCCCTGCCCCGGCCGGATCACGCAGTATCACGCCCCCGGTGGTCTGGGCGTGCGGATAGACTCCGCGCTCTATGACGGTTACAAGATCCCGCCCTATTACGACAGCCTGATCGGCAAGCTGATCGTTCATGGCCGCGACCGTCCCGAAGCGCTGGCGCGTCTGGCGCGCGCCTTGGGCGAGTTGATCGTCGACGGTGTGGACACGACAATTCCCCTTTTCCATGCGCTCTTGCAGGAAGAGGATGTGCAAACCGGCAATTACACGATCCACTGGCTGGAACATTGGCTCAAAACGCATCTTCCGGCCTGACGCGCCGATCATGACAGAGGCGGTCATCACGCCGGAGCTGTTGCTCAACGCCTACGCCTCTGGCGTCTTCCCAATGGCCGAAACCCGCGACGACCCGGATGTCTTCTGGGTCGATCCGCGCCGCCGCGGTATCTTTCCGCTCAACGGATTCCGGATATCTCGCAGCCTTGCGCGCAGGATGCGGCGCAATCCGCCGCATGTCACGATCAACACGGTATTTTCCGACGTAGTGGATGCCTGCGCCGACCGCGACGAGACTTGGATCAACGCCGAGATCCGCCGCCTTTACCTTGATCTGCACCTTATGGGGCATGCCCATTCACTGGAGGTCTGGGAGGGCGAGACCCTTGCAGGCGGGGTGTACGGCGTCTCTTTGGGTGCGGCCTTTTTCGGCGAGAGCATGTTCTCGCGCAGAACAGATGCGTCAAAAATCGCACTCGCCTATCTGGTCGACAGATTACGTCTGGGTGGCTTCCGCCTGTTCGATACCCAGTTTCTGACCCCGCATCTCGCCTCGCTCGGCGCGGTCGAGGTGACGCGTGCAGAGTACCACCTTAGGTTGGAAAAGGCCTTGATGTTGCAGGGGGATTTCAGCAGCCCTGCCCTGCCTGCCACCCCTCAGGAGGTGGTGCAGCGGATGACCCAGACGTCATAACGCGGATGGTCCAGTGCGTTCAGCGCAGGCGATGACGCAATCATCCAGCCACGGAACAACGGCTCTTCCTGCCCCTGATGGTGCAGCGTGAGGAAAGCAAACGCGTCCCCAGCCGGGTTTCCGGACGGATAACGGCATTCTTCCAGATCGACCTGCAGACGCCACAGATTGGCGGATGCCCCGTTGCGGACACTCAGGTCCTCGACCTCGCCATTGATCTTGTCCAGAACGCGCACAACCGCCCCGTTGCCGGTCGCGGTTTCTACCTCCTGCGCGTGCAGCGGCACAAACCCTGCAACCAGCAGCCCGACAAGGGTGCCACAGAAAAGACGGCGCAGGCTCACTGCTCCTCACCACCCGAGACGAATTTCATCAACAGGGACACCAGGCTGACAGATCCTTGCGTGTCGATAATCTCGTCGCCCGCGGCCAGGTTGAAGGGCGATCCCCCCGGAACCAGTTCGACGAAATTGCCGCCCAGCAGACCTTCGGACGCGATCACGATGGCGCTGTCATCCGGCAGTTCGAGACCGTCCAGAACCGAGATCGTCGTATCGGCGCGGAATGTCTCGGGGTTGAGGGATACAGCCGTGACCGTGCCCACCTTAACGCCTGCAAGACGCACATCGGTGCCCACGTTGACCCCCTCAAGCGAGCGAAAGGATGCCGTCAGCGGATAGCCCTTGGTCGAGGCAGACATGCCCGTGACCTGACCGGCATATATCAGAAAACCGGCCGCAACTGCCAGCACAGCCGCTCCGATCACTACTTCTGTTTTCGTTTCGGACATCGGTTCTTTCCCTGCGCTGACTTATTCCGGCGTCCAGGCTTCGTAATCCTTGCGCGGCGCGGGCGCTGTACGGCGGATGGAGCCTGCAGGCGCATAGGCCAGCGGCGTGCCGGTCAGGTTTTCCTGATGCGGCTTTTCCCATGTCTTATGGGGCAACGGCTTGTCCGAAGGCGTATCCTTGAACGTGTGATGCAGCCAGCCATGCCAGTCAGGGCTGATCCGGCTTGCCTCGACCTCGCCGTTATAAATGACCCAGCGGCGCTTGCCGTCCTTTGTGGTAAAAAAGGCGTTGCCCTGCGCGTCCTCGCCCACCTTGACGCCGCGACGCCATGTATAGAATTGTGTATTCAGGGTCTGGCCGTTCCACCAGGTCACTGCGCGCAAGAGCGTGTTCAGAATGCCCATCGAAGCCTCCGCTATTCGTTCTATCTGCTATGCCGCATCCGCGCGCCAAGGTCCAGATGCAAGCGATCCTTGATGCAAAGGGCCGCACCTTTCGGCACGGCCCTGCTTCTTCTTGCCTTAAATATCCATGCCCTGCGCAATACCGCCCGTGGTCCTGATGGCAGGCTCAACCGGCGGTCGCGCCTTCCTTTTTGGATTCGGCGTAGATCATCAAAGGCTGGGCCGCCGAAATCGCGGCCTCCTCGTTCACCAGAACTTCATCGACATTGGCCATGCCGGGCAGGTCGAACATGGTGTTCAGCAGGATATCTTCGAGAATCGAACGTAGGCCGCGTGCACCAGTTTTACGTTCAATGGCGCGTTTGGCGATGGCCGTCAGCGCGTCATCTGTAAATGTCAGCTTGACACTCTCAAGCTCGAACAGGCGCTGGTATTGCTTGACCAGCGCGTTCTTGGGTTGGGTCAGGATCGTGACCAGCGCTTCCTCGTCCAGATCCTCCAGCGTGGCGATCACGGGCAGACGTCCCACGAACTCAGGGATCAGACCGAATTTCAGCAGGTCTTCGGGTTCCAGATCCTTGAATGTTTCACCCACACGGCGGGTATCGGGGTCCTTGACGTCAGCGCCAAAGCCCATCGCGCTGCCCTTGCCGCGCTGTGCGATGATCCGGTCCAGCCCTGCAAATGCCCCGCCACAGATGAACAGGATATTGGTTGTATCCACTTGCAGAAATTCCTGTTGTGGATGCTTGCGCCCGCCCTGTGGCGGAACGGATGCAACCGTGCCCTCCATCAGTTTGAGCAGCGCCTGCTGCACACCCTCGCCCGACACGTCGCGGGTGATCGAGGGGTTTTCGGACTTGCGGGTGATCTTGTCGACCTCGTCGATATAGACGATGCCGCGCTGCGCGCGCTCAACGTTGTATTCCGAGGATTGCAGGAGTTTGAGAATGATATTCTCAACATCCTCGCCGACATAACCGGCCTCCGTCAGTGTGGTCGCATCGGCCATTGTAAAGGGCACATCCAGAATCCGCGCCAGCGTTTGCGCAAGCAGCGTCTTGCCGCAACCTGTCGGGCCAATCAGCAAGATATTCGACTTGGACAGTTCGATATCATTGGTCTTGGAAGAGTGGTTCAACCGTTTGTAATGGTTGTGCACCGCGACCGACAGAACCTTCTTCGCCTTCTGCTGTCCGATCACATAGTCATCCAGAACCGCGCAGATATCTTTTGGTGTCGGCACGCCATCGGTGGCTTTCAGTCCGGCGCTTTTGGTTTCCTCGCGAATGATGTCCATGCAAAGCTCGACGCATTCATCACAGATGAACACGGTCGGTCCTGCAATCAGCTTTCTTACCTCGTGCTGGCTTTTTCCGCAAAAGCTGCAGTACAGGGTGTTTTTGCTGTCGCTGCTGGAATTCGTCGCCATATCGTCCCTTTCAGGCCATGTCTTGTGTTGGTTCGATCGAGCCAGCCGACCTTCGTATTTTGGAGACCAAGCTTAGGGCAGCCCCCCAACGTCCACAATGTCAAAATTGTCCCACCCGGCGACGGGCGGGACAACAAACTGTTACGATTTCACCTCTTCCGCCTTGCCGCGGCTGGCCACGATCTCGTCGATCAGGCCCCATTCCTTGGCGTCCTCGGCGGACATGAAATTGTCACGCTCCAGCGCGGCCTCGACCTTTTTCAGGGACTGGCCGGTGTGCTTGACATAGATCTCGTTCAACCGGTTTTTCAGCTTCTGGGTCTCGGCGGCGTGGATCATAATATCCGTCGCCTGCCCCTGGTAGCCGCCCGAAGGCTGGTGCACCATGACGCGGCTGTTGGGCAACGAAAAGCGCATCCCCTTCTCGCCGGCGGTCAGCAGAAGCGACCCCATCGATGCTGCTTGCCCGACCACAAGGGTAGACACTTTCGGCCGGATATACTGCATCGTGTCATAGATCGACAGACCGGATGTCACAACACCGCCGGGACTGTTGATATACATGCTGATTTCCTTGGACGGGTTTTCCGCCTCAAGGTGCAGAAGCTGCGCCACGATCAGACTCGACATGCCGTCATGGACGGGGCCTGACAGGAAGATGATCCGCTCCTTCAGCAGGCGCGAGAAGATATCGTAGGCCCGTTCGCCACGGCTGGTCTGTTCGACCACCATCGGCACGAGTGTATTCATGTAAACGTCAATAGGGTCTTTCATATCGGCCTGCCTGCTTGTGCTGTTGTTCATCCATAGACGTGAGGTGCTAAGGGAGTCTTAGTCTTGCGCCCACCTGCCTGCAAGGGGCGCGGCGGATTAATCCCCCCTTGGCGTGCTGGCACAGGTCTGGAATGCCTGCAATTGAACCCTTTGCGAAAGACGCTAGGTCGCGGTCGGCAAGCATCCCAGTGACCGGAAGGCCGCCCGATATGACATTGACCACGACACAGGATTTCATGCCGACACGCACCGCCGGACTGGAACGTCTGGCGCGGTTTATCCCCGTTGCAGGCACGGATTATGCACGATTTCGAAACTATGATCTGGGCGCGGGTCAGCACGGGCATGTCTCGACCCTTTCGCCTTGGATCAGGCACAGGCTACTGACCGAGACTGAGGTGCTCCAATCCATTCTGACGCGCCATTCCCCCGCCGCCGCAGAGAAATTCGTGCAGGAGGTGTTCTGGCGCACTTATTGGAAGGGTTGGTTGGAGATGCGCCCATCCGTGTGGGACATCTATCAGGCAGGGCTGCGCGGCGCGCTGGACGCGGTGCAAACGCAATCGGGCTTGCGCGCGGCATGGGCCGATGCCTGCAAGGGGCAGACCGGAATCGACGCTTTCGACCATTGGGCGCAGGAATTGGTGCAGACGGGCTATCTGCACAATCACGCGCGGATGTGGTTCGCTTCCATCTGGATTTTCACGCTGCGCCTGCCGTGGGAACTTGGCGCGGATTTCTTTCTGCGCCATCTGCTGGACGGTGATCCTGCGTCAAATACCCTTAGCTGGCGTTGGGTTGCGGGATTGCAAACGCAGGGCAAAACCTATCTGGCGCGCCCTGACAATATCGAAACCTACACAAAAGGACGGTTCCGCCCCAAGGGTCTGGCATCCATAGCGGTTCCCCTTGAGGGTCAGGTGACACCACGCCAACCCCTGCCTGCCGCAGAGCAGGCCGATCCGACGTCAGCAACGGTATGCATCCTGCATGACGATGATCTGAGCCCCGGTTTCCTGTTCGAACAAGGAATTGCGCCTATTGCGACCGCATGTCTGATCACAACACATCAGCGCAGCCCGCTGCATGTGGCCCCGCATCTGACGGATTTCGTGTCAGGGGCCATGACCGATGCCACCACACGGTGGGCGGACAGGATAGGCGAGGTTTACACCCCGATCACCGATACAGCCCTGCTTGCAGATTGGGTGCGCGGGCACGGGGCGAAGCAGGTCGTGACGCCCTATGCACCTGTCGGACCGAACGCCTCCGCCTTGCGTGCACTCGCGGCGCTGTTGGCCCCTGACGGTATCCGGCTGATCCGTTTGCGCCGTGACTATGACAGCGCGGCTTGGCCCCATGCCACGGCTGGTTTTTTCAAGTTCAAAGACAAGATTCCCAAGCTGCTGGGCGAGGTCAAAGGGATAACGCTAGTATAATTTCGCGTCGTCCTGTTGCGGACAGGAGCCCTGACACGCAAACCGCCCCAAGCTTGCGCGAGGGGCGGTCTGTTTTCGTGCGATCAAGGATCAGCCGAACATGTCGCTGGTGATACCGGCATACCAGCCAAGGCTTTCCTCGTAGGTCTGTTTGCGAAGGTCCGCATCCTCACCCGTCTGGCTAATGAAGCTTGAGACCGAGGCGATCTTCTCATCCGTGGCCTCATAGGCGGCACCGACTTTGACACCGTCATCGGTTGCGATCAGTGACCAGCACGTGTTCGAGAACTTGGCCGGAAAGACCGAACTGCCCAGCAATTCCCCACGGATTGCCATGGCGGCAACCTTGGCCTGACTGTTCGCGGAATAGCCCGATTTCGGCATGTCACCCTGATTGCTTGCATCGCCCAGAACATAAACATTGCCATCAATGCGGCTTTGCATCGTGTGGCCTGTCACGGGAGCCCAGTTTCCTTCGGTCACACCTGCCATCTCGCAGATGCGGCCTGCCTTCTGGCCGGGGATCACATTGCAGGCGTCGACTTTCTCGGCGTTGCCGTCGATGATGACTTCCATCGTGTCGGCCCGCACCTCGACCTTGTCGCCGCCGAAATCGGGACCGATACGTTCGACCATGCCGCCATAATGCTTTTGCCAGCCTTCCTCGAACAGCGCCTGTTTGCTGAAAGATTCCTTTGGGTCAACCAGCAGGATCTTGGCCGTCGGGTTCACCTGTGTCAGCAGATGTGCGACCATACTGATCCGCTCATAGGGACCGGGGGGGCAGCGGTAGGGGTTGGGCGGCGCGACCATCGCAAAACGCCCGCCTTCCGGCATCGCCTCGATCTGCGCCTTCAGGAGTTCCGCCTGCGATCCGCCCTTATAGGCATGGGGCATCTTGTTCTGGACGCTCACATCCCACCCGGGAACCGAGCCGTCGACAAAGTCGATACCGGGGCTGAGGACCAATCGGTCATAGGACAGCACAGCGCCGCCCGCCAGCGTCACGGTCTTGGCGTCGCGGTCGACCCCGACCGCCCAATCATGCACGACATTGACCCCGTATTCCGCAGCCAGTGTGCCATAGGAATGGCCGAGGTCCGCCATATCCTGAAAACCCCCGATATAGAGGTTCGAAAAGAAGCAGGTGTAATAATGCTTCGCAGGTTCCACCAGCACGACGTCAATCTCGCCATTGCTGTCCTTGGCCAGATAGCGCGCGACAGTAGCGCCGCCGGCACCGCCGCCGATGACAACGACACGTGCGCGTCCCTGCGACCACACCATAGGGGCCTGCAACGCAGCAGTGGCTGCAACACCGGTGCCGATAAAGGCTCGTCTGTTCAGTCTCATGTCTTGTTCCTCCCTAAGAACAGCGGGATCATTCCAGATCCTCAAAATATGCGGCCAATGCCGCAATCTCTTCGTCGGACAGCCGCCCTGCCATCATTTGCATCACAGGATGTGGGCGGATCTGCCGCTTATAAGCATGCATGGCGATCACGAAATCCTCGACGGGCCAGCCAACTACGCCGGGAATACCCTCGTTCGATCCACTGCGCTGATGGCAGGTCAGGCATTCGCTGGCCAGATACTCGCCGTAAGCCTTGTCCCCCACAATCGCGAGGGTTTCGGACGACAGTTCCACCTCGCGCGGGCGCGCTGTGGGCTGGCTTTCGGGGATATTCGCAGGGCTGGCCGAGAAATCACGCAAATAGGCCAACAGATCGGCGCGATCCTTCTCGTCCTTCATGCCGCGATAGGCCATGCGTGTATCGCTGACCAGCGCTTTGGGATTCTCGATATAGGCGTCCAGCGTGTCGAAGGACCAGATCAGGCCATCCGCACCCATCCGCGCCAACCCCTTGGAATAGCGGTAGTCGTCCCCGACACTTCCCGCCTTGCGTCCGAAGATATTGTTGAGATGGGGGCCGATCCGGTTCTGCGCTCCCTCACCGACCTGATGGCAGGACCGACAGTCGCGAAACAGCGTTTCACCCCTTTTTGCGTCACCCAACAAATCGGCATGGGCGATGCCGCCACCACCACACAGCGCCGCCAGTCCGAGGATCTTCACCAGAGCTTTGATCATCATCTCATCCTGTTCGTTCGCGTCGTCAGAAGACCCCGAAAACGATCTGAAAACAACTGGAATTTCAAGTCAGACACTGGGCCAGATGCCAGAAAGTCCGTCTGATGCGGCTTTGATCGAAAGGAGAGAACACATGATGGATCAAGAGCTTAGACAGTAGAACAAATGTCTTGTGCAGCCTTGCCTTCAGCGCGGGTCAGCCCCCTCCGACATCGGCCCACAGTCTGTCCACGCCGCTCAACGTGGAATGGACAGGGCCGGCGATGCGGCCCTGTCCGGCGTCCTTACTGCGACACCGAATGCAGGAATGCGTTGATGGCAGCGATCTCGTCTTCCTTCTTCAGACCTGCAAAAGACATCTTGGTGCCCTTCACGTAATCGCGCGGCTTGGTCATGAACGCGGCCATGGATTCGTCATCCCAAACGGCACCGGCAGCACCCATTTCAGCCATTGTCTTGGAGTAGTTGAACCCCTCGACACTGCCCAGCGTGCGCCCCATCACACCGTTCAGATGCGGACCGGTCTTGTTCTGTGCGCCCTCGCCCACCTGATGGCAGGCAGCACATTTCTTGAATACCTTCTCGCCAGCGGCAACCAGTTCCATATCCAGCGCGGCTGTTGCAGGCGCTGCTGCGGTTTCGCTCGCGGCAGGTTCAGAGGGTTCTGTCGCAGTCGCCGCGGTCTCTGCTGCGGGTTGGGATTCCTCTGCAGCTTCGGCTTCGGCTTCTGCCGCTTCTTCCGCGATAAAGGCTTCACGGGCAGCGGTCTGGTCCGGCGTCACATCCAGAACAGTAGCGCGCATCGTGATTTCGACAGCTTCCTTGCAATTCTCCATGCAGGGTTCCTGCGAGAAGACGGGCAATTCTGTCTCGTCACGATCGTCTATGATGAAACCGTCCGCGTTAGGCAGCACGATTTCGGAAAAGTTCTCGTTCGATAAGACAAAATCGTCATCCACCAGATCGTTCGAGTAGAGGATATAGGCCGTGATGGCATAAACCTCGTCTGTGGCCAGACTTTGCGCGTTGCCAAAAGGCATGGAGCGGTTGACATAGTCCCACGCCGTCGACAGATGCGGCCAATATGACCCTACTGTCTTGAGAGGATCGTCGCGGTCCAGCGTATCCGAGCCACCGGCGAGTTTGGGCCAGTTGTCGACGCCTTCAGCGAAGACGCCGTGACATACGGCGCAATAATCCTGAAACAGTTCGTCACCATCCGCGACATTTCCAGACCCGACAGGCAGGCCGTGACCGTCGGGGCGCACATCCAGATCCCATGCCGCGACCTCTTCGGGAAGGGCGACGCGCCCGATCCCCAAAGGTCCATCGCTGGTGCTGGTGCTGGCGACAGCCGGGCGCACCATAAAGCCGAGATCGGGATTTGAGGGCGCCTCGCCCTGCAAACGCGCATCGGTCGGGAAAGGCGTCACATTGCGATCGGCGAAATTGTAAGCAGCCGTCAACATGGCAACGCTGCCCAGCGCCAAACCGCCGTAAAGATTAAGAGATTTCGACATTTTCAGCCTCCCCGTTCGGTTTCACCCACCAGGTCTGGATACAGTTGTTATGATAGATCGAGTTCAGGCCGCGCACCTCGCGCAGTTGGTCCTTGGTCGGCTGGACATAGCCTGTCTCGTCATGGGCGCGGGCCTGCAAGAGCATCTCCTCGCCATCCCAGTTGTGATCGAAATAGAAACGTGCCAGCGCCATTTTCTGACCGGGCGCTGCCAGACGCGCCGGCTGCCATGTCTTGCCTCCGTCCACGGTCACATCGACACGGGTAATCGCACCACGGCCCGACCATGCCAGACCGGTGATCACAAGCGGGCCTTTCCCGTGACGGATCGGCGATTGCGGGCTGGGGCTGGTGATGACGGATTTCGCGTCCATCACCCAAGTCCATTTCCGCGATGTGCCATCTGCCAGCGTGTCGGTGTATTTCGAGGTCTCCTCGCGGCTTTCCACGGGGGCATCCGCCACTTCGATCCGGCGCAGCCATTTGACCCACATATTGCCTTCCCAGCCGGGCACGACCAGACGCGCGGGATAGCCGTGTTCCATCCGCAGGGCCTCGCCATTGGCCTTGAAGGCAACCAGCACATCATCCAGCGCCTTTTCCATCGGGATCGAACGGCCATTGGACGAGGCATCGGCCCCTTCCACATAGACCCACTTATCCGACAGATCACCGGCGGCATCCAAGCCTGCCTCGGTCAGCAAGGTGCGGAGCGACACGCCGGTATATTCCATGTTGTGAATCATGCCGTGCGTAAACTGCGCACCATTGAGCTGCGCGCCCGCCCATTCCATGCCAGTATTGGCAGCGCATTCGCAGAAATAGACATGCTGCTCACGCGGGAAACGCTCGAGATCCTCATAGGTGAAGACCAGTTCGCGATCCACCAGCCCGTTGATCATCAGGCGGTAATCTTTCTTGGACAGCTCGATCGCGCCCGAATGGTGCCGCTCGAACGCGCAACCCTGCGGGGTGATCGTGCCATCCAGCGCATGGATCGGCGTGAAGTTGATCGAGCTGATCGTGTCCGCTGTCAGCCATTCCACGTTGCGGCGGATCACATCGGATTCGAACTGGATCGGCAAACCGTAAGGCGTGGCATCAACCGGCGCACCCAGACCACTGGCCCAGGATTGCACCTCGGTGATCAAGGGATCAGGCCCTGCAGCCCGCGCAGCCGTGGCCCCTGCCACAGCGCCACCTGCGGCCAACGCGCCCCGAAGGAACGCGCGGCGCGAGGACTTCATGTCATTGGAGTTGGCAGTCATTTATCCTTGCCTCCTTTTCAGATCATCAAATTCATTTTTATGAATTTGATAGAGTCAAACTATTCCTGTGGCCATGGGAGCTTTAGGCCCCCACGACCTGCACACTTGTATTCGGGGCGACCGTTACGGTGCCCTGTTTGCGGATGTAGTCCTCGACCACGTCCCAAATCTGCGGACCTTCGGTGCCTTCGTTGACCGAAGCCCACCCCGCCACGACATAGGTTTGCGCGGGATCAATCGCCTCGCCGGTCTTGAGCAGGGTCATCTCGCTAATGCGCTGGCCCATCGGCTTGGAAATGTCGATCCGGTAGCCCAGACCGCCCACGCGCACCATATCACCGCCCTGCTGGTAATAGGGGTCGGTGTTGAACAGGTTGTCACCGACGTCTTCCAGAATGACATTCAGGAATTCCCCTGTCATTTCTGTGCGGTAAGCCTTGCCATATGTCATCGAGGTGACGTTGTGGATATCCTCGCGGGTGATGTCCTGCCCGGGCAGGATCGACGGCCCCCAGCGCACGCCGGGTGACATGGCGATATCTGCCTCGCGCTCGGAAATCAGGGCGTCGCAGATCAGGTCGTCCCATGTGCCGTTGAAATTGCCACGGCGGTACAGCAGCGTATCCGCCTGCCCGATCACCTCGGTCAACTGGTCCATATAGGGTGCGCGCTGTTCGTCGATCACGGCGGCAACGGCGGTATCGGGTGCGATCACGTCGCTGAAAATCGGGATCAGCTTGTGGCGGAAACCCATCATCCGCCCGTCGCGGACATCCAGATCGACACGGCTTACAAACTTGCCGTTCGAGCCTGATGCAATCAGGATCGTCTCGCCAACAAGCACAGGCTCGGGTAAGGCGTCATGGGTATGCCCCGTCAGGATCACGTCGATACCCGTCACCCGCGATGCCATCTGCTTGTCCACGTCAAAGCCGTTATGGCTGAGGCAGACGACCAGTTCAGCCCCTGCAGCGCGCACCTCGTCCACTATTTCCTGCATCCGTTGGTCACGGATGCCAAAGCTGTATTCGGGGAACATCCAGCCGGGATTGGCGATCGGCATATAGGGGAAGGCCTGCCCGATCACCGCGATCTTGACGCCGCCGCGCTCGAACATCTCATAGGGTTTGAAATCCTCGGACGGCTCATCCCATTCTGCATCGAAAATATTGGCACCCAATGCAGCAAAGGGCAGTCCTTGGACCAGTTCACGGATACGTTCCGTGCCCAGCGTGAATTCCCAATGGAAGGTCATCGCATCCGGCTTGAGCGCGTTCATCACATTGACGACGTCCTGTCCTTGCGTGTGATAGCAGGTGTAAGAGCCGTGCCATGTATCGCCACCATCCAGCAGCAGGGCATCGGGCCGTTCCGCACGGATCGCGTTCACAACCGTTGCAACACGGTCCATGCCACCCATCCGGCCATAGGTTTTTGCCAGCGCTGTAAAGTCATTATACGTCAGCGCGTAGGCCGAGGGAGAGCCGTCCTCGATCCCGTGGAGTTTGCGAAAATCAGCGCCGGTGATGTGGGGCACATGACCCTTGTTGTCGCCGACGCCCAGATTGATTTCGGGCTCGCGGAAATAGATCGGTTTCAGTTGTGCGTGGATGTCCGTGATATGGATCAGCGACACGTTGCCGAAGGTATCGAATTGCAATAACTGATCCTGTGTCAGGGCTTGCTGGGCCGCCAGACGCGACCAGTTGCCAAAGCCCGATGCGCCCACCAGCGCGGATGCGGCCATGCCGGCTTGAAGAAAATCACGGCGAGAGATCATGGGGCGGGCTCCGAATTAGTTTGAGTTGTTCCAGTCCACTGCCCGAAGCGGCCAGCGGTTCGGCCGAATAGGCCAGCTTGTCAAATTGCGAATGCGGGTGTTTCGAGGGCGGTTAGTCCGCCCCCGAAATCATCTTCAGTTACGGACTGACGGGCCTTCGACCGACAGGCCGTTCCCACGGCTTGCCACGTATAGCTCCAGCGCCACAAATTCCGGGCTGCCGACGTCGAACGTGTGCCCGCGTGTGTCGCGGATACAACCGCGGAAGCGGTCATGCGTCTGGTTCAGCTTTGCGTTCTTCAGACGGTAGGTCGGAAAGCCGTTGATCTGGCCCTGGCTCAGGTGATCGGCACGGATCATGTTGCCATAGTTGTCCTCGTGACAGTTGGCGCAAGACAGCTCCAACTGGCCGAAACGGGTGTAGTACATTTCCTTGCCCGCTTCCCATGTCGCCTGAACAGGACCGTCGATTGCCACATTGACCGGCATGCCGCGCGACTGCACAGAAATCAGGGCTTCCATGTTTGTCATCTGGGTGCTGTTGTATTTGTAGGGCTCGGCCTGCATGTTGGTCTCGCGGCAGTCGTTGATCTGCATCGCAAGGGTCCGGACCTCACCTGCTGCCTCGTTCCACTTGGGATAGACAGCGCGCACGCCTTTCATGCTTTCGGTCACATCGTCATGGCAGCTTGCACAGGATTTGCCCTCCTCGCCCTCGACAGCGTTCCACTGATCCAGACCGAGATCGGCAAAGATCATGCCTGGATTGTCGAAATCGTCCATCTGCAGAGCTTGGGTTTCGTTCTCGCGGAAGCGCCATCCCGAATAGATCGTGTCCAGAACATCGGACAGATGTGCCGGCGCAGCGGTCTCGGTGACCGACTCCATCTCTCCGTTGAGAACCAACTGGTCCTCATCTGGATCGGCCAGCGACATCGCTGGAACCGACAGCAGCAGCGCAGCTATAGCCGTCATTGCCTTGAATTTCATATGATACCCTCCCTTTTGGCTGCCCGGGGCGCGGATCATCTACTGTCCGCATCCCGGGATCTTGCTTGGTCTTCTTGCCTTACGCGATGGCGACAGACTTGACGTCCTCATAGACGTCGCCATCATCGTCGTACCAGGTGAACTTCAGATCACCGGCTTCGGGAATCACGGCTTCGAACTCGAAATACGGGTTGGTCGAGATCGCTGGCTCCATCTTGACGTCGATCACGGACTTTCCGTTGAACTCGCAGGTGAAGCGGTTGATGATCGAGCGCGGGATGGGCGTGCCGTCAGCGTTCTTGCGCTGTCCGGATTCCATCTGGTGGCTGATCAGGGTTTTCAGAACGACCGCTTCGCCGGCTGCTGCCGAGCTGGGGGCCTTGACGCGGGGTTTTACGCCTTCTGCCATTTTAACTCTCCTAAATCTTGCAATGCGTTTGCGGTTTCCGGCCCGTCAGACCGGAGGGATGTGGCGCAGATCAGCCGCCGCAGCCGCCGATTGTTACTTTCACGTTCGAGCTGGCCTTCGCAAAGCTGCCATCTGCCATCTGGGCGATAGCAACCAGATCCTGCGTGCCAGCCAGACGGATACGGGTCGAGGCCGAATGTGCCCCTGCCAATTCGCCGAAGGTGAAGGTTGCAACGCCCGGTGTCGGGTTGCCCATCGCCAGAACCATGATCGCCACAGCGCCCTCCGCCTCGACCCCGATCGGTACGGTATTGCCGTTCTCGGCAATCTCGGGCGCGATCAGCGTCACACCGGTTTCGGCAATATCTGCACCGCCGGTAAATGCGGAAATGGCTTCTTCTGCAGCTGCGTTCACACGGAAGGGCAGCACGGTAATGGCAACAGCCCCCATGCCGATCGCCAGTGTATCGCGTCTTGTGAATTCCATGTTTGGTGTCTCCTTATATCCTGGTGTGTCCGATTACTCGTCTTTCAGAGTCATCAGGAACGCAACGACGTCTTCAATCTGTTGGGCGGACAGGATGGGTTCCAGTGTCTCGGCGGCCTTGCCGGTATACCCGTTACCCGGACGGGTGAACCCGTCCACCTTGTAGAAGGCAGGCATGATCGTGCCTTCATACATCAGTTTCGCATTCGCGACGATGCCGCGCAACTCGGCCTCGTTCCAGCGGCTGCCGACACCGTCAAGCATCGGGCCGACATTGCCGGGGAAATTCGAATTGAGGCTGGTCACTTCATGGCATGCCACGCAATTGCCCATCGCGCGACTTCCGAAGACCTTTGCCCCCTCTTCGGGGTTGCCGGCTGTGCCGGACAGCGATGCCTCGATCGCGCCGTCGGTATAAACCACATCGGCCGGAGCCACAGGTTCAGCCGCGAAGGCACCGGTTGCCACAAGCGACGCCGCGAGTGTCAGTACTGAAAATTTCATGTTCCCTCCCTTAGCTACCAGATCTTCTGGCTGAGTTAGCTTTGTATACCGTAGTCCACGCACAAGGTCTCGCGCAACAACAAATTCATAAAAACGAATTTACTTATCTGAAGACTTTTACAAACTCTGCCCGACGCCTTGAACCGGCAAAGCTATACTGTGTTACTCGGACAGAGACCGGGCAAGGTATTTCTGAAAGGGTTCGTCCCCTTCATATCCCTTTTCCGCCACCCAGCGTAACATAGCCAAAGTCGTACCTTTTTCGAAGGCCCCCGGCATGACAGCCACGGCGGCCTGCGGGGCGGTCACGCCTTCGGGGACGTCCTGCGGCAGGAACATCAAAGTCGGCGTGAACAGCAGCCCCCATTTGCGGGCCATCTCCTTTTCGGGCAGGGTTTCGCCATCGAAATCCGTCACCTCGACATCGCCAAACATATTCATCTGGATCACAAAGTAGGTCTCATGGATGAACGAATCGATTTCCGAATCGGGGAAAACCTCAGCATGCATCTTCGTGCAGTATATGCAGCCGCGCTGCTCGAAGATGATAGCAAGGCGCTTGCCCTCGGCATTGGCCTCGGCCAGATCGTCGCGCAAATCCTTGAACGTATCGCGCATCCATGCGGTCTTGTGCAGCCCGTCATCCCCCAGTTCCGCTGCGGCAAGCGGCCCCAGCCCCAAGCCGATGGTGCAGGCGGCGGCCAGAACTCCGGTCAATATCTGTCTCATGTCGTTCTCACTCCGTGGCGTTTCAACCGATCGACAAGAAGCCGGGGAACCAGCGAATCATGACATCGGCAATCAGGTTGACCGCATTGGTTGCGATCAGGATAGCAAAGATGATCAGCATGACACCCATCACCTTTTCCACATGCCCCAGATATTTGCGGTTGCGCTGCATCCAGCCAAGAAAGGGCTTGGCAAACAGTGCAGCCACGACAAATGGCGCGGTCATGGCCAACCCGTAGACAAGCAGCAACGCGCCGCCCTGCCAGATGTCTCCCATTCCGCTGGCGACCATCAGGATCGCGGCAAGCGCCGGCCCCACGCATGGCGTCCAGCCGAAACCAAAGGCCAGCCCCATGACATAGGCCCCGATTGCGGTCGTCGGCGCGGCCTTGCTGTCGATCCGTGCTTCGCGATAGAGCAGCCCGATACGGATCACGCCCAGAAAGTGAAGCCCGAAGATCAGCAGTACCGCCGCGGCCAGATAGGACAGAGGTTGCCGCCACTGCGCGAAGGTCTGCCCCAGCGCCGTGGCCCCCATTCCCAGCAAGACGAATATCGTGCTGACACCAAGCGCAAAAAATATGGCCGAAATGACAAGGCGCTTTTGCGCGCCAGCGGCGATAGCCCCGTCCTCCCGCAGTTCGGACATGGAAATGCCCGCCATGTAGCATAAGTAGAAGGGAACCATCGGCAGGATACAGGGCGTAAAGAACGACAACAGACCGGCCAGCGCCGCACCAGCATAGGAAATGTCCAGCATCAGCGGGACTCCTTGAATTATTCACATATTCAGATTACGTTGTGTATACCGTCGTCGTCAATCATCTGCTGCCACTCTCGCGCAGCAACCGTTCAGTGTTGAAACCAACCGGATCTGTCATGCGCCTGATCGACCGTCTTTCCCGCCGCCTTGCGACAACCGGGCTGATCGCCGTGACATGGTTTGCAGCTTTGCCGCTTGCGGCCGCCGAACTGGTCATGGTGGACCGCGCGGGATGCCCCTATTGCATCGCGTGGAAGGAACAGATCGGCCCAGCCTATCCCAATACGGATCTGGGTGCCTATGCGCCGCTGCGTATCGTCGATATCCGCGATGGCGCACCTGCGGGGATGACCTTCGCGCGACCTGCCCTCTTCACTCCCACATTCATCCTGATCGAGGACGGACAGGAACTCGGCCGTATCGAAGGCTATCCGGGTGAGGATTTTTTCTGGGGTCTTCTGGAAAAACTGCTAAAGGAGAAGACGGATTTCATCGGGGCCAGCTGATTTTAGCGGCTTTGCTGGCGCGCTGATAGGGTTCGGTCGCAAGGCTGGGCCAGTCATTCGTGATACCTGCGTTCCGACGGCAGCCTGCCCTGAGAAGGTTTGTGCGACGGCATACGCTTCGGAGACAGAAGAAGGGGAAAGGCAGGTGCCACTTCCGGTATTTTCTAACAGCATCTCGGATGCCGAGATGGACCTGTTCGTCGAGAATGCGACAACAGCAAGTAACTTTCTCAAAGCGATCAGCCATGAAGGCCGGTTGCTGATCCTGTGCCATCTGGTCACGGGCGAAAAATCCGTCACCGAACTGGAAGAGCTCTTGTCGGCCCGTCAAGCGGCTGTCAGCCAACAATTGTCGCGCCTCAGGCTGGAGGGACTTGTCGTTCCCCGCCGCGATGGTAAGGCGATCTATTACCGTTTGGCGGATGACCGTCCCAAACGTATACTGGAAATCGTGTACGATTTGTTCTGTGCAGACGACGCACAGCGGAACATCTGAGCTTTACCAGATCGGGGAGGATCGGGCGATGTTCGAGTGGATCAGTGACAGCGCCCTTGTGGCCCTGATCGGCATGGCCAGCGGCTTGCTGCTGGGGCTTGCCGCAAGGCTGGGGCGGTTTTGCACCATGGGTGCGATCGAAGACCTACTTTACGGACAGAACGACACCCGCATGCGAATGTGGGTACTGGCAATCGGTTTGTCGGTGATCGGCAGCTTCGGCCTGATGGCGGGCGGCTTGCTGGAACCCGAGCGATCTTTCTACCTGTCAATCCGCTGGATGCCGCTGGTCTCGATCATCGGCGGGCTGATGTTCGGATATGGCATGGCGCTGGCAGGCAATTGCGGCTTCGGCTCCATCGCACGGCTGGGGGGCGGCGATATGCGCGCCTTCGTTATCGTTCTGGTCATGGGGCTGTCGGCCTATTTCGTGATGTCCGGTCCGCTTGCACCGCTGCGAGCCATGCTGGTCAACCAGCAGGATGTCGTTCCGGGCGAGATGCCCCCGGGCTTCGCGCATCTTCTTGCACAGATGACTGGCGCGCAGGTGCCGCTGATCGGCATGCTGATCGGCGCGCTGATCGTTGCAGGCACATTGGCCTCTCCAGGATTTCGGGCCAATGGCAAGGCGATCTTCTGGTCGGGCGTTGTCGCGCTGGGCATCGTCAGCGGCTGGGCCGGTAGTTATTGGGTGGCCACCACCAGCTTTACCGAGATGCCTGTTGTTTCGCACAGCTTTTCCGCGCCTGTCGGTGAAAGCCTGCTCTACGCCATGACCGGCTCGGCCCGCGCGCCGTCTTTTGCCGTCGGCTCGGTTGCGGGTGTGATCATCGGGGCGTTTATCGGCTCGCTCTTCAAAGGGCATTTCCGCTGGGAAGCCTGCGAGGACCCGCGCGAATTGCGCCGCCAGATCACCGGGGCCGCCTTGATGGGCGTCGGCGCTGTGCTGGCGCTGGGATGCACCATCGGACAGGGGATATCGGCCTTCTCGGTGCTGGCTTTCTCGGCCCCTCTGACCTTTGCTGCAATCCTTGCAGGTGCCGCTTTCGGACTGCGACAGTTGATCGAGGGCTTCCAGCCGGCGGAATAACGCCGTGATCGCACCGGATCGTTTGCCGGGGATTCGAGAATTTGGGCAAGACAATAGCATGGGCGACGCGGCGTTTCATCTTGCCACAGGTACTGAGGCAAGCCTTGCTGCGCAGGATTTCTGCATCCTGTTTGAACCGCGTTCGTGAAAAAGGGGCTCCGAAAAGCCCCTATTTGATGTCTGAGAATCACATGCTCAGACTTTTTCCTGCGTGTATTTTTTCAGTTCAGCCCGCGCCACCTGCCGACGGTGCACGGCATCCGGCCCGTCCGCCAGACGCAGGGTCCGCACATGGGTCCATTTATGCGCCAAAGGCGTGTCCTGGCTGACACCCTGCCCGCCGAACATCTGCACCGCCTCGTCGATCACCTTGAGGGCGACGCGGGGTGCGATCACCTTGATCTGGCTGATCCACGGTGCTGCGGCGCGCTTGTCGCCCTGATCCATGTACCATGCCGCCTTGAGGCACAGCAGGCGCGCCATCTCGATCTCCATGCGGCATTCCGCGATGATATCGAAATTGGCCCCCAGTTGCGCCAGCTTTTTGCCGAAGGCCTCGCGCGCCAATGAGCGCTTGCACATCAGTTCCAACGCGGATTCCGCCTGCCCGATGGCGCGCATGCAGTGATGGATACGACCGGGCCCCAGACGGCCCTGGCTGATCTCGAAACCGCGCCCCTCGCCCAGAAGCAGGTTTTCGGCAGGCACGCGCACATCCTTGAACCGGATATGCATATGGCCATGCGGCGCGTCGTCATTGCCGTAGACTTCCATCGGGCGCAGAATCTCGATCCCCGAAGTGCCCGCAGGCACCACGATCATCGAATGGCGGGCATGTTTGGGCGCGTCATCCCCGCCTGTCTTGACCATGACGATATAGACCTTGCAGCGCGGATCTCCGGCGCCCGAGGCCCACCATTTTTCGCCGTTCAGCACATAGCTGTCGCCGTCGCGCACGCAGGACATCGACACATTGGTCGCGTCCGAGCTAGCCACATCGGGTTCGGTCATCAGATAGGCTGAACGAATCTTGCCGTCCAACAGCGGGGCCAGCCATTCCTGCTTCATGGCCGCTGTGCCATAGCGCTCGAACACTTCCATGTTGCCGGTATCGGGTGCGGCGCAGTTGAACACCTCGGCCCCAAGAGGCGTCTTGCCCATCTCTTCGGCAAAATAGGCGTATTCAACCGTGGTCAGGCCAAACCCTTTCTCGCTATCGGTCAGCCAGAAATTCCACAAACCTTCGGATTTGGCCTTGGCTTTCAATCCTTCCAGAATCTCAGTCTGGCGGGCCGTGAACTGCCAACGGTCTTCCTTGTCGATCTCGGCGTGATACGCATCCTCCAGAGGCATCACCTCGTCGCGGATCATCGCGGCGACGCGGTCCAGCAGCTTGCGATTCTCGGGGCGCATCCCGAAGTTCATATTCATGCCTATTTCCTCCCTGCGAAAATCAATTCCACGGGATAACAGCACGTCAGGCGCAGGATGGAAAGCACGGAAAACAGCACGAGACGCGGCGTCGCACCACGCAGGCTCTGTTTCGGCTGACTGTATCAGGAGGGCGGGTCCCGGTTGAACCGGCCTGATTGGTGCGGTCGAGAAGACTAACCAACTCTACCTGAACACCTCTATACACCTGTTTTTTTATAGAATAATCAGAACCGCTTGTCGCCCATGTGTCCCAAAACGTGAGCTATTTGTGTCTCACAAAAGCGCGGCGAAGTCTAGCGTATGGCAGCCTTAAAAAAGGCTCGGCTAGGAAAAAGGAGCCAACTAACTGTTGTCTGTTTCTGTCTTCAACGACGCTTCGAGAGCCACACCTGCTTCAGGCTTATGTTCTATCCGTGACCCCTTCTTTTCGTCGGAGATATAGACTGGCAGCGGTCGCGCGCCGATCAGAACACCTATGAGAGCGTGCCTCAGCGTCCTTTGGTCTTGCTCATCATCTGCCCAGCCTTGGGGCGCATAAGCACCGTTGAGGATTGTGATTTGTTCTACTGGCAACCCCACCGCTCGCGACATGTTGGACAATAGGTGAGCGATGGCGGTTTGAAAGTTTTCGTTTAGCCGCGTGGTCGCTTCCCTTTGAGACCATAAGGGATCGTTAAGTATGTCCAAGGCCCTGTTATATTTCTCCATCACTACCTTGTTGTTGTGGAAGTGGACGGGAACAAGATTGAAGGCACCCACAAAGTCCAGACTGGTCGGGTGCCGCCTGTATCGCATCATCGTCGCATAAACTGAACGCTGTGCGTCTTTTCTAGCCGACCTCCCTTGGTGCCAAAGGGTTATCAGAACCGCTAGAACGGGACCGCAGAAGGTAGCGAGAACTACCGCCCAATCCACTTGCGACCAATCAATCATGACGCCTCCCCTGCCTCTTGCCGCTTCACGCGCAACGGCAATTCTCCAGAGCGCCCGCGCGTTTAGCAAGCCCAGATTATTTTACTGCAAAAATGCGACACCCAAAGATAGATAGAGAGGCACCGCGTGTCCCCCCGTGGGGGCACCCTCGGGACACCGTTAGCTCCACCTGCGAGAATGCTCCTAAAGTGAAGCAAAAACAATAGCTTGACTATCGTTCCTGCGCTGCCGATGTAGAGGAGGCGAGGCCTCATGCCCGCCTTCACATCTACGCAAGGAACACCCCATGATCATCTTCGACATCCGCCTCGGGCGCTTCTCTATCCTCGCCCAGCGCGAAACCGTTAGGCATCCCTTCAAGGTGACCCGAGAGGGGTCGGGAATTGTCGTCTTCGACCTCCCGTTCACCACCGTCACCTTCATGAACCACCGGAAGGCTGAAGCTATGTAACGCATGGGTATACTCTCACGTTACATGACTTAAATAGGCCAGATGCGTAACATTAGGGTTGACCGGATATTTAAGTGACTGTAACGGATATGCAGATATCCAAAAGTTACACACCGGAGAATCTGACATGACCTCTGCGATAGCCAACGTCGCCACCCTGAAACAGACTGTGGAGGCCCGTGGAGGTGCCCTTGTAGGTTACGCAAGGGTGTCCTCAGCGGGCCAGTCGCTTGAGGTCCAAACCACTGCCTTGGAGAAGGCTGGGGTCGCCACGCGTCATCTGTATGCGGAGAAGGCCAGCGGCACGAAGCGGGAGGGGCGTGAGCAGTTGGCGCACATGCTGCGAAGCCTGCGCAAGGGCGACTGCGTGGTTATCACGCGGCTGGACCGGCTTGCACGCTCAACCCAAGACCTTCTGACCATTGCGGCGCAGATCGAGGAGACAGGGGCCGACCTCACGGCGCTGGAACAGCCTATCAACACCGCATCGCCCGAGGGTCGCTTGTTCTTCACGATGCTCTCAGCATTCGGAGAGTTCGAGACCGAAATCAGGAAGGCCCGCCAGCGCGAGGGTATCGCCGCTGCGAAGGCCAAAGGCGACGAAAGCCCCTATAAGGGACGCCCCGCCAGTATCGACGCAGCAAAGGTTTGCCAGCTTCGAGAGGAAGGCGTCGGTCCTGCGGAAATTGCCAGAAGGCTCGGTATCAGTAGGCAGTCGGTGTATCGCGTTGTCAGCGAGACCAAGACCGGCTGACGACAGAACATCAATTCACCCACTCCCTAGCCCTAAGAAAGCCGAGACCAGTGTCTGGGACGCCCGATAGCAGAATATATTGAACCCACCCCCCTAGCATAAGAGAACCGACCCTGAGCGGTCCCCTTCCGATGTAGTAGCGGCATCGCCAAGGGCGGCTCGGCGACGACGGGCGGTTCTCCTGTGCAAGTCAAGTGATGTTGACTTCGCATTTTCGTTCCGGTGCCCGCCTCGGTGACCTCATGGGTTGTCGGGGCGGTTTCCTTTTGGCGGATGCCTGCGAAGGGGCCTCATCTGTGCTTTTCACAACTTGTCACACGACCACCAACCACCAAAACGCATGCAACAGGGACCGATGACATGCAGAACAGAACTCTCACGAATATCGACCGGAACAAGATCACCACCGACGCCACCTTCCGACATCGCTCAGGCCCCGATAGCGGCATCCATCTGGCCGCGCTCAGGAAGACCTTGCGGAACACCGGAAGGCTGGACGCTGTGCTGGTTTGGCAGGAGGCAGATGACAAGGGCACCGCAACGGGCCGCTTGGTTCTTCTCGACGGCCATTATCGCCTTGCAGCCTATCGGGCGGAGCAATCCGCCGGGAAGATCGAAGGCCGGGGCATCCCCGCGATGCTGATATCGGGCAACCGTATGGAAGCCCATCTCGCTGCCCTCATGGCGAACTCGAAGGACACCTTGCCGCTCACCATGCAGGAGCGCCTTAACGCGGCATGGAAGCTGGTGCAGGCTTACCCGAAGACGATCTCGAAGCCGCGCTTGGCGAGGGCCTCGGGGGTCTCCGAGCGCACCATCTTGAGCATGCGCCAACAGTTCAGAAAGTTCACCGAGGCGGGTGAAACGCCAACCGGGAAATGGCTCATCGACCGTAGGTTCCCCGTAAAGAGCGATTATGAGCCGCCCTCAGATGCCGCGCGGCAGGCGATGGTTGCAGCCCTGTCCCAAGCCCTCAAAGCCGCCTTGAATGAGGTGAGAACCCGTGACGTGGAAATCATCGGGGACGCGCTACAGGAAGCCCTTGGGGTGCGCCAGTTGGCCAGCATCGCGGATTACCTCGGGGGCGGCGATGAGGAAGACGACCGGGACACCTCATGGATGGAACCCGACATGAACGAAGGCGGCTTCCTCGATGCCGATGACGGTGACTTCAGAGGAACCCGGACGGAACCCCGAGAGGTGCCCGCGAGGCTGAATTGAACGACCCCAACCACGCAACCATAGACCACGCAAATTGCGCGGTTCACACATCCTCAACGCGCCCCTGTCGGTCCTCCCGGCGGGGGCGTTTTCAATTCCATAGAAGGAAAACGAGATGACGGACACCATCCGCATCGACCTTGATGCAGTCCGGGTCTACCGGAACAAGAGCGAGTATCGAACCACCCAGCGGGCAAGGTCTTCTCTCGGTCACGAGATCATCGGTGACGGGCCGATAGTCTCGAAGCTCGCAGCCATTCTCCGTGCGGAAAACCCACAGTTTGAGGGCCTTCTCGCGGTCTACCGAGGGGACACCCCCTGTTTCATCCCGACCCCCCTCAAAACGGCCTTTTTCTCAGCGCCCCAACCGAAACAACTGCGGAGGAGACCCAGATGATCATCACTTACACCCGCCCCGCCAAGACGAAGGCAACCGCCGTGGGGGAACGAAATCGCGCTCGTTGGACCCGCTACCTTCGCAAGAAGCTCGTTTCGATGGTTCCGACCATAGAGATCATGAGTGCCGAGGAAGGCGCGACAAATGCCGCACGGAATATGCCTTGGGATAATCGCCCATGCTGGATAACCACCCGCATCCGCATCGACCAGATGGCCGTGATCGAGATGCTCCAAGCGCGGCATCTCAAGGCCACCGGCAAGGAAATCTCTCGGGCTGAAGTTCTGGCAGCACTCATGGCCGAGGGTCTGGAACGCATCCTCGGACACGCAAACTTCGGCGGCTCGACCGCTGACACCACCAACGGCTAACGCCGCCCATCAACTGAAAAAGCAAGGAACATCATCATGGCAAACTGGATTACAGCAACTGGCGAGATCGAAGGTTCAGCATCGACACTGACCAGCCCCGACAGCCCCGCTCCCCTCGGAGGGTCAGGCCCCAGCGACGGCGGTTTCCGTGGGCGCGACACCTCGGCAGGCTTCACGGCACGCGCGAACGACGACGAAAGCGAGGGCGTCATGGCCACTGTGCGCTCACAGGCAGGCAGCCCCATCATGACCCGCAACCCCAACGGCAATGACCTGATCAAATACCAAGGGGCGACGATCACACTGGACGTGGCCGCACATCTGGGTCTCGTGAACCGCAACCCTGACGGCTCGTTCTCCGACAAGGCCACAACTGCAGCACTGAAAGACCCGACCTCTGGGGCCAAGGCTCCGGCAGACAAGGCCAATGAGAAGAGGGCTGAAGCGGAAGACGATACGGTGACCTTCGGGGAGAAGGCTCAGGCAACCCTGCAGGAGCTTCTTGCCACCCAGAAACATCACCCCGGCAACATGTTCCGAGCCGTGGACAGCGTGCTGCATACCGGCGACTTGGACGCGACAGCAATCGAGCGCATGGCATCCATCGAGGGCGTAGAGCCTGCTGAGATGCGGGCCAAAGTCGAGACCGTCTGGCAAGGTGCATACGACACGGGCACAGACATTCTTGCCGAGGCAGGCATCGAGGACGAGGACGCCTTCCAAGCGTTCATCACCTCGGACCTCAGGCGCAAGTCGGAGTTTACCGAGGCGGCTCGGAACCTCTTTGTTCACGGGAAGCCGGAAGGTCTTCGCGCCATGGCTGAGGCCTACCTACCCGCGATGGACCGTTATGAAGGTGCCCGTGTGAAGGCGATGCTGACCGAGGCCGGTTGGCAGTTCTCCGAAAAGGCAGGAGGAGGCATCAACGTCATCGTTCACGGGACACAGGTGCCATGGGAGGTGGCCGTGAAACAGAAGATCATCACCTTCTCGCGCGGCTAATACCCGCCCAACGCGCCCCTGAGCATCCTCGCTCGGGGGCACCATCACACCAGACAGAAAGGATGCCGACATGGCTACTCCATACAGACCCAAGGTCACCGAGGGCGCACCCGGCGGCTTCGACCCGAAGTGCAACCAATCGACAACTGCAGGCGTGACGTTCAGCGGCACCCTATCGGCGGCTGAGGTGGCCGCAAAAGCTCAGACCCGATACGCAGAGCGGCACGCCGAACAGGAAGCTTACAGACGTGCGAAGGAGGTTCAGAAAGGACAGCCCAGCGGAGACCAGAAGCGGTGGCTCTCCCAAGAGGAAATCACCTGACCAATCATCCCCTCATGGCCCAGCGGCTGTGGGGGATTTTTTTCGGGTCCAGCGCCTCGGGCGCACCGCCAAGGAGATCGCTGCCGAGATCGGTGAGGAACTGATCGCGGTGAAACATAAGCTGGCCCACGGGGAGTATGAACCGTGGTGTGAGGAGAACCTGACGTTCACCAAAAAGACCCGTGCGATCTACATCAAGGTGGCTGAGGTCAAAAGTAACTCGTGGGTTACTTTTCAGCAGGCCAACAGCATCCGCGAGATGTTGGACTTCAAGGACACCAAGCCGGAACCCTCCACGGCACACCGAGCGGCCACCCTCGACGACCTCCGCAAGGTGGAACATCTGAGGGCCAAGCGGGACGAGCCTCAATCCGATTTAGGGGGGGCCTACAGCGCCACTGCGAGGGCTTTTTGCATGGCCTCAAAAGCCGCCTTCAACCTTGCCTCCCCTCCCCCATACACTCGGTCGCCCACACCTCCGAGAGAATGACCGAGGATGCGGTTTTCGTCACGGTGATCTACGCCCGCTGTCACCAAACGGTCCTTCATGTTGTGCCGCAAAGAGTAGACCACATGGCGGGGGTCATTGGTAACGGCACGAAGGTGCTTCATGAGCGCTTGCGATACGGCATCGGGGCCATTCTCTCGGGCGTAACTTGCGAACAGCATATGGGAGCCGTCACGAGACAGCGCCAAGGCTTCCTTCATCGCGTCCAATGCGTCACCCACAAGAGGCACCGCTCGGATGCTGGTCTGTGTTTTCACGCTCCTGTCTTCATGCCACCGGACCCAGATGTGAGGATATCGGTGGTCAAAGAAAACATCTTCGACGCGTAGTCCGACAACCTCAGCGCCCCTGCATCCGGTTCCCTCAAGGATGCGCCAGATCAGACCAAGTTCAGGACGCCGCAACTTGCCCGTCATGCGGGTCCGCATGGCTTCGAGAACGGGGGCCGGAAGCGGGTCGCGAAGTTCCCATTCGGTCTGCGGGGCCTTGTTCGGTGTAGCCAGTGAAATGCCCTCGAACGGGTTCTTGGCTTCCTTCTCAAGGTCGAATGACTTGACCGCCAAGTTGACCATAGTGGAGACCATATCTAACTCCCGCCGGACAGTTCGAGGGGCCAAAAGTTTGCCGCCTTTACCGTTTGCAGCGACACCCAGCATGTAGTCTCGAAGCTTGCGCCCGTGCGCGTCCTTCAAGTCAACCAACGGCAGCTTCCCGAGCGGCCCCAACGCGGCCTCTACCCGACGACAGACGCGCTCCAAACGGTTCTTCTGGTTGCGTCCGGGGTTGTCCCCAAGCCGTTCCTGCTCATACATGCGCTTGGCATCCAGCATGGTGACAGGCGGCTCTTCGGCATCTGGCATCATCAATGCTCTGATCATGGTGGGGTCTGCACCTCGGCGATGTAAATCATCCGCTAGGACTTCTTGCCGATCATCATCACTCAGATTGCCGACTATTCCCTCCTTCATGGCGGTGACTTCGGCGACAGCTTCGCGCCAATGCTCAAGCGGCGAAAGGACACCCTGCCCTGCCCCCCTGCGCTTGGCCTTCGCAACGATCTTTTCATATTCGGCGAGGAGTGCTTCTTGTTCTCTTACCAGCGCGGCACCCTCGCGAGCCTTCATAGACACCTGAAAAAACTCTTCTCCCAAGACCCCAGCAACAGCTTTAGGGAAGCGACGGCGGAACCGTTTGCGGCCTCCTGAGAGTTCATCAACGTATTTGAGTTTCATCATCACCACCATCGCAAGTGTCCCATATGTGTCCCGTTTTGTGTCTCGGGATGGGCGCGATATGCCTGATAGCCTTAAAAAACAGGCCCCTCAAGGGGGTGATTTGGTGCGGTCGAGAAGACTCGAACTTCCACGGGAGTTACCCCACAGCGACCTCAACGCTGCGCGTCTACCATTCCGCCACGACCGCACGTGATCAGGTAACGTGGGGCCGTATAGACAATGCCCGCAAGCTTGTGAAGGGGCTAAATGCAGCCGCAGCGCCGGAGCGGCACAGAGTTGCGGCAGGGGCCGATCCGGCCCCTGCCCTGTCGGTTGCGGTCAACCCGCCGCCCTAATCCAGCTTGAAGGCAGGCAGACCGGCAGGCTGGGCTTGTGGCAAGGGCATACCGCCCCCCAAACCTGTCGAAGCGGCGCGCAGAAGTTCGACCCGCTCGGGCTGGCCCGGCGCAAAGACGACATCCTGATCACCCTCAAGCGCAGCGATTGCGACCCCGTACCAGTCCTGCGCGCGTTCTACCGAACGGTCGGTGCCAAAGCCCTGTGACAGATGATGGCCCACCAACTCGGCATAGGGCGTCTTGCCGATTCCAACCAGCAGCAGCGCCGATCCCAAGGCCACTTCCATCCGGTCACGTCGATATCCGGTATAGAGGCAGATTTCGGCCGTGCTTTGCAACTGCTCCATCGACATGGACGATCCCAGCACGAATTTCTGCACCTCGGCACGGACCTGTCCGCTGTCCTTGTCGGCAAGCATGGCCGTAAACGGGGCTAGTGCCGGTCCGAAAGCGTCGCATTGCTGGTCAACCTGCGCTTGGGTCAGGCCCTGAACCTTGGCCACCATATCCTCGCCCTTGCCGATGGCATAGGTCCGCGTCAGGCAGAACTGTTCGCTCAGCGCAAGGTCGGGATCGCCGAGGCTGGCCAATGTCACGAAACCGCCGTTGGAATTGGTCAGCAGGCTGACCTTGCTGCAATGGCTGGCCAGTGACGGGGCCTCGCGCATGGGGGTGGCGACCATCGGCAGCGGCTGGATGCCGCCCAGTCCGGCAGAAGGGGCGGCGGCCATGACCGTGGCCGAGGGCGCTGTTGGTGCAAGTTGCGGGATGGCCGGTGCCGGAGAGGCCACCGCCGCCATCACGCCGCCTGTCGCGCTGTCGCTTTCCCCCGAAAGCTGGCAAGCCCCCTGACGGCAGGTGAACATCGCAGGGGTTGCGTTGAAGGCCAGAAAGTCGTTTCGGGCATAGCCTTGCGGGGTCGAGGCAAAAACCATGACCGAGCAGCTATTGGCCCCGCACCAGAAGGAACTGCCTGTCACCGAGGTGTCGATCAGGTAATCGGTGCGCCCATCGCCGTTCAGATCGGCAAGCTGGATAAAGCCCGAGCGCTGCATGAGTTGTTCTGCCGTCGGTTCGGAACTGGCGGCGATTTCGTCCACCGCTGCTGATACTTCGGATGGCATGCCGCCGTAGTTGGAAACGCGGCTGCCGCTTGTGCCTCCCATCGCCTCGTCCCGCCAGACGACCAACAGACCCTTGACGCCCTGCGGGTTGGTATTCATCTCGCGGATGACTTGCGGCCCGCCGATCTGCGCGCGGTTGTAAGACGTCACGAGGAAATCCCGTTCATAGGGCGTCAGTTGCCCCGTCGCAGGAAAGCCCAGATGCGCCTGATACTGTGCGACGGCCGCGCGCGAGCGCTGCCCCATCACACCGTCGGCTGTTCCGGCTGGAAAGCCGAAATAGTTGAGCGACGCTTGAACCTCGCGGTTCTGCTGGCGCGCGGCAGTATTGACGTTGCTACGCGGCTGCACGTTGCGTGTCGTTGTGGTGGTCGTCCGCTTGTTCTTGTGAACCTCGTTGACGATCACACCGCCGATAATACCCCCGACAATAGCGGCTCCCAACCTGTCAGCCGAAGCCTGTGTTGCGGGCAACGAAACGCACAATGCGGCCACGAGGCCGAGCTTGATACGGCTACCGGTCATTTCAAAATCTCCCAGATGTGCTAAAATAATACTTGAGACTACCTCAATATTTGCCTTTTCCAAAGAAATTATGCACCACCACAGCCGGACCGCTTGGGGTTCGACCGAAAGGCGAAGGCGTGAATAGCATGGTAGAGTGGATCACCTCCCCCGGATTGACCGATTACCGCCTGGCCGAGCAGGAGATGGAACGCCGCGTGGCCGAGGTCGCGGCAGGCACAGCGAATGAGGCGATCTGGCTGCTGGAGCATCCCCCGCTCTATACAGCGGGAACCAGCGCAAACCCCAAAGACCTGATTGATTCCGGGCGATTTGACGTCTTTGAGTCCAAGCGCGGCGGTCAATACACCTATCACGGGCCGGGACAACGTGTCGTCTATGTGATGCTGGATGTGGGGCGGCGCGGCCATGACGTGCGCCGGTTCGTACAACAGCTCGAAGCGTGGGTGATCGACACATTGGCCGGTTTCAGTGTCGAGGGGCATATCCGCGAGGGCCGTGTCGGGGTTTGGGTGGAACGTCCCGACAAACCGCGCGGACCCGATGGCGGGATCACCGAGGACAAGATTGCGGCCATCGGTATCCGACTGCGCAAATGGATCAGCTTTCACGGTATCTCGATCAATCTTGACCCCGCGCTCGAACATTTCTCCGGCATCGTTCCCTGCGGCATTTCCGAGCACGGTGTTACCAGTCTGCGTGATCTAGGCCGCTCGACCACGATGGACGAGTTGGATCAGGCCTTGAAAACGGGATTCGGGCGGGTCTTCGGCGAATAGTCGCAGGCGAAGCGCCAAGTTGAAATCACTGTTGCACGCCCTATGTGAACCATTATCAATAAGGGTAGGAATGCACAGCTACCCACCAAACCAAGAGGTCGAACACATGAAATTTCTGATCACCGCATCCGCAACCTTGATGGCCCTGTCCGCCCCCGCTTTTGCCGAGGGTGATGCCGCCAAGGGCGAACGCGAGTTCAACAAATGCAAAGCCTGCCATATGATCCAGGCGGATGACGGAACGGATATCGTCAAAGGCGGCAAGACCGGTCCGAACCTCTATGGCATCATCGGTCGTGCTGCCGGCGCGCAGGAAGGTTTCCGCTATGGCCCCGGCCTGACAGCCGCCGCCGAGGGCGGTCTGGTCTGGGACGAAGAGAACCTTGCAACTTATGTGCAAGACCCCAAGGCATTTCTGGTCGAAGTGACCGGCGATTCCGCTGCCCGCTCGAACATGAGCTTCAAGTTGGCGAAAGGTTCGGAAGATGTGGCGGCCTATCTGGCATCTGTCGGACCCGCCACGAACTGATCGCGGCCTCTTTTTCAAGGAAAATAACCCCTTCGCAACAGGTGGCGAAAGACCCGGCTTGACGCCGGGTCTTTTTGTTTTCAGCACCTTATGCCCTGTGTCAGGCCGCATTTACACAAATCAGGGTGCGACAATATACATTGATTCAGATCAATTTCGCGGATTGCCGTTGACGCCATGCCATTCTAAACAGGGCAGGAACGCCGCGCGAGGAGTCTTCCTTGCGTGAATAAACCACCTACAGGAGGCAACCGCATGGCCGACGCAGCCATTCACAGCCACGGACACGAGGACCAGCGCGGGTTTTTTACCCGGTGGTTCATGTCCACGAACCACAAGGACATTGGCATCCTTTACCTGATCACCTCGGCGGTGGTCGGTCTGATTTCCGTCACCTTCACCATCTATATGCGGATGGAACTGATGGAGCCGGGTGTCCAATATATGTGCCTCGAAGGCGCAAGGTTCATCGCCTCCTCTGCGGAATGTACCCCGAACGGTCATTTGTGGAACGTGATGATCACGTATCATGGCGTCTTGATGATGTTCTTTGTCGTGATTCCGGCCCTGTTCGGCGGGTTTGGCAACTACTTCATGCCGCTGCAGATCGGCGCACCGGACATGGCTTTCCCGCGCATGAACAACCTGTCTTACTGGATGTATGTGGCTGGCACCGCCCTTGGCGTTGCCTCGCTGCTGGCGCCCGGTGGCAATGACCAGCTGGGCTCGGGTGTGGGCTGGGTGCTTTACCCGCCTCTGTCGACGAACGAGGGCGGTTTCTCGCTGGATCTGGCTATTTTCGCGGTGCACGTGTCGGGAGCCTCGTCGATCCTTGGTGCGATCAACATGATCACCACCTTCCTGAACATGCGTGCCCCCGGCATGACACTGTTCAAGGTGCCACTGTTCGCATGGTCGATCTTCGTCACATCATGGCTGATTCTGCTGTCCCTGCCGGTTCTGGCGGGTGCGATCACCATGCTGCTGACAGACCGCAATTTCGGAACAACCTTCTTTGACCCCGCAGGCGGCGGCGATCCGGTGCTCTACCAGCACATCCTGTGGTTCTTCGGCCACCCCGAGGTGTATATCATCATCCTGCCGGGCTTCGGCATCATCAGCCACGTGATCGCGACCTTCTCGCGCAAGCCGATCTTCGGCTATCTGCCGATGGTCTGGGCGATCATCGCGATCGGCGCATTGGGCTTCGTCGTCTGGGCCCACCACATGTATACCGTGGGCATGTCGCTGACGCAGCAGTCCTACTTCATGATGGCGACGATGGTGATTGCTGTGCCAACCGGTGTGAAGGTATTCAGCTGGATCGCTACAATGTGGGGCGGTTCCGTCACTTTCGAGACACCGATGCTCTGGGCTTTCGGCTTCCTGTTCCTGTTCACCGTAGGTGGCGTGACCGGCATCGTGCTCAGTCAGGCGGCGATCGACCGTGCCTACCATGACACCTATTATGTGGTGGCCCATTTCCACTATGTGATGTCGCTGGGGGCAGTGTTTGCGATCTTTGCCGGTATCTACTTCTATTTCGGCAAGATGACGGGTCGTCATTATCCCGAGTGGGCAGGCAAGCTGCACTTCTGGATGATGTTCCTCGGCTCGAACCTGACATTCTTCCCGCAGCACTTCCTTGGCCGTCAGGGCATGCCCCGCCGCTATATCGACTATCCCGAGGCTTATGCCCTGTGGAACTACTGGTCGTCGATCGGGGCGTTCATATCTTTTGCTTCGTTCATCTTCTTCTTCGGCATCATGTTCTACTCGCTGTTCCGTGGCGCACGCGTCACCCAGAACAATTACTGGAACGAGTATGCCGATACGCTGGAATGGACCCTGCCCAGCCCGCCGCCCGAGCACACGTTCGAGCAACTTCCCAAGCGGGAAGACTGGGACAAAGGCCACGCCCATTAAGGCGAGTGACATGACGATAAAAGGGCCCCTCGGGGCCCTTTTGCATTGCGTCACAGTCCTATGGGACTGCGACACCTGCCCGCAGTGCCGCACCTTTACCTGCGCGCCAAAGGCATTAGTTTTCGGAATATTCTGAACAGCGAACCGACGCCTTATGCCCTATACATGGACCGATCCCGACCCGACCAGCCGCAACCTGACACTCTGGCCCCACCGCTCGCTTCCGCGCCGTGGCATGGCGGCTTTTGTGTTGGGTACCTTCACGCTGATCACAATCCCGCTTTATCCGCTGCTCGGCACCGCTGTGATGTGGGGCCTGCTACCTTTTCTAATGGCTGCGGTCGCCGCTGTCTGGTGGGGGCTGGAGCGCAGTTATCGAGATGGCAACATCCTTGAAGAACTGACGCTGGATGCGCGGCATATCCACCTGACCCGTACCAACCCCAAGGGCGACCGTCAGGAATGGGATTGCAACAGTTTCTGGGCGCGGGCCGAGTTGCACCCGAAGGGCGGGCCGGTGCCCTTCTACGTCACTCTGACCGGCAATGGCCGCACAGTCGAGATCGGCTCGTTCCTGTCCGAGGACGAGCGCAAAGCCTTGTTCAATGATCTTTGCGAGGCATTACGCAGCGCCAAATCGGATAATATCGGATAATAGTGACAGATAGGCAGTGCAGGATTTTTTTGGGAGGCCGGCAAAGCGATCCGTGGCGCGGCATCACCTCGCAGCCCGAAAGCAAAAAAGCCCGACCTGAAACCAGACCGGGCCGTGTTGTATCTTTCGTTGCCGCAGAGCCTTAGCTGAGCCGCGCCTTGATCATGGGACCGACCGCGCCGAAATCCATTTGTCCCAGATATTTGGTCTTCAACTCGCCCATGACCTTGCCCATGTCGCGGATCGACGTCGCGCCGGTCGCCGCAATGGCGTCGGAAACAGCGGTGTCGATCTCGGCTTGGGTCAACTGGCGCGGCAGGAATTCCTCGATCACGGCGATCTCGGCCCGCTCGCGTTCGGCCAGATCAACACGGCCGCCTTCCTCGTAGGCGCGCACGCTTTCCATGCGCTGCTTGGACATCTTGCCCAGAATCGCCAGAACCTCGGAATCCCCGACACCTTCGGAATCCGCATCGACGCGCGCCGCGATATCACGGTCCTTGATCGCGGCGTTGATCAGGCGCAATGTCGACAGGCGATCTGCCGCCTTGTCTTTCATGGCTTGTTTGAGGGCCACGTTGACCCGCTCTCGCATATTCATTCTGTCCATTCCTCGGGTTTGTCCCAAAGGCGACACATAGTGTGTCCACCCCGCAAGAGCAACAGTTCTGCCCCTTTGCGCGCCCTTGTTTATAAGGCCAAGCGTGATGACTTTACGGCACGCTGGCCCTTGACCATGGCAGGCCCTACCCTTAAACCTCCGCAAGTTTGCCCGCGCCCTGCGCTTGCGGTCACGGTCGGGTCAAATCTGCCCGCCAGACCCGTGCTGCCACATCCGAACCGGAGACACCCGATGACCCAGACCCACTCCCCTCGCCCGACGGCCTGCCTTGCCCTTGCGGATGGAACATTGTTCTACGGTCGCGGTTTCGGTGCCACAGGCGAGACACAGGCCGAGCTTTGCTTCAACACGGCGATGACAGGCTATCAGGAAATCATGACCGATCCGTCCTATGCGGGGCAGGTTGTGACCTTCACCTTCCCCCATATCGGTAATGTCGGTGTGAACCCCGATGACGACGAAACCGCCGATCCGGTTGCCGCAGGCATGGTGGTGAAATGGGACCCCACCGAGCCTAGCAACTGGCGTGCAGCGGAACATCTGACCGGATGGCTGGAAAAACGAGGCCGCATCGCGATCGGCGGTGTGGATACGCGACGCCTGACCCGTGCGATCCGCCAACAGGGGGCTCCGCATGTCGCACTGGCCCATAACCCCGACGGAGTTTTCGATATCGAGGCGCTGGTTGCCCGCGCGCGCGCCTTTTCTGGCCTCAAGGGGCTGGATCTGGCCAAAGATGTGACCTGCGCGCAATCCTACCGCTGGGACGAGATGCGCTGGGCGTGGCCGGATGGCTATGTCCGGCAGTCCGAAGCCAAGTTCAAGGTTGTCGCCGTGGATTACGGCGCGAAACGCAACATTCTGCGCTGTCTGGCCTCGGTCGGTTGCGACGTTACGGTTCTGCCCGCCACGGCCACCGCAGATGACGTCATGGCCCACAGCCCCGATGGTGTGTTCTTGTCCAACGGCCCTGGCGATCCGGCGGCGACCGGCGCTTATGCCGTGCCGATGATCCAGGGCATCCTGAAGCATGACCTGCCCGTCTTCGGGATCTGCCTTGGTCACCAGATGCTGGCCCTCGCCCTTGGCGCCGAAACGATCAAGATGAACCACGGCCATCACGGGGCCAACCATCCGGTCAAAGATCTGGAGACCGGCAAGGTCGAGATCACGTCGATGAATCACGGTTTTGCCGTCGACAGCCAGACCCTGCCGCAAGGCGTGATGGAAACCCATGTCTCGCTGTTTGATGGATCAAATTGCGGGATACGACTGGCCGACCGGCCGGTCTTTTCTGTGCAATACCACCCCGAAGCCAGCCCCGGTCCGCAGGACAGCTTCTACCTGTTTGAACGCTTTGCGGCGCATATGGCGACACGAGCGGATAAAGTTGCCGGTTAAGCACCTGTTAAGCAGCGCTTAACTTATGATCTGCACTCTGGGTCGGCAGCTTGCGGGATTATCTCCCGCGGCGGAACCAACCGGGGTCAGCGAATGTTGCTATGGCATGGCGAAAATCAAGTGGTGCAAGGGCCCTCTAACTCTGCACTGATGCCCGATGACAGGGCCGAAAATGGACTGGCCCGCTATCTGGTGGATCGCAAGCTTGTGACGGTCGGACAGATGCTGGCGGCCAGAATCCAAATGCGGCAGGACCGGGTCGGGCTGGCCGATATCGCCGTGAACGAAGGCTGGTTGTCGGCGGATCAGCTTCTGGCGGCACGCGCTGACTGCATGTCCCTGCAACTGGTCGATCTTGTGGACATGCCGCCCGATCCGTTGCTGATGCAGTTGCTCGACCCCGCAACATGTCTGCGGCTGCAGATACTGCCTTGGCGGACGAGGCCAGATGGCACGCTCTTGATGGCCACAGCGCGCCCCGAGGGTTTCACCGAACGTTGCGCCCAATTGCCCGCCCCGTTTCACCGAACCGAACCCGTTCTTGTTTCACCGTCCGGTCTGGAGGCAGCGATTTCCCTGTTCTGGCGCGCGGAAATGACCGACGCTGCGCTTCTCCGCGTGCCCGAAATCGAAAGCTGTCGCGGCTGGGCGCGGGCCGGTTGGCGCCGCTACACCTTGCTTGCAGGCCTCGTCATGGTAGCGTTTGCGCTGTTGTTGGTCTTTCCGACCGGCAGTTTCACCTTTCTTGTCGGTTGGGCTTTGGCCACGTTGCTGGTAGCCGCCTTGCATCGCACTGCGGCTATCGCGGCATTCGTGTTGCAACGTCCGGACAAACCGCCCGGTCCGGCGCAGACTTCACCGCGTGGACTGGTGCAGGCGGCAGGTGCAGGCCAGCGCCCTGTCGTATCGATCCTTGTACCATTGTTCCGCGAACCCGAAGTTGCCGAAATTCTTATCCGCCGATTGGAAAAACTACGTTATCCCAAGGCGTTGCTGGATGTTCTTCTTGTCCTTGAGGAATGCGATACGATTACCCGCACGGCACTTGCCAAGGCCAGATTGCCGCCCTGGATAAGGGTTGTCACCGTTCCCGATGGCCAGCCCCGAACCAAGCCGCGTGCGATGAACTATGCGCTGGATTTCTGCCAGGGCGAAATTGTCGGCATTTACGATGCCGAGGATGCCCCCGATCCCGACCAGATTGATCTGGTCGTTGCGCGCTTTGCGACCGCCCCGCCCGATCTGGTCTGCCTGCAAGGTGTGCTGGATTATTACAATCCGCGCCAGAACTGGCTGGCCCGCTGTTTTACCATCGAATATGCCAGTTGGTTCCGCGTGATGATGCCCGGCATGGTGCGGCTTGGCTTTGCGATCCCGCTAGGTGGCACAACGCTGTTTTTCCGGCGCAAGGCGCTAGAGGAACTGGGCGGATGGGATGCCCATAACGTGACCGAAGACGCCGATCTCGGCTTTCGTTTGGCGCGCCATGGCTACCGGACCGAGATGATCGCGACCACCACCCATGAGGAGGCGAATTGCCATCTACTGCCGTGGATCAAGCAACGCTCGCGCTGGCTCAAAGGGTATATGGTTACCTATCTGGTGCATATGCGACAGCCGCGCCAGTTGCTGCGCCAGTTGGGACTATGGCGGTACATCGGCTGTCAGACCCATTTTGTCACGGCGCTATCGCAGTTTTTGCTGGCACCGGTCCTGTGGTCCTTTTGGCTGATCGTCTTTGGTCTGCCACATCCGCTGGATACTGTTCTTTCGCCGGTGCTGCTGACGCTGATCGCGCGGCTTTTCCTGTTGGTCGAGTTGCTGACGATCACCGCCGGATTGCTGGCCGTGTCAGGCCCCGCGCACCGGCATTTGATGTTCTGGGTGCCGACGCTGCATTTCTATTTCCCGCTTGGTGTTTTCGCCGCCTACAAAGCCCTTTACGAACTGGTGACAGCACCTTTCTTCTGGGACAAGACAGCACATGGCCATTCCATGACCCCGCGCCGCCGCAGCAGCAGATTTGACAGGCGCAATTCTATTCCAAACTCTTGAGAGTGCCGCTGTCCAGTTTCAGACGAGTCACGAAAGCCTTGGAGATATGCTCCCGCAACGCCTCATAAGCCGCCATTTCATCGCGGTTCTCGATCGCGGTGACGATTGCGGCATGTTCGGCCAAAGCAACCTCTCCCCGCCCCTCGGCCGCCAGCGACGTGGTCGCCATCAAAGCCATTGACCGGTGCACAAGGTCCAACTGCTGCACGAGATAGCGGTTATGCGAGGCCAGATGGATCTGTTTGTGAAACCGGCGGTTTGCGCGGGCCAGCCCCTTGGGATTGCCCAGCAGGGCCTGATCGGCATCGACCATATCACGCAACACGCGCGCCTCTTCAGCGGTGGCATGGCGCGCGGCCAGTCGGGCGGCCAGACCTTCCAGTTCGGCACGCACGACGTAAAGTTCGCTCAATTGGTTGTGGTCCAGCGAGGCCACGATCAGACTGCGCCCGTCGCGTGTCAGCAGGGATTGGGTTTCCAGCCGCTGCAATGCCTCGCGAATCGGTGTGCGCGAGACACCGAACCGGTCCGCCAGCTCGCTTTCCACCAGACGATCACCGGGACGGTAAATCCCGGTGTCAATCGCCTCGAGTATCAGGGTGTAGGCGTCTTTCTGCACCGGTTTGAGATCCTTCATCCGTGCCGTCTCCTTTTTCATCAGCGCAGACTATCGCCGCGCCATGCCGTGAGGCAAGGCCAACTGTTGCAGAGCAGGCGCGGGCGCGGTAGCGTCGCGCCATGCCAAAGCAGCATTTTTCCCACGTGACAGGCTGGGTCTTTGATCTGGACAACACACTCTATCCGCCGCAGGCGCGTCTTTTTGACCAGATCGAGGTCAGGATGACGCAGTTCGTGATGGATTCGCTTGGCGTGGACCACGCCCGCGCAAACCATTTGCGCCATCACTACTGGCGGACCTATGGCACGACTTTGGCGGGACTGATGCGGGAACATGATGTCGACCCCGCCCCCTATCTGACGCATGTGCATGATATCTCGTTGGACCATCTCGAGGTGGATCAGGCGCTGGCCGACCATATCCGCGCGCTTCCGGGCCGCAAGATCGTCTATACAAACGGATGTGCGCCCTATGCCGAAAGGGTCATTGCGGCGCGCGGGTTGTCTGGGCTCTTCGATGCGATCTACGGTGTCGAGGATGCCGGTTTTCTGCCGAAGCCCGAGGCACAGGCCTTCGAAACGATTTTTGCCCGCGACGGTTTGGACACGCAATCAGCCGCGATGTTCGAGGACGATGCGCGCAATCTGGCAGCGCCCCATGCGATGGGGATGCAAACCGTCCATGTGGCCCCAAAGCCAATGAAAGCCGATCACATACATCACCATACGGACGATCTGACAGGATTTCTGGCGCGGCTCGTCTAGCAGTTGGTGCCTTTTGGCTGCGGCACCTCGCCGCGCTGCGTCAATCTGGTTCTTCTGTGACAGGTGGAAACCTATATGTCGGGCATAGCTTAAATGCCCGCCATGCAAAGGACCCCATTTGATGAGCAAGATCGACACCAGCCTTGCCGCCGATATCGACACTTCAAGGGACGCAACCACCGAAACCAAAACAAAAACGGCCAAGGCTGACCCCGTTGGCCTTATTTTGGTGCTCACCCTCTTCGGCATCATCCTGTGGGGGCTGGCGATTGCCGCCTTCGGGATACCAGGTCTCTATATTCCCGCTGTGATCGCCGTTCCGGTCATCTTCGTGCTGCTGATCCTGATTTCGCGCGGATGACGTAATGCCGCTTGGACCTTTCTGCTTGCACGCCCTAAGTAGGGCTCAAGCAGGAGGTTCATCATGCGGCAATTCGATTTCGATATCCTCGTATCCGGCGGCGGTGTTGCGGGTCTGACGGCGGCGTCCGTCTTCGGCAGCACGGGCTTTTCCGTACTCTGCGTGGATCCCGCCCCGCCCGTCACCGACCGCGAGGCGGATGGAGCGGATCTTCGTACTACCGCATTCTTGCAACCGGCCCAGGCCCTGCTGGATCGCGCGGGCCTGTGGGAGCGTCTTGCACCGCATGCCGCGGGCTTGCAGATCATGCGGATCGTGGATGCGGGCGGGCCAGAACCAGAGCCTCGCCTGACAAAGGATTTTGACGCCTCGGACATTTCGGAGAAGCCTTTTGGCTGGAACCTTCCGAACTGGTTGCTGCGGCGCGAGATGGTGGCACGGTTGGACGACCTGCCCAATGTCACCTTCCGTCCCGGCACCGGCGTCAGCACCGTTTTCACTCGGCAGGCCGAGGCGCGTGTCGGTCTGTCGGATGGCACGAGCGCCCGTGTGCGCCTTGTGATCGCCGCGGACGGTCGCCATTCACCCGTGCGTGACGCTGCGGGCGTTCCTGTCAAAACAACACGTTACGGGCAAAAGGCGCTGGCCTTCGCGGTCACCCATCCGGTCCCGCACAACAATGTCTCGACCGAAATCCACCGCTCGGGCGGGCCTTTCACGCTGGTGCCACTGCCCGATTTCAACGGGATGCCATCCTCGGCTGTGGTCTGGATGGAACAGGGCTCCGAGGTGTTGCGCCTTGCTGCTTTGCCGCCAGCGGTATTCGAGGCGGAGATGAATATCCGGTCCTGCAATCTCTACGGTCCGCTGACGCTGGCGTCGCGCCGCACGGTCTGGCCGATCATCAGTCAGGTGGCGGAACGCATGTATGCCGAACGCGTGGCGCTGGTGGCCGAGGCCGCGCATGTCGTGCCGCCGATTGGCGCGCAGGGCCTGAATATGAGCCTTGGCGACATGCGTGTATTGCTGGAATTGGCTGAGGCCGCGCCCGACCGCTTGGGCGACGCTGCGATGCTCGAAACATTCCACAAGCGCCGCCATACCGAAGTGCGCACCCGTGTAGCGGGGATCGACCTGCTTAATCGCGCCTCGATGATATCGGCACAGCCTTTGCGCGACCTGCGCGCGGCAGGCCTGAACGCGATCTATTCCTTGGCGCCGGTACGTCGCACGATGATGCAGATGGGGCTTGGCGCCAAAGGCTGAACGCTGCATTTTTGCGGCCCCCGTCGGATGCCTCCGGCGGGGATATTTCCGGCAAGAAGAAACGGGGCGCTTAAAGCACCTTGTCGATTACGGCTTTCAGGCGCGCCAGCGTGGCGGGCACATCATAAAGCTTGTCCAACCCGAACAGCCCCAGACGGAAGGTGCGAAAGCCCGCAGGTTCGTCGCATTGCAAAGGCACACCTGCCGCGATCTGCATGCCGAGGGCCGCGAATTTCTTGCCATTGTGGATATCGGGATCATCCGTATAGCTGACCACGACCCCCGGCGCGCCGAACCCGTCTGCCGCGACCGAGACCACGCCTTTGTCTGCCAGCATGGCACGCACGCCATTGCCCAGATCCCATTGCGCCTGACGCAGCGCCTCGAAGCCGTAATTGCGGGTCTCCAGCATTGTGTCGCGAAAGGCGCGCAGGGCATCGGTGGGCATGGTGGCATGATAGGCATGCCCGCCCCCCTCATAGGTCTGCATGATCGTGTACCATTTCTTCAGATCGACCGCGAAGCTATCGCTGCTGGTGTGCTCCAGCCGCTCGATCGCGCGCTGCGACAGCATTACAAGACCCGCCGAGGGCGAGGCCGACCAGCCCTTTTGCGGGGCCGAGATCAGCACGTCCACGCCGGTTGCCTTCATATCTACCCAAGCGCAACCCGATGCGATGCAATCCAGCACCATCAGCCCACCCACATCATGCGCGGCGGCGGCCAGCGCGGAGATGTAATCGTCGGGCAGGATCAATCCGGCCGATGTTTCCACATGCGGCGCGAAGACGACATCCGGTTTGGCGTCACGGATCGCGGCTGTCACCTCGTCAATCGGAGCGGGCGCGAATGGCGCCGTAACACCATTTCCGGTCTGGCGCGCCTTGAATACAGTTGTTTTTGAAGTGAACTGTCCCGCGTCGAAAATCTGGCTCCAACGGTAGGAGAACCAGCCGTTCCTGACCACCAGCGCATGGGCATCATGGCCGAACTGCCGCGCTACCGCCTCCATCGCATAGGTGCCGCCACCGGGGACGAGGGCGATACCATCGGCGTTGTAGACCTCTTTCAGCATGCCCGAGATATCGCGCATCACCTGCTGGAAACTTGCGCTCATGTGGTTCAGCGAGCGGTCGGTAAACACGACCGAGAATTCCAGCAACCCGTCAGGGTCTACATTGGTCAGCAGGGCATTCATCGGCATCTCCTCCTCGGGCTTTGCATACCCATTGGGTATAGTGGCGCAGGCCCAAAGGCCAAGCATCTTTTGCAAGACCTATCCGACAGGGTCACAGTGGCCCCGGACGCCGCTCCTCGGACAACAGAACATTCGCCTCGACATCGCCCACGCCCGGCAGGGTCATGATGCGGCGGCGCAGGACGCGTTCAAAGTCGGAGATGTCCCGCGCCACGACGCGCAGGCGGTAGTCGTAAAGTCCAAGGATATGCTCGACCGTCTGCACTTCGGGGATGGCGGTCACAGCGCGCTCGAAATCCTCAAGGCTGACACGTCCCTTGGTGGCCAGCTTCACCCCTAGAAAGACCGTGACGCCAAAGCCCAGCTTCTCGTGATCCAACACCAACCGCCGCGTTTTGACAACACCCGCCTCCTGCAACCGCTTGATGCGCCGCCACGTGGCCGGTTGCGACAAACCCAGACGCCGCCCCAAGGCCCCCGCGCTCAGCGTGGCATCATCGACCAATGCGCGCAGGATCGCGCGGTCCGTGTCGTCCAGATCGGTCAGGGATAGTGTCGTCATACCGGCAGCACCTCGTCCGATTTGATCCGCGCGACATGCATCAGCGCCTCGATATCGGCGATATGGGGCAGGGTCAGGATGCGGCTGCGATAAAGCTGCTGGTAATGCCCCATGTCGCGCGCAATGACCGATAGCCGCAGATCGACGCGGCCCAGAAAGGTCTGGATTTCCAGAACCTCGGGGATATCACGGGCTGCAATCAGGAAATCGTCAAAGGCGCGGGTCACGGTTTTGTCCAGCGTGATCCGCAAACTGACCTCGACCGCGTAGCCAAGCGCCTGCCAGTCGATCACGGCTTGCTGTCCCTTGAGGATACCGCGCGCGGTCAGTCGCTCAAGCCGCCGCCAGCACGTGGCCTGCGTCACCCCAGCCCGTTCAGCCAGTTCCGCTGTGCCAAGCGCGGGATCGGTCTGAAAATGGCGCAGGATGCGGCGGTCCGTGTCGTCAAGCATGATTTATACGCTCTTTTGATTTTAGCGAATGATTTTTCCCATTTAGACTTCATACGCATAAAATTTGAAAACACAATGAGCGCTAAATCGCTATGGTTACGGTCAGAGCAAGGCTCAAGACATCAACCTGAAAGGATCACCCCATGCGCGTTTATTATGACCGCGATTGCGATATCAACCTGATCAAGGACAAGAAAGTAGCTATCCTCGGCTATGGTTCGCAGGGCCACGCCCATGCGCTGAACCTGCGCGATTCCGGCGCCAAAAACCTTGTCGTCGCCCTGCGCGAAGGCTCGGCCTCGGCCAAGAAAGCCGAAGGCGAGGGTCTGAAGGTTATGGGTATCGCAGAAGCGGCCGCCTGGGCCGACCTGATCATGTTCACGATGCCCGATGAATTGCAGGCCGAAACCTACAAGAAATACGTGCATGACAATATCCGTGAAGGTGCCGCGATTGCCTTTGCCCACGGGTTGAACATCCATTTCGGCCTGATCGACCCAAAGCCTGGCGTCGACGTGATCATGATGGCCCCTAAAGGCCCCGGCCATACCGTGCGCGGCGAATATACCAAAGGCGGCGGCGTGCCCTGCCTTGTGGCTGTGCATAATGACGCATCCGGCAAGGCGCTGGAAATCGGTCTGTCCTATTGCTCGGCCATCGGTGGCGGGCGTTCGGGGATCATCGAGACCAACTTCCGCGAGGAATGCGAGACCGACCTCTTCGGCGAACAGGCCGTGCTTTGCGGTGGTCTGGTCGAACTGATCCGCATGGGTTTCGAGACACTGGTAGAAGCCGGTTACGCGCCCGAAATGGCCTATTTCGAGTGTCTGCACGAGGTCAAGCTGATCGTCGATCTGATCTATGAAGGCGGTATCGCCAACATGAACTACTCGATCTCGAACACTGCGGAATACGGCGAATATGTCAGCGGCCCGCGTATCCTGCCTTACGACGAGACCAAAGCCCGCATGAAAGCCGTGCTGCGCGACATCCAGACCGGTAAATTCGTGCGCGATTTCATGCAGGAAAATGCCGTGGGTCAGCCCTTCTTCAAGGGAACACGCCGTCTGAACGACGAGCACCAGATCGAACAGGTCGGCGAGCAGCTTCGCGGCATGATGCCATGGATCTCGGCTGGCAAGATGGTCGACAAAGCCAAGAACTGATCTTCGCGCAGCGAGTCATGATAGCGGTGCAAACCGTTGAAATCTGGGGCGCTCCTGATGGGGTGCCCCTTTTTCATGCACAAGGTGGACATTGCTGCGGGCACATGGTTATTGCCCCCCATGGCACAAAATCCTACTGCTGCGAACTGGGCCTCGATCGGGCTGTTGGGCCTTGTCTGGGGCGGTACTTTCATGGTTGTCTCGCTTGCGCTGCGGGATTACGGCCCCCTGACCGTGGCCTGTGCACGCACCACTTTGGGAGCAGCGGCGCTCACCTTGCTGATGCGCGTGATGGGGCGACGGTTCCCGACAGGCGATTTACAGCTCTGGTCCTATCTGGCCGCGATTGGTCTGCTATCGACAGCGATGCCGTTCTTCCTGCTCAGCTGGGGCCAGCAATATGTGCCATCGGCTTTTGCAGGCATTTCGATGGCGGCTCTGCCCTTGTTCGTGCTGCCATTGGCGCATGTCTTCGCCGATGAGCCGCTGACCCTGCGCCGCAGCATCGGCGTCATCGTGGGGTTTGTTGGCGCGGCAGTTCTGATCGGGCCGGGCGTAGTGTCGGCAACCGGTGATCGCGCGGGTCTTGGCCAACTGGCTTGCGTGGGTGCTGCGCTATCCTATGCCGTGGCAGCGATCCTGACGCGGCGCTGTCCGCCGATTGATCCGATCGTGCTATCGACCGTCACCTTGGTGGTCGGATCGGTCGTGCTGTTGCCCGCCATGCTGCTGATGGAAGGCGTGCCTGTCTGGGCAAGCCAGACCACTGGTTTCGCGATCCTGTTTCTGGGTCTTTTTCCGACCGCACTGGCTGCGCTGCTGCGGGTCCATGTGATCCGCAGCGCAGGTCCCGTCTTCATGACATTGGTCAACTATCAGGTGCCGCTCTGGTCGATGGCGTTCGGGGCGCTGATCCTGTCCGAAGCCTTGCCCATGCGCTTTTTCATAGCCCTTGCGCTGATCATGACGGGGCTGGCTGTCAGCCAGTGGGGCAGCCTGATGCGGCTTTTCGGGCGCGGCTGATCACAGGCTAGTAGCGGCCTAGCCGGACAGTCACCTTTTCGATAACCTTGCCATCTGCACCCACGGCCTTCACATCCGCGCGGTAGTCATTGCCGCGCCCACCAGAACAGGGCGGCAGATAGCCGGAGGATGCATATTGCCCCGTGCTGCGCGCCTTCGAGATCACCCTGATCCCTGCAGGCAGTTTGTCGGTCATGCCAGGCACGGCCGGCAGATCGGCTGTATTGCCTTTGACCGGATAACCGATGACGCCGTGCCCGCCCTTGCTGGACAAAGGGGCATAGCTTTTGTCGTTATATTCGACAGCAAGCATCACCGTTCCGGCTGGAATCGCGGATACCCGCATCGGCGGGGTCGCGCCCTGCCCGCCATGCAAAGTGCATTGCTGACCCTTGGGCACACGCTTTCCGTCCCAAGGCGCGCCCAAGGCGACCTGCATCTCGGCAAACGCCACGCTGGCGGAAAGGGCAAGGGCACAAAACGAACCTAAAACCAGTTTCATCAAAACCTCCACTCTGCAAAACAGATCATGAACCATTGCGAGTTAAAAGCATACTGCATGGGCAGACAAGTTTTTTGTGCTCTCAGCCCTGCGTCACCGCTGTCACCTCATCGACAACAGCGGCGACGACGCGCGACAGCAGCGCCTCGTCCTCGCATTCGGCCATGACCCGCACCAAGGGTTCCGTGCCGGATTTGCGGATCAGCAGACGCCCCTTGCCAATCAGTGCCTGTTCGGCAGCGGCAATCGCATTTTGCACTGAGGGGGCTTCCAAAGGGGTTTGGCCATCAGCATAGCGGACATTCTGCAAAAGCTGCGGCACTTTTTCGAAGTTTCGTGTCAGGCTTGAGGCGGGTTGCCCTGTCCTTACCATCTCAGCCAGAAACTGGAGACCGGCCATCAGGCCGTCACCGGTCGTGGCATAATCGGTCATCACGATATGGCCCGATTGCTCGCCTCCCAGATTATAGCCGCCTGCCCGCATCCGTTCCACTACGTAGCGATCGCCGACATTAGTCCGTTCGAGGCGCAGCCCGCGCGCGTTCATGAACCGCTCCAGCCCCAGATTGGACATGACGGTGGCCACCAATGCGCCACCTTTCAAACGCCCTTCCTCGGCCCAGCGGGCGGCCAGAAGCGCCATGATCTGGTCGCCATCGGCCACCTGCCCGTTCTCGTCAATCAGGATGACACGGTCGGCATCACCATCAAGGCAGATCCCCAGATCGGCCCCATGCGCCACCACGGTTTCCGCTGCCAGTCGCGGCTTGGTCGAACCGCAATCGAGGTTGATGTTGCGCCCGTCAGGGTTCACCCCCACCGGAATGACATCCGCGCCCAACTCCCAAAGCACTTCGGGCGCGGCGCGGTAGGCAGCCCCGTTGGCGCAGTCGATCACGACCTTGATCCCGTCCAACCGCATTCCGAAAGGAAAGGTCGACTTGACCCGTTCAACATAGCGGAAACGCCCGTCGTCGATCCGCTTGGCGCGTCCGATATTCTGCGCCTGTGCGGGTGCCACGCCTTCTTCGATCAGGCGTTCGATCTCGGCCTCGGCCTCGTCCGACAGCTTGAACCCGTCGGGGCCGAAAAACTTGATGCCGTTATCCGAGGCCGGGTTATGGCTGGCCGAGATCATCACCCCCAGATCGGCGCGCATCGACGGTGTCAGCAAACCCACGGCAGGTGTGGGCACAGGCCCCAGCAGCAGGACATTCATACCTGTGGATGTCAGGCCCGCAGTCAACGCGTTTTCGAACATATAGCCCGAAAGGCGCGTATCCTTGCCGATCACAACGCGATGGACCGTGGTGCCCGCCTCGCGGCGAAAATAGCGGCCAACAGCAGCCCCAATCCGCAACGCCATCTCGGCGGTCATCGGATGAGTATTGGCCGTGCCACGCACCCCGTCGGTGCCAAACAGCTTACGGGTCATAGGCTTGTCCTTTCACAGAGGCTTGCCAAAGGGTCAGGGCGGATCTGGTCGCAAAGACATCATGGACCCGCAGGATCTGTACACCCTGCGCGACGGCGGCCAACGCAACGGCGACCGAGCCGTGCACTCGGTCCGCAATCTGCGGCGCCTGTCCCAGAGTAGCGATGAATTTCTTACGTGATGCGCCAAGCAACACAGCGCAGCCCAACCCATGAAACAGGCTGATGCGGGCAAGCAGCGCCAGATTATGGGCCTGTGTCTTGCCAAAGCCGATGCCCGGATCAACGATGATGCGGTTCCGCGGAATGCCCGCATCCGCAAGCGCATCCACGCGCGCTTCGAGGTAGTCGTAGATATCCAGCAAGACATCATCGTACTGCGGATTTTGTTGCATGGTCTGGGGGTCGCCCTGTGCATGCATGACACAGACAGGCAGCGCCTGATCCGCGCAAAACCGCGCCAAGCTCTCGTCGAAGGTGAAACCCGATACATCATTGACCAGACTGGCCCCTGCCGCGACAGCGGCTTGGGCCACGGCGGTTTTGCGCGTGTCGATGGACAGGGGTAGTTTGATCCCTGCCGCCCGCAGCGCCGCAATGACTGGCGCCGTGCGGTCGATTTCCTGACCGGCGGGTACGGCCAGCGCCCCGGGGCGCGTCGACTCTCCGCCGATATCAATCAGATCGGCCCCGTCTGCCAGCATCCGGCGGGCATGAGCCAGCGCTGCCGCGGGCGCATCATGCTGTCCGCCATCGGTAAAGCTGTCAGGCGTCACGTTCAGGATGCCCATAATCTGCACGCGCCCCATATCCAGACCGGCAATCGCCGCGCGGGGTGCAGTCAAATGTTCAACAATCCTGTCCGGAAGGTCACTGGCGGGCACGACGACGGGCGGCTTGTCCCGCGTCAACCGCTCGACACGGTCGAACCACAATGGTCCGCCAGCCAATGGCAGCGCATCTGCGGGCTGTTCCGGTCCAGTCAGGACAAGGGGGCGGAAATAGGTCTTCATGCTTGGCATGTGATGGGCGATTGAACGCCCGTTGGCAAGCACCGTTAAAGAACGGGCTGGTCCGCTGCCATGGCCCGAACTGGCAGGTCTGCAACATCCGGCAGGCTTTCGCCGATCACAAGGACATCCGCCGCCTGCATATGGCGTGCGAACCACAAGACCAGTTCAAGCGCGTCGCGCGGTTGCGCCGAAGGCCCGTCGACCGCGTCCAGCACGATCTTGGACGGGGCCCAGACGCTGATCTGGCCCTGCCGCATGGACCAGTCCAGTTCGGTGCGCGAGTTGACCACGACACAGCGCGGATCGCGCGCGGCCAGAACCCACGCGTTCTGTTCGATCGCCAGAAGGTCGATCCGGCGTTGCGCCAAGGGATGGGCAGCTTGCGGTGCAGGCACTTGGGCTGCACCAACACAAAGAATTGTCGGGCGATGCCCCGCTTCCAACTGATCAATCCAGCCCTTGAGATGGCCCGATGCGATGGCGGCATTAGAAAGATAGATCACCTCGGGATGCGGGCGGTCGTCGTCACCGCGCGGAATATCCGCCGATTTCCTTGCGCGCACTATCTCGACACCCAAGGCACCGGGGCCGCGGTCCAGTTTCTCGATCCGGACAAACACGCGCAGGGCCTGCGGCTCCATCAAAATGCGGTCGGCGACCCGCTGCGCCAGCGTTTCAAGCAGGTTCAGCCGCTCTGCGGCCAGTTCATGGGCAATCGCCTCGGTCACCTTGTCATAGGACAGGATGCGATCCACGTCGTCATCCAGTTGACCTTGTGGCGCAACTTCGACGACGACATTGAAACAGATGCGCTGCATCGTGCCGCGTTCAGCCTGAAATGCCCCGATTTCAACAGTAACGACATGATCACGCAGCGAGATGCGGTCCAGCACCTCGGGGCCGGCTGTGGCCTCGGCGCGCTCGGACGGATGGGCAAAAGCCCATGTGATTTCGCTGCTCATGATAGGTCCCCTCTGCGATGAGGGCGCACAGTAGCGCCGATCGCCCCGCCCGCAAGACCACCCGCGGCACCATATCGCTTGAAACCGTCGCCCTGAAGGACGCGTTGCCTGTTCAGTTCAGCGCCGTTTCCATCGGGTGGCGGTAGAAATGATGCACGCCGATCGTGGCCGTCCGCGGAAATTTCCGCGCCCAGTTGGGGTTGACCGCCTTGGTATGGTAATGCGTCGCACCTTCTGTCAGCGCGCGTGGCGCGCCGCTGACCATAACGCTGGCGACCTTGACCGAGACATCATAGGCTTGTTTCTCGCGGATCACATCGGGGATGCCATCGCAGGTATAGGTGAACTGACACTGGTATTTGCGCCCCGTTCCCTGATGGATCACACCGCAGACCGTATCTGGGTAAAGCGCGCTGTCGACACGGTTCAGGATCACCTCCGCCACAGCGAACTGACCGCGAATGGATTCTCCGCGCGCCTCGAAATACAGTGCCTCGGACAGGCAGCGCATATCGTCTTGTGTCAGCTTGGGACGCGGCAGGCTGTCCAGCCATGACTGGCTATAGCTGATCTGCCCCTGGGCAGGCTTGGTCTTTTGCAGAAAACTATCCAGATGCGACGAGGACAGGCTGTTCAGACCGCGGCGTTCCTGTTTCAGGACTTCATGGATCGGTGTTTCACTCATCACAGGAAAAGCCACGGATGTGGCCAGCACAATGGCAGCAAAAAGGCGCATTTTCGTCATCTCCTTGTCAAGATGACCGGTAAGCAGAAATCCGTTTCATCTCGCAAAATCAGATGGGGGCTTAGCTAAAAATGACCCTGGCGTCCACCCGAGCACTATTCGCACCCGAAACAGGCGGGAACTCGCTCAAATGGGCCTTTCGGAAATTTGCTGTTTTTCCAGGCAGTTTGCGGAAATCTAGAGGTAAGAGTGCGGTCTTTCTACCCTATCTTGTCCCTGACCGCCAATTGCGCGGCGGCCAGTCTGGCGACAGGCACACGGAAGGGAGAACAGGATACATAGTCGAATCCGGCATCCCTGCAGAAGGCGATTGATTCGGGGTTACCCCCGTGTTCGCCGCAGATCGACAGCACCAGATTCGGATGGGTCTGCCGCCCTCTTGTTGCCGCAATCTGCAACAACTCGCCGACCCCGTCCTGATCCAGCGTGTGGAACGGGTCTTCGGGAAAGACGCCTTGCTGCACATAGGTCGACATGAAACGCCCCGCGTCGTCGCGCGACAGACCATAGGTCATCTGCGTCAGGTCGTTGGTACCAAAACTCAAAAATGCGGTATGCGGGGCGATTTCGGCCGCACGCAGGGCGGCGCGCGGGGTCTCGACCATGACGCCTAAACGGTAGGTGAAATTCACCCCCGATTCATTGCGGACCGCTGCGGCCACCGCATCGACGCGGGTTTTGACCAGTTCCACCTCGCGCTTGGCCGAGACCAGCGGGATCATGATTTCAGGCACCACCGGATCACCGTCACGACTGGCCAGTATCGTCGCCTCGAAAATGGCGCGGGCTTGCATGTCATAGATTTCGGGCACGGTGATGCCCAGACGCACACCGCGCATCCCAAGCATCGGGTTGTATTCGGCCAAAGCCTCGCAGCGGCGGGTTACATCTGACAAAGGCAGGTCCAGCGCTTCGGCCAGTTCGCGGTGGCCAGCGCGGTCATGCGGCAGGAATTCGTGCAACGGCGGGTCGAACAGGCGGATACAGACTGGCTGGCCCTGCATGATGCGGAACAGTTCCGCAAAGTCTGCGCGCTGCATGGGTAACAGACGGTCCAATGCAGCGCGGCGGTCATGGCTCGCATCGGCAAAGATCATCTCGCGCATCACAGTCAGGCGATCCGCCTCGAAAAACATATGCTCGGTCCGGCACAGGCCGATCCCTTGCGCTTTGAAATTGCGCGCAGTTTGCGCGTCGGCAGGCGTGTCGGCATTGGCGCGCACGCCGATATCGCGCACCGCATCGGCCCATTCCATCAAGGTCTGGAAGGCATCGTCCTGCGTGGCCTCAAGCATCGCGGGCTCGCCTGCCAGAACCTCGCCATTGGTGCCGTCGATGGTCAGGATATCACCGGCGCGGAATTCACGGCCATCCGGTGCTGTCAGGGCATTTTTACGCAGATTGAACTTGATATCCGAGGCCCCCACCACGCAAGGCAGGCCCAAACCGCGCCCGATCACGGCAGCATGGCTGGTCATTCCGCCGCGTTCGGTCAGCACAGCCACGGCGGCATGCATGCCGCGAATATCCTCGGGACTGGTTTCGCGGCGTACCAGAATACATGCCTCGCCGCGCGCGGCACTGGCCTGCGCCTCGGCTGCGGTAAACACCAGACGACCACTGGCCGCCCCCGGACTGGCGGCAATGCCACGCGCCAGACGGTCGCGCGGCGCTTGGGGGTCAATCTGGCGGTGCAGCAATTCGTTCAGCGAGCGTGGCTCGATCCTGAGCAATGCCTCCTCGCGCGGGATGATCCCTTCTTCGGCCAGCGCCACAGCGATCCGCACGGCGGCGCGGGCGTTGCGGGCGACGCGCACACCGTCAAGAATATGCACCTTTCCGTTTTCGATGGTGAATTCGGCCTGCATTTCCTCGCGCAGACGCAATCGCATCAGGGCGGTATGGGCCTTCAACTCGGCAAAGGCGTCGGGGGCCAGTTCCTCAAGCGAGGGGCCGCGGCTGTCACGTTCCAGATAAAGCGCACCTGTGCCGCGTTGCAGCGCGTCGCGTCCCTGACTTTGCGACAGGTAGCGCCCTGTCAGCACCTTATGCCCCGTTTGCGAGTTCACCAGTTGGATCACACCCGACCCGCATTCGCCCTTGCCAAGCCCCAGCGCCATGGCTTGCACCACAAGGCCCAACCCTGCATCGGCGGGAGCGCCCTTGGCCTGCCTGAGCAGGCGCGCGGTTGTGCCCGACCACGCCCGCGCCATCGAGCGCAGCACCTCGGCCAGTTGAACGGCGGGGTCTTGGGGGAACTCTTCTTCGGTCTCGGCCTCATAGGCGCGCAGCACCTCGTCCAGACCTTCGGGACCATCCAGCGTCACATCGTCGAACATATCGGGGTCAAGCCGCGCCACATGCACCGCATAGGACTGCACGAAGCGCAGATACAGTGCCGCCGCCGCATCATCGCCCATGCCCGCGCGCAATTCGGCATAGACCTTGTCGTTCATCCCGATATTCAGCACCGCCCCCGGCCCGCCCCAATCAGGGTCTTCCGAGGAGGGACGCACGCAAAGCAAAGGCCGCTCGCCAAACGGGGCCAGCAGATCGGCCATATCCGGCATCTCGCCCGCTGCGATCCGTTCAACCGCACCAAAGCTGAGGGCAACAGTCAGCGGCACCGGCAGATCAAGCCGCGCGAGCCTTTGCAGGCATTTGGCGCGCCCGCCATGCGTGGTCGCACGAATCGGCGCAGTTGGCGTCACAAGGGTGAAATCGGGATCGTTATGCTGCACTGCGGCGCCTTTCGTATTCAGACGCAGAATACGCCCCGTGCGCCCCAACGCAAGCAAAGCGTTGGGGCAAACCAGGGCCGAAGCGTCGCAGGTGGTGCTTAGCCGTCCAGACGTGTCAGATCGGCCACCGACAGACAGATGGTGCGGATACGGTGCAACAGGTTCAGACGGTTGCGGCGGATGATCTCGTTGTCCGTGTTCACCTGCACCGCGTTGAAAAACGCATCAATCGGCGCGCGCAGGGCGGCCATGGCTGACATCGCAGCGGCAAAATCCTCGGATGTCATGGCGGGGATAATCGCCGCCTCGGCGGTGTCGAGAGCCTCGAACAGCGCGCGTTCAGCATCGGATTCCGCGAATTTCACATCCGCGCCGAAGGAATATTCGACACCGTCTTTTTCCTCGGCCTGAGACAGGATATTGTTGGCGCGCTTGAACCCTTGCAGCAGGTTTTCCCCGTCATCGGTTTTCAGGAACGCTGCGAGAGCCTCGGCGCGCTTGACCAACAGAGTCAGATCGTCACTGCCGGGCGTCGCGCCGGAAGGCGCGCCACTTGACTCGGAGAGGCAGGCGTCGATGACGTCGTGGCGGATGCCTTGGTCCTTGAGGTAGACTTTCAGGCGGTCGTGGATGAAGGACAGCAAGCTATCTTGGTCATGGCCTGCAGTTTCAGAAACTAGTTCGCCAGATTTATGTTCATCGGGAATACGCATTTCGGCGGAAATTCTAAGCTCTTTCAAATGCATCCGCACCCCATTCCCCAGAACCAACCGGATCACACCCAAAGCCGCCCGCCGCAGGGCGTAGGGGTCTTTGCTTCCCGTCGGCTTCTCGTCAATCGCCCAGAACCCTGTCAGCGTGTCGATCTTGTCGGCCAGTGCCACAGCCACCGATACAGGATCATTCGGCACAGAATCCGTCGGCCCCAAAGGTTTGTAATGCATCTCGCAAGCCTCGGCCACCGACGCATCCAGCCCGGCTGCCGCAGCATAATACCGCCCCATAAGCCCTTGAAGTTCGGGGAATTCGCCGACCATTTCGGATTGCAGATCGGCTTTGGCAACCCGGGCCGCCTCGGCGACCAGATCGGGTTTCGCGCCGACCAGCGGTGCGATCTCGCGGGCCAGTGCCTCGATCCGCGCGACGCGGTCGGCCTGCGAGCCCAGTTTGTTGTGGAAGGTCACGGAAGACAGCCCCGCGCCCATCCCCTCAAGCCCCACGGATTTGACGGTCCGCAGGTCGTTTTCCCAGAAGAAGCGCGCATCCGATAGACGCGCCGACAGCACTTTCTGGTTGCCCGCAAGGATCGTGGCCCCGTCATCGCGGGTCTCGATATTGGCGACTGTCACGAAGCGTTCAATCCGGCCCGTCTTGGGGTTGCGGACGCTGAAAAACTTCTGGTGCTCCTTCATCGAGGTTTGCAGCACTTCCGCAGGCAGGCCCAAAAACGCCTCGTCGATCTTGCCCATCAGCACAACCGGCCATTCGACCAGCCCTGCAACCTCGGCCAGCAGGCCCTGATCCTCGACCACTTCAAGGCCGTTTGCAAAGGCCTGATTTGTCGCCTCGGCCCAGATCGCCCCCGCGCGTTCCGCCGGATCAAGGATCACGCGGTTCTGTTTCAGCTTGGCGCTGTAATCCTCGAACGAAGATACAGAAAACCGCCCCTTGCCCATGAAACGGTGGCCTTCGGAGGTGTTTCCAGCGGTGATGCCATCCACGGACAGCGGCACGATCTCGGCCCCGGCCTCGTCGGTCAGAATGCACAGGATGGATTGCAGCGGGCGCACCCAGCGCAAGGAACCCGCCCCCCAGCGCATGGATTTGGGCCAGGGGAAATTGCGGATCGTGTGATCCAGCACTTCGGCCACGATATCAGCCGCCGGACGGCCCGGTTTTTCGACCACGGCAAAGAACACGCGCGCCTTGCCCGCATCGCGTTCCATCAGTTGGTCACGGGTCAGGCCAGCGCCGCGCAGGAAGCCTTCGATTGCCTGTTCGGGCGCATCGACTCGGGGGCCTTTGCGTTCCTCGCGCAGGGTGGGTGATTTGGCCAGCAAGCCCTCGACGGCCAGAACCAGACGGCGCGGCGTGGAAAAAGCGGCAGCGCCCGCATAGGTCAGCCCTGCCTCGACCAGCCCGTTTGTCACCAGTTTCTTCAGGTCCTCGGCCGCGCGGGTCTGCATACGCGCGGGAATTTCCTCGGAGAAAAGTTCAATCAGAAGATCGGGCATGGATCAGTTTCCTTGCGGGTATTCAATTAGCCGGAGGCGGCGGGCAGTCATCGGGCGCGGGCTGGCCGTCAAAGACCACCTCGCCGCAGCGGTTGATCTGGTGCCAGACAAATCCTCGACCGTCGGGCAGCACGGCAATGATCCGGTCAATGCCGTAGCGGATATCGGGCGTGCCCATAAGAGCCAGTGCGCGCCCGTCCTCAAGCGCTGCGCCGATCTCGCGGGCATCGAAACAGTCGAACCATTTGGGCGCCAGCAAGGGCACGGCGCCGGTATAGGGCTGATAGGTCTGGGCTAGTTCCGCAGCGGTCAGATCTGTTGTGAAACAGGCGCGATAGCGGATCGGGCTGCTATCGGAATCAATCGCCTGAAAATCGCTATGCGGCAGAGGCACAGACTGGCCCGAGGCCGCAATGACCACCTGCACATCAGCAGGACCAGAGGCCGCGATCTCGTCGTAATAGCCGTAAACCTGCAGGTAATACATGGCGCCGCCACCGATCACTGCCGCAGCAAGGATCAGGAACGCCAGAAACTTGCCCATCATGCGGCCCAGCCTCCTGCGTCGGTCTGCACGAATGCATCCGCGCATTGCTTGGCCAGCGCGCGCACGCGTCCGATATAGGCCTGCCGCTCGGTCACGGAAATGACGCCGCGCGCGTCCAGCAGGTTGAACAGGTGGCTGGCCTTGATACACTGGTCATAGGCCGGATGCGCCATGATGATGCGCTTGCCGGTCTTGGGGTCTTCGGCAGGCTGTGCCAGCAATTGCGCGCATTCGCGTTCGGCGTCCTCGAAATGGCGCAACAGCATCTCGGTCGTGGCGGCGTCGAAATTGTGGCGGCTGTATTCCTGCTCGGTCTGGCGGAACACATCACCATAGGTCAGCGGGATCGGCGCGTCAGGATCGTTATAGGGCATGTCCATCACATGCGCCGCACCAAGAACATACATCGCCAGACGTTCCAGCCCGTATGTCAGCTCGCCCGAAACCGGATGGCAGTCATGCCCGCCAACCTGCTGGAAATAGGTGAATTGCGAAACCTCCATCCCGTCGCACCAGACTTCCCAGCCCAGCCCCCAAGCACCGAGCGTGGGGGATTCCCAGTCATCCTCGACAAAGCGGATGTCGTGCATCTCCATGTCGATGCCGATGGCCTGCAACGAGCCCAGATAGAGCGCCTGCAAATCCGGCGGGCTTGGTTTGATCAGCACCTGATACTGGTAGTAATGCTGCAAACGATTGGGGTTTTCGCCATAGCGGCCATCGGTCGGGCGGCGCGAAGGTTGCACATAGGCTGCGGCCCATGGCTTGGTGCCAAGGCTACGCAGCGTCGTTGCCGGATGGAAGGTGCCTGCGCCCACTTCCATGTCATAGGGCTGCATTACGGCGCAGCCCTGCCGCGCCCAATAGCCTTGCAGCCGCAGGATGATCTCCTGAAAACTGCGCGGTGTGCTGCCTGTCTCTACCATGCTTATCCGTCCCAACCTTATCGGGCTATGTCCGTGCGTCCCGCCATGACAGTTTTGCCTGCCCGACCGGTCGCGCGCTCTACCTAAGGCCCGCATTGCATCGGGTCAATTCCGTGATGACGCATTATTGGGGTGCATGCAGGGCTGGATTTGCTAAAACACCATCAGAGCAGTCGCTCAAGGGCAAAACACACATAAACAGGGTCATATTCCCATCATGTTCAGATTCATTATAGCGATTATCGGGGTTGCTTTCTGCCTCACCCGGCCCCTCATGGCACAGCAGGAGGTCGTCTGGATCCAGATCGAGGCGCATTCCACGCTGGCAGAAGCTCAGGAGCGCGCCCGCGCCTATGCGGCCGAACTGCCCGATGTGAACGGATTTGCGCTCAATAGCGGGTGGTATGCAATTGCGCTTGGGCCCTATGTGCGGTCCGATGCGGATCAAGTGTTGCGGGTCTACCGCGCCGAAAGAACCATCCCGAATGACAGCTATATTGCCTTCACCAGCAGCTTCCGGCAGCAGTTCTGGCCCATTGGCGCCAATCTGCTAAACCTGCCCCAGCCCGCGCAACCCACAGCGCCGGAGCCTGAACAACCCCTTGCGCTGGCACCTGTTCCACTGACGGACGAGGACGGGATTCCACAGCCGCCCCTGCCCGATGAAAGCCCCAACGAAGCCCGCACCAGCGAGGCGCTGCTGACGCGGGACGCACGCGAGAACCTGCAAGTGGCGCTGAAATGGGCCGGTTTCTATGACGGGGCCATCGACGGGGCATTCGGGCGCGGAACACGGTCGTCGATGGCCGCGTGGCAGAGTGCCAACAACTTCGACACGACCGGCATTCTGACGACACTCCAGCGCGAGACGCTGCTCAAGCAGTATAATGCGGTTCTGGAAGGACTGGATCTGCAAATGGTGCGCGACGACACCGCGGGCATCGAGATTTTGCTGCCGCTGGGTGTTGTCAGCTTTGACCGCATCGAGCCACCTTTCGTGCATTACGAGACTAGCAACGATATCGACGCCCGTGTGCTTCTGATCAGTCAAGAAGGCGATCAGGCCACGATGTTCGGTCTTTACGATATCATGCAGACTTTGCAGATCGTGCCCACCGAAGGCCCGCGCGAGCGGCGCGAGGATGGTTTTACCCTGATCGGGCAAGGCGGGGATTTTGTCTCGCATACCGAAGTCAGCCTGCTGAACGGGCGGATCAAGGGTTTTACACTGGTCTGGCCTGCCGGTGACGAGGACCGTCGCCTGCGCCTGCTGGGCGAGATGCAGAAAAGCTTTGCCCGCACGGACGGTGTGCTGGATTTCGCGGCAGGCATGCCGGGTGAGCAACGGATCGACCTTGTCTCTGGGCTCGAGATCCGCAAGCCGCGCATGACGCGGTCGGGATTCTTTGTCGATACACAAGGAACGGTCGTGACAACGGCAGATGCGGTTGCGGCCTGCACACGGATCACGCTGGACAATGACGCAGAAGCGCAGGTGCTGGAAAGCGATCCGGCGCAGGGCATTGCGGTGTTGCGGCCTGACCAGCCATTGGTTCCGATGGCGGCTGCGGCTTTCCAGACCGCGACCCCGCGCCTGCAATCGGAGATTTCGGTCGCGGGTTTCTCCTATGGTGGCATTCTCAGCGCGCCGACGCTGACCTATGGCCGGCTAGCCGATCTGCGCGGGCTGAACGGCGAAGAAAATCTGAAGCGGCTGGAGCTTGACGTGCTGCCCGGAGATATCGGCGGACCGGTTTTCGATGCCAGCGGCGCGGTTCTTGGCATGCTGACAGCACCACAGGACAACGGGCGGCAACTGCCGCAGGATGTCAGCTTCAGCGTCGATGCCGCTGCCATCCGTGCCATGCTGGACCGTCTGGGCCTTACCCCGACAGAAGCAACGGAAACCGCCATGATCCATCCCGTCGACCTGACCCGTCGCGCCGGTGCAATGACGGTTCTTGTCAGTTGCTGGGAATAGCGGGACACTTTATCTCGTGTTTTCAAAGGGGCGGCCTGCTTGGTTGCCCCTTTTTTCTGTCAGGCGCGCCAGAAGCCCACGGTGAACACCGCGAAGACCACCAATAGTTCCAGACGTCCAACGAACATTGCCGCAGCCAATATCCACTTTGCTGCATCGTTCAGCGACGCAAAATTGCCAGCAGGACCGATCTGATCACCCAATCCGGGACCGATATTGGCGATGGCTGTCGCCGCCCCCGACACGGATGTGATGAAGTCCAGCCCTGTCAGCGACAGGGCAACGGCGACCAGCCCCAAGGTCAGCACGAAGAAGCCGAAAAAGGCGATGACCGAGTCCATCACATCCTCGGTGATCGGCGCGCCCTCAAAACGCGGGATGAATACACCATGCGGCATCTGCGTTTTGCGGATCTGCGCCCTGATCGAGGAAAACAGGATCTGGTAGCGGAATATCTTGACCGAACAGGCTGTCGATCCGGCGCAACCACCGATGAGGCCAATGAAAAAGAACATACTGATCAGCAAGTTGCCCCAACCCATGTAGTCAACGCTGGCATAGCCGGTGCCAGTCATGATCGACGAGATATTAAAAAGCGCCTCGCGGAAGGCTTGTTCCGGATGGTTGGGAAAGATGTTGGTCAGGATCAACGCGGTGCCGACACTGAGCCCCATTATAATACCGATAAACCAACGCACTTGCGTATCGCGCCATAAAGGTTGGGCCGATCCATTGATCAACTGCACAAATCTGACAAAAGGCAAAGCCGCGAGGATCATATAGACAGAGGCCGCATATTCCATCGAGCCGGCAAATGCACCAAAAGACGCATCACGGGTCGAAAAGCCGCCTGTCGAGATCGTGGTCAAGGCATGAACCGTGGCATCAAAGGCTGACATGCCCATGACCAGATAGGTGAACATGCACGCAATCGTCAGACCGACATAGATGATCGAGATTTGCGAAGCGATGGCGCTGGCACGGGGCAGGATTTTACCCATCGTCTCGAAGGCTTCCGATTTGAAGATCTGCATGCCGCCGACGCGCAATTCGGGCAAAAATACCATCGCCACGACGATGATGCCGATCCCGCCCAGCCATTGCAGGATACCGCGCCACAGCAGCAACCCTTTCGGTAATGTATCCAACCCGACAAAGACCGTTGATCCAGTCGTGGTCATGCCAGACATCGCCTCGAAAAAGGCATCGACAAAGCGCGCCTCGGTCGCGCCAAGCATGAAGGGAAAGGCGCCGAAAAGCGGCAGGACAAGCCAGACACCGCTTGTCAGAATGAACGTCTGTTGTAGCGACAGCCCCTCGCGCGCGCCATTGCGGCAGGCAAGGGCCACAAGACTGCCGGTCAGGAATGTCAGGATCGCGCTTTCGGCAAAAACAGGCCAGTGTCCCAGACCCTCGGCCAGATCCACCACAAGCGGCGGGATCATGGTCAGGCCCAAGGCCGCGACCAACAGGCCGATCACGTATCCGACGGGTCGCATATCCAACATGGAGCGAAGGCTTGGCCGTCAGACGCGACGCTGTCAAGCGCCGCGCTTATCTGTTCATGATTATCCGCGGCCCAAGCCTTAGATGTAGAAGGTGTCGCGGAACACGTAGCGCGGGATATCATCGCGGGTGATGCCAATGTCGGCCAGTTCGCTGTCTGTCTTCGCATTCAGCGCCTCGATCTCGTCCATGCGCGACTTGCGGTGCATATAGGCATTCATGCCCTGCCCCAATCCGGCAAAGAAAGCGTCCAGCCGTGCCATAAGCCGGGTGCGCGTATCGCCACGGGATGTGCTGATATTGGTGGTTTGGGTAGCCATTGGAAACCTCACTTGGTTGTTTCAGTTGTCTCCCTGATGCCAAGATAGGTCAGCAGATGTGACATTACTATAGACAATGCTGCAATGCGGCATTGCAGTCAGAGCAAGGCAAGTCGCGCAGGTTTCGCGTTCCGCCGCGCAAAAAGGCAAAAGGCTGCCCGATTGGACAGCCTCTGCATCATGGACGTGCATGCCTTGTCTGGTGACCGCGAAAGGCGATCAGCTCCAGTAAAGGTCGCGAAACACGTATTGCACGATCTGGTCGCGGCGCACGCCGAGCTTGGCCAGTTCCGCGTCACTCATCGCCTCCAGCGTCTGGATTTGACCGGTACGCGCGCGTTTGGCGACATAGGCGTCGAATGCACGGGCAAACCATGCGGTGAAGTTCGCCCAGCTATTGCCCTGTGCGAAAATGATATTCGTTGTATTGCTGCTCATCTGTCATGTCCTGGTCAGTACACCCGGTTTCGGGCTCCTGCATCAGATAGGGGCTGGGGTGATGTGCCACCACAGACAAATCTGCAACTCCGCCTTGCGCCTTCTGCAACGCAGCGAAATGCTGCATTGCAGAAATGAAAAGGCCGTCCGGTCGGTCCCGGACGGCTTATTTCAGGCATTGCGTCAGGTCGCGTCGCGGCAGCCTGTCTTTACCCGACGTGGAAAAGGGTGTTGAACAGCTTGGGATCAACGCTTTCGCTGGCGAAGGTTGCGCCTTCCGTCAGAATGCTGACTGCGTCATGGCTGTGAAGGCTTTCCTGATGGCTGGCGACCACACGGAAATCGCCCACCCGTTCGTCCTGCTGCAACTGCGCGCAGAACAGGCGCGCAGCGTCCTCAACGAAAATCGGGTTGGCGGCATTCAACTCGGCAAAGGCTTGTTCATCCTCGCGCTTGACCATCACCTGTGTTTCAGTCGGGACGGCGCGGCGCGCCATGTCGATCACATCCTCGAACCACAGGCATGCGCCCTCCATCACCTCGGCCGAGATACGCGCGACCGAGCGTTGCGAATGCGGCGTGGCCAATTGCCCGCGCGTTTGGCGGGCATGTTCGCTAAGTTCCAGCGAACAGGGGCAGGTCGAGGAATAGACATAGTCCAGATGGATGATCTTCTTGCGAACACCCGCCTTTTCGATCAGTTCCAGAGCGATGTCGTAATACTGGTAGCCTTCCAGACCCGAACGCAGCGACATGATCTTGACCGGATAGGAGAAACGCATCTGGATGCGGGCATCGAAGCTGTCCAGATCAGTCATGTAGTCCTCAAGCGCGGCCTCGATCACCTCGAAGCTGAAGGTCTTTTCCGAATGCTTGTAAAACGAGCGCATGATGCGGGACATGTTGATGCCCTTCTTGTCCGCCTCAAGGCTGACAGTGCCGGTCACACTGGTTTCCAGCGTCAGATCGCCATTGTCGCGGGTATGAAAGCGGATCGGCAGGCGGAAATTGGAAATGCCCACATGCTGGATCTGCTGCTGTGCGCCACGGATCAGGCTGGACGGACCGTTCTGCAAATCAGGCAGACTATCCTTATAAGCGGAATCCACCTCGAAACTGTAAGGATAGGCGCGCGACAGCGCGGGATAGCTGGACGCCTCCGTATCCGGCAAAAGCCGTGCCAGCGAAGGGTCCAGATCCGCAATCTCGGCCTCGGATGCACGCGCGGCCCAATGGCGCAAACGCTCCAGCGCCTCGGCTGCGTCTTCGCGGGTGAAATGGCGGTCCAGATCAGGCGTGTGAATATTCATGCAGAGCCCCTTCGCAACATGGTGCCATCCTAAGATAGGATGGTCTGTGGCACATTACCACTTACGAAAGGATTTACGTCGGACGCGACAGATCGGATCATTCCAAACTTGTCCGCTGTGAAAATCATTGCAGTAGACAGAAGGCACGCCAAGGCTATGGTCCTGCCATGATTTTCGCGACTCGACTCGTTTTTGTATCGGCCTTGGGCACCGTTCTGGCGCTGGTCCTTCCACGGGCCTCCGACTGGCTGCTTCTGACGGTGCCATGCCTGATTGCGGGTGCGATCATCCTGTTTCGCGCATGGCGAGACCGGACCAAGGCCAAAGGTCTGTGGATCATCATCGACGGCTCTAACGTGATGCACTGGAACGGCGGCACACCCCAGTTTGCACCGCTGCGCGATGTGATCGCCGCCTTGCAGGAGCGCGATTTCGTTCCCGGCGTCGTGTTTGATGCCAATGCCGGCTACAAACTCGAAGACCGCTATCTGGACGATACAGAATTGGCGAAAAGGCTGGGGTTGCAGGTCAAACAGGTCATGGTCGTGCCCAAAGGCGAACAGGCAGATGGCACGATCCTGACCGCGGCGCGTGACCATGGCGTGCGGATCGTTACGAATGACAGGTTCCGCGACTGGGCCGACAGCTTTCCCGAGGTCGCACAGTCCTCGACCCTCGTCCGGGGCGGCTACCGCGACGGCCAGCTTTGGCTGGAGCTTTAGCCCCCCTTCCGCCTCGCCGCTCGGATCACGCCTGTTCCAGTGCCTGCAGGATATCGGCAACCAGATCGCGGCCATCCTCGATCCCGACACTCAGACGTACCAGTCCGGGCGCGATGCCCAGCGTCACCTTCTGTTCGGCAGGCAGGCGTTGATGCGTGGTTGTGGCCGGATGGGTCGCGATGGATTTCGCGTCACCCAGATTGTTCGAGATGATGACAATCTCAAGCGCGTTCAAAAACCGGAAAGCCGCCTCCTGTCCGCCTGCCAGATCAAAGGCGATGACGGTGCCGCCTGCCTCCATCTGCGCCAGCGTCAGGGCCTGTTGCGGATGGCTGGAATGGCCGGGATAAATCACGCGCGACAGTTTGGGATGACCGTGCAACGCCTCGGCAATGGCGAGGGCCGAGGCCGCTTGCGCCCGCACCCGCAAATCCATCGTCTCGAGTCCCTTGAGCATGATCCATGCCGTGAAGGGGCTCATCGAGCCGCCGGTATGTTTCATATAGGGTTCCACCACCCCGCGGATATAGTCCTTGCTGCCAAGGATCACCCCGCCCAGCGCACGGCCCTGCCCGTCTATATGCTTGGTCGCGGAATAGATCACGACATCCGCGCCCAGCTCGATGGCCCGCGAATAGACCGGTGTGGCAAAGACATTATCGACCACAACTGTTGCACCTACCGCATGGGCAATCTTAGAAACACCTGCAATATCAATGACTTCCATAGTCGGGTTCGAGATCGACTCGAAAAACGCCACTTTGGTACCGGGGCGCATCGCGGCGCGCCACTGGTCCAGGTCGGTGCCGTCCACAAGCGTCACCTCGACGCCGTAGCGGGTCAGGATCTCCTCGAGGATATAAAGACACGATCCGAAAAGCGCCCTTGCGGCCACCACATGATCCCCCGCCCGCAGCATCGCCGTCAGCGCCCCGCTGACCGCTGCCATGCCAGAGGCCGTGGCAAAAGCGTCCTCGGCCCCTTCCAGCGCCGCGATCCGGTCCTCGAACATCGCCACGGTCGGGTTACCGTAGCGGGCATAGATGAACTCGTCGGGTCCGGCCTTCAGAAACCGCGCCTCGGCCTGTTCCGCCGTGTCATAGACGAACCCCTGTGTCAGAAAAATCGCCTCGGACACTTCGTTATATTGCGACCGGCGGGTTCCGCCATGCACCAGCGTGGTGCGCTTGTTCCAGTCCTTACTCATTTTTCTCTCCGTGAGGCACGCGGCCCCGATAAAAAAACCCCCGTCGCGGTCAAGCGAAAGGGGGTTCCCTCATCCTGACCTCTTTAGCGGGATATTTAACGTGGCCCGCAATCCGGTAACAAATCGCCACGCGCGTCTGATACGCTTGTCGCAAGAAAGCGTCAACTCCTGCCATCAGGCAAAGACGATGCTTCTTCTTGCCTCAAATATCCGCGCCGCAGGCACCTTGACCCTGCGATTTCGCCCTTAGGCCGGATATCAGCCCTTGTCGTCGCCTGCCCCGTCTTCCGCTGCCTCGCCATATTTACGAAACAGCGCACCTTGCAGGATAAAGAAAACAAAGATCGCGGCCGTCAGACCGAAGGTCTTGAAATAGACCCAAGCCTCGGTGCTCATCAGACGCCAGATCACCTCGTTCAGGATGGCCAGCCCGAAAAAGAACAGCGCCAGTCGGCGGGTCAGGATCATCCAGCCCTCTTGCGCCAGCGGCATCATCTCTTCCATCACATGACGCAGATAGGACTGGCCGCGTAGCAGGCCAAAGCCCAGAATGCCGGCGAAAATCAGATAGATGATGGTCGGTTTCATCTTGAAGAAGCGGTCATCGTTCAGCCAGACGGACAAGCCGCCAAAGACAACGACCAGCACGATGGTCACCACCTGCATCTTGGACAATTTTCCGGTCAGCCGCCACAAGATACCCGTCGACAGCAGCATCAGCGGAATGAACCCCGCCGTAACAAGGATAAAGCCGCCATATTCCGCGCCACCAATGGTAAAAACCTCGTTTTTGAGCCAGAGATAGGCCACGAAGAACACCACCACCGGCCCCAACTCCAGCGCGGTTTTCAGCATCGGGTTGATATCTTTGTCCGCCATGAAAGCCCCTTAACCTCCGAATTGCACAATCACCGCGCCCAGCGCGATCAGGCACATCAGCGCGATGCGCCGTGGCCCTACGGTTTCCTTCAAGACCAGCCAGCCGATCAGCGCTGCAAAAACAGTCGATGTCTCGCGCAGAACCGCTGCCTCGCCGACCTTGTCCAGCCGCGTTGCGAGCATGATAGAGCCAAAACTGAAAAAGGCGATCACAGCCCCGATCACGCCTCGCTGCATCAAGGGCAAAACAGCCGGTCGCAAGTGAGCAGACATCGCCCGCCAGCGCAAGGCGGCCACAACGGGCATGACCAGACCGTCAATCATGAAAAACCAGGTCAGAAAGGTGAAAGGGTCCGCTGTAGCGCGAATGCCGTAGGCGTCATAGGTGGTGTAAAGCGCCACGAACAGCCCGGTCAACACCGCCAGCCCTAACGCCATGTGCAGCGTGTCGCGGTTCAACTTGATATGGATCAGGTTGTAGACGGCCAGCCCGAAAATACCGGTCAACAGCACCAACACACCCAGCCATTGGGTCAGCGAGAACACCTCGTCAAAGATCAGCCATGCCCCGATTACGGCGAACAATGGCCCTGTGCCGCGCACGACCGGATAGACCACTGTATAGGCGCCGCGGGTATAGGCCATGGCCTGGAGAAATTTGTAAGCCGTGTGGATCACGAAAGCGCCCGCGAAGATGGGCCACATATGCGGCTCGGGCCATGGCACCAAGATGAGTGCGAACGGGGCTGCGATCATCGCATAATTGACATCGATGGCCCCGCGCATCAGCCATGGATCGTGACGGCCCTTCTGCATCGCGCCAAAAATCGCATGCAGGATCGCGGCCAGCAGCGCCAGCAGCATCGCTGCCTGATTTCCCGCTGGCGTCCCCTCCAGCGAGACAAGCCAGGCGCTCATGCGCGCAGCCGTCCGGGGCTGCGCCCAAGGCTTTCGTCATGCAGTTCCCGCGCGCGGCGCGAGATGTCGACCGGTTGTCCGTCGCGGTCGATCACGACATCCCCGCCTTCTGCCGAAAAGGCATATTCGTCGATCAGTTCCTGCTCCAGTGTATCCAGCACGAAATCCGTGCGGTGTTCCGGCAGCAGGCAAAGATCATAGATGCGAGGTGCAGCATCAATATGAGCGTCCCAGATCATGCGACCAAAGCCCACGACGCGGTTGTCGTTCAGAACAACACATTCGCTCATCACCAGACGGTCATCCGGCCAGTCCTCGAACTCGTCGGCCTCGCGCAGGCGCGCGGTATCAATCACGGTCTCAAGGGCCGTGATATCGGGTTGGAAATCGGTGGTGCGTCTTATCTCAAGCATCAAGGCCGGTCAGCGCCTTTGCAAAATCATCAGGGTCGAAAGGGGCCAGATCGTCGATCTGCTCGCCCACGCCGATGGCATGGATCGGCAGGCCGAACTTGTCAGCCAGCGCCACCAGAACGCCACCCTTGGCCGTGCCGTCCAGTTTGGTCATCACAAGGCCCGATACATCGGCCAGTTTGCGGAAAATCTCGACCTGGCTCAGCGCGTTTTGGCCCGTCGTCGCATCCAGCACCAGCAGGGTGTTATGGGGCGCTGTCGGGTCTTTCTTGCGGATCACGCGGACGATCTTGGCCAGTTCTTCCATCAGGTCAGCGCGGTTCTGCAAACGTCCTGCCGTGTCGATCAGCAAGAGGTCAGCGCCCTCGGTCTCAGCCTTGGTCATGGCGTCGAAGGCCAGACTGGCAGGATCCGACCCCTCGGGCGCGGTCAGCACGGGCACGCCCGCGCGGTCGCCCCAGACCTGCAATTGTTCGACGGCGGCCGCGCGGAATGTATCGCCTGCGGCGATGATTACCGTCTTGCCCGCGGCGCGGAATTGGCTGGCCAGCTTGCCGATGGTCGTCGTCTTGCCCGAGCCGTTGACCCCCACGACCAGCACGACCTGCGGCGTCTTGGTGAAAATCGGCATCGGGCGCGCGACCGGTTCCATGATCCGTGCGATCTCGTCCGACAGCGCCTTTTTGATATCGGCGACCGAAAGCCTGCGGCCATAGCGCCCCTCGGCAAGGTTCGCGGTGACGCGCAGGGCTGTATCCACGCCCATATCGGACGCGATCAGCAATTCTTCAAGCTGCTCCAGCATCGCATCGTCCAGCACGCGCCGCACCACAGGGCCCGCGGGCACTTTGGCGGCGGGCACTTTGGCGGCGGGCGCTGCCGTGTCCTCTGCTGCACCCGAGCGGCCCAGAAGGCGGCCCAGAAAGCCGACCTTGGCCGTACCGGGATTCACGGGAATCTCGGTCGGGGTGCCGACGGGCATCTCGATCGGCGCGGGGGCGGGCATCCGGTCGCCCATAGGTTCGGGAACCTCGGACGGCCAGTCCTGCGGCATCTCTTCGGGCTGTATGCCAGGCAGTTCGTCGGGCCGGTCATCGGGTTCATATTGAGGAACCTCCGGCACGGGCGCAGGCTCGGGCTGTTCCGGCTCCGGCTCTTCAGGTTCGGGCTGTTCCGGCTCCGGCACGTCGGGTTGGGGTTCATCCGGTTCTGGTTCGGTCGGAACTTCTGGCGCGGGTTCAGGGTCGGGTTGCGGCGCGATGTCCAGTGCCTGCGCGCGCTGTTCTTCTTCCGGGTCTGCGGCTCCGCCTTGGGACACAATATCGTCCAGCCCCTGATCCAGTCGGGACGAGGAGGTAAAAAGCCGCTGTTTGAGTTTGCCGAAGAATGACATCTCTGCCTCCGGAATGGTTTGCCTTCACCTAGTCCCTTCGACGCGGTTTTGAAAGCCCCCGTATCCGAATAGCCTGTCCGACAAGCTGTCTCTGACCGGGTAGCAGGCATTCGGGGGATTCCGCTGAATGACGCGCCGCGACCGATTGCTCACTAGTCAAACCTTGTCAGGCTGGGGCAGAATGAGGGAATGACAACAGCATCCATTCCCGCTTCGATTTTCCGCCGCTGCCTGCCGCTGGCATTGCTTGTCTCGGTTTACCTGCTGCTTTCGGTACCGGCGCTGATGGCGCAATCCCAGACCCCGATGAGCGCCGAAGCGTTTGACGCCTATACACGCGGGCAGACCTTCACCTATGGCACGGGCTCAGAGCCTTACGGCGCCGAGGAATATCTGGATAACCGCCGTGTGCGCTGGTCCTTTCTGGACGGACGCTGTCAGGACGGCGAGTGGTACGAGGATAATGGCATGATTTGCTTTGTCTACGAGGACAATCCCGAGCCGCAATGCTGGACTTTCTACCAGTCCTCGCGTGGCATTGTCGCCCGTTTCGAGGATGATCCGACTCTGACTACGCTCTACGAGATCACCAAAACACCCGAGCCGATGATGTGTCTTGGCCCCGAAGTGGGTACTTAGGCGACGGCTTTGACATCGGCGGGCCTTCTTGATCAAAATTTTGCCAGTTTCATCAACGCGGATACCGGTCATGTTCCTGTTCCAGTCTGCCACCCTCGCCCCGCTGGTTCTGCTGGTCCTCGGCAATTTTATGGGCGGGCCATGGGCCTTGGCGGGCGTTTTGACGATCACCCTCTTCACATGGGCCGCCGACCACCTGATGCGGCGGGCCGCTGATGTATCAGGCAGCCCCGACGAATTTCCGACCGGCGACGCGCTGGCCGTCACTTTGGCGCTGGTGCTGCTGGCGGGTCTGGCAATGGCGGTTCCCGCCATCGCAGGCGAACGCGGTTTCAGTGTGGCGACGCGGATCTTGCTGCTGATCGGCTGGGGGCTGGCCTTTGGCCAGATCGCCCATCCCACAGCGCATGAGCTGATCCACCGCCCTGCCCGATGGATGGGCGGCTTGGGGCGGATTCTCTATACGGCGGTGCTGATGGGCCATCACGCCTCCAGCCATTTGCGCGTCCATCACCGGCATGTTGGCACGGGCGACGATCCCGCCTCGGCCCCGCTGGGCATGGGCTTCTGGCGATATGCACCGCGCGCTTGGGCGGGCTCTTTCATGGCCGGCCTTCACGCCGAAACCGCATTGCGCGCCCGTGCCGCAGCCCCCCTGCCTGTCTGGAGCCATCCTTATATCCGGCATATATCGGGCGGGCTGCTGGCAATTCTGGTCGCCTACGCACTGGCTGGAGGGGGCGGGATTGCAGCCCTTGCGGGCATCGCGGCCTATGCCCAACTGCAAGTCCTGTTGTCGGACTATATCCAGCATTACGGCTTGCGCCGCGCCGTCATGCCGGACGGGCGGCTTGAACCGGTCGGACCGCATCATTCGTGGAATGCACCGCAGCTTTGGTCGAGCGCCATGATGCTGAACGCGCCGCGCCATTCCGACCACCACGCCAACCCGAACCGCCCCTATCCGGGCCTCCGGCTTGATCGCGCGATGCCGGTGCTGCCGCGTGCTGTGCCTGTGATGGCTGTTGCAGCCCTGTTTCCCCCGCTGTGGCGGCGGATGATGGACGGGCGCGCACAGGCTTGGGCGCAGCCTGCTGCCTAAAGCAGGCTGCCCTGTTCCGGCGGGGTCTGGGGTTTGCCTGACGTCTTTGACTCCTTGCCTCCGGTCGCACGTCCTCCCACGGTCAGGCGTCCATCGGCAAACTGGATCTCCAGCAGGCGGGCCTTGGCGGCCTCGGCTTTGGTGGTCAGCACAGCACCGCCCTCGGCGCGCACAACCACATAGCCACGCTGGAGCGTCGCCTCGTATCCCAGTGTCCGGCGCAAACGATCCAGTTCGAGGGTGCGTTGCCGCCATCCCTTGACCTGCCGCTGCCCTGCATCAGACATACGTTGCGACAAGCGCGCCAGATCGCGGGTCTTGCGGTCCAGATCGGTGCGGAAGCGGTCAAGGCTTAACCGCTCGGACGCCACAGCCAAATTGCGCCGTTCGCTCTGGATCGCGCGCCGCAACAGGGCGGGACGCAGCGCGCCCGCATGATCTGACAAGGCCACGCGCCGCAACTGGACGGCACGGATCAGCGCAGCAGGCAGGCGGTCGGACAGCACATCCAGACGCTGGCGCGGTCCGTCAAGCAAGGTCTCGGCGCGCGGCATGGCGCGCGACAGATCGCGTAGCCGCTGGGCGCGCAAACTGACGCCACCTGTCAGCGCGCGGGTCAGACGCCCCGATTGACCGTCCAGCCATGCCAGCAGGTCCAGCCGCACCGGCACCGCCATTTCCGCAGCCGCTGTAGGTGTCGGCGCGCGGCGGTCGGCGGCATAGTCGATCAAGGTCGTATCGGTCTCGTGCCCGACGGCCGAGATGAGGGGAATCCGGCTGGCCGCGGCAGCGCGCACCACGATCTCCTCGTTGAAGCCCCAGAGGTCTTCCAGACTGCCACCGCCACGTGCCACGATAATCAGATCGGGACGCGGCAGCGCACCACCCGGCGTCAGCGCATTGAAACCCGCAATTGCACGGGCCACTTCGGGCGCAGATTTCGCGCCCTGCACGGCTACAGGCCAGATCAGCACCTTGCGCGGGAAACGGTCGCGCAGACGGTGCAGGATATCGCGGATTACCGCCCCTGTCGGCGATGTAACCACGCCGATCACCTCGGGCAAATAGGGAATCGGTTGCTTGCGTCCCTCGTCGAACAGCCCCTCGGCGGCCAATGCGCGACGGCGCTTGTCCAGCATCGCCATCAGCGCGCCCGCCCCTGCCGGTTCGATATCCTCGATGATCAGCTGGTATTTCGACTGCCCCCCGAAGGTGGTGATGCGCCCTGTGGCGATCACCTCCATCCCTTCTTCGGGCTGGATCGTCAGACGCGCTGCAACGCCTTTCCAGATCACCGCCGCCAGAACCGAACGGTCATCCTTGAGGTCCAGATAGACATGGCCCGAGCGCGGCATGGTCACGCGGCCCAATTCACCCCTGATGCGGATATGGGAAAACTCGCCCTCCAGCACACGTTTGACTGCTCCGGATATCTCGGACACCGTGTATTCGGGGTTATTCTGTCCTGCCGGCGAGGCGGGGCCGTCATCGTCGAGAAGATCGGACATGCGTGCGGGCCTTCCGTCTGGCTTGTCACTAGGGTTGCAGCACCTTAAAGCGGGTGTCGATAAAGGCCAAGCGGGAGAGCGCCATGAATATCCTGATCCTCGGTGGCGGCGGGCGCGAGCATGCGCTGGCCTGGGCTGTGATGCAGAACCCCAAATGCGACAAGCTGATCGTAGCACCGGGGAATGCGGGCATCGCGCAGATCGCGGAATGCGCGGCGCTAGACATATTGAACGGCGCATCGGTGGTGAATTTCTGCGACGAGAATGCCATTGATTTCATCATCGTCGGACCGGAAGCACCGCTTGCCGCTGGTATCAGCGACCGCCTGCGCGAGGCCGGTTTCATGGTGTTCGGCCCCTCACAGGCCGCAGCACAGCTTGAAGCGTCCAAAGCCTTCACCAAGGAAATCTGCGCCGCAGTCGGTGCGCCGACAGCCGGCTACGGCCATTTCACCGATGCGGATGCGGCCCGCGCCCATATCAGGGCGCATGGCGCGCCGATCGTGGTCAAGGCCGATGGTCTGGCCGCAGGCAAAGGCGTGATCGTCGCCATGTCCGAAGCCGAGGCGCTGGCCGCTGTCGATGACATGTTCGGCGGCGAATTCGGCGCGGCCGGGGCGGAAGTGGTGATCGAGGAGTTTATGGAGGGCGAGGAGGCGTCGTTCTTCGTGCTCTGCGATGGCAAGGATGTGCTGGCGATCGGCACGGCGCAGGATCACAAGCGGGTCGGCGATGGCGATACAGGGCCGAATACGGGCGGTATGGGGGCCTATTCCCCTGCCCCCGTGCTGTCGGATGACATTGCCGCAGTGGCGATGGAGCGAATCGTCAAACCCTGCATGGCCGAGATGACGCGGCGCGGGATGCCCTATCAGGGGGTGCTATACGCAGGGCTGATGATCAAGGACGGACAGCCGCGTCTGGTGGAATATAACGTGCGCTTCGGTGATCCCGAATGTCAGGTGCTGATGATGCGCTTGGGCGCACAGGCACTGGACCTGATGCTGGCCTGCGCCGAAGGCAAGCTGGCGGAAGCGCAGGTGCATTGGGCCGATGACCATGCGCTGACCGTGGTGATGGCCGCCAACGGCTATCCCGGCGACTATGCCAAGGGCAGCGTGATCAGTGGGCTGGATACACTGCCCGCCGACAGTTTCCACATGTGCTTTCACGCAGGCACCGCCCGCGAGAAAGGGCAGTTCGTGGCCAATGGCGGGCGCGTTCTAAACGTCACCGCGCGGGGTTCCACACTGGCCGAGGCGCAAACGCGCGCTTACAGCATGGTGGATGCGATCGACTGGTCCGGCGGGTTCTGCCGCGGGGATATCGGTTGGCGGGCGCTGTGAGAAAAGCGCGCCGCCACGCGGTCAAGCCCGCGCTTATCAAACCGCCACTGACCTATATTCTGGCAGATGGCGCGCTGAAATGCGAGGATGCCAAGGGCGGCACGCTCTGGCAAATTGAGCTTGCGACGGTGCAGACCGCGCGTTGGACCGCATCGCGGGCAGGGCAAAGCCTGACCCGCGTGTTGGAACTGGATGACGGCAGGCAGCGCCGCGCGATCCGGCAGCATCTCTATCGCCGCGCGTTGCTGGGCGGCCCCGATGATATGGCCTTCCGCGCTTGCGTCAGCGATGTGTTGCGCGCGTTGATGGCCGTGCAACCGGAACTGGATGTGGTCAGCGGGCCTACAGCGACGATGGCGGCATGGCTGCGGCTGGGCGGGGTGGTTCTGCTCGCAGGCGCTGTCGTGGCATCTGGATTGGCGCTGGCGACGCGACAGGACATCATGGCATGGATGAACTGGTCGATCCCCGTGGCCCTGATCGGCCTGCTGGGTCTGGCCATGATCCGCAGCTATGCGCCCGGTCGAGGAGTGACACGCCGCTCACCGGCCGAACTGATCGCGGAACTGGAGCAGGCCTAGGCCGCTAGTCCGGTACGGGGCAGATTGCGGCCTCGCGCGCCATTGCTCGCGCGCGAGGCCAGCTTTGACTGGATCAGATCTGCTTTTCCGGCATCTGGACAACCAGCCCCTCCAGCGCATCCGTCACCTTGATCTGGCAGGTCAGGCGCGAGCGGGCCGTGTCGGGCTGATAGGCGAAATCAAGCATGTCCTCTTCCATGTCATCCTTGGCAGGCAGCTTTTCGACCCAGTCGGGATGGATATAGACATGGCAGGTCGAGCAGGCGCAAGCGCCGCCGCAATCGGCCTCGATCCCCGGAATGTTGTTGTCGCGTGCGCCTTCCATCACGGTCAACCCGTTGGGGACGTCGACCACATGTTCGGTTCCGTTATGCTCGATATAGGTGATTTTCGCCATGTCTGTGCAGACTCCGGTTGGTATCCTGTTCCTTCCTTACCTAGAGAAGCATCGCGGGGCGTTCCAGTCCCTTTTGTGCAGTTTTCTTGGCACTGTGTGCGGCGTGTGATCGCGACTTGCGGCACGCCACAGATGTTCCTATATTGTTCTCATGCCCGCATCCCCGCCTGCCCCCGCACAAAAACACGCCCCCGCCTGCATCCCTGCGGCAGCGCTGGGTCCTGTCAGCACGGGGGCCCGCGTCACCGTCGCGGGGCTGGTGATCCTGCGCCAGCGTCCCGGAACGGCCAAGGGCGTGATCTTCCTGACGCTTGAGGATGAGACAGGGGTGATCAACGTGATCGTCTGGCGCAAACTCTACGAGGTGTTCCGCCGCGCCATCATCGCGGGACGCTTGTTGCGCGTGACCGGACGCTTGCAGCACGAGGGCGGCGTGACCCATCTGATCGCCGAACATATCGAGGATATCTCGGATATGCTGGACCTGTTGGTGCAGGGGGATGCAGCGCTAAACCGGACCAGAACGGCCTGAAAGCCCGAGGGGACTAGAGCGGAAACTGCAACGGCGGGCCTTTGCCAAGATCGTTTGCGCAGGATACAAAAGCCGCTAGATTGCATCTGCCGGATCTGACGCCGGAAACCACGCCGGTGCACAGACCCGAGCAGCAGAGCAGATAAATTCCCAATGATCCGACCGTACCACGCCTTTTGCCTGATCATGCCGGTCCTTGCCCTGTCAGCCTGCGTAACCGCTTCATCCGGCAATCCCGCCGATGCGCTGGTCGGCAGCATGATGGACACACCGTCCGGCGCGCCTGCGGGGACATGCTGGGGCAAAATCGTCAGCCCCGCCCTGATCGAGACCGTGACCGAACAGGTGCTGGTTGCGCCTGCCAAGCTGGCCGCCGATGGCGGTGTCGCGACACAGGCGATCTTTCGTACCGAGACACGCCAGCGCATCGTGACCGAGCGCGAGGTGACGTGGTTCGAAACCCCCTGCCCCGATGACATGACGCCCGAGGTGATCGCCTCGCTACAACGCGCCCTTGCGGTGCGCAACGTCTATCAGGGGCCTGTCACAGGCCGTATCGACGCCGCCACCAGCGAGGCCGTGGGCCGCTACCAGTCCGCCACCGGATTGCAAAGCCCGATCCTGTCACTGGCCGCCGCCCGCGCCCTTGGCCTGCTGGCCACTCCACTGGATCAGCTGGAAGATGGCTGAGGCGGACTAGCGCGAAAATCGCGGTGCCAGACCATCACGGGCCAGTCTTTTGGCTTGCAACGCATCCAGCATTGCCAGCGCCTCTTGCGGGGCGCGAGCCTTGGATAATGCGCGCTGATAGGCGCGGAGGGCTGAGCGCGGGCTCCATGGCAGGGCGGCGGTTGACAGCCAGCGCCGCAGATCGGCGGGCAGCCTGTCGAATTCCGTCATCGGATCGCGCCCAGACCGCGCCTTGCGGCGCCGGCACAGCGCGCTGGAGAGATTGGCGGGCATAGGGTCGTCACCTCACGCCGGTTGCTGTCGCCGCCAGTGGGGGAACGGATCATCCAGATCCGACCATTCCGGCTCAAGCCCCGTTGCATCCTGCCCCAGCAGGCAGGCATCCAGCGCCGCGCGGATCGCGGCCTCGTCCATGCCCGATCCGATGAAGACCAACTCCTGCCGGCGGTCGCCCCAAGGCGCGACCCAGTGACGTTGCGCATATTCGCGCGAGGCCTGATTGTCCGGCCAGCGATTGCGCGGCACCGCCGCCCACCATGTGCCCAGCGGTGTGACTCCACTCAGCGCACCGGCAAGGCTGAATTCGGCCACCCAGTCGGGGCGCGAGGCCAGCCAGAAATGCCCCTTGGCGCGGATCACGCCGGGCAGATCCCCATTGAGCACCCTGTGCAGCCGCGCCGGATGGAAGGGTCGCCGCGCGCGGTAGGTGAAATGCGTCACGCCGTATTCGGCTGTTTCAGGCACATGATCGACAAAGCCGTAAAGCTCTTTCGCCCACATCGGGTGTTCGTGGGCGGTGTCGAAATCAAACAGGCCGGTGTCAAGAATCGCGGCGGGATCAACGCGGCAATAATCGGTCTCGATCAGGCAGGCATCGGGGTTCAGCGCGCGGATGATCTTGCGCGCGGCATCTGTGCGGTCAGGTCCGGCATCGGTGATCTTGTTGAGGATGATCACATCGGCGAATTCGATCTGGTCGGTCAGCAGATGCACCAGCGTGCCCGCATCCCCCTCGCCTGCGACCTCGCCACGGTCGGACAGGAAATCATGGCTGGCATAATCCTGCAGCAGGTTGACCGCATCCACGACAGTCACCATCGTATCCAGCCGCGCCACATCAGACAGGCTGTCGCCATCCTCGTCACGGAATTCAAAGGTTGTGGCGACGGGCAAAGGTTCCGACACGCCGGTGGACTCGATCAGCAGATAGTCAAAGCGCCCTTCTTCGGACAGGCGACGGACCTCTTTCAGCAGGTCGTCGCGCAGGGTGCAACAAATGCAGCCGTTGGACATTTCCACCAGCGTTTCCTCGGTTTGGGACAGGGTCGCGCTTTCGCGGACGAGATCTGCGTCAATATTCACCTCGGCCATGTCATTGACGATCACGGCCACCCGCCGCCCATCACGATTGTTCAGAACGGCGTTCAGAAGGGTAGTCTTACCCGCCCCCAAAAAGCCGGACAGGACGGTAACGGGCAGACGTGAATGCATCGCTGACATGGCACTCTCTATATGTTATGTTATTACATAACATTTAACGAGGTGATGCAATCCTCTGCAACAAAAAAGAGCGCCCCTCGGGACGCTCTTTTTTTAGCTCAAACTGAACTGCCGATCACTCCAGTGTCAGTGCCACAAAACGGGGATCTCCACCGCGGCGCACCAGCAGCAGAAGCGACTTGCGCCCTGCCTCGCGGGCCTCTTCCACGCGGGACGTCAGATCGCTTGCGGTCTCGACCTTCTGCTGGCCAGCTTCCGTGATCAGATCGCCTGCGCGCAGGCCCTTCTCGTAGGCTTCGGTGGTTTCGTCCACATCCACCACAACCAGACCTGTGGAACCGGCAGGCAGTTCCAATTCAGTCCGCAACTCATCTGTGACCGGTTGAAGGGTCAGCCCCATCATCTGGGTCGGCTCTTCCGGGGCGTCTTCACCCGGTTGCGCGGCAGGAATCGCGCCTTCGGCCTCTTCACGGCGACCAAGAGTGACCAGCAGGTTCTGGGTTTCCCCTTCCCGCCAGACCAGAACGCGCACGGCCTTACCAACCTCGGTATTGCCGACCTGACGCACGAGCGCGCGAGTGTCTGCCACTTCGCGACCATCGAAGGACAGGATCACGTCACCTTGCAGGATGCCCGCTTCCTTGCCGGGGCCTTCGGGTACGTCGGTGACCAGAGCACCGGCCGTTTCCTCAAGCCCCATTGCCTCGGCTACATCCTCGGTCACGTCCTGAATACGCACACCAAGCCAGCCGCGACGGGTCTCCCCGAACTCCTGCAACTGGTCAACAACGCGTGTCACCACGTTCGAGGCCATCGAAAAGCCGATCCCGATCGAGCCCCCGTTGGGGGACAGGATCGCGGTATTCACGCCCACAACATCGCCATCCAGATTGAACAGCGGACCGCCCGAGTTGCCGCGATTGATGGCAGCATCGGTCTGGATATAATCGTCATAGCTGCCCGACAAGGCACGGTTGCGGGCCGACACGATACCCGCACTGACCGAGAAACCCTGCCCCAGCGGGTTACCCATCGCGACAACCCAGTCACCGACACGGGCTGTATCGCTATCGCCGAATTTCACGAAAGGCAAAGGTTCGTCCGCTTCGACTTTCAGTAGCGCAATGTCGGTGTTCGGATCGGTTCCAACCACCTCGGCGATCAGTGTCTTGCCCGAGAAAAACTCGATGGTGATCTCGTCGGCGCTTTCAATCACGTGGTTATTGGTGACGATAAAACCATCCTCGGAGATTACAAAGCCCGACCCCAAGGCGGAAGACCGCCGCGGACGGTTGCCCGGAGGTGCGTTGCGGTCCTGAAACTCGCGGAAAAATTCCTCGAAAGGGCTGCCTTCGGGGACAATCGGGTTGGGACCGGTCCGGCCCGCCACCGTGGTTGACGTTGTAATATTGACCACCGCAGGGCTGATCTTGTCGGCCAGATCAGCAAAACTCTCGGGACGCGCCTGCACCTGAACTGCCATCAGCAGCATCATCGCGCTGGCGATCAATCCCGTCCAGAAGGCCCTCATCGTGCCTGACCGTTGATCAGGGATCAAAACAATTGCGTTTTTCACTCCCGTAACTCCTTTCTTGCTCCAGCGTGTCTGCCAAGCGTTGTTGCATCACGGCACGCCGCGTCATCCTCGGACCAATTATGTAGTATGCGCGACAGGCAACGCAAAGTCCCGATCCGTTCGCTCAAGAGGGTGTGATAGCAGCGGATCGGGCGGGCGGCACTTCATGCCCCCAACAATTTCGCCAGCCAGACAAAGGCAACCCCTGCCAGGATCGCCAATAAGCCGAGTGTCCGGCGTGCAGGTTCGGGGATTTCCCGCAGCGCCGCAAGCAGGGTCTCGATAAGCGAAGGGGCCAGCGCATAGGCCAGCCCCTCCACAATCAGCACCAGCCCGAGGGCCAGAAGCGCCGTTTCGATCATTACTGGCGGTCCGCGTTGGGGCGATCCGAGCGCAGGTAATCGAAGAACTGGCTATCAGGCGTCATTACCATCGAGGAATTCCCCCCCTGCAATGCCGCCTCATAGGCCTGCATCGAGCGGTAGAATGTGAAGAATTCCTGGTTTGCCCCAAATGCTTCGGCCAGAATCGCGTTGCGCTCGGCATCTGCCTCACCACGCGTGATCTGGGCTTCACGCTCGGACTCGGACAGGGTTTCGACCACGGTACGATCGGCCAGGGCGCGGACACGTTGCGCGGCCTCGTTACCGCGTGCGATCTCGTCTGCGGCCTCGCGTTCCCGTTCTGCCCGCATCCGCGCAAAGGTAGCGTCAAGGTTCTGGGATGGCAGGTTGGTCTGCTTGAGCCGCACATCGACCACGTCCAGACCAAGACCACGCGCGGATGTCTGCGCCTGATCGCGGATACGGTTCATCAGGATGCGGCGATCCTCGGACAGAATTGTATCCGACGTCACCTGATCGGCACCCAGCACCTCACGGATCTGTGCATTCAGGATCGACGACAGACGATCCTCGGCGGCGCGCAGACCGCCGACGCCCACGGCCTGCCGGAACTGCACCACATCAGCGATACGGTAGCGCGCGAAGGCATCGACAACCAGACGACGGTCATCGGATGGTGTCACCTCGATCGTATCGGTGTCGAGCGACAGGATACGGTCGTCATAGCGCACGACTTCCTGGATCAACGGGATCTTGAAGGCCAGACCGGGCTCTTCCTTGACGGCCTTGATCTGGCCAAATTGCAGGACCAGCGCCTTTTCACGTTCATCGACGACAAAAATCGAGGATAGCGCTGTGGCGATCACAACCACGAGGATGGGAAGAAGAAATGTTGTCTTACGCATAATCTCAATTCCCCTGTGTTGCAGGTGCGGAACGCCGCAATTCGTTCAACGGCAGATAGGGTACGACACCCTGCCCGCCCTCGCTGCCGATGATCGAGTTGTCCAGAATCGTCTTGTCGATCTGGCTCATCACCCGCTCCATGGTTTCGATGTACAGACGGCTGCGGGTCACATCTTCGGCTTTTTCATATTCAGCCAGAACCGAACTGAAGCGGCTTGCCTCACCCAGAGCGTTGTTGACGACCTGTGCGCGATAGCCTTCGGCCTGCTCCAGAATCTGCGCAGCCTCACCACGGGCTTCCGCCAGAACGCGGTTGGCATAGGCATCGGCCTGACGCTGCAGACGGTCACGCTCCTGCTCGGCGGCCTGCACTTCACGGAAGCTGTCGATCACCTCGGCGGGCGGGTCGGCCTTGTCGAGGTTGACACGGACAATCGTGATCCCGCTCTGGTACTGATCCATCGTGGCCTGAATGTTCTGCATCGCTGTATCGGCGATCAGACCACGGTCACGGTTGAGGATCGGTGCAAGGGTCGACGCCGCGATGATCTCGCGCATCACGGATTCAGACACGGCCTGAACCGTCAGTTGCGGATCGCGGATGTTGAACAAAACCTGCGACGGATCGTTGATGTTCCAGACCACCTGGAAGTTGATGTCGACGATATTGGCATCCGTGGTCAGCATCAGGCCAGCTTCCTGCCCGCCGCGCGACATCCCGATGCTTTCGGTCCGTTCCGAGGTGACATTCACAACTTCGGCGGTCACCAGAGGCCAAGGTGCGAAGTTCAGACCGGGATTACCGATCTTGTAGAACTCGCCCAGAAACAGCTCGACCGATTGTTCTTCGGGACGCACTGTGTAGAAACTTGAGAATGCCCAAAGGCCGATAGCCGCCAGAATTCCCAGACCAACGGTAGAGCGTGTGAAGAGCGGACCGCGCGATCCCCCGTCACCCGAACCGCCACCCTGACCGTTCCGGCCGCCGCGACCGCCCATCAGGACGCGCAATTGTTCCTGACCCTTGCGCATAAGCTCGTCGATTTCGGGGATTTGCGGCCCGCCTTCATCGCTGGGGCGTCGTCCACCACCATTGTTGCGACGATCATCGTCGCCGCCTTTGTTGCCGCCGCCGCCGCCCCATGGGCCGCCCGAATTTCCAGCCATTTACCTGTGTTCCCCTAGTTGTCTTCTTTTCAACGGTTCTAAATACCTGCCCCTTACCTGTGAGGCCGGCGCGAAATTTCAAGCCGTGCGGACCGGTGATTTCATGGTCACGATCTCTTCCGACATGGTGGGATGAACGGCAACCGTACGGTCAAAATCCTCTTTTGTTGCCCCCATCTTGATCGCAATGCCTGCAAGCTGGATCATTTCACCCGCTCCGGGCGCGACGATATGACAGCCCATTACCCGTCGTGTCGCCTGGCTGACAACCAGTTTCATCAGCACACGCTGCTTGCTGCCCGCAAAGGCTGTCTGCATCGGCTTGAAGGAAGTGCAGTAGATCTCGACCGGTTCGATGTCGCGGGCGGCTTCTTCGGACAGGCCAATGGTGCCCATTTCGGGTTGTGTAAAAATGGCGGTCGGGATCAGGTCGTGATCCACGGGTGTCGGATTGCCGCCGAACACTGTCTCGACAAAGGCCATCCCCTCGCGGATCGCGACAGGCGTCAGGTTCACCCGGTCGGTCACATCGCCCACCGCATAGATCGACGGGACAGCGGATTGCGAATACTTGTCGACCAGAACCTGCCCGTTGCGGCCCAGTTCAAGGCCCAGCGCCTCGAGCCCCATGTTTTCGGTATTGGGGGCACGACCTGTGGCGAACATCACCTGATCGAACAGTTCTTCATCCCCGTTGGTAGCTTTGACCCGCAGGCCCGACTTGTCACGTTCCAGCGACAGGATATTGGTGCCAAGATGCAGCCTGATGCCATTTTGCTGCATTTCCTCGGCAACAAGGCCGCGCGCCTCGTCATCGAATCCGCGCAGGACCTGCGCGCCGCGGTAATATTGCGTGACCTCGACACCCAGTCCGTTGAGGATACAGGCGAATTCACATGCGATATATCCACCGCCGATGATCAGCATGGATTTGGGCAGCGCGTCCAGATGGAAGATATCGTTCGAGGTGATCGCCAGTTCCGCCCCCGGCATCTCGGGTTTGACGGGTCGCCCGCCCATGGCGAGCAGGATATGCTTGGCGGTCTTGCGGCGTCCATCGGCCAGTTCCACGGTATGCGGATCGACCAATGTAGCACGGGTATCAAAGGTCTCGACACCGTTGGATTTCAGCAGGTTGCGATAGATGCCTTCCAGACGGTCCAGTTCGGCATGCAGGCTGGTGCGGAACTTCGTCCAGTCAAACGCCCCCGCCTGCAAATCCCAGCCATAGGCCCGCGCCTCGTCGACGACACCGGCGTATTCGCTGGCAAACACCATCAGCTTTTTAGGCACGCAGCCACGGATCACGCAGGTGCCACCATAGCGGTCTTCCTCGGCCAGCGCCACGCGCACACCGCGCTGAGCGGCCACACGCGCCGCGCGTACACCGCCAGAACCGCCACCAATGACGAACAGATCATAGTCGAAATCGCTCATGTGGTCCCTCTGCCTTGATCGCGCACAGGTATTTCACATCACAACACGAAGGGCCAGAGAAAGCGGCGACCCTTGCGATCACATGGGGCTGAACGATGGCCACCCTGTCGGACCGCACACCTGACGCGAACAAGCCCCGTCAACAAACCATCATCGCAGTGTCACGTCTTGTTCATGTCCGCTGCCTACCGCTGCCCCGGAACATGCGATCAAAGGAGACAACATGTCACTTCCCGTCATCGGTGCAGCCCTTGGAACTGCCGGACTTGAAACCTGGCGCGACTGGATTCTTGACAAGAACCGCGACCTTGAATTGCAGGCTTTCCACACAGCCGCTGTTCTGGACGGTGACTGGAGCGCCGAAGCCGCGCATACCCTCAAGCTGCTGGATGGATATTCGGGGCGTCTGGGCATTCACGGGCCGTTCTGGGGTTTCACAATCGGCACCTCGGACCCCGATGTGCAAAAGATCGTCGCCCGGCGCATGGATCAGGGGCTGGGTATCTGCGCCGCTCTGGGTGCAACCCAGATGGTCATCCACTCGCCCTATACGACATGGGATTACAACAATATCGACAACTACCCCGAAAACCGCCGCAACCTGATGGACAATGTCCATGCCTGTATCGGTGCTGCCGTCAAACGGGCTGCAGATCAGGGCGTGACACTGGTGATGGAGAATATCGAGGATATCGACCCGCTTGATCGCAAACGGTTGGTGGAAAGCTTCGCGTCACCTGCGCTGAAGCTGTCGATCGACACAGGCCACGCGCACTATGCCCATGGCAGCAATGGCGCACCGCCCGTGGATTACTTCGTGACCGCAGCGGGCGATCTGCTGGACCATATCCATTTGCAAGATGCCGAAGGCTATGCCGACCGCCACTGGGCCATCGGAGAGGGTACGATCCGCTGGCACGCCGTCTTCCGCGCTATCGCCGCACTGCAGGTCAAGCCGCGCCTGATCCTCGAACTGCGCGACAAAGCGGGGATTGGCGCGTCGATGGCCACTCTCGAAGAGATGGGGCTGGGACAGTGACCGGATCGCTCAAGCTGGTCATCATGTCTGACCTGCATATTGTGCCGCAGGGCGAGGTATCGAACACGCTGGACACCGCGGCGCGGTTGCAAGCAGCAGTGGACAGCGTCAACACCCATCATGCTGACGCCGATCTGTGCATTCTGGCAGGCGATCTGGCCGATCTGGGCGAAGCCGCAGCCTATACGCGCCTGCGCGACATCATCGCGCCACTGGTGATCGAATCCCATCTGATGCTGGGCAATCACGATGACCGGCCTGTGTTTCTGGACGTGTTCGGACAGGCTCATGCCGATGAGAACGGGCATGTGCAAAAGGTTATCGACATCAAGGGCCACCGGATTGTCCTGCTGGACAGCACCGAACCGGGAGTCGTTGAGGGTGTGATCTGCCAGACAAGGCAGGACTGGTTGCAAGCGCGGCTGGACGAGGCGCGCGACCGGCCCGTGATCGTGATCGTGCATCATCACGTTCTGCCGCTGGCGATGCCCGTCGACAGCATCATCCTGCGCGACGGTGCAGGCCTTGTGGATGTGCTGCGCAGTCATCCCGATATCCGGCAGGTGATTGCGGGACATGTGCATATCACCACGACAGGTATCTGGCACGGCGTGCCTTTCACGACTCTTGCAGGCGGGCACTACAATGTCAGCGTCAACCTGCCCGGCCATGCCACCCCGCAGGAGCGGTTGGAAGGACCAGGGCAATATGCCGTGGTTTTGGCAGATCATGACAGTTGCGTGGTGCATTTCGAGAGCTTTCTTGACCGCCACCCCGTGATTGCCGCCGACAATTTCGGCAGGATGCGGGCAGATCGCCGTTTATAAATCAAAGCCTTACAGGGTTTGGCCGTGGGATAATCCCGCGGCCTTTTTTGCATGGGCAAGGCCAGACCATGACTATCAACCGGACGCGCAAGCCCTGTCGCATATTTGAATCATCACCGTCAGCAAAGGGTCATGCAGGCGTCATTCAGGGTTCACCGCAGGGTCATAGTTTGGGGTGCAGATGGGGACCAAGACCCCAGCCCTGCCAAATATTATCAGGAGATGCCCCTATGTTGATCACCCGCCGCAACACTCTTAGACTGGGCGCTGCCGCTGCTGGCAGCCTTGCCATGCCGCGCCTTGCCTTCGGTCAGGCTGGCCGCCCCTCGATCACGATTGCTGTGCAGAAGATCGTCAACTCCAATACGCTTGACGTGCTGCGCGAGCAGTCCAATGTCGGCGAGCGCGTCTTTTTCGGCTCGATCTGGGAATCGCTGATCGGGCGCAACCTGCGCGGACAGCTTGAGGCCCAGCCGATGCTGGCGACGGAATGGAAGCGTATCGACGATCAGACAGTCGAATTGAAGTTGCGCGAGGGCGTGCGCTTTCACAATGGTGACGAGATGACCGCCGAGGATGTGGCCTTCACCTTCTCGCGCGAGCGGATGTTCGGCGACACCGAACCCAAGAACCGCACCACAATCAAGGCATTCGAGGCTATCCCGACACCGCGCGCGGGCAAGGAACTGCCGCCCGAGGTGCCCGCTGTGGCCCGTCGCGCATGGCCCGATCTGGCGCGCGTCGATATCGTGGACAAATACACGGTGCGTTTCGTCAACTCGACACCCGACGTGACGCTGGAAGGCCGTCTGCTGCGCTATGGTTCCGACATCATGTCGCGGCGCGGTTGGGAAGACTCCGCCTCCTATCTGGATTGGGCGCGCAAGCCCGTCACCACCGGCCCCTACAAGGTGGAACGCTTTGTTCCGGATACCGAATTGCTGCTGGTCTCGCATGACGACTATTGGGGTGGTCTGCCGCCTCTGGCGTCGATCCGCTTTATCGAGGTTCCCGAAGTTGCCAGCCGCGTCAACGGCTTGCTGTCGGGCGAATACCAGTTCGCCTGCGATATCCCCCCCGACCTGATCGGCGAAGTCGAATCCAATGCCGGTTTCGAGGTGCAGGGTGGCACCGTTCTGAACCATCGCCTGACGGTCTTCGACAAGAACCATGCCCAACTGGCTGATCCGCGCGTGCGGCGTGCCATGACACATGCAGTGGATCGCCAGGCCATCGTTGACAGCCTCTGGGCAGGCCGCACCGTGGTGCCTGCGGGTCTGCAATGGCCCTATTACGACGACATGTTCCACGCCGACTGGACCGTGCCAGAGTATAATCCCGAACTGGCGATAAGCCTGCTGAAAGAGGCAGGTTACAAAGGCGATACGATCCCCTACCGACTGCTGAACAACTACTACACCAACCAGAATGCCACCGCGCAGATTCTGGTCGAGATGTGGAAGTCTGTAGGCCTGAACGTGCAGATCGAATCCAAGGAAAACTGGGCGCAGATCATGGAGCGCGGCGAGACACGGGCGATCCGCGACTGGTCTAATTCGGCCCCCTTCAATGATCCGGTGTCGTCCATTGTCAACCAGCACGGTCCCAATGGCCAGCAGCAACAAATCGGCGAATGGACCAATGCCGAAATGAACGAGTTGTGCTATTTCCTTGAAACATCGTTGGACCGCCCCGCACGGCGCAAGGCTTTCCGCCGGATGCTGGAAATTTGCGAGCGCGAAGACCCAGCCTATTCCGTACTGCACCAGAACGCGACCTTCACGGCCAAATCACGTGCGATCACATGGCAGGCATCCCCTGCTTTCGCGATGGATTTCGGCCCCGGTAATTTCGCGGTCTGATCCGATGAAAACACCACTGGTCAAGATAGAAGACCTGAACGTTGCCTTCGACGGTGCTCCAGCGGTGCGCGGGGTGGACCTTGCGGTCCACCCCGGCGAAGCGCTTGGTATCGTCGGGGAATCCGGTTCCGGCAAATCCGTCACATGGCTGGCCGCGTTGCGGTTGTTGCCCGGCAAGGCCCAAGTGCAGGGACGCGTGCTACTGGATGGCACCGATCTGCTGGCCCGACCGATCCCCGATGTGGAACGCATCAGAGGCGGGCGCATCGGGATCATCTTTCAGGACCCGTCTTCGGCGCTCAACCCCGTCCTGTCGATCCGTCGCCAGATGTCCGAAGTGCTGGCCCTGCATCGCGGCCTGTCCGGTGCTGCGCTGAAAGCCGAGGCAAAACGCCTGCTGGATCTGGTGGGTATTCCCGACGCCGAGGGACGCCTGAACTCCTACCCGCATGAAATGTCGGGCGGACAGAACCAGCGCGTGATGATCGCGATGGCCTTGGCCGGACAACCTGACCTGTTGATCGCGGACGAGCCGACCACGGCGCTGGATGTGACCATTCAGGCGCAGATTCTTGATCTTTTGCAACTCATCAGGCGCGAACTGGGCATGGCGCTTGTGCTGATCAGCCATGATCTGGGCGTTGTCGCGGAAAACTGCGAGCGCGTGGCCGTCATGTATGCGGGCCGTATCGTCGAGACAGGTCCCGCCGATGCGATCTTCTCACAGCCCCGCCATCCCTACGCGCGCGGCTTGATCGATGCCCTGCCGACCCTGGCCGACACGCGCCGCCTGACCGCCATTCCCGGCGTCGTGCCCGATCCGCGCGACATGCCGCGCGGCTGTGCTTTTGGGCCCCGTTGCGCCCATGCAGCGCCTGTTTGTCTTTTGAAAGAGCCGCCTTTGAAGGTGGTCAAACCGGGCCGGCGCGTGGCCTGCGCCCGCCCTGAACTGGTCCTGCAGACGCCCGCGCGAACGCCGCCTGTGATAGCCGAGGTGTCATCGTGACCGCATTACTGAGCATGCAGGATGTGGCACGCACCTATGTCAGCCGCAAAGGATTACTTGGCAAGCGCAGCCTTGTGCGCGCGGTGGACGGGATCAGCCTTGAGGTGACGGCTGGCGAGACCTTGGGCATTGTCGGCGAATCCGGTTCCGGCAAATCCACCCTTGGCCGTATGGCGCTGGGGCTGGAGCCACCGGATGAGGGATCTGTCAACTTCGACAGCGGGCCGATGCCGGCCTATGGCACCCCTGTTTGGCGAAGTTTGCGCCGCCGGATGCAGATGGTGTTTCAGGACCCGCTTGGCGCGCTGGACCGGCGTTTGCTGGTGCTGGACCAGATCATCGAACCGCTGGCGATCCACGGCAGTGACGGGGATCACCATCAGGCAGGACAGGACGCGCTGACAGCCGTGGGCCTGTCCGCCGATCACGGTCAACGCTATCCGCACGAACTGTCGGGCGGGCAACGCCAAAGGGTCGTGATCGCACGCGCGCTGATCACCAATCCTGATCTGCTGGTCTGTGACGAGCCGGTCTCGGCGCTGGATGTGTCGATTCAGGCGCAGGTGGTGAACCTGCTGATTGATCTGCAACGCCGTCGCGGACTTGGGATGATGTTCATCAGCCATGACCTGCGTGTCGTGCGCCAGATCAGCACACGTATCGCGGTGATTTATCTGGGCCGTATCATCGAACAGGCCCCTGCAACCATCCTGTTCCAGAACGCGCGTCACCCCTATACCCGGGCACTTGTGTCCGCAGCCCCCGCCCCCGGACCACGCCGGACCGAGCGGGTCATCTTGACGGGCGAGCCGCCCAACCCCGCCGCCCGCCCGTCGGGTTGCGCCTTTCATCCGCGTTGTCCCGTGGCGGTGGCGCGATGCAGGACCGACATTCCCGCCTTTGCACAAGTCGGCGCGGATCACGGCGCTGCCTGTCATCTGTTATCCCCAGCCGCGAAGGTCGCCGCCCGATGATCCCTTTCATTCTGACGCGCCTCTTGCGCGCGCTGATCACCATTGCTCTCGTCGTGACCTTCGCCTTTGTCGTGCTGCGTCTGTCGGGCGATCCGGCCACGATCATTCTGGGACCCGAAGCGCCGCCCGAGGCGATCGAGGCATTCCGCAAAAGCTGGGGTCTCGATCAGCCGGTGCTGGTGCAATATCTGCAATATTTTGCGGCCATCTTTCAGGGCGATCTGGGCATGTCGATGCGCGACGGTCGTCCCGCCTTCGAACTGGTGGTCGAGCGTATTCCCGCAACACTAGCCCTGACCCTGCCCGCGCTCATGCTGAAATTGGCCCTTGGCCTGCCTGCTGGTGTCTATGCCGCGCTGCATCAGGGCACAGCCTTTGACCGCTCTGTCATGGTGGCGGCGGTATTCGGCTTTGCCATTCCCAGCTTCGTTCTGGCCCTCGGGCTGGTGCTGGTTTTTGCAGTCAATCTGGGCTGGCTGCCATCGGGCGGGCGCGACACGGTCTGGCATGCGGTCCTGCCGATCATCACGCTGGGCGCAGGCGGGGCGGCGGCCCTCGCGCGGTTTACCCGCTCGGCCATGCTAGAGGTGCTGGGGCGGCCTTATATCCGCACCGCATCGGCCAAGGGCCTGTTATGGGCTGTTGTCGTGCGGGGCCATGCCTTGCCCAATGCCGCGATCCCGACTGTCACACTGATCGGCTTTCTGGTGGGCAGCCTGATCGCCGGGGCCGTGGTCGTGGAAAGCGTCTTCTCGTGGCCCGGCGTCGGGCGGTTGCTGGTCGTGGCTGTCGCCAACCGTGATCTGGCTGTGGTGCAATGTATCCTGCTCTTGGTGGCGACAACGATGGTCACCTCGAACCTGATCGTCGATTTCCTCTATGGCGCCTTGGATCCGCGTTTGCGGCAGGGCGCCCGGGCTGCCGCGTGATCCGCATGAAAGGGACGACATGAGCATTTTCGACACATCCGCAAATCCGCCGATCCGCGCAAGGCACATCCTGCGCTGGCCCGACATGCCGTGGTATGTGACGCTGGCGACAGTATGGCTGCTTTTGGTGCTGGCCGTGGCGCTACTGGCCGATGTGATAACGCCCCATGTCTTTACGGCGATGGATCTGAACTACCGGCTTGTCCCGCCTTTCCAGACCCTTGCGCATCCGCTGGGCACGGACGAGTTGGGCCGTGATGTTCTGTCGCGGCTGATCGTGTCGATCCGTGTCTCCTTGCTGATCGCCTTCGGGGCAACTGTCATCTCGGCGGTGCTGGGCACGACGCTTGGCTTTCTAGCGGCGCATTTTCGCGGCATCGTGGAACAGGCGGTGCTGATGCTGGCTGATTTTCAGGCGGCTTTGCCTTTCTTGATCCTTGCTTTGTCCGTGCTTGCCTTTTTCGGCAACTCGCTGCCGCTGCTGATCGGATTAATGGGTCTTTATGGCTGGGAACGGTATGCTCGTATCGCCCGCGGCCTTGCGATTTCAGCCAGCGCGCAGGGCTATGCCACGGCTATCACGCAATTGGGTGCCAAACCCATCCGCGTCTATCTGCGCCATATCCTGCCCAATATCGCCTCGACCCTGATCGTGTCGATGACGCTAATCTTCCCCGAGGTGATTCTGCTGGAATCCGGCCTGTCCTTTCTGGGGCTGGGTGTGCAGCCCCCGATGACCAGTCTTGGCAATATGGTCGGATACGGGCGCGAGTATATCACCCGCGCCTCGTGGATCATGCTGACGCCTGCCACGTTGATCGTGCTGACAACACTGGCCGTTTCATTGCTGGGCGACTGGTTGCGCGACAAACTGGATCCGACGCTGGACTGATCGGACTGGCCGTTTCAAGACAAAAAGCGTGCCATGCATTTCGGCATGGAATACGTCCTGATCTGCTGGCATCATCCCCGCCAACAGGGGAGGAACAGCATGAACATAGCCCATTGGCTGGAGCGCAGCGCGCAGCAGTTCGCCGCAACGCCCGCGCTTTTCCACGGGGATCACTGCGTTGCGGATTACGCGGGTTTTGCTAGCCGCGCGGCAGCATTGGCCTGTGCGTTGACGCGGCAAGGTATCGGCCCCGGTGACCGCGTGGCGATCTTCATGAAGAACACCCCCGACTACCTGATTGTGCTGTTTGGTATCTGGTATGCAGGGGCAGTAGCTGTGCCGATCAACGCGAAACTGCACGGCAAGGAAGCCGCTTGGATCATTGACGACAGCGGCGCGCGTCTGGCTTTTGTCACGCCGGACTGCGGCACGGCACTGGCTGATGCCTCTGATGTCGCCCGCATGGATGTTTCGTCTTCGGGTTACGCCGCCATGATCCAAGGCGCAGGCCTTCCCCCGCTGTCGCGCGGGCCGGACGATATGGCGTGGCTGTTTTATACATCGGGCACAACCGGACGGCCCAAGGGGGTGCAGATCACCCACGGCATGCTTGCCACGGTGTCGCTATGCTATCCCGTCGACGTAGACTCTGTGGCCCAAACCGACGCGGCCTTCTATGCAGCCCCGATGAGCCACGGCGCAGGGCTTTATGCGCCGGTCCATATTCGCATGGGTGCGCGCCATATTTGCCCCACCTCGGACGGTTTCGATCCCGCCCAGGTTCTGGAGGTCGCAAGCCATCAAGGGCCGCTGTCGATGTTTCTAGCCCCGACGATGGTGCGCCGCCTTGTCGATGCAGCCAAGCAAATCGGGGCGGATGGCGCAGGGATCAAGACCATCGTTTATGGAGGCGGGCCGATGTACCGCGCGGATATCGAGGACGCGGTGCAGGTTCTGGGGCCTCGTTTCGTGCAGATTTACGGGCAAGGCGAATGTCCGATGGCGATTTCCGCTCTGTCGCGGCACGAGGTCGCAGATCGCAGCCATTCCCGCTGGCGTGAAAGGCTGGTCTCGGTCGGGCGCGCGCAATCGGCTGTCGAGATCGCGATTGGCGATGCCGACGGCCATCCCCTGCCCGCAGGCCAGATGGGCGAAATCATGGTGCGCGGCGCGCCGGTCATGCCGGGTTACTGGCGAAACCCCGAGGCCACGGCCAAGACCATCCGGGATGGCTGGCTGATGACAGGTGATATGGGGCAGTTGGACGCCGAGGGATATCTGACACTGCAGGACCGCTCAAAGGATGTGATCATCTCGGGCGGCACGAACATCTATCCGCGCGAGATCGAGGATGTTCTACTGACACATCCCATGGTGCATGAATGCGCCGTGGTCGGTCGCCCGAGCGCCGAATGGGGCGAGGATATCGTGGCTTTCATCGTATTGCAAAAGGACGCCCGCACGGATGAGAAAGAGATGGATGCGCTGATCCTGTCGGAACTCGCACGTTTCAAGCGGCCCAAGCAGTACAGGTTCGTGCCGGACCTGCCCAAGAACAACTATGGCAAGGTTCTGAAAACTGACCTGCGCCGCATGCTGACCAAGGATACAGAATGACCGATCTGACAGGCAAGGCCGCCCTTGTGACAGGTTCGGTTCAGGGGATCGGCTTCGAGATTGCCAAGGCGCTGGCCATGGCGGGGGCCAGCATTGCGGTGCACGGATTGGCCGATGCGGCACAGGCGCGGGAAGCCTGTGAAGCCCTGAAAGCCGCAGGCGCGCCAGAGGCACGGTTTTTCGGGCATGACCTGTCCGATCCGCAGGCGGCCGGCGATCTGGTCAAACAGGTCGCAGCATGGACACCAATCGACATTCTGGTGAACAACGCGGGCATTCAGCAGACGGCACCGTTGGCCGACATGGATATCAAGGTGTTCCAGCGTATCGTGACGATCAACCTGACCGCTGCTTTTGCCACGATGCAGGCGGCCATGCCCGCGATGGCCGAACGCGGCTATGGGCGAGTGATCAATATCGCCTCGGTCCACGGGCTGGTCGCTTCGGTGAACAAGGCGCCCTATGTCGCGTCCAAGTTCGGGCTGGTGGGCATGTCGCGCGTGGCGGCACTTGAATATGCAACGGTCGGAACCCGTGCGAGCGGTGGCGTCACCGTCAATTGCATCTGCCCCGGCTGGACGGAAACGTCCATTCTGGATCCGCAAATCAATGCCCGCGCTGCGGATCATGACGGTGACCGCGCGGCAGCAATTGCCGATCTGCTGTCAGAAAAACAACCCTCGCGCCGCATGTCCGATCCCGCTGAAATCGGCGCGCTGGCGCTTTGGCTTTGCGATCCGGTCGCACATAACCTGACAGGCACAGCAATCCCCGTGGATGGCGGGTGGACCGCGCAGTAGCGCTTCGGACAGACTACGCACCTGCCGACCGGCCTACCGCAAGCCGAAATAGCTCAGGATAAAGAGAACAATGACGATGAGGCCGACAAGGTAAATAATCTGGTTCATTTTGGTCACACACTTTCCTGCACGGCCTAGACCCGCGCCTTGATGTTGATTCTGCCCCGCAGCCAAGCTGATCTGCGGCGAATTAGGAAGACAGTCGGCGCGTTGCATCCTTTCTGTCTGTCGATCACACACCCAACGCGCGCCTCACGGTTTGCGTTCCATCCCGCAAGGGAATTGTTGCTGCGGTGCACTGTTCGGAGTTGGAGGATTGGTGGCCTGCACAAAATGATGCTTGGGGCGTGCACAGATCTGGCGCGTCGCGGTCGCAGATGCGGAACCGATGGCGCTATCGGCGCGTTTGTTGTGCGACGGCAAACGGAAACAGGAAAACGCACATGTCCCAGTCGAAAACCATCGGCCTCGTTGTTTTGGCAATCGGCAGCATATTGCTGTTTTTCGCGTGGCGCGCGTCGCAGGCACCAGTTGACCAGATTTCGGAGGCTCTGACAGGGCGCTTTACAGAGAATACGATGCTCTATCTGGTCAGCGGTCTGATCGGGATTGTTGCTGGCATCGCTTTGTTGCTGCGCGGCCGGTAAGCAGAAATTGCCTGTCTTATTAAGGGGCAGGACTGTTGGCCCTGTCCGGCAAGGCGCGTTGCACCGCGACGCGCCTTTGCTGTTCTAATCCGCCAAATCGGTGAACAGATTATCGTTTTCAACGAAATCCAGACGGTCCTGTTCGATCGTGCCCTGATTGATATCGCGGGTTTCCACGCGCCCGTCGCCGTAGCCGACGATGACAACATCGCAGATGTCGATGAACAACCCGTTCTCCACAACGCCCGGAACCTGATTGAGAACCATCGCCAGTTGCCGCGCATTACCGATGCGGTTGAGATGCAGATCAAGGATGTGGTTGCCTTCGTCGGTGATGAATGGCCGGTCTCCGTTCATCCGCAGGGTCACATCGCGGCCCAGCACATCCATCGAGATCAGCATTTCCTCGACCAATGCCCGTGTGGTCTGCCAGCCGAAGGGAATCACCTCGATGGGCAGAGGGAAAGCGCCCAGCGCCTCGACTTCTTTACCCACGTCGGCGATTACGATCATCTGGTCCGATGCTGTCGCCACGATCTTTTCCTGCAGTAATGCGCCGCCGCCGCCTTTGATCAGGTTCAGATCACCGTCGAATTCATCCGCACCGTCGATTGTCAGGTCCAGCCATTTGGCCTCGTCCAGACTGATCACTTCGATGCCCACATCACGGGCAAGGGCTGCTGTGCGTGTCGATGTCGGCACACCTTTGATTTTCAACCCGTCTTCGCGCACCAACTCGCCCAGACAGCGCACCATCCATGCCGCTGTCGATCCGGTGCCAAGTCCGACACGCATCCCGTTTTCGACAAAATCGACCGCCCGTTTGGCGGCAACGAATTTCGCCTTGTCGATGGGTGACAATTCTCCGGGCATGGCAGCGACTCCGTTCTGAGGGTTGCCCGCTTATAGGAAAGAAGCCCCGCCAGTGCGAGAGGGCAATCGCGTCGAATTGCGCGAAAGCTGCGGCACAGGTCGCTTTCCAATGATGCAGTCGCACAAAAATGACGTCAGATTGGGCGGATGACACAGAGATACCGCCTGCATTACGCGCCCGATAACGCCTCGCTGATCGTCCGGCTGACGCTGGAGGAAATGGGCCTGCCTTATGATGCGGTGCTGGTGGATCGCAGCGCCAGCGCCCAGAAAAGCGCGCCCTATCTCGCGCTGAACCCGCATGGCCGTATTCCGGTGCTGGAAACGCCCGACGGGGCGATTTTCGAGACCGGCGCGATTCAGCTCTGGCTCGCCGACAGACACGCCGCGATGATTCCCGCCCTCGCGCATCCCGACAGGGGGGACGCGCTGAAATGGCTGTTCTTTCTGTCCAACACGCTGCATGCCGAACTCAGGATGCTGTTCTATCCCGAACTTTATACCGGCCCCGACCTGACGCATCATGCCGCCTTGCGACGCGGTTTGCGTGCGTCACTGGCCGCCCATCTGGAACGGCTTGATGCCGTGGCGGGCGCGGGTCATGCATGGTTCAACGGCGACAATGTTTCGGTGCTGGATCTCTACCTTGTGGCCTGCCTGCGCTGGATCGCCCTTTATCCCCGTGATACGGCTGGCTGGTGGGACCGCAAGGCGGCTCTGCATCTGGACGCCCTCTGCGCGCGGATCGAGGCGCGGCCTGCCGCTGCCCGATGTGCCCGTGCCGAAGGGTTGGGAGAGCGGCCTTTCACAGCACCGGATTATCCCAACCCTCCCTAAGGAAGTGCCGTCTGATGTTTCTGTCTGTCTTCGAGATGTTCAAGGTCGGCATCGGCCCCTCGTCCTCGCACACGATGGGCCCGATGGTGGCTGCCGCGCGGTTTCTGGACCTGCTGCGCGCCCAGCCTTTCACTGCGCATGGGGTACGCGCCTCCCTCCACGGGTCTTTGGCCTTTACCGGCGTGGGACATGCCACCGACCGCGCCACCATTCTGGGGCTGGCGGGGCTACGCCCCGAAACCTACGACCATGCACGCGCCGAGGCGGTGATGGTCAGCATCCGCGACACCAAGACGATCGAGGTTGATGGCCTGCCGTCCCTGCATTTCGATCCGCTGGCCGATCTGGTCTTCGATTTCGGCTCCGCCCTGCCTGGACACGCTAACGGGATGAAGCTGATGGCGACCGACAAACAGGGCGACGTGATCCTGCGCGAGACCTATTATTCCATCGGCGGCGGTTTCGTAATGACCGAATCCGAACTGGCCGCTGGCAAGAATACAGACAATGGCGCGCCCGTGCCCTATCCGTTCAAATCGGCGGATGAGATGCTGGAAATGACCAAGACATCAGGCAAGAGCATCGCCGAGATGAAGCGCGCCAACGAACTGTCACGCCGCCCGCGCTCCGAACTGGATCAGGGTGTCAAACGCATCTGGCAGGTAATGAATGACTGCATAAACCGAGGGCTGGAGCATGACGGCATCCTACCCGGCGGGTTGAATGTGCGCCGACGCGCGCGCGGCATCCATCAGGCTTTGCTGGCCGAACGGGGCCTGAATCTGACAGCCCCCCATGTCATCAACGACTGGATGAGCACCTATGCGATGGCCGTGAACGAGGAGAACGCGGCAGGCGGGCAGGTTGTGACCGCGCCCACAAACGGGGCGGCAGGTGTGATGCCCGCCGTGATCCGCTACTGGCTGGACCATGTGCCGGGGGCGAACCCATCGCGGGTGGGCGAGTTTCTGTTGACCGCCGCCGCCATCGGAGGGCTGGTGAAATACAACGCCTCAATCTCGGGCGCGGAAGCAGGGTGTCAAGCCGAGGTTGGCAGCGCCGCCGCCATGGCCGCAGCGGGGCTTTGCGCCGTGCTGGGGGGCACGCCGGAGCAGATCGAGAATGCCGCCGAGATCGCGCTGGAGCATCATCTGGGCATGACCTGCGATCCCGTTAAAGGGCTGGTGCAGGTGCCCTGCATCGAGCGCAACGGGCTGGGCGCGATCAAGGCGGTATCCGCCGCATCGCTGGCGATGCGCGGCGACGGGCAACATCTGGTGTCGCTGGATGTCTGTATCGAGACAATGCGCCAAACTGGGGTCGATATGAGCGAGAAGTATAAGGAAACATCTCTGGGCGGGCTGGCGGTGAATGTGCCCAACTGCTGATCCCCGCAGCGAGGTCCGGAGTTCGAGTATTTTTTGGCAAGGTGAAAGCCGCGTCGCATTTGGAATGGCGGGCGAGCGCGGGCCGCGCTAATGCCGTGGCATGAGTGATATCCGCGCCCCTGCCCTGCCCTATCTGAATGATCGCATCATCCTTGGTGTCGTCCTGATGCTGGGCTTTTGCCTGACGGCCCCGCTGATCGACGTGGCTTCGAAACTGGCAGCGCAAACGATTCCCGTGGGGCAGATCACCACGGCGCGGTTCATCGTGCAGGGTGCGCTGATGCTGCCGCTCTGCTTGCTGCTGGGGCACGGGTTACGCCTGCCGTCCGGTGTTGTCACGCGGCTGGTTCTGCGCGCGCTGTTTCTGATCCTGTCGACCTATTTCTTTGTGGCTGCCGTCAAGGTGATGCCGATTGCCGATGCGCTGGTCATCGTCTTCGTGGAACCTTTCATCCTGCTATTGCTGGGCAAATACATGTATGGCGAGGAGGTCGGCCCGCGTCGCCTTTGGGCTAGTATCGTGGGATTTGCAGGTGCGCTTCTGGTGATCCAACCAAGCCTTGCCGCTTTCGGGCTGGTCGCGCTGTTTCCGCTGGGCACGGCGCTGTTCTTTGCGTTCTACATGCTGGTGACACGCAGCCTGTCGCGCCAGATGCATCCGGTGCCGATGCAGTTCCACACCTCGGTCTTTGCGGCGACGATCTGCTTGCCGGTCATTCTGCTAGGGACGGGGATCGAGATTCCCAGCATCAGTCCCGTCTGGCCGCAGGGAACCGAATGGACATGGCTAGTGGCCGTGGGGGCCGCCTCGGCGCTGTCACATCTGATGATCAGCTATGCGCTGCGGTTTGCACCCTCGGCCACACTGGCCCCGATGCACTACCTTGAGATATTGAGCGCTGTGGCCTTTGGCTGGCTGTTCTTCTCGGATCTGCCCAATGCGATGACCTTTGCGGGGATGGCTGTGATCACATCTTCGGGATTGTATATCTTCCACCGCGAACGCCTGCAGGAGCGCGCGGCGCGACGTCTTAAGCCCTAGCAACAGGCGCAATTGCCATTCCCGCAGCGCCGCCTTAGCCTGCGGCGCATGAACGCTTTGCATCCCCCTGACCGTCCCATGCTGGGTATCCTGCTGATGTTCGGTTTCTGTGCGGTGGCGCCCATGGCCGATGCGCTGGCCAAGATACTGGGCGAGACTGTGCCGCTGCTGATGGCGGTCTTTGCGCGTTTCGCGGTGCAGGCCCTGCTATTGGTGCCTCTGGTGCTGACAACGGGACGTGTCTGGCGGCTGCACGGCAGGATGCTGCATCTTGTTGTGCTGCGGACCGCGCTGCATATCGCGGGGATCACGCTGATGTTCAGCGCGCTGAAATTCCTGCCGCTTGCCGATGCCATTGCGATCGCCTTTGTCATGCCCTTCGTGTTGCTTCTTCTGGGCCATACAATTCTGAAGGAAGAGGTCGGCCCCCGCCGTCTGATCGCCTGTATCGTTGGGTTCATTGGCACGCTCCTGGTGATACAGCCCAGCTTTGCCGAAGTGGGCTGGCCAGCGCTGCTGCCTGTCGGCGTCGCGGTTGTCTTTGCCGCCTTCATCCTGGTGACCCGTCTTGTGGCGCGCGACACGGACCCTGTCGGCTTGCAGGCGGTCAGCGGTGTAATGGCCAGTGTTGTCTTGCTGCCGGTACTGCTGGTCTTCGGCTCATCGGGGCCCGAGGCGCTGCGGCTGGTGATACCAACGCCGCTGGACTGGGCGCTGTTATTCGGGGTCGGGCTGTTGGGCACGCTGGGGCATTTGCTGATGACATGGTCACTGCGATTTGCGCCGTCAGCTACGCTGGCCCCGATGCAATATCTAGAGATCCCCTTTGCCACCCTAATCGGCTGGCTGATCTGGCGCGACCTGCCTGACGGGCTGGCCGCCATTGGTATCCTGATCACCGTGGCGTCGGGTCTTTATATTGTTCTGCGCGAACGTCGCCTCAGTCAAGATGTCGCCCGGGCGACCGTAGCGCCTCAGCCCCAACCGTAGGGGCGGGCCATCAGCGCTTCGGTCAGGGGGGCGAGCGTATCACGCGGCAGGATCAACAGCATCTTGGGAGCCGTGACAGCCAACCAGATCGGCCCTGTTGCGCGGTTCGATGTGCCCACCCGCCCGTCGGGGGCAAAGCTCAAACCGCCTACCGGCCATTGCAGGCCTTCGGATTTTGCCTCGACCGCCCCCATGGGAAAGAGCGAGACAACCGCCCCCGGCACAAGATCCAGCCGCAACGAGGGCGGCGCGAGCATGACGAGCTCCTTTTTTCCAATCAGGATGCAGCGCTGGCGATGGTGCCGCACCAGACTGTTGAAAACCGCAAGCTGATGATCCAGCCTTGGACCGGTGAAACCCAGACCAAGCAAGAGCGGCGCGCGGATCGCCGACAGGCATTTGTCGAAATCGGTGCTGTCCTGTTCGTCGATCTGGTGGATACTGCCCGCGTCAAGACGGGCGCGGTCACGGGCCTGGAGCGAATCCATGTCGCCGATCACAGCTTCGGGAACGTGGCCTGCATCCAGCGCAGCCCTGGCCCCACCATCGGCAGCCACCAGCCGGGGGGCCAATTCAAGCGCTTCCCGCAACGTTTTTGTTTCCGTCTCTCCACCTCCGATCAAAGTGACCGGAGCGTCAGAGAGAACAATGATGTCTTGCATGAGAGGATTATCGCCCTTTTTGGAAACAGATCACAATGTAAACACAAAATGATACTGTAAATATCGAAGATTCGTTCACGTTTCGACGCCTATGCCATGGTAAACACATGAGCTACGGGCAAAGAGAAAGCGAGTGACCAATGGTGAGCACCAGCAAGATTTTGACGGTCTCCTACGGGACATTTTCATGCACACTCGAAGGATTCGACGATTCTTTCGAAACCATGAAAGCGATCGCGGAATATTTCCGCGATCTGGCGTCCGAGGACCGGTATTTTGGTGCGGAGCCGCCGGTTCCAGATGCCGAGATGCTGGCGCGAATCGCTGAGCGCGAGATCGCACGCCGTGTCGAAGCGCGCGAGGAACGTGGGGGAATCGTGTTGCGGGCAGCACCTTACGGGGCCGTCGCGGCACCGCTGGCCCCGCAAGCAGCACCTGTTGCGCAAGCGCCTGCCACCCAAGCTGAAGAGGCGCCCGAAGTTTCGAAAGTGCAGCCTGCACCTGCGGTTACACCGGATGTGGCTACAGCGCCCGTCGTGCAAGACCCTGCGACCGCCCCTGCGGTGGAATCGACTGTCGTTGCGGAAGATCCTGTTACACAGACGCCTGCGGCGCAAGATAGCGGCGCGGATGAATGGGAAGATGTTGCGCTTGACGACTTTTCTGTCGAAACCGCCAGTGTCGTCCCGATGGCCGCACAGCCCTTGCGCCACACACCTGTGCCGCATCCCGACCCTGAAAGCGTCGCGGCCAAGCTGCAGCGCATCCGCGATGTTGTGACGAAATCCGCAGCCACGCCCGCGCCGGAAGCTTATTCCGAAGACGAGCACGCTGAAAGTTTCCTGACCGAAACTGCGCAGAGTTTTGAAGCGGCCCTTGAACTGGATGACCAGACAAGCGCCGATGATACGGACGGGGACGATGATGAGATCGCGGCCCTGCTGAGCAGGCTTGCCGGCGAAGACAAGGCAGAGCGCGAGGCGGTCCCCGCCCCTGCCGAGCCTGTTGCTGTTGCTGTTGATATGGACTTGCGTGAGGTCGATGAAACCGGCCTTGAAGACGTCGCACAGACGCAAGCTGTGCCGTCTGCGCCGGATTCCGTTGAGGTCGATCTCGAAACGGAGACAGCCGAGGCTGATGAGGTTGAGGCCGAAGAAGCCGAAGCGGAAACAGATGTCGATGTCGAGGAACCGCAGGCTGCGACACCCAGCCATGTGGTCAAGATCAAACGGGTCGAACTGGAAGATGCCATTGCCAAGGGCAAGTTGGAGCAGATTGAAGACGATCTTGAAGACATCCAAGGCGAAGAAGAGGCCCCGGTTGCACGCCTTGACCCGTTGCAGATGGTGCCGCGCGATGATCTGAGCCCCGAGGACGAAGCCGAATTGCGCCGCGAACTGGCCGCTGTCGAGGCCGAGTTGCTTGATCTCAACCGCGATACGAACGGTCACGCTGCAACAGTAGATGAACTTGAGGAAATCGAAGACGATTCCGACGACGATGAGGACGTGACCTCGCTCTTCGAGGATGACGAAGATGCGGATGACGCGGATGATGCGCCGCTGGTTTTGCGCGATCCGCGCGACCAGTTGGTGAAGGTCAAGGCCGAGGATGATATGTCGCGTCTTCTGGCCAAGGCGGAAAACGCCTTGATCGAGCCGGAAAGTGCCAGCCGCCGCAATGCGATCGCACATCTGCGGGCGGCTGTTGCGGCCACCAAAGCAGAACAATCCGCAGGCACCACATCGTCGCGCGATCCGTCCTATAGCAGCTTCCGCGACGATCTGGACAATGTTGTGCGGCCACGGCGTCCCGTGGGCGAGGCGGCAGGGGCAACTGCGCGCCCGTCCGAACAGCGTCCCGCGCCGCTCAAGCTGGTGGCCGAGCAGCGCGTTGATCTGCCGCAAACCCGCCCGTCCGAGCAGGTGCGCCCGCGCCGTGTCTCGCTGGCGCCCACGCCCGATGATGGAGCCGAAACTGCGCCCCCCGCGACAGCGACCGTATCGGAGGGTGGTTTTGACGAATTTGCCCGCAAGATGGGAGCCACCGCCCTGCCCGATCTGCTTGAAGCCGCCGCCGCTTATCTGGTGCATGTCGAGGGACGGGCCGAGTTCTCGCGTCCGCAACTGATGACCAAGGCGCGTCAGGCTGCAGGCAAATCGCTGAGCCGTGAAGACGGGCTGCGCTCGTTCGGGCAATTGCTGCGGCAGGGCAAGATCCAGAAAATCCGCAGCGGGCGGTTTACGGCCTCGGAAGATATCAGCTTCAAACCTGCCGCGCGCCGCGTCGGTTGATCAAAAGACAAACCAACAAAAAAAGGCGGCCCTTCATAGGCCGCCCTTTTTTTCAGAACGGTTTTGGCACATGCTCTAGCGCGGGTCGCTGTCTTGCGGCGCGTCTGGGTCGGGCTGGCCTATCCCGCGAAACACGAATTTGAACGGCATGATCCACAGAAAACCCAAGCCGATATAGACCAGCAATTCAACCAATATGGACGGACGGTCGATCAGCCCCACAACCGTTACAGCCACCATGATATAGGCGGGCAAGCCGATCAGCAGGATGACCAGCGACCAACGTTTGCGGGCTTTGTAGCTAAGCGCCATCGGTTTTCCCTGCCTTTGTGTCTCAATCCTCGAACGGGTCCGTCACCAGGATTGTATCCTCGCGTTCGGGTGAGGTGGACAATAGGGCGACAGGGCATTCGATCAACTCTTCGACGCGGCGCACATATTTGATCGCAGCGGCAGGCAGGTCGGCCCAGCTACGCGCGCCTTCTGTCGATTCGCTCCAACCTGGCATCTCTTCATAGATAGGGATGCAGCGCGCCTGATGGTTGGCGGCTGTCGGCAGATAATCGATGCGTTCTCCGTCCAACTCGTAGCCAACGCAGATTTTCAGGGTTTCGAACCCGTCCAGCACATCCAGCTTGGTCAGCGCGATCCCGTTGACGCCCGATGTGGCGCAGGTCTGGCGCACCAGCACGGCATCGAACCAACCACAGCGCCGCTTGCGGCCTGTGTTGGTGCCGAATTCATGCCCGCGCTGTCCCAGACGTTCGCCATCGGCATCTTTCAGTTCCGCCGGAAAAGGCCCCTCGCCCACGCGGGTGGTATAGGCCTTCACGATCCCCAACACGAAATCAATGGCGCCGGGGCCAAGGCCTACACCTGTCGCCGCTTGTCCCGCGATGACGTTGGACGAGGTCACAAACGGATAGGTTCCGAAATCAATATCCAGCAGCGCGCCCTGTGCGCCCTCGAAAAGGATGCGTTTGCCTGCTTTGCGCTTTTCGTTCAGCACCTTCCAGACGGGGGCAGCATATTCCAGCACGGCGGGCGCGATGTCTTTCAACGCAGCGATCAGGGCGGCGCGGTCCACAGGTTCCATCCCCAGGCCTCGACGCAGCGCGTCATGATGCACCAGCGCGCGGTCCACGCGAGTTTCCAACGTTTCGGGATCGGCCAGATCGGCCACGCGGATCGCGCGGCGTCCGACCTTGTCCTCATAGGCGGGGCCGATGCCGCGACCTGTGGTGCCGATCTTGGCAACACCGACCGCGTCCTCACGGGCGCGGTCCAACTCGCCGTGGAAAGGCAGGATCAGCGGTGTATTCTCTGCAATCATCAGCGTGTCTGGGTTGATCGTCACCCCCTGAGCACGCAGGCCCGCAATCTCCTTGACCAGATGCCAGGGGTCCAGCACCACGCCATTGCCGATCACGCTCAGCTTGCCGCCGCGCACGATGCCCGAGGGCAGGATCGCCAGTTTGAACACGGTTCCGTCAATGACCAGCGTATGACCGGCATTGTGACCGCCTTGAAAGCGCGCGATCACGTCGGCACGTTCGGACAGCCAGTCAACGATCTTGCCCTTGCCTTCGTCGCCCCATTGCGCGCCGACTACCACCACGTTTGCCATTGACTGTCCTTTTTCGCTCTGGATCAAACCCGTGCCCGTCATATCGGGACGCGCGGGCACATGAAACCGAAATTTCGGGCCTGACGCGCGATCACGCAGCTTTCCGGCGCAACCCTGCTCTCGCGGCCCACCTGTGGCAGGCCGTCCTTGCACATGCCCGAGTTTCGCGGGTTGCTCCCCGAGACCAAATTGCCTAGATAGCACGGCAGAACACGGCCCACTTAGACCAGTCAGGCGATCGTCAATGGAAAACGTCATCCTTATCATCCACCTTCTTCTGGCCCTCGCGCTGATCGGCGTTGTGCTGATGCAGCGCTCCGAGGGTGGCGGGCTTGGCATGGGCGGCGGTGGCGGCGGCGGTGCCATGTCGGGCCGCGCTGCAGCGACGGCTTTGGGCAAGGTGACATGGATATTGGCCATCGCCTTCATCTGCACGTCGATCTCGCTGACGATCATCGCGGCGCAGAAATCGGCAGGCTCTTCCGTGCTGGACCGGATCGGTAGCGAGCGTTCGGCGCCTGCGGCTGATCCTGTGGCCCCGGCGGGCGATCTGTTGCCGCCGCCTGCGGGCGATACGGCTCCGCTGGTTCCACGCGCCGACTGATCCACTAGGGATTGAGAAACCATTGCAGGCCGCAACACCATCTTGCGGCCAGCTTGCCTTTTGTCCGCGAATCCTCTATGGGTCAAATCCCGTGGTGCTGCGGTTTTTTTCGTCCGCAAAAGGCGCTTATTCGCTGACAGACGCAGCCTGAACGACGGGGGACGCCAACCGATGGCACGCTATATTTTCATCACAGGTGGGGTTGTATCGTCGCTTGGCAAAGGCCTGGCGTCGGCGGCTTTGGGCGCCTTGTTGCAGGCGCGCGGATTTTCCGTCCGGCTGCGAAAACTGGACCCCTATCTGAACGTCGATCCCGGCACGATGTCGCCCTTCGAGCATGGCGAGGTGTTTGTGACCGACGATGGCGCGGAAACCGATCTGGATCTTGGCCATTACGAACGCTTCACAGGTGTTGCCGCGCGCAAGACCGACTCGGTCAGTTCGGGACGCATCTATTCCAATGTTCTCGAAAAAGAGCGGCGGGGCGACTATCTGGGCAAGACGATTCAGGTGATCCCCCACGTCACGAACGAGATCAAAGATTTCCTTGCCGTGGGTGCGGATGAGGTTGATTTCATGCTCTGCGAGATCGGCGGCACCGTCGGTGACATCGAGGGCCTGCCCTTCTTCGAGGCGATCCGCCAGTTCTCCCATGACCGTCCGCGGGGTCAGTGCATCTTCATGCATCTGACCCTGCTGCCCTATCTGGCGGCGAGTGGAGAACTGAAGACGAAACCCACGCAGCACAGCGTCAAGGAACTGCAAAGCATCGGTATCGCGCCCGATATCCTTGTCTGCCGGTCCGAACATCCGATCCCCGAAAAGGAACGCGAGAAGATCGCCCTGTTCTGCAACGTCCGCAAAGAGGCGGTTGTCGCGGCTTATGACCTGAATTCGATTTACGAGGCGCCGCTTGCCTATCACCGCGAGGGTCTTGATCAGGCGGTGCTGGATGCTTTCCAGATCAGTCCCGCCCCGCGCCCCGATCTGACTGTCTGGGAAGATGTGGTTGATCGTATCAGCAACACGGACGGCACTGTGAATATCGCCATTGTCGGCAAATACACCCAGCTTGAGGACGCCTATAAGTCGATCAAGGAGGCGTTGACGCATGGCGGCATGGCCAATCGCGTCAAGGTCAAGGTGGAATGGGTCGATGCCGAGATTTTCGATACCGAAGATCCCGCGCCCTATCTGGAAGGCTTCCATGCCATTCTGGTTCCCGGCGGCTTTGGCGAGCGCGGGACTGAAGGCAAGATCAAGGCTGCCGAATTCGCCCGCACGCGGCAAATTCCCTATCTGGGGATCTGTCTGGGCATGCAGATGGCCGTGATCGAGGCCGCGCGCAACGTGGCGGGTCTGACCACTGCCGGATCGGAGGAATTCGATCACGAGGCAGGCAAGAAGCGCTTCGAGCCTGTTGTCTATCACCTCAAGGAATGGGTGCAGGGCAATCACAAGGTTGAACGCAAGGTCGGTGACGACAAGGGCGGCACGATGCGCCTTGGTGCCTATGATGCGACCTTAGCGGCAGGCTCGCTGGTGGCCAAGGTCTATGGCACGACCGCGATCGAGGAACGCCACCGACACCGATACGAAGTGGATATCCGCTACCGAGAGAAACTGGAAGGCTGCGGCTTGCGCTTTTCCGGCATGTCACCCGATGGACGCCTGCCCGAGATCGTGGAATGGCAAGACCATCCGTGGTTCATCGGCGTGCAGTTTCACCCCGAACTGAAATCAAAGCCCTTCGCGCCGCACCCGCTATTTGCGGATTTCGTGCGCGCCGCGTTGGAAACATCGCGTCTGGTGTGACGGAGCCAAACCGGGTTAGGCCACCGTCCCGGCTCTGTCAGGTCACGCTACAGACTGGTCGGTTTGAACCGGCGCAAGCGACCGAATAACTGCATCAGGCGCAAGCCAAGACCGCGACCCGATGGTGCGGGGACAACAGCTGCCGTGACCACAGGGTGGAAGCCGATATCTGTCGTATGTTCAAGAATGTCAGGGGTAAATATCCAGCGCCCCGCGCGTCCCGCGCCGCCATCGGCAGCTTGCCGGTTGATCCAGTCCTGCATCATCGGGCGTGACTGCCCCAGACCGATCTCAGGATCGGGAAGGTAGAAGCCACAAACGATGCGGCGATGGATCGAATCCAGCAAGTTGCAGCGAGCCTTGGCTTCGGGCAGCAAATCCGGTTTCGCAACCATGTTGAATCGCTGCGGCGCGCCTTTGAAAAAGACCTGAACCGCGGTCTCGAGGTCGATACCCGCCCGCGTCATCAATCGACGCAGCCGTTCCAGATCATCGTGATCCCAGTTGACCGTCAGAACTTCCCTGTTCAACGCAGGTATGTTCTGCTGCACCGATTGATCAGCATTCGTGACAGTTGCCTTTGATATCTTGGTCATGAAGTGGTGTTTCCTTGCGCGCTGCGGTGTCCCATTCTGCGCACGCAGTTTGAAAAATGTAGGGAGTGAATGTGACAAGCCTGTGCAACCTGCGCTTTTATCCGGCCTCAAGGGGAATGATATGAATTCCGCCTATGGTCTTGCCCTTTGTCTTGCCACATTCTTTCCATCGGCAGTTCCTGTCAGCGCCGATCAGGTCCGCCCGCGCCCCTATGCCGCCCTGAAGCAGGTTTTGGACGCGGTCGAGGGATTCGACAGTTGGCCAAAACGTGCCGAGCCCGGGTATCTGTTGCAGGCGCCGCATCGCGGCGATGGCATTCGTGTGGCCAGCCACTTCAAAGGCCAGACCCTTGGCATCGTGACCCAAAGCAGCGGCGCGCGTTTCGATACGATCACCAACGCGCAAGCGACAGCGCCGCTCTCGCTCGTAATGGGGCCGGATGGTCAGGGATTGGCGGTTGCGTATCATAACGGCTTTGGCACAAACGCCGCATTCCCTATCGGTCCGGACGGGTTTGCCGTGATTTCAGGGCGGGGTGAGGGTGCCTTGGCAATCCTTTTCGATCACGACCAGCGCGCCACGGGGTTCTTGGCCCATTCCGACTATGCTGATCCGCTTGGCACCCGCCCTGCCCGCCGTGGCGCTATCGAGGTGGTTTTTATGTCCCGCGAGGGGCATGTTCTGGCCAGAATAGAAGCCGGTCTAGAACAGGGGATCACGGCCTTGGGATTTGAAACGGCCAGCGGTGCCCCCGAAATTGCAGGGCTTGTCATCCTCAACACCGATCCCGGCGGGATTGCGGTTGACGACATCCTGTTCGCAAGGGCCCCGATGGTCGGCAAGATGCAACACCCCGCGCAGAATTGGCGCACGGACTCTTGGCACGCTGGTTCAGGGACGATAGCGTTTCTACATGCTAGGAAAACTTCTCAAAACCTTCCGCGCCAGCCATGAGGCGCCCCTGCCCCAGCCGGATACACAACTGGCACTGGGGGCTTTGATGGTGCGTGTCGCAAAGTCGGATCACACGTATCTGCTGTCCGAAATCCAGCAGATCGACAGGGTGCTTGCGCGGCTGTTCAACCTCAATCCGGTGGCGGCCGCGAAAATGCGCGCTACCTGTGAGAAACTTGATGCAAGCGCACCCCATACAGACGCTTTCGCCGCACTGATCCGCGAGGGTCTGGACCAAGTCCACAGGCTTGCGGCGCTTGAGGCGCTTTGTGAGGTGATGCTTGCGGATGGTACGCCGCATGTAGAGGAAATCGAAGAAATCCACGAGACCCGCCTTCTTCTGGGTCTGACAGAAGAGGACTTGCGTGAAGCGCTTATCCGCGCCCGCGCTGCGCAAGGTTGAATACAAAACGCCCTTGCCGCAATCTACCCGCACACAGGAAAGACCCCACCCGATGTTTGCCGACCTGCTGAAACGCCTGACCCAACCTGCAACAGACCGCCCCCTGCCCGATACCGATGCGCGGCTAGCGCTGGCAGCGCTTCTGGTCAGGATCGCCCGTGCCGACGAGGATTACGCCGCAGAAGAGGTGCACAGGATCGACCGAATCCTGATGTCACGCTACGCGCTGTCCCCGCACGAGGTGATTGCCCTTCGCAAAGAGGCCGAAGTGCTGGAAGGCGAAGCCCCCGATACGGTGCGCTTCACCCGCGCGATCAAGGATGCCGTCCCCTATGAGGAACGTCTGGCGGTGATCGAGGCGCTGTGGCAGGTCGCACTTGCCGATGGTGCGCGCGACGGGGCCGAGGATGCGCTGGTGCGGATGGTCTCCAGTATGCTGGGGGTCACGGATCAGGACAGCGCCATGGCGCGCCAACGGATGCAGTCACGCGGATGATCGCCAGCCTGCCGATGTATGACTGGCCCGAGGTTCAAGCACATCAGGACAGGTATTGGCAGGCGATCCGGCATTTCCTCGGCTTTGGTCCTTTGGAGCTCACGCGCGGTTTTACCGATTACGCCGCGCATTGGCTTGATCCCGACCTGCTGCTGTCGCAGACCTGCGGGATGCCATACAGGGCATATCTTCATGGCAAGGTAACCCTGATCGGGACACCCGATTTCGGATTGCCGGACAACCCGCCGGCCCATTATCACAGCGTTCTTGTGGTGAACACACTGGCGGATGGCGCCCATCTGTCCGATTTCATGGACGGGATATTCGCTTATAATGATGGCGGCTCGCAATCGGGATGGGCGGCGGCCCAGATGCATCTGTCACAGCAGGGGCTGCAGGCCACGCGGTTTATGGAAACAGGCGGGCACCGCGCATCAATCAAGGCGGTCGCCGCAGGTCATGCAGATTTGGCCGCGATAGATGCGGTCACGTGGGAACTTGCCCTGCGCTATGAGCCCGCTGCAACATCCTTGCGCGTGATAGACACAACCATTCCGACACCGGGCCTGCCTTATATCTGCGCGCCGGGTCACGACCCCGCATCGTTGCGCGCGGCCATCAGCGCCGCAATCGACAGCCTTGACGCCTCTGTGCGCGCGGCATTGCTTTTGCGCGGATTGCAGAAGATCCCCGCGCCCGCCTATCTGGCCCTGCCCGTTCCACATCCCCCGCAAGCTGATAGCGCCGCTTTGATCCAATGACGCGCAAAGACTGTGCAATATGGGCCTGACCAAGGGTCACTTCGGTCGTTTCGGCCCCCGACATTCCGTATTGGAAGTTGCATTAAGCCAGTTTTTCCGTCCTATTGTGACGCTAACGTAAAGCCGCAGCAGCCCTGAATGATGGACAACCCCGTGACCGACGCGCCGCCAGTCATCGAGATCCGCAACCTGCACAAAGCCTATGGTGCGCTGGAAGTGCTCAAAGGCGTGGATATCTCTGCCAGACGCGGCGATGTGGTCTCGTTGATCGGCTCTTCGGGCTCTGGCAAGTCAACGCTCTTGCGCTGCGCCAATCTGCTGGAAGACAGCCAGCAGGGCGAAATCCTTTTCAAAGGGGAACCGGTGCGCTGGCGTGGCACCGGGTTGAACCGCCATCCGGCGGATGCAAAGCAGGTGCTGCGGATCAGGACCAATCTCAGCATGGTGTTCCAGCAGTTCAACTTGTGGGCCCATATGACGATCCTGCAAAACGTGATGGAAGCGCCGGTCACCGTCCTCAAACGTGACCGCTCCGAGGTGGAACGGGCCGCGCGCCGCTATCTGGACAAGGTCGGCATCGGCGAGAAATGCGACGTCTATCCCGCGCAGTTGTCCGGCGGGCAGCAACAGCGCGCCGCAATCGCCCGCGCCCTGTGCATGGAACCCGAGGCGCTGCTTTTCGATGAACCGACATCGGCGCTGGACCCCGAACTGGAGCAGGAAGTCGTCAAGGTTATCAAGGATCTGGCCGCCGAAGGGCGCACCATGATGATCGTGACCCATGACATGCGACTGGCGGCCGACGTGTCCGATCACGTGGTCTTTCTGCATCAGGGCCGGATCGAAGAACAGGGCGCGCCTGCAACCGTCCTCAGCGCGCCCAAAACCGAGCGTCTGCAACAATTTCTTTCTGCCTCCGTTCCGGCCTGACAACTGCGACGGGGCTGATACAACCGGGACCCGAACCCGGATCAAATCCAACCAAGGGAAAACGACTGATGAAAAAAATGATCCTGACGACAACCGCACTGGCGCTGACCGCCGGCATGGCACTGGCGCAAAGCCAGACCATCCGCATGGGCACCGAGGGCGCCTACCCTCCGTACAACTTCCTCAACGACAAGGGCGAGGTCGATGGTTTCGAGCGCGAGTTGGGTGACGAGCTTTGCACTCGCGCCGAGTTGACCTGCGAATGGGTCACTACCGATTGGGACGGGATCATCCCCAACCTCGTGTCGGGCAACTACGACACGATCATCGCGGGCATGAGCATCACCGCCGAGCGTGACGAAGTCATCGACTTCACACAGAACTATATTCCGCCCGCAGCGTCTGCCTATGTCGCGCTGTCCGCAGATGTCGATGTTGCCTCCGGTGTTATCTCGGCTCAGGCCTCGACCATTCAGGCGGGATATGTCGCGGAAAGCGGTGCCACCCTGCTGGAATTCGCAACCCCCGAGGAAACCGTGGCCTCGGTCCGTAACGGCGAGGCGGATGCCGTCTTTGCCGACAAGGATTACCTTGTGCCGATCGTCGAGGAATCCGGCGGCGCGCTGACCTTCGTGGCCGAGGACGTCCAACTGGGCGGCGGCGTCGGCATGGGTCTGCGCGAAAGCGACACCGAACTGCGCGACAAATTTGACGCGGCGATCCAGTCGATGAAGGATGACGGCACGCTCAATACGCTGATCGTCAAATGGTTCGGCGAGGACGTGGACACGTTCTGATCCTTTAGCCACCCAACGGGATGCCGCCTTTGATGCGCGGCGTCCCCTGTTTCATCTTGCGACAAATACGCATTCCGAACCTCTGCGTCAGGGCCAGTCATGTTCAGTTTCTGCACAGATCCAGCCACGCTGTCCGATTTTGCATGGATGGCCTGCTATCTGACGACCGGCAAGCATATGAGTTTCTACTACGCTTTCGGCACTGTGCTGGTTCTGCTAGCGATCACCGCCCCCACCGCGCTGGCCTTCGGCTTTGCTGGCGCATCCGCCGCACGCTCGCGTTTCCTGCCGCTCAGCCTGTTTGGAAAGGGCTATATTGCCATTGTGCGGGGCGTGCCCGATATTGCGTTCTTCCTGTTTTTCGTGATCGCACTGGATCAGGGGCTGGAATACCTCAAACACCAATGGGTCTGTCCCGACTGGGATCAACCGGTCCGGCAAGGCAATGACTTCATCGTCTGTCAGGCCGCCAAGGTGCCCTTGGGCAATTCGGCGCAATGGGTGCATAAGACCTACAGTTTCTTCGTGGCGGTCTTCACCTTTGCTATCGTGTTCGGGGCCTTTGCCGCCAACGTGCTTTTCGGCGCGATGCGCGCGGTTCCCCGCGCACAGCTTGAAACGGCCGAGGCTTACGGAATGACGCAGCGCCAGACATTCTGGCGTATCGTTGTGCCGCAAATGTGGGTCTATGCCCTGCCTGGTCTGTCGAACCTTTGGATGGTCCTGATTAAATCCACCCCGCTGCTGTTTCTGCTGGGTGTCGAGGATATCGTCTACTGGGCGCGCGAGCTTGGCGGTTCCAAGACACCACGCTTTACCGATTACCCGCATGGTGACTGGCGGATGTGGTACTTCCTTGTCCTGTTGGTCTTTTATCTGGCCTTCACACGGGTCTCTGAGGTGGTGCTTGACCGCGTGATGGCGCGGCTGACATTAGGGCAGGCCACAACCGGCGGCGAAGCACAGCGCAGGGCAGAGGCATGAGTTGCGCGCAAACCATCATGGATTATGGCTTGCGGAGCATCGGCATCGGCGAGCGTCTGTTGCCGCGCAGCGATTTTACCTTGTGCCAGCAATTCACGCTGATCGGGTCCGGACTGGTCTGGAATATCTATTTCGGGGTCATTGCTCTGGCGGCAGGGTTTTTTCTGGCCACGGCACTGGCCTTGGGCAAGGGCGCGCGTAGCCGCTGGCTTCGCAAACCCTCTGAATGGTTCATCTTCATTTTCCGTGGATCGCCTTTGTTCATCCAGTTCTTCTTTGCCTACTTCCTGTTTCTCAGCCTGAAATCGGTGCATCCGTTCTTTGATCCGTTCAGTTCGGCTTGGGCGGGGGCGCTGGTGGTTCTTTTCTTCAACACAGCCGCCTATTCCGCCGAGATTTTCTATGGCGCGCTGAAATCCATCCCCCGCGGCGATGTCGAGGCAGCGGATGCCTATGGCATGTCCGGCTGGCCGCGCTTTCGCCGCGTGATCTGGCCCACGATGCTGCGGCTTGCTTGGCCGGGTTACACGAACGAGGCGATATTCCTGTTCCACGCGACCACGCTGGTATTCTTTTCCGGCTTTCCAGCGCAGCAACAAAAGGGCGATGCCCTTTATTATGCACGCTATTTCGCGGATCAGACCTTCAACCCTTTCGTGCCCTATCCGATCCTTGCGGCCTATTTTATCCTGCTGACGCTCGTGATTATCGGCCTGTTCGGGCTGGTTAACCGCCGTCTCAACCGCCATCTGCCCGCCGAACAAAGACGCAAAATTCGCTTGCGCCCCAATCTTATCAGGTAGTATCAAGTTTTTGATCATATTTTACGGGTGTGATCCGAAGTGCTTGGATTAGTGTTTTGGACTGCTACAACCCGCGTGATGAAATTTGATCATAAACAAAGGACCAAGGGCATGGACCTTCACTCCCGACACTGGTGCCCGCTGCGCCGGTGCGGGACAAGCCAGCCCTCAACCCGTCAGGTGAGACGATGAAGAACTGGCTGAGAAAGCACCCCGAAGTGCGTACGATCCGCGTGGCTGCGGCCGACCTGAACGCGCAGGCGCGCGGCAAACGGGTGCCCACGCGCTTTGCCGACAAGGTGGTTGACGATGGCACACGCTTTCCGCTTTCCGTGCTGAACCTCGATATCTGGGGCGAGGATATCGACGACAGCCCGTTGGTCTTTGAAACAGGCGATGCGGATGGTGTTCTGAAGCCCACGGAACGCGGCTTCATGCCGATGCCGTGGCTGGAAGCCCCCACTGCCCTCTTGCCGATCTGGATGTTCCGCGAGGATGGCCGCCCCTATGAGGGCGATCCCCGCCACGCTCTGCGCGCGGTCGTGGACCGCTACAGGGCCGCTGGCCTGACACCTGTTGTGGCGGTCGAGCTTGAGTTTTTCCTGATCGACGACTCGGGGCGCAAATTGCAAGTGCCCGTCAGCCCGCGTTCGGGTAAACGGCGCAAGGCGGCAGAAACCCTGTCGATCCGTGCGCTGGATGCGTTCGATACTTTCTTCACCGACCTCTATGAGGCTTGCGAGGAAATGGACATCCCCGCCGACACCGCGATTTCCGAGGCGGGTCTGGGCCAGTTCGAAGTCAACCTGATGCATTGCGACGATGCCCTGCGCGCAGCGGATGACGCATGGCTCTTCAAGATGCTGGTCAAAGGTCTGGCACGTCGGCACGGTTTTGCCGCCTCCTTCATGGCGAAACCCTATGAAGATTACGCTGGCTCCGGCCTTCACACACATTTCTCTGTTCTCGACAGTGATGGGCGCAATATTTTTGATGATGACGGCCCTTTGGGAACAGAAAAGTTGCGTCACGCCGTGGCGGGATGCCTGAACGCGATGGTCGGATCAACGCTTGTCTTTGCACCGCACTGGAACAGCTATGATCGGATGGTGCCCGGCGCGCATGCGCCCACCGGCATCTGCTGGGGCTACGAGAACCGGACAGCCGCAGTGCGGATTCCGTCGGGCAGTTCCAAGGCGCGGCGGATCGAACATCGTGTCGCGGGCGGGGATGTGAACCCCTATCTGATGCTGGCGGCCATTCTGGGCGCAGCCCTGAACGGGATCGAGGACAAGGTCGAACCGCCTGCTCCAATCACCGGCAACGCCTATGCGCTGGATCTGCCACAAGTGCCCACGACATGGACAGACGCGATTCACGCCTTCGAAACCTGCCCCGAGATCGCGCGCACCTTTGCGCCCGAACTGATCCGCAACTTTGTGCTGACCAAGCGGCAGGAACTCCACTACATGGGCGAGTTGACCCCAGAAGAGCGCGTCGAAATCTATCTCGATACGGTCTGACCCTTCTTTATGCCATTGGCCCCCTTGCTGTGGCGGGGGGGCTTGGCTACCATCACGGCCATTCCAACACTGGTGATCCATGAAAATCGGCATCCTGCAAACCGGCCACGCCCCTGACGAGGTCAAGGGCGATCTCGGCGACTATTCCGATATGTTCACACGCCTGCTGGGCGGGCATGGTTTTGATTTTATCACGTACAACGTGGTTGACGGCGAGTTTCCTGACGACCCGCAGGCGGCGGATGGCTGGCTGATCACCGGATCGAAACATGGCGCCTATGAGGATCACCCGTGGATCCCGCCGCTGGAGGATCTGATCCGCGCCATTCGCGATGCCGGCAAACCGCTGATCGGTGTCTGTTTCGGGCATCAGATTATCGCGCAGGCCCTTGGCGGCAAGGTCGAGAAATTCGCAGGCGGCTGGGCCGTGGGCGCCACAGAATACGCGTTCGAAGATGGTATGCTGACCCTGAATGCATGGCATCAGGATCAGGTGACTCAACTGCCCGAAGGTGCCAAGGTGCTGGCATCAAACGCGTTTTGCGCCAATGCGGCCCTGGCGATCGGCGATACGATCCTGACCATCCAGCCGCATCCGGAATTCGGCGCGGCCCTGCTGGACGGGTTGATCACCCATCGCGCGCCGGGGGTGGTTCCCGCAGATCAGATCGCTGCGGCCCGCGAGAAACTTGGCACATCGCTTGACTCAGACCGCTTTGCACAGCGCATGGCGGCCTTCTTCAAAAGGACCGCAACACAATGAGCGACTGGACCGAAAAACTGCCCGAAGCAGCGCGTCTGTTTCTGGAAAACCGTCGTCTGGACGAGGTGGAATGCATCATCTCGGACCTGCCCGGCATCGCGCGCGGCAAGGCTGTGCCTGCCAGCAAATTCGCGCGGCAGGACTATTTCCACCTGCCGGATTCGATCTTCTACCAGACCATCACCGGCGACTGGGGCGAGGCAGCGGGCGCCGAGGGCTTTATCGAGCGCGACATGATCCTGCGCCCTGACATGAGCACGGCGACAGCAGCGCCATGGACAGGCGACTGGACCTTGCAGGTGATCCACGACGCCTATGACCGCAAGGGCAACCCGATCCCTTATGCGCCGCGCAATGTGCTGAAACGCGTGGTCGAGCTTTATCACAAACAGGGGTGGGAGCCTGTGGTGGCCCCCGAGATGGAATTCTATCTGGTCGCCCGCAATCTGGACCCTGCCAAGAAGATCGAGCCGATGATGGGCCGCTCGGGTCGCCCTGCCGCTGCGCGTCAAGCCTACTCGATGACTGCGGTGGACGAATTCGGCCCCGTGATCGACGATATCTACGATTTCGCCGAGGCGCAGGGCTTCGAGATCGACGGCATCACGCAAGAAGGCGGCGCGGGCCAGTTGGAGATAAACCTGCTGCATGGCGATCCGATCAAGCTGGCGGACGAGGTGTTCTATTTCAAACGCCTGATCCGCGAGGCGGCGCTGCGTCACGACTGTTTCGCCACGTTCATGGCCAAACCCATCGCCGACGAGCCCGGGAGTGCCATGCATATCCACCATTCGGTGCTGGATATGGAAACAGGGCAGAACCTGTTCTCAGGCCCGCAGGGTGGCGAGACAGATGCGTTTTTCCACTTTATCGGCGGCATGCAGAAGCACCTGCCCTCGGCCATTGCGGTGCTTGCGCCCTATGTCAACAGCTACCGCCGCTATGTGAAAGACCATGCCGCCCCGATCAATCTGGAATGGGGCCGCGACAACCGCACCACTGGCATCCGCGTGCCGCTCTCCGGCCCCGCATCACGCCGCGTGGAAAACCGTCTGGCGGGCATGGATTGCAACCCCTATCTGGGGATCGCGGCCAGCCTTGCTTGCGGCTATCTGGGCATGATGCAGGAAATCTGGCCCGAAAAGCAGTTCAAGGGCGACGCTTATGAGGGCGAGGGTGATATCCCCCGCGTCATGGGCGAGGCACTGGACCTTTTCGAAGACGCCAAGGATTTGCACGAGACCCTCGGCCCCGATTTCGCGCGCGTCTATTCCATCGTCAAACGCACCGAATACGAGGAATTCTTGCAAGTAATCAGCCCGTGGGAGCGTGAGCATCTGCTGTTGAACGTGTGATCTGCGGGGTTTGGGGGCGCTGCCCCCGGCCTGCGGCCTCCCCCGGGATATTTGAGGCAAGAAGAAACCGACAGGCGTTCGGTCCCAACGGAGGTACGCCATGAACCTGCTATTTTCCAATGACCGCCAGGGGCAGTATCCGCCAAGCTGGTACGCGACGACCGCCCATGAGGCCCCCGCTCATCCAGAGCTGAAGGGATCGGTGCGGGCTGATGTCTGCGTTGTGGGCGCAGGCTATACTGGCCTGTCTGCCGCCCTGCATCTGGCGGAACGCGGTTTTGATGTGGTGCTCCTTGAGGCGCATCGTGTGGGCTTTGGGGCCTCGGGGCGCAATGGCGGGCAATTGGGATCGGGCCAACGGCAGGATCAGGCCAGTCTCGAGGCGATGCTGGGCAAGGACGAGGCGCGCAAGCTGTGGGATCTGGGAGAAGAGGCCAAGGAACTGGTCAAGGGGCTGGTGTCAAAACACGGCATCGACTGCGATCTGAAGCCGGGTGTGGCATGGACAGGGTTTTCCACGCGCGAGACTGACGACTTGCGCGGCTATGCCGAGTTGTTGCAGCGCGATTACGGCTATGATCAAGTGACCGCGCTGGATGCCGATGCCTGCCGCGCGCTATGCCCCTCGCCTGCCTATAAGGGCGGGATGCTGGATATGGGGGCCGCACATCTGCATCCGCTGAACCTGGCGCTGGGACTGGCGCGGGCGGCAGCGGCTGCCGGGGTGCGGGTTTACGAGAATTCCCATGTGCATCACATTAAGGAGGGTGGCAAAGTCACCATCCAGACCGGACAGGGGCGCGTTGAGGCGGATCATTTGGTACTGGCCTGCAACGGCTATCTGGGCGGACTGAACCGCAAGGTCGCAGCGCGGGTGATGCCGATCAACAATTTCATCGTCGCAACAGAACCTCTGGGCGAGGATGCCGCGCGCGTTCTGACGCAGGACGTGGCAGTGGCGGATAGCAAGTTCGTGGTCAACTATTTCCGGCTGAGCGCCGACAAACGGTTGCTGTTCGGGGGCGGTGAAAGCTACGGCTACCGGTTCCCGCGCGATATCGGGGCTGTTGTGCGCAAACCTATGACCGAGATCTTTCCGCATCTGGCGGATGTGAAACTTGACTACGCATGGGGCGGCACGCTGGCGATCACCATGAAACGCCTGCCCTATCTGGCGCGGGTTGCGCCCAATATCCTGTCTGCTTCGGGCTATTCCGGTCACGGTGTCGGCACCGCGACCCATGCAGGCTATCTGATGGCGCGGGCGATTGCAGGCCAGGCCGAAGGGTTCGACACGATGGCGCGGCTTCCGACCCCGCCCTTTCCCGGCGGTGCAGCGCTGCGCAACCCGCTTCTGGTCCTTGCCATGACATGGTTCAGCCTGCGTGACCGCTTGGGGATTTGAGGCAAAGACGCGCCAAAGCAGGTCCTGCGCGCATTTGGCACTTGAGTGAGCGCCACAATCGTTTAGAAATCCTGAAAAGAGAATTCAGGAAAGCCGAAACGCATGTCGCTCGATACACCTGCCATCCTTCCCCCGAACACCTATGATGCCGAACCCATCCCGCCCGCTGCACGGGCTGAGATTGACCGTTTGCTGCAATCGGGTGATCTTTTCCGCTATACCGCGCCGGACGCCGCCCCTGTAGCGCTACTGGAGCAGGAATTCGCAAAGCTGATGGGCACGCGCTATGCGCTTGCGGTGTCGTCCTGTTCGGCGGCCCTTTTCCTGTCGCTCAAGGCGCTGGACCTGCCACGCGGGGCCCGCGTGTTGATCCCGGCCTTTACCTTTGCCGCCGTGCCATCGTCGATCGTGCATGCCGATTGCGTGCCTGTCCTGTGCGAAGTAGCCGAGAATTACCGCATCGACATGGCCGATTTCGCCGCCAAGCTGGAAGATGTGCAGGCGGTGATGATCAGCCACATGCGCGGTCACACCTCGGATATGGATGCGATCATGGCACTTTGCGATGCGCGCGGCATTCCCGTGATCGAGGATGCGGCCCATTCGCTGGGCACCACATGGCATGGCAAGATCATCGGCAGCATCGGCAAGATCGGCTGTTTCTCTTTCCAGAGCTATAAGCTGCTGAACGCGGGCGAAGGCGGTATCCTGATCAGCGATGATGCCGATCTGGTGGCGCGCGCCGTGATCATGTCAGGCGCATACGAGCATAACTGGAAAAAGCATGGCGGCCAGAGCGTCGGAGCGCAGGCCGATCTTGAGGCGGCCTTTGCCCGCTGGCAGAACAAGCTGCCGCTCTATAACCTGCGCCTGAACAACCTGAGCGCGGCCATTATCCGCCCGCAGCTGGCCGAAATGGCGCGCCGCGTTGCCGACGGGCGGCGCAACCACGACTATGTCGCGGCCAAGCTGAATGACTCACCCTGGATCGAGGTGCCTGAAAAGCTGGCCCCAGAAGAACGCGCGCCGGACTCCATCCAGTTCAATCTAGTCGGCATGAGCGATGAAGATATCCGCGCCTTCGGTCAGGCGGCTGCGGCGCGTGGGATCAAGGTGCAGATCTTCGGTATGAGCGCCGACAATGCGCGCGCCTTCTGGAATTGGCAGTTTCTGGGAGAAATCCCCGATCTACCACAGACACGCGCCATGCTGATGAAAGCCTGCGACACCCGCCTGCCCGCGCGGTTGCAATTGCCGGAACTGGACCTGATCGCGGACGCGTTGGTTGCTGCGGCACAGGATGTGATGGGCAATCTGCGCGCCTACGGCACCTGACCGCGTCAGAGAATACGCAGATGGTCGGCCATGAAGGGATGCGCCTGAATGGCCGGCGCAACGATGATATCGCGCAAGAGTGGCTTCAACTGCCGCGCCACTTGCGCGGGCATGTCCTGCAACACCCCCTTGCGCGCTGTCAGCGAGATCGTACGTGACAGGGGCGCGAAGGGCAGGTCGAACACATCCAGCCGGTCCGCAAAGCGCCTTGCCCGCATCAGAGCCAAAGGCGTCAGGATCGTCCAGCCCGCTCCTTCCGCGACAAGTGCGAGGATTGCGTGATAGCTGTCCAGTTCGAACCGGTGCGCCAGCGTCAGGTTCTGCCGCGCCAAGTGGGCCGCGATCATGCGGCCCATGTAATGGCGCGTGGTATATTGCACCAAGGGCAAGGATTTGAGTTGCCGTAGCACATCGCGTTCGGATTTCAGCACACCCTTGGCCGCCGCCACCACAAAGCCTTCGGACAAAAGCGGGTGCAGTTCCATCCAGTCCGCTTCGGCCCCCATATCGGCGGCCACAATCACATCCAGCGCGCGGGCGTCCAACTGGTCATGCAGATGATGGCTGGCACCGGTTTCCAAAAGGAACTGGCACCCTTTCAGGCCTGCCGACAGATCGGTCAGAAGGCGCGGCGTCACATCGGCCTCGAAATCCTCGATCATCCCAAGTCGGAATCGGGTGAGCGCCGACAGATCGGCCATCGCCAGTTCTGCCCGTGCCAGTGACGCCTCGTTCAGGATGATCCCTGCGCGGCGTCGGAACAACTCGCCCGCAGGGGTCAAGGTGACGGGGCGGGCATTGCGCTGCAACAGAGTGGCCCCGATCGCCCCTTCCAGATTGGTCAATTGCTGGCTGACTGCCGAGGCGCTGGCCCCCAGGCGCCGCGCCGCCGCCGAAATACTTCCTTCTTCGGCGGTGGCCACGAAGACTTCGATCCCCCACAGGGTTATCCGGCCGGGGCTGTCGACCATGAAGGAGCTACTTTCCCATCTTAGAAAGTTTCGTCTGCAACTCGTGCAGCTGGCGCTTGATCTCGTCAAGGCCTTCATCCGAGGCTGGTTTGGCCTCGTTCTCGTCGCGCGCGGGGCCGGATGCCCCAGCGGGCCAACCGCCTTTCAGACCGCTGGTCATCGCTTTCATAAAGGCTTCCTGCTGGGCCTGCATCGCCTCGAAACCCGGCATCTTGGCAATGGGGCTGACCTTGGCCATGTTTTCCATCATCTTGGACTGACCATCGCGCAGCATGTCGAAGGACATCGCCAGAAACTGAGGCACGACCGATCCCGCTTGCGTGGTATAGCTACGAACCAGATCTGTGAGAACATTCACAGGCAACATGGTTTCCCCACGGCTTTCATGTTCGGCGATAATCTGGAGAAGGTATTGGCGTGTCAGGTCATCGCCCGACTTCAGATCCACGATCTGCACCTCCCGGCCTTCACGGATGAAACCGGCGATATCCTCAAGTGTGACATAATCGCTGGTTTCGGTGTTGTACAAACGGCGACTGGCATAACGCTTGATTAGAAGCGGTTTCTTGGTTTCGGCCACGGGCGATCCCCCCATTGATCCAGATTAGATCACAAGCTTATGCGAGCGCAGCACAAAAAGAAAGGGCGGGCACAATGGCCCGCCCGCGCGTCTTGCATCCCAGGGAGGAGGAGAGAGATGCGAGAGACAGCGTTCTTATTTCGCGGCTGCTTTTTTCGCCACGGTTGTCGCGTCCTTGGCAGCCTTCTGCACTGCGGCAGTCGCTTCCTCGGTCATGTCTTTTCCAGCGGCCATCATCAATTCGACTGTTTCCATCTGCATTTTCTTGGCTACTTCGGCAAAGGCGGCCATGTGCTCTGCAGCGGCTTCGGCTTGCGCCGATGCGAAGTCGGTCATGGCTTTTGCATAGTCAGCAGGCTCTGCTTTGACTTTGGTCATGTCCGACAGTTTGGCCAGAGTGTCTTTGGTCCATTTGGTCGAGATTTCGGTCGACTTTTCAGCCGCGCCCAGCGCGAGGCTGGACAGCTTTTCGTTCAGCGTCGCCTGGGTTTTGAATGCGTCTTCCATCGCCTTGGTGTCGACGGGGAATGCGCCCATCATGTCTTTCATCATGGCGGTCATGTCAGGTGTCTTTGTCATTGGTGTATTCCTTGTCTGCTACCCGGGTCCGCCCCGGCTTCAAGCTGACACCAATATGCATGCTGCATTGCGGCATTTCAAGAGTTTTATGCCGCAATGCAGCATTTTTTTATTGTCTCTCAAAATCAAACACTTGTCGATCAAAGAACATAAATTCCTGGGGCCGGACACAGGACAGGATGTCCCGAATCGCCCGGTTCCCTGGCGTCAACCATCTTGCCGGAACGCTTCGCCAGCCATTCGCCCCAACGCGGCCACCAGCTTCCCTCGTGGAAGGTGGCCCCCGCTTTCCAGTCCTCGGACGCAAGGCTCATATCCTCGTTCATATAGTGACCATATTTCTTCTTCGTGGGCGGGTTGATGATTCCTGCAATATGCCCCGACTGGGATAGAATGAACGTCCGGTCTTTCGACCCCATCCCCTGCGCGCCGCGATAGCTGTCTTTCCATGCGGCAATGTGATCGGTCTCGCAGGCGATCAGGCAGACAGGCAAATCCACATCCGCCAGATGCAGCCTGTCATTCATCAGATCAATCCCGCCCTCGGCAAAACGGTTCTCTTGGCAGAGCCAGCGCAGATATTCCACAACCATCCGCGCGGGAAGGTTGGTGCCATCCCCGTTCCAGTAGAGCAGGTCGAACGCCGGAGGCGCCTCTCCCATCATGTAGCTTTTGATCGCGGGTCCGTAGATCAAATCATTCGAGCGCAGGAACGAGAATGTCCGCGCCATGATGAAGGATCGCAATACGCCGTTCTCGGCCACTTCTGCCTCGATCCCGTCAATGAAATCATCTTGCAAAAAGGGTGTGAACTCGCCCTGCTCCGAGAAATCCGTTAGCGCGGTGAAGAAGGTCGCGGATTTGACGGATTTATCGCCGCGATGCTTGAGCAACGACAGAACCATCGACAGGGTGGTGCCCGCGATACAATAGCCGACCGTGTTGACCTGCTTCTGGCCCGTGATCGCCTTGACCTCGCGGAAGGCAGTCAGATAGCCATCGGTGATGTAGTCCTCCAGCCCGACATCACGATAGGTCTCGTCGGGATTGACCCAACTGACAATGAACAGGGTAAAGCCCTGATCGGTGACCCATTTGATCAGGCTGTTTTCCGGCTTGAGGTCCATGATGTAATATTTATTGATCCATGGCGGAAAAATGATCAGCGGGATCGCGTGGACCTTGTCGGTCGTCGGCGCGAACTGGATCAGTTCCATCATCCGGTTGCGGTAAACTACCTGCCCCGGAGTAGTCGCGATATTCTCGCCCAGCTTGAAGGCGCTTTCATCGGCCAGACGCACCAGCATCTCGCCATCGTTGGCCTCGATATCGGCGACCAGATTCTCCAGCCCCTTGATCAGCGATTCGCCGTCGGTCGCCACGGCGCGCTCCAGCGCATCGGGGTTGGTGGACAGGAAATTGGTCGGGGCGAGCATGTCGATGATCTGGCGCGAGAAATATTCGAGCCGTTTCTTCTCACGCGGCGACATGTCGTCGATTTCGGACACGGCTTTTTCGATGGCCTGCGCGTTCATCATGTATTGTTGCTTGATGAAGTTGAAATAGGGATGCGACTTCCAAAGCGGGTTGGCAAAGCGGCGGTCGTCAGGCGTGTGATCCTCGGGCGCTTCCAGTTTACCGCTGGCAAGGGCTTGTTGTGCCTCGATGAAATGCTTGACCGACTGACCCCAATATTCCAGCTGGGTCTCGAACATATGCGCCGGATTCTGCATCATTCGGGTCCAGTATGTGCTGGCTGCCTTGGCAAACATCTCCTGATCTGGGGCGTTCAAGGTCGGATTTGCCGCCTTTCTGTGTGACATCGCAGTAACAAGGCGTTGCGACAATTCCTCGACTTTTGCCAGATTCGCGTTCAGACGCTCTAAATTTTCGCCCGAACCAGCCTCTTTAGTTGTCATATTAACAAATCCCTCGTATCGTCGCTGCTACGCAGCATTGTTGCCGCCCTGTCGGGGAGGCCAGCGGCACAGTGAATTTACCTGCGTGCGTAACACTTAGGAGACGCCTATGCGGTACATGGCCACTTACGACCTTATTGAAACGATGCGTAATACGAACCAATGGTTGGGTGCCTCCGCCCTAGCAATGGCATCCTATCCGGTTTTCAGCATGTTGCCAAACCCTGCTTTGCCCTGGATGGCGGCATGGGGTGCCGTCACCGAACGCACATTCAAGCGCATGGCGGTCAAGCCTGACTGGGGCATTCGCACCCATACCTGCGAAGACGGAAAGGACCATCTTGTCCATGTGGATACCGTGGTCACGAAACCTTTCGGCGACCTAATCCACTTCCGCATCGCAGGCCGCACGCCCAGCCCGCGCAAGGTGCTTCTCGTCGCGCCGATGTCAGGCCATTACGCGACGCTGCTGCGTTCGACCGTGAAAAGTCTTCTGGTTGATTGCGAGGTCTATATCACCGACTGGCACAATGCGCGCGACATTCCCGTCAGCGCCGGCAAGTTCGATATCGAAGATTACACCCTCTATTTGGTGGATTTCATGCGCCACTTGGGGCCGGACACCCATGTGATCGCGGTCTGCCAGCCCGCGCCTTTGACATTGGCCGCGACCGCCTATCTTGCCGAAGAAGACCCAAGCGCGCAACCGCGCAGCCTGACCCTGATCGGCGGACCGATCGACCCTGACGCAACCCCGACCGATGTTACGGATTTTGGTCGCCGCGTCACAATGGGACAGCTTGAAGAGACAATGATCCAGCGCGTCGGCTTCAAATATCCGGGCGTCGGGCGTATGGTTTACCCAGGTCTGCTACAGCTCAGTTCATTCATGTCGATGAATGGCGAGCGCCATTCCAAGGCGTTCCTTGACCAGATCAACCGCGTCGCGCGGGGCGAGGCCTCGGATCACGATGCCCATAACCGTTTCTATGATGAATATCTTGCCGTGATGGACATGACGGCAGAATTCTACCTCAGCACGGTTGAGCGGATTTTCAAGAACGGCGAAATTGCGAAAAACCAGTTCACCGTGAAAGGCCGCCGTGTCGATATCGGCAAGATCACCGATGTGGCCGTGAAAACCGTGGAAGGTGCAAAGGACGATATCTCGGCACCGGGTCAGTGTATCGCGGCACTGGCACTTTGCACCGGCCTGCCGGACAGCAAGAAAGCCAGCCATGTCGAACCCGATGCAGGGCATTACGGTATTTTCGCGGGCAAAAGCTGGCGCAACAATATCCGCCCGTTGGTGCTGGACTTCATCGACGCCAATAGTTCCGCCCCGATGTCCAAGGGCAAACCGGCCAACAAGAACGCAGCCGCGAAATAAGCGTTTGTGTTTTGAAAAATACGTGAAGGTCGGGCCAGTTGCCCGGCCTTTTTATTTGCGCGGACTGCCCCGCACCCATCGTATGACCGGCTTGATATCCAGCGCCGCGACCCCCAAGCCAAGCGGGATCATCCAGAAACCAAGCACCGGCATAAAGCCGAGAATGCCGCCGACAATCAGCAACAACCCGACGATCCATCTGGTTCCCGGCGGCAGAAACCGGCGCATTCTGACCAGAAAGCGCCGGTTCATCCCTTTGATTCCCTGCGTGTAGCTGGAAGGCTTGCGGTTCATCTTTTCAACCTGGCTGCTGGCGCACCAGATCAATGACCCGCCCGTCGCGATACTCGCAGACCGCCACTACGGGGGCATCCGGCGCATGCAGTGGCTTGTCAGGCCTGGGCGGACAAAGCGCACGCATCGCTTCCAGCGTCATCACGGGCAGCCCGGCATGGCGCGCGCGCGACTCGAGATCGGGGCGCTTGGGGTTGATCGCGATACCCGCAGGTGTCACCACCGCGTCGATATGCGCACCCGGCGTTGTGCGGCAGGTCAGATGCTTGACCAGCCGTGGCCAGCCACGAGTCTCAAGCGGGGTAACGACGATAGCCAGTTTCGCGCCCGCCGCCGCATCGGCATGTCCGCCCGATCCCCCCATAATACCTCCGTCGCTGCCCGTGGTCACGTTGACATCGAACGCCGCGCCCACTTCGGTTGCGCCAAGGATCATGACATCCAGCTTGTTCACGATAGCGTCGCTGCGCGCCGGATTGGCATAGAGGCTCGCGCTCATCCCGTTGTGCAGCGCGTCATGGGCATAGCTGTGCACCGCATCCAGATCGAAGCTTTGCACATTCCACAGACGTCTGGCCAGACCCGCGCGGTGCAGCGCCACGATAGGTGCCGTGATTCCGCCACTGACAAACCCTGCGACAACACCCGAACCGGCCATCAGATGCCCCAGACGTGCCGCTACCGCCAAGGACGTGCCGCCCGCGCCTGTCTGAAAGCTCATGCCGTCTTGCATCAGACCGGATGCTGCGATCAGGTCAGCGGCCATGGCCGCAATGTGCAACCCAGCAGGATCGGTTGTGATCCGCGTTGTGCCCGAGGCGATATTGGCCGCTTCACCGATCCGCTCGACTACGACGACATGGTCCACCTGTGCGGCCGGAATGTCTGGCGCGCAGGGCAACTTGTCCACCAGACAATCGGTGACGGCGATGACGCATCGCGCCCTCGCCGCATCGACCTGCCCGTAACCCAGCGGCCCGAAGGCCGAAGGCCCATGCGCACCGGTCAGATTACCGGAGCGGTCGGCCATGGCCGCCGCGACGAAAGCCACATCGACGCGCAGGCGACCGGTCTCGATATCGCGGGCGCGGCCGCCATGAGTTTGCAGGACGGCCGGTCGTGACAACGCCCCCTGCCCGACAGCCTGTGCAACGGGTCCCGCCATATAGGCCGTATGCAACCCGCTGACCGTGCCGTGCGCGATATGCCCGACCAGCGGCGCGTGGACAGCAAAGACCGAGCTTGGCGCAAGGGTCAGATCCCCGATCCCTGCACCCGCCAGGGCCTGCATCACCGCATTCAGTACCCCGTCACCGTTTCGCAAATGATGGTGGAACGAGATCGTCATGCCGTCGCGCACCCCCGCGGCAGCCAGTGCAGCGGCCAGATCCGGGAGGCGCTTGTCAGCCGTTCCGGCATCCGCGCGCAGGGGCAGCACAGGCAGCACCGGACATTCCAGGGTCACATCAAAAGGCGTCAACGGACCGTAACCTGCCACCAGACTCGGCAGATGCCTGTTCATTGCAGCACGAAAGGTTGTTTCAACCAAGCCCGCAACACGGCGGTCACAGCTTCGGGCGCTTCAAGCGTTGGCAGATGACCGGCATCCTCGATTACTTCAAGGCGCGCATAGGGGATCAACTCTGCCATGAAAGCATGGCGCTTCAGGGGTGTCAGCGCGTCATGGGCACCGCACATCACAAGTGCGGGCACCTTGCAGCGGCGCAAAGTCGGTTGCTGGTCGCGGCGGCGCTGCAACGCGCGGACCTGCCGCACCAGTATTTCGGGGCCCAAATCTTGCGCCATCTCGAAAACCTTGTTCAGCACAGAGATCCGCCCCGGACCCGGAGCCAGAAAATCGGGGCGCATGAAGCCGCGCATCACCTCGTCCAGACGACCGGCGCGGGCCCCGATGATCATAGGCTCGTACGCTGCAGCGGTCTGCGGCGTTTCCGCCAACGGATTTGTATCCATCAGGGCGATGCGCGTGATCCGTTCAGGCGCACGGCGCAGCAGTTCCATTGCCACGATCCCGCCCATGGACAGGCCCGCCAGCGCGAATTTCGCAGGTAACAGCGGCAACAGGGCTGATGCGATCTCCTCGACCCTTTCGCCTTGAGTGATCGGGGCGACCATAACCGCATGATCACGTGACAGATCGTTTATTTGCGGCGCAAAAAGCCGCGCGTCGCACATCATGCCGGGCAACAGAACAAGGGGGTCGATCATGCGTATCCAAACCTAACTTGCATCAACGTTGCCGTAAAGGTGACAGAACAGGCCACGGCGTCAACCGGATTGGGGCGGGGTCTCGGAGTAGCCGGCCCAGCGGAAGGCGCCATCGGATGACAAAGGCGAGAAGGGGTTGAACGCCACCTCCCAGATATGGCCATCAGGATCAGCAAAATAGCCGATATGCCCACCCCAGAAGACGTCATGCGCAGGCTTCAGAATCCGCGCGCCTGCCGCTTTCGCGCGCTGGATAATCTGTGCCACTTCCGCGCGGTCGCGGGTGTTGCAGCCAAGCGTCATGCCGCCGGTGCCAAGCTCGACCTCGCTCAGCCCCATGTCACGGGCCAGATCGGCGCGCGGGTAAAGTGCCAGCGACTGGCCCAAGAGATCGAAGACGATGATTCCCGCCTCGCTATCAACGCGGGTCCAGCCCAGCGCCTCGTAAAAGGCCGCGGCGCGGGCTTGATCGGCAACCGCAAGGGTCACAAGGCTTATGCGTTGATCCATTGATTTGTCCCTTCAGGCGTCTTTATAGGTTACGCTCAAACCTCCGGTTGGCTTGAGGTGCCAACCTCGGTGACTGCGGCGGTGATCAGATCGAGGCATGCAGGATCGGAAAAGCGGTGATCGGCCCCTTTGACCAGCGTCAGGCGGATATCCCCGCCCGTTGCATGCGCCAACAACCGCAGGGCGACCGCCTGATCCACATCGGCATCCGCCGTGCCTTGCAGCATCCTGACAGGGAAAGGCAGCAACAGCGGTGCGCGCAGAACCAGATGGTTGCGCCCGTCTTCGATCATGCGGCGCGTGATCACCAACGGATCGCCATATTCCGAAGGAAGGGCCACCTGCCCCACGTCTTGCAGGGCTGCCCGCTGATCCACATCAAATCCCGCCCACATGCTGTCTTCGGTGAAATCGGGGGCGGCGGCGATCGTGACAAGCCCCGCGACCTTTCTGGGTAGGGACCGCGCCAGCAGAAGCGAGATCCAGCCCCCCATGGACGAACCGACCAATATCTGGGGGCCTTCGGTCAAACCCTGCACAGCCGCGACCGCATCCGCAGCCCAGTCGCCGATTGCGCCCTCTTCGAACAGCCCAGATGACTGGCCATGCCCCGAATAGTCGAAGCGTAGAAAGGCGCGACCTTGGGCTTTGGCCCAGTGTTCCAGATGGATGGCTTTCGTGCCCTCCATATCCGACCGGAAGCCGCCCAGAAACACGATGCCCGGGCCTGCTCCTGCGCTAAGGTGGTAGGCAATGCGCCGCCCCTGATCGGTATCCAGATAATCCGGCATTTGTCGGTCCTTCGTCCTGTAATCCGTGCGTCCCCCGGAACTTGCCGCAGACTGGCGGCAAACAAAAGGCCAGATCGCCTGACTTGACTTGGCCTGCACCGCCCGTCACATAGGCCGCGCACAATATAACCCGCAACCGGGCGTTCCGTGGGCGCCAAACCGACGAGGAGGCCGATATGGCACAGATCTCTCTCACATTCCCCGATGGCAATGCACGCAGCTATGACGCAGGCGTCACCGCTGCCGATGTTGCCGCCGATATCTCGAAATCGCTGGCGAAAAAGGCGATCAGCGCCACTGTGGACGGCGCGCATTGGGATCTGCAATGGCCGATCATCGCTGACGCGAAGATCGCCATCAACACGATGGCCGACCGCGCGCCCGCGCTCGAGCTGGTCCGCCACGATCTGGCCCACGTCATGGCCCGTGCAGTGCAGGAAATCTGGCCCGATGTGAAAGTCACCATCGGCCCCGTGATCGACAATGGCTGGTATTACGACTTCGACCGCAAAGAGCCGTTCACGCCCGAAGACCTTGTCGTGATTGAGAAGAAAATGCGCGAGATCATCAACAAGCGTGACGCCGTGCGCACCGAAGTCTGGGACCGCCCCCGCGCCATCGCGCATTACGAGGCATCAGGCGAGCCCTACAAGGTCGAACTGATCGAGGCGATCCCCGGCGACGAGCCTTTGCGCATGTATTGGCACGGCGAATGGCAGGATCTGTGCCGTGGTCCGCATCTGCAAAACACCGGCCAACTGCCCGCAGACGCGTTCAAACTGATGTCGGTCGCAGGTGCCTACTGGCGCGGTGACAGCAGCCGCGCGATGCTGCAGCGCATCTATGGTGCGGCCTTTTTGAACCGCGACGACCTCAAGGCGCATCTGACCATGCTTGAGGAGGCCGCAAAACGCGACCACCGCAAGCTGGGCCGCGAGATGGAACTGTTCCATATGCAGGAGGAGGCTCCGGGACAGATTTTCTGGCACCCCAACGGCTGGAACATCTACACCACGCTGCAAGACTATATGCGCCGCCAGCAGCGCAAGGGCGGCTATGTCGAAGTGAACACGCCCCAAGTCGTCAGCCGCAAGCTGTGGGAGGCCTCGGGCCATTGGGAGAATTATCAGGAAAACATGTTCATCGTCGAGGTTGACGAGGATCATGCGCGCGAGAAAACCGTCAACGCGCTGAAACCGATGAACTGCCCCTGCCATGTGCAGGTGTTCAATCACGGTCTGAAATCCTATCGCGACCTGCCTTTGCGGATGGCTGAATTCGGATCGTGCAACCGCTACGAGCCATCCGGTGCGCTGCACGGCATCATGCGTGTGCGCGGCTTTACGCAGGATGACGCGCATATCTTCTGCACAGACGCGCAGATCGAGCCGGAAACCAAGAAATTCATCGACTTTCTGGCGCGCATTTATGCCGATCTGGGATTCGAGAACTGGACCATCAAACTGTCCACTCGCCCCGAAAAGCGCGTCGGCTCGGACGAGAGTTGGGACCGAGTTGAAAAAGCGCTTGGCGATGCGTGCCGTGCCGCAGGATACGACTATGAGATTCAGGAAGGCGAAGGCGCGTTCTATGGCCCCAAGCTGGAATTCGTGCTGACCGATGCGATTGGCCGCGATTGGCAATGCGGCACCCTGCAGGTTGATCCCAACCTTCCTGAGCGGCTGGATGCCTCCTATATCGGGCAGGATGGCGCGAAACACCGCCCCGTCATGCTGCACCGCGCTGTGCTGGGCAGTTTCGAGCGGTTCATCGGTATTCTGATCGAAAGCCACGCGGGCAAGCTGCCCTTCTGGTTGGCCCCGCGTCAGGTGGTTGTCGCCTCGATCGTATCGGATGCGGATGACTATTGTCGCAAGGTTGTCGAGGCCCTCAAAGCCCGTGGAATCAGGGCCGAGGCCGATCTCAGGAATGAAAAGATCAACTACAAGATCCGTGAACATTCGGTCGGTAAAGTGCCTGTCATTCTGGCCTGCGGGATGAAGGAAATCGAGGATCACACAGTGTCCGCGCGCAGACTTGGCGAGAATTCGACATCCGTTACACCGCTTGACGCAATTGTGGACAGCCTCGCAAAAGAAGCGGCACCGCCAGACCTGTTGTAACACTTCGCCCGAAAAAAGCGCATTCCCCGACAGGGAGACGCGCCTGATTCCGCCGATTTGGAAGGCCTGAACGTAAAATTTGGCGGGCTTTCGTCACGCGGCCGTGACACACTTTGTCGTGACTGGTGCGTGACGAACCCCACCCGCTACGACTATGTTATCGCCAAGATGCGAGACCGAAATCAACCTCAAGGGAGAGAACCCCGATGTCCAACACGATGAAAACACTTGCAATCGCTGGTGCAATGGCTACCGCGCTGGCCGCTCATAGCACACCTGCACAAGCGCAGGCCAAGGAAAAATGCTTCGGCGTGTCTCTGGCTGGCCAGAATGACTGCGCCGCCGGTCCCGGCACCACTTGTGCGGGCACGTCCAAGGTTGACTATCAGGGCAACGCATGGACGCTGGTAGACGCCGGCACCTGCACCGAAATCGACCTGCCCGCCATGGCAGACGGCACAGAGCGTAATGGCTCGCTCGAGGCGCTGGATCGCGACCTGCCCGCATAAAATTCAGATGGGGCGGGTGCCGCAACCACCCGCCTCTGCTACACCAGCCTGCCCTCTCCATGCGCCCGCCCCGCACAAGATCGAGGCCCTTGCCATGACCCAGCACAGCACCCTACCTGCAGCACCCGGCATCGGTTACAAGCCGCAGCACTACAGCGCCATCATGGACGATGCGCGCCCCGTGCGCTGGCTGGAAATCCATGCCGAGAACTATATGGGTGGCGGTGGCCGACCGCTGGCGCAATTGCGGCATCTGGCGGAACGATTCCCCGTTTCGGTGCATGGCGTCGGCTTGTCGATCGGAGGCGAAACCCCGCTTGACCCTGACCATCTCGCGCGGCTCAAACATCTGTGCGACTGGCTGAACCCTGCCAGCTTTTCCGAACATCTGGCGTGGTCCACCCATGACAGCGCCTTTCTGAACGACCTGCTGCCCCTGCCCTATACAGATAAGACGCTGACCCGCGTGGGCGACCATATTGATCAGGTGCAGAACTGCCTCGGGCGGCAAATGCTGCTCGAAAACCCCTCCAGCTACCTGGCTTTCGCCACAAGCACATGGGCCGAGCCCGATTTCCTGCGCGAGCTGGCCCGCCGTACCGGCTGTGGCCTGCTGCTGGATGTGAATAACGTCTTTGTTTCTGCCACCAACCTCGGATTTGATCCGCGCGGCTATGTCGACGCCTTCCCGCTGGACGCGGTGGGCGAAATCCATCTTGGCGGGCATGACACGGATACCGATGATCATGGTGCACCTTTGCTGATTGATGCCCACGGCACGGCAGTCGCCGATCCGGTCTGGACGCTGCTGGATCATGTGCTGGCAAAATCCGGCCCGCGCCCTGTGCTGGTGGAATGGGACAATGATGTGCCAGACTGGCCCGTTCTGGCCGATGAGGCGCGGCGCGCCGAAAAGGCGCTGGCCGCGCTGCGAATGCAGCGCCCCGCCAGATCCGCGGCGGTCGCGTGACCAGCCTTGGCGCAGATTTCCTGCCCGCGCTGGTCGATCCCGATCTGCCAGTGCCCGCAGGGCTGCAGGACGGCAAGGGCCGGCCCGCAGGACGGCGCTTCAACGTCTATCGCAACAACGTCACGGTCTCGTTGATGGAGGCGCTGGAACAGGGCTTTCCGGCTGTCGCGAAACTACTGGGGCCGCAAAACTTCGCGAATGTGGCCCGCATCTTCGTGCGCGAAAATCCGCCACAATCGCAACTGATGATGCATTACGGCGCGGCTTTTCCCACCTTTCTGGCCAAACTGCCCGCGGTCGCGCATCTAGGATATCTTGCGGATGTAGCGCGGCTGGAACTGGCCATGCGCCGCGCCTATCACGCCGCCGACAGCACGCCGCTTGACCCCGCCGTTCTTGGCGCCTTGTCACCCGACACACTGGCAGCAACCGCATTTCATCTTGCACCCTCTGTGCAAACGCTCGCCTCAACTTGGCCGGTCCATGCGATCTGGACCTATACGATGGTGCAGGGCAGCCCCAAACCGCAGGCCGCCCCGCAGGATGTGTTGGTCATGCGCCCCGATTTCGACCCTGAACCTCATGCCCTTGCCACGGGTGGCGCGGCATTCATCACCTCTCTGATGAACGGGCACAGCCTGGGTGCCGCGCATGATCACGCGGTATCGGCAAACCTGCAATTCGATCCGACAGAAACCCTCGGACTGCTGATCGCGGGCGAGGCCATTGCAGCCTTACGATTGGAACCCGTTGAATGAACACCCTGAACCGTCTTCACAACTCGGTCTTTGCGCGGTTTGACCGTGCCGAGTGGCTGCTTCCACTGCTGGCGCGGCTTGTCTTTGCCGGCGTCCTGCTGACCTATTTCTGGGCCTCTGGACTGACCAAACTGGGGGATGGTATAGGCGGGATCTTTACACCCTCGGTCGGGGCCTATGCCCAGATCTTCCCGCGCGCGATGGAGGCGGCAGGCTATGACACCAGCCAGCTAAGCCTGTTTCATACGCTGGTCGTACTGGCAGGAACATGGGCCGAGTTCATCCTGCCGCTACTGATCCTGCTGGGGCTGCTGACACGGCTGGCTGCCCTGGGCATGATCGGTTTTGTTCTCGTGCAGACTGCCACCGACCTGATCGGCCACGGCGCGTTGGCGCATCCCGAAACACTGGGCGCATGGTTCGACCGCATTCCCGACAGCCCGATCATGGATCAGCGCGCGCTCTGGCTTCTGCTCCTGATGGTGCTTGTTGTCAAAGGTGCGGGCGCATTGTCGCTGGACAGGCTTTTGCGCCCCGCCAAAGCCTGATCAGAAATGTGCGCGCGGCTCGTCCGGTTTACCAGCGGCCAAGGCCAGCAGCCCACCGACCAGACAAAAGCCAATCGGGAACATGGTAAAGACATTGAAGCCAAAGGCGTAATACATCCCGCCCGTCGATAGCAGCAGCAGGATGCCCCCCCAAAGCGCGCGCACCTTGGCCATTGCGCCCCCTGCGATCGCCAGCAGCGGTGAGAGAAAACTGGCGGCGCGGATCACCTCGATATTGGCGACCTGCTCGAACAGACCCTCGATCTCGCCATAGCGGCTGACCGCCTCGGTGTAGCCATAGCTGAAAAATCCCACCAGCATGGCCAGCAACCCGCCGATAATCCCCAGCATCAATGCCGCATTCCGCATGATCCGTCCTCCGTTCCTGTGCAGATAAGCCGTGCCACGCCGTCACGCAAGCAGCGCGGCCTGCACATCCTTGCCCCATCCCAGATAGAACGTGCCGTCCTGCGCCGCGATCAGTGGGCGTTTCATCAGCGTGGGATGCGCAGCGAGCAAGGACAGTGGGTCGCGCGCACGCTCGGCGTCCGACAGACCGCGCCATGTGGTCGAGGCTGTATTGAGCAGTTTGTCACCAAGGATCGCATGGGCCCGTTCCAGCACATCCACCGGCACGCCTTCCGCACGCACATCGACAAACCCGGCCTGCGGCAATGCCCTGAGCGCCTTGCGGCAGGTGTCACATGTTTTCAATCCATAGAGCTTCATTGCTGCCTCCCAATCGGTCATTCGGGCCTCAATAGCCTCTGATCCCTGCAAGATCACAGGCCTTTTTCTTGATTTTTACAAATCCCGTGCAATCTTTTTCCCATGCGCGCCGCGCAACATGCCTCAAAAGGCGTGGAAACGATCGAATATGAAGGAGACACGGAACATGCCCAACGGCACCGTGAAGTGGTTCAATACGACCAAAGGCTATGGTTTTATCGCTCCCGATGACGGGGGCAAAGATGTTTTCGTGCATATCTCGGCGGTGGAGCGATCCGGCCTGACGGGCCTCGCCGACAACCAGAAACTGTCCTACGATTTGCAAGAAGGCCGTGACGGGCGGCAAATGGCGGCAGACCTCAAGCTGCTGTAAAGCCTGCCGATATGCGATCAGGTGAGGGCGCGGGTGATCATTACCCCCGCCCAGGCCGACACGCCTGTCAGAACAGAGCCCCATGTCAGATCCAGCGCCACCATCTGCCAGTGCCAGTCCTTAAGGGTGGCATAATTGGTAAACTCATAGGTGCCGTAAGCCATCGCGCCCAGAAACGCGCCGCCCAGCAGTGCCTGCACCGCGTTGTCCTCGCGCAGGGCGGGTAAGGACACAAAATACAAAAGCCCGCCCACGTAGAACATATAGAACACCGCCGCAGGCCCGATGCGGATCGGTTCCGCCAGCAGCGGGCCGATATGGGTCTCGAACGAGGGTTTGATCACACGGGTCAGCATGATCGCATCAAGCACCAGAAAAACCAGCGCGGTCGAGACGTAGAGGATAATCATGTGCAAGGGGGCTGCCTTTCGCATTGTGTCGAGGGGATACGGGCCCGCTGCCACTTTGGATGACTGGCGTTAACCAAACGGTCAGTTCTCAAGCCGAATTCTAGCGTCATTCTTTGGGTGAAGCCTTAGTCTTGCCCACTTCTTCAGACAGCTTGGCACTTACACTCCTATGACAAAAAACTCTCCGACCAATGGCTATTGATCCTTCCCATTTTCAAAATGCTCGCAATGTGATTGCCCCCGTCGAAGGGGAGATCTGGATACTTCTTGCGTTCTTCGCGATTTGCATTTTGTTGTGGTGGTTTCTTGGTCGATCACTAAAGCGGATACATGCAGCAGCACATCGGACGAGTTCTCTTGCAGACAAAATCACTCACAAAGCACCATATCATCGCAGCAGCAGTGCTTGCCTGCCTCACTGCCCTTGGGAAGCGAATGGTGGCCAAAATCTGAAGCGTTGGCGCTGCTCACGTTGTGGAATACGCGCCTACAGCAGTGATGGTTTCCCTCCGAAGGAATGCAAACAGGGGTTGGAAGGGAAACTTTGAGTGCGGTTTACACTCCAACCAACTCCGCTCACGCGATAAAAAACAAAATGTCAGCGTTTATTGTCGAGCTTGCCGAACTCGCTGTCCAGAAGCGCGCGGATTTTCTTGCCCCCGCCACGCAGGGCAGACCCTACATCCGCGTCATTATGCGTGACGGTTTGCGGCTGCATGCCCTCGGGACGCGCTTCGATGGTGCAGCGGATATCATCGGCCCCGCCCTTGGCCCCGTTCACATCGGCCAGATGCACCTCGATCCGCGACAGACGGGCGGTCAGATGGCCAAGCGCATGGATCACGGTATTTTCCGCGATCTCGGCCAGACGGTCATCACCCTGAATATGGCTGTCGGTGTTGAACTGGAACTGCATCGGTCACCTCCTTGTGGTTTACTGGAGGGAGGTATGTAGCCGGCAATCGCCCTGCAAGACTTGTGGTGGCGAAACGCCCGAAATCGGCTCCAAGAAGCGAGATAGACGACACGCGGGGTGACGATGCAATCCCCAAGCCGCGCGGTCGCCGTCACGCGGGGCGGCGAACTCCGGCCAAAGAGAGGCAGTTTATCCCCGCCACATCATACGCGTTGTCCGGTTGCCGCCACCGTCGCAAAATCGCCGCCCCGGGGGGCGTGACGGCGATCGCGCGGCGGCGCTTGCTGCGCTTTGTACCGCGCGGGGGATCACCCCAAAGTATCGATAAACTCCCGCCATTCCCCCTTGCTCATGCCGGATGTTTCCTGCGTGACCTCTTCACCTTTCAGCATCCGGCGCACGCAATCAAGGGCTGTTGCGCTCATCGTGGCGCCACCCATGCGATAATCCTCGAAGGCCTTGTAGGCGAAGGGCACCCAGTCGGCCACGACGTTGCAGATCGCATCGGCATAGACGCGGATCTCGTATTGCGCGTGGGCGTCCGCCCGCAGCCGCAGGAAGTGCAGCAGGTTGTGCAGATCGACTTTCCAATACCACTGGGTGTAGATATTCGCGGGCAGGTTCATCCGCGCCAGCTCGCGCGCAAGTCCCGCCTGCCCTTCTTGCGAAATCATCTGTTCGTAATGGTCATAGGCGCGGTTCGCGTCGGTCTTGAGGATTTCGAGAACGCGCGCCGCCTCCTCGCCCTCCAAAGTTGCGCCACGGCCCTGATTGTTGACCACCGATTGCGCCGCCAGATGTTCGGGCGCAGGGATGTAGAACTCGCGGTCAAGAATAGAATAGCGGGCGGAGTATTCATTCACATTCGCCGTCCGGTGCCTGATCCACTGCCGCGCCACGAAAACCGGCAGTTTGACATGCAGCTTGACCTCGCACATCTCGAACGGGGTCGAATGCCAGTGCCGCATCAGATAGCGGATCAGGCCTTCGTCATTCTGCACTGATTTGGTGCCACGGCCATAGCTCACACGCGCCGCCTGACAGATCGCCGCATCGTCGCCCATATAGTCGATGACACGGACAAAGCCGTGATCCAGCACGGGGATCGCGGTATAGAGATGCTGTTCCATTCCGGGCGACACGGCGCGGCGTGTGGGCGTTGTCTGCCCGCGCTGTGCATCAACCTCGGCCTGCTGGTCTGGTGTAAGAGGCATATCGGTGGTTCCTTCATCTGCGGGCATGAGTCGTCCGACACTATATCTTGAGTGGGCTATGAGGGAAAACCACAATAGTGGGGTGGCTGTCCGGGCAACAACTCTTGGAAAATGGTCTGCTTATGAGTGTGGCTGATTGACTTTCACAGCCACAGGCGGGACCGTGCGGCAATATCTTGAGACAAAGCTTAGGGGCCATTTCCATGACCAGATTTCCCGCCTTTCTTCTTGCTGCCTGCATTCTGGCGGCTTGTAGTGGAAATCCCTTTGCGCCAACTGTTGTGGTCTCTCCACCTCTTGACGAGACGGAACAACCGGCCACGCCTGACCCCGGTGCTGCAAGTGCGCTTCCTAGCTCCCTGGCACAGAATCTATCGACCGTGAGCTATAACGCGGATACGAATACGCTGGTAATGCGGCTGACATCGCTCAACGCCGGAACGCTGGATGCAACTTATCAGCGGACACCTGTTCTGGACCGTCCGGGATATCATGCCTACACGCTTCAGGATGACCCGCTGGACAGACATGTTACCGCGATGGTGGCCCGCAGCACAGACCCTGGCAGATCCGTGCAAGCAGGTATCGCGTCGGATGGCGGACAGTTCAACACCTTCTTCAGCGGTGGCTTTTACGAACGCAACGAACCCGTTCTGGACCCACCTGTTCCTTATACATTGCCAACAACAGGTCTTGTGTCCTACGCGGGTGGCTATGTTGCACAGACCAACGTGAATGCGCCGGGAGATCAACTTCTCGTCGTCGACCCCGCCATCGACCAATCTTTGCGCCCGATCCAAAGCGCGCAGGTCATCGGGACAATTTTCCTGAACGTCGATTTTGCCGAGAACACTGTCAACGGAAGTATATTCGACCGAAGCTTCTCGCAATACGGGGCCACATTGCCCGGCGGCGGCAACAATGAATTGCGCAACGTGACACTGCGCGTTGCTGATATCAACAGAACCGACAGCACATTCTACGGCGGATTGGTGAATTACGAGAACGTCCCAAACCGTGATATCGGCGACTATGGTGGCATTTTCGGTGGAACAGATGCATCCGCTGTTGGCGGCGTCGTTGCCCTAACGGAATTCGACGGGCCAAGCGATGATCTGGGCTTCACGGCTGAACGCGAGATTGGCGTGTTCGTGCTGAGCCGTTGCGGGGTTTCCGGCTCGGACCCTGTTCTTTGCGATGATGTCAACTGATCGCCCTTGGGCCTGCCTGTTCTGCATTCTTCTGTGCGTCCTGATTTTCAGCAGTCCGGCAAAGAGTCAGCCAAGCGACGCGCCATTGCAGGCCGAAGTGAACCTGACCCTCGATCAGGCGCGCATGATAGGCGTTCAGGCGCTGGAAAGCGGCGACGCCGTGCTTGCGCTGGAAATCGGCAAAGGTCTGTTGCAAGCGGAACCTGAAAGCTTTTTCGCGCATATGCTGCTTGCTCAGGCGTATCGCCAAACATCCGACACGACGCAAGCCCGCCGCGCGGCGGCTGCAGCTTACCGCCATGCTGATACATCGGACGAGAAATTCGCGGCGTCCCAGCTTGCTGCCCGCTTGTCGGTTGAAGAAGGACGGTTTACCCAAGCACAATTCTGGCTGCGACGCTCTATCCTCCATACGCCCGGTCCAGAGTTTCAGCCTCAGGTTGAGGATGATTTTCGCAGGGTGCGCGCGATGGACCCGCTGCGTTTCCGTTTCAACTTCTCGATCGCGCCTTCCTCTAATGTGAACAATGGAAGCGACAGCGCCTATGCGTTGATTGACGGCGTGCCTGTTATCGGCCTGCTTGATGGCCTGTCGCAAGCGCTGTCCGGTGTGACAGCGTCTGCAGACCTGTCGCTGAGCTATCGGCTGTTACAATCACAGACAAGCGAGACATCTGCCTTGGCGAGAGCCTTCACATCACGCGTCTGGCTTGACAGTAGCTCCTTCGAGTTGGCCAATAGCGGTCGTGGTCCGAATGTCTCGAATTCCGATTTCAGCTTTGCATTGGTAGAGGCGGGATTGCGCCATGCGGTTCGCCTTGACGGTCCCACAGGTCCAGGCTTTTTGTCCGGCGAGATCGCGGCCGGCAAGACCTGGTACGGGGAGGACCCCTATCAGAACTTTACCCGCATCGGGCTTTCGCACAGTGTGCTCATCAGCGACGTCATGCGATTGACCTATGGTGGTGGCCTCGAAAAGCGCAGGTTCGACAGGGGCAACAACCTGCCTGTAGAGACCGCATCCTTGCAAGCCGCACTGGCCCACAGCTTTGCAAATGACGACCGCCTAACCTTTGGCCTGTCATGGCGTGAAAGCGAAAGCGGTAGTCGCAATGCCAATTCCGTCAGCAAGAGCGCATATGCCAGATACGAGATGGCGGAGCCTGTCGGACCTGCACGCCTCTCCCTTACCTTGGGGACTCAACAGACCACTTACCCGGACTATGCGGTTGGTTTCATATTCGTTCCCGGTGGGCGACAGGACGAAACTGTGTTCGGAAGTATCGGAATGGTGTTCGACGGGGTGGACTATGCAGGATTTGCCCCATCTCTCACCTTGCGGGCTCAGAAGACACGGTCCAATGTCAGCCGTTTTGAAGCCAGCGAGGTCTCAGTATCGTTTGGCATTCAGTCACGGTTCTGAGACTGTCCCGACGCAATCGGACCTAGAAAGGAACTATGATGAACATCCGGTATCTGCACACAATGGTGCGCGTGAAAGACCTTGAAAAGACACAGGCCTTCTTTGAATTGCTGGGGCTGGTCAAGACGCGGCAGTATGACAGCGAAGCGGGTCGGTTCAGCCTGATTTTCATGGCACCTCCCGGGCAGGAGGAATGTCCGGTCGAACTGACCCATAACTGGGACGGCGATGACGGTCTGCCATCGGACAGCCGCCATTTCGGTCATCTGGCCTATGAGGTGGACGATATCCACGCCATGTGCCAGCACCTGATGGACAATGGCGTGACGATCAACCGGCCGCCACGCGACGGTCGTATGGCTTTTGTCCGAAGCCCAGACAATGTCTCGGTCGAATTGCTGCAAAAAGGCGAGGCGCTGACACCTGCGGAACCCTGGCTCAGCATGCCCAATACAGGCCACTGGTAAGGTCAGGCGGTGGCGGGCACGTCTGCCCTGCGGGCAATCCTCGCTTGCGCGCTGGTGTTGGGCTGTGCAAGCGCCGCCGCCGCGCAAGGCCCCTGCCGTCTGGCGTTGGTGCTGGGGATGGATATCTCTTCCTCGGTCGATCCGCTGGAAGATGCTCTGCAGCGTGGCGGTCTGGCGCAGGCTTTGCGCGCCCCTGATGTGGCCGATGCAATCCTCAGCCAGCCCGACCGCCCCGTAGCACTGGCCATGTTCGAATGGAGCGGGCGGGTACAGCAGGATATAGTCCTGCCTTGGGTGATGCTGACCGATGGTGCGGCAATCCTTGCCACCGCCGACCGCATCGCCACGAGCAGGCGCAGCTATGCCGAGTTTTCCACCGCGATCGGCCATGCAGTAGACTATGCCTATGATCTTTTCCGCGAAGGTCCGGTCTGTGATGCGCGGGTGCTCGACCTTTCGGGGGACGGCGTCAACAATGACGGTCCAAGCGCAGCCGAAGCCTATGCCATGCGCGATTACAGCGACATCACGGTCAACGCGCTGGCCATCGAAGTCGAAGAAACCGGCACCGATCACGGGCTGAGCGAGGGCGCGGAAGAAGGTCTTGCGGCTTATTTCAAAGCCGAGGTGATCCACGGCCCCGGCGCTTTTGTCGAAAGGGCGGACGGGTTCGAGGATTTCGCCCGCGCGATGCGGCGCAAACTCTTGCGCGAATTGCAGATACAGGTCGGGCAGACCCAAGATTGATACAGGCGCCGTTAGATCCCCGCCATTTCTTCTTGCCTTAAATATCCCCGCCGGAGGCCCCATCCCGGCAGGCATTGTTATCAGTAAATATAGCGGATCTGATCAGCCCAATAGCGTTCCACCCGTCGCAGCGAGGTGGTGATCACGTCAATACCGTCAGGCCCCAACACGCCGCGGCTTTCCAGCCCTTCGGCGTGGCGGGCGAAAAGGCGTGCCACCACATCTCTGATCTCGCGCCCGCGCGGGGTCAGCTTGACCCTGACCGAGCGGCGGTCAATCTCGCAGCGTTGATGGTGCATGAAACCCATATCGACCAGTTTCTTGAGGTTATAGCTGACATTGCTGCCCTGATAGTAGCCGCGCGTTTTCAACTCGCCGGCGGTCACCTCGTGATCGCCGATGTTGAACAGCAGCAGCGCCTGAACAGCGTTCACCTCAAGCATGCCGACGCGTTCGAATTCGTCCTTGATGACGTCAAGCAGCAATCTGTGCAGACGTTCCACCAGCGACAGGGCTTCCAGATAGCTGGGAATGAAACCGCTGCGGGAACCGGCGGCCAAGGGATTGTGCATCGTCATGAATGTCTCCGACGGTATTGATACCGAAAGGGAGACTGACGTGAAAAACCGAAAATTGCGTTAAGCTGGGACGTAATTCCCTAAAAACCTTCGGATTTTCACAAGCTGGGCTGGAAAGCCCCGTTTCAGCGTGGCGTGTTATGAGAATTTCCGGTCAGCATCGAGCGGATTTCGCCCACGATCGGGGCAAAGGCTTCGGGTGGTTCCTGCACCCCGCTGACCCAGTAATAAAGATCATGGTCATTCTCGCGCAGCAAGGCGTCATAGCTGTCCAGCATATCCGCATCCAGACCGGCCAGACGCGTTTCGGCAAAGCGCGACAGGATTACGTCCATCTCCTTGATGCCGCGCCGCATCGACCGCATCACCAAACGGCGCAGGCGTGTTTCCGGCAATTCGCCTTGCGGGGCCTGTTCGATCAGCATCTCATTCGCCCTTCAGCTTCATCCGCAGGCTTTTCTCAAGCCGCCCCAAACGCTCGGCTGCGGCACCGATCTGGGTTTTCAGGTCGCGGATCTCGACCAGAACAGCATTGATATCGGGCGCAATGGCCGCTTCGTCAACAGGGGCCGCAACCCCATCGCCCTCGCCGGTCAGCAACCAGACGATCGAGACATTCAGAAGCCCTGCCATCATCGACAATTTGTTCGCGCGGGGTTCCGACAGATCGTCCTCCCATCCGCGCACGGTGCTTTGCTTGACACCAAGCCGCCGCGCCAGCTGTTTCTGGCTCATACCGGCGGCTTCGCGGGCGGCTGCAACACGGTCACCGAAGGTGGCCATCTCGGGTCCGTACCAGTTTTCGTCAATATCCGGTCCGTCGGCCTCGATATGGGTATTCTCTTGGTCCGTTGTCATATTTCCCCTATCCACCGATCCTGCTTGATCGGCATTGCTACGCATCCTAAGACATTGACTTGCCAAATTCAAACCAGAGGCCCCCACCATGTCCTTTCTGTCCAAGACACTTGACCGCGTGAAACCGTCACCGACCATCGCGGTCAGCAATCTTGCAATGGAATTGAAGGCGCAGGGGCGGGATATTATCAGTCTCGGCGCGGGCGAGCCCGACTTCGATACGCCCGCGCATATCCGCACCGCAGGGATCGAAGCGATCAATGCCGGCAAGACACGCTATACCGCCGTCGATGGCATTCCCGAGTTGAAGCAGGCGATCTGCGCCAAGTTCAAGCGCGACAATGCGCTAGACTATATCCCCGCACAGGTCAGCGTGGGGACAGGTGGCAAACAGGTGCTTTACAACGCCTTCATGGCCACGCTGAACCCCGGCGATGAGGTGGTGATCCCCGCGCCCTATTGGGTCAGCTACCCCGATATGGTCCTTCTGGCGGGCGGCACGCCGGTCTTTATCGAAGCGACGCTTGAAAACGCCTTCAAGATCACGCCCGACCAGCTTGAGGCAGCGATCACGCCTGCGACAAAATGGTTCCTTTTCAACTCTCCCTCCAACCCGACCGGAGCGGGGTATAACCGGGACGAGTTGAAAGCCCTGACCGATGTGCTGATGCGCCACCCGCATGTCTGGGTGTTGACCGATGACATGTACGAGCATCTTGCCTATGACGATTTCAAATTCTGCACACCCGCGCAGGTGGAGCCGGCACTTTACGACCGCACACTGACGATGAACGGCGTGTCGAAGGCCTATGCCATGACCGGCTGGAGGATCGGCTATGCCGCGGGGCCGAAACCCCTGATCGACGCAATGCGAAAAGTGCAGTCACAAAGTACATCGAATCCCTGTTCGATCAGTCAATGGGCAGCGGTCGAGGCGCTGAACGGCACGCATGATTTCATCGCCCCCAACAATAAGATGTTCGCCCGTCGCCGCGATCTTGTCGTCAAGGCCCTGAACGAGATCGAGGGTGTGTCCTGCCCGGTTCCGGAAGGCGCCTTCTATGTCTACCCGTCAATTGCGGGTCTGATCGGCAAAAAGACACCCGCAGGCAAGGTCATCACGGATGACGAGGTCTTTGCCCGCGCACTGCTCGAGGACACAGGTGTTGCCGTTGTTTTCGGGGCTGCCTTCGGCCTTTCACCCAACTTCCGCATCAGCTACGCTACATCCGACGCAGCGCTCACCGAGGCCTGCGCCCGGATTCAGCGGTTCTGCGGTGGTCTGGTCTGAAAGACAAGGGAGCGGACAGGATGGCAGGCGATCTTCCAGATTATTATTTCCGCGTGCGGGAAAACGGTGCGCTGGTGTTTCGGGTGGATACCGAGAACCGGCAGCGCCGGATCGAGATGGACCAGATTGCGACTATCAATATCCGCAACGGCGAGGTCAAACCTCATGGCGACCGCCGCCTGAGCGACGGGGATATGGCCGCCATCACGGACTGGATGGCCCAGCGCACAGCACTTCTTGCGGCCCGCGACGTGGATGACATCCTGCGCGCGGTCGATCACATGAACCTGACGACGCAGTGGGTGCAGACCCGTGCCACCGACGACCAGTTGGATGCGGTGACCGATACTTTGCTTCTGGCCATGCATGATTTGCGGATGGTTCTTGTCCGCAAGAAGGCGGATCGCTTGCTCAAGGGCGCATGAACGCTCTTGCAGACCTGTTAAGTCTTCTTGAGATGGCGAACAGCGATCCGGCAAGTCATGCGGACAGGCAGCAAATCCATGCTGCGTGGCCAGCCGAACTGGATCAGCCACCGACACGCACAGCGCTGTAAAACGCCACCTTCCACAACGCCGCTACAGCCCTGATCGCTCATTGCCGTAATGAAAGCAATCTGTCCCCGTCCGCAGCCGCAGCCGCAGCCGCAGCCGCAGCAGGGATAGCCGATGTCTTGCTTTTTGCAAACGGTAGCCAGCTTGCAAAATTCGCTATATTTGAAGAGCTTGGCCAGAATCATCCGGTTTTTCCAACCTGTTTTTTTACAGTTGCGCGGTATGACCGACAGCTCGATCTGCCCGCCTGTGCCCCTTGCCATATGGGAAAACTATCGGACGTGGTCAACAAAATCCTGCGCCTTCACAGCGCGCATGTAGTCTTATGGGACAGTTCTGACCAAGGAATTACAGGTCGAAATCAAGCCGCTTTGTCCCGATCCGCTGGCAGCCTTTCTCGCCCCGCGCAATCCCGCAGCACTGACCTTGCTGGACAAGCACCCCGACATTGTGCCTGCTGTTGCCGGTCTTGTCCGCGCCCGTCTGACGGCCCGCGCACTTGCTGGAGAAGAGGGCAATCTGCTTTGGGATAGCGGTCTGAAACTGCTCGTGATCGAGGGGGTGATGTATCGGCGATCTCTTCTGGGGCCGCGCTTCGACAGACACGCCTTTGCCGCCTGCATTATTGGAGCAGGTCGCGTCATTGGACCAGTCCAGCGGTGTCTGGACGGCGGACTGGCCGACATGCAGCATCTGCATCGTTTCTGGGACTCTGGCGCGGGGGATATGCCGACCAATATCACAGCCAAGGCCATTGACGATCTGGCCCTGCTGCCAGCGCTCAAGCGGATCACCGGCTTTGAAATCAGTGCGCCGGGGGCGAAATTGCGCGCGGCGCTGTAGGCGCGCTGTATTGCCTGCTTTCCTGCAAGTCCGGACGGTGACACTATGTCAGCGCAGCGCCGGTTCCGGCTGATGGCTCAGGCGGGGCAGGATCACGCCCCAGAAGCGCCACATCATGAAAACCCCTGCCAGCGCCAGACCAATGGCAAGCCCCAGCCAGACACCAAAACCGCCCCAATTGAAGACAAAACCCAGCACATAGGCCACAGGCATCCCGACCGCCCAATAGGACAGGGTTGCGATAATCATCGGCACGCGCGTGTCCTGCACACCGCGCAAAAGGCTCAGCGCCATCACCTGCGCGGCATCCGCCAACTGAAACAGCGCTGCTGCTACCAGCAGGACCACACCGATTGCGATCACGCCCGGACGGTCCGGTTCGTCCGGCGACAGAAACAGGCCCATCAGGAATTCGGGCACCGCCAGAAACAGGACAATCGTGATAACCACCGTCACCAGTGACAGCCCGAGCACCACCTGCGCGCCACGCCGCAAACTGTAAATATCCCTTGCCCCCAGCGCACGGCCCGCGCGCACCGTGGCTACATTGCCCAGACCCAGATGGATCATGAACATCAGCGAGGATATCTGCAACGCGATCCCGTGCGCCGCCAGCGGCAGCGTGCCAAGCCAGCCCATCATCACGGACGAGGCAGCGAACAACCCGACCTCGGCCAGGGTAGTGATCCCGATGGGCCAGCCAAGGCGGAACACCTGTCCGAACGCCTCCCAGTCGGGACGCCAGAAGCGGATGAAAAGCGCGTGTTCCCGTGTGACAATCGCCGCATAGACCGCAAGCAACAGTAGCGACACAACCTGCACCGCGACCGAGGCCCAGGCCGCCCCGACAATCCCCAGTTCCGGTGCGCCCCAATTGCCGAAAATCAAGGCATAGTTGACAATCACATTCACCACGACAGCACCAACCGTGACCCACAGAACGACCTGTGTGCGTTCCAGTGCCGCCAGGTATGATTTCAGCACCATTACCAGAAGCGCGGGGAAAATGCCCCAGCCTGCCACCCGCAGATAGCGGCTGGCCTCGCGCGCGATCTCTTCGGTCTGGCCCAGCATCAGCAATAGCGGCTCGGACCAGATCATCATGGGCATCGACACCGCCCCGAACAGGATCGACAACCACATCGCCATGCGCGTCACGCGGCGCACCTGCTGGCTTTGTCCCGCTGCCTCGGCCTCGGCGACCATCGGCATCACGGCCCATGCAAAGCCCGATCCGAACAGGAAGAGCACGAAAAACATCATGCCGCCCAGCACCTGTGCGGCCAGTGCCGTCACATCATACCAGCCCAGCATCAGCGCATCGGTCAACGAGATCGAGAACTGCGCCACATGGCTGAGGATCAGGGGCAAGCCCAGCACGGCAATCGCGCGCAGGTGCTGTTTCGGGGTCATCGGAATACTCATCCCACTGGCCTAGCGCCACGACTTAAAACGCGCAAGACGAACCGCGCGGCAAGGGGGGGCCGGGGTGTCAGAGCAGTGACAGCCGCCCCCCCCTTTCCCAAAAGGCGGTAGTGATCGTCCGTTCAAACACCACAGCTTGGGAAACGGCTTGATCTGCATGGCGCTGCATGCCAGCCTGTCGGGACGAACCCTTTTTTGACAATTGCCGTTTGCGAGTAGACTGTTGCGCCAAAGCCTTTGCATCAAGAACCTCATCGCCCTTCTGATCTGCGCCCTTCTGCTGGCCGCTTGTGGTGCGGTGGTCACGCCGGTCGCCTATCTGGTTCATAAGAACAAGATACAAGAGCCTTTTCTTGGCCAGGATCCCTTCATCCAAGAGATTGCCGCCCGTTTCGGATTCATGGCGGTCCTATCCGAAATGGTCTACTACCGCGCGCCTTTCAGCCATCCCACGCCGTGCCAGCGACCCGCCGATGATCCCGCACTCATGAAGCTGCCCAGTGATACCAACCTGGGAAAGTGGGAACGGGCCGCAAACCTGCCCGGCGTTAATTTCTGTCTCGACGATCCCAGCGGGGTTTTCTACGAAACCTTTCTCTTCACATCGCCCAACAGCAATATCTTGGAAGCGGTCATCGTGTTCCGTGGCACAGAAGGCCCAAGCCTACGGGATTGGAGCGCGAACCTCTCCAATGTGACAGGGATTGAACCCCTGCAATATCGTAGGGCGCTGCAAGAACTTGAAAAACTGTTCGAGGAATTCCAAAAGCCGCAATATGAGGGCCTCTCGATCTACGCCGCCGGCCATTCGCTAGGCGGCGGTCTGGCACAGCAGGCCGGGTATCGCTTCTCCCAGATCAAGGCTGTCTACGCGTTCAACAGTTCGCCCGTCACCAACTGGTCATGGATGGCGTTGAACAACAACGAGATCACCCAGGACTGGCCCGTAATCTATCGCCTTTTCCACACCGGAGAGGCGCTTGACCCCCTCCGCAGCGCAGCAACGGCGATCACGACCACCCGTTTCAACCGCTATGACATCGGTATTCAGCTACAAGAAAAATCCCGCATTGGCGGCCATGCCATGGATGTCATCGCATGCGGTCTTGCCAAAATCGTTGCCCAGTCGAATGGTAAAGAAAACGCCCATTACTACACGGCGTCCTATGCGAAACGCGATGTGTATGACGGTTCGATGTGTGCCAGTTTCAAGACAAGCGAAACCAGCACGACCGACAAGCCATAGCGCCCCCCGATCACTTAAAAAAATCCGTAACACGTCCGCGTAACGTCTTGAAATCACACTCCTTGGAAAGGGATCCATCGAATGACACCGCGGACAAGGCACATGCGGCCCTGTCTCCCCCTAGCCTCGGTGCCGCGCTTGCCCTACCTAAGCCCGCATGAGCACCGCCTTGCCCGCCATCATCGCCGACTGGTTCCAGAACAAGGGCTGGGCCCCGCACCCGCATCAGTTGGATATGCTGACCCGCGATGATGATCCGGCCCTGCTGCTGATCGCGCCTACGGGGGGTGGCAAAACGCTGGCCGGGTTTCTGCCCACATTGGCCGATCTTGCCACTGCGCCGCATAAGGGGTTGCACACGCTCTATGTCTCGCCGCTCAAGGCGCTGGCCGCCGACATCCGGCGCAATCTGGAAATACCCGTGGCAGAAATGGGCCTGCCTGTGCGGATCGAGGATCGCAGCGGCGACACCTCGGCCCATGTCAAACGCCGCCAGCGCGCCGATCCGCCACATATCCTGCTAACCACGCCGGAAAGTCTGGCCTTGCTGACAAGTTACGAAGATGCCCCCCGCATCTTTGCCGGTCTCAAACGTGTCGTTGTCGACGAGATCCACGCCCTGGCAGACAGCAAACGCGGCGACCAGTTGATGCTGGCGCTGGCCCGCCTCCAGCATCTTTGCCCAGACATGCGGCGGGTTGGGCTGTCAGCCACGGTGGATGATCCGGCGGCTATCGCACGCTTTCTGGCGCGCCACCCTGATCCCTGCCCGATCCTGACCGCCGATCCCGGTCCTGATCCCGATATCGCCATGCTGAGAACCGACCAACCGCCCCCTTGGGCCGGTGGGGGGGCTGCCTATGCCATCCCAGCCGTGCTGGAGCAAGTCAAAGCGCATCGCACGACGCTGATCTTTCACAACACCCGCGCGCAGGCCGAGATTTTCTTTCACAACCTCTGGCTTGCCAACGATGAAGGCCTGCCCATCGGCATCCATCATGGTTCGCTTGACAAGGTGCAGCGCCAGCGGGTCGAGGCTGCGATGGTGCGCGGCGATCTGCGCGCCATTGTCTGCACCGGCTCACTGGACCTGGGGATCGACTGGGGCGATGTGGACCTTGTGATCCAGATCGGCGCGCCCAAGAATGTCAAACGTCTGGTGCAGCGGATCGGGCGGGCCAATCACCGCTATAACGCGCCCTCCAAAGCCCTACTTGTGCCTGCCAACCGTTTCGAGGTTATAGAATGTCTGGCGGCACTCGAGGCCGTGCGCGCCCATGATCTGGATGGCGAAGCGCGCGGGGATGGCCCGTTGGACGTGCTCTGTCAGCAGATCCTGATTGCCGCCTGTGCCGGTCCATTCGATGCGGATGCACTTTTCACCGAGGTGACGACAGCCGGTGCCTATGCCTCCTTGGCGCGCGCCGATTTCAACGCCTGTCTGGATTTCGTGGCCACCGGCGGCTATGCCCTTCGCGCCTATGACCGCTGGCAAAGGCTGTTGCAGCGCCCTGACGGGCTGTGGCAATTGCGCGATCCCCGGGCCGCGCGGCAGATCCGCATGAATATCGGCACCATTCAGGACACCGACACACTGAAGGTCAGGTTGAAACGCAATCGCGGCGGCAAGCCGCTGGGCGAGGTCGAGGAGGCCTTTGCCGCCACACTCACCGCAGGCGATACCTTCCTGATCGGCGGGCAGATCGTGCGCTATGAAGGGCTGCGCGAAATGACCGTCGAGGTCAGCCGCGATCCGGGCCGCAAGCCCAAGATCGCCACCTTCATGGGAACGAAATTTGCAACATCGACCCAGCTCAGCGCCCGTATCCTGCATCTGCTGCAAGCCACGGACTGGCCACAGCTTCCCGACCACACCACGACATGGCTTGCCCTGCAGCGCCGCTACAGCAAACTGCCGGCACCGGGGCGGCTACTGATCGAAAGCTTTCCGCATGAAGGGCGCGAACATACCTGCATTTACGGTTTCGCAGGGCGCAACGCGCAGCAAACTCTGGGACTGCTTCTGACAAAGCGTATGGAAGAGATGGGTCTTGATCCCTTGGGATTTGTCGCCACCGATTACGCGACGCTGATCTGGAGCTTAAAACCCTTGACCGATGCGGAGGAATTGCTTGATCCGCAACGGCTGGAGGACGGTCTGGAAGACTGGCTCAAAGGCAATGCTGTGATGAAGCGCACCTTCCGCGCCTCGGCGACGATCGCGGGTCTGATCGACCGCATGAGCGCCGGACAACGCAAGTCAGGGCGGCAGGCGACATTCTCGTCCGACATCCTTTATGATACGCTGGTTAAATACGACCCCGATCACCTGCTGCTCAGGATCACGCGAACCGAGGCAATGCGCGGCCTTGTCGATTTCGGTCGCGTGCGCGAGATGCTGGAGCGGGTCGGCGACCGGATCGACCATCTGCGGCTGAACCGCCTTACACCCTTTGCGGCCCCCCTGCTGCTGGAAGTCGGCCGCGTCCCCGTTGAAGGGGTGGCGCGCGAGCGTCTGATGGCCGAAGCCGCAGAGGACTTGATGCGCGAGGCCGGTCTGTCCTGACCCCTCTTGTCTTGACCGCAAGCGCCTGCCATCACCCAAACCATGACCCATCACGCCCTTACTCTAGCAGGAGAAACCCTGCACGCCTTGCCATCGGGCGCGCTATTCTGGCCGGCGCAGGCACTGCTTTGCGTGTCGGATCTTCATTTCGGCAAATCCGAACGCCGTGTACGGCATGGCGGCATGGTGCTGCCCCCCTACGAGGCGCAAGAGACCCTGACGCGGCTGCAAGCCGATCTGGACAAGACAAGCGCCGCAACCGTGATCTGTCTGGGTGACAGCTTTGACGATATGGCCGCCTCGGACGGTCTTCCCGAAGAGGCGCGCTTGTGGATCGCCCGGCTTCAGGCAGGGCGGCGCTGGATCTGGGTCGAGGGCAACCACGACCCCGGCCCCGTTGATCTGGGCGGCACGCATCTGGCCGAGGTCAGCCTGCCGCCCCTGTCATTCCGGCATATCGCTATGCCCGGCGAAACCGGCGAAATTTCAGGGCATTACCATCCCAAAGCCGTGCTTCACAGCCGCGCAGGCCGCCTGAGCCGTCCCGCCTTCCTGATCGACGACCGCAGGGTCATCCTACCCGCCTATGGCACCTATACCGGAGGATTGCGAAGCAGCGATGTGGCGCTGGCCGGCTTACTGGGCGCCAATGCTATCGCTGTTTTGATCGGCAAGCGGACCTTGGCGGTTCCGATGCCCCGTTGATGTCGATGCGTTCAGAATTCTCGCGGTGACATCCGGAAAATATTTGCGACTGACAGGGACATAGGTGTTGCAGGACATGTGCAAGAACAGCCTGCCTTTCTCGCGTTTGTGCCCTATCACACCGGCAAGGGCGACCCAGTGCGAGCGGTGCGTGGTCAACCCTTTTACACCGTCCATCTCATCGACTGCATCCGCGAACCTGAGCCGCAGAATGTACTGATCCTGCATCGTGACGACGGTGACGAAATGATCCATCGCTTCGATGCGGATAATCGGACCAGGATCATCCGCATTGATCCGGCGCAAAAGGCGGGGGACGACGTCCTTGTCCTCTTGAGTAATGAAAGGAAGCGTTCCTGCCTCGGAATGGCGGAAATCATTTGAACGGCGAGTCCGCCCGACCAGCCCGTGCGCATGGAAGATGATCATGCTGATCAGGGCGACATATATGGCGAACCAGTGATATCCCATCAGGCTATCGCCACGCGGCGGGACGTGCAGATGGGTCCAGCCATAGACAAACGGAGTGAAAACCAGTGTCATGGTTGCCGAATACATCAGGGACATCTGCCATTGCGGTTTCCCCGCGGCGACAGAGCGAAACAGCATCCGCACAAGCCGTGCCGTAACGAGCGCGGTAATGACGATACCGGCCCAATAGACAAACCGCTCGCCCAGTGAAATTCGTGTCAAAGTATCGAAAGGCCCTGCGGCCACGGATGCGAGGAACACCATAGCTGCAATAGTGAGCCGCCCCTGCGCCTTCAAGGGGCGTAGAAACCGTAAAAATGCTGAAACAAGCACATTAATCATAAAACTGCTCAATTACATTCAAAAATGGACGATACTTGTGGCAGGTATGGGTCTCCAGCACAGATTGTCGAGCGTTATCCGTCCGGACAAGTGCGGGGACCCTGCCCAAGTGCCGTGACGCTACGACCAAAACCTGAAAGCCTGTCAAATGGACGTTGATCGCCATCCTGCAAGGGACGATGGTGCCGTTCGAAGGACTTGTCTGAATTTACGCAGCACTTCTGCCGAGAATCAAGCCAGCCGCCACCGCCTTATCACGAGACCCGCGGCTGACTGGCACCACGGCACCGTCCGACATCACCAGAAAATCGCGCCTCTTCCGTCTGATATGCTGCTGGACCTCGGACTGCATCACCCAATGGGAACGATGCACCCGCAGGCCTTCGGCGCCGGCCAGAAGCGCCTCGGCATCTGACAGGCGCATCAGGATCAGGCTTTCACCCGCAGATGTGACAATCGACAAATAGTGATCCTGTGCCTCGATCCGGATCAGGCGGCCACGTTTCTCAAGCGGCAGCCTTTCCATCAGGGTCGCGAAAGGATCCTGTTGCGGCACTGGTTGGCTTTTGCTTTCGGGCTTCAACAGGGCTGCGGCAAATTCCGTCAACATGCTGATCGCGAACACAACCCCGACCAGCCAAAAGTAATCCGGCCAACCTGACCAGGAATCGAACACTGCGGTGTTCAGAGCCTGCAGAAATGCCGCAAATCCAAATGCGAAGGGTGCCCAGGACATGATGCGCGCTGCGCCGCTATATTTGTTGACACACCGCAGGTGGGCGATACTGACCACTATCGAAACAGCAACCACAAAACCCCAATAGAAGGTCCTTGGCAGAGGAGCCAGACAATCGTAAGTCCGAAACGGTCCCGTGATGGCTGCCGCCGCGGTCATCAGCACCCATAGCCCAAGTGGAAACCAAATGTCTCGCCGTTCACGAAGCGCGGATATCAAAACACGCAGCTTGTCGGTCATTCACGAATACTCCGGACATATCACGAAGTTATTATTTTAAATACATATGGTATAATGCACGGCTCCCAATCTGTTGAAAGTCAAAGCGGACCACGCGATCGCCGATTGTAAAGATGACGCACATATTCTCGCCACCTCTCGCACAGGAGGGGTGGGTCCCGTCCCATGCCATGCGGACACCGGCGCTTGGTCCGCTGACCTGCATCATCTCTGCGCCACCCCCAGTGTCGCCTCTTCACCGTATACGTGGCTGGATATGGGTTTGGGGCTTGCGGCGATGGCCGCATCAAGCTTTCCCATTCACGACATCCGCAAGATCGAACCGTTCAGCCCGATCCGTGGGCCATCCGTGCTGACACTGGTCACGCTGGTCTGCGGCGTGCGGGCACCGGATCAAAGATCACCGGCAGACCGTGAAAGGTCTGACACGCGGTGCCTTGATCGGCGCAGGCCTTTTCATCCCGTTGCCCGGTCGGGTTCTGTATCAGGTCGTCTTTGGCGGCTGCCCCTCAGACGCCCAACCCTTCAGGCTCCGTCAGGCCATTGGCGCGGCAGCAGGCTGTAACCGTATTTGCCAACAAACAAGCGATGGTCATCGGACCCACACCGCCCGGCACGGGCGTGATCGCACCGGCCACGGCACTGGCGCTGTCGAAATCCACATCGCCTACAAGCCGCGATTTGCCCTCGCCCGCGTCGATGCGGTTGATACCCACGTCGATCACCGTGGCCCCCGGCTTGATCCAGTCCCCTTGAACCATGCAGGGTCGCCCGACAGCGGCCACAACAATATCCGCACGCCCGACTACCGCTGCCAGATCGCGGGTGCGCGAATGCGCCACCGTCACCGTGCAGCTTTCGCCAAGCAACAATTGGGCCATCGGTTTGCCGACAATATTGCTGCGGCCGATCACCACCGCGTCCATCCCCGAAAGGCTTCCGTGATGGGCGCGCAACATCAGCAAGCAGCCCAGCGGCGTGCAAGGCACCATCGCCTTCTGCCCCGTCGCCAGCAGGCCCACGTTAGAGATATGGAAACCATCTACATCCTTGGCCGGATCAATCGCATTGATCACCAGATCGGAATCCAGATGGTCCGGTAGCGGAAGTTGCACAAGGATTCCATGCACCTGTGGATCGTTATTGAGAGCCTGAATCAAGCCCAGCAAGCTGGCTTCATCGGTATCCGCCGCCAGACGGTGCTCGAAGGACCGCATTCCCACCTCGACCGTCATCTTGCCTTTGGAGCGGACATAGACCTGACTGGCAGGGTCTTCCCCCACCAGGACAACTGCCAGCCCCGGTACGATCCCGTGGTGGTCTGTCAGTGCCGCGACGTGGTTTGCCACCCTGCCACGCAACTGCGCCGCGAATGCCTTACCGTCAATGATGCTGGCTGTCATAGGCCGCACTCCTTGCTTCTTCTTGCTTCAAATATCCCCGCCGGAGGCTTCCCCAGCAGCATTTCAGAACAGGCCTTCGATCTGGCCCGCATCGTTCAACCGGATCGCCTCGGCGCTTGGCACGCGTGGCAGGCCGGGCATGGTCATGATCTCGCCACAGATTGCCACCACGAAACCAGCCCCCGCGCTCAGACGCACCTCGCGCACCGGCACGGTATGCCCCTCGGGGGCGCCGCGCCGTGTCGGATCAGTCGTAAAGGAATACTGCGTCTTGGCCATACAGACCGGCAGATGGCCATAGCCTGCCGCTTCCCATTCGGCCAGTTGGGCGCGGATCTTGTCATCGGCCAACACCCCGTCGGCATGGTAGATCCGTTTCGCGATCGTCTCGATCTTGTCGACCAGCGGCATCTCATCGGGATAGAGCGTGGCGAACTGCGCCTGCCCGCTATCCGCAAGCGCCACAACCTTGTGGGCCAGTTCTTCGATCCCCGCGCTGCCCAGGGCCCAGTGTTTGCACAACACCGCCTCGGCCCCCTGTTCGGCGACATAGTCGCGCACGGCCTGAATTTCCGCCTCTGTATCACCCGCAAAATGGTTCACCGCAACCACGACCGGCACACCGAAGGACTTGATATTGCCGATATGGCGTCCAAGGTTCGGACAACCTGCCTGCACCGCCGCGACGTTCTCGGTGCCCAGATTGGATTTGGCGACACCGCCATTCATCTTCATCGCGCGCACTGTGGCAACGACGACAACCGCAGCGGGGGAAAGCCCTGCCTTGCGGCATTTGATGTTCATGAATTTCTCGGCCCCCAAATCGGCGCCGAACCCCGCCTCAGTCACCACGTAATCGGCCAGTTTCAATGCCGTTGTCGTGGCGATGACCGAATTGCAGCCATGCGCGATATTGGCGAAGGGGCCGCCATGAACGAAAGCGGGATTGTTTTCCAGCGTCTGCACCAGATTGGGCTGCATTGCATCCTTAAGCAGCACTGTCATGGCGCCATCGGCCTTGATGTCGCGGGCAAAAATCGGCTTGCGCTCGCGCGTGTAGGCCACGACGATATCGCCCAGACGCCGCTCCAGATCGGTCAGATCGGTGGCCAGGCACAGGATCGCCATGACTTCGGATGCGACCGTGATGTCAAATCCGGTCTGGCGCGGAAAGCCGTTCGAGACACCGCCAAGACTGACCACGGTGTCGCGCAGGGCGCGGTCGTTCATGTCCATCACCCGCCGCCATACGATCCGGCGGGCATCGATTTCCAGCGCATTGCCCCAATAGATATGGTTATCGATCATTGCCGACAGCAGGTTGTGGGCCGATGTGATCGCGTGGAAATCGCCGGTGAAATGCAGGTTCATCTCTTCCATCGGCACCACTTGGGCATATCCGCCGCCCGCAGCGCCGCCTTTCATACCGAAACAGGGGCCAAGGCTTGCCTCGCGGATACAGATGGCCGCTTTCCTGCCGATCCTGTTCAGCCCATCGCCCAGGCCCACGGTGGTGGTGGTCTTGCCTTCGCCTGCAGGGGTCGGGTTGATCGCGGTCACAAGAATAAGTTTGCCATCGGGTCGGTCCTTTAGCGAGGCGATGAAGTCCTGATCGACCTTGGCCTTGTCATGGCTATAGGGCAGCAGATGCGCGGCAGGGATATCCAGTTTGGCGCCGATATCCTGAATCGGTTGCTTGCAGGCTTCGCGGGCTATCTCGATATCGGACTTGAAGGTCATGTCGTGTCCCTTGTTCCAGGCCTTTGTCAGGCCATTCATTGGCTATACAGAGCGGTTGCGCGGGTAAAGATCGCGTTTCCGACATTCGGACCACAACTTGCGGCCAGCAAGGAGAAAGGGCGCATTTTGATGCATAACCCAAACCCGTCCTACTTCGTCTATTTGCGTGCCTCGGCAAGATGTTTCCAGACGCGCTGGTCAGGAATATGCAGCGTCAACAAGTCGCCCACGGCCAGCTTACCCTCGCATTCCACCCAAGCAGTGACGCCGCGCCGTCCGTTGGCAGCGGTCTTGAACGCGCCGCCGATGCCGGGATGATCACTGTCGATCACGGGGGCAGGAAGGTGGCAAGGGCGGTTCTGCATGTCGATCACCAGTGTCGCGCCCGATGGGCCTTGCAAACGCGATGCGGGGGGCAGATGGCTGAAATCGGGAAGGCCCTCGACAACCATCGACGCGCCAATCCATGCCGGATCGAAACGCGCCAGCCCAATACGGTCTGCGATCTGGGCCAGTTCCTCGGCCGCGACGATGCTGAACTGGCGTACATTGCGGATTTCGGTGTTGCGCTTGTATTGCGACAGCACGCGACTGCAGGAATGGCGAGTCAGTCCGGCATGGTCCTCGCCCGCCACACCCGCGAATGTCGCCATCACATGATCCCGGGCTTCGGCGCGCAGACTGGCATTGCGGTCAGGGACAAGGCCCAACCACGTGATATGGCCGGTGAAATCGGTAGGTTTCAAGGCGGGCATGGTCGGTGCTGGTCCTTTTTTCCGGCCTAATATCGCGGTCAGGGAAGTAGATATCGCAAGCAACTGCCAGCAGAACGGTCAGACCGTCAACGTAAAGAACATGCGCCTAAAGGGAAACAACACAGAGCCATCCGCAGAGGCTGGATAGATCTTGTCCATCACCGCCTCATAAGCCGCAATCAGCTGCGCCTGCTGGCCCGCCTCCAGCGCCGCCAGCACAGGCCGCGCATAGGTGGTTTCAGTAAACCGGCGTACGGGGTGACCATCCTCGCAAGGATCAAGCTGCTGGTAATACTCGGTTTCCCATAGACACAACTCTCCCAGCGGGGATAGAAGCCGGTGGTATTCGGCGGGGCGCAGGACATCGGGGCCATGGGCCGTGTCGACGCATCCGGGAAACATCTCCTCGGCGAGCGAGAGCCAGAGCCGGTGTGACGGGGCGTTGTTCTGATGCGGCACCTGCACCGCCAATGTGCCGCCCTGGGCCAGATGTCCGGCAAGGCGCGGAATCAGCCTCTCGTGATCCGGTAACCAATGCAAAACGGCATTGCAGAAGATCAGCGCCGGAGCGGGACCATCCGGGTGCCAGTCGGAAATATCCATCTGGTGAAGTGTTTGGTAGATCCCCAGCGCGCGCGCTTCGGCCAGCATTGCGGGCGAGGCATCGACGCCAGTCACGGGCCTGCCAAAACCCGCCAGCACAGCAGCGGCGGATCCGCTGCCGCAGCCAAGATCCACCACAGGACCGTCTGGAAGCGGGGGCAAGGCGCGCAGCAGATCAAGCGCGGGGCGCAAACGTAAACCCCGAAACCTGTGATAGGTTCCGGGGTTCCAGTCAGTGTCGCGTGGTGCGACCATTACGTCGGCTCGGGCTCCAGCCCGCCGGCGGGCTTCGCCTTGGGCTTGGTCTTCGGAATAGCCGTGACCGAGGCGGCGTTGCCTTTGTCGGACTTGTCCTCCTCATCCTCGTCGCCTTTGGGGGGATCGCCACGCATCACGCGCTTGATTTCCTCGCCGGTCAGAGTCTCGTATTCCAACAAGCCCTGCGCCAGGCGTTCCCATTCATCCTTGCGCTCGGTCAGAATGCGATGCGCGGTTTCATAGCCTTCCTGAATGAAGCGCTTCACCTCTTCCTCGATCAGTTCTTTGGTATGCGCGGAGACCGAGAAACCGGTGGTATTGCCGGAATAGCCCTCATGCGCTTCGGCGTAGTCTATATTGCCGATCTTGTCCGACATGCCCCAGCGCATGATCATCGCACGGGCCAGCGCGCTGGCCTGCTGGATGTCACCGGCCGGACCGTTCGAGACATTCTCCTCGCCGTATTTGAGGATTTCCGCCGCCTTGCCCGCCATGGTCATGGCCAGCTTTTCCTCGCATTCCGACTTGTGCCAGTTCAGGCGGTCGATTTCAGGCAAGGATACCACCATCCCCAGAGCACCGCCGCGCGGAATGATCGTGGCCTTGTAGACCGGATCACATTTCGGCAAGGCCAGACCGACCACAGCATGGCCAGCCTCGTGATAGGCGGTTTTTTCCTTCTGATCGGGCGTCAGCACCATCGAGCGGCGTTCGGCCCCCATCATCACCTTGTCCTTGGCGTTCTCGAAATCCACCATGGTCACGAAACGGCGTCCCACACGGGCGGCCATCAAAGCCGCCTCATTGACGAGGTTGGCCAGATCGGCGCCCGAGAAGCCGGGCGTACCGCGTGCGATGATCCGCATATCGGCATCGGGGCCAAGCGGCACCTTTGCAGCATGCACACCAAGGATTTTCTCGCGGCCCTTGATGTCGGGATTGGGCACGGTCACCTGACGGTCGAAACGGCCCGGACGCAACAGCGCAGGGTCCAGAACGTCGCGGCGGTTGGTGGCGGCTAGGATGATCACACCCTCGTTGGCCTCGAAACCGTCCATCTCGACCAGAAGCTGGTTGAGGGTTTGTTCACGCTCGTCATTGCCACCGCCGTAACCGGCACCACGGGCACGGCCCACGGCGTCGATCTCGTCGATGAAAACGATGCAGGGCGCGTTCTTCTTGGCCTGTTCGAACATGTCGCGCACACGGGACGCGCCCACACCCACAAACATTTCCACAAAGTCGGAGCCGGAAATGGTGAAGAAGGGTACACCCGCCTCGCCCGCGATCGCGCGCGCCAGAAGCGTCTTACCGGTACCCGGAGGGCCAACAAGCAGCGCGCCTTTGGGGATCTTGCCACCAAGGCGGCTGAATTTCTGGGGATTGCGCAAAAACTCGACAATCTCTTCAAGCTCTTCCTTGGCCTCGTCGATGCCCGCGACGTCATCAAATGTGACGCGCCCATGCTTTTCGGTCAGAAGCTTGGCCTTGGACTTCCCAAAGCCCATCGCGCCACCTTTGCCGCCGCCCTGCATCCGGTTCATGAAATAGACCCAGACGCCGATCAACAGCAGGAAGGGCAGGAGCGACAGGATGAAAGTCTGGAAACCCGATTGCTGCTGGCTTTCTGCGGTCACCGGCACGTTGTTAGCAATCAGCAATTCGGTGATCTGCGCATCTTCGGGCTTGATCGTCACGTAGTCACGGCCATCGGCCCCGCGATAGCGGATCTGTTCGCCATCAAGTGTGGCGCGGCTGACCTGCTCGCTTTCCACTGCACGGACGAATTCCGAATAGCTGATGTTCTGGCTTTGGAGGGTATTTCCGGAACCGCTGAACAGGTTGAATAGGGCCAGTATCAGCAGGAACAGAACGACCCAAAAAGCGATGTTTCTCGCGTTGCCCAAGGCATATCTCCCACAAATCTTTTGGCGCACCACAAGACGCGGCGCACCATACGCCTAAAATAGGCAACAAATGGTTTACTTCAATGCGAAACCGGCATGTCATGAAAATCCGCGACAATCCGCGCTGTCCACTCCGTTCCGTGGCCCGCCAGAGGCGCGGCGACAAGCCTCTGATCCTCCCAGATCGCGGGCGAGGCCAGCAGCATTGCCCGCGGCAGCCCTGTTGCACGCCAATCCGGACAGTTGCGCAAGCCTGCCTCACCCAAGGCACCGATATGAAGGGCCGACGCGTGTGGTCCGTCCAAGCGCCAATGATGGTCCCAGATCGCATCCGTGCGCGTCACCAGATCCCGCACAGCGCGATGCTCGCGCATGATCCGCACCGCCTGCCCCTGCCGTTTTACAATGCAGCCGGACAGGGTTTTCTGCCCTTCGTCCGCCATCGCGGCAATCACCAAGGCCAGATCCTCGCGGCGCGACGGATAGGGTGCGCCGGACACCCAGACCAGTGCGGACACCATGCAGCGGCGCAGAATCTCGGGTGGTTCCGCCTCCAGCGCGGGCCAGTCAATGACCAGAGCGCCATAGTCCTGCCGGATCGCTTGCACAGCCACCCGATGCACCGCGTGGCGCAGCGCATCGCGCGCATCCTGCAACTGCGACATGACCCGCCCCAGCCCAGCCGCGTCGATACCCAATGGTCCGAGCGCCTGCAACGCTGTCCGCGCCTTGATCCGGTCAAAACGATGATCCTCGTTCGAGGGATCATCGCTCCAGCCCAAACCGGCGCTGATCAAGGTATCGCGCAATTTCGCGCGCGTAGTATCAAGTAGTGGCCGGTGCCATTGCACGCCATTGCGGGCAAACTGGCGCGCCATGCCAGACAATCCGTCCAGACCCGCTTCGCGGCCGAGGCGCATCAGAAAAGTCTCGGCCTGATCATCCAACGTGTGGCCCAGCAGAACGGTAGGGATTTCGCGCGCCCTCGCCCATGCTGCAAGCAGGCCGTAGCGGGCATCGCGCGCGGCGGCTTGCAGGTTTCCGCAGACTGGCCCGTGTTCCCAGAGCAGTGTATCATGCGGAAGACCCTGTGCGGCACAATAGCGTGCGACATCTGCGGCTTCTGATGCGCTGCCGGCGCGCAAACCATGATCGACTGTTGCGACCGCAAGCTTGCACCCTAAAGGGGCTGCCGCCTGTTGCGCCAAACACAGAAGCGCCATTGAATCGCCGCCACCCGAGACTGCGATCCCAACCCTGTCATTCCCCTGCAAGGCAGCCGTCACCGCCCGCAGTGCCAGACCTTGCGCCGCAACCGCCTGCTGCGTCACTGGCAACCCAGACGCGCGCGGGTCTCTTGCGCTTGCGTCACGCTTGGTGATTGCGGAAATCGCAAGCCCACTTCCTGCAGGGTGGTGCAGGCTTCCTGAGTCTGGCCCAAGCGTCCCAGTGCATCGCCCAACCGGAACAAGGCCTCAGGTGCTTTTGGACCGGATTGATCGGATGTGAAGGCGGACAGGTAGGCGCGCGCCGCGCCACGGACATCGTCAAGCTGGGACAGCGCCTGACCACGGTTCAGATCGGCCTCGGCGCTTAGCGGTCCGCCCGGATAGGTCTCATTAAAGGTCGCAAAGAGGTCCGCGGCGCTGCGAAAGTCACCTGATGCGAGCGCCTCCTGCGCCCGCTCGAAGTCTGCTCTTTCGCCGACAGCCAGTTCCATTGTCGGTTGGTCCGGAGCTTCGGTCGCAGGTTGCAACGGCGACTGGATTATCCCGGTCGTCGCAGGGACCGTGCCGCCGCCCAATGTGCTGGTGTCGCCAAGTTTGCTGATATCGCAATCCGCTTCCAGTTCGCAGAGCCGGAATTCAAGATCGCCCAGCCGGTTTGTACCGTCCGAGACAACCGAGTTGATACGGAATTCCAGTTCCTCGGTCTTGCGCGTCAGGCGTTGCAATTCGGTTTCCATCACGTTGACACGGTCGATCACGCTACCGCCCGGTATGGCGACACCGGGCGCGCCGGTAGTCGACAACTCGCGGCGCAAACGCTGGACCTCGACGAAAAGGACCGACATTTCCTGACGGATATCCGCCAGTGTCTGCGCGTCCTGCGCCTCGGCGCCTTGTGGCAGGGCAATCCCTACCAGCAAGGCGGCGGACAGAACAGTCGCGCGCCCTGACCCGAGAACGGATCGCAGGACCGGACCGAGGGGGCCGACCACTTTGCCCGAGGTTGTAAACCGCATCATCCGCTCCATCAGGTCAGCTTGACAGACCGGCCGAGATGATCGTCACGGCGCGGCGGTTCTGGGAATAGCAGGATTCGACGCTGCAAAGCTCGATCGGGCGTTCCTTGCCATAGCTGATCACCCGCAAACGGCTGGGGGCCACCCCGCGCGAGATCAGGTATTCCTGCACAGCGTTCGCACGGCGCGCGCCAAGGGCAAGGTTGTATTCCCGCGTACCCTGCTCGTCGGCATGGCCTTCGACAATCGCAACATAATCGCTGTTGGTCATCAGCCATTCGGCCTGCCCGTTCAGAACGGTCTGGTATTCGGGCGTGATGCTGGACTGGTCGACCTGAAACAGAACCCGGTCACCGATGGTCTGCTGGAAATAGGCGGGCGAACGCGGATCGCTGGCACTGCCGGGCGCGCCAATGCCACCCACACCGCCCGCGCCACCGGTGCCGGCGCCGGCACTGTCGAAACGGTCGGGATTTGTGCAAGCGGCCAGCGCCAGAACCGATGCCAGAAGAATGCCGCGCGTAAGGAATGTCATGGAGGATGCCCCGTTTTTGTTGTGTGTCATCAAGATGTGCCTGTGTCTTTACCTGTGTTTACCACAGTTGCGCGCGCATGGGAATCTGCGCGCGCAATCTGGTTATCTTTGCAGCGGCGACCATGCCGGATCGGACGCACCGCCCTCGGTCCGGATCTGCTTGAGGTTGCGCCCCGAGATATCAACCGAATAAAGCGATGCCGCACCGGCCTCGCCCTGCGTTTCACGGGTGAACATGATCACGCGGCCATTGGGCGACCATGTCGGCCCCTCGTCCAGAAAGGACGCCGTCAACAGACGTTCCTCGGAACCGTCGGTCCGCATCACACCGATATGGAACCGGCCCTTGGACTGCTTGGTGAAGGCGATCAGGTCACCACGTGGCGACCAGACCGGCGTGCCATAGCGGCCCTGACCAAAGCTGATGCGCTGTGGCTCGCCCCCGTTCGCGCCCATGATGTAAAGCTGCTGGGTGCCGCTGCGGTCGCTTTCGAAAACGATGCGACTCCCATCTGGGCTGAAGCTGGGCGCGGTTTCGATCGAAGGTGTCGAGGTGAGGCGTGATGCATTGCCCGAACTGACATCCATACGGTAGATATCGGTGTTCCCGCCCGTGGTCAGCGAATAGACAACCGTATTGCCGTCCGGCGCAAAGCGCGGCGCAAAGCTCATGGTGCCGTCCTGTGTGGGCAAGGCCCGCCGCCCGACCGAGGCCACATCCATTACATAGATACGCGGGAAGCCCGATTCGTAGCTGGTATAAAGAATACGGTCGCCTGTGGGGGAAAAGCGCGGGGCCAGCACAATGGAATTGCTGTCTGTCAGATATTGGACGTTAGCCCCGTCGTAATCCATGATCGCAAGACGCTTGCGGCGGTCATCCTTGGGGCCGGTTTCGGCGACATAAACCACGCGGCTGTCGAAATACCCGCCCTCGCCGGTGATCCGGCTATAGACGGCATCAGCCACCTTGTGGGCCATCCGTCGCCATCCGGCCTGTGTGCCGTTGAATTGCAATCCCTCGCCCAGTTCCTGTCCTGCGAACACGTCATAAAGCCGGAACTTGACCGCAACGGATCCGTCACTGCCCACACTCACCGCGCCCGAAATCAACGCCTGTGCATTGATCGCGCGCCAGTCGGCGAACTGGACCGGGCTGTTGAAGCTGGTGATCTGGCTGATGAAGGCACTGGGCGGGATTTCGCGGAAAAGGCCCGTGCCGATCAGGTCGTCCGAGACAACCCGCGCGATATTCTGTGCAAGCTCGGTCGCAGCCGCGTTTTCCGCGACGAACGCCGGATTTGCGAAAGGCAGTGGCTCGATCACACCTTCGGTGATCTCGATCCGCAGAGGACCGTTCTGTGCCGTCGCCGGCAGGGCAAAGACGAGCAAGGCCGCCAGCAGGGTCAACAAACGTGTCATTATCTGATCCTCATGTTCTCGGGATTGAACGTCATTTCGATGTCGCGCCATTGGGCGTATTTGTCGCGCGGCAGGTTGAAACCGTTGGCCCCGCAGCGGATGATTGCGCGGCGTGCAGACTCAAACGCCTGCCTTGCCGCTTCGGCGGAACCGCCATCATAGCTGAGCATGCGTAGCGTGTCGCCCATAGGCCGGGCATCTTCGGACATCGACACCGCGACCACAACCGTTGTGCGCAGCGCCTCAGATGAAAGTGATCCGACATTCCAGCATTGTTGCACGGCCACGCGCAGTGCGTCACGCTCGCCCGAGGTCATCGGCGGGCCGCTCTGACCGCCCGCTGCAGGGCTGGCTGCGCCGCCTTCCAGCGCCTGACGCAAGGCATCGGCCACTGCATCGGCCGTGCTGTCTGATTGCGGGGCCGGTTGTTCTTGTGCCTGTTGCTGCGGCGCAGGTTCTTGCGGGGTTTCCGCGACGGGGGCGGGTTCGGGCCGCGCGGGCCGCGTGCGCGGGCGGATCGACGTTGTCGGCGCGGCAGAGGGTTCTTCCATCGCTTCAGTCACGATCCGCGTCGTCGCTTCTTCGGGCGCACCGCCCTCGGTCTCCTCGCGCACAACCTCGGCCTCCTCGTCGGGAACAACCTCCTCGGTCACGGAATCCGAGACCTGTGTATCAGGCTCGGGTGCGGCAACAGGTTCAGGGGCCACGCGCTCGGACGGGCGCGGCACCGGACGATCCGAGATATTCGGGGACAGCACGACTTCTTCTTGCGGCGGTGGCGCGATAACCGGCGCCTCGTCGCTGACCTCGGCCTCGGCCCGCTGCGGCAACGGGTCCGGCTGTTGTGGCACGGGATCGGACTGCGGCGCTTCGGTGACTTGCGGCTCGGGCGGTGTTGGCTGTGTGGGGTCAGGCCGGCTTTCGGCTGGCGGCACCACCTCGGCAGGCAATGCGGGGGCAGGCATGGCCACATCCGTCGTGACTTCAGGGGTTTGAACACCCGCCATCATCGCATCAAATTCCGCGCCGGAAATAACCGAAACCTCGGTGACCTCGAATGACTGCGGGGGCGTGTTGAACATCTCCCCGAAGAACATCCACAGGATCAGACCGATATGTCCGGCACCAGAGATATAATAGCCGATCCGCACGGCGCCCTCAGTTGCCCTGCCCTGCGGGCTGGGTTCCGTCCAGCGCAGGACCACCAAGATCGGTCACCAGACCAATGTTTGAAAAGCCGCCACGATTAAGTGCGCCCATCACGGTCACCACATCTGCATAGGGCACAGCCCCGTCGGCGCGCAGAAAAATGCGGTCACCCTCACGCTCGGACGCAATCGCCTGCAGACGCGGCACCAGATCGCCTAGCGGCACTTCGGTCATCTGGATCATCACCTGCCCTTCGGCGGTCATGGTAATGCTTAGCGGTTCTTCCTGTTCGGCTGGCAAAGATGTCGCTGCGGTCTTTGGCAGTTCCACCGGCACACCGACCGTCATCAGCGGGGCTGCCACCATGAAGATGATCAGCAGCACCAGCATCACGTCCACAAAGGGCGTGATGTTGATTTCCGACACGACACCGGCACGGCCTGCACCGCGCCGCCGCCCGCGCCGCGATCCGTCGCCACCGTTTTTGATAACCCCTGCACCCATGGCTCAGCTATCCAACTGGCGGCTGAGAATGGTCGAGAATTCATCGGCAAAGGCACCATAGCCTCCGATGATGCGATCCGCATCCGCGCTCAGCTTGTTGTAGTAGATCACCGCCGGAATCGCTGCGACAAGGCCGATACCGGTCGCCAGAAGCGCCTCGGCAATACCGGGGGCCACAACGGCCAGCGATGTGTTCTGCGCCTTGGCGATCTCGATAAAGGAATGCATGATCCCCCAGACCGTCCCGAACAGACCAATAAACGGAGCGGCCGAACCGATTGTCGCAAGCACCGTCAGACCGGACTGCAATTCGTCCGCTTCCTTGGCGATGGCCACATCCATGCTGCGGTCGATCCGAGAGGCGGCCCCCGCGATCAGCCCGCCATCATTGCGATGGCTGCGTCGCCATTCCATCATGCCTGCGGCAAACACCCGCTCGGATGCGCCGGCGGGTTCGGGGCCGATCTGCTGGAACAGCTCGTCCAGCGGCTCGCCCGACCAGAAAGCCTGATCGAATACAGAGGATTCACTTCGTGCTTTGCGGTAAAGGATCGTTTTCTGCACAACAATGGCCCATGTCCAGAACGAACACAGGACCAGAACGATCATGACCAGTTTAACGACGATTGTGGCGCGGGCAAACAACGCCCACATTGTGTAGTCCGCCCCGGCGGCGCCAGCGATGATATCGGTTTCCATATTGCCTGCTCTGACTATCGGCCGCGTTGGCGGTCCATTTGTCAGGCAAACTACCCTAGTTGAAAGGGGAAGGCCAACACATCTGCGTCATTCGATCACATCAATGCAACATCTGGCGAATATTTGCCGGCATGCGCGCCGGTTGGCCGCTTTCGGTGATCACAACAACCGTCACAATCGCATGAAAAAGCCGGTCCTTACCGCGCCGGACGACCTGATCCATGACGAGACGCGCACCTGTGACCTGCAAAACCTCGGTCTCGACTACCAGTTCGTCGTCCAGACGCGCGGGCATCAGGTAATCCGCCTCAACCCGCCTGACCGCAAAAACAAACCCCTGTGCCTTCATCGCGTTCTGGTCGATCCCCAGCCCCCGCACCCAATCGCTGCGCGCACGCTCGATATAGCGCAGGTAATTGGCGTAATAGACGATGCCCGCCATATCGGTATCCTCGTAGTAAACGCGGATCGGCAAGGTATGGGGCATGGGATCGGCCTTCTATCTGGGATCTTTGCAGGCATGATTGGCCACAAACCACCCCGACCGCAAGGGTCACAGGGTCACACTTGCCCCCAAGCCCTGCGCCTGCGCCGCACGCATGGCGACATGGGCCACCGCAAGATCCTGCAGGCCGACACCGGTGCCATCGAACAGCGTAATCTGATCTGAACTTGCGCGGCCCTGATGCGTGCCATTGATCACGGTGCCCAGAGGCGTGATATCGCCTTCCTGTATCAGACCGGCACTGATGGCGTGCTGCGCCTCGCCAAGGCTCACCGATTGCGCCACCTCGTCGGTAAACACCGCTGCCGCGGCCAGCAGATGGGAGTCCACCTCCTGCTTGCCCTTGGTATCGGTGCCCATACAGGCGATATGCGTGCCCGGCTTGATCCAGTCGCGCAGCATCAGAGGTTCAAACGCCGAGGTAATGGTGATGATCACATCCGCCTGTGCGCCCAAGCTTTCGCGGTCCACCGCCTCGAACGGCAGACCCAGTTCTGCCGCAACAGCCGCCAGTTTTGGTAACATGTCGGGATGGGGGTTCCATGCGACGACTTTATCAAAGTCACGCTGGCGGGCGGCCGCGCGCAACTGGAACGTCGATTGGTGCCCGGCCCCCACCATGCCAAGCACCTTCGCATCCTTGCGCGCCAGATGCGCGATGGACACGGATGATGCCGCCGCCGTGCGGATCGCGGTCAGGTAATTGCCACCGACAAGGGCCTGCAACTGCCCAGTATCAGGGTCGAAGAGGAAGATTGTGGACTGATGATTGGTCAACCCTAGGGAGATGTTTCCCGGCCAAAAACCGCCTGATTTCAAACCAAGCGCCATACCAGTCTTGTCAAAACCCGACTTGAAGCCGTAAAGCGCATCCGCATGGCCCAAGGCCTCGCGCACCACCGGAAAGTTCCGCGCTTCGCCCCGTGCCATGGCGGCGAAGACACCCTCGACCGCGGCAAAAGCGGCCTCGGGCGTCACCACCTGCGCACAGACATCCTCGGAAATGATGCTGATCTGCGGCATCTCAGAACGCCTTGCCGCGCGCCGACACGGGCCATAGGGTTTCGACCTTGCCGCCCCTTACACCGACATACCAGTCATGCACATTGCAGGTCGGATCGCAGTGACCGGGCACCAGACGCAGCTTGTCGTTGACCTTCAACACACCCTCAGGGTCGGCGACCACGCCATGTTCGTCCGAACATTTCACATATTTAACATCGTCGCGCCCGAAGACCACCGGCAAGCCGCTATCCACCGACTGCGCCTTCAAACCGGCATCGACAATCGCCTTGTCGGCCTTGGCATGGGACATCACAGAGGTCAGGATGAACAGCGCATTTTCCCACTCACCCTGATCAATGCGCTTGCCATCCTTGTTCAGAATACGGCCATAATCCGCATCCATGAACGCGTAAGAGCCGCACTGTAATTCATTGTAAACGCCGGAATTCCCCTCGAAATAGTAGCTGCCTGTGCCGCCACCGCCAATGATATCGCAGTCCAGCCCGACAGCCTTCAAACCGTCCACCGCGTCGCGCACCATCGCCACGGCAATGTCGATCTTGGCCTTGCGGTCATTGTAATTGTCCATGTGCTGCATCGCGCCCTGATAGGCTTGCAAGCCCGCAAACCGCAGCCCCGGTGCCGCATCAATCGCCTGTGCAATCTCGACCACAGCGGGCGTCGTCGTCACACCGCAGCGCCCTGCGCCGCAGTCGATCTCGACCAGACATTCGATCTGCGTGCCATGCCGCACCGCTGCCTCGGACAGATCGGCCACATTGGCCAGATCATCGACGCAGCAAATCGCCCGCGCGCCCAGCTTGGGCAATCGCGCCAGCCGGTCGATCTTGGCCGGATCGCGCACCTGATTGGACACAAGCACATCCTTGATCCCGCCACGCGCAAAAACCTCGGCCTCCGACACTTTCTGACAGCACACACCGACCGACCCGCCCAGACGTTCCTGCAACAGCGCCACATCCACCGACTTGTGCATCTTGCCATGCACGCGGTGTCTGACGCCCATTTCTTGTGCAAAACGGCCCATCTTTGCAATATTCCGTTCCAGCGCGTCCAGATCAAGGATCAGACAAGGCGTCTGGATCTCCGCCTCGTCCATCCCGATGGATGCGGGAATGTCATAGCCCACTTCATAATCCGACAGATTCATGTGTTTGGTCATCGGTGTTCTCCTCGGCCTTGCATCCAAGGCAATTTATCCAGATCGACGTTGCCGCCAGTGATGATGACGCCGATGCGCTTGCCGGCAAAAACGTCCCTATTCTTCAAGATCACAGCCAGCGGCACAGCGCAGCTTGGTTCGATCACGATCTTCATCCGCTCCCATGTCAGCTTCATGGCCGCGATGATCTCTTCTTCCGTCGCGGTCAGGATATCGGTCACATGGTTCGAGACATAGTGCCAAGTATTCTCCTTGAGAGGCACTTTGAGGCCATCGGCCACCGTCATCGGCGCATCATCCGCTATGATATGCCCGGCGCGAAAACTGCGCGCCGCGTCATCGGCATTGTGCGGCTCTGCGGCGTAGATCTTTACGTCGGGCGCGGTGCTCGCCACCGTCAGGCAGGTGCCCGAGATCATGCCGCCCCCGCCGATCGGGGCTACGACCCCGTCCAAACCCTCGACCTGCTCCATCAATTCCCGCGAGCATGTCGCCTGCCCCGTTATGACGCGCAAGTCATTGTAGGGATGCACGAATTCCGCACCAGTCTCCTCGACGACCTGCGCGAACACCGCCTCACGGCTGCTGGTCGATGGCGCGCATTCCACGATCTGCCCGCCATAGCCCCGCACGGCAGCCTTCTTGGCCTCGGGCGCTGTGCGCGGCATCACAACCGTGCAGGGAATGCCCCGCCGCCCCGCCGCATAAGCCAGTGACAGCGCATGGTTGCCGCTGGAATGCGTCGCCACCCCGCGCGCCAGCTTCTCCTCCGGCAGGCCGAACACCGCATTGCAGGCACCCCGCACCTTGAAGGCACCCGCCTTCTGGAAATTCTCGCATTTAAAATGCAAATCGGCTCCGCTCAAGTCGTTCAGATAGGTCGATGTCAGAACAGGAGTGCGATGGATATAGGGCCGGATACGCTCATGCGCGGCAATCACGTCGTCAAATGTCGGATATGTCATGTCTTTCATCACGCCCTCATGCCGCTGATTTCAAGGCGGCCGTCCGTGTTACCCGGAAATGCCTCTGTGCCGCCGCCACGCCTGCACCAAGCGTGACCGGATAATCCAGATCGGCCATCGCCATCTCGATCCCTGCCAGCCCGGACAGGACCATCACATCCGTCAGCATGCCCAGATGCCCGATGCGGAAGGCGCAACCGTTCATCTGCCCCAGTCCCACGCCAAAGGACAGGCCATAAGCTGAAAAGGCGTGTTCCGTCAGGGCGTTACTGTCGAACCCCTTGGGAACATAGATCGCGCTCACCGTATCGGAATAAAGCTCCGGCGATTGCGCCACCAAGCCCATCCCCCAAGCGTTCACAGCGGCACGCACTCCCCCCGCCAGCCGTGTGTGACGGGCATAGACATTGTCCAACCCTTCCTCGAACAGCATCTTCAGGCTCTCGCGCATCCCGTAAATCAGTTGCAAAGGCGGCGTATAGGGAAAGCCCCCTTTGGCATTGGCCGCCAGCATGTCGCGGAAATCAAAGAAGGTGCGCGGCAGCTTGGCGCTTTCCATATGATCCAGTGCCTTTTCACTGACGCCCAGGATCGCCATGCCCGTCGCCAACATGAACCCCTTTTGCGAACCCGCCACCGCGATATCGACACCCCACGCGTCCAACTCGAAGGGCATCGAGGCCAGCGAGCTCACGCAATCCACCATCAACAGCGCCGGATGCCCCGCCCCATCCAGTGCCCGCCGCACGGCCCCGATATCCGAGACAACACCCGTCGCCGTCTCGTTATGCGTGACCAGCACCGCCTTGATCTTGTGCGCTTTATCCGCGTTCAACGCCTCGGCGAACCGCGCCGCCGGTGCGCCTGCGCCCCAGTCGCATTCGATGATCTGCACATCCAGACCATGCCGCTGGCACATGTCGATCCAGCGATGCGAGAACATGCCGTAGCGCGCCACCAGAACCGTATCACCCGCTGACAGCGTATTGCTGATCGCCGCTTCCCAACCGCCTGTCCCGCTGGACGGAAAGGTGATGACCCGCCCCGACGTGGTGCCGAAGACGCGCTTGGTATCCTCCAGCACAGGGGCAAAGGTCTCGACAAAATCGGGCGCGCGGTGATCGCGGGTTTGCACCTGCATCGCCAGCCGCAACCGGTCGGGGATATTGGTCGGGCCGGGGATGAACACAGGATTCTGGTCGGACATGGGATTCCTCCTCCAAAGGTATCCTTACGGTAGCAGAATTTCCACATCCGGCAATTTTCTCAAAAAGATTATCCAAAATTAGAATTAATCACCTTATCTGCTGTTTTTATTTATTATTTATATTTTCAATGCCCTCTCATGGAAAGTTATTGAAAGTATTTTTCAAAATTGTTTTATTACTGGATGGCAGTTATGGAGGACGCAATGGCACAGACAGAACGCAAGTCGCGGGGTCGTCCGAAATCGCCTTTCACCGACACGGGCGCGCAGACCATGCAATCGCTGGATCGGGCCTTGGGGGTGCTTCATGCGCTGGCGCGGCAGGAACGTGCATCACTGACGGACCTCTCGCTCAGCCTGGGCATCCCGACCGCCACCACGCACCGCATCCTGACCACGCTGCAAAAACACCGCTTCGCCGAACTCGACGAGACCACGCAAGACTGGATGGTCGGTATCGAGGCGTATCGCACCGGCGCTTCCTTTCTCAAACGGATGAATCTGGCCGAGATCAGCCGCCCCGTGATGCGCGCCCTGATGCAAGCCACGGGCGAGACGGCCAATCTGGCGCTGCGTGACGGGGCCGAAGTGGTGTTCATCGGCCAGATCGAGACCTCGAACCCGATCCGGGCCCTCTTCAATCCCGGCACGCGAACGCCTATGCATGCCTCCGGCACTGGCAAGGCCATTCTGGCGAGCCTGCCGCCAGACCGTTTACGCATCCTGATCCAGTCGTCAGGCCTGCCAGCCTTCACGGATCACACCCTGTCTACACCCGCAGCGTTGTTTGCAGATCTTGACCTGTCTCGCGCGCGGGGATGGTCCTTTGACAGCGAAGAGCGTCATTTGGGCATGTCCTGCATCGGCGCCGCCATTTTCGACGCGCAGGGCGAGGCGTTGGGCGGCGTGTCGATCTCGGGGCCTTCTGCGCGGTTCCATGCACGCAATATTCCGGAATATGGCCGACAGGTTGCCGATGCCGCAGCCGGAATCACAGCGGCACTTGGCGGCACGCCGCCTGCTTGAACCTATTGCGCCTTTTGCAGCCGCGCAGACAGCCGCAAGGCATGCGACGCGTCTTGCGCCGCAACCGGCAGCACCGGATCATAGGCTGCACGGATCAGCCCCGCGATATCGGGCCGCAGGATCGTGCGCCCCTCCCGCACCGCCAAGGGCGAGCGGTCGCGGAACGCCATGTCGGACCAGAGCAGGATCGTCTGAACGATCTGGCTGAGCGCCAGCACATCCGCACTGACCGCTTGCAAATGATCATCCATCCGCAGGAACACAAAACCGGCCTTGATCCCGCCATCGGCATCGAAGCGGAAAATCCGGTACTGGTTCGCCTCCGCCTCTTTCAGTCGCGCCACCAGTGGCACCAGATCGGGCACCAGACGGTCCAGATTGGGAACCTCCGGCAACTCGTCCCAGTTACGGCAGAAAAACACCATCAGGTTCGCGCCCAGTTCTGGATCGGTCTCGGCCATCTGGTGCCCTGCCAGCGTGACGACAGCCTCCAGCGCACCTTTGATCACCGTCAAGGTTTCTGCCTCGACACCGAAAACCACAGGCGCGACCGGCCTGCCCCAGCGCGCAAAGACATAACCGCCGTCAGACCTTGTGAACAAGGTCTCGATATCACTCGCGCTCAACGCTTCCGCCATGCCGCGCCCCCTTCATTCATCTTGCCAGAAATACTCAAACCCAAGCCTCAGCCGAACAGATCGGACTGGCTTTTGGGCGCATCCAGGCCCAGATGGGTCCATGCCTTCTGCGCCAGCATCCGTCCGCGCGGTGTGCGCTGGATCAGTCCCTGCTGCAGCAGGAAAGGTTCGATCACCTCCTCCAGCGCATCTCGGCTCTCGCTCAGGGCCGCAGACAACGTCTCGATCCCCACCGGGCCACCCTGATAATTCTCGGCGATCAGGCGCAAATAACGCCGGTCGGCACCGTCCAGCCCCAGATGATCCACGCCCAACCGCGTCAGCGCGTAATCGGCAATCTCGCGCGTCACGCGGCCATTGCCCTCGATCAGCGCGAAATCGACCACACGGCGCAGCAGTCGCCCCGCGATGCGGGGCGTGCCGCGTGACCGCCGCGCAATCTCCATCGCGCCACCTTCCTCGGCGGGCGCACCCAGAAGGCGGGCATTGCGGATAACGATCTCGTAAAGCTCGGCATCAGTGTAAAACACCAACCGCGTGGGTATCCCGAAACGGTCGCGCAGCGGCGTCGTCAGCAGCCCCATCCGCGTTGTCGCCCCCACCAGCGTGAAGGGCTGTAATTCGATCCGCACGGTGCGCGCGGCTGGCCCCTCGCCGATCACCAGATCAAGCTGGAAATCCTCTAGCGCGGGATACAGCACCTCCTCCACCGCAGGGTTGAGGCGGTGAATCTCGTCGATAAACAGCACGTCGCGCGCTTCCAGATTGGTCAGGATCGCCGCCAGATCGCCCGCCTTGGCCAGCACGGGGCCGGATGTCATGCGGAACCCCACCCCCAATTCGCGCGCCATGATTTGCGCCAGCGTGGTTTTGCCCAGACCGGGGGGGCCATGAAACAGCGTGTGATCCATCGCCTCACCACGCTGGCGGGCCGATTGGATAAAGACGCGCAGGTTGGCGCGGGCCTCGGCCTGTCCGATGAACTCGTCCAGCCCCTGCGGGCGCAGGGCGCGGTCGAAATCCTCGGGCTGGCGGGTCGGGTCCAATATGGGGTCGGGCTGCGTCATGGCTTAGCCTTTCGGAGCCAGCGCCCTGAGCGCGGCACGGATCAATGCAGCGGTATCAGCTTCGGGCGCGTCAGCGGCGGCGCGGGCTACAGCCCCCGCAGCATCGCCGGGGGAATAGCCCAGATTGGTCAGGGCCGACAAGGCATCCGATTGCGCCGCCGCACTGCCCGAAGGGCGCGCGGGCTCTGCAACCTTTCGTGTCACAGGGGCTTGGTCAATCACTTCACCTTCCGCCGCCGCGGGCGCTGTGCCCATGGCTGCCGCCAGTGTGCCTCCCATTGCCATCACGCCGGGTGCTTTGTCCTTCAACTCGATCACAACACGCTGTGCAGTCTTGGGACCGACTCCTCTGGCCGCCTTGATCGCGTTCATATCGCCCAGCATAATCGCACGGCTGACACCTTCGGCCCCCAAAGCCCCCAGAATAGCCAGCGCCGCCTTGGCACCCACACCTTGCACGCCCATCAACAGGCGGTGCCATTCCTTTTCCAGCAGGGTCGGAAAGCCGTATAGCTGCATCAGGTCCTCGCGCACCACCAGATCGGTATAAAGTGCCACAACGTTGCCCGGCCCGGGCAAAGACGCCAGCGTGCGGTCCGAACAATAGACAAGATATCCGACACCGCCCACGTCAAGCAGCAAGTGATCCTCGGCGCGGTAGTCGATGCGGCCTGTCAGCTTGCCGATCATGCGCTGGCCTTCCGGATCGCATTGGCCAATGGATTGCCCGCAGCGCCGTGATGGGCATGGCAGATCGCAACAGCAAGCGCGTCGGCCGCGTCAGCCCCCGCAAGCACAACACCCGGCAATTGCATCCGCACCATATGCTGCACCTGTTCCTTGGCCGCATGTCCGACGCCGACAACCGTTTTCTTCACCGCATTCGGTGCGTATTCCGCAACATGCAGCCCTGCCTGCGCGGGCACCAACAGCGCGATTCCACGGGCCTGCCCCAGCTTCAGCGTGGCCACGCCATCCTTGTTGACGAATGTATGCTCGACCGCCGCGGTATCCGGTTGGTATTGGGCAAGCACGGCGGTCAACTGGCCGTGAAGCGACAGAAGGCGCAAGGACAAGTCATCTCCCGCAGAATGGCAAATTCCGTTTGCAACGTGGGTCAGGCGGTTGCCGATAACATCAATGATTCCCCAGCCGAGGTTCCTCAAGCCGGGATCGATCCCCAAAACCCGCATTATCTGTCCCTGCTCTGTTGCTTTTTTGATGCACTAGCACGAAAGGCGAACAAACGCCAATGGCAAAGCATCAACACGCCGAAACATCCGCCAGATGCTGCAATGCAGCAAAATGATCAAATTCGCCGGTCCGCAGTCGAAAAACGACCTTTGCAGCCAAGGCTAGCGCCTTATTTTTAGGCCGATGCCGCAATTCTGGACCCATGCAAAAGTCGCATAAGACCTATGCATATTGTCCCGCTTGTGCCGTAAATAAAGGCAAACTATGTGCAGCTGCAGAAAGAGGTCCACAATGGCCTTGACATGCTTTAACCCACTTACCGCGCAGACGCGCAAGCTAGGATAACAAAATGGCTGTTTATGACGCCCCCCGCACCTCCGCTCCGGCCGCTGGCCTGACCGGTTTCTTCTCGACCATGGTTGGCGTTGTTGCTGCATGGAACGACACCCGCATCACCCGCAACGCGCTGTCCAAACTGTCGGACCGCGAACTGGAAGATATCGGTCTTTGCCGTGGCGACATTGATTTGGTCGTGAAGAACCGCTGATTACCACTTACTCCATGCCACTCACGGCAAGAAAAACCGCGCGACCGTCAAGGCGCGCGGTTTTTCTGTATCATGTGCAGGATGGTCAGCGAAAGTAGGGTTTGAGCTGTTCGGACAGCATCACGGTTAACGGGTCAGCCTGCATCGCCCAGGCCCCTGCCTGTTCGATCATGGTCCCCGTGGCAAGCTTTTCCAGCCGGTCCTGATAAACTGTGTCGCCAAGCGTTGCGAGGATGGCCGCCTTGAACCCGAAGCAGCCGATCAGCAGAAACGCAAATCCTTTGAGTGCAACACGCCCTGACCTGCGGCGCGGCCTGATGACGATCAAGCCATCGTCGCCGACCACCGAGACATAACCACCGGACATTTTGACCCGCGACTTGTTGATACGCCGCAAGCGATTGTCGAAATCTTGAAATGCGTCAGACATGCGTAACCTCCAGACACCAGGCCCCACCCAATATCCAAAGAAAATCGGCACCGTTTACCAAACACAGAACTCAGAATATCAGTAATTTGGGGCAAATCTTGGACAGATGGCCAAATTCTGCAAGTGTCTTGTGAAGTTGGGGCGTTATTTGCCCAATGTCAGCGTTGTCCACTCACCAATCTCTTCGCGATGGACAAGATTGATGCCGGATAGTGCATAAACCGCGACAACCTCATCGGCTTGCTCGTTCAGAATCCCTGACAGGATCGCATAGCCGTCCGACGTCAGATGTGCTGCCATGTCAGGCGCCAGATCAATCAGCGGTCCCTTGAGGATATTGGCAAAGACCAGATCGAACGGGCTGGCTTCCGCGATATCGGGGTGGTCAAAGCCTGTTGCCTCGACGCAATGCACACGCCCTTCCAGATCATTGGCTGCCACATTGGCGCGGGCCACATCCACGGCCACCTCGTCAATATCGCCGGCCAGAACGGGGTTCGGCCAAATCCGCGCGGCTGCCATCGCCAGAACAGCCGTGCCACAGCCGATATCGGCCACGTTCTTGCCGGTGAAGCCGTCATTGGCCAAGCGGTCCAAGGCCCGCAAACAGCCCTGCGTGGTGCCGTGATGACCGGTACCAAAGGCCATGGCCGCCTCGATGAGCAGCGCCTCGACGCCCTCGGGCACTTTGTCGGCATCATGGCTGCCATAGACAAAGAAGCGCCCTGCCACCACGGGCGACAATTCGCGCCGCACATGGGCGACCCAGTCGGTTTCCGGCAGTTCCGAGATCGCAAAGGGCTTGGCCCCGTGGATCGTCGCCAGCAGCGCAAGACCAGCATGGTCGGGTTTCTCGGTGAAGTAGCAAGCCACTTCCCACAGGCCCGACCCGTCCTCGATCTCGAAGACGCCGACACCTTCGGGTTCAGGGGTCAGGGTCTCGACTGCCTCGCCCAACGCCTCGGCGGGGGTTTTGCCGGTCAGGGTGGTGATGGCGGTAAATGTGGGCATGGCATCTCTCCGAGGGTTGCGCTGTTGCCCCTGCGGTTATGTGGATGCGGGGCTGCCGTCAAGCACGCCAGCAGGTCGTCCGCCAAGGCGACGCACGAAACGCCATCCAACCCAAGCCGCCATGATCCCTGCCAGCGTGTTTGCCAGCGCCTGCCCCGTGATTACGCCACCACCCGCGTAGATGCCCCCCAGACCGAAGGCCAAGGGTGCCATCAGGATCGCGTCGCGCGACCAGTTGGCGGCTGTCGCGTAAAGCGGCCGACCCAGATTGTTGAACGCCGCGTTCGAGACAAATAGCGCACCGGTAAAGACAAAGGTGCCCGCCGCGTAATAGGAAAACACCCGCACGATATGCGCGCCCTCTTCACCCAAGCCGAAGGACGATGCGACCATATCGGCGCTAAAGATCAGAAGCAGCCAGACCACCCCGGTGTAGATCGCGCAGAATTTCAGTGCGTCGGTATAAGCCGAGGCGACACGGTCATATTGCTTGGCCCCGTAATTTTGTCCGATGATCCCGCCAATCGCACCGGACAGCGCGAAAATTCCACCGAAACACACGATGGTCAGGCGCATCACAACGCCAAGCCCCGCCACGGCGCTGTCACCATGCTGCGCCATCGCGCGCACAAGTATCCAGTTGCCGAAAGGTGTCGAAACCTGCGTGGCAACGGCAGGCAGGGCAATGGCAGCGAAGGGAAGCAGGAAGCTGCGCAAATCGATCAGGCTGGGTCTTGCCAGCAAGTTCCGCGAGTGGCTGACCCAGTAGAAACCCATGACAGCCATCGCCAGCCGCGACAGCACGATGGCCCCCGCGGCACCGCTCACGCCGTAGCCCATCCAGACAATCAGAATCGGATCGACGATCAGTGCCACAACACCCGCAGAGACCGTGACCATCATCGAGCGCCACGCCTCGCCCGCAGCGCGCAGAACGGCGCTGGCGCACATGCCGATTGCGACCAGCGGCAGCGACGGCAGCGAGAGACCAAGGAAATCCACCGCCACTTCGAGCGCGGCACCCTCTGCACCTGTCCAGATCAGGATCTCACGGCGGAAGATGAAGACGAGGATCGCCAAAGCTGTCTGGAAACTGGCACCATAGATCATCGAGGATGTGGCGATGCGGCGCGCCTCTTCCGTGTCGCCCATGCCCAACGCGCGGCTGACCAATGCGACAGCACCAATCATCATACCCACGGCAACAGACATCACGAAGAACTGGATGGTGCCGGCAAAACCGATAGCGGTGATCAGCACCTCGTTCTCCAGTCGACTGATCCACCACAGCGCCAGAAAATCCACCAGAAACAGGAAGCTCAACCCCAGTGATCCGGTCAGGGTCATCACGACCACATGCCGCATCGTCGATCCAGTCAGGAATTTTGCCTGCGCCGGTCGATCGGCCATTTCTGTCAACTCAGAGCTGCTCATGTCTGTCCTACTCCGCCGGGGCAGGCGCGAAACGCGCGAAAATCGTCTCGTTCCCCGGCTCGGGATGGCGCGGAATCAGAAGGGCGAGGCAAAGGGATACGCCCGCCATACCCGCCGCCAGCACAAAGACCGAACTTGGCGAAACCAACCAGAGATAGCCCAATGACGCCGGAAGGAAAACCGCCGCGATATGGTTGATTGTAAAGGCAACTGCCGCCGTGGGCGCGATGTCGCGCGGATCGGCGATTTTCTGGAAATAGGTCTTAAGCGCCAGTGCCATCGCGAAAAAGATGTGATCCACGACATAGAGGAACGCCGCCATCATCACGCCCCATCCGAACCAATAGATGCCGCCATAACCAAGAAAGACGCAGATTAGACCAATATATTCGACGCTCAGCGCCTTGCGCTCGCCCCAGCGGGCCACCGCACGGCCCAGCAAGGGGGCCGCAATCATGTTGATCACCAGGTTGATTGTGAACAGTGCTGTCACCTCATGAACACGAAAGCCGAATTTCTCGACCATCATGAAACCTGCGAAGACGACAAATATCTGACGCCGCGCGCCTGACATGAATTGCAATGCGTAGTAGAGCCAGTAGCGACGGCGCAGCACCATCTTCTTGATCTGCGGCTCGGGCGCCTCGAATTGCGGATAGACCAGCAGCGCAAAGAGCGCGACTGCGGCGGTGAAGCCGCCTGCCAGCAAATAGACCATGTTATAGGTCAGCCCCAGCGCTTCCCATGTCACGATGATGCACAGATAGGCCACCAGCGTGGCCCCCGACCCAGCCGCCAACAACCAGCCCAGCATCTGCGGCGCGCGATCCTTGGGAAGCCATTGCAATTGCAGCGACTGGTTCACTGTCTCGTAATAGTGGAAGCCGATCGAGGACAGCATGGTAATGGTCAGGATCCCGCCAAGACTGGGAAACCATGCGGTCATCGCGGTCGCAACCCCCAGCAGGATCAGCGAGACCATCGCCAGAACCTGCTCGCGCATGACAAGCAGCACTGCAATCACGCCGATTGCCAGAAAGCCGGGAATTTCGCGCACGGTATGCAACCAGCCGATATCTGACCCATCAAACTGCGCCACCTCGATGACAAAGTTGTTCAGCAGCGCAGACCAGGTGGCAAAAGCAATCGGCATCGCCGCTGCCATCAGGAACAGCAGGGCCACGGGTCTGCGCCAGACCGGCAGTGACGGGGCAAGGGCAAGCGGGATAATTTGCATGTTAACCGCTTACGCCGATTTTCCGACATTGGCGAGGGCCAAGATCAACTCATAACGCGCGCGAATGCACTGGGATCTGTGCGGCGAAAAACCTGTTCAGAGCGCGCTATTCACAACGGCGAGAAGCGGTATTCGACTTCCGAAAACCGGTCACGCGGAAAGACATAGAGCATCCGGAATCCGTTGGGTCCGGCGACTGTTCCGTGTTCCGCATCGCCGGGAATGAACAGCGCGGTGCCTGCCGCCATCGGCTGCGCCAGACCATCGACAGTGACAACTGCATTCCCCTCAAGCCCGAAATACACTTCGGCGGGGCTGTGGCGGTGCGGCAGCAGCGTGCCAGCGGGCGCAAATTCGGCAATCCCCATGACGACACCGCCGGTCTGGGTGCGATCCGCGCAGAACAGTGTCCGCCAGCGCACGGTACCGAAAGCAGGATCATCACCGCCTTCCAGCGGTTGATCCGCCGCCTCGATGCGTTGCGGCAAGGCAGCCAGTGCCACCATCGCCAGGGCCAGCGCCTCGGACGGCATATTCGCGTCAGCCTGTCCCAATTCCATCGCGCGCTTCCTTTTGTACAGTTCCTGCCCCGCATAGGCCTGATCAAACCTTCGGTCGCTGCGCGATGCGACCTGTCAATGTCGGTTTTCAGCTATGCAGCATCTCTAGCCCGCCTGATCTGGATCAAGGACGGCCCCGTGCCGCAATGCGATTGCTTTTCATCAGAAACCGGCCAATCCGACAGGAGACCGCGCAAATGGATATTCTGACACTGGTGGAGCGGATCGGCGAGGAACCGGCAGCCGCCGTGCTGGGCCTGCTGACCGGTCTTGTCTTCGGCATCGCGGCACAACGTTCGCGCTTTTGTCTTCGTGCGGCGGCGGTGGAATTCGCGCGGGGTCAGTTGGGTGACAAGGTCGCGGTCTGGCTTCTGACGATCTCGACCGCGATTGTCTGGGTGCAGGGCGCGCAAATGTTTGGCCTGATGCGCAGCGCCGATGCCCGCATGATGGCGGTGCCTGGCAGTTGGTCGGGCGCCATTATCGGAGGGCTGGTTTTTGGCGTCGGCATGGTACTGGCGCGCGGCTGTTCGGGTCGCCTGCTGGTTCTGGGGGCAACGGGCAACCTGCGCTCGGTCGTGTCGGGGCTGATCTTTGCGGTGGTCGCCCAGATGAGCATCACAGGCTGGCTTGGCCCCTTGCGTGACTATCTTGCAGGGCTTTGGATCACATCCGGCGGGCGCAATATGGACCTGCTTGCCGTATTGCGGATGCCGGACTGGGGCGGCTTCGCCTTTGGCGCGATCATGGCCGTATTGGCGCTGGAATTGGCGCGGCGCAACCGGATAGGGGCGGTGCGGCTGATCTTCGCCTCGGGCGTGGGCTTTGCCGTGGCATTGGGTTGGGTGCTGACCTTCGGGCTAAGCCAGATCGCGTTCGAGCCCGTTCAGATCGAAAGCGCCAGCTTCACAGGCCCGTCAGCGCGAATGCTGATGTTCACGCTCGACCGCAGCTCCATTCTGGAATTCGATGTCGGACTGGTGCCGGGCGTTTTCCTTGGCTCGTTTCTGGCGGCCGTCGCCACCCGCGAGTTCAAGTTTCAGGGCTTTGACGGGGAAAGCAACATGCGCCGCGCCATGACCGGCGCAGCACTCATGGGTTTTGGGGGGATGCTGGCCGGAGGTTGTGCCATCGGGGCCGGTGTGACAGGCGGGTCGATCTTTGTGGGCACCGCATGGGCCGCACTTTGCGCGATGTGGGTCGGCGCAATTCTGACCGATCTGCTGATCGACCAGCAGGGCAGCCCCGTGACCGCCTGAGCACGCCAGCACGCCAAATCACACAGCGTCGCGACGACGCGCGCGCTTGTCGTTTCCGGCCTTCCAGCCCTGTGGTCCTGCTGCTACCAACCGCAGAATGCAGAACCCGGAGAGACCAATGACCCATCATGTGCTGACTGTCCAATGTGCCTCGACCCGCGGAATCGTCGCGGCAATTTCAGGTTTTCTGGCGGCGAACGGCTGCAACATCACCGACAGCCACCAGTTCGACGATCCGCTGACGGGCATGTTCTTTGTCCGCATGACCTTCGTGGCCGAGACTGGGACATCGCGCGAGGATCTGATGGAAGGGTTCGATCCCATCGCCACGACATTCGGGATGGTCTGGGCAATCCATGACGCCACCGAACGCATGAAGGTTTTGCTGATGGTGTCGAATTTCGGCCATTGCCTGAACGACCTGCTCTATCGCTGGCGGATCGGGGCTTTGCCGATCGAGATCGTGGGCGTTGTGTCGAACCACATGACCTACCAGAAAGTGGTGGTGAACCACGACCTGCCCTTCCACCAGATCAGGGTCACCAAAGAGAACAAGCCCGAAGCCGAAGCGCGCCTGATGGCGTTGGTCGAGGAAACCGGCGCCGAACTGATCGTGCTGGCGCGTTACATGCAGGTTCTGTCGGATGCGATCTGCCAGAAGATGTCAGGCCGGATCATCAACATCCACCACTCGTTCCTGCCCAGTTTCAAGGGCGCAAACCCCTATAAACAGGCCTATGAGCGCGGCGTGAAACTGATCGGCGCGACAGCGCATTACGTGACCGCAGATCTGGACGAAGGCCCGATCATCGAACAGGACACCGTCCGCGTCACCCATGCCCAGAGCGCCGAGGATTATGTGAGCCTTGGCCGCGACGTCGAGGCTCAGGTGCTGTCACGCGCAATCCATGCCCATATCCACCACCGCGTCTTCCAGAACGGCAACAAGACAGTCGTCTTTCCGGCCAGCCCCGGCAGTTATGCGTCCGAGCGGATGGGGTAAAGGCGCAGGCGCGAAACCAAGGCGCGCAGGTTTTTTGGCATGCCTTCGGGCTTTGCCCTCTGCCGCATCAATAAAAACTCTGCGGATCAATATCCACGGCCAGCCGCAGGCTGCCGGTCAGCCTTACCTGACCCAGCCATCGGGTCAGCGCTGTCTGTAGGGGCGCGCCCTTGTCCGCTCGCACCAGCAGTCGCACGCGGTGACGCCCCCTTATTCGCGCGATGGGGGCCGGGGCAGGTCCGTAAACCTGCGCGCCAATCCCGCGCAGCGGCGCGTCCCGGCGTGCCAACTCCGTGCCCAACTCAAAAGCCTGTTGGGCATCGGTGGACGAAATGATGATCCCCGCCATCCGGCCATAAGGTGGCACACCGGCTTGCCGTCGTTCCTCGGCCTCGGCCCGCCAGAAACCTTCCTCGTCGCCTGCCAGAATAGCGCGGATCACCGGATGTTCCGGCTGGTGCGTCTGCAAAAGCGCCTGCCCGCGCTTCTCAGCGCGCCCTGCCCGCCCCGCGACCTGCCGCATCAACTGAAAGGTCCGCTCTGCCGCGCGCAGGTCAGACCCTTGCAAGCCGAGATCAGCGTCGATCACCCCGACAAGCGTCAGCAGGGGAAAGTTATGGCCTTTCGCCACAAGCTGCGTGCCGATGATGATATCCGCCCCGCCACCGGCGATGCTTTCGATCTCGGCCTTGAGCGCGCGAGCAGAGGCATACATGTCCGACGACAATGTCGCCACGCGCGCATCGGGAAACAGGGCCTGCGCCTCTTCGGTCAGCCGCTCCACCCCCGGGCCGACAGGTGCAAGCTTGCCCGCCACCCCGCAGGCGGGGCAGGTTTCGGGCATCGGTTTGGTTTCGCCGCATTGATGGCACACCAGGCGCTTGAGAAAACGGTGCTCGACCATCCGCGCGTCGCAATGATCGCATCCGATCTGATGCCCGCAGGCGCGGCACACGGTTGTCGGGGCATAACCGCGCCGGTTGATGAACAAAAGCGCCTGCTCGCCAAGCGCGATGCGCTGCGTCACGGCCGCCTGCAAGCTGGGTGATATCCAGCGGTTGTTGGGCAGGCTTTCCATCCGCATATCAATTGCGCGCATTTCCGGCAAGACAGCCGCGCCGAACCGGTCGGTCAGCACCAGCTTGTCGTATTTGCCCGCCTCGGCATTTGCCCAGCTTTCCAGACTTGGCGTCGCCGAGGCCAGAACAACCCTTGCCCCGCAGATCGCGGCACGCAGGACCGCCATGTCACGGGCATTATACAACACACCGTCTTCCTGCTTGTAGGATGTGTCATGTTCCTCATCCACCACGATCAGCCCCAGATCACGGTAAGGCAGGAACAGGGCCGAGCGCGCACCCACGACCAGTTGCGCGCCACCTTCCGCCACCATGCGCCAGATCCGGCGGCGTTCGGTCACTGTCACACCGGAATGCCATTCGGCGGGGCGCGCGCCAAAACGTGCCTCGACACGGGTCAGGAATTCGGCGCTCAAGGCGATCTCGGGTAGCAGAACCAGCGCCTGCCGCCCCTTTGCCAGTGCTTCGGCCACGGCTTCCAGATACACTTCGGTCTTGCCGGACCCTGTCACGCCACGCAGCAAGGTTGTTCCATAAGTGCCACCCGCCACGGCAGCGCGCAGGGCCGCAGCCCCTTGCGCCTGATCATCGTTCAAGGCTTTGCCCTTCTGTGACGGATCAAGCACGGGAAAGGGCAGATCGCGGGGGCTGTCCTCTTCCTGCACAGCACCCTGCTGCGCCAGCCCCTTGACCACGCCGGTCGACACCCCTGCCATGTCCGCCAGTTCGCGCAGGGTGAAGGCCAGCCCGCCGTAGTCGCGCAAGACGTCCAGCACGCGCGCGCGCGCAGGCGTCATCCGGTCGGGCACCCCTTGCCCCAGCCGGTAGATGCGCCGCATCGCCGGCGGATCACCCAGACCCGGAGCGCGCGTGGCCAGCCGCAGCATCGCGGACAGCGGCGTCATGGTGTAATCGGCGGCACGCGTCAAGAAATCCTGCATTTCGACTTGCATCGGGGCCACATCCAGCACGCGGTAGGCATGGCGCACCTTGGCAGGATCAAAATCACCTTTGCCCGCCCCCCAGACAACGCCCAGCACCTTGCGCGGGCCCAGCGGCACCTCGACAAAAGCGCCTGCATGACAGCCGCCTTCGGGCGCGCGGTAATCCAGCAGCCGGTCCAGCGGTTGTGTGGTCAGCACCGCGATCAAATCGCCATGATGGAAGAAATCGCTCAACGACTCGCGGCTTTCGGTGAAAGGGGTTTCGGGTTTCTGCACTATGGGGTAAAGCCAAGGCAACAAAAGGCCAAGCCCCGAGGGAGCGTCATGAAGTTCTTTGTCGATACTGCCGAAATCGCCGCGATAGCCGAGTTGAACGATCTGGGCATGGTGGATGGCGTGACCACCAACCCGTCGCTGATCCTCAAATCCGGCCGCAACATCCTTGAGGTCACAAAGGAAATCGCCGAACTGGTCGACGGCCCCGTCAGCGCCGAGGTCGTCGCGCTCGAAGCGGATGCCATGATTGCGGAAGGGCGCAAGCTGGCGGCGATTGCCCCCAATATCGCCGTGAAACTGCCCCTGACATGGGACGGGCTGAAAGCCTGCAAAGTGCTGTCGGGCGAAGGTTTCATGGTGAACGTAACGCTATGTTTCAGCGCCAATCAAGCGCTGCTGGCGGCCAAGGCGGGGGCGACATTCATCAGCCCTTTCATCGGACGGCTGGATGATATCAACCTCGACGGGATGGACCTGATCGAGGATATCCGCACGATTTATGACAATTACGGGTTCGAGACAGAGATTCTGGCTGCGTCGATCCGCACGGTGAACCATGTTCTGGACTGCGCGCGCATCGGGGCCGATGTGATGACAGCACCGCCCGAAGTGATCAAGAAACTGGCAAGCCATCCGCTGACTGACAAGGGGCTCGAGACCTTTATGGCGGATTGGAAAAAAACGGGGCAGAAAATTCTCTGACCCCGTGCTATAGAACCGAAAACCAAGAAACAGCCCGAGGCATCCATGAGCACGAAACCCGGAATGGACAGCGCGCTGCGTGACAAAATCATCGCGCAACCCGATGTGATCCTTGAGGATCGCGATCTGATGCGCGCGCTTATCGTCGCCAACGAGCGGATGATGGGGGCTAATATCATCGACCTGCGCGGCATCGCTATGGAACGACTGGAAGCCCGGCTTGACCGTCTGGAAGACACGCATCGCAGTGTGATCGCCGCCGCCTATGACAATCTGGCCGGCACCAATCAGGTGCACCGCGCGATCCTGCGGATGCTGGACCCGACCGAATTCGAGGTGTTCTTGCGTGATCTGGGCGGTCCGGTGGCCGAAATTCTGCGCGTCGACGCGATACGGCTGGTGCTGGAATCGGTCCAGCACGACCAAGATCCGGTGGTGGAACGTCTGGGTGATGTGCTGCGCGTGGCACAACCCGGTTTTGTGGCCGACTATCTTAGCGCGGGGCGCGACGCACCGCAGCGGCAGGTGACATTGCGCCAGATGCAGGAAGGCAGCGCCGCAATCTATGGCGACAAAGCGGGCTGGATCAGGTCCGAAGCCTGCTTGCGCCTTGATTTTGGGGCTGGGCGACTGCCCGGCATGTTGGTGATGGGGGCTGAAGACCCGCATCAGTTCAACCCCAGCCAAGGCGTTGATCTTCTGGCTTTCTTTGCAGGTGTGTTCGAACGGTCGATGCGCCGCTGGCTGTCATGAGCCTGATCTCGCCAGCTGCAGCGGATGCGCTGAACGCATGGCTTGAGGGGCAAAAAACCTTGCGTGGCGCCTCGCCCAACACGGTGGAGGCTTACCGCCGCGACGTGCTGGACTATATCGCCTTCCTGGCTGCCCATTCCGGTACGCCGCAGGGTCTGGCGGCTTTGTCGCGCGTCACCATATCGGATATGCGGGCCTGGATGGCCCATACCCGCAGCGGCGATGTCGGCGCACGCTCTCTGGCGCGCAAACTGTCGGCGGTGAAATCCTTCACCCGCTGGCTGGCCGAGCGGGAAGGGTTCGAGCCGACAGCCGTTCTTGCGACACGCGCCCCCAAATTCCAGCGCAAACTGCCCCGTCCGCTGGCCGAGGATGCCGCCCGCGCCATGATCGACACTGTCGAATTACAGGCGCGGCAGGACTGGGTTGCCGCCAGGGATATGGCGGTTGTTACAGTGCTTTACGGCTGCGGCTTGCGGATTTCCGAGGCGCTGTCCCTGACTGGGGCAGATCTGCCTTTGCCCCCTGTCCTGCGGATCAGTGGAAAGGGTAACAAGGACCGTGTCGTACCCGTGATCGACGCCGCACGCGCGGCTGTGGCGCGCTATGCGCAGCTCTGCCCCCATCCGCTGGAAGCGGCCCAACCGCTGTTTCGTGGCTTGCGTGGCGGGCCGCTCAACCCGCGGGCCATCCAGAAGGTGATGGAACAGGCAAGGATGCAACTGGGCCTGCCTGCCAGCGCGACTCCGCATGCGATGCGCCACAGCTTCGCGACGCATCTTCTGAATGCAGGCGGTGATCTGCGCGCCATACAGGAGTTGCTGGGCCATGCCTCCCTGTCGACCACGCAGGCCTATACGGCAGTCGATACCGCCCGCTTGATGCAGGTTTACGAGGCCAGTCATCCCCGCGCCGCAATCCGGACCGGAGGCAGGACATGAGCCCCGCCCTCAAGGGACTGGCGGTGCATCTGTTCACCGCAACAGGGGCTGTTTTTGCCATGCTGGCCATGCTGGCGGCTGTCGACGGCGAATGGGACATGATGTTCCTGTGGCTGGTCGTCGCTTTCTTCGTTGACGGGATCGACGGCCCGCTCGCGCGGCGCTACGAGGTCAAGAAACACGCGGCCGAATTTGACGGTGTGCTTTTGGACCTGATTATCGACTATCTGACTTATGTGTTCATTCCGGCATTCGCGCTTTTCAAATCAGATCTGTTGCCAGGCTGGACAGGCTGGTTCGCAATTATCGTGATCACCTTTGCCAGTGCGATGTATTTTGCTGACACTCGCATGAAAACAAAAGACAATTCCTTCTCCGGCTTTCCCGGATGCTGGAACATGCTTGTTCTAGTTCTCTTCGCCCTGTCACCGGATTTCTGGATCATCCTGATCCTTGTCTCGACGCTTGCGGTGGCGATGTTCCTGCCTCTCAAGTTCATCCACCCCGTCCGGACTGAGCGCTGGCGATTGCTGTCACTTCCCGTGGCGCTGGCATGGACCTTTTTTGCAGGCTGGGCCGCATGGGTGGATTTCCACCCCGAAAGCTGGGCGCATTGGGGGTTAGTGGTCACCTCGGTCTACCTACTATTCGCCGGCATCGCACAGCAGCTTTTGCCAAGCCGCGTAGAGGACTGACCCCTTCGCAAAAAGAACAAGGGCAGAGACTGCGCCCTGCCCTTCATTCATTTTGCATCAAATACTCGCCGTCCCCGCTTCACAGCAGGGCCGAGGGCTGATCAAATCAGGGCCCCGTCACAGCGACCGCAAACACCTGCATGGCTGTGTTGACCCACATCCGGCAGGATTTTCCAGCACCGGCCGCATTTCTCGCCCTCAGCCTCGCGGAAGATCACAGCAATTCCCGCTACATCCGGCAGGGTGAAAGCGTCTTCGGGTGCAGGGTCGGCGCTTAACCCGATGGCCGATGTGATGCAGACATCCTCGAATGTGACCGATCCGAGGATTTCCAGTAGGTCGGGATCATAGACATGCACGACGGGGGCCGCCTCAAGGCTGGCCCCGATCACCTTGGCGGTGCGCTGCACCTCCAATGCCGCTGTCACGACGCGGCGCGCGCTGCGGATTCTGGCCCATTTGGTGGCCAGACCAGCATTCAGCCAGTCAGCGGGTGTTTCGGGAATGTCCTGCAAATGAACCGAGCTATCCTCGCCGGGATAGCGCTCAAGCCAGACTTCTTCCATCGTGAAAACCAGCACGGGCGCCAGCCATGTCGTCAGGCGGTGGAACAGGATATCCAGCACGGTGCGCGCGGCGCGGCGGCGGGCGGTGTCACCATCGCAATACAGCGCGTCCTTGCGGATGTCGAAATAGAAGGCCGAAAGATCGACCGTGGCAAAGTTGAACACGGCCTGAAACACGCCCTGAAAATCGAAGGCGGCATAGCCCGTGCGTACACGCTGATCCAATTCGGCCAGACGGTGTAGCACCCAGCGTTCCAGTTCAGGCATATCGGCGGGGTCCACGCGATCCGCCTCGCTGAAATCGGCCAAAGAGCCGAGCAGGAAACGCATCGTATTGCGCAACCGGCGATAGCCGTCTGCCGTGCCTTTCAGAATTTCCGGCCCGATCCGCTGATCCGCCGTGTAATCCGACTGTGCCACCCAGAGCCGCAGGATATCCGCGCCATATTGCTTGATCACCTGCTCGGGCGCGATGGTATTGCCAAGCGACTTGGACATCTTGTTGCCCTTCTCGTCCAGCGTGAACCCGTGCGTCACCACATTGCGATAGGGCGCGCGGCCCAAGGTCCCGCAAGCCTGCAGCAACGAGGAATGGAACCAGCCGCGATGCTGGTCGGTGCCTTCCATGTAGACATCCGCGATTCCGTCTTCAGTCCCGTCGGCGCGGTCGCGCAGCACGAAAGCATGCGTTGACCCGCTATCGAACCAGACGTCGAGAATGTCATCGACCTTGTTCCACTCGTCGGGGTTGACGATGCCGGACAGGAACCGCTCTTTCGCGCCCTCCTTATACCAAGCATCCGCACCTTCGACCTCGAAGGCGGCTAGGATGCGGTCGTTCACATCGTTGTTGCGCAACAGGAAATCAGGATCGGTCGGCAGCGTGCCGACCTTGGTGAAACAAGTGAGCGGCACGCCCCACGCCCGCTGACGCGACAGCACCCAGTCGGGCCGAGCCTCGATCATCGAGAAAAGGCGGTTGCGGCCCGTTGCAGGCGTCCACTTCACCAACTGGTCGATGGATGCCAGCGCGCGTTCTCGGATCGTGGTGCCGTAATCGTCCTGTCCGTCGCCCACCGCTTTGTCGATGGCGGCAAACCATTGCGGCGTGTTGCGGAAGATCACCGGCGCTTTCGAACGCCATGAATGCGGATAGCTATGCTTCAACTGTCCGCGGGCGATCAGGCCCTTGGCCTCGACCAGTTTCTCGATCACGGCGGTGTTGGCCTTGCCTTCCTTGCCCTTGTGATCCAGCACCTTCAGCCCTGCAAAGAAGGGCACATGCGGCAGGAATTCGGACTCCTCGCCGACGTTATGGGTCATCCGGTCCAGCCAGCCGCGTTTGACGAAACAGTCAAAGTCGTCCGCGCCGTGGCTGGGGGCCGTATGCACGAAACCGGTGCCTGCCTCGTCCGTGACGTGATCGCCGTCGATCATGGGCACGGGGTAATCCCAGAACCCGTCTGCCCCGTCCAAGCCGTTGAACGGGTGGGCGCAAATCATACCGTCGAATTCCGAGGCATCGACCGTGCGGATGCGGGTATGAGCTGTGACGCGGGCTTTGGTCAGGCATTCCTCGGCCAACGCATCAGCGAAAAGGTAAAGATCCCCGATGCTTGTCCAGCTTTCGTCCTGCGTGCCGTCAACATGATAAAGGCCGTAGGTCAGCTTGGGGTTATAGGCGATTGCCTTGTTCGACGGCATGGTCCACGGAGTCGTGGTCCAGATCACCACGCGGGCGTTCCGAAGATCGGAGGTGTCTTTGTCCGCGCCACTGCCCATGCTGCTGATCGCGAAAGGCACCCAGATCGTATGCGACTTGTGCTCGTGATACTCGATCTCGGCCTCGGCCAGCGCGGTTTTCTCGACCGGCGACCACATCACAGGCTTGGAACCTTGATAGAGCGTTCCGGTCATCAGGAATTTCTGGAACTCGGCCGCGATCACCGCCTCGGCATGGAAATCCATCGTCAGATAGGGATCGGCCCAGTTGCCGGTCACCCCAAGGCGCTTGAATTCCTCGCGCTGGATATCCACCCAACCCGCCGCGAATTTGCGGCATTCCTGCCGGAAATCGACAACCGGTACGGCATCCTTGTCCATCCCCTTGGCGCGGTACTGTTCCTCGATCTTCCATTCGATGGGCAGGCCGTGACAATCCCACCCCGGCACATAGCGCGCGTCAAAGCCCATCATCTGGTGGCTACGCACGATCATGTCCTTGATCGTCTTGTTCAGCGCATGCCCGATATGCAGATGCCCGTTGGCATAGGGCGGGCCGTCATGCAGCGTGAAGGGCTGGCGCGTGGTCGTTTTCGCCTTGTCGCGCAGGCGGTCATAGACGCCGATCTTGTCCCACCGCGCCAGCCAGTCGGGTTCGCGTTGGGGCAGGCCCGCGCGCATCGGAAATTCGGTGCGGGGCAGGTTCAACGTGTCTTTGTAATCTTGGGTCTCGGCGCTCATGTCGGGCGTCCTTCGGTCAGCGAATTAACAATACGGATGGGGGCAGCGCGGCAGTCCATGCGCCTTGTCCCGGCGGCCTGACGACCCTGTCTCAGGATCAAGGCGCCGGGCCGGTAATTCGCTGAATGATCGCAAATAGCCACTGCATGGGCCGCGTTATAGGACGATGGAACCCAAGCGTCCAGAGGCCGGTTCAACGCAAGTCATATATGCATCCCGCGCTACGGAAAGTCGGGAAATGCGCAGGGCCAGCAGTGAACCGGCAAGATTCAGCCTTTGGTATAAGGGCAATCCAGCCAAAAGGTGCCGAAAGCCGGCTTTTGCCGATGAGAGCAATGAATTGCGACGGTTTCGCGCCTAATCTTGTCCCACGGCGAAAACAGCGACAGGAGGACGTTATGAGCTATAGAGATCATAGTTACCACTCCCCAAGCGGGACGCATCCGGTCGGCAATCACACGAAATCCGGCACCTCTGTATGGGGTCTTGCGGTTGTTCTGTTTGTCCTGCTGGGTCTTCTGGGTCTGGCGATGATGGCCGGCCCTGCGGATGAGCGCGGCGATCAGACCGGCCAGGGCACGACAGCGCCCGCTGTCGAGCAGCAGGCCGGTCCTAGCGCGGAACAGACGGCCCCAGCGCAGCCCGTCGAGTAAACGGGCCGGATTGAAGCCGACACAGCGCTACCTATCGGGAACCTTGGCAGATTGGTTCACACCGCTGCCGAGGTCTAATCTTTCATCGCAACAATCCGTGCCTTGCGCCGCTGTCCAGTCTTGTGCAGGGTCCGCCTTTGCAACGGCAAAGGCAAAAGATGAGCGCACTCCCTCCCCGATTTGATGTCAGCCGCACGCAGATTGCGGCGGTGGTGGCCGAGTTCTATGATCTTGTTCGTCACCATCCCGGCCTTGGTCCGGTCTTTACAGCCCATGTGAACGACTGGCCCGCACATGAGGAAAAAATCGTGCGGTTCTGGGCCAATGCGATTCTGTTCGAGCGCCGCTATGACGGCAATCCGCAACAAGTGCATGTGCAGGCCGGCGATGTGCGGGCTGGCCAGTTCGATATCTGGCTCGCCCTGTTCGACGGTGTCCTGCACCGCCAGCTGGAGCCTGAGACCGCCGCCGCATGGTCCGCGTTGGCCCACCGCATTGGGCGAAGCCTGCGGATGGGTGCTGCGGACCGCGATATCGGGCCGGACGGTATTCCGAAACTCGTTCGACGGCGAACCTAGCTTTCCCTCGATCGTCCGGATTCAGGTTTTATCCACATATCCACAGGGGTTTCTGATGCTCTCTCAACTCTTGGGGGCGGTTTCGCTGCCCTGTCCAAAAAGCCCTGTCAGCGCCTGCCTGACCACGCCCGTGACGGACGGTCGGCGCTGCTGGATATAGGGCAAGGGGCGGCACACCACGATCGCGGCGATGCCGACGCGCGCGGTCAGCGCGCCATTGACCACCCCCTCGCCGAAGCGACGCGACAGTTTCGACAACAGGCCGCCACCGGCCAGTGATCCGATCATGTCATCGCCGATTGCCACAGCCCCTGTGGCCACCAGATGGGTCAGCACGGCGCGCGTCAGCCGCCAGCTTCCCAAAGTACCGGCGCGGCCCCCGTAAATTTCGGCGATGCGGCGGATCATCCGCAGGTTCGATGTCAGCGCGGCCACCACATCAGCCAGTGCAATCGGGACAAGTGCCGTCACCGTGGCCACCTGCCGCGCCGCCGCCTCGACCTCAAGCCGCGCCGCCGCGTCCAACGGGGCCAGAAGCTCGGTTTCAGCCAGCCCCAGAAGACCGGACACGTCGAACTGGTCTGCCTGTTGCTCGGCCAGACGGGCGCGGCCCCATTCAAGTGAGGGACGATTGCTGTAAAGAGCCGCCAACCGCGTGGTCACATCCCGCGCTGTAGGCAGATCGTCAGAGGCCAAAGCCGCGCGCGCATCATGGTTTAGCTTGTCGATCCGGCCCAGCCGCGCAAAAGCCGCTGCCTCGCGCAGGGCAATGGCGAGCAAAACCACCAGCAGAGCCGCAGTAATGCCTGTAACCAGATAGCCCAGAAGCGGCGCGCGCTGGATCAGGCCTGTCACGAAATCCCATGCAGCAACCGACAGGACGACGCCCAGCAAGGACAGCAGCAAAGCCCAGAACCAGCGCGCAAGCCGCGACGGGGGACGCGCCATCAGATGCGCCATCTGTTGCATCGCTCGACCTTGCGGATGATCGGTCGCCCCCTCGGGATCGGGCACCGGAGGCGCCTGGTCAGGGCCCTGTTCCGGCCTGCCGTCCAGTTCGATCAGCACCGGCCCACGGGCAAAGGCAGCCTTGTCACGCTCGCTCATGCAGTTTTCCTTTCCCAGACCAGCAGGACATCCGGCAAACCTTCGTCATTCTGTGTGCCATCCCCACGCCCTGCCTCAACGAACCCTTCGCGTGCATAAAAGCGCTGCGCCCCGCGATTTTCTGCAAAGGTGTGCAATTCCAGACGGATTGCATCCGATTTGGCATGGTCCAGCAACCGCCGCCCCCATCCCAGACCGCGCTGCTCGCAGGCAATATAAAGCGCATGGACATATCCTGCATCCACGGCCAGAAAACCTGCGATTCCGGTGCCTTGTCCCTGCGGCTCGATCACGTTCACCCAACCGCGATCAACCATTAGGCCAGCAAAAGCCAACTCCTGCGCGCGACTATAAAGCCGCGGCATCCAGTTTGTCGTGTCGATGAATTGCGACAGGATCGCACCGATCGCGCCCGCATCCGTGGGTTGCGCCGCGCGGATCACAGACGGTCCCCGACCAGAAACTGCACCGCACGGTCAAGCCGGATATGGGGCGGTCCTTCCCCCGGTTTCAAGCGCAGTGGCGCAGGGGCGAAATTCATCACCTTGTAGTCTGCATCCAGCCAGCTTTGCGCCCCCTCACGCGCAGGGCCCATAAGCCGGTTGGGATCTTCAGGCAGGGCACCGGGATAAAAAGCCGCCTGCTTGCCTGTCTCCAGCAAGGTGCCGCGGACACAGTCCAGTTGTGCACCGTCATGGGTGATCGTCTCCTCGACCGTGGCACGCAGCGCCGCTATCGACATGGCGGCGGTCTGGGCGCCTGCAAAATCGGCACGCGCGCGCGCCTCGCGGGTCAGAGCCTGCATGATCGCGCTCAAGCGCGGATGCTGGCTGTGATGCAGATGGTCGGCCTTGGTGGCGGCGAACAGAATCCGCTCGACCCGCTTGCCGCGCAGCAGGCGCGACAAAAAGGCATTGCCACCCGGGCGGAAGGCGCCCAGCGTTTCGGCCATAGCCTGCCGCATATCTTCGACCGCCTGCGGGCCTTTATGGATCGCGCCCAGCGCATCGACCAAAACGACCTGTCTGTCGATCCGCGCGAAGTGGTCACGGAAGAACGGTTTGACGACCTGCGCCTTATAAGCCTCATAGCGTCGCGCCATCTCGCGGCGCAGGGATTTACGCGGATCATTCCCATCGCCAAGCATTGGCGCGAATGTCAGCACGGGCGAGCCTGCCAGATCGCCTGGCAAGATAAAGCGTCCCGGCGTGCAATCATAATAGCCTGCCGCGCGCGCCGCATGCAGATAGCCGGTAAAGCGGCGCGCAAGATCCTGCGCTGTAACCTCGTCATGGACGGATTGCGGATCAACGCCGCCCAGCGCGGCCAGAAATTCTGCCGCCTGTTGACGCGGCGCGATCCGCGTCGTCACCTCACGCGACCACTGGTCATAGCTTTTATCCATTAGACCAAGGTCCAGCAGCCATTCGCCCGGATAGTCGACAATATCCAGATGCAGGGTGCGTGGCCCCGACAGGCCCGACAACAACCCCGTGGGCCGCACACGTAGCGACAGTCGCAATTCCGACACAGCACGGGTGCTGTCGGGCCAATGGGGTTTGGCCGCTGTCAGCGCGGCCAGATGGGTTTCGTAGTCAAAACGCGGCAGGGTGTCATCGGGTTGCGGCTGCAGATAGGCCGCTGCGATCCGCCCCTCGGCCTGCGCGACCAGTTGGCCCATCCGCGCGCGGTCGATCAGGTTCGCCACCAGAGAGGTAATAAAAACCGTCTTGCCCGAGCGGGCAAGCCCTGTCACACCCAGACGGATCACCGGCTCGAAAAAAGTGCCAGACAGCGTATCACCCAGCGCCTCGACGCGCCGCGTGATTCCGTCAGCCAGTTCCGTGATAACCAAAATCCTGCCTCTTCGCCTGTGTTTGTGCCAAGATAGGCATCCAGCCCCCACTTCACCAGAGGCAAGGCCGCGCCGCTTCTTCTTGCTTGAAATATCCCCGCCGGAGGCTCCTGTCTGTGCAAAGCGGCACCCGCCTTTCCGGATGGATTGAGCAGCACCGCGAATTCCTCTATGTCGCGCAACATGCCCAGATATGCCCTCAGGATCGAATACCATGGCGCGCCCTTTGCCGGATGGCAGGCGCAAGCCGACCAGCCTTCGGTACAGGGGGCAATCGAGGATGCGCTGGCCAAGCTTGAACCGCGTGCGCACCGGATTGCCGCTGCGGGGCGCACTGATGCGGGTGTGCATGCGCTGGCACAGGTGGCCCATTGCGATCTGAGTCGGGACTGGGACCCGTTTCGCTTGTCCGAGGCCTTGAATTACCATCTCAAACCGCTGCCTGTGGCGGTTTTGACGGCGGCTGGCGTGGCCGATGACTGGCATGCGCGTTTCTCGGCGCAGGAGCGGCGCTATTTCTTTCGCCTGCTGATGCGCCGCGCGCCTGCGACCCATGATGCGGGGCTGGTCTGGCAAGTGCCGCGCATGCTTGATGTTCACGCCATGCGCGAAGCGGCTGCCCATCTGGTCGGCTTGCACGATTTCACGACGTTTCGCAGCACGATGTGCCAGTCGGCCAGTCCGGTGAAGTCGCTGGATGCGATCTCGATTGATGCGGTCGAGGGGCTGTCGGGGCCAGAACTGCATTTCCGCCTGCGGGCGCGGTCTTTCCTGCATAATCAGGTGCGCAGTATTGTAGGCACGCTTGAACGTGTTGGATCGGGCGCTTGGACATCGGGCGATGTGCAGCACGCCTTGCAGGCGCGCGATCGCGCAGCCTGCGGGCCGGTCTGTCCACCACATGGGCTCTATCTGGCGGGCGTAGGCTATCCCGAGGACCCTTTCGCGGATTGAAACGGCGCAAACTGAGTATTTGAAGCCAGATGAAACAGGTGAGCGTTACACCGGAAATGGGGTGACGGTGACCCCTGCAGATTCAAGCCCTGTTCGCACGGCACGGGCGATATCCACCGCTTCGGGCGTATCTCCATGCAGGCAGATCGTGTCGATCTGCGTAGGGATCTCCTTGCCGCTGGCAGTGACAATGGCGCGGCGCAGCACCATGTCGGTGATCCGTTTGCCGGCAAGATCGGCGTCATGGATCACCGCCCCCGGAATGCTGCGATCCACAAGGGTGGCGTCATCATTATAGGCACGGTCGGCAAAGATCTCGCAGACGTATTTGCAGCCCAGCGCCTGCACGGCCGCCTGCTGTTCGGTGGCCGCAAGCACCATGATCGCAATATCGGGAGCGACGGACAGAGCGGCCTCGTAGAGCGCGGTTGCCAGCGCGAAATCCTCGGCGGCTGTATTGGCCAGCGCGCCGTGCAGTTTGAGGTGACGGACCTGCCCGCCCGCCGCACGCGCCATCGCTTGCGCCGCTCCGATCTGATAGCGGATCTGGTTCTGCAATGTGGCATGCGGCACCTGCATCCTGTGGCGGCCGAACCCTTGCAGATCGGCGTAGCCGGGATGCGCGCCGATCCCTACATTCTTCTTCACGGCCAGCCGCATCGTTTTCATCATCACATCGGGATCGCCGGCGTGAAACCCGCAAGCGATATTGGCCGACGTCACGATGTCCAGCAGCGCGGCGTCATCGCCCATGCGCCACGGGCCAAAGCTTTCGCCCATATCGGCATTCAGATCGACACGCGGGCTTGTTGGCAGGGTCATGGCTCAGTTTCCTTGTTCTTCGGCTTCATGGCCGGAAATCACGCCGCTGATCAACTGGTAGGACAGAAGATCCTGCATCTGCGTCGGATCGCGTAGCAGCGGGCGGATCGTGGCGGGCAGCTTGTCCAGCGCGGCGACAAAGCGACGCTGTGCCTCGACCGCATCGGACAGGTCGATCACCTCGAAGCGCAGCGTGACACCCTGCCCGGCTTGCACCACGCGGGGCAGGTCAGCGGGGATCACGGTGCCGATCCGCGGATAGCCACCCGTGGTCTGGCATTCGGGCAGCAGCACGAAGGGTGTCCCGTCGCCGGTCATCTGGATATCACCGGGCACGATCACCTCGGACAGGATGCTTAACTGGCCGGAGGCGGCGAAGGGATCGCCGTCGAATTCCAGCCGCGCCCCCATACGATTGCCGCGCGCGTCGCGGGCAAATGTCGTGGTCTGAAACCGCTCCAGCATGTCGGGGGCAAACAACTGCGTCTGCATCGAGCGGGTAATGCGGACGGTGCCGCCGGTGAAGCGCGGCTCGGGGTCCAGCGTCATGCCTACCTCAGTTCGGGGATCATCGTCCAAGGGCAGACAGTCCCCCTGCCGCAAGGCTTGCCCGATACCGGCTGCCAGATGGGTGGCGCGCGCGCCAAGCACGGGTTTGGTGGCAATGCCACCACCCAGATGCAGGTAGCCATAGTTGCCACGCATCGCGGCGCCTATTTCAAGCCGCGCGCCCGCTGGCAGGAGATGGCTGGCATTCCACGCCAGCGCCTGCCCGTCGATGCTGGCCTGCATCGGCGCGCCTGTCAGAGCGATGCGTGTCTCCATGGCAACCTCGAAACTGCCACCCATTCCGGCCATTTCAAGCGCAGCATAGTCCGCAGGTTGTCGCAGCAAAGCCGCCCCTTCAGCCAAAGCGACAGGATCGGCTGCGCCGCCCTGTGACAGCCCTTGGCCCAGCAGCCCAGCGCGGCCCTTGTCCTGCACGGTGACCTGCGGACCTGCACGGTGGATGATCAGCGCGCGGTTCATCGGATGACCTCGATCTCGGCGCCGCCTTGACCACTTTTGTCCGTGGTGCGAATATTCTCAAGCGCCTCGGCATCTATGGCCCACAACGAGATTTCATCGCCCGGACGCAGGGCAAAAGGCTCGTCCGATTCGGGACGAAAACAGCGGAAGGCCGTCTGCCCGATATGACGCCAGCCGGTCTGGGTGGGGGCCGAAAAGATGATCAATTGCCGGATCGCCACAACCAGCGCGCCTTCGGGCACGCGTGGAGTCAGGGCTGTCTGCCGCGGAATGTCCCATTCCTTCGGCAGCTGGCCCGTATAGGGCTGCCCCGGCGCGAAACCGATGGTCAGCACGCGCGGGCGTGCGGCGGTCAGGCTGTCGATGGCCGCTTGCGCGGACAGGCCTGCGGCCTTCGCAGCCTCGTCGAATTGCGGAGCAAGGTCGGTGCCGAAAACACAAGGGATCCGAAAATGCCGCCGCCCTTCCGGCAGGGCGGCGCGGGTCCAGTCCTGCGCCTTCAGCAGGTTTTTTACATGTGCGGTCAGGCTGGCGTGATCCAGATGCAACGGGTCGAAACGCAGAAAGGTCGAGGTCAGCGAGGTCGAGACTTCCTCGATCCCGTCAAGCGTATCTGCCTCGATCGCGGCGCGAAAGGCCAGTGCCGCGCGATTTGCAGGCTCGCTCAGGCTGTCGGCAAAGCTGACCAATAGACCAGCGATACCAACGGGGGAAATGCGGGGGAAATCAGGTGTCAGGGTGTCAGTCTGTGTCATGGGATCAATGTGCAGCCTTGGGATCAGGACGCGGAGCATAAAGCCAGCGCATGGCGATAGGGGTCAGGAACATCGGCACCTGATAGACACCGATAAAGATCAGCAAAGGGTCGGTGGTCGCCGCAGGCAGAGCCAACAGGAACAGCGCCACGTTGCGGTTGCCCGCGATGATCGACGGGCCGGTCGGGTCCATCGTAACGCGGTCCCGCAAGATCATATAGCAGACGATTTGCAGACCGAAATTGACGGCGCAAACACCTGCCAGCCATTTCAGCACCAGCACCGGATCGCTGCGCAAGGCAGGGCCGACAGCGGCCATCAACCCGATTACGATGACAAACAACGCAATCGCGTTCAACCCGTCGATCTGGCGCAGATCAGGCGCAGGGATCATACGGCGCAAAGCAAAACCGAGGGCCGAGGCGATGACGATCACCGCAAGCAATCGCCCCGACGCGGCCAGAACATCGGCCATATTGCCCAGCGCCGGTGTCGCCCAGAGGATCGGCATCACCGTCAGCGGAAAGACCGCCATGCCGGTAATCAGCAGACGCAACGCAGGTGCGGGATCGCGGCCCAGCAGCGCAGTAAAGGCCGCCGCCCCCGAGACACCGGGTGCCGTCAGCATGAGCATTACCGCAAGGGCAAAAAGCGTGGCATGCAAATCCAGCGCCCAGAACACCGCCAGCGCCACCAAGGGCATGGCAAGCTGGAACACCGCGATCAAGATCAGGCCCGACCGCGCCTCGCCCAGAGATCCTGCGGCTTGGCGCAAGCCGATACGAAAGGCGGTCAGGAACAGCAAAAGCGCCACCAGATGCGGCAGCCAGGGCCGGATTAGCGCGGCCAGATCCGGCAGGGTCAACCCTGCCAACAGCCCCGCAACCAGCGCCAGCCGCCCGTGGCGGGTGATTGTGGCAAGCAATCCGGACAGCATAGTCAACTGCCCGGCCCTTGGCGGACATTCTCGGGCAGCCATGTGGCGAGTTCAGGCACAAAGATCAGCACGAAGACCATCACGACCATGATCAGGAACATCGGAAAGGCGGCGCGCGCGATATACCCCATCTCGTGATCGGTCATGCCTTGCAGCACGAACAGGTTGAACCCGATGGGCGGCGTGATCTGTGCCATCTCGACCACCACGACGACGAAGATACCGAACCAGATCAGATCAATCCCCGCCTCGCGCACCATCGGCTCGACCACAGCCATAGTCAGCACGACCGAGGAAATCCCGTCAAGGAACATGCCAAGGATGATGTAGAAGACCAAAAGCACCATCAGCAATTCGAACCGCGACAGGTTGAGACTGCCGATCAGGTCAGCAAGACCGCGCGGCAGGCCGGTAAAGCCCATGGCCATCGACAGGAACGCCGCCCCCGCAAGGATCAGCGCGATCATAGCGGATGTGCGAGTGGCGCCCATCAGCGACTGGCTGAAGGTCTGCCACGACAGCGAGCCCTGAATCGCGGCCAGCACCAGCGCGCCGATCACGCCCAGGGCGGCGGCCTCGGTCGCTGTGGCATAACCCAGATACATCGAGCCGATCACGACGCCGATCAAGGCGAAAACGGGGATCAGGAAACGCGAATTGGCCAGCTTGTCACCAAAGCTCTGACGCGGTTCGGGATCGGGTTTCCAGTCGCGCGAGACACGCGACATGATCGCGACATAGGCCGCGAACATGGTTGCAAGCACCAGACCGGGCAGGACGCCCGCGAAAAACAGCTTCGAGATGCTCTCGTTGATAGTCACCCCGTAGACGATCAGCGTCAGCGAGGGCGGGATCATCAGGCCCAGCGTGGCGGCACCTGCGAGCGTGCCGATAATCATACGTTCGGGGTAATTACGCTTGCGCAGTTCGGGGATCGACATTTTTCCTACGGTGGTCAGCGTCGCGGCAGAACTGCCCGACACGGCGGCGAACACGGTGCAGCCCGCAATATTTGTGTGCATCAACCCACCCGGAAGGCGCGCCATCCACGGGGCAAGGCCGCGAAACATATCCTCGGACAACCGCGTCCGAAACAGGATCTCGCCCATCCAGATGAACAGGGGCAAGGCCGTCAGAGTCCATGAGGATGACGCGCGCCAGAGCACTGTCATCATCACATCGCCTACAGGACGGGTGGTAAAGAGCTCCATGCCCACCCAGGCAACGCCCATCAGGGCAAGCCCGACCCAGACGCCAGAGCCCAACAGGACAAACAGGACGAACAAAAACAGGAGGATGATAGACAGGTCTTCCATCGGGACTACTCCGCTGCGCTATGACCGCTTGGGTCACGGGTGACGCGGGATTTTCCGCGGAACAGAAGCGAGATCAGGTTGTCAGTCAGTGCGATGGCCAGAATAGCGGCCCCCAGAACGAGCAGGGATTGCGGCATCCAGAGCGCGGTGCGGTCCTGCCCTTGGCTGACGTCGCCGAATTTCCACGACCAATAGACGAATTTGCGCGCATACCAGACGACATACCACGCGATGGCAGCCCCGATGGCAAAGCACCAAATATCGACGATCCACTTCCCGCGCGGCGGCAAGGCGTTCAGCAGAACTGACACACGGATATGGCTGCCTTTGTTCAGCGCATCGGCAAAGGCCAGAAAGGATGCGGCGGCCATGGCATAGCCTGCATATTCGGGCGCGCCCGGAAACACCTCGCCGGTCCAGCGGGCCAGCATCTGCACGACGATCAGAAACAGGATCGCGATGAGGGCAATTGCAGCAAGGATGCTGCCCGCGCGGTACAAACCGTCGAGAAAAATACGCACTCCGCGAAGAATGGCCATTGGCCCCTCCGTTCTGGTTTTCGGGATTGAGGACGGTTGCCGGGGGGCCGCCAGTTCATGACGCCCCCCCTGCCCCGATCACTTCATGGCGCGGTAGGCTTCGACGATGGCTGCGCCATCCTCTCCTGCGGCTGCCAGCCACTCTTCGGTCATGGTCGCGCCGATTTCCTGCAAACCGGCTTTCAATGCGTCCGAGGCAGGCTCGACCGTCATGCCGCCGTCACGCAGACCTTGCAGCGTAAAGCCGGTATATTCCCGTGCGCGCCAATTGCCCGCATATTCGGCCAGTTCGGCACAGCCGGTGATGATGCCGCGGTTTTCTTCAGACAGGCCATCCCAGACGCCCGAATTCACCATGATGTAGTTGCGCGGCAACCACGCATCGACCTCGTAGAAGTAGTTGAGGCTTTCCCACAGCTTGCTGTCATAGCCAGTCGCTGCGGAAGAGATCATGGAATCCGCGACACCTGTTGCCAGCGCCTGGCTCAGTTCGGCGGCCTCGATCTGCACGGGCAGCATGCCGGTCAACTCGGCCAGACGCGCGGTCGCAGCGTTGTAGGCGCGGAATTTGATACCGCTCATTTCATCTACTGAAGCGATGGGCGCCTTGAAATAGATGCCCTGCGGCGGCCACGGAACGGTATAAAGCAGCGTCAGGTCCTGATCGGCCAGCACCTTTTCCAGTGTCGGCTTGGCTGCTTCCCACAGCTTGGCGGAATCATCGAACGACGTGGCAAGAAAGGGGATGCTGTCGAAACCGAATACCGCATTCTCGTTCTGGTGCGCCGACATCAGACGCTCGCCGATAGGCACCTGCCCTGTCTGGATGGCGCGCTTGATATCATTGCCCGCGATCAACGAACCAGAGGGATGCGTAGCGATGGTGATATCGCCGCCAGTCCCGGTTGTGACGCATTTTCCGAATTCGGCGGCAACCGCCGAATGGAAGTTGGTGGCCGGATAAGCCAGCGGCATATCCCATGTCTCGGCAAAAGCAGGTGATGCAATGGCCGTGGTCAGGGCCGTCGCGGTCAGTAGGTTGGTCAATGTTTTCATGAACTGTCTCCCGGTTGAGGCCCGGCTTTGCGGGCGGTCATGGGCAGGATCTTGCGCCCCATCCCAAATCGTGGCTGCACCAACAAGGTGCAGAGGCGGGTTCATCCGGTCAAGTCACGCTGAAAACCAGCCGGAACCAACCCTGATTCCACTGTCCATAGTGCCTGACTTTCAGAATACGTCAACAAATTGTTGACATTTTATCAGCGTTACTCATTCTCATGCCTATGACATCACGAATTGGCCCCATCGTATCATCCGCGCATTTGGCAGAGGGTTCCTTTGCCGAGATATCCGAACTTGAATTCGGCATGATCATCGCCGGACATGCCTTTAACCGCTGGATGGTGCGGGCGATGGCAGCCACCGGCTTTCCCGACCTGTCTGCGCTGGATGTGCTTGTGCTGCATACCGTGCGCCATCGTGGGCGGGCCAAGAAACTGGCCGATATCTGCCTGGTGCTGAATGTCGAGGATACGCATACCGTCAACTACGCGATCAAGAAGCTGACCAAACACGGGCTGGTCATGGAAGGGCGTCGCGGCAAGGAAAAGACGGTCGAGGCAACAGAAGCCGGACAGGATGCTTGCGCGCGCTACCGCGAAATCCGCGAGGGTCTTCTTCTGAAGCCGGTTCTGGAACTGGGGCTGGAGCCGGAACAGATCAGCAAACTGGCCACGCTTTTGCGGACAATGTCGGGGCAATACGATCAAGCCGCACGGTCAGCCACGGCGTTCTAACCATCGTCAGATCGAATAGCACAGGCCCTGCGACAGCACCAAGATTACAGGTAGAGAATCCCCGAAATCGGACAGCCTGACTGCGCCGAAGAATCAGTGACGCGACGTCATATGCGGATGGAGCCATGCAATCCAAGGGGAATCATCATCGTCGAAAGACATGCCATTTTTGGCATGAAGCAGCATACAACCCATTGCACAACGACAGATTGTTCCGCGCCAAACCCGTAAACTGTATGTAAATTTTCTGTGAAGTCGAAGAAATTTACAGAAATTATCACGTCTTGATAATTTCTTTACTTAATAAACAATAAAAAACAGTATCTTATACAAAAATGGCATCTCTGTGGTAAATTCACGCCCGAGGAGATGACGTCGCGGCCACCCGTTTGGTGCGCGTCACTGGCTTTAGAGCCGAGATGAAGAATGGAGGATCTATGACCAACCAGACCAGCACCGATACCATGTATGCGCCTTCGGCTGACTTTGCCGCCAAAGCCCATGTGACGGCAGACCAATACAAGGCGATGTACGAAGCCTCGATCAATGACCCTGAGGCTTTCTGGGCGGAGCATGGCAAGCGGATCGACTGGATCAAGCCGTTCACCCGCGTCAAGAACACGGATTTCACGCTGGGCAAGGTCGATATCAAATGGTTCGAGGATGGTACGCTGAACGTCAGCGCCAATTGCATCGACCGTCATCTGCCCACGCGGGGCGACCAGACCGCGATCATCTGGGAACCCGATGATCCCAAGGATCAGGCGCTGCACATTACTTACAGTGAATTGCACCGTCGCACCTGCCGGATGGCCAATATCCTCGAGTCGATGGGCGTGCGTAAGGGCGACCGCGTTGTCATCTATCTGCCGATGATCCCGGAAGCCGCTTATGCGATGCTGGCTTGCGCGCGGATCGGTGCCGTTCACTCCATTGTCTTCGCGGGCTTCTCGCCTGACGCACTGGGCGCGCGGATCAACGGTTGCGATGCGAAAGTGGTGATCACCGCCGACTATGCGCCACGTGGTGGACGCGCAACGCCCTTGAAATCCAATACCGATGCGGCGCTGCTACATTGCAAGGACAGCGTCAAATGCCTGATGGTGCGCCGCACCGGCGGGCAGACCACATGGGTGGACGGGCGCGATTACGATTACACCGAAATGGCGATGGAGGCGGATGATTACTGCGCTCCTGCCGAGGTTGGCGCGGAGGACCCGCTTTTCATCCTCTACACCTCAGGTTCAACCGGTCAGCCCAAGGGCGTAGTGCATACATCGGGCGGCTATCTGGCCTATGCCGCGATGACGCATCAATATACGTTTGATTACCATGACGGCGATATCTTCTGGTGCACAGCCGATGTGGGTTGGGTGACCGGTCACAGCTATATCGTCTACGGTCCGCTGGCCAATGGCGCGACGACCCTGATGTTCGAGGGTGTGCCGACCTATCCCGATGCGGGCCGGTTCTGGGCAGTTTGCGAGAAGCACAAGGTCAACCAGTTCTACACCGCCCCCACCGCGATCCGCGCGCTGATGGCGCATGGCACCGAGCCTGTCGAGAAATATGACCTGTCCAGCATCAAGCTGTTGGGCACCGTGGGCGAACCGATTAATCCCGAGGCGTGGAACTGGTATAATGACACCGTCGGCAAGGGCAAATGCCCGATCGTGGATACTTGGTGGCAAACCGAAACCGGAGGGCATCTTCTGACGCCGCTGCCAGGCGCGATCCCGACCAAGCCGGGTTCGGCCACCCTGCCCTTTTTCGGTGTGAAGCCCGTCATCCTTGATCCGCAAACCGGTGAGGAAATCCACACGACGGCCGCCGAGGGTGTTCTTTGCCTCAAGGATAGCTGGCCTGGCCAGATGCGGACGGTTTACGGTGATCACGACCGGTTCGAGAAGACCTATTTCAGCGACTACAAAGGCTACTACTTCTCAGGCGATGGCTGCCGCCGCGATGCGGATGGCTATTATTGGATCACGGGCCGCGTCGATGATGTGATCAACGTCTCCGGCCACCGGATGGGCACGGCCGAGGTCGAAAGCGCGCTGGTGGCTCATGTGAACGTCGCCGAGGCGGCTGTGGTCGGCTATCCGCACAACATCAAAGGACAGGGCATCTATGCCTATGTCACGCTGATGAACGGGATCGAACCGTCCGAGGATCTGCGCAAGGAACTGGTCAAATGGGTCCGCACCGAGATCGGTCCGATCGCCAGCCCCGACCTGATCCAATGGGCACCGGGCCTGCCGAAAACCCGTTCGGGCAAGATCATGCGCCGCATTCTGCGTAAAATCGCCGAAAACGATTTTGGCGCGTTGGGCGACACCTCGACGCTGGCAGATCCTTCGGTTGTCGATCACCTGATCGAAAACCGCATGAACAAGGCTTGAGCAGCATGGGTGCCGACACAATGACACGCCCCGCCGTTCTGATCCTGCTTGGCCCTCCGGGGGCAGGCAAAGGCACGCAGGCACGAATGCTTCAGGACCGTTTCGGACTGGTGCAACTGTCCACCGGCGATCTGTTGCGCGCGGCTGTGGCTACGGGCACCGAGGCGGGTCGCGCGGCGCAATCCGTAATGGCGGCGGGCGGTCTGGTCAGCGACGAGATCGTTCTGGCGATCCTCAAGGACAGGCTGGCCGAACCCGATACCGCGAAAGGCGTGATCCTTGACGGATTCCCGCGCACCAATGTGCAGGCGCAGGCGCTGGACGCGCTGCTGGCGCAAAGCGGGCAGCAGATCAACGCGGCTATCTCGCTCGAGGTGGACGACGCAGAGATGGTAGCGCGTGTAGCTGGCCGCTATACCTGCGGCACCTGTGGCGAGGGCTATCACGACAGCTATAAAGTGCCAGCGATTGCAGACACTTGCGACAAATGCGGTGGCACCGATATGAAGCGGCGTGCCGATGACAACGCGGCCACTGTGGGTCAGCGTCTGGGGGCTTATCACGCGCAGACCGCGCCGCTGATCGCCTATTACGAGGAACAAGGCACTCTGCAACGGATCGACGCCATGGGCGAGATCGGGCAGATCGCCGAAGGGCTGAGCGCGATAGTCCAACGGGCTGTCGCGTAATCGGGAGGGGGAGATGCGGAAAGTCCCGCATCTTTCGGAAAAGTGCAACTAGGGAGGACGCCTTTCATGGCAGACAACTCAAAAGACAATAACGCCTATTGGGCCGCAAACGTGCGGATCATCCTGATAAGCCTTGCGATCTGGGCGACGGTATCGTTCGGGTTCGGCATCATCCTGCGGCCAGCCCTGATGGGTATTTCCGTGGGCGGGGCCGATCTGGGCTTCTGGTTCGCGCAACAAGGCTCGATCCTCGTGTTCCTGGTACTGATCTTTTTCTATGCCTGGCGCATGAACAAGCTCGATGCCGAACACGGCGTCGAAGAATAAGAGATAGGGACAGGGAAACCAATGGATCAGTATACTCTTAACCTGCTGGTGGTGGGCGCGTCCTTTGCGCTCTATATCGGCATCGCGATCTGGGCCCGTGCGGGCTCGACCGCCGAGTTCTATGCCGCCGGTCAGGGCGTTCCGCCCGTGATGAACGGCATGGCCACCGCTGCGGACTGGATGTCGGCGGCTTCTTTCATCTCGATGGCGGGCATCATCGCGCTGGCACCTGCGGGCGGCTACGCGCAATCGTCCTTCCTGATGGGCTGGACAGGCGGCTATGTGCTTCTGGCGCTGCTGCTAGCACCATACCTGCGAAAATTCGGCAAATTCACCGTGCCGGAATTCGTCGGCGACCGCTTCTATTCCAAGGGCGCACGTCTTGTGGCTGTGATCTGTCTGATCGTGATCTCGGTCACCTACGTGATCGGCCAGATGCGCGGTGTGGGTGTGACTTTCGCGCGCTTTCTGGAAGTCTCGACCGATACAGGCCTGTATATCGGTGCCTCGATCGTCTTCATCTATGCGGTTTTCGGCGGGATGAAGGGCATCACCTATACGCAGGTTGCCCAGTATTGCGTTCTGATCATAGCCTACACCATTCCGGCGATCTTCATCTCGCTCCAGATCACCGGCAACTTCTTCCCGCAGCTGGGGCTGCTGGGTGGTTACGCTCCGGCGGGCGGTGATATCGCGTTCCTGAGCAAGCTTGATCAGGTCGTGACCGAACTTGGTTTCACGCAATACACCTCGCACACGACATCGACCCTGAACATGGTGTTCTTCACCATGTCACTGATGATCGGTACTGCCGGTCTGCCACACGTCATCATCCGCTTCTTCACTGTGCCGCGGGTGGCTGATGCACGCTGGTCCGCTGGTTGGGCCCTTGTCTTCATCGCCCTGCTCTACACCGTGGCACCTGCCGTGGGTTCGATGGCGCGCATGAACATCTCGACCACCTTCTGGCCAAACGCCGTCACAGGCGAAGCGCTGGCAGGCGATCCGATCTCGCTGGAGGCGATCAATACCGATCCCGAACTCAGCTGGATCAACACATGGAAGAACACCGGTCTGCTGGCCTTTGAAGACAAGAACGGCGACGGTTTCATCCAGTACTACAACGAAAACAATCCCCGCATGCAGGAGATCGCGGCAGAACGTGGCTGGACCGGCAACGAACTGACCAAGATCGACAACGACATGATGGTTCTGGCCAACCCTGAGATTGCAAAGCTCCCGGGCTGGGTGATCGCTCTGGTGGCTGCTGGCGGTCTGGCTGCGGCGCTGTCCACGGCGGCGGGTCTGCTGCTAGCGATTTCGTCTGCTGTCTCGCATGACCTGATCAAGGGTTCGATCAATCCGAACATCAGCGAAAAAGGCGAGTTGATGGCTGCGCGTGTCTCGATGGGCTTTGCCATTGTGTTGGCAACATGGCTGGGCCTCAACCCTCCTGGCTTTGCGGCTCAGGTGGTGGCGCTGGCCTTCGGTCTGGCGGCAGCGACAATCTTCCCTGTGCTGATGATGGGCATCTTCTCGAAGCGCATCAACAAGGAAGGCGCGATCATGGGGATGCTGGTTGGTCTGTTCTCGACCGCCATCTACATCTTCCTGTTCCTGGGCTGGTTCTTCATCCCCGGCACCAACACGCTGGAGAACGTGCCTGCAAACTGGCTGTTCGGAATCTCGCCTGCCTCGTTCGGCACCGTCGGCGCGCTCCTGAACTTCGGCACCGCCTATATCGTATCGGCGCTGACCAAAGAGCCACCGCGCGAGATCCAGGAACTGGTGGAATCCATCCGCGTGCCCAAAGGCGCGGGTGCGGCCACAGGTCACTAACCCCTTCGGAGCGGGCGGTTCGAAAGAACCGCCCCTTCTGCTTTTTCAGATGTTCCCGTGCCCTACCCTGCGCTAGACAGTTGTCACCAGAGGCTAGAGGGACATTCCCAAGGATCGGTTTGATGCCACGTTCTGCTGACGACCTGCGCCGTTTTCTCGGCACCATTCATCCCTATGACAGTTTTGCCGACGCCGACCTGACCCGCATCGCGGATCAGTTTCGCCGCCTGCCGGTCAAGAAAGACGATGTGATCTACAGCTATGGCGAGGCCTGCGAAGGTCTATATGTCATCCATGAAGGCGAGGTCGAAATCACCTCGGACAGTGGCGAGATTGTCTCGCACTTGAGTGCCCGAAATTCCTTTGGTGAACGCGGGCTGATGCGCGACGGCGTGACCGGAACCAATGCCCGCGCTCTCATTGATGGCGAACTGCTGCTATTGCCCACCGATGATTTCAACGATCTGATCGCAGGCAACGAGGGCGTGCGCCGCTTTTTCGCACGCAGCCGCGCGCGCGAGGCGGCTGATGCCGCCCGTCCTGTCGCCTTGACCGAAATGCGCGTTGACCGGCTGATGGCATCCGATCCGATCACCTGCACCACGCAGACCTCGATTTTTGATGCGGCGCGCCTGATGCGGTCGCACCGGATTTCCGCGCTTGGCATCACCGATAGTGACCGTCTGGCCGGCATCGTCACCTTGCATGACATCAACAACCGTGTGGTCGCCGAAGGCTTGGACATCTCGCGCCCCGTGCACGAGATCATGACCGCCAACCCCGAAACACTGCCTCCTTCGGCCATCGGCTCGGATGTGCTGCATATGATGATGGAACGCCGTTTCGGGCATGTTCCTGTCGTGGATCAGGGCAAGCTGGTCGGGATCGTGACCCAAACCAACCTGACCCGCTTTCAGGCCACGAATACTGCCTCGCTTGTACGCGATGTCGCGCGCGCCAGCGGCCCTGCCGATCTGGGCGCGGTAACAGCCCATATCCCACGCCTTCTGGTACAACTGGTCGGTGCGGGCAACCGTCACGAGACCGTCACCCGCCTGATCACCGACATCGCCGATGCCGCGACACGGCGTCTGCTGGCGCTGGCCGAAGACAGCCTTGGCCCGCCGCCTGTGCCCTATCTTTGGCTGGCCTGCGGATCGCAGGGGCGACAGGAACAGACCGGCGTATCGGATCAGGACAACTGCCTGATGCTGGACGATGCCGTGACCGAGGCGGATATGCCCTATTTCGCGAAACTGGCGAAATTCGTCAGCGACGGGCTGGACGGGGCGGGCTATTTCTATTGCCCTGGCGATATGATGGCGACCAATCCGCGCTGGTGCCAGCCGGTGAGCGTCTGGCGCGGCTATTTCCGCCGCTGGATCGAAGCCCCGAACCCCGAAGCGCAGATGCTGGCTTCGGTCATGTTCGACCTGCGCCCCATCGGCGGGACGCGCACGCTATTTGACGATCTGCAACGCGAAACACTCGAACTTGCGGCGCGCAACTCGATCTTCGTGGCGCATATGGTGTCGAACTCGCTGAAACATATCCCGCCCTTGGGCTTGCTTCGCGGCTTTGCCACGGTCCGCAGCGGCGAGCACAAGAACCACATCGACATGAAGCTGAACGGCGTCGTGCCTGTCGTCGATCTGGGACGGATTTATGCGCTGCGCGGCCAGCTTGAGATGGTCAATACACGGGCGCGGCTTGAAGCGGCCCATAGCGGCGGACTGATCAGCCAGAGCGGCGGGCGCGACCTGCTGGACGCCTATGACCTGATCGCCCAAACCCGTCTGGAACATCAGGCGACGCTGATCCGCGCGGGCGGCAAGCCTGACAATTTCATGGCACCCAATGTTCTGTCCGAATTCGAGCGTAGCCATCTGCGCGACGCCTTTGTTGTCGTTCGTACAATGCAATCCGCCGCGACCCAAGGACGGGGCGTGATCGGCTGACCCCGCAGTTCCGGGTTTTCCCGCATGCGGGAGGAGGAGAGAAAGAATGTATGTTGATATAATCACGATCATTGCCGCCGGTTTTGCTGCGGCGGGGATTGTGATGATCCTGAACCGGCTGATCGGCGGCCGTTTGCCGCGCTGGGCCATTCCGGCCGGGGCGGGCGCGGGTATGATCCTGATGAGCCTGACCAACGAGTATCGCTGGTATCCGCGCACGCTTGAACTGCTGCCTGCCGGTTTCGAGGTCATCTCGACCGCCGATCACAGTGCGGCCTATAGCCCCTGGACCTATGTCGTGCCCTATGTCGACCGTTTTGTCGCCGTTGATCTGGACGGTGTGCAGCGTAACGAGGGCCAGCCCGATCTGCGGCTGAGCCGCGTGATCTTTTTCACCCGCTGGGAACCCGTCCGTGTTCTGCCCGTGGTCTTTGACTGCGCGCAAGGCCGCAGCGCCTTGCTGGATGCCGAAAAGGTCTTCAACGATGACGGGACAGTCCGCGTCGCGCGTTGGGACCAGACCGGACAGAACGACCCTGCCACAGCCCTTGTCTGCAAGGAGGCATAAGCCCGTGTTTGACCGCCTCAAACCTCGTCAACGTACTTTGGCTTTTTTCGGGCTGCTGGCCGTGGGGTCCATCGGGGCCGTGGTCGGATCGCTGGTGCTTGCCGATTCACGGCTGGATATGGAAGAGGCGCGACCGGCTTTTGTGTCGGCGGGGTTGATGGCCAGCTTTGCGATACTGGGCCTGTGCGCCCTGATGTGGCTGATCTTTGACGAGATGGTTGCCCGCCCGATTGAAAGGCTGACAGCAGCCATGCATGCCCGCGCCGCCACCGACATGCGGGGCGGGATAGACACTGCCGTCGCGCGTCATCTGGGCGAGCTGACATCGGCCGCATCTGCACTGACCTCGCGGCTGGGACAGGCCAAATCCGACGCCGACGCCGATATCGCGCGCCACACCAAGCGCCTGATGGCGGAACGTGAACAGTTGACACGCATCCTGTCGGCTATCCCCGCTGCCGTTGTCATGGTGGGTCCCGATCACCGGATCTCGCTCTATGACGGTCATGCAGCGGCGATGCTGGACAACCAGCACCATCTTGGTTTGGGACAGCGCATTTTTGACTATTTCGACAAAACCTATCTGCTTGCGGCACTGGCAAACCTGTCGGACACGGGGCGCAGCACGCTGGACCAGCAACTTGTCACGGCGGACGGGGCGCAACTGTTCGATGTGACCTTGCATGATCTCGGGGCAGATCAGGGCTATATGCTCAGCTTTCCGGTCCCGCGGGAAACGACACCGGCGCGACCCGTGGTCTATGATTTCGAACTGAATACGCGCGTGCAGTCCGACAACATCCTGAACGTGGCCCTGCGCGATCTGACCTATGTGGTCTTTGACACCGAAACGACGGGGCTTCTGCCCGACAAGGACGAGGTCGTACAGATCGGTGCGCTGCGCGTGGTCAATTGCCAGCAGGCGGCGGGCGAGGTGCTGGATCAACTCGTCAATCCCGGCCGCCCGATCCCCGCGCGCGCGACCGCCGTGCATGGCGTGACGGATGCGATGGTCACGGATGCACCGGATATGGCTGTGGCCGGTCGGCGCTTTCACAGCTTTGCCCGTGATGCCGTCCTGGTGGCGCATAACGCACCTTTCGATATGGCCTTCTTCCACCGCCATGCCACATCCATCGGGGTCGCCTTCGACAATCCGGTGCTGGATACCGTGCTGTTGTCGGCAGTGCTTTTCGGCGGCACCGAAGGCCATACGCTGGACGAAATCGTGCAGCGGCTGGAAGTCGACCTGCCCGACGAGGTGCGCCACACCGCATTGGGTGACGCCATCGCCACGCGCGATGTATTTCTGCGGATGATCCCGATGCTCGAGGCGCAGGGACTGGTCACTTTCGGCGATGTTTTGACCGAGATGCGCAAACACAAACGGCTTCTGCCAGACCTGAACGGCGGTCTGAACAAAAGCTGACTCACGCCGCGCGCCCTCATCTTGCCGAAAATGCTCTTAGCATTATTCGCCACTCTTGCGGCGCTTGTGGCTTACAGCCGCTTTGCGATCTCCTCCAGCATTTTCTCGGTCGCTCCGCACCTGATCGCCTGCACGCGGACGTCGCGCACCGTGCCTTCGATCTGGGTGCCTGCCATGTAGCCGGAACCGCCGTGGAACTGCCTGCAGTCATTACATCACCTTGATGATCAGATCGCCGCAAAGCGGCGTAATTGCCGACACGTCGCGCATACTTCCGTCACCAGCATCCATCGCCAAGGTTTGGGAAGATCTATTGGCTCACGTTTGTCCGCTTACGTCGCGAAAGCAAAGCGTGAGAAAGCACAACTCAACGACGTTTATCGTTTGGGAATGGATCAAAAAGGACCGTCATGCCGGAAGGCCATGGTAACAAAGACAACTAAAAAGAACGGTCACAAACAGACGTACCAGAAAAACCGCCATCATCACAGGCGGCGCTGGGGGGATAGGGAAAGCCTGTGCGATGCAGCTAGCCGAAGAAGCTGCGCGCTCATCGGTGCGACAAGTACAGAGCGCGTCCCTTGCAAGATCGTGATCGGGACCTTTTGTGAAAATCCTTGATCCAAAATCCGCAGCTGCGCAACTTAGGCTGGGAAGCGTTCCATTTCGGGATGTTCCTAAACAAAAGCTGTGTTGAGCAGAGGTTCTTCAGGGAGGAGAAACAAGAATGACAGACGTTTATGACTTTATTATCGTTGGAGGAGGGTCAGCCGGCGCTGTAATTGCCGCCAGGCTGAGCGAGGACCCGAATTGCAGTGTCGCCCTCGTCGAAGCGGGAGGAAAACCTCCGGCACATGCCTCGATGCCGGCGGCGGTGGCCAGCCTGCAACTGGACCCGTCGGTCGACTGGATGTATACCGCCGATCCCGGCAATGCAGGGCTTGGTCTGGTTGGCAATGTGATGGCTGTGCCGCGCGGCAAGATGTTGGGAGGCTCTTCCGCACTGAATTACATGGCTTATGTCAGAGGCCATCCCGGCGATTTCGACGCTTGGGCCGCCGGTGGCGCCACGGGTTGGAGCTTTGAAGACGTACTGCCCTACTTCATCAAAAGCGAGGATCTGGCCCCCAGCAACGAAATTGTGGTGGACAGGTCGGCACATGGAACGGGAGGGCCGCTTGGCGTCTCTGTCCGCTCTCCGGTTATTCCCGCATCCCGCGATTTTGTTGCGGCGGCTGGCAATAGCGGCATTGCCAACGGGGACTATAACGGGCGCGACCGAGGCGGACCGGCAGGCGTGGCCTCGCTGTTCCAGACCACAACCCGCAAGGGCATGCGGTCCAGCACCTATCACGCCTTTCTCGAGGGAGCAGCCGAGGCACGCGACAACCTGACGATCATCACCCATGCACATGTCACACGCATTGTCTTGTCGGATGACGCGGATGATCTGAGTGCTACAGGGATAGAGTATCGCGATGCCGCGGGCGCGTCGCATGTGATCCATGCGGCGCGCGAGGTCATCCTAAGCGCAGGTGCTGTCGGTTCGCCGCAGATCCTGATGCTGTCAGGCATCGGTCCACGCCGCGAGATAGAGGCCGTTGACTTGCAATGCCGCCATGACCTGCCCGCCGTCGGCAAGAACCTCAAGGACCACCTGCACTGCGCGTTGTTCTTTCCAGCGCCCGGTATTGGCGTACCGATTGCCGAGGTCGGCGTATCGGCAGGGCCTGATGCGCTGCGCGCACCGGCTGGTCCTTTGCCGGCTGATCCCGCCGATGACGTCAATTTACCCCCGGAACTGGCTGGTCTCAAGGCCGAGGCCGAGCGGCGACTGGGCCAATGGGCCGAGACAGGCGAGAGCCTTGTGTCATCGTCGCTTTACGATGCGGTGGCCTTCTTCTCGACGGGGCTGGGCGATCTACACAGCCATGACGCCCAGATCGGATATGTCCCTTGCGGCTATGATGCTGGCCTGCTCAGGGACCGTCTTCGGATCGACATCTCCACGTTCTTCGAGGACCCGGACAAGATTCTGGCGGCCGATCAGGAAAACATGATCCTGCTGGCAAATCCTGTCCTGCCTCACAGCACGGGCGAGATCGTTCTGGCCAGTGCGGACCCTGCTGATAATCCGATCATCCGGATGAACTATTTCACCGATCCGCATGATCTCAAGGTGATGGTTGCCGTGATGAGAAAAGCACTGGAGATCGTGGACAACTGGCCCGGAGAGAAAAAACCCGGTCCGTTGAACGTGCCGCCCGCACTGGCGCGCAAACATGGCTATGTGCAAGGCGAAAGACCAAGCGACGCGCTACTGGAGAATATGGCGCTGCATTATTCGACAACGGTCTATCATCTGGTCTCGACCTGCCGGATGGGTGATGTGGTCGATACCGAACTCTGCGTCAAAGGGGTCGGGAAGCTGCGTGTGGCAGATGCCAGCGTCATGCCCGACATTATCAGCGGAAACACCAATGCGGCATCCATCATGATCGGGGAAAAGGCCGCAGACATCATCGCTGCGCAACACGCCCTGCACCGCAAATCCGCCGCCTGAAGGCTGCCGAAAACAACTGCTTGCGCTGAAGGCCGGAACGGTCAGCGGCGCAGGCAAAGCGTGTCCCGAACGACCCAAGGTCGTGGCCGTCGCTCAAAAGCCGCCTTTTCTGGCTTTGCGGCTATGATGGTTCACAAAAAGCCCCCCGCTCTTGGACATGAACACAACAGGAAAGATATCAAGCCTTTTACAGATACGAAATGCTTAATTCCTACCACAAATCTATCTGAATAAGTGGTGCCCGGGGGCTGTTGGGTCATCTTGAATCGCTCCGGGTTTACCGGAGAGTTTCTGGTTCAATGATTACGCTGCTTTTTCATCAACGTTCAAGTTTGCGTAGAATGCCTCCTCTGCTTCGTTCGGTGTGATGTATCCGATGGCGCTGTGCAGGCGCGTCTTG
>NZ_JAINWI010000011.1 GCF_021021435.1 Seohaeicola saemankumensis
GAGACATCTTGTGCGAGCGCTGTCATGGCAGTCTCCTGAAAAAAGGGGGCATTTGTTACCCGCAATAGGTAATGCATTTGCATTGCCATGTCAAGATAAGCGCAGAATCTGCTGTCGACGGAGAGTTCGATCAACCGTTTCGCGCAGCGCCTAATCTCGCCCCGCCTAGACTAGGTTGGCCTCGCACGGTAGTTTCAATTCAGGAAGTTAAGGAACCGGACCATCCCCGAACAAGAAACTATCCAGATCCAAAAGCCATTTCCCAAGATCATTCGAGTTCCTGAAACCATAGTTCAAATCTCTTCTAGCTGCTGCAACAGACCAATTCCCATCAGAGCCAAGTCTTTGAAGATTTGCACGGAACGCGGCGGATAGCTGAGGATCACCTGTCAGCAGTCCTTTTAATGCCTCGGGATCATATGAATCCGTGGCAAGGTAGCAGAGAAGCAAATCGTAGAACTCTTTATCTTGCATGTGCTTACCTCTTATTCGGGTAGAGAGTATAAAGATCGACTGAACCGTCTGGTCGCAGAGTGTATACCGCGATGACAGTCCCACCCTCAAAGTTCACATCTACCGGGCGAGCGCCACTATCGCCGAAGTCACCGATCCTTTCGACCCCTTCAACACGTCTAGCAAAATCAGGCCCCAAAGTATCTTCAATGGGCACCTCAACCCTGAAGCGACGGACGGGTTTTGCCGGACGTGCAGAGGCGGCGTTCAGCGCATCTGTGAAATCTGCACTACGCTGGATGATGGCGTCAGCGGCCACATAATCCGCCTCTGAGACTATCCGAGATGCAACATCCGGCGGTCGGTGATCTCGGCCAATATGGACACCATCACCCGGAAACGAATGGAAAAGACTGCTTGTGAAGTGCAGGCAAAGGAAACAGCCCCGCCCATGCAGCTATCCATGAAAGGAACCGCGCTGCACATCGCCTTCAAATGTGACAGCGTGGAAATCGCGACTGTGGTGCAAATGGCGGATATCGGCACCCGCGACTGTGAATTTCACAAGGGATTAATCGGTCAAATCGCTTGCTTGGGTTCACAGTCTACAAGCGTGGACAGCGACAACTCCAACTTTGTTTTGTCGGTGGTCCGGTCCATCAAGCCGCGTGACGAACTGGAGGCACTACTTGCCACGCAGATGGGCGCGATCCATGCGGCGACCATGATGCCGGCAAGACGCTTGAACCATGTCGAAAACATACCACAGCAGGACGCAGCCGAGCGCGCTTTGAACAAGCTGGCCCGCGCGTTCACTACGCAGATGGATGCGTTGAAGCGATACCGCACAGGAGGGCAACAGAAGGTCACAGTTGAACATGTGACGGTCAATGCAGGCGGTCAGGCGATTGTGGGGGCGGTAACGTCCAACAGCGAGTAGAGACCAACAAATAAATTCAACGCTAAATGCCCCACCGAACTGCTCTCAGTTATCAGCGAATGAGAAAATTCTTGGGCAGGCTGGCTTGCCGCTTCCAGCCATAATGTAGGAGTAGGATTTATGCAGAAACCCGGTTGCTATAAAATAAGTACACTCCAACGTCTTTGGAACTTCCCTGCTCACTCGTTCACTATAAAACGCGGCAAAACTACCACTTTCTACAGGACGTAGCTTTGATGAAATCAAAACTTCCCAACTGCTTAAATATATTGCTAGCCACACAACAATCATCAACATCACTAGCAGCTTCATTTTCCCAAACAACCAAACAGAATTGCTTGACTTCGTCTGCAGAGACTTGAAGTCTGAACCATCCATATGCTTTGAAGTCAATTTGAATTTTTCAGGAGTGTATGCTTGATCTAAGCTGGCTGGCCACTGTCCAAAAAATGCATATCCAGCACCAAGCAATGCACCTATTGAACCCCACTTAACAAATAACGATCCAGGATAGTCATTGAAATTCAGTGTGCCTTGAAGAACCTTAAACGGAATATCCGATGCTATACTTATTGAAGTAGTGAAAACAAAAAGGCCCAGAAAAAGACCAAAAGCAAGGCTGCCGATTGCCACACTAAATCTAATGATAATTCTATAACTCTCTCGATTGATTGCTCGAAAGATAAACAAAAAAAACTTGCTAAATGCTAACGAGAAGATGAACGTCGGAAGGAACGTATTCAGCACGCGCGCCACCACGTTTAGCAAAAAATCCAATTTCAACACTCAAAGGCACTCACTACAAAAGTGCCAACAATCAAGTCGCTTAAGAAACGTTGTATAAGACAAGCTAGCTTTCTCCAAGAGATACCTTGTAAAGCGACGCAGGGCACTCAAAGGGAGGGGGGGAACAAATGAAACCGGACAACAACCCCATGCACCCCGCCCAGCGCCTTGCGGATGCTCCTAGATGCACAGCAAAGGCCAAGACCACGGGTTGCCGTTGCAAAGGCCCCGCTGTGAACGGTTGGAATGTTTGCCGGATGCATGGGGCTAGGGGCGGCGCACCAAGCGGGCCAGCCAATGGCAAATGGCGTCACGGTAATCGGTCGCGGGCAAGTGATGAATTCAAGCGCGCATTAGCTGAACTATTGGCAGATGCCCGCGAAACATCAAAGGCGCTGGACGACTACTGACTTGTCCCAAGCGTTTTTTCTATGTGGGTCTTTTTGTGGGGTAAATCAAAAAATGTCAGATTTTATCTTTTAATTTCAACACTTATTGGCGGATGGGGTGGGATTCGAACCCACGGTACGGTTCCCCGCACGCTAGTTTTCAAGACTAGAGCCTTAAACCACTCGGCCACCCATCCGTGTCCTGTTGCTGCGGAGAACAGAATGTAGGGTTTCAAAACCGCTCAATACTGCTCACCGCATTCGGATGGGTGTTCCTCTATTTTTCTTCGTCCTCTCCTGCAAGCACAAGTTTTCAGGGCGGGGATTTTCAGCCATCAGAGCAATCATGCGGTCTGAGTGCATTGCCCGCCTCAAGCATGGTCCGGACGCACGGGCGCGCGAGAGCATTTTCAGGGGTTTTTCGCCCAAAATCCCGTCACGGCCCGCTAGTCACTTTTCTTGACAGGCTGTTACCGCTAGACTGCGCGCAACGCCGCCTTGCACCGTGTGATTTGTGGTGCAGGGTGACTGGCAGAAGGACCGCATAACCGGCGAAACCTGTCATTATGGCGTCGAGGCAGCAGGGCAAGGGGCAAGATATGACATTGATTCAATTCGGCACAGAACGCCGGTCAGGCATAAAAGCATGGCTTCTGGCAGGGGTGGCCGTTGTGACGCTGGCCGCCTGCGATGAAAGCGGGCAAATGAGCCTGTTTCAGGGCATTGGTGGCGCGCAGCAAGGCGCGGGCGATACCAGATCGGTCCGGATGGTCGAGCGTGATGTCGAAGCGCCGGATGTGTTTCAGGTTACCGAGGCAGGGTTGTGGGATGGCCGCCCCTCGCTTGGCGGGGTCTGGGTGGCGCACCCCGATGTCAGCGAACCTGAACGCGTGATTGTCCGCAATACGACAAACGGAAATTTCGTGATCGGCGCGTTGTTCCGGCGCGAGGTCGACACCCCCGGACCGCGCGTGCAGGTATCATCGGATGCTGCTGAAACGCTTGGGATGTTGGCCGGTCAACCTGTGCAGTTGAACGTCACCGCTCTGCGCCGCGAGGAAGTGTCGGACACAACCGCACCTGCAGACGCAACAGAGGTCTCCGTAGAGGAGGGAACAGTTCCCGCCCCCTCGGAGATCACCGAAAGCAGGCTTGATCCCATCGCATCGGCCGCGGCCGCGATCGAGGCAAGCCCGCCAGCCCGACCGCCTGCAACGGCCGTGCCGACCAGGGCGCCTACAGCACCACCCGCTGCCCCCTCACCACCGGCAAGGGCTTCTTCACTCGACAAACCATTCCTGCAGATTGGGATTTTCAGTATTGAGGCCAATGCAGAACGCGCGGCAACAGCCATGCGGAATGCAGGCATGGTGCCGTTGGTCAAGCGGCAGACAAGCCAGGGCAAGGATTTCTGGCGGGTTCTGGTCGGCCCTGCCTCTAGCGCAGCGGAACGGACATCCCTGCTGTCCAAGATCAAGACCGAGGGCTTTACCGATGCCTATGCTGTCACCAACTAGGGCCCGTCGCTGTGATAAAGGCGCGACAGCGACGCTTTAGCCAGATGACGGGCGCCACTTGCCTGCAAGACACCTTGCCAGGAGTATCTGCAGGCAGAGCCGCGACAAAGGACCGGAAAGGACGTCACCGATGACTAAACACTTCACCCGATTCTCGCCCAGCCTGCGCCATACTGCTGGCATCGCGGTCATTGTGGCGGCGCTTATGGCGCCTGCAGCGCAGGCTTTCGACACGCGGGCAGGCTCGGCCTTCGTGATGGACCAGACAACCGGCACGGTGCTTTTGTCCAAGAACGCCGAAACGCCGCTTCCGCCTGCCTCGATGTCGAAACTGATGACGCTCTACATGCTGTTCGAGGCGCTGGAGCGCGGCACCGTCACGATGGAGACGACATTTCCGGTCTCGTCGCGCGCCCGGGCGATGGGCGGCTCGACCATGTTTCTGAACGAGCAGGACACACCCAGCGTCCGTGAGCTGATCCTCGGCATTATCGTCAATTCGGGTAATGACGCCTGCGTTGTCGTGGCCGAAGGCCTGTCGCCCACAGGCACCGAAGACGGGTTCGCGGCCCTGATGACGCAACGCGCGCGCGAGTTGGGCATGACCGAGACAACGCTGGCCAATGCCTCGGGCTGGCCGAACCCGCAGCACCGCATGTCGATGCGCGATCTTGGTGTGCTGGCACAGCGGCTGATCGAGGATTTCCCCGACTACTACCTCTATTTCAACGAGCGGGAATATGACTACAAGAACCGCGCGCCTGCCAACCGCTTAAATCGCAACCCGTTGTTCCGGCTGGATATCGGGGCGGACGGCCTGAAAACCGGCCACACCGAAGAGGCCGGATTCGGACTCGTCGGATCGGCCGCACAGGGCGACAGGCGCGTGATATTTGCTATCAGCGGCATGGACACAGACCAGACCCGCGCCGAGGAGTCCGCCGCCATCGTCAACTGGGCCTTTCGCCAGTTCGCCGAACGCAGCGTGGCGAAAGCCGGACAGGTGATTGCCGAGGCAGATGTCTGGCGTGGCGATCAGACACGGGTCGGGATGGTTCCGGAAAGCGATGTGACAATGCTGGTCCCTGCCCTGTCCGGCGACAGTATCGAGGCCGAAATCGTCCATCAGGGGCCGATCAACGCGCCCGTCGTCAAAGGACAGATTCTGGGTGAGATGATCCTGACCCGCGAGGGACTTGAACCGGTGCGGGTGCCGCTGGTCGCTGACCGCGACGTGCCTCTGGGCGGGTTTGTGACGCGCGTTCTGACCACCTCGCAAGTGCTGCTTGAGCGGTTCACGCAGGACAATGTGGCAACAGGCGAGAGCGGATCTTGACTGCAGGCGGGGGCTTCATCAGCTTTGAAGGCATAGACGGGTCCGGCAAGTCAACGCAGGCCCGATTGCTGGCGGATGCGCTCCGCAAGGGTGGTCAAGACGTTCTTCTGACGCGCGAACCCGGCGGCTCTGCGGGGGCCGAGGAAATCCGCAAGTTGGTTCTGGAAGGCCCGCCCGACCGCTGGTCGCCCGAAACCGAGATCTTGCTGTTCACCGCCGCGCGCCGCGACCATCTGGAGCGCACGATCCGCCCCGCACTGGATGCAGGCCGGATCGTGATCTGCGACCGCTTTGCCGATTCCACCCGCATGTATCAGGGATTGCGGGGGGCAGGACTACGGCTGATGGTGGACAGCTTGCACGATCTGATGATCGGGCAGGAACCGGATCTCACCCTTCTGATCGACATGGACCCGACCACCGGTCTGGCTCGCGCCCTCGGGCGGCAGGGAGCCGAGGAACGCTTTGAATCCTTCGGCCAGCAGATGCAGGAACAGATGCGCGCCGGTTTTCTGGCGCTGGCCCGCGACAATAGCGACCGCATCCGCGTGATTGATGGTGCCCGCGCGCCAGAAGAGGTCGCCGCCGATGTTGCGCGGATCGTGGCCGACCATCTGGCCAGAGCCACAGTCGCATGACCGAAGACACGCTTCCCGAACCCGACCGGCTGGAAGGTGCCCCGCATCCGCGCGACACCGCAGCACTATTCGGGCAATCCAGCGCCGAGGCGTCCTTTTTGCAGGCCTATACGTCGGGCCGGATGCATCATGCATGGTTACTGACAGGTCCGCGCGGCATCGGCAAGGCCACGATGGCATGGCGGATCGCCCGTTTTCTGCTGGCCACTGCCGAGGATACAGGGCCAAGCATGTTCGCGCCCGAACCGCCCACTACCCTGCATATCGACCCCGAAGACCCTGTCAGCCGTCGCCTGCGCGCGCTGTCCGAGCCGGGGCTGTTCCTGCTGCGGCGCGGCCCCACCGACAAGGGCGACCGCCTGTCCAATGATATCCGCGTCGATATGGTGCGCAAACTGGCCGGCTTTCTGCATCTCAGCGCGACCGAAGGCGGGCGTCGCGTGGTGATTGTCGACGCCGCAGACGAGTTGAACAGTCAGGCCGCCAATGCCCTGCTGAAAATGCTGGAAGAACCGCCTGCGCGCTGCTTCTTTCTGATGATCTCGCACCAACCGACGGGGCTTTTGCCCACGATCCGCTCGCGCTGCCGCGAATTGCGGCTACAGCCACTGGAGCATGACGAAATGACCCGCGCGCTGGATCAGGCAGGGGTCGAGGTGCCCGCTGACACGGCTGCGCTGACGGAACTGTCCGCCGGATCGGTCGGCGAGGCGATGCGCCTCATCTCGCAGGGCGGATTGTCCATCTATGCTGACCTGATCTCAATGTTTGCGCGCCTGCCCGATCTGGACCGCCCGCGCGCCTTGCGGCTGGCCGATGCCGCCGCCGCGCGGGGGGCCACGAACCGGCTGGACCTGTTGCTGGCGCTGGTCGATCTGATGCTGGCGCGGCTGGCGCGCAGCGGTGCCGCCGGTCACCCCCCCACCATCGAGGCAGCACCCGGCGAGGCCGCGATGATGGCGCGCCTCGCGCCCGGACCGGACAGCGCGCGCGCATGGGCAACCACGGCACAACAGATCAGCGCCCGCACGGGGCACGGGCGGGCGGTCAACCTTGACCCTGCCTCGCTTGTCCTAGATACGGTCTTCAGGATTCAGAAAACCGCGGGCGGTTGATCCGGCCCCCAAGGCAGACAATGACCAACCATCATACCACCCAGACCAAGACCCAGATCACCGACAGCCATTGCCATCTCGATTTCCCCGATTTCGAGGGTCAGCTTGATGCGGTGATTGCCCGCGCCCATGCCGCAGGCGTGACGCGTATGGTCACGATCTGCACCAAGGCCCGCAACGAACCCGCCGTCCGCGCCATCGCCGAGGCGCATGACAGCGTGTTCTATAGTTTCGGCATCCATCCGATGTCGGTCGCCGATACGCCGATGGTGACACTGGACGAACTGACCACGATCGCAGCCCACCCAAAATGCGTCGGCATCGGCGAGACCGGTCTGGATTACCACTACACCGCCGAAAGTGCTGCCCTGCAACAGGACAGCCTGCGCGTGCATATCGACGCCGCGCGACAGACCGGCCTGCCCCTGATCATCCACGCCCGCGCCGCAGATGACGACATGGCCCGCATCCTGACCGAGGAATACCTCAGCGGCCCCTTTAGCTGCGTCATGCACTGCTTCTCCTCCAGCGCCGAACTGGCCCGCGCGGCGCTTGATCTGGGATTCTACTTGTCAATGTCGGGCATCGCGACCTTCCCCAAGTCACAGGAATTGCGCGATATTTTCGCGGCGACCCCGCTTGACCGCATCCTTGTGGAAACCGACGCACCCTATCTGGCGCCCAAACCCTTTCGCGGAAGGCGCAATGAACCCGCCTATACGCTGCACACAGCCGAAACAGGGGCCGAGGTTTTTGGCATCCCCCTGCCCGATTTCGCCGCAGCGACACAGGCCAATTTCGACCGCCTGTTCACCAAGGCCGCCCGTTACCGTCAGGCGGCTGCCTGATGGCCGAGATGCGCTTTACCATTCTCGGCTGCGGCTCCTCCGGCGGGGTGCCGCGGCTTGGCGGCCATTGGGGCGATTGCGATCCGGCCAATCCGAAGAACAACCGCCGCCGCTGTTCGCTGCTGATCGAGCGCGAAACCGAGGCAGGCATCACTCGCGTCCTGATCGACACTTCGCCCGATCTGCGCGCACAGTTGCTGGATACCGGCGTGGGCGAGTTGGACGCGGTCGTCTATACGCACAGCCATGCCGACCATGTCCACGGGCTGGACGATCTGCGGATGATCGTTTTCAACATGCGCCGCCGCCTGCCCGTATGGGCCGATGGCGACACGCAGAACGATCTCTATTCCCGCTTCGGCTATGCCTTCATGCAACCGGCCGACAGCCCCTATCCGCCGATCCTCGACATGTTCACCATAAACGGCCCCCTTACCGTGACCGGCAAGGGCGGCGAGATCACCCTGACCCCGTTCCGCGCCAATCACGGCAGCATCGACGCGCTGGGATTCCGCATCCTCGATCTGGCCTATCTGCCCGATGCCGTGCGCCTTTACGATGACACCCTGCCGCATCTGCAAAATCTCGATTGCTGGATCGTCGACGCTTTGCGCCGCACACCCCATCCCACCCACGCCCATCTGGACATGACGCTGGACTGGATCGCACAGATCGCCCCGCGTCGTGCGGTGCTGACCAATATGCATATCGACCTCGACTACCAGACTGTCGCGGACGAGACCCCTGCCCATATCACGCCTGCCTATGACGGTATGGTGATCCGCTACCCCGTCTAGACACCCCACCCGTTTCTTCTTGCCACAAATATCCCCGCGCGGAGCGCAAGCACCCGTGCCACCGCACCAAGGCCCGATCCGATGCAAGCCCTTCTGGACGTTATCCTGCCGGTTTTCGGCGTCATCGGCATGGGCTATCTTGCTGTCAGGCTTGGCTATTTCAAGGACAGCGCCGTGGACGGGTTGATGAGCTTCACCCAAAGCTTCGCCATTCCCTGCCTGCTGTTCAGCGCGATTGCCAAACTCGATCTGGCGCAAAGCTTCGATCCGCGCCTGCTGTTTTCCTTCTATACCGGCGCGACAGCGGGTTTCCTTGCAGGCATGCTGGGCGCGCGGTTCATTTTTGGCCGCGAGTGGGAAGACAGCGTCGCCATCGGCTTTTGCTGCCTGTTTTCCAACTCTCTGATGCTGGGCCTGCCGATCACGGAACGCGCCTATGGGGCAGACGCGCTGCAAGCCAACTATGCCATTGTGGCGATGCATTCACCCTTCTGCTATGGCCTTGGCATCACAGCGATGGAGATTGTGCGCGCACGCGGCACAGGCCAGTCCCCTGCCCGTCTAGTGCTGACCGTGGGTCGCGCCATGTTCCGCAACGCGCTGATCCTTGGCATCCTTCTGGGCTTTGTCGTCAATCTGGGGGGCATCCCCCTGCCCGCGCCGGTGACAGGCACGCTTGATCTGATGGTGCGCGCGGCCCTTCCCGCCGCGTTGTTCGGACTGGGCGGCGTGCTGGTGCGCTACCGCCCCGAGGGTGATCTCAAAGTGATTGGCTGGGTCGTCGCCGCCTCGCTGGTGCTGCATCCGGCGACCGTCTGGCTGATGGGCCGCGCGACCGATTTGGGGCAGGCCGGTTTCCGTTCCGCTGTCCTGACAGCCGCGATGGCACCGGGGGTGAATGGCTATATCTTCGCCAATATGTATGGCCGCGCGCGGCGTGTGGCGGCCTCGTCCGTTTTACTGGGAACAGGTCTGTCTGTCATCACCATCTGGCTCTGGCTGGCCGTCATCCCCTGACACATGGCGGGCGGAATGTCGGCAAGCCCACGCATGAACCGGCCTGACCTGATGAAGAAGTGAGGGAAATCGGGTGGAGGTTTCCCCCTAAGCACTCTACCCTGCCGAGACATCGTGCCATTTCTTTTTCCGGACAAGGCACTGCAATCTTTGAAAGGACAGGACTTGTCCCTGACACGACGCATCAAAGGCCCTGTCGTGATGGCGCTGAGCGCGCATATCGTGCTGGGAATAGCGGCTTTGCCCGCAACTGCCCTTGATCGTCTGGACATCTCTCTTGACAACAGCGACAGCGAAAGCCTGCAAGAAAGACTAACCGCAGGCTCCTTACTGGCGGCAGCAGAGCGCGACGAGGTGACCGACCCGCAGGATCTTCTGGCCGCAGCACAGGCCGATTACCGGCGCATGGTCGATCTGCTTTATGCGAGCGGGTACTATTCAGGCACGGTCAGTATCCGCGTGGACGGGCGCGAGGCAGCAGAGATTCCGCCGCTTGATCCACCCGCAAGCATCTCGGTGGCCGAGATACGGGTCAATCCGGGGCGCCGCTTCACCTTCGGTCAGACCGAGATCGGCCCCCTTGCCCCCGGCACCACGACCCCCGAGGATTTCCGCCGCGGTGCCATCGCGCGGGCCACTGTCATCAGCGATACATCCACAACGGTGGTCAATGACTGGCGCGCTGCAGGCTATGCCAAGGTCGAAGTGACGGATCAACGAGTCACGGCCATCCACCCCGAGGCCCGTCTGGACGCGCAGATCGCCGTGACCCCCGGACCAGCCGTGACCTTTGGTGCGACAAAGGTGAAAGAGGGCAGCTCTGTGCGCCCGACCGCGATCCGCCGGATCGCCGGCCTGCCCGAAGGCGAGGCTTACGACTCCGACGAAGTCGCCAAGGCCGCGCAACGTTTGCGCCGCACGGGTGCGTTCCGTTCGGTCGCGCTGACCGAGGCAGAGTTGCTGGGGCCCGGCGACACGCTGGATATCGGGATTGCCGTTGTCGATGAAAGACCGCGCCGCTTTGGATTCGGGGCAGAGATCGCCACCGATACGGGTCTGGGCCTCAACAGCTTCTGGATGCACCGCAATTTTCTGGGCGGGGCCGAACGGTTCCGCGTCGAGGGCAATATCAGCGGAATCGGCGCGCAGACCGGCGGGCTGGACTATGGCCTCAGTGCGCGGTTCGAGCGTCCTGCGGTTTACGGCCCCGATACCGGATTCTTTGCTGTCGTCGGGGTCGAACGTCTGGACGAAGAGTTTTTCCTGACCGAACGGGCCTATGTCGGTCTGGGGGCCACACGGACTTTTTCGGATACGCTTCTAGGCGAGTTGGGCATTACGCTGGAACAATCCCGTGTCACCTCGCAGTTTTCAATGCGCGAAGTCGGCGGACGCCCCCGCACGCGGGAATTCACTCTTGTGACCCTGCCCGGCGCGCTGACATGGGACCGCCGCGACGACCTGCTAAATCCGACGGAAGGCTTCTATCTCAAGGCCGAGGCGATGCCGTTCATCGACACAGATGGCGATGACAGCGGCGGCAGGCTGCGTTTCGACGCGCGCGCCTATCAGGCTTTTGGTCAGAATGATGGTGTGGTTCTGGCAGGCCGCGCGCAGATCGGCGCGCTGTTCGGCCCTGACGCTCTGGATACCCCGCCCGACTTTCTGTTCTATTCGGGCGGCGGTGGCACCGTTCGCGGCCAGCCATACCAGTCGCTTTTCGTCGATCTGGGCGGCGGGCGCGGGATTGGCGGACGCAGTTTCTTCGGTTTCTCGGGCGAGGTGCGCGCAAAGGTCAGCGAGAAGTTCAGTGTCGTGGGCTTTGCCGATGCGGGCTATATCGGTCAGGAGAGCTTCTATGACGGCACGGGCGAGTGGCATTCAGGGGCCGGTCTGGGGCTGCGCTATGACACGACGGTCGGCCCCTTGCGCCTTGACGTGGCCGGTCCCGTCGGGGGCAGCACAGGAGATGGCGTGCAAGTCTACATCGGCATAGGACAGGCATTCTGATGCGGAATATTCTGATCGCCTTTCTGCTGCTTCTTGCCCCATTTCTGGGCATACCAGCCCCTGCTACCGCGCAAACCGCCGAGGAAGATCGCGGCTATCTGCAGGGTCTGCTTGAGGACAACCTGTCCGGTGCCGGACGCGACGTGCGGATCACGGGTTTTGCAGGTGCACTCAGCGCGCGCGCCACGATTGCGGAACTGACAATCGCGGATAGCGAAGGCATCTGGCTGCGGCTCAGCGATCTTGTGCTTGACTGGAATCGCGCCGCCTTGGTGCGGGGCCGGATCGACGTGACCGAACTGACCGTGGCCGAAATCGAGCTTCTGCGCCCGCCCGTTCCCGAACCGGGACTGCCCGAAGCTGCGGCCTCAACAGGGTTCAGTCTGCCCGACCTGCCGGTCGCTATCCAGATCGGACGTGTCGCAGCGGAACGCGTCAGCCTTGGCGAAGCTATTTTGGGGCAAGCCGTCGAGATCAGTCTGGAAGGCAGCGCTTCGCTTGAGGGCGGACAAGGCACTGCCGATCTTGAGGTGGCGCGGATCGACGGTCCGCAAGGGCAACTGACCCTGTCGGGTGCCTACGAGAACGCAACCCGCGCTCTGACGCTGAACCTGTCTGTCGCGGAAGAGGCGAACGGCATCGCCGCAACCCTGATGGGCCTTCCCGGAGCACCATCGTTGGACCTGACGGTGACGGGCGAAGGACCGATCGACAATTTCACGGCCGATTTGACCCTGTCCACCGATGCACAGGAACGGCTGGCGGGACAGGTCGTTCTGCAAACGCTGCGCGCCGCAGTGTCAGAGGAAGACACCGGCACGGAAAGCGAAAGTGCCACCCCCGCAGAAGAAGCGGTCACCCGCCGCGTGACCGTGCAGATCGGCGGCGATATCGCGCCTGTTTTCGCACCGGAATACCGCGCGTTTTTCGGCCCGAATATCCAGCTTGCGGTGATCGTCACACAGACGCCGGATGGTCGTATGCTGCTGGACGAACTGGACCTCACGGCCGATGCCCTCAGCCTGGGCGGACGTGCCGCGTTCGCCGCCGACGGCTGGCCCGAAAGACTTGCGCTCGCAGGGCGGATCGCGGCCCCCGATGGCGGCGCTGTCCTGTTGCCACTGTCGGGCCCAGAAACCCGCGTGGACGGGGCCGACCTGAAACTGGCCTATGATGCTAGCGACAGCGATAGCTGGGCATTGGATCTGAACATCCGCGGCCTAGACCGTCCTGACCTGACTGCGGCCCGTCTGGGACTGACGGGCACGGGCCTGATTGCACGCGGCGCCGACGCCTCGGCTGTCGGAGTGGTCAACGGACAGATCAGTCTTGCCAGCGAAGGGCTGGAAACAGGCGATCCCGCGTTGGCGCAGGCCCTGGGCGGCGATGTCACTGGCGCGCTGCGCTTTGACTGGAGCACGGATGGCCCTTTCCAGATCCCCGAACTGGTGTTGGAATTCGCCGAGACCCGCCTGACAGGTGCGGCCGAAATCGCCTTGGGCGAGGGTGAAACCGCCCTGTCCGATCTGGACGCGGCATTCGACCTGCAGCTTTCGGCTGGAAATCTGGGACGCTTTGCAGCCCTGTCCGGCCAGCAGCTTGGCGGGACGGCAAATCTGACGGCGCGCGGCAATGTGCAGCCGCTGACAGGGGCATTTGCCCTTGATCTGTCGGGGCGCGCACAGAATCTGTCGCTTGGCCAGCCGCGCATTGATCCGCTGATCACCGGCGCAAGCGACATCGCCCTGCAAGCCAGCCGTGACCCTTCCGGCACGCGCGTCGATCTGTTCGAGATCGTGACCACCGGCACAGACCTGCGTGTGCGCGCAGCCTTGCGCAGCGATAACAGCACCGTCGATCTGAGCGCCCGCCTGCTGGACTCAGGTCTGGTTCTTGACGGTCTGTCCGGTCCTGTCGCCGTCACGCTGGGCGCGCGCCAGCAGGCCGAGACATGGCAGATTACGCTGGATGCCGAAGCCCCCGGAGCGACAACCGCGCGCCTCACGGGCACCGTGACCGGCGACGGGATCGACCTTTTGCTCGCGGAAGGACAGGTTCGCGCGGAACTGGGCGATCTGGCCACATGGTCCACAGTTGCCGGACGCCCCCTGTCAGGAGCAGCCCGGTTAAGCCTTGATGCCTCTGGCGATCTGCTGGCCCGCAGCGGCGCGGCCAATGGAAGGCTGGACGGGCAGAACCTGCGGATCGGTCAAGCCAATGCCGACGCATTAATGCGCGGCGCCAGCAGCCTTGTCTTCGACCTGCGACAGACCGCCGAGGGCATGACCATTCTGGATGTGCTGGAATTGCGGACGCCGCAGGGTGTCACGGATGTGACCGGCAGGATCTCGGCCGATGACAGCCGCCTGCGCTTTGATTCCTATCTCCGCGATATCGGCCTGATCGCCCCCGACATCTCGGGCCCCGCATCGGCCAACGGGCTTGTGCAAAGCAGCGGCGGCGACTGGCGGATCGAAGCGACAGCTAGCGGACCGGGCGGTCTGACCGCGCGCACCGCAGGCACTGTCGCCCGGGATGGCCAGCAGGTGGATGTGACCTTGCAGGGCAGCGCGCCCTTGTCGCTGGCCAATGCGCGCCTCAGACCAAATTCCGTGGCGGGTGTGCTGTCCTACGACCTGGCGGTCAATGGCGCGCCTGCCCTGTCTTCCGTTTCCGGCACGCTGAGCACGCAAGGCGCAAGGGTCGTGATCCCCGCCGCCGGTCTGGCACTGGCGGATCTGGGCGCGGCCGTGCGCCTGTCATCCGGTCGCGCCCAGATTGAGGCCCAAAGCAACCTGTCGTCGGGTGGGCGGCTCAACCTGTCGGGACCGGTCACACTGAGCAGTCCCTTTCCGGCCGATCTGACCATTGATCTGCAAGGTGCCGTGCTGCAACAGCGCAACCTGTACGAGACCACGGCGCAAGGTCGTGTCACCGTAACAGGCCCTTTGACAGGTGGCGCGCAGATCGGCGGTAGCATTGATCTTGACACCGTCGAATTGCGTATCCCCGAATCCTTGGGGCCGACCTTCGCCAATCTGCCCGACCTTGAACATCGCGGCGAAACGACTGCCACGCGCCAGACGCGACTTTGGGCTGGCTTGATTGCCGATCCCAATGCCGCAAGCGGCCCCGGCCTGGCCTTTCCCATCGACCTCGTGATCAATGCCCCCTCGCGTATTTTCGTACGGGGCCGTGGCCTTGACGCCGAATTGGGTGGCAGGCTGCGTCTGACCGGCACGACCGCAAATCTGGTGCCGCAGGGCCAGTTTAATCTGATACGCGGGCGGCTCAGCATTCTGGGCCAGCGTCTGGATCTGACAACCGGTCTGGTTAGTCTGCAAGGCGCGTTCGACCCCTTCATCCGCTTCATCGCCGAGACCGAGGCCCAGGGCAGCGCGATCCGTATCGGTCTTGAGGGGCTTGCCTCGGAACCCGAACTGACCTTGACCTCCAGCCCCGAACTGCCACAGGACGAGGTGCTGGCCCTGCTTTTGTTCGGGCGTGGGATCACCGAGATTTCCCCACTTCAGGCCGTGCAGCTTGCAGGGGCCGTCCGCACCTTATCAGGTCGCAGCAACGGTCTGAGCGAAGGGTTGCGCGGGGCCATTGGTGTTGATGATCTGGACCTGACCACCACCGACACCGGCGAGACCGAAGCCCGCGTCGGCAAGTACATCTCGGACAATATCTATACCGATGTGACAGTGAACACGGCAGGCGAGACCCAGATCAACCTGAACCTCAACGTCACCCGTTCGATCACTGTGCGCGGGCGTCTAAACTCGGATGGAGGCACAGGGATCGGTGTCTATATCGAGCGCGATTACTGACGCCGCGACCCGCGTGATCCGAGTAGTTGAGGCAAGATGACAGGGCGGTTCACCTGCCCTGTCACGCGGCGCGCCGCCCCGCCGACCAAACCCCACGCACCACGGCGCTGCCCGCAACGGGGCGCAGGCGGACAAGATCGGCGCGCAGGCCTTGAGCGATACGGCCACGATCGGGCAGACCCGCCGCACGTGCAGGGGCAGCCGTGACCGAGGCAATCCCGCGCGCCAGATCGCCCCAGATCTCGCCCAGTCGCAGCGCCGAAGTCAGCAAAGACGCCGGCACATAGTCGGACGAGACGATATCCAGCAGGTCCATGCCAGCAAGCTCGGCAGCGGCCACATTGCCCGAATGCGATCCACCACGGATCAGGTTCGGCGCGCCCATCATGATGGCGATTCCATGCGCGCGGCAAGCGGCTGCCGCCTCGGGTGTGGTGGGAAACTCGGCCAGCCGGATACCGTGACCGGCCGATATAGCCACCTGTCCGGCGGTGGTGTCATCATGGCTGGCCAGAACCGCACCATAGCGGCGCGCCTCGGATACGGCTGCGGCCTCATGCGCGTCACCCAAGCGCGCGCGCACATCGAAAAGGCGGGTGACATGTTCGGCGAACTGGCTCTCGGTGATGGCATTCTTGCCCATCACATAAGCCTTGAGCTTCGACATATCGCGGAACTGCCGCTGCCCCGGTGTGTGATCCATCAGGCTGACGATCCCCACGCGGTCTTCGGGGCCGAACTGGGCCATCTCGTCGATCAGCGTCTCGGAACAGACCTCGGCGCGCAGGTGCAGGAAATGACTGATCCTGAGCGCGCCTTGCGCCCGCAATTCCAGCAACTCGCGCGACAGGCCGCGCGCATAGGCCTTGTAGCGCCCGACACCCGAGGGGATGGACCCCACGCGCATCGCATCGAAAACAGTTGTGATGCCGACACTCGCCAGTTCTGCATCATGGGCAATGATCGCCGCCGCATGGGGCCAGTCCACACCGGGACGTGGCTGGATGTGCCGTTCCAGATTGTCAGTATGCAATTCGATCAGGCCTGGAATGACCAGATCGCCCTCGCAATCCTCGCCGCCCACCGCCATGCCGCTGCCGAAGGCGGCGATCAGCCCGTCGCGGATGACCAGATGGCCTTGGATCACCGTTTCCGGCAGGACGAGGCGGGCATTGTTCAGGATTGTTTCAGTCATGGTGGTCCCCTTGCAGTTGACATATCTGGGCTGTGTCACCGAACTGTGACAACCTTGATGCAAAGCTGCCGATATGACCCGATTTCAAAGATATGCGATCTACGTGATGCCCGATGGCGCGCTTGCGCGCTTTGGTGCGGGCTGGCTGGGTTGGGATGCTCTGGCCGGATGCGCGACAGATCACCCTGTCATCACCGGCCTGCCCCGCCCGCTGGACGAGATCACCGCAACCCCGCGCAAATACGGGCTGCATGCGACGATCAAACCGCCCTTCCGGCTGGCCGAAACCACAAGCCTTGCCGCGCTGATGGCCGATGTCGCGGCGCTGACCGACAGGCTGGAACCTGTGATACTGGAAGGTCTTGCCCTGGCGCGGCTGGGTGGATTTCTCGCCCTGATCCCTGACGGGGAATCCGCAGCGCTTCGGGATATGGCCGCGCGCGCCGTGACCACACTGGACCGCCACCGCGCACCCCTGACCGAGAGCGAACTGTCCCGCCGACGCGCCGCGCGCCTGACGCCCGCGCAAGAGTCGATGCTGTTGCAATGGGGCTATCCGCATGTGCTGGACGAATTCCGCTTCCACATCACCCTGACAGGTCGCCTGCCGCGTCCCGAGGCCGAGGCCGTCGCTGGCATCTTGACCCCGCATCTGGCGCCGCTGCTGACACGCCCCTTCGCCATCGACAGCTTTTGCCTGATGGGCGAGGATGAGGGCGGTATGTTCCATCTGGTCCACCGCTATCCCCTTGGGTCTTCGGCCAGACGGTCCAGCACGGCCACCAGCGCCTGAACCCCGTCTGCGACAGCGCCGCTATTGTCGACCAAATGATACTCCATGTCATCCGGCAGGGCGAAATCCGCGCGTTCCAACCGGCGGTCCAGATCGGCGCCGCTTTCCCGCCCGCGCGCCGCAAGACGCATTTGTAGCGTGGCACGATCCGCCGTCACGACGATCACCGCAACATCGGGAAACAGCATCCTCGCACGCGACAAGACCCCGCGCGAGCCGTTGAACAGCACAATGCGTCCTGCTGCCATGTCGGCATGAATCGTGGCGGGGATACCGTAAGACAGGCCGTGTGCCACCCAATGAAGGGCAAAGGCCCCGCGCGATTTGCGGGCCTCGAACTCGACCAGACTGACACCCTCGAAAGGCTCTCCCCCCGCCTCTTCGGGGCGGGTGATCACCCTGCGTGCCACCACCAGTGCGGGTCGCAACGCCCTTGCCCCTGCCAGCAGCGTGTCCTTACCCACCCCCGAGGGGCCGACAATAGCGACCAGACGACCCAAGGTTTGCGCCACCATCAGTTGATCATCCCCGGTGTGAATCCCGACACGTCGACCACTCGGTCACAGACCCGCGCGCGTGCCGCCTCGTCATGGAAAATTCCCAGGATCGCGGCACCGCGTGCCTTCGCTTCCTCGATCAAAGTCAGCACCAGCTCGCGATTAGCGGCATCAAGGCTGGCCGTCGGCTCGTCCAGCAGCAGCGCCGGATAGGTGTGTGCGAAGCCGCGCGCGATGTTGACGCGTTGTTGTTCCCCGCCCGAGAATGTGGTGGGCGAGAGCGACCATAGCCGCTGCGGGATATTGAGTCGCCCCAGCAGATCGCGGGCGCGGGCCAAAGCTGCGGCGCGCTCATGCCCCAGCGCCAGCAGCGGTTCCGCCACCACATCAAGCGTAGGCACACGTGGCACCACGCGCAGGAACTGGCTGACATAGCCAAGCGTATCGCGCCGCAGCGCGATGATCTGGCGCGGAGCGGCTTGCGCCACGTCCAGATCGCCGACACGAATCACACCGGCATTGGCCAGATAGTTGCCGTAAACCATACGCATCAGTGTAGATTTCCCCGCCCCCGATGCGCCGGTCAGCGCCACGCATTCCCCCCGCGCCACAGCCAATGCTGCATCGCGCATCACGGGGATCACCGCACCGCCTTGATTGTGCAGCACGAAGTTCTTGGACAAAGCTGTAATCTCGATCATCGCCATTCCCTTTTCAGACCTGCAACACGCTGGAGACCAGCAATTGGGTATAGCCATGCTGCGGATCGTCCAGCACCTGATCGGTCAGGCCCGCCTCGACCACTTGGCCCGATTTCATCACCATCAGCCGATGCGCCAGCAGACGCACCACGGCCAGATCATGGGTCACGATCACCGCACTCAGCCCCATCTCGCGCACCAAGCCGCGCAGCAGGTCCAGTAACCGCGCCTGCACGCTGACATCCAGTCCGCCTGTGGGTTCATCCATGAACACAAGCCTTGGTCCGGTCACGAGATTCCGCGCAATCTGCAAGCGTTGCTGCATCCCGCCGGAAAACGCCGTAGGCCGGTCGTCGATCCGGTCGGCGTCAATCTCGACCCTGTCCAGCCAGTCCAGCGCCTGTGCGCGGATGCCTCCATAGTGCCGCGCGCCCACGGCCATCAACCGCTCGCCGACATTGCCGCCCGCGCTGACGCCCATCCGCAAACCGTCGCGCGGGTTCTGGTGCACAAAGGCCCAGTCGGTGCGCGACAGCATCCGGCGCTCCGGCTCGGACATGGCGCGCAAATCGCGCGGTCCTTCCGCGCGGGTATCGAAAACCACCGATCCGGCATCTGCCTCAAGATGGCCCGCCAGACAGTTCAGCAAGGTCGACTTCCCCGACCCGCTTTCGCCCACGATCCCCATCACTTCGCCGGGGAACAGATCGAAATTCACAGCCGTGCAGCCGATCCGCGCGCCATAGCGCTTGGTCAGGCCCTTCACCTGCAAGAGCGGGGTCATGCCGCATTCTCCTGTCCCAGCGGCGCGGCAAGCCGCCCCAAATGGCCTGCCGCGCGGCGCCCCTCACAATAATCGGTATCAGAGCATACGAACATCCGCCCGCCCGCATCATCCACGATCACCTCGTCAAGATAGGTACTGTTCGAGCCGCACAGATCGCAGGCGTGATCGGCCTTGCTGGCCACGAAGGGATGATCCTCGAAATCAAGGCTCACCACATGACAATAGGGTGGCAGCGCATAGATCCGCTGTTCGCGGCCCGCCCCGAAAAGTTGGATCGCCTCGCTTTCCAGCTTCGGATTGTCGAATTTCGGGATCGGGGAAGGATCCATCACATAGCGCCCCTCGACCTTGACCGGATAGGCGTAGGAGGTGGCGATTTGTCCGTGTCGCGCGATATCCTCGTACAGCTTCACATGCACCAGCCCGTATTCCTCCAGGCTGTGCATCTTGCGGGTCTCGGTCTCTCGCGGTTCCAGAAAGCGCAGGGGTTCGGGGATGGGCACCTGATAGACAAGGATCTGATCGCGCGTCAGCGGCTCTTCGGGGATGCGGTGACGTGTCTGGATCAATGTGGCCTCGGTTGTCTTTGTGGTCGTGGCAACCCCTGCGGTCTTCTCGAAAAACCGCCGGATCGACACGGCGTTCGTCGTATCATCCGCGCCTTGGTCGATCACTTTAAGGCGGTCCTCGGGCACCAGACAGGCGGCAGAGACCTGCACCCCGCCCGTGCCCCAACCGTAAGGCATCGGCATCTCGCGGCTGGCAAAGGGAACCTGATAGCCCGGAACAGCAAGCGCCTTCAGGATAGCGCGTCGGATCATACGTTTGGTCTGTTCGTCCAAATAGGCAAAGTTGTAATCAGACATAAGCAAGCCTCCGGTCAGAATGCGAGGACAGTCCGCACGGACTGGAAGAGCGGGCGCGCATCATCATTCCGCAGCCTCATGCAGGGCTTCGGTGTCGGCGCGCAACCGGCGGACCAGTTCCAGTTCCGACTGGAAATCGACGTAATGGGGCAGCTTGATATGCTCCAGAAACCCCGTGGCCTGAATGTTGTCGCAATGCGACAGCACGAATTCCTCGTCCTGCGCGGGCGCGGCCAGATTATCCTCGCCCAATTCGCGCCAGCGCAACGCGCGGTCGACCAAAGCCATCGAGATCGCCTTGCGCTCGGTCTGCCCAAAGACCAGCCCGTAGCCGCGCGTGAATTGGGCAGGTTCGGTTTTCGAGCCCGCAAACTGGTTCACGGTCTCGCATTCGGTCAGCTCAACCTCGCCGATCTCGATGGCAAGACCGAGTTCGGGGAGTTCCATCTCGACCGCGACACGGCCGATCCGCAACTCGCCCACAAAGGCATGGTTGCGCGCATAGCCACGCTGTGTGGAATAGGCGAGGCCCAGCACAAACCCTTCATCCCCACGCGTCAGGGCTTGCAGACGCAGGGCGCGGTTGGCCGGAAACTCCAACGGGTCCCGCGTCAGATCGGGCGGGGCCTCGTCGCTTGGCGCTTCGGTCTGGATCAGACCATCACGGTTTAGAAAACCAGCGATATGCGGCACCGGCCCTTCTTGCGGCTTAGCCTGCGCCGCTGGCGGCACCTCACCATCCGCCGCCAGTTTGAAATCCAGCAAGCGATGCGTGTAGTCAAATGTTGGCCCCAGCACCTGCCCGCCCGGCGCATCCTTGAACGTCGCCGAAATACGCCTGTCGCAGCGCATCTCGCCCGTATCGACCGGAAGGGAGGCCCCAAAACGCGGCAGCGTGGTGCGATAGGCGCGGATGAGAAACACCGCCTCAATCAGATCGCCGCGCGCCTGCTTGATCGCAAGCGCCGCCAGATCGGTATCGTAAAGCGAACCTTCTGCCATCACCCTGTTTACAGCCAGTGCCATCTGCTCACGGATTTGCGCGATACCCAGTTCCGGCACCGCCACATCACCGCGCCGTTCCTCGGCCAGCCAGCTATGAGCGTTCTCGATCGCGCGTTCGCCGCCTTTGACAGCCACATACATCAGACACTTCCTCCGGCAGCAGTCACAACGGCACTGCGCGGCAAGGCCGCCAGCCTGTCGCCACAGGTGAAAAAGAAATCCAGCCCCAGCGGAAACAGGGCGCGATTGGCGCGAAAGACCGCCACATCAGGCAGGTTCAGCCGCGCGCTGCCCTTGATCCCCGGCCCCTGAAGCACCGCGCCCTCCGGCTGCAACTCGTCCATCTCGACAATCAGCGTTGCCGCGCGGTCGGGATATTCCGCTGTTCCGACAGGGAAGGCTGCGAGCGGACACAACCTATCCCATTTGCCAAGTGCGAAAACCGCCTGCTCTTTCGTCTGCACGACCGGTGCGCCGGTATGAAACGCAATCCAGCGGCGCAGTGCAGCGCTGTCATGCGAGGAGGCCAGCCAGACCGGCGTTCCGGGATCGCAGAGCATCAATAGCAGCACAGAGGCCGCTACCGAGACCGGCGCAGGGGCCGAGCCACCGTCTACAGTTACGATTTCGCCGGGCCGCGCCATCGCAGTCATCGCCGCGCGAAAGGCCCAAGCCGACTGGATCGGCGGATCGACAAAACCACCCGACATGACTGCCTGATCCATCAGTCCTCTCCCCGTACCAATGTGAAAAACTCGACCTTCGTCGCCGCGGCCTTGGCCGCGCGTCTGTCCTGCGTGGCTTGCATCTGCGTTGCCAGAGGCTCCAACAGCGCTGCACGGATTCGGTCTGCCGCATCTTCCTGCATCAGTGCATCGACCAGCGCGGCTTTTTCAGCCTGCTGCTTGTTGCGCCCTTGCACATAGCCATGCCCGACTGTGCCGCTCTCAAGCACCAGCGCGCAGCGGGTCACGGTCATTTCGCCCAGATTGAACGGCGCGCCCGTGGCCCCCGTCCGGCCCCGCACCATGACGCCCCCCACCTCGGGCGGGCGCAGCCATTCAAAGGCAGGGGCCAACCCGAGACCCTGCCAAAGCCTGTCCAAAACATCCGCAGGCGCCCGCGCCAGCAATCCCATCCAGTCCCTGCGGTCCATTTCCGCCTCCGTTCTGCGATCCGGACAATCGACATCTTGTCAATTTGTCTAGATTACTATACAACTATACAAATCTTTACGCATCCTTGAACCGTCTGGCAAGCGCGGCTTCATGAAACTTTGGTGACATTGCATGACGACAACCCCGCTCTGGTCCTCAATCGCCTCGATCCTGCGCGCCGAGATCAGCGCCGGACAATACCGCCCCGGCGACCGCCTGCCGACCGAGGCTGCCTTTGCGCGCCGCTTTGGCGTCAACCGCCATACTGTGCGCCACGCCTTGTCCACCCTGGTCGAGGATGGCACCATCACCACGCGGCGCGGCGCTGGTGCTTTCGTGACCCGCACCCCCACAGATTACCCGCTGGGCCGCCGCGTAAGGTTCCACCAGAACCTCGCCGCCGCTGGTCGCCTGCCGCAACGGATTTTCCTGCATCTGGAAACGCGCAACGCCGATACTTCCGAGATCGCGGCGCTGGAGCTTGCGGAAGGCGCGAAAGTCCATGCCGCCGAAGGCATCTCGCTGGCCGATGGTCTGCCCATCGCGCATTTCCGCAGCGCCTATCCCGCCGCGCGCTTTCCCGATCTACCCAGGCATCTGCAATCCTGCGGGTCAGTGACGCGCGCCCTCGCGGCCTGCGGCGTGCCGGATTACACCCGCGCCAGCACCCGCCTGTCTGCCCGCCGCGCCAGTGCCATCGAGGCGCAGCATCTGATGCTGCGCGAAGGCGATCCGGTGCTGCAAAGTATCGGCATCAATGTCGATCCGGGCGGCAAACCGATCGAGTTCGGACATACCTGCTTCGCAGGCGATCACGTCACCCTAAGCATCATGAACGATAGATAAAACCGTCACATAACAGACATTCTTTTGAGTTATCCACAAAGCCACACAATCAGGACAGGCCGTGATGACACCCTATTCCCACCCGCCCCTCAGGTTGATCGGCGCCTCTGTGCTGCGCGACGGCGCAATGCAGAAACGCTCGGTCGCGATCAAGGATGGCATGATCTCGAAAGGGCCGCTGCCCGAGGTGGATCTGACGGGTTTTCTGGTCCTGCCCGGCATCATCGACCTGCATGGTGACGCGTTCGAGCGTCACATCGCCCCACGCCCCTCGGCCCCGTTTCCAGTCGAGACCGGCCTGCACGCAACCGACCGCGATGCGGCGGCAAATGGTGTGACAACCGCATGGCTGGCGCAAAGCTGGTCATGGGAGGGGGGGCATCGCAGCCCCGATATGGCCGAAAACATGTTGCAGGCAATGCTTGATCTGCGCCCGCACCTGATGACCGACCTGCGCCTGCAATTGCGCGTCGAGACACATACCGTGGATACCGCGGATCGCCTGCTGGCCGCCGTGCGCCGCTACGGGGTCGACTATGTGGTGTTCAACAACCATCTGGAGGAAGGCGTGCAACTGGCGCAGTCGCGCCCGACCGAACTGGCCCTCTGGGCCGCCAAATCGGGCCGCAGCGCCGCCGAGCAAATGGCGCTGGTCGAAGCGACGCGCAAGCAATCGCCACAGGTGCCACGCTACCTTTGCCGTCTGGCCGAGGCTTTTGACACGCTTGGCGTGGTCTATGGCAGCCATGACGACCCCGACGGCGAAACCCGCGAACGCTTCTCGATGATCGGTGCGCGCATATGTGAATTTCCCACCGCCCGTTCAGCCGCAGCACTGGCGCGCGCTGTCAATGATCCGGTGCTGATGGGCGCACCCAATGTGGTGCGCGGCGGCTCGCAATCGGGCAATATCGCCGCAACCGATCTGATCCGGCGCGGCATGTGCGATGCGCTGGTGTCGGATTATTACTATCCTGCCCTGTCCCGCGCCGCCTTTCGTCTGGTCGAGGATGGTCTGCTGGACCTGCCCGCTGCATGGGCGATGATTTCCGCCCGTCCGGCGCAGATCATGCATCTGTCCGACCGTGGCGTAATCGACTATGGCAAGCGCGCCGATCTGTGCGTGGTCAACGCGGCGACGCAGCGCATCGAGGCCACGCTGGTTGCGGGCAGGCTGACACATCTGACAGGCGAGGCCGCAAGGCGTTTTCTGGGTGGACGCGCCGCAATGGCGCTGGCCGCCGAATAGGCCGGTTCATCCGCCGTAACGCTCTAGGAATGCCTCTGCAGACAGCGCGCGAAAATCCCTCAGTGCCGCGCGTAATCGCGCGTGATCCCAGTCCCACCACGCCAGCGCGATCATCCGCTGCGCCAGATCGGCGGACAGACGCATCCGGACCATGCGCGCGGGCACACCGGCAACAATGGCATAGTCCGGCACATCCTTGGTCACCACTGCCCCTGCCGCCACAACCGCTCCGTGCCCGACTGTGATCTCGGGCTTGATCTGGGCATTATGGCCGATCCATGTGTCATGCCCGATCAGAACACGCCGCGCGCGGCGCTTGGCGAACCAGTCCGCGTCATCCTGGGCATCGGGCCAATAGGACGCGCTGCGATACATGAAATGGTGCAGGGACGCACGGTCCAGCGGGTGATCTGTGGCACCGATCCGCACGAAGCTGGCAATATTGGCAAATTTGCCAATGGTTGCATTCGCGATATCACAATAGCGGTCGCAATAGCTGTAATCACCGATTTCGGCATGCGCCAAGCGCGTGCCGCGCCCGATTTCGCACCATGCACCGAACCGCACATCCGTGGTCGTGCAAGCCTCGTGCAGCATCGGCGTATCCGCCTTCAGATCCTTCACGCCGCCACATCCTTCATCTTGCCGTAAATCCTCGAATCCGCCGCCATCAATGTCCGCTGCCGTCGCCCTTGATCAACCGCCGCCGCAGCCAGCCCGACACCGTATCCATCAGCATCACCATGAGCACGATCAGCACAATGTAATAGGTCACTTCTTCCCAATCTTTCTGGGTCTGGATCGCCTGCGTCAGGAACAACCCGATACCGCCACCGGTAATAGCGCCGATGATCGTCGCCGAGCGTGTATTGGATTCGAAGTAATACAGGATCTGCGACAGCAGGATCGGCGTCACCTGAGGGATCACGCCGAAGCGATAGCGTTGCAGAGGTTTGGCACCTGTGGATTGCACACCTTCAATCTGCTTGCCGTCCACATTTTCCAACGCTTCTGAAAAGCTTTTGCCGAAACTGCCCGTATCCGTCACCAGAATGGCCAATGCTCCCGTCAGTGGGCCGGGACCGAAGGCGCGGCTTAGGACAATAGTCCAGATCAACCCGTCCACACCGCGCAAGAAATCGAACACGCGCCGCACCGCGAAGCGCAGGGCAAGCACGGGCGCAAAGTTTCTGGCGGCCAGGAAAGCCAGCGGCAGCGCGATGATCGCGGCCCCGAATGTGCCCAGAAAGGCCATCAGGATAGTTTCTCCCATCGCCCACATCACCTCGGCGTGACGCCACATCGGATTGTTCCAGAAGTCCCCCCAAGCGCCCGCCAGATTTGACCGCGCGGGGTCGATCTGCGGCCCGGTGAGCAAGGCAAGCAGGCTGACGCCGTGATAGGGACTGTCCAGTGCGAACCAGAACAGTTCCCACCCGAAGAAATAGCGGAACACCTCGTCTTTCGAGCGGGTGACGTTCAACCGTCCGGCAGGGGTTGTGATCGCCACGCGGTTGCCCGACACACTGGCCCAGTCGGGGCTGTCTCCTTCGGCAAAACCCTCGAAGCGGGTCTCGATGGAGTCGTTGACGCGTGTCATCTCGATCAGACCGAAGTCGGGCATATCATAGGTCACGCGGCGGTCAGGCAGAAAGCGGATGATATGGCCATTGCCCAGATCAATGACGGTGTCGTCAAATCCCCCTGTTACCCAGTTCGGACTTTCCCCCTCGGGATAGCGGCCCTTGGCCTCGCCCTCGACAGAATATTCCAGCCGACCGGCGCGGGCGTCGCGCGTGATATGGACCTTGTGGCTATAACTGTCGGCCATCAGGATGCGTGCATTATCCATCTTGGCGCGCCCGGCCAGTCCCGCCACGTCAAAGGCGAAAAAGACATAGACAAAATAGACCAGCACCAGAACCGGAACGGACAGCGCAATACTTCTTTTGCGGCGCAACATGGCCATCGCAGCCTGCCGTGGATCACTCTCCTGCGGGGCGGCGAGCGTCATCGTCATATCTGCGTTCCCTTTACCAGCTTGTTGCGGAAATAGCTTGAGACCTGATCGAAGAAGACGATAGTCAGGAACAGCAGGATGAAGATGGCGGCCGAGATATCGAAACGGCCCGTGCCGAATGTCATCGCATTCCGCAATTCGTATCCGATTCCGCCTGCCCCTACGAAACCAAGGATCGCCGAGGCACGGATATTGATCTCGAACCGCATCAGCGCATAACTCAGATAGTTCGGCGCGACCTGCGGGATAATGCCCAGCAGCATCCGCTGCCACCAGTTGGCCCCCACGGATTGCAGACCTTCCACGGGTTTAAGATCGGCATTCTCGGCCACTTCGGAAAACAGCTTGCCCAGCGCGCCCGCCGTGTGCAGCGCAATCGCAATCATCGCAGGCACCGGACCGCCGCCCAGAATGAAGATCAGCACCAGCGCAATCACGATCTCGGGGAACGCGCGCAAGATATCCATGATGCGCCGGAACACGGGGATCAGTCGCGGAAGCGGCGCCAGCCCACGGGTCGAGACCAGCGAGAGCAAAAGGCCACACGCTGCCCCCAGCAAGGTCGATACCGCCGCGATATTGATTGTCTCGACCAAGGCAGGAAAGAACTCGACCAGATAGCCCGGAAGGTTCGAGCGCTTTTCCCAGGCCTCGGACACGAGACTGGCCGGAAAGTCGAAAACGCGCGGCAGGCCGTCCATGAAGCCACCCGCGCTGCGCCTCTCGACGATGCGAAAGCCAAAGATCATGGCAATCACGAACAAGGTGATTGTCAGTCCGGAATACATCCGTTTCTGGCGTGTCATCGCAAGGTAGCTATCACTGGTCGTGGAAAGCTGGTGGAAAGCTGTCAGGTCGGCCATGGGGCGCCCTTGTCATATGAAAGCGGGGCCAGGGACAGGCCCGGAACCCGCAGAGTTGCAGATCGGCAGATCAGTTGGTCTTGGACATCTGTGCCTGACGCACGGCGATGATTGTCTCATAGGCATCATGGCCGATGGGCGTGAAACCTGCTGTCTCGCCGGCCGCCACACCATAGGCGCAATCCGGATCATTCGCGTGCAGGTTCTCTGTCAACTCGGTCATCTTGGCCTTGACGTCATCGGGCAGTGCATTGCGCAGAACGATGGGGCCTTCGGGGATCGGTTTGGACTTCCAGATCTCGACCAGATTGTTCATGTCCACAAGACCCGCATCCACAGCCTTGCGAAGCGCGCCGGAGTTGTAGCCGTCTTCCCAGTCACCCTGACCATCGGCCCATGTCACACCCGCATCCACATCGCCATTGGCGACAGCAACGATGGTCTGTTCGTGACCGCCGACAAAGCGCACCTCGCCGAAATAGTCGCCCGACTGCATGGTCGCATCAATCGCTGCAGGAATTTCGACCGACGGCACCAGATAGCCGGAAGTGGAATTCGGATCACCGAAGGCAAAAACCTTGCCCTTCATGTCGTCCAGCGAGGCAATGCCGCTATCAGTGCGGGCAAAACCGATCGAATGATAGGTGAACGAGCCGTCAAGGTTGGTCTTGACCAGAACGGGGGTCACCGCGTCAGGATTTTCCAGATAAACAGCGGCATAGGCAGAAGCCCCCAGCCACGCCATATCCAGCGTTCCACCGATCAGGCCCTGGATCACGCCGTTGTAATCAGCTGCGGTGAACAGCTTGGTCGGCACGCCCAGCGCTTCCTCGGTATAGGCACGCAGACATTCGTTGGACGCCAGACGGTCTTGTGCGTTCTCGCCGCCCAGCAGGCCGATACGGAATTCGGTGATCTGCTCTTGTGCGATGGCAGGGCTGATCAGGGCGGTCGTGGCGACCATGGCAGCAATCAGTTTTCTCATGATGTGTCTCTCCGGTTTGTGGAAACCCCCGCGCAGGATTGGGCGGGGGTGGTTGCAGGTGTTAAACTGTGGTCTCTGCCGCACGGATCGCACGCGCCGCAGCATCCGAGCGTTCCAGCGCCTCGATGCTGGTGCTGGTGGCCTCCTCGCTAAAGCTCGCGTCGGCCCCGTAGATGTCGCGCGCAACGCCCGTGGTCAGTTGCTCGGGCGTGCCGTCAAAGACGATCCTGCCGTCACGCATCCCGATCACGCGGTCGCAATAGCGGCGCGCTGTATCCAGCGTATGCAGGTTGGCGATGACCATGCGCCCGTCTTCTTCGTGGATGCGGCGCAGCGCCTCCATTACGACCTGCGCGTTCATCGGGTCGAGGCTGGCGATGGGTTCATCGGCCAGAATAATCTTGGGGTCCTGCATCAGCGCCCGGGCGATTGCCACGCGCTGTTGTTGCCCGCCCGACAAGGCCTCGGCCCGTTTGGGCGAATGGGCGGCTATCCCCAAACGGTCAAGAATGGCGATCGCCTGCTCGATATCGGCGGTTGGAAAAAGATTGAACATCGTCGACAGGGTCGAGCGGCGGTTCAGCGTGCCATGCAGCACATTGCTGACCACATCCATGCGCGGCACCAGATTGAACTGCTGGAAAATCATCGCGCAATCGGATTGCCATGCGCGTTTGTCGGCCCCCGTCAGCGCCAGAATATCGCGTCCCTCGTGGATCACCTCGCCAGAACTGGCGTCGGTCAGGCGGTTGAGCATCCTGAGCAGCGTCGATTTACCCGCGCCCGAACGCCCGATAATCCCGATCATCTTCGGTTCCGCTACGGCGAAACTCACCTTGTCACAGGCTGTATTCGTACCGAAAGTCTTGGTCAGTGTCTTGACGGCAAACATCGCTGTCCCCCTGCGTTACCCGTCCCGCCTAAGGCCGCAGCGCAACTGATTTGTTGCGACTACGTGAATTTTTTGTAAACGGTCGGCCGCAACACGCCGTTTGAACGGCAGCCACCCCTGCCGGAAAGAGCCACAACATAGACCGCGTCGATTATGTTATCATCGGGGCCGGACTCTCCGGCCCGACCTGCGCATATCTTTTGCACGCAGCAGGCCGGCAGGTCGCCGTGATCGAGGCGTCTGGCCACATCGCCAGCCGCACCGGTCCCTTGACCGAGTTGCATGACCACGCATCCCATGATGGCGCTGCTGCCCTGTTCGGCTTTGTCGGGTGGCCCACCAGCTATGCGCGATCAGGACAAACTCCACCAGGCGATCCGCGCAGTTGATCCGCTGCCTTGGGCCCGATGCGGCGCAACCGTTGCAGATCACTGTGCAGGACTGGGCCCGCGATCCTCTGGTCTGCACCGGCACGGATCGGGATGGCGCGGGCGCGCATCCGGAGATCGGCCCCGCCATCCTGCGCCACGCACATCTGGGCGGCCGCCTGCATACTGGCGTATCCGAAACATCCACCCGCAGCCCCGGCCTGATTGAGGGCGTGCTGCATGCAGGCCAGACCACGGTCCAAACGCTGCTGGCCCTCTGCCCCCCAAGCCGCTTCTTCCTGCGGCAAATATCCTTGGGGGGATGTTCAACACTGTTGAACATGGGGGCAGACAGCCCCCTGAGCGGTCAGCCCAGATCATGCACCGCTACGTTCGGGCAAACATCCTTCGCGATCCGGCACAGATGGCGGTGATGCGTCAGATAGATGACCTGCCCCACCCGCCCCATTCCGGCCAGCAGTGCAAAGGTTTCCGCAGCGCGGTTGTCGTCGAAGGTTTCCAGAATATCATCGGCGATAAAGGGCACGGTGCTACGCGCGCCTGCGATCTCGTGATAGCCCGCGACGCGCAGTGCCAGATACAACTGAAACCGCGTCCCCTTGGACAGATCTCGCGCCAGTTTCGACGCCCCGTTCGCGCCGATCGCCACCAGCACCTCGCGATCGCCCTCGGGCTGTGCGGCCAGACTGCTGTATTCGCCCCGCGTGATGGTGCGGAACGCGTCCGAGGCGCGTTGCATCATCGCGCTGCGATGGCTGTCGCGGTAGCCCTGCAAGGCATGGTCCACCGCAAGGATACCCAACCGCTGCCGCAAAAAGCCACGGGCCTCCTCGGTGATTTCCAAAAGCAGGGTCTGCCGCTCTTCCTGCAGGCGCGCGACAGCGTCATCCCCACCGACTGTGGCAATCCTGTCATCGGCCTGCGACCGCGCGGCATAAAGCTGCTGTAGTTCCTGCGCCTGCCGGTCCCGTGCCTCGGTCAGACGGTCGCGTTCGGTCAGCAGGCCCGCGCGATCGAGCCCCTCCAACGCCTCCAGCGCATCTGCCAGCCGGTCAAAGCCCGTGCTCTCGCAGATATCCTGTTCATATTGGCGGCGCTGTTCCAGCAGATCCTGCCGTTGCTGCGCCTGCCCCACGGCCTGTTGCAAGGACTCGGTATCGTCGCATCCAAGATGGCTGCACATCTCGGCCAGCCTTGCCGTGATCCGGTCAAGATCGCCCTGCAGAGCCTGCAAACCGCGCCCGCCGGATACAATCTTGTCCTGCAACGTGGCCCGCCGCGCCTCCCCCTCGCTTGCGATTCGCAAGCGCGCGCGCAGGCTGCCCCATTGCCCCGCCGTGGTCCCGTCCGTCAGATCAAGCTGCCCCGCAAGGTCCGCGACGACCTGTGCAAATCGCGTGCGATTGGCCTGCATCTTGGCGATCCGGTCCCGCAGACCGCGCAATTCGGTCCAGGCCTGTTCGAGCCGCTGCAACTGATCCAATGTCTCGCTCATCCCCGCAACATCGGCGTGAGCCTGACCCCGAAAAGTCTGCGCGCAGGCGGTCTGCCAGTCCTGCTGCCAGCGCTGCATGGCCTTTTCCGCCCTGTCCAGATCGGTGCGGCGGCGGCCAAGATCCTGTGCCGCCGCATCCCGCGCCTCGACCAATGCGGCCTGATCGCGTGCGCGTTGCAACGCGCCGCGCGCGGTTGCCGCCAGAACTGAAAGCGGTGTGTCTTGCGCAATATCAAGACCACATGCCGCCAGTGTCGCCGCCAAAGCCGTTTGCGCGCGGTCCACAAGTCCCCGCGCCGCGATCACCGAACGATCGGCCGCGCGCAGGTCGGCCAGCGCCTCAAGCGCGGTTTCGCGGCGGCTGATCCAGCTTTCCAGTGCCTCAGGCGAGGTATCTTGCGGCAAACCGTCAGGCAGAGCGTCGCGCAGCGTGTTCTGCAAGGTCTCCAGCCGCGCAGCAGCATCCTTGGCCGCCGTGTCATGTTGCGCGATATCCAGCCCAAGTATGGCCAGACGCTCTTGCAGGGCGCTGCGCGTCTGTGCCTCCGTCTGCACGCGGGCCTGCGCCGCCGTGATCTGGTCGTCGCGCCGCAGGGCATCTTCGAAGCGGTCGGCGGAGTCGGCATCAAGACGGGCACGATGCGCGGCCCAGAGCTTTTCGCGCAAGGCGCGCACGGCGGCTGCGTCCGCGATGGGCACGGTGCCAGCCTGCTCCATCGCCGTCGATTGCGCCTCAAGCCGTGCGACCTCATCCTGCAAGCGGGCCAAGTCGGCGCGGCGGCGCTCCAGCCCGGCTGTCGCCTCGGCCAATCCGCGGCGCCAGTCCTGAACCTGTCCGGCGGCGGGCAGGTGAAGCGCCTCCAACGCGGCGGCATCGTCCTGCCAAGGGGCCAGCCGCGCGATCTGCGCGGCCAGCCTGTCGCGGGCTGTGGCAGCAATGCTTTGCGCCCGCGCGAGTTCGGCCTCGGGATCGTCGCGCAGATGGGTCTGCATCACATCGTCCAGCAGGTCCGGATCGGCCAGCGCCCCGCCCGCCCGGTCCAGCCGCGCCGCAAGACTGTCCAGCCGCACCAGGGCATCCTCTGCCTCCTGCTGAGCGCTGGTCCATGCAGCAACCATGCCCGAGTGACGCTCCATCAAACCGCGCAGCGTTGTGACAACCGCCGCTGCAGGCAGCACCTCTACCGGATCGCGCCCCGCGCAATCCAGTTGCCGCAACAGGACATCAATGCGGGCCTGCACCTCATCCGCCTCGGCCTGACGATGCGGCAGATCGCTGACTGCGCCATCATAGGCTGATTTCAACAACTCGGCCTCGGCCATGTCACCGGCCAGCGCCAGCATGGCCGGATCATCGACGGTCTCCGCAAACTCGGCCTCAAGGCTGGCCATTTGGCCTTGCTGTGCATCGCGCCGCGCAGCGATCTGCGCCTGATCGCGCAACAAGGTGGTCAGTTCGTCCGCCCAGCCCTGCGGCAAAGCTGGCAGGTCGGGCATATCGCCAAGACTTGCATGGATACGCCCCAGCCTGGACACAAGCGGCACGGCCGCAAGATGTCGTTCGACCTGATATAGTTCTCTGACGGTTTCATCCTGTTGCGTCTGTGCGGCGGCCCAAGCCTCATGCGCCTGATCGCGCGCCTGCGCCAGATGCGCAAATTCGCGGGCGCCGGTATCCTGCGCGGCAATCTGCTGCTCAAGCTCGGCCAGTGTCTTTTTCAGGTCTGACAGCCTGCCACTGCGCCCGCCCGCTTTGAAAAAAACCTGCGCGCTGCTGCGCAACCCGTTCAGCGCCTGCCCCATCTCGGCCAGCCCGCTGCTGGCGGTGAACAGCATCTGCCCCAGATCGCCCTGACTGGACAGGATGCTTTCGCCGCCCTTTTCAAGTGTCTCGTCATCCAGACTGAACATCGCCTCGTAGCCCGCGCGCTCGATACCTGCCAGAGCGCCCTGTAGGACCGCTTCGGAAACAGCCGTGCCGGCCGGATCGTTCAGCGTATTGATCCGCCCCTTGGTGCGGATCAGCTCCAGCCTGTCCGCGCCAGTCTCGATCACCGCCCCCAGTTGCATGGCGCCATAGGGATGCAGGAAATTCATCCGGCTTTGCGCCGGAATGCCGAATAGCAGATCCAGCCAGCCCTGCATGGTGGTGGATTTGCCCGCCTCGTTCGGGCCATAAATGATGTGGAAGTCCGGCCCATCTGTCGGGGCCGCCCCGAAATCGAGGCTCTGGTCCGTGAACTTGCCATAGCGGGTCAGATCAAGACGGCGAAGACGCATCAGCCCTCGTCCTCCAACCCTTGCAGATGGGCCAGAACCTCGGCAGCCCCGACCTGCAGCAACGCGTCGCGCAGTGTGGCCTGCTGTGCCGGATCATCCCCCATCAGTCCGCGCAAAGCCGGCGGCAAGGCCTTGATCAGCGCCTCGATCACGGCATCGGCTTCGGTCAGAACCGTATCGGGCGGCTGTGCGGGTGGTGTCGTCATCGCGGTGATGCGGGCGGAAAGCTCGGCCAGCGGGCCTGCCATGTCGGGGCGCGGGGTTTCGGTGCAGTCCAGCACGATCTTGTCGATCCAGAGCGTGCCGATCCCCTCGGCGGTCACGCGCGCCTCGTCCAGCAAAAGCCCCTGATCGCGGCGCAAGCGCCACAGCAGCGGGGTCACGCCCGTCAGCACCGGACGCAAGACCAGATGGTCCTCGGTGAACTCGCGCCGCGCGGCGCGCAAGGCCGCCCCAAGGCGATGCACGATTTCGGGCCAATCCCCTGCCCCGTCCAGCGGCACCGCCACCCGCTCGAAACGGGCCAGTGCGGTCATGCGTTCGGCAACCTCTAGGCGGCCACCATTGCTTATGGTCACGAGCGTTACCGATTTCGCGCCTGCCTCGCCGATATCGCGGCCCTGCGGGATACCGGGCATCACGACATGGGCGGCACCGATATGATGCGCGCGGACGTGGATATGGCCCAGCGCCCAATAGTCAAAGCCGCTGGCCTGCAAATCGGCCAGACGACAGGGCGCATAGGGGTCATGGCCAAGTGAGCCGTCCAGACTGGTATGCAGCATGCCGATATTCACCGCCCCCTGCACCGGCGGCTTGAACCGCTCCAGCAGGCTGTCGGGCGCATGCGGGCGCGCAAAGCTGATGCCGTGAATGGCAATAGCCAAGCCGTCCTTTTCCCGCTGCTCGACGCTTGCCTGCGCGCCAAAGACCGTGACCGAGGGCGGCAAGACCAGTTGTCCGGTGATCCGCGATTCAGCGTCATGGTTTCCGCGGATCAGAAAAGTCTCGATCCCCGCCTCGTCCAGCCGCCTGAGTTGCTGCGTCAGGAATCGCGCCGTTTTCATCGAGGTTTGCGCGCCATCATATAGATCGCCTGCCACCAGCAGGGCATCGACGCGTTCCTCCAGACACAGATCAATGATCCGCGCGAACACCGTCCGGCTGGCCGCACCGATCACATCGGCCAAGGCTGGCTCGCGCAGGGCAAGGGACTTCAGCGGCGAGTCGAGATGGAGATCGGCGGTATGAATAAATCGGTAAGGCACCGTTGGGTCCATCCGGAGACTAAACGCAGGAAGCGCCAGCCTGTCTTTCCGACCTGAGGTTGTCAAATCCAAAGCGCGGCAATGTTGCGCTTTAGCAAAGCGCCCAATTTGTATTCACTTCGCGGATACGCTGCGGAAATTGTATACAATACTGATTTCAGGCCGGGGGAATCCGCGCGCGGCCTCTGCCCCTGCCGGGAAACCTGCCCTAGCTGTCGTATCACGGAGGAGACGCACCATACCCAATCCGCACCCCGATGTGCGGAGGATCAACAAAAACTCAGACTGAGAGGTCACACTATGGAACGTCGCAGATTTCTGACAGCCACCGCCGCTGCTGCCGTCGCAGTCCCGCTGGCCGCCCCGCGCGTGGCGCAGGCGCAAGATACATTCAACTGGCGGATGACCAATTCCTATGGTCCCGGTTCGCCCTTCTACACAGTCGGACCGGGCAGCCCCACGGATATCATCGAGAAAATCGCCACCATGTCCGGCGGCCGCCTGACGATCCAGCACTTCGCGGCAGGTGAGTTGATCCCCGCATTGGAGGGCTTCGACGCCGTCCAGCAGGGCGTGATCGAGATGAACGCCTCCAACAGCTATTTCTGGTCGGGCACAACCTTTGCCGCGCAGTATTTCACCACCGTCCCCTTCGGGATGAGCTTTGCCGGACATATGGCATGGCTTTATCACGGCGGTGGGCTGGAGCTTTGGCACAAGGTCTATGAGCCTTTCGGTCTGGTGGCCTTCCCGATGAACAACACGGGCGTGCAGATGACAGGTTGGTTCCGCGAACCGATTGAGGATATCAGCCAACTTCAGGGCCTGCGGATGCGAATTCCCGGTCTGGCAGGGCAGGTTTATGCCAGCCTTGGCGTCGATGCCCGTGTATTGCCGGGCGGCGAGATTTTCCCCGCACTGGAGCGTGGCGTGATCGACGCGGCCGAATTCGTCGGCCCCTATCAGGACCGCCGGTTGGGTTTGCAAAATGCCGCCAAGTTCTATCACACGACCGGCTGGCACGAACCATCGACCACGGGCGAGTTGCTGATCTCCAAGGCCGCATGGGATGCGCTGCCCGCCGATCTGCAACAAATCGTCAAAACCGCCTGCATGGCCGCCTGCCTTGAAAGCATGACATGGTCCGAGGCGAACAACGGCGAGGCACTGTCGGATCTGGTAGACAATTTCGGGGTGACCGCCGCTGTCCTGCCCGAAGCCGTGGTCGAGGCGCTGCGCACCGCCACAGCCGACACGCTGGCCACCCGCGCCGACGCAGACCCGCTGGTGAAGGAAGTCCATGACAGCTACATGTCGTTCAAGGCAAACCACGACCGCTGGGCGGGTGTCAGCGAAGGACCGTGGCACAAGTCCATCCTCAAGGTCTGATCATGCAAGCCCTGTCACGCTTTGTGAACGGGATCGAGGGCGCGGTCCGGTTATTTGGCTGGATCGCGGCCTGGACCTGCGTGGCGCTGGTGCTGATGGTGGCGGGTGACGTGTTCATCCGCTACTTTCTGCGGACCGGCGCGGTCTGGTTGCAGGAATTGCAATGGCACCTGATTTCGCCCATCGCCCTTTTCGGCATGTCCTATGCGCTTTACTGCGGCGAACAGGTGCGCGTCGATGTCCTGTTCGAACGCTTCCCGCCATGGCTATGCCGCGCGATCGAGGTCGTCGGCGGTTTGGCCCTGATGGTCTTTGCCATCTATGCGGTCTGGCTGTCGCTTCCGTGGGTGCAGCAATCATGGTTGCGCGCTGAATCCTCGCCCAACCCCGGTGGTTTACCCTTTCGCTGGGCGCTCAAGGGGCTGATCCCGCTTGGGTTCGCGCTGCTGGCATTGCAGGGTCTGGCCCACGCGCTGCGCCACGGTTTCGGCCTAACCAATCCGGCGAACGCGCCCGGACATTCGGGACACTGAACTTCAAGGAATAACACCAATGTCTCCGACAGAACTTCTGGCGATCGGCATGATCGCCGCCTTTTTTGTACTGCTGATCGTCGGCATCCCGGTGGGCATCGCGATTGCCACTTCGGGGCTGGTCTTCGGCTATCTGGGCTTTGGTCCGATGCTGTTCAACCTGCTGCCGGCGCGGATCTACGGCGTGGTCACAAACTATACCTTCATGGCAATCCCCTTGTTCGTGTTCATGGGGGTGATGCTCGAAAAATCACGACTGGCAGAGGAGTTGATCGACATCATCGGCCATGTCTTCGGCAAGGTCGCGGGAGGCATGGGAGTGGCAATCATTCTTGTCGGTGTGCTGCTGGGGGCTGCGACCGGTATCGTCGGGGCCACGATTGTGACGCTCGGCCTTTTGACGCTGCCGACGCTTCTGCGCCGTGGCTATCCCAAGTCGCTGGCGACAGGCATGATCTGCGCCAGTGGCACGCTGGGTCAGATCATACCGCCCTCGCTGGTTCTGATCCTGCTGGCGGAAATCCTAGGCGAGTCCGTGGGCACAATGTTTGCTGCCGCGATGATCCCCGGCCTGACGCTGGCTGCTGTGTATATCGTGGCGATCCTTGTGCTGGCCGCATGGAATCCCGCCCTGATGCCGCCCATCCCCAAAGAAGAACGCGACGCGATGAGCGGCTTGATGCTGGCGAAAAAGGTGGTGCTGGTTGTCGGCCCGCCCATCGGTCTGGTGATCGCGGTTCTTGGCTCTATCATCGGGGGACTTGCCGCACCGACAGAAGCCGCCTCGATGGGCGCTATAGGCGCGCTGGTCTTTGTCGCGCTGTCGGGCCGCCTGACCTTCGATCTGCTGAAACAGGTCGCGCGATCAACCCTTCTGATATCCTCGATGGTGTTTTTCATCCTGATCTGCGCGCAGGTCTTCGGCCTGTCCTTCCGTGGCTTGGGCGGCGAGCATCTTGTCGGACGCATGTTCGAATGGGTGCCGGGCGGGGTGAACGGCGCGCTGTTGTTCATGTTGCTGCTGGTTTTCGTGCTCGGCTTCTTTTTGGAATGGATCGAGATCACCTATATCGCCCTGCCGCTGTTCCTGCCCTTCTTTATTGCGAATGGCGTCGATCTGGTCTGGCTTGGCATCCTGATCTGTCTGAACTTGCAAACCTCGTTTCTGACACCGCCTTTCGGCTGGTCGCTGTTTTTCCTCAAAGGTGTCGCCCCGCCGGAAGTCAGTACTCTGGACATTTACAAAGGAGCAATGCCATTCATCGGTCTGCAAGCTTTGGCGCTGGCACTGGTTTTTATCTTCCCCGGGTTGGCTCTCTGGCTGCCCCAAGCGATCGGGTGGTGATATGCTGACATCTTCGATGGGCTACAAAGGCGCATTTTCCGCGCCGCATCGTGCCGCAGCCTTGGCCGGACGCGACATTCTGGAAGCAGGCGGCACCGCAATCGAAGCGATGGTCGCCGCGGCCGCAGCGGTCGCCGTGGCCTATCCGCATATGAACGGTATCGGCGGCGATGGCTTCTGGGTCATCCACCGCCCGGGCGAAGCGCCGGTCGGTATCTCTGGCTGTGGTCGTGCGGCGGGCCTTGCCACGCCGCAATGGTATACCGAACGCGGCGTCACAGGCGTGTTGCCCGCCCGTGGTCCGCTGGCCGCATTGACCGTGCCGGGCACAATCGACGGATGGGCCAAGGCTTTGGCCTTGGTGCCAAAGGATCGCCGCATGCCGCTGTCGGACCTGCTCGCTCCTGCGATTGCCCTGGCCCATGACGGAATCGCCGTCACCGCCAACCAATCGCTGACAACGGCGGCCAAGCTGGACACGCTCAAAGGTGTGCCAGGCTTTGATGCGGCTTTCCTTGTGGATGGCGCGCCGCCCGCGCCCGGCCACCTTCTGCGCCAGACGGCGCTTGGCAATACGCTGGCGCGGCTGGCCGAGGTCGGGCTGGACGACTATTACAGGGGCGATATCGCCACCACCCATGCCGCCTTTCTAGAAGATACAGGCAGCCCCTTGCGGCTGACCGATTTCCACCTCTTCGCTGCCGATCAGGTCACACCGCTGACCGTGACCACCAGCGCGGGGCAGCTTTACAACATGATTGCCCCCACCCAGGGCGTGTCATCCCTGATGATCCTTGCCCTGTTTGACCGTCTGCGCGCAACCAAAGCCGAGGGGTTCGAGCATCTTCACGGGCTGATCGAGGCCACGAAGCAAGCCTTTATCCAACGCAATGCCGAATTGGGCGATCCAGACACGATGCCCAGCCCTGCGCAGGACTGGCTGAATCCCGGACATCTGGACGCGCTGGCGGCCAATATCGACATGACCCGCGCCCTGCCTTGGCCGCATGAGGCCAAGCCCGGAGACACGATCTGGATGGGCGCAGCCGACCGCGACGGCATGGTCGTCAGCTTCATCCAGTCGGTGTTCTGGGAATTCGGATCGGGCCTGACCTGCAGGGATACGGGCGTGTTCTTCCAGAACCGTGGCGCGGGTTTCGCGCTCGCCGACGGGCCGAACCAGCTTGGCCCCTACCGCCGCCCGTTCCACACGCTGAACCCCGCGCTGGCGCAACTGGACGATGGCCGCGTCATGGCCTATGGCACGATGGGCGGCGAAGGCCAGCCCCAGACGCAAGCGGCTGTTTTCACCCGCCACGTGATCTATGGACAAGACCTGCAAGCCGCTGTCACCGCACCGCGCTGGCTGCTGGGTAAAACTTGGGGCGAGACAACGACGACGCTCAAACTGGAAGACCGTTTCGATCCGGCGCTGGTCAGCGCCCTGAAGGACGCGGGTCACGAGGTCGAGATGATCGCGCCCTTTTCGGATACCGCAGGCCATGCAGGGGCGGTTGTGCTCCACCCGCAGGGCCTGATAGAGGCGGCATCCGATCCGCGTGCCGACGGGGCCGCGCTGGCCTTCTGATCTACAAGAATACTCACCAACCGATCGGATACTCCATTGGAACTGCTAAGCTATACCGAGATCGCCCTGCTTGTCGGCGGCGTGATGATTGCCGCCGCCTTTGCGGGAATCCTTGCGGGTCTTCTGGGTGTGGGCGGCGGCATCGTGATCGTGCCGGTGCTGTTCTGGGTCTTCACTTTCATCCAGTTCGATCCCGCACTTGCCATGCCTCTGGCCGTGGCCACGTCACTTGCCACGATCATCGCAACGGCGCTGTCCTCGGCGCGCGCGCATCACAAACGCGGCGCGGTGGATATGTTGCTGGTCAAGCGCTGGGGGCCTTGGATGGCCGCTGGTGCCTTGCTGGGCGGTGCCGTGGCGGGGCTGGTCGACGGGACCGCGCTGCTTCTGGTATTCGGCATTGTCGGCCTGGCGGTGTCGGTGAACCTTGCCCGCCCCAAGACGCTGGTGCTGTCGGATGATCTGCCGCGGGGCAAGGCCGCACAGCCTGCGCTGGCGGGACTTATCGGCACGGTATCCGCCATGATGGGCATTGGCGGGGGCACACTGGGTGTGCCGGTCCTGACCGCCTGTTCGGTGCCGGTGCACCGCGCCGTGGGCACGGCTGCCGCATTCGGGCTGATTATCGCTGTGCCTGCAGTGATCGCCCTGATCATCGCGGGACTGGGCGTCGAGGGCCGGCCGCCCCTGTCGCTGGGCTATGTCAATCTGGTGGCCGCCGCGCTGATCCTGCCGATTTCCACCACGCTGGCCCCGCGCGGCGCGCAACTGGCGCATGCGCTCGATGCCAAATGGGTAAAACGCGCTTTTGCTGTCTTTCTGGCGATCACCTCGCTCAGGATGCTTTGGACCGCGCTGGCATAGTATCGCCCCTGTTGCGGGCCCATTTCTCCAGCATCGCCTGCGCCGCACTCAGCAGATGGCGGCGCAGCGCCTTTTCCGCCGACTGCCCGTCGCGTTCGATGATCGCCTCGACGATCTGCGCGTGTTCGGCAGTAGACCGCGCGATCCGGTCCCGGTCGGCCAGTTGCGAGCGTCGGAAAGGCGACAGCTTGAGGCGCATGGTTTCTGCCATTTCGGCAAAATCCTCGTTATGGCTACCGGTATAGATCAACTGGTGAAAGCGGGTATTGGCCGCTTCATAGGCCTCGGAATTGCCCACAAGCGCCATGCTCGCCATCGCCTCATGCTGGCTGAGCAGATCCGCACGTTCCTCCATCGTCATGCGCTGCGCGGCAAAGCGGCCGCATAGCGCCTCGATCTCGCCCATCGCCTCGAACAACTGGTCGATCCGTTCGGGCGAGATATCCGCCACAATCACCCCCTTATAGGGCAGGCGCACCGCCAGCGCGCGCGACACCACCATCTGCAACGCCTCGCGCACCGGCGTGCGCGACACGCCGAAGCGCCGCGCCAGCGCCACCTCGTCCAGACGGCTGCCCGATGCAAGATCACCCAACAGGATCTCGGCCTCGAGCGCAGTCGCGATCGACTGGCTGCGGACCTGTCGCGGGGTGCTGGGGTTGTCGGTCATAAGTCCTCGCTGTCTTTGTACACAAAGTAACGCAAATCCTGTGCTTTCGCATACAGAAAACCGATGCCGTCGCCGGAAATCCGCTTGTCGGCAAAAGCCTGCGCCAATACCTTGACCATCGGTGCCGGATGCCTTCGCGCTTGCCTTGCCGCATGGCGCAGCGGATAAGCGGGCGCATGGAGAAAAACACCCCTTTTGAGATATTTCTTGCCGTCCCTCCGGGGCTGGAGCCCGCATTGCTGGCCGAGGTCAGCGCCGCAGGCTTTGTCAGCCCTGCCATCACCCATGGCGGTGTCACTCTGCAGGGCGGATGGGCCGATGTCTGGCGCGCCAATCTGTGTCTGCGCGGTGCGACCCGCGTGCTGGCCCGGATCGGCGGTTTCCGCGCCATGCATCTGGCACAACTGGATAAGCGGGCGCGCAAGTTCGACTGGGCTTCGGTGTTGCGCGCCGATGTGCCCGTCAGGGTCGAAGTCACGTGCAGAACCTCCAAGATCTATCACGCGGGGGCGGCGAAACAGCGGATCGAGACCGCTTTACGCGAAACGCTTGGGGTCGAAATACTGACCGGCCCAGCGGTCGAGGACGCACCCGAATTGCGCCTGAAAGCGCGGATCGAGGATGATCTGTGCACCTTCTCCATCGACACGACCGGCGCATCGCTGCACAAGCGCGGACATAAACAGGCGATGGCCAAGGCCCCCTTGCGCGAAACGCTGGCCGCACTTTTCCTGCAGCAATGCGGCTATAACGGAACCGAGCCTGTGCTTGACCCAATGTGCGGTTCGGGCACTTTCGTGATCGAGGCCGCCGAAACCGCCCTTGGCCTGATGCCGGGCCGGTCGCGGCATTTCGCCTTCGAGGATCTGGCCAGTTTCGACGCAGGTGCATGGGCACAGATGCGCGCGCCCGCAGCAACAGAAACAACTTTGCGGTTCTACGGCTCGGACCGCGACGCAGGTGCGATCCGCAGCGCCACGGCCAATGCGGAACGGGCGGGCGTGGCGCAGATTGCCAGCTTCAAGACCCATGCGATCAGCGATCTTGTCCGCCCCGAAGGTCCGCCGGGACTGGTCATGGTTAACCCGCCTTACGGCGCGCGCATCGGCGAGCGCAAATTGCTCTTCGCGCTTTACGGTGCCTTGGGCAAAACACTGGCCGAGCGGTTTCGCGGCTGGCGTGTAGGTATCGTGACCAGCGACCCCTCCCTTGCCAAAGCCACCGGCCTGCCTTTTCTACCCCCAACCCCGCCGGTGTCGAATGGCGGGCTGAAAGTCACGCTTTACCGCACCGATGCTTTGCGCTGATAGTGAACCTGCCCCCAACAGGAACCGCCCGATGCCCCATCCGCTTGTGACCCCCAAAGACATCGCCGATTACCAGCGCGATGGCGTTGTCCTGATCAAGGGTCTATTCAAGGATCATGTCGACACGCTTGCCGCAGGGATCGAGCGCAATATGACCGATCCCGGCCCTTACGGTGCCGAGAACCTGAAAGCAGGCGAGGGCGGGCGCTTTTTCGACGACTATTGCAACTGGCAGCGCATCCCCGAATTCGAATCCGTGATCCGCGATTCTCCTGCTGCCGAGGTCGCCGCCGATCTGATGGGATCACAAAGCGTGCAGCTCTTCCACGACCACATTCTGGTCAAGGAGCCGGGGACATCCAAGCCGACGCCTTGGCATCAGGACGGACCCTATTACTTCGTCGAGGGTCGCCAGACCGTCAGCTTCTGGTCCCCGCTTGATCCGGTGCAGGCCGCCAGTCTGCGTTGTGTCGCAGGCTCGCATCTATGGTCACGCCCCGTTCTGCCGACCCGCTGGCTGTCCGAGGAGAATTTCTATCCCGATGCCGACACCTATATGCCTGTCCCCGATCCTGACGCGGAAGGGATGGAGGTGCGCGAATGGCATATGGAACCGGGTGATGCGGTCGCATTCCATTACAGCACCTTGCACGGCGCACGCGGAAACGAAACCACCCAGCGCCGCCGCGCATTCTCGCTCCGGCTGGTGGGCGATGATGCGCGCTATGTCAAAAGGCCGGGCCGCACCTCGCCACCTTTTCCAGGGCATGAGATGCAGCCGGGGCAAAAACTGCGCGAGGACTGGTTTCCGGTGCTCTATACCCGCTAGGTCTTTCCCCTGCGGCAAGGCTTCCCTGCGTGACGGACGAGGTCTAGGTTGGTAGCTTCAACATAGCGAAAGCCCCAGATGCGCTTGCCGGTTCTGTTCATCCTGATCACGGTGGTGATCGACGCCATAGGGATCGGGCTGATCCTGCCCGTGATGCCGGGTCTGATCCGCGAGACCACGGGCGGATCATTGGCGCAAGCGGCCGTCTGGGGCGGCGTCCTGTCCACCGCCTTTGCCCTGATGCAATTCCTGTTCGGCCCCTTCCTGGGCGCGTTGTCGGACCGGTTCGGGCGGCGTCCGGTGCTGTTGATCTCGCTTCTGGTGATGGCGGCAGATTACGTGGTGATGGCGCTGGCCGGGTCGATCTGGCTGCTGCTGGCGGGGCGCATCGTAGGGGGCATCACGGCGGCCACGCATTCCACGGCCTCGGCCTATATGGCCGATATCTCGGAACCACATGAAAAGGCGCGCAATTTCGGGCTGATCGGGGCAGCCTTCGGCATCGGCTTTGTGCTGGGACCGGTGATCGGCGGCCTGCTGGCCGAATGGGGCACACGCGCGCCGTTCATCGCAGCCGCCCTCTTGGCGCTGGCTAATGCCGGTTTCGGCTGGTTCGTGCTGCGCGAGACCGTGACCGACCGCATCCGCCGCAAGTTCGAGGCCCGCCGCGCCAATCCTTTCGGTGCGATCCGGTCTGTCTCGCGTCTGGCGGGCGTCGGGCCGCTGATCTGGGTCTATTTCCTTTATCACTTCGCCACCGTCGTCTATCCCGCGATCTGGGCCTATTTCACAGCCGAGCGTTTCGACTGGTCGCCGGGACTCATCGGTGTATCGCTGGCGATCTATGGCATCTCGCTCGCGGTCGTGCAGGGCACGCTTGTCGGTCCGGCCACACGCATTCTGGGGGACGCGGGCGCGGTGATGCTGGGCCTGCTGATCGAGGTGGTGGCGCTGGTGATCCTCGGCTTCATTTCGTCGGGCGTGCTGTTGTTGCTGCTGATCCCTGTCACAGCTCTGGGCGCGATCGGTCTGCCTGCCTTGCAGGGCATCCTCTCGCGTGCCGTGGCAGACAACGCGCAGGGCGAGTTGCAAGGCGTTCTGGCCAGTCTGACAGCGATAGCAATGGTTCTGGCTCCGCTGTTGATGACGCAGACATTCTCGGCCTTCTCACGGGCGGATGCGGCGATCTATCTGCCAGGCGCACCGTTTCTGCTTTCAGCGGTGATTATGGCGCTGGCAACGGCTCTCTATCTGCTGCGCGGGCGGCGGCTGGCCGGATAGGGCTAGTCATCCATATCTTTTTCCGGCAAGCGGAAAATACTTTTGCACTTGCGCCACCGATCCGGCGCGGGCAGGTTCTGGCAGAACCGGACGACAATCGCCCAAGGAAGGACCACCCCATGCAAACCATCAAGGCCGCCGTGTGCCATGCTTTCGGCACCCCGTTGACCATCGAAGATGTGCGCCTGCGCGCACCGGAAATGGGTGAGGTCGAGGTCAGGTTGGACGCGGTGGCGATCTGCCATTCCGACATTTCCTTTGCCGAAGGCGCATGGGGAGGCACATTGCCAGCGGTTTACGGGCATGAAGCGGCAGGCAAGGTGACAGCCGTCGGCGCAGGCGTGGCAGGCATCGGGGTGGGCGACAGCGTCGCGGTCACGCTGATCCGTGCGTGTGGTGGCTGTTCCAATTGCGGCTCAGGCAAGCCGACCCTTTGCGAGACGCCCTATAACGGCGATCAAGGCCCTCTCAGCACAGCGGATGGCGGCATACTGCACCAGGCCATGGCTTGCGGTGCTTTTGCGCAAGCGGTCGTCGTCGATCAAAGCCAGATCGTAAAAATCCCTGATGACATGGCCAAGGATGTGGCCTCGCTCCTGTCGTGCGGTGTGATCACCGGTGTGGGTGCCGTGGTCAACGCCGCAGGGCTGCGTGCGGGGCAGGATGTCGTCGTGATCGGCGCAGGCGGTGTCGGGCTGAACGCCATTCAGGGCGCGCGGATTGCCGGTGCACGCCGCATCATCGCCGTGGATATGAGCGAAGAAAAGCTTGCAGTCGCGCGCGAATTCGGCGCGACCGACGGCATCCTTGCCACCGACCCCAAACCCTGGAGCCGCGCCAAGCGCATTCTGGGGCGCGGCGCGGATGCAGTCATCGTGACCGTGGGCGCGATCCCCGCCTATGACACCGCCCCGCGCTATCTGGGCTATGGGGGCCGCGTCGTGATGGTGGGCATGCCTCATTCCGGCCAGACCTCAAGCTATGAACCCGTTGTCATGGCCGCTGTCGGCCAAGGCATGATCGGCTCGAAAATGGGTGATGTGGTGATCAAGCGCGATATTCCCTGGATGGTGGACCTCTACCAGCAGGGGCGGCTCAAGCTGGACGAGTTGATCTCGGGTCGCTGGACACTAGACCAGATCAACGAGGCGATCGCCGATACCAAATCAGGTGCGGCACGGCGCAACGTCATCATTCTGAACGACTGACCCGCCCGTCATCTTGCCCCGAACACTCAAAAGGAGCGACCGGCGATGAAACTGACCGACCTTGATATCATCGTCACCGCACCGCCCGCACCTGGCTGGGGCGGGCGCTACTGGATACTGGTGAAGGTGACAACCGATACCGGCATCACCGGCTGGGGTGAATGCTATGCCGCAAGTGTCGGGCCGGACGCGATGCGCGCCGTCATCACGGATGTGTTCCAGCGGCATATGCAGGGCGAGAACCCTGAAAACATAGAAAAAATGTTCCGCCGCGTCTATTCATCCGGTTTCACGCAACGGCCAGACCTGACGGTGATGGGGGCATTTTCGGGGTTGGAGATTGCCTGCTGGGATATTCTTGGCAAGGATCGCGGGCGTCCTGTCTGGGCCTTGCTGGGCGGCAAGATCAACGACCGGCTGCGCGCCTATACCTATCTCTACCCTTTGGCGCATCAGGAACACGCACCTTTCTGGGTCTCGCCCGAAATGGCGGCTGAATCGGCGCTGGACGCGGTGGACCGCGGCTATACCGCCGTCAAATTCGATCCTGCCGGCCCCTATACGATGCGCGGCGGACATATGCCTGCGATGCGCGACATCACCCGTTCTGTCGCCTTCTGCCGCGCCATCCGCGAGGCAGTAGGGGATCGTGCAGACCTGCTGTTCGGCACGCATGGGCAATTCACCACAGCAGGGGCGATCCGGCTGGGGCAGGCCTTGGAACCCTATAACCCGCTCTGGTACGAGGAGCCGATCCCGCCGGACAATCTGCTGGAGTTCCAGAAGGTGGCACAGGCCGTGCGTATCCCGCTGGCGACGGGCGAGCGGATGACCACCAAGGCGGAATTCGCCACACTGCTGCGCACGGGTGGCGCGGAAATCCTGCAACCTGCCTTGGGGCGCGCCGGTGGCATCTGGGAGGTGAAAAAAGTGGCCGCGATGGCCGAGGCCTTCAATGTGCAGGTGGCACCGCATCTCTATGCAGGCCCCGTGGAATGGGCCGCGAATGTGCATCTCGCCGCCAGCATTCCCAACCTGCTGATGATCGAAACGATCGAGACACCGTTCCATGACGGGTTGATCAAGGGCACGATCAGGGTTGAAAACGGCTATGTGGTGCCACCCGAAACCCCCGGCCTGGGGATCGAAGTGGATGAGGATCTGGCCCGCGCGAATCCATTCACTGGAACCGGCCTGCATCTGCAAATGCAGGATGCCCCTTGCGATTACCAGAACGAGAACCATTTTGAGGGCGGTGCTCCGGCCTATGAGGAGTAATCTCGCTCTGGTCAAAGGGCTGTGCTAAGAAAAGGGCAACAGGATGCAGGAAACGGCAGAATTGACGACACAAAGCCCACCCGCCCCGCCATCCGAGATGGCGCGCAGTGCCGAAGCAGCGGCAACATATCTCAAGACACTGGCCCATGAAGGCCGGTTGATGATCTTGTGCCATCTGGGATCGGGCGAGAAATCCGTGGGCGAGTTGGAAAGCCTGCTGGAAATACGGCAAGCGGCTGTCAGCCAGATGCTGGCGCGGCTGCGCGAGGAAGGTCTTGTGACCACAAGGCGCGAGGGCAAGACGATCTATTACAGCCTTGCGGACGAGAATACCTATGAGGTGATTGGCTTACTCTACCGGCTGTTTTGCAGCCCCGAAGGCAAGGACACGACCCGCACGTCCTGCTGAGGGTTCAAGGCGCTGACCACCACGCGGCAACATCGGCGCGCGTCAGATCCGCGTGGGGGCCAATGGCGACAAGTCGCGTGCGATCCACAGGTGCTCTAGCGGGCTTGATCGCAACGCTTCGCCCCACGACCTGCACCTCCCAGCCCGGCCCCTCAATTGCCATCACCAAACCCTTGATCCTGTAAAGCGCAGCAGGTGCCGCCGCCAGTTTCGCGGCCAGATCGTCGCGGTCAAAGACTTGATCGCTGTCATGGCTCCAGCCCAGATAGTCCGGATGCGGGGCAGCGACTCCCTTGTCCACCAAAGGCGTTACCCCGCCCAGAAGCAGGGGCGCAACAGCGCTGCAGTCCGCCAGATCGACCAGAGGGGCAGCGCTCAACGCGGCCAGACGCATAGCGAGCGGCACAGGCACTGTGCCCCCCGTTTTCGAGACCAGCAGCAGATCGGCCACCGCCACCTGCCCGCGCATCTGCACGCCGATTTGCGCGTCATCCGCCAATTTGGGCCAGTGATCCGCGTCCACCACAACCGCAATACCGCCATAGGCCATATCGGGTTCGGCCTTGGCGGCCGCCGCGATACGGGCCGGATCGGCAATGCCCGAAGCCTCGATCACCAGATGATCGGGGCGCGGGTTTCGATCCAGCACATCGCCCATCGCCATGAACAGATCCGCACCCATCGTGCAGCAGACGCAGCCATTGGTCAGCGTGATTGTATCGCCATCCGCTGCGGCGATCAGATCGGCGTCAATATTGATCGCGCCGAAATCATTGACCATGACCATGATCCGTTGGCCGTGATCCTCGTGCAGCAAGCGGTTGAGCAGGGTCGTTTTACCCGCGCCCAGATAGCCGCCGATTACGGTCAGGGGAAGGCGCGGTTGGCTCATGCCAGATGCACCCGCCCGTCCAGAACCGTGCCCAGCACCGGCACATCCTTCAAAGCCACCGGATCGACCGCCGTGGGATCATCGCCAAGGATCGCGAAATCGGCGCGTTTGCCGGTCTCGATACTGCCGATCTCGTGATCCATTTTCAGGGTAAAGGCAGCCCCCAGCGTCACGGCATAAAGCGCTTCGGCCACGGTGATACATTGCGCGGCCCCCATCGTGCGGCCCGACATGGTTTGCCGGTTCACCGCGCACCATGCGGTAAAGAGCGGGCCAAGTGGCGTGACAGGCGCATCGGAATGCAGCGCCACACGGACGCCTGCATCCAGCGCCGCGCGCGCGGCGTTCATGCGACAGGCGCGATCCTCGCCGACGGTCAAGGCGATGTGCTGGTCGCCAAAATACCAGATATGGTTCGAGAAAATATTGGTGCAGATGCCCAGTTCCGCGCAGGCCACAAACTGGTCCGCGCCCATCAACTGGCAGTGTTGCAGCACATGGCGCGCATCCGCCCAGGGGTGACTGCGCGCGGCCTGCGAGATGGCGTCGATCGCGACCGCGCTGGCCTCGTCCCCGTTGACATGGATATGCATCTGCACGCCCGCCGCCTGCATCGCGGTGACCATGCGCCGGATCTCTTCGGGGGCCATGTTCCAGACCCCGTTGGCCTGCCCGCCGACATAGCCCGGCCATTTCACCCGCGCGGTCCACCCCTGGATCGAGCCGTCGGTCATCAGCTTGACCGCCCCGAGGCGCAGCTTGTCGCTGGAACGCGCCCGCAGGGCAACGGCCCGCGCGGCGGCCTGTGCGGGATCGCTGCCCGCGACACCCAGCACAGGTACCAGCCTTGCGGGAAAGGCCGCATCGCCGGTTACGGCTTGCAGGGTAGCAAGATCGCTGTCTTCCATCTGCGAATAAAGATCGGTCACGGTGGTCACACCCGCCCGCATGCACACCTCGCCATAGCTGCGCATGGCCGGTTCGGTTTGCGACAACCCGCGGAAATCCATCCCGACGCGCCGCATCACAGGGAACATCGCCGCCATTTCCTGCAATTCGCCGGTCGGCTCTCCATCCGCGTCCTTGACCACGCCGTCGGCATTGATCGACCGGTCAAAACCCGCCATCTGCAGCGCTTTCGAATTTACACACATCAGGTGGAAATTCGAGAACATGATCGCCACGGGACGATCGCTGCTGATCTTATCCAGATGCCTACGGCTCAGGCGCTCGCCGTCGAAAAAAATCGGATCAAGCCCCCAACCCAGCAGCGGCTGTCCGGGTGCGAGGATTTTTTCATAGGCGGATAGATCGCGCACCACGGCATCAAGGTCCGGCTTGCCCTTCCACCATTTGCCCTTTGGGTCCATCCGGTCATGAAATCCGGCATAGGCAAATTTCCACATCGCGCCTGCCATCATATGGGCATGGCCCTCGACCATACCGGGCATCAGAACGGTATCGCCGAGGCTGTCATCGTGCCGCAGCTTGTGGCCGGCACCCTGCCACGCACCGGCGCAATCCGCACCACCCACGGCCAATATCTTGCCATCCAACACGGCAACATGCGTTGCCTCGGGGCGGTTGGGGTCCATTGTGATGATCTTTTTCGCGCCGAAAACAGTAATTTCCGTCATGTCACCCTCCTGCTGCTCCCCCAAGAGGTAAACTAGCTCGGCCCTTAGGCAAAATGCTTTTACCATCCAGAGAAACGCGGTGTGATAGGGACAGGAATGTTCTTCACGCTCAAGCCGCGTCGTTGCGTCGACGCGGCTTGAGCGTGACGGATCGAATGGCTACATCACGCGGCCCTTTGCAGGGCAGGTGGATACGCCTGAATTCGCCGTCGCTTATACGCAGACCTCGCGCCGCTCGACCATCGGGCCGACGGTGCAGGACATGAGCACCAATCTTGCGCGTCAAGGGATTCCGGACGACCTGATCCTGTCTCCTGCCAAGGCCAATGCCGCTGAAACTTCGCTTTATCATGCATAAAAAACGCTCTTTTCCGAAGATAGGCAGGCGGGTAACGTGAAAGGAAAAGGCTTTAAGACCACAAAAACATTCAATCGGGAGACTGACATGAAATTAATGACCCGCCTGATGGGCGCCGCCGTGATCGCCGCGTCTGCCTTGTCCTCTGCCCCCCTGTTCGCCGAAGGCGGCACGCTTGTGATCGTCGCCAACCAGGTGCCGCGCCACCTGAACGGTGCGGTCCAGTCCGGCATCGCCACCGCGGTGCCCAGCACGCAGATTTTCGCCTCGCCCCTGCGCTATGACGAAGATTGGACGCCGCAGCCCTATCTTGCCGAAAGCTGGGAAATGTCAGAGGACGGCCTGAGCCTGACGCTGAACCTTGTGCAGAATGCAACCTTCCATGACGGCAAGCCTGTCACGTCGGAAGACGTGGCTTTTTCGATCATGACGATCAAGGAAAACCACCCTTTCCAGACCATGTTCGCGCCCGTCGAAAGCATCGACACACCTGATGCCCATACCGCCATCATCCGCCTGAGCAAACCGCATCCCGCGCTTTTACTGGCCCTGTCACCCGCGCTGGCGCCGATCATTCCCAAACATGTCTTCGGGGACGGGCAGGATGTGAAAGCGCATCCCGCCAATGCGATGCCCGTCGGATCGGGACCGTTCATCGTGACCGAATTCACTCCGGGCGAGGCGATTGTCCTCAAGAAAAACCCCGATTTCTTCCTTGAGGGCCGCCCCAAACTGGACGAGATCATTCTGCGGATCATTCAGGACCCTTCCGCAATGGTCATCGCCATGGAGAATGGCGAGGCGGATATGTATCCGTTTCTGGCCGGAAGTCAGGATATCCGCCGTCTGGAAAAGGTCGAGAGCCTGACCATCACCAACGAGGGCTATGCCGGCATCGGCCCGATCAACTGGCTGGCCTTCAACACTGCTTCGCCCAAACTGAGCGATATGCGCGTGCGGCAGGCTATTGCCTATGCGGTGGATCGCGATTTCATCACCAAGGCGCTGCATCGCGGGGTTTCGACCCAGCAACGCGGGCCGATCATCGAAAGCAGCCCGTTTTTTGACGCCTCGGTCGAGCCCTTCAACGTGGATCTGGACAAGGCCAAAACCTTGATGGTCGAGGCCGGATTTGCCGACGGGATGGAATTGAGCGTCGACTACATCCCCGGCCCTGCGGAGCAGCAAAAAACTATTGCCGAATACCTCAAGTCGCAACTGGACAAGATCGGCATCACCGTCACCGTGCGCGCGGCACCCGATTTCCCGACTTGGGCCGGACGCGTTGCCGGCCATGATTTCGAGTTGACCATGGACAACGTGTTCAACTGGGGCGATCCGGTGATCGGGGTGCACCGCACCTACCTGACCGACAACATCCGGCAGGGCGTGATCTGGTCGAACACGCAAAGCTATTCCAACGCGCGGGTGGATGAATTGCTGGCCGCCGCAGCAGTCGAACTGGATATAGACAAGCGCAAGGCGCTATATGCCGAGTTCCAGCAGATCGTGGTGGGCGAGGTGCCGGTCTATTTCATCAACGCTACCCCCTATCACACGGCCTATACCAGCAGCATGGTCAACCCGCCGCTGGGCATCTGGGGACCGATGCATCCGATGGATATGGTCGAGTTGCCGGACGCAAACTGACCTGAAAAACGCGCAGGCCGTGGTGCAGGATATGCCCACGGCCTGCGAATCTGTCCTTCGCATCCCACCAGTCAGGCAGGTTTTATGAGCGCATCTTTCCTCTTCCGGCGACTGGTTTACGGCCTCGTCCTGATGCTGGGCGTTGTGGTTCTGAACTTCATTCTGATCCGTCTGGCCCCCGGCGATCCTGCCGTGGTCATCGCGGGCGAGATGGGCGGCGGGGATGCCGCCCTGCTCGATGCGATCCGCGCCCAATACGGGCTGGACAAGCCGTTGCTGACGCAGCTTGGCATTTATCTGGGCAGCATCTTGCAAGGCGATCTGGGGCAGTCCTTTTTCTTCAACCAGCCGGTGGCGACCCTGATCGGGAACCGCATCGGTCCGACGATCCTGCTGGTGCTGAGCGCGCAAGTTCTGTCGATCCTGCTGGGCGTCTTTCTGGGCGTGATCGCCGCGCGCAAACCCAATGGCGTGCTGTCGGGAGTCGTGTCGGTGGTGGCGACCGTAGGCTATGCCGTGCCGGTGTTCTGGACAGGGATCATGCTGATCATACTGTTCGCAAGCGTCTTTCCGATCTTTCCAGTGGAAGGCATGCAATCGGTCCGCCTGCGCGATGCCGGTCTATGGGTCAGATCCGTGGATATCGCGCATCATCTGGTGCTGCCGGCCTTTACGCTGGCACTGATCTATCTGGCGCAATATGCGCGCCTGAGCCGCGCCTCGATGCTGGACGTACTGGGATCGGATTATATCCGCACGGCGCGGGCCAAGGGCGCGCCGGAACACTCGATCCTGTTCAAACATGCGCTGCGCAACGCCTCGCTGCCGATCCTGACGGTCGCGGGGTTGCAATTCGGCAACCTGATTTCCGGCGCGCTGCTGGTCGAGACCGTGTTCAACTGGCCCGGCATGGGGCGGCTGGCCTTCGAGTCAATCCTGCGGCGCGACTATCCCACCGTGCTGGGCGTGCTGTTCTTTGCTAGCGCTATGGTCGTGGTGGCGAACCTGCTGACGGACCTCAGCTACCGGCTGGCCGATCCGCGCCTGCGGGGCAAGACATGAGCGGCGGCGCAGGGATCATCTACGCAGACGGACCGGACCCAACCTCTTGCGTCACTTACTGCCCGACGGGTCCACATGGATATTTGAGGCAAGAAGACACCGGAAGGAGAGGCGCGTGACCGACGCTGTCGCATTCAAACCCGAAAGCCCCGCGCGCGAGGCATGGCGAATGTTCCGCCGCAATATTCCTGCCATGATCGGCGTGGTCGTCTTGAGCATCATCGTATTGGCTACGCTGTGGGGGACATTCTTTTTTGCCGGCAACCCCTACGAAATCGTCTGGGCGCCGCATGAAGCGCCCGGTGTCGCGCCGGAATTTCTGCTTGGGACCGACTATCTGGGCCGCGATATCTTTGCAGGCCTTGTGACAGGCGGCGGGCCGACACTGGCGGTGGGCGCGGCGGCGGCGGCAATCACCATGGTGATCGGAATCAGCCTTGGCGCGTTGGCGGGGTTCTATGGCGGATGGGTGGACAATCTGCTGATGCGGATCACCGAGTTCTTTCAGGTGCTGCCGACGCTTCTTTTCGCGATGGTGCTGGTCACGCTGTTCTCGCCCACGCTCACAACCATCGCGCTGGCAATCGGCGTGGTCAGCTGGCCGCAAACCGCCCGCCTGACCCGCGCCGAGGTGATGAAGATCAAGGAACTGGAATATGTCACCGCGGCCCGCGCCATCGGCGCCAAGAACCGGCGCATCATCTGGCAGGTGATCCTGCCCAATGCCGCACCGCCCCTGATCGTGTCAGCCACGCTGACCATCGGCGTGGCGATCCTTTTCGAAGCGGGGCTGTCCTTTCTGGGACTGGGCGATCCCAACACGATGAGTTGGGGGCTGATGATCGGATCGAACCGCGCCTATATTCTGGATGCGTGGTGGCCTGTCACCTTTCCAGGCCTTGCGATCTTCCTAACCGTGTTTTCCGTCAGCCTGATCGGTGACGGGCTGAACGACGCCTTCAATCCGAAACTGAGGGAAAGATGAGCGCGCTGCTGGAGATCGAGAATCTGCGCGTCGCGTTCAACACGCGGCATGGCGAGGTGACGGCGCTGGATTCCGTATCCCTGACCGTCAACGCGGGCGAGACCTTGGGCGTGGTCGGTGAAAGCGGTTGTGGCAAGTCGATCACAGCTCTTTCGGTGATGGGCCTGATCCCCAGCCCGCCGGGACGCATCGCAGGCGGGGCGATCCGGCTGGCGGGCGAGGATCTGACCCGCGTGTCCGAAGCACGTATGCGCGCGCTGCGGGGCGCCGAACTGGCAATGATCTTTCAGGAGCCGATGACCAGCCTCAACCCCGTCTTCACCGTGGGCGACCAGATCGCCGAGGCGATCATGCTGCATCAGAAAGTGGGGCACGCGCAGGCGTTCCGCGATGCCGTGGCGCTGCTGGACCGCGTGGGCATCCCCAGCCCCGACCGGCGGGCACGGGATTATCCGCATCAGTTGTCAGGCGGCATGCGCCAGCGGGTGATGATCGCCATGGCAGTCAGTTGCCGTCCACGCGTGCTGATCGCGGACGAGCCGACAACGGCGCTGGATGTCACAGTGCAGGCGCAGATTTTCGATCTGCTGAACGAGATCCAGCGCGATTTCGGCGCGGCGATCATCCTGATCACCCATGATATGGGCGCGATATCCGAAATGGCCGACCGTGTCGCCGTGATGTATGCCGGCCGGGTGATCGAGGAAGCCGATGCCGATGATGTGCTGGATCATCCGCAGCATCCCTATACGCGGGGCCTGATTTCCTGCATCCCCGCGCTTGGCAAGGGCGATACGGAACTGCGCGAAATCCCCGGCGTGGTGCCGCCGCTGCACAGGCTGGGGGCGGGTTGCGCCTTTGCCGAGCGCTGCGCACATCGCAACGGGCGCTGCGATAGTGGCAAGCCGCTTCTGGTCAACCATGGCCACCACCCCGCTGCCTGCCATGCCGTGCAGGAAGGCCGGATATGAGCGTGCTGCTGGATGTGCAGGATCTGACCGTGCAATTCACGCTGCCGCGTCAGGGGCTGTTCGGCCCGCGCCCTGTATTGGAGGCGGTGCGGCAGGTGTCCTTCAGACTGGAACAGGGCCGCGCCTTGGGGATTGTCGGCGAAAGCGGATCAGGCAAGACCACCGCCGCGATGGCCACGATCCGGCTGGTCGAGGCGGCCAGCGGCAAGGTGATCTTTCAGGGAGAGGATCTACTGCAACTGGATGATGCAGCCATGCGCCAGCGCCGCCGCGATGTGCAGTTGATCTTTCAGGACCCTTACAGCAGCCTCAACCCGCGCGCCCGTGTCGCCGATATCGTGCGCGAACCGATGGACCTGATGGAAATCGGCACCCCCGAGGAACGCCGGGCCCGCGTCACCGACCTGTTCCGTCTGGTCGGGCTGCGCCCTGACCAGTTGAGCTTGTTCCCGCACCAGTTTTCCGGTGGACAGCGGCAGCGCATCTCGATTGCGCGCGCCCTGACGACCAATCCGAAACTGCTGGTCTGCGACGAGCCCGTCTCGGCGCTGGATGTGGCTATTCAGGCGCAGATCCTCAACCTGCTGGCGCGGCTCAAGGCGGAACTGGGCCTTAGCTATCTGTTCATCAGCCATGATCTGGGCGTGGTGCGGCATGTCTGCGATGATGTCGCGGTGATGTATCTGGGCAAGATCGTGGAAATGGCCCCGCGCGAAGCGCTGTTCGACACGCCGCAGCACCCTTATACGCAGGCGCTGCTATCGGCCGCCCCAAGCCTCGCGCGGCGCAAATCTCGCGGCTATGTGCGCCCCGTCAAGATCAGCGGCGATCCCCCCAGCCCGATCAACCCGCCCAAAGGCTGCGCTTTTGTCGAGCGTTGCCCCAAGGCACAGGATATCTGCCGCCGTGTGCAACCCTTGCTGGAGTCGCGCGGGCAAAACCGCGTGGCCTGTCACTTTCCCGGCTGATCGGTCTCAAGCTCGGCGGCGATGTGGCCGATCAAACCGCGCAGCCAGCGATGCATCGGCGAGTGATGCGTGCGCGTGGTCCAGTAGAGGTCAATCCCGAACGGCGCCGGAAACGGGCAGTCCACAATCCTGAGCCCTGCTCCGAAAGTCCGTGCCGATCGCAGCGGGACAGTGGCGATCAGATCGGTGCCGGGCAGGATTTCGCGCAATGTTGCGGGGCTGGGCAGTTCCAGCGCCATGTTGGGGGCAAGGCCCGCCGCCTCCATCTCGACCAGATAGCGCGAGCGCCAGTTGCCGCCATAGGTGATAACCACCTGCGGGGCCGCCGCGAACCGCGCCACATCCAGAGGGCTATCACCCAGCGGATTGTCATGAGCCAGCACGCAGACATAGTGATCCCCAAGCAAGCGGCGGCCATAGAATCCAGCCTCGTCGATCTTGACGGGACCGATCAGAAGATCGCTTTCACCTCGGCTCAGCTGCTCGCGCCCGCGCACCGTCGAGGTGATGACCCGCAGCTTGAGTCCCGGCGCAGTGGCGCGCAGCCGCTGCACCAGAACCGGCACCAGCGTGGCGCGTTCATAGTAGTTGCACGATATGGTCACCGTTGCCGCAGCAAAAGCGGGATCAAAGGCGCGAGGAGCTGCAAGAGCCACGAACTCGTCCACCATTCGGGCCGCGGCGCGCACGATATCCTCGCAGCGGTCAGTGGGCACGACCCCTACCCCCTGACGCACGAATAGCGGATCACCGAAGGCGCGGCGCAGACGGTCCACCGTGTAGCTGACCGAGGACTGGTTGACGCCCAGCATCTCGGCCGCGCGCGAGAACGATCCGTAATCATGCACCAGCCGCAAGACCCGCAATGCCGCAAAGTCCACGGCCAGCGGGTCGGCATCTTTCGGTGAAGCCATTGGCCTGATCTCCTACCAGTTACCTATCAAATTATCCGATAATGACTATCAAATCTATCGGATTGTCCTATGTAATGCGATCATCTAGTGTCTCCCAACGCGTTCAGGCAGGGGAGGGCAGGACCGTGACACTTGATACAGCCAGTTCACAGGAAGCGCCGCTGGACGAGGATATCACGATCCAGCAGCTGACACTGGACCCCTACACTGTTTACAAACGCCTGCGCGCCGAAGCACCCGTGCTGCGCGTGAAATCCGTGGGGCGCACTTTGCTGACCAAGGCGGCGGACACGAAATACGTCAAGGACAACCCCGCGCTGTTCAGTTCGAATGATCCCAACACGCCGATGCAGCGGGCCTTCCGCGCCCATACACTGATGCGTAAGGACGGGGCCGAACATGCCGCTGAGCGGGGCGCGATGGCCCCTGCCTTCACTGCGCGCAATATCAAGCAATGCTGGGAGCCGATCTATACAAGAATTGCCGAAGAATATGTCAGCCGCCTGCCGCGCGGCGAGACTGTGGATCTGTTCACCGCGCTGGCCGGTCCGTTTTCCGGGCGCTGCCTGACGCATCTTCTGGGCATTCCCGAAGCATCAGACGATGACATGCAGCGCTGGTCGCAGATCCTGATCGACGGGGCTGGCAATTTCGGCTGGACGGACGCGCTGTTTGCGCAATGCGACGCTGCCAATGATGAAATGGACGCGCTCTTCGACGCGGCTGCAACACGGTTGCGGGCAGAGCCGGATCAAAGCGCGCTGTCTGTGATGGTGAATGCGGATGACCCGATTCCCGTCAGCCAGATCTATTCCAACATCAAGATCGCCATCGGTGGCGGCATCAACGAGCCGCGCGACGCGCTGCTCACCATCCTTTACGGGCTGATCCAGAATCCCGACCAGTTCGACGCAGTCAAGCGCGACGGTCTGTGGGGGGATGCGTTCGAGGAAGGCGTGCGCTGGGTCGCGCCCATTCAGGTGTCGTCCCGTCTGGTGACCGAAGACACCGAGATTCGCGGCTATCTGATCCCAAAGGGCGATACCATCATGACGGTGCAAGCCTCGTCCAACCATGACGAGGATATCTATGAGGACGGGCATCTTTATAACGTGTTCCGCCCTAAACTGCCCCATCAAGCCTTTGGCAATGGTCCGCATTTCTGTCAGGGCACCCATGTGGCGCGGCGGATGCTGGCCAATATCATGTTGCCGCTGCTGTGTGACAGGTTCCCGAGCATGTCGATGCCTGATCCAGACGCCGTGCAATTCTATGGCTTCGGCTTTCGCGGTCCGCGCAGCATGCCCGTCACACTGAATTGAACAAGGATGGTGGCAGAAAGTTTATTGCTATAAGCCATAATCAATTGCGCTGACGTCAACTCTGGCACAAACTGCAATTAAGGGCCGGAAGAACCAGCCCGTTTCTGGGAGGAAACCAATGAACAGACGTACCCTGGTGAAGACGGTGACTGCCGCAGCGCTTGCGCTGGGTCTGGCCCCGGCAACCCTGTCCGCGCAGGAAGTGACCCTGCGACTGCACCAGTTCCTGCCCCCCCCTGCCCCCGTTCCGGCGCATATCCTCAAGCCTTGGGCTGCGGCTGTCGAGGCGCGCGTGGATGGCAAGTTGAAGATCGAGCACTACGACGCAATGTCGCTGGGCGGTCGCCCAAATGACCTGATCGATCAGGCCATCGACGGCACGGCCGATCTGATCATGACCGTTGTGGGCTATACACCGGGCCGCTTCCCCAAGACCGAAGTGTTCGAACTGCCCTTCATGATGACCAACCCTGTCGCCACGGCCAAAGCCTTCTGGCAACTGGTGGAATCCGATCTGCAAGACGAGGAATACAAGGACGTCAAAATTCTGGGGGCATGGGTCCACGGCCCCGGCATGATCCACTCGAAAGAGCCAATCGCCAGCCTTGAGGATATGGCGGGCAAGAAACTGCGCGGCCCGACCCGCGTGATCACTGACATGCTGAACGAGCTTGGCGCAACGCCTGTCGGCATGCCGCTGCCTGCGATTCCAGAGTCGCTCTCCAAAGGCGTGATCGACGCCACCGTGATCCCGTGGGAAGTCACCACCGCCGTGCGCGTCTCGGAACTGGTCGGCAACCACACCGAATTCGGCGGACCGGAGGCGCTTTATACCGCGACGATCATTCTGGCGATGAACAAGGACCGCTATGAATCCCTGCCCGAAGACATCCGCGCCGCCATCGACGCGGAATCGGGAGAGGTTCTGTCGGCTTTCGCCTCGCAGGTGATGTGGGACTATGATGCCCCTGCCCGCCAGATCGCGGTGGATCGCGGCAACAACATCGTCACACTAGACGAGGCGGAAGTCGCACGCTGGAAGGAAAAAGCCCAGCCCGTGATCGACCGCTGGGTGGCGGATATGGATACCAAAGGCATCGACGGTCGCGCGCTGATCGAAGAAGCCAAGGAACTGATCGTGAAAAACGGTGGTTGATTACGGGCCATAACGCCAGGAAATGCGAAGGCCGCCGGATCAAACCGGCGGCCTTTTTCCATCTGTTTGGCATGGTGCAGTGAATATTTCGTACAAGCTGAAACGGCAGGACTTGTCCCTTATTCGCGGGTGATCCCTTCGTCGGTCGCATAGACCTGCGCCACCGCATCGGGCCGATGCCGGATCACCGCGCGGGCGTTGATCGAGCCTTTGTCCGTTACCTCGCCACGGTCAAGGCTGGGCGCATCGCGCAGGATCAGCATGCGCGCGATCCGGGTCGAACTGCCGGTGGAAGCGGCGACAAAACTGTCCAGCCGCGCCTGCAACTCTGCCATGATCTCCGGCCGGTCCATCACGCCTTCTGCGGGGAAAAGCAGCGCTGCAAGGCTGGGACGGTTTTCGCCCACAATCACCGCATCACGGATCAGCCCGCCGAAATGGTCCACCAGCTTTGCACGCAATGCGCCCACGGCGACCCATGTGCCTGTTGCCAGCTTGAAATTCTCGGCGATCCGCCCATCAAAGAAAAAGCCCTTGGTCAGATCGTCTGGATCTGCGGGGCGCAGTGCATCGCCCAGACAGTAGAAGCCCTCATCGTCGATCATCTTCGCGCTTGTCGCAGCATCCCCCAGATAGCCCGGTGTGACCGAAGGACTTTTGATCCGCGCCTCGAGCTTGCCCTCGTTGGGCACCAGTTTCAGGGTGATCCCACGGGACGGCAGACCCACATTGCCTGGCGCATTCTGCGCCTCGGTGCACATCAGCGCGAAAGGGCCGGTTTCGGTCGCGCCAAGGGCTGTGGCCAGCAAAACCTCGCGGCCTGTGACCTCGCGCGACATGGTGCGCAAGCCATCCCAGATATGCTGCGCCATGCCAGCACCTGCATACATCATCATGTCCAGCCCACCAAAGAACCGCCGCGCCAGCGCAGGATCGGCGCGAAACGCCCCGAGCAGCATCTCGTAGCCAGCGGGGACGTTGAAATACCATGTCGGCGATACTTCACGCAGGTTGTCCAGCGTGCGCCCGATCAGGGCGGGGGTTGGCTTACCATCGTCGATATAATAGCTGCCGCCGTTGGACAGGACCATGTGGAAGACCTTGTTGCCGCTGGCGGTGTGGCTCCACGGCGCCCAATCCACAACAACGGGGGGATGATCTGCCAGAAAGCGGAAGCAATCGGCCACCATATCCTGATTGCGCGCCAGCATGTCATGGGTGTTGATCACCGCCTTGGGGCTACCTGTCGAGCCGCTGGTAAACAGGTATTTGGCGACCATATCGCCCCGCAATCTGGCAAAGGCGGAATCTGCCGGTCCGGCATCCGTAGCTGGCAAAGCAGTAAACAGCACCGCACCTGCGGGTGGATTGACAGAACATGCAGTCAGCACCCCGTCACTGACCGCCGCAAGCGCCCGCCCGTAGCGCGCACCGTCAGAAGCATAAATCAGGCCGGGGTTCAACAAAGCCACGGCATCGCGCAGCTTGTCGAAACTGTCCGACACCAGCGAAAACGCTGTGGAGAGCGCCGCTGTGGGCACACCGGCATACTGCCCCGCCAAAGCCAGAACAGCATGGTCCAGCGCGTTTTCCGACAGGATCAGCACCGGACGACCCTGCCCTAAACCGCGTTCCAGCAGCCCTGCCCCCAAATGGCGCATCTTTTGCAACAACTGGTCATAGCTGATCCGCTGCCACTGCCCGTCCGGTCCGCGCGCTGCAAAAGCGGTCTGGTCCGGCGTCCGGCGCGCCCAGTGACTGATCCGCGCGACGACCGTATCAGCCAGACGCGGTGCAACACCTTCGTGGCGCATCAGGATGGAGCCGTCCGCGCGACGGTCAACAGTGATTTCCGGTGTCCAGAAGCGCGGTTGCGCCATATGATTCCCCTCCCAAGGAAATTGCGGGATCGGCCAGAGCCTTCTGGACAGCATCCGTCAAATTTAGTTATGATTTATAGCAATCTTGCATGAAACTCAATCGGCAATCTACTGCCCCAGTTGCGGAAACCGCCATGACCCAGACCCTGCCCAGCCCGAAACTGCGCCACATTTGCGATCTGTTTGTCTTGCTTGATCCAATCCGTGACATGGGCGCTGGGCAAGCCGGACAACGCAGGATCATACCGATTGTCGGCGGCAGGGTCAGCGGCCCCGCGTTGAACGGTCTTATCCTGAACCTCGGGGCAGACTGGCAGACCATCTGGGCCAATGGGGTGGCCGAACTGGACACGCGCTATGCGATCGAGACCGAAGACGGCGCAACCATTGAGATCCGCAACTATGGCTATCGTCATGGACCTGCCGAGGTGCTGGCCGCCATCGCCCGTGGCGAAGAGGTGTCGCCTGACAGTTATTACATGCGCACCCATGCGCGTCTCGAGACCGGCGATCCGCGCTATGACTGGGTGAACCGGACGCTGTTTGTAGGCAGCGGCGCGCGCAAGGCCGGACAGGTCGTCGTGTCGCTTTTCGCGCTGGAATAGATCACAGCGCCGCTGGACCTTGGCGCATGAGTGGCCGACAGTCAGTCGGATATGAGCCTGATTCTTGTCATCATCGCCTTTGCCCTTGGCGGTATCCTGAAAGGGGCCACAGGTGCCGGTGCGCCTGTGATTGCCGTACCCGTGATGACGATCTTTTTCGGTGCACCTTTCGCCGTCGCCGTTTTCGCGATCCCCAATCTGGTGACGAATATCTGGCAGGGCTGGCTCTATCGCCACCATGCCCCAAAAGGCCCGCTGATGCTGCGCTTTGCGGTGGCCGGCGCGTTGGGCGCTGGCGTGGGCAGTTTCATGTTGGCTTGGTTGCCTTCCGAGATGTTGATGTTGACCGTGGCGTTTTCAGTGCTGGCCTATGTCGGCTTTCGTATGCTGCGGCCCGACTGGGTTCTGGTCATGCACAAGGCCGAACGGCTGGCGGCTCCGATGGGTGTTCTGGGCGGTATTCTGCAAGGAGCCGCGGGCTTGTCTGCACCCGTATCGCTAAGTTTTCTGAACGCAATCAAGCTGGAAAGACCGCAATTCATCGTCACCATCTCGGTATTCTTTTTCGCGATGGCGCTGGTGCAGATTCCGCTTCTGACCGTACTGGGCATCCTGACAGGCGAGCGGTTTTTGCTTAGCTGTCTGGCGCTGATCCCGCTGATGGTCGCGATGCCGCTGGGCGCGTGGCTGGCGCGGCGTATTGCCGCCAACGCCTTTGACCGCGTGATACTTGGCTTGCTGCTGATCCTGTCGCTGCGGCTGATCTGGCAGGCGCTGGCGGGCTGAGTCTGCTCCTTGGATCACCCTGGAACCGGCGCGCCACTGTCGGCATTTTGATTTGCAAAAAGACGCAACCGGCAGCATAGCCGGACCCAAAGCAAGGGAATGAACCTTGCGGATGAGGCACGAAAGGATCGAAGGTCATGTGGTTTTTGCCCGCATTTTCTACGTGTGCCCTGCTTGTGGTCTTGGCACAGTCAGCGGCCGCAGCCCCAACGCAATGCACGACCAAGATTGACAGCGAGTCCGTCACCATCTTTTATGACGATGCCGAACCGACCTATTCCTCGTTCCGCGAGCGGTATTTTACCCGTAGCAACACTTGCCCGGGTGCTGTGGTGATCACCTATCTGATGCCGGATCTGACAGCCGAAGAGCGGCAGGTCTTTTGCGCCAATTACGATCCCGAAACGCGCAGCCATTCTATGCCCGCGCAAGGCAGCCGAGACGCTTTTGGTCGTTGCGAGAAGCCTTCCAACACCTGCAAACTGGTAAACACTACAAAGCAGGAAGCCCTTTCGCTTGTGGGGATCGGCGAACAGGCCGAAAAGGGCACGCTCGGAGGGCGCTTGTCCTCGACCGTATCCGCGGTCACGCATAGTTCGGGCGCGATGGTTCTGTCAGGCAATGCGGGCAGCATCTCGAGCCTGCTGACCACGGCGGGAACCGGCATCGGCACCGCCCTCAGCACACCTGCCGTTCTGGTGGGTGCTGCTGCAAGCGTTGTTGTGATTGGCGGTGCCGTCTATCTATGCAGTGAATAGCGGCGCGTGAAGCGGGCTGTCAGGGCCATGAGGCCTGGGGCACTTGGGCCGATTTCAGGCTGTTTATCGGCAATTGTTGCAAGTTGGCCGCGCAAAACGGTGTCACAGGAAACCCGTCCTCTTTGATATGCATGATTTTTTTGACCATTTGTTTAATTTTAGAAAAACTACTTGATCTGCCCATTGTCGACAGCGTCGAAATTCTGTAGGTGTCGGAACAAGAAATAAGGCAGCATAGCTTACCTTCCTCTGTTTGCAGTTTTCTACAGCACGGCGGCCCCCAAAGGGAACGCGCGTGCGTTTATTGCGTTTACCCTGAGGATCACACAATCAGTTACACGAAAGCGAGCACGGTTTGGCCGCGAAGAAATACACATTCGAAGCACTCGGCTTGGTTGAGAACGGTGACGACCGATTTCTGTCGAACGTGACGCATTTTGCGGCCAAGTCTCTTGGTGCGCCTGTTGCTCTGGTATCGGTGATCCAGAAACACAAAAACCGTCAGTATATCGCGGCCGGCGCCGGAATCGCCCTTGAGGATGAAAAAGACCGCCAGATCACGCTTGACCAGTCCGTATGTCAGATTGTGCATGACGAACGCGCACCGCTGATCATTCCCGATCTGCTGGCCGATGAACGCACGATGTGTATGTGGTCGATCATCCAGTACGGCTTTCGCGCCTATATCGGTGTACCGATCCATTCCAACACGGGTGCGGTCATCGGGTCTCTGTGCTGCCTTAAAATGGAGCCGGGTGAATGGCATGCGGACAGCGTCGATTCCCTGCTCAGGCTCGCGCAGGCGGTCGATGGCATCATCGTCGCGCGGGCGCGCAATCTTGAACAGGAAGAGACCAATACCCGACTGAAGAAACTTCTCGCCTCGCGCAGCAGTTTTACCGCGCATTTGAGCCATGAGATCCGGACACCCCTTACAGGGCTTGTCGGTTCGATCCGGTTGCTGAACACCATGAATCTGGATGGCAAAGCAGGAGAACTGGTCCAGATTTTGAACCGATCCTCGACCAACCTTCTCGACATCGTCAATGATACGTTGGATTTTGCAAAGCTGGATGCAGGCCATTTCGTGATCGCGGAAGAGCCCTGTGATCTGGGCGCGCTTGCGACCGAGATTGTGGACTCGTTTCGCGCGCTTGCTGAGGAAAAGGGGCTGACGCTCGTGGTAGATGACCAGCTTGACGGTCAAGTGCTGATGGCCGACAGGCGGGCGCTGGAATCGATCATCCACAACCTGTTCAGCAACGCGGTCAAATTCACCGATACAGGCGGTGCGACGGTTACGCTGTCCAAGACCCCCTATGGTTTGATCGAGATCAAGGTAGCCGATACCGGTATCGGCATCGATCAAGCGCATCACGCGACCATCTTCGACGAGTTCGAGCAGGCCAGCCCGCGGGTCGCCCGCAAGTATGGCGGCACCGGCCTTGGCATGGCCATTGTGAAACGGCTGGTCGACGCCATGAACGGCGAGATCTGGATTAAAAGCGAAATCGGCAAAGGAGCAACCTTTGCGGTCTCGCTTCCTCTGGAAAGGGCCGAGACTGTCCCGCATCAGGCGGATCGCGGCTGGTGCTGAAATAGGTCGCCCTGTCCATTCTTTAGACCAGTTTCAGGCGGATTTGACGACCTAACCGGTCCCCGCCCGCATTCTGGAAGCGTCGCGCGACCGCCTATTGCGCTGCTGGCGCGGGTTTCGCCTTGGTGGAAGCCGTTGACACGCAACCTTGCCCAATGGTGCCACTGGACAGCGCGTGATCGACCCCGCCCATCAGGTGTTATTGCAAGATGGAGCGGGCTGCATCGGCATCGCGTGACATTGCCGCATCCAGCAGGGCACGAAGCTCGTCCGATGCGACATCGCCGCGAAAGGACAGCGCGATCATCTGATAACGCAGATACTTGTCAAAATTCGCGCCGTGGAACTGCCGCAGCACGCCGGAAACCGCAGGCGCTGGCGTGGGGGCGGCATGTGGACGACCACCGCGACGCATGGGAAATCGTGCGTCGCGCCGATCATCCCAATATCGGGCTAATCCTTGACAGCTATCACACGCTGGCGCGCGGCATTGACCCCGAGACCATCCGGCGCATCCCGGGCGAGAAGATCTTTTTCGTGCAACTGGCCGATGCGCCAGCGATCCGTATGGACCTGCTTTACCTGTCGCGCCACTTTCGCTGCATGCCTGGTGAAGGCAAACTGGACGTGACGGCATTTATGCGTGCGGTGCAGGCCACAGGCTATGACGGACCGCTGAGCCTTGAGGTCTTCAACGACCAGTTCCGCGCAGGATTGCCAAGGCTTGTAGCACTGGACGGACACCGTTCGCTGATCAACCTGATGGACGCGGTTCGCCGTGCAGAACCGGCGCTTGCAGTCGATCTGCCGGAAATACCCACACCTGCCGCGGTCGAGAAAGTCGCGTTCATCGAGTTGGTTGCCGCGCCAGCCGAGGCAGCGCAGCTTGAGGCGCTTTTGCAAACGCTCGGGTTTCGCCTGACAGGGGAACATGTCTCGAAGGCGGTACGCCGGTTTCAACAAAACGGCGTCAATATTCTGGTCAACACGGAACAGCAGGGCTACGCCCATGCCGCATTTCTCAGCCACGGCACCTGCGTGAGCGAGATTGCCGTGGTCGTGCCGGACGCACGCCAGACCTTCGCGCGGGGCAAGGCGTTGCTGGCGGAACCTTTCGGTGATAGCCCCAATCCCGGCGAGTTGGATATCCCCGCCCTGCGCGGTGTCGGCGGTAGCCTGCTGCGCCTGCTGGACGCGCATAGCGATCTGGCCCGCCTGTGGGATGTGGATTTCAAAGCTGCTGGGCAAGCCGACAGCGGCACGGGGCTGACGGCGATTGACCATATTTTGCAGACCATGCCCTTTGACGAGATGCTCAGTTGGACCCAGTTCTACACCGCAATTTTTGAGGGCCGCAAAGCGCCGATGATCGATGTGGCCGATCCCGAAGGTCTGGTCCGCAGTCAGGCAGTCAAATCGGGCGCGCTACGTGTCACCCTGAACGGGGCCGAGGCACGGCGCACCCTTGCCACGCGGTTTCTGGCGGATTCCTTTGGCGCAGCTACGCAGCACATCGCCTTCGCCTGCGATGATATCTTCGCAACAGCACAGGCCCTGTCGGAAAACAGCTTTACCGTGCTGCCCATCGGCGCCAATTACTATGACGATCTGGACGCGCGTTATGATCTGCCACCCGACTTGCTGGCGCGGTTGAAGGCCCATAACATTCTGTTTGACCAAGACGCGGCGGGGCAGTTTTTCCAACTCGACAGCCGCCCCTTCGGTGACGGTCTGTTTTTTGAGATCGTGCAGCGCACGGATCACTATGACGGCTATGGCGCGCCCAATGCGCCGCTCCGTATTGCGGCGCAGGCGCGGTTGGGGCAACCCGTCACAATTCCGAAAAGGTGACGTCTGCGGCGCGGCCCCGCCGATTCACCCGGTATAACTTGCAGGTCTGCCTGACTACGGCAGCGGAATATGCTCGGCATTGTCTTTGGCGGGCAGATCGAACATGCCCTGGCCCCACTTGGCCGCGCGCCAGTCTTCCTTCGCGGCCTCGATCCGGTCGCGCGACGAGGCGACGAAATTCCACCAGATATGGCGCGGACCGTTCAACGTCGCACCGCCCAGCACCATCAGTCGCGCGCCTTGTTCACCCGCCCGCACGGTGATCCGGTCGCCCGGACGGAAGACCATCATGCGTCCGGCCTCGAACACCTCGCCCGCGACTTCGACCCTGCCAGAGGTAATATAGACCCCGCGATCCTCGTGATTGTCAGGCAAGGGAAAACGCGCGCCAGGTTCAAGCATGACATCCAGATAGAAGGCTTCGGAATACATCGTGGCCGGAGCCTTGGCGCCATAAGCCTCTCCGAGGATCAGCCGCGCCTTGATGCCTGTATCCAGAATTTCCGGCAGCGCGGCGGCGCTGTGATGCTCGAAAAACGGCGCGTCATCCTCGCGGTCCTCGGGCAGGGCAATCCATGTCTGAATCCCGAACAGGCTGGACGGGCCTTGTCGTGTCAGTTCCGGCGTGCGTTCGGAATGGGTCACCCCCCTGCCCGCCATCATCCAGTTCAGCGCGCCCGGACGGATGATCTGATCCGCGCCGGTGCTGTCCAGATGGTGGAACTCGCCCTGATATAGATAGGTGACGGTGCCCAGCCCGATATGCGGATGCGGGCGCACATCGACACCTTTTCCAGTCAGGAATTCTGCCGGACCTGCCTGATCGAAGAAGATGAACGGTCCCACCATCTGGCGTTTCGGGGCGGGCAAGGCGCGCCGCACTTCGAAGTCGCCAAGGTCACGCGCGCGCGGTACAATCAGGGTTTCAATCGCGTCGATGCCGATGTCGTCGGGGCATCCGGGGTCGAGGGTCGGGTTCCAGCTCATGGCACGTCCTCCTGTTGCTATCCTGTCCGTCGTCGAATGATTTGGCACAGGCGGCGTGATTTTGGTCTGACGGGCTCCGGCTCTGTTGGTTGATGTTATGCTGCTTTGCGCTGATGGATCAAGCGCCGGTTCTGGATGCTCTGTGCTTTGATCTTCTCCCTTTCTGCCAGGATTGTCGGGCCGCACCCGAAGTAAACGTCGGCGGGTGTTTGGACCTGTCGCGGTTTGGTGCCGCTCCTTTGATAGCATAATGTGCAGCAAAGGAGACGAACTATCGGCACCGGAAGAACGGATGAATTTCGCAGGGATGCGGTGCGAATTGCACTGACCAGCGGGCTGACAGGGCGTCAGGTTGTCGACGATCTGGGTGTTGGGCTTTCGACGCTATGAACCGCACCGGGTTTGCCGGAGACCATTTGCTTCACTTTATGCGACCATATCGAGCGCGGCACGCTGCGCATAGTAGTTGGCTTCAGCCTCGACAGGCGGGATGTTCCCGATGGGTTCAAGCTGTCGGCGGTTGTTAAACCAGTCTACCCATTCGAGCGTCGCCATCTCAACGGCCTCCAGGTTTTTCCGAGAACCGCGACGGCGAATTACCTCGGTCTTGTAGAGGCCATTGATCGTCTCGGCCAAGGCGTTGTCGTAGCTGTCTCCAACGCTTCCAACTGAGGGCTCGATGCCAACGTCGGCCAAGCGCTCGGCGTAGCGGATGGAAACGTATTGGGACCCGCGATCGCTGTGATGCACCAGGCTGCCGTCGCCATCGGGCGTCGTTTGTAAAGCGCCTGCTCCAGTGCATCCAGAACGAAGTCCGTCTTTGCCGACCCTGATACCCGCCAGCCAACGATGTGATTGGCGAATGTGTCGATCACGAAGGCCACGCAAACAAAGCCGGCCCAGGTCGAGACGTAGGTGAAGTCGCTCACCCACAGCATGTTTGGCGCCGGTGCCCGGAACTGGCGGTTCACCTTGTCTTGCGGACATGGTGCTGCCGTATCGCTCTGCGTGGTCTTGATGACCTTGCCACGCACGGCCCCACGCAGCCCGATCTGGGTCATCAGCCGCGCCACCGTGCAACGGGCGACATCGAAGCCTTCACGTCTGAGCTGATGCCAGGCTTTGCGCACGCCGTAGACTTTGAAGTTGGCGTCCCAGACCCGCTGAATCTCGGGACACAACGCTGCATCCCTTTGTTGTCGCGCCGACGCCTTGGACGGGTCGGCACGGATGGCCACGTGCGCATAATACGTCGATGGGGCGATCGGCAGAACCCGACAGATCGGCTCGACCCCATAGACGTCACGATGATCGTCGATAAACCCGATCATCGCTTCAACGGGCGGTCGAGCTCCGCCTGAGCGAAATAAGCTGATGCTTTGCGGAGGATCTCATTCGCCTGACGCAGCTCACGGTTCTCGCGTTCAAGCAGCTTGATCCGATCGCGTTCGTCGCTTGCCGAGCCACCCGCAGCACCGGCATCCTTCGCGGCCTTCCTCGGCCAGACTGCAAGCGTCTGAGGAATACAACCAATCTTCGGTGCAATCGCCGCTATCGCGGCGCCCTGCGTCTCATAGGAACTCTGGTGTTCCAGCACCATCCGCACCGCGCGGGCGCGGACCTCCGGTGAATAGCGGTTCGCCATCTTGCTCTTTTCCATGACTCTCATCCTTCTAGGGTTTCAAGTCTCCGGCAAACCCGGTGCGGTTCAGTTCCCATCGATGGGGCTTGGTCATAGAACTACTGATCGACACTTTGTTTGAAGCAAAACTGGTGGGCAAGTCACAACTCAACGTTCATGATTTCGCCAAACAGTTCGCCGCCAAGAAAGGTATTCCAAAGCAATATTCGCCGTTTTCCGCACCCGATTTTACGGAAGCGTTCGACCCGCAGCGGTTGTTTGCTCTCAACGGATAGACCGATAAACGGCAACAAATTTAACAAAGAAAAATTGGCTCGCCGTCTGGCGGGCCTTTTTTTGGGTTACTATTTGCATGCTTATGCTTCTGGCGTGCACGCTTATGGCCCATCACTTTATCCGCGGATATATAAGCTACTGATAATGAATGATTTAGTTTTAATCAAATCGATATGCCGAAATGATTCGTGCACTCATATGCCCGATTGGCATATCCTCAATGGTTTTGGCGATCCCGGGAGGACTCGAACCCCCAACATCCTGATTAGAAGTCAGGTGCTCTATCCAGTTGAGCTACGGGACCGTGGCTCTGTGATAACGGTTCGGAAAACGGTTCGCAAGCCGCGCCTCCCCGCTTAGGGTGTTGTTACTCCATCCATTTCTGGCCCCAGAGCCTCCGCTTAGAAGTTAGTTTCTCTATCCAGTTGAGCTATGGGATCGCGTTATGACTATGTGCAATCCCCCGCGCCCGAAGGCAAGCCATCAATACGGGGGTCTTGAAACGGGCTTGGGCCGGATGGTTCAGTGGGTCCAGGCGCCGCGCCGGTTGGTAGCAAAATTCTCGCCATAGCCGCCGGGACGGATATTGGGTTTGCGGGTCTTGGGTTCGACGACCAGCGCGTCAATCCCGTGTGCCTCGGCATAATCCAATGCGGCTTGTCTGCTGTCAAAGGACAAACGGACCTGCGCCTGCGTATCGCCCGACGAGATCCACCCCATCAACGGATCGACTTCGCGCGCCTCGGAGGGTGCGAATTCAAGCACCCAATCGCGGGTCTTGGCAGTGCCCGAAGACATCGCTGTCCTCGCAGGTTTATAGATTCGCGCGCGCATGGCATCCCTCCGGTTATGGGCCTTATATCAAGGCATTCGGGCCACATGACAAGCCCGTTGCGCTGAAAAACGATGGACAACACAGGTTTATCAGGGGGAGTCACGCGATCCCCTGATGACCCGTACCCGCGCGGGGTGTGATGGTCGGGTTCGGCGCCCCTACCGGAAATCCGGGGGCGCATGCGATGAAAACGCCCGTAAAACACATCGTGTCAGGCAAGAATTATGGTGACGACTCTCAGATTTTTTGCACCGCTAGGCGAACACTTCCGCTATGCAAATGAATATGCTCGACTTTTCCTGAGCTACGACATTTTCGCAGAAAGCCCATTTGACCAGCAACGGAGTCAGGGGTTGAAACGCGGCGCAAAGGGGACAATCTCTTGGCTGTGAAAAGGAATCTCCCGCCATGAACCAGCCGGTCCTGCATGCCCCCGCGCCAGATGTGAAATCACGCCCCAAGCTGGAGGGCGGCAAGCGTTTCGCGCTGAAGACAGAGTTCACGGCCGCAGGAGACCAGCCCACCGCGATTGCGGAACTGACCGAAGGCATCCTTGCGGGCGAGCATAATCAGGTGCTGCTGGGCGCGACCGGCACGGGCAAGACCTTTACGATGGCCCGCATCATCGAGGAAACGCAGCGCCCCGCAATCATTCTTGCGCCCAATAAAACGCTGGCCGCGCAGCTATATGGCGAGTTCAAAGGCTTCTTTCCCGACAACGCTGTGGAATATTTTGTCAGCTATTATGACTACTACCAGCCCGAAGCCTATGTCGCGCGGTCGGATACCTATATCGAGAAGGAATCCCAGATCAACGAGCAGATTGACCGGATGCGCCACTCGGCCACCCGCGCGCTGCTGGAACGCGACGATGTGATCATCGTGGCCTCGGTCTCGTGCATCTACGGGATCGGTTCGGTCGAAACCTACGGCGCGATGACGCAGGATCTGAGGGTCGGCGCGCGGTATAACCTGCGCGAGGTCATGGCCGACCTGGTGGCGCAACAATACAAACGCAACGATCAGGCCTTCCAGCGCGGCAGTTTTCGTGTGCGTGGCGACAGTCTGGAAATCTTCCCTGCCCACCTTGAGGATCGGGCATGGCGGCTGTCGTTTTTTGGCGAGGATCTGGAAAGCATCACCGAATTCGATCCGCTGACAGGCCAGAAAACCGGCAGTTTCGACCAAATTCGCGTCTATGCGAATTCCCATTACGTCACGCCCAAGCCGACAATGCAGCAGGCCATCATCGGCATCAAGAAAGAGCTGCGCCAGCGACTGGACCAGTTGGTGAACGACGGCAAACTGCTGGAAGCGCAGCGGCTGGAACAGCGCACGAATTTCGACCTGGAAATGCTCGAAGCAACGGGCGTCTGCAACGGGATCGAAAACTACTCGCGCTACCTGACAGGCCGCGCCCCCGGCGAGCCGCCCCCCACCCTGTTCGAGTTCATCCCCGACAATGCTATCGTTTTCGCCGATGAATCCCATGTTTCTGTGCCGCAGATCGGCGGCATGTATAAGGGCGACTACCGGCGTAAATTCACCCTGGCAGAGCACGGGTTCCGCCTGCCCTCCTGCATGGATAACCGCCCGCTGAAGTTCGAGGAATGGGATGCGATGCGCCCGCAATCGGTCTTCGTCAGCGCAACCCCTGCCAAATGGGAGATAGAGCAGACCGGCGGCGTCTTTACCGAACAGGTGATCCGCCCGACCGGCCTTCTGGACCCTGTCGTGGAAATCCGCCCCGTCGGCATGCAGGTCGATGATCTGTTGGACGAGGTCCGCAAAGTTGCCGCCGCAGGGTATCGCACGCTGTGCACGACACTCACCAAGCGCATGGCCGAAGATCTGACCGAATACATGCACGAACAGGGCATCCGCGTGCGCTACATGCACTCGGATATCGACACGATCGAGCGGATCGAGATTTTGCGCGACCTGCGCCTGGGCGCTTTCGATGTTCTGATCGGGATCAACCTGCTGCGAGAGGGGTTGGATATTCCCGAATGCGGACTGGTGGCCATTCTGGACGCGGATAAAGAAGGCTTCCTGCGCTCGGAAACCTCGCTGGTGCAGACCATCGGCCGCGCGGCGCGTAATGCCGAAGGGCGTGTCATCATGTATGCCGACCGCATCACCGGCAGCATGGAGCGGGCACTGGCCGAAACCAACCGCCGCCGCGAAAAGCAGATCGCCTATAACACGGAACACGGAATCACGCCGCAAACCGTCAAGAAGAACGTCGAGGATATCCTCGCGGGTCTCTACAAGGGCGACGTGGACATGAACCGCGTCACCGCCAAGATCGACAAACCACTGGCAGGGGCAAACCTCAAGGCCGTCCTGGATGGTCTGCGCGCCGATATGCGAAAGGCCGCCGAGAACCTTGAATTCGAGGAAGCCGCCCGCCTGCGCGACGAAGTCAAGCGTCTGGAGGCGGTCGATCTGGCCATCGCAGACGATCCGCTGGCACGCCAGTCCGCGATTGATGTGGCGGTCGAGGCTTCAACCGCCAGCGCGGGCAGATCGACCGCCGGACGCGGTGGAATGCGCGGCGGCAAGGCACGTCCAAGGCGGCGCTGACCTTATCCGCCAGTTACGCTCAGCCCCAGTACGCGCCAGCTTTGCATGCCGCCGCGATAGTAGCTGATCCGCTCTGCCGGATAGCCTGCGGCGATGATCGACCGGATCGCCGAGGGCGATTGCCCGCACCACAGCCCGTTGCAAAACAGCACGATCTGTTGCGCGCCGTCGCAATCCCAACCATCGAAATCCGGCTCGCAGCCCAGTTCGCCCAAGCGGTCAACCATGCGGTCATAGGGCATATTCACCGCCCCCGGGATACTGCCACCGGCGAACCAGTCGGGTGTGCGGCTGTCGATTACCATCACCTCGGGATCAGCCAGCATATCCAGCAATTCCAGTTCGCCGATGGTTGTTACGCCCTCGGCCGGTGTCATCGGCTGGATGCAGAAAGGCGGGCAAGCGCGCGAGGTGCGCGCCCATTCGCCGGTGACCTCGTGCTCATTGTCCTGAATGCGCCCGATCTCGACCGGTCCATCTGCTGTCTGGACCGTCACTGTTGTTATATCGGGCCGGATATTGACCGGTCCTGCTTCCTCGGCCAACAGCGAGCCGGACGCCAGAACCGCGCAAACGGATAATGCAATCCTCAACATGATCTCTCCTCCATCGCTCGTGCCACGACTAGCATGATGGCAACGGCTGGCAGTTGCAAACCTCCAGCTGTTTCTTCCTGCTTCAAATATCCATGGCGACAACAGCGGCCGGTTCGCCGCGTCAGCTATCGCAGGACATGGACCGCGCAACGCGCGTGGCGCACAACCGTAGTCGCGGTCGAGCCCAGCAGCAGATCTTGCATCCCCGGCCGGTGCGAGGCGATGATGATGCAATCGACTGCGTGTTTATCAGCCCATTCCAGTATGGTGCGCGCGGAATGCCCTTCGACCAGCACGGCTTTTCCGCCCTTCACGTTTCCGGCCAATGTCTCAAGCTCGGTCTGGATCGCGCTGCGGCTTTCGGTGATGTAATCGGTCGGCATATACGAGATCGCGTAGCTGGGGATCTGTTCCATCACATGAAACAGTGTGACAGTGCCGCCATCGCCCGCAAGCGTCTGGGCAACCTTGATCGCCTTGTTTGAATCACGATCCTCGTCGAATGAAATCGGCACCAGAATATTGTTGTACATCGGTCTCTCCTCCTCTTGATCGGCAAGCCCCATCAGACAGGCAAACGCGTAGCAGTTCCTTGATCCATGTCATTCCCCGGCTGGTTGTCTGAAATACCTTTGCCCTCAGAAGGTGGCCACCACATCATACATGACCGGCTCGAACGTCTTGCACAGCGATGACAGCGTCCGGTTGCGTGCCCGCATTTCAGGTGTCCGCAGCATGGCCTGAAAATCCTCGCGGCTGCGCCATTGCGAGTAATTCGCGATCCGTGTCTGGGCATCGTTGACATGCAACCCGGCTGCGATAAAGCCTGGCTGTTTCGAGATGAACTCGGCATAGGCTTCGTGCAACGCGTCAAGCAGGTCCTGGCAGGTGCCGGGCGTCATCTCGAAGGTTGTCAGCACGGTCTGGCCGCGGGCCGGAGACTGTATGGTCGGCATGGTGATCCTCCCTTTGGCAAAGGGCGCGCAGCGACCGCGCCCCGATCTGGCCCGATCAGGATAGCACCCTTGCGCGCCGGACCCAAACGCTGCTGCACTGCCTGCGGTTCCCACCTGCATTAACCAGCCGTTTACCGCTTCGGAGCGATGCTCTGCGTGTAAAGAGGCCTCGCTATGATCCGGCTGTCTGTTCTTCTTCTCGTGCTGATGACGGGCCAACTCTGGGCCGGAGCCTGGCCGCGTGGCACCGGTGAGGGGTTTGTCAGCATCAGCCATTGGCATGCGGCACGCAGAGGTACCGAAGGGTCCGACAGCTATACCGCCTTGTTCGCGGAATATGGTCTGAGGCCTTGGCTGACCCTCGGGTTGGATGCGGGGCGCAGCGTGTCGGGCGCGATCAAGACAGTCATCTTCCTGCGCGCTTCACTTGGAAATTCGGGGGGCGGTCCCGTCGCGTTTGAACTGGGACTGGGCGAGATTGCGGGACAGCCTGTCCTGCGCCCCGGCCTGTCCTTCGGGCGCCGTCTGGAAGGGACGCTGGGGGCGGGTTGGCTGTCTGTGGATACGGTGCTGGAGTTGGATCTCGAAACGCAGGCCGTCGACATCAAGGCCGATGCGACCTTGGGGTTCACGCCCCGGAAGACATCCGGCGCGCCATCCGACTGGACGCTGATGCTGCAGGTTCAGACAGGGCTTGTTGACCTCAAGCACAGTCTGATCTTGTTGCAAGAAGTCGGGATGAACCCCACACCTAGCTTTATGCGGATCGTTCCCTCGGTCACCTACCGGTTAAGCGACAGGACCGATCTGGAACTGGGCTACTACAAAAGCCTGACCAGCAGTGGCGATGCAGGGATCAAGTTGGGTGTCTGGACCCGCTTCTGACCTGAAATTAACTTGTCCGGTCATGGTCTTGACCCTAGGTTATCGGCCATGAGCAACGATGCCCCCAATCCGATCCGCCCCACGGATACCGAAGCCCGCAGCCTTGCGCGCGGTCTGATCACGCAGGCGCGCTTCGCAGCACTTGGCGTCACGGACCCCGATACCGGCGGTCCGATGGTCACGCGCATCGCCTTTGGTACCGCACCGGATGGCCAGCCCCTGACGCTGATTTCGGATCTGTCGCACCACACCCGCGCGCTGAAAGCCGATCCCGCCGCATCCCTGCTGCTGGGCGAGCCGGGACCGCGCGGGGACCCGCTGACCCATCCCCGCGTGACTTTGCAGGCGCGTGCACGTTTCCTGCGCCACGGCGAGGCAGGGTATGACGAATTGGCCGCGCATTACCTGCGCGACCACCCCAAGGCCAAACTCTATATCGGGTTTGCCGACTTTTCCTTTGTGCTGTTCGATGTGCAGGGTGCCTATCTGAACGGCGGCTTCGGACGCGCCTTTGTGCTGACCCCGCAGGATATGGGCTTCTGAGCGGTCAGATATTGTCGACCCGCATGGTCACACCGACGGTCCCGCGCACCGCTTGCGACCATCCCAGATGCACCAGATTGCGGTCTGCGCCCTGTTCGGATAGCGCATGTGGCATATCAAAGAGCAGCGCATTCGCGGCGTTGCGGATCGACCCCCGCGCAACGACTGCCTCGACCTGACGGGCGCGCCCGCCAAAGGGCAAGGGGCCTGCGCCATCGACTACCCATGTTTCAGCCGGAGTATTCTGTTCGTGCTGGATCGTGACGGGGTTCTGGATACCCTGCACGACTGCGTTGAATGTGTTACCCGCCACCAGAATGTTCCGCATGCGGCTGAAATCCAGATCGGCGAAAGAGGTGTCTATCGCCTCGATCCGGTCGATATCGCCGCGGATCGCGCGGAAAACGTTGCCCGTGATCGTCAGTCCGCTGATGAAATGCCCCGTGCCATGCGGCTTGACCACGAAAAAACGGAACCACGGAGCCACGTCGATGGCCTGAAAGATGTTGCCAGTCACGCTGAGGGCGCTGAACGAGTACTCGCTGCCGAAGTCTGGCTGATGGTTATGCTCGTTCGTCCATTCGATAAAGCAGTTGTCGATGTAATTGCCGGTGATCGTGGCCCGGTTATGGCTTGAGGTCAGGATCAGTCCGCCTGTTCGCACCCCTCCCGGGGCATTGTCGCCCTGATACCAGTGATTGCCCGTGATAATGCTGGCCGTGCCGCCCAGGACGGCGAAATGCCGGAACTGGGTGATCCGATTGTCGCGCAGTTTGACATCGCTGCCATTGGCATTCAGCGCGATCGACGTCCGATCCTGCGCCAGCAAACCGGTATCATTCGAGCGGAACTGGCAACGGTCGATCAACATGCCCTGACACCCCAACCCGATCGAGGTAATCCCCCTGTCGCGCGGTGTTGTAAAGAAACACTCCTTGACCTGAAAGGTCAGCCCCGTGGGTGACAGCATGATGCCGCTGGCGCGTCCGCCGCACAGAAACTCGACATCCGAGATGATCAGCCGCGACAATTGCGCGAAGCCGCTGAAATCCAGAACATATTTGAACCGTCGGAAGGTGTAGTTCTGCGTGCCCGCAGCATCAAAAAGCGGTGCCGACAAAGTAATTTCGCCCGTACCCACATCCTTGGCACGGACATAGACCTCGCGGCCCACGCCATTGCCCTCGATCAACGAACCGACGGGGATATTGGCAACATTGCCCACCCCCGTCAGGCGAAATAGGTCGCTTAGCGCATAGCTGGCTTGTGAGGTGAAAACCTCGGGGGTCCAGGCTGCATTTTCCTCGCAGAAGAATTGCCCGTTGCGGATCACGCGGCGTTGCGCGAATTGCGGACGGTTGGGCACGGCCGCCGCCATGTCGATGGGGCCGCGCAACTGGATGCGCCGCCCGCCAAGGTCCAGCGCCTCATGGTCCACATTGTTCAGAAGCGCCTGAAACGCCTTGCGGAAGGCCAGCACCTCGTCCCCGAAAGCGTCGATATAAGTGGGCAAGTCAAAATCGCGGGTCAATGACAGGATTGCATCCGCGGGCATCGTCACCGTCCCCTCGAACTGGATACGGTTGTTGATCGTCAGGCTTTGCCCCAAAAAGAAATCGCCCCGCGAGACCAGGATCCGACGCCCTGCAGCCGCCTGATCAGCCGCGACAAATGCCGCCCAGTCATCGGTCACGCCATCACCGGCGGCCCCATAGTCGCGCACATCGACCCAGTTCATCATGTCACGATGGAACACCGACGTGATATCCTCGATCACCAGATCGTCGATCCGCAGGATGCCGCCATTCGCCCCTGTCAGATCCAGCCCGAAATGGCCGTAAAGTGCCTGACCGCCCCAGACCATATCCACGCCATTGCGTGACCCTGCCCCGACGATGGCGCTGATCTCGGTCACGCGACCAAAGTCTTGCAAGGCAACAGGCGGCCCTGTCTGGATAACGGTCGCCACGTTGACACCACCTGCGCCGCCGGCCCATCCGGCGATCCTCACCGTGGGCAGCGCCCCGCTGACGGCCTTGACCCGCGCGGTGATCCGCAGATAGCAACCGGGCAACAGCGGTGTTTCCCCCATATAGCGCAGGCGCTGCACCGTCTGGGTTTTCTGCATTTCCAGACAACCGCCGAAATCCTGATCGGCCGGCACATAGCCCGCATTCCCCGCCGTAGCATAAGTATCCGAACCGGGTGTGCCGTTCTGGCTGGACCACATATCCAAACCCGCTTCGAACGGCGGAGGCATCAAGACCACACCATCGGTAATCGCTTTGTTCATCGTATTCCCTCTGCACCAAGCACGGGCGTCACGCCCGGATGGTCAGGGATCTATCAACAAGCGGTTAATGAAGACCGAGAGCACCGTGACGATGCTCTTGCAGACACATGGTTCAAGCGCTGACCTCGGGCTCGCGCAGAAGTTGCACGCCGTTAATCTGCCAGCCATCAGGCGACTGGATCATCTGGTAGTCAAGGATATGAACGCGACCCGTCCCGTCGATAATCCTTACCTTCTGCCAGATAGCCCCCGCAATCTCGCGCTGTTCAAGGAATGTCACCTCGCCCGGACGCCAGACCATCGGATAGCCTTGCTGCACCATCGCGCCGAAGTTTTCCGGCGTGCGAAAGATATTTTTGATCAGCGGGCTGGCGAAACCGAAGGCCGTGCCGACATCGTCGGTCTTGAACGCCTCAAGCTGCTGGCCGATCGTGTCTTCGATTCCGCGATCCTGCGCGGTTGCGGGATTGCCCCCGACCCAAAAGGCCAGAACAAGAGTCATGAGGAATGCGTACAGGCGGGTCATCTGCTTCTCCGTCATCTGTGTGACACTGAAGCTAGAACGGCCTGACGCCGGGTCAATCCTATGCGTCGGACGCCTGGGGTCAGCCCAGATCACCCGCCAGCGCGCGGTCGATCAGGGCCACAGTTTCATCGACACCATAGAGTGCGATAAAGCCCCCAAAACGCGGACCTTGGCTCGCGCCCAACAGAACCTCGTACAATGCGGTGAACCAGTCGCGCAGCGGATCGAAACGGTCGCGCCCCACGGCAAAGACCAGCCCTTGCAGGGCCTCGGCATCCAGCCCGCCATCCCAGGTTTTCAACTGGTCGCGCAGATCGACCAGCGCTGCACGCTCCAGATCGCTGGGCGTGCGATAGGTTTTGTGCGGTTTGACGAAATCGTTGTAATAGCGCACGGCAAAACCGGCCGCCTGATCCAGATCGGGATGGGTGTCGGGCGCCGCCTCGGGCGCATAGCGCTTGATGAAGCCCCAGAGCTTTGCTTTTTCCTCAGCCGCCGATACGGATGCCAGATTGAGCAACATCGAGAAGGGCACCACCATCCGGCTTTCGGGCGGGTTGCCGCCGTGGATGTGCCAGACAGGGTTGTTCACCTTTCCCGCTGCATCCTGATCTGGATAGGCGCGCAACTGCTGGTGATATTCGTCCACCGCACGCGGGATCACGTCAAAATGCATGCGCTTGGCCGTTTTGGGTTTCTGGTACATGAAATAGGACAGGGATTCCGTGCTGGCATAGGTCAGCCATTCGTCGATTGTCAGACCGTTTCCTTTGGATTTGCTGATCTTCTCGCCGTTCTCGTCAAGGAATAGCTCGTAGGTGAAATGCTCGGGCTTGCGCCCTCCCAGTATCTCGCAGATGCGGTCATAGATCGGCGTATTGGTGCTGTGATCCTTGCCATACATCTCGAAATCCACATCCAGCGCGGCCCAACGCGCGCCAAAATCGGGCTTCCATTGCAGCTTGACCCGCCCGCCCGTAACCGGCAGCGTCCATTCACGGCCTGTTTCGTCGTCGAAGGTGATCGTGCCATCCTTGGCGTTCACCTCTTTCATCGGGACATAGAGAACCCGCCCTGTTTCAGGATGGATCGGCAAAAAGATCGAATAGGTCTGCTGACGCTCTTCACGCAGCGATTTCAGCATGACCGCCATCAGATCGTCATAGCGTTCTACCGCACGCAGCAGCACGGCGTCGAACTGGCCAGTCTTGTAGAACTCGGTCGCGCTGATGAATTCGTATTCGAACCCGAACGTATCCAGAAACCGGCGCAACATCGCGTTATTGTGATGACCGAAACTGTCATACTGCCCGAAGGGATCGGGCACCGATGTCAGCGGGCGTTGCAGATGTTCGCGCAGCATCTCGGTGTTGGGCACGTTCTCGGGAACTTTGCGCATCCCGTCCACATCATCCGAGAAACAGATCAGGCGGGTCGGAATATCCGAGATCAGCTCGAATGCGCGGCGGATCATGGTTGTGCGTGCCACCTCGCCGAAAGTGCCGATATGTGGTAGACCCGAGGGGCCATAGCCGGTTTCGAACAGCACATGCCCCTTGGCGGGCGGGGCTTTTTCGTAGCGTTTGACCAGTTTGCGCGCCTCTTCAAAAGGCCAGGCTTTCGAGGCAAGAGCGGCGTCGCGCAGATCGGTCATATCAGTCTCCATCCTGTGGCAGGATATACGGCGGGGAACCGCGCATGTCGCGCGGCGTCAATCGAGGCTTCCTATTGCTCCGTCCCCTGACAGTCAATATTCTGCACTGCAACACGAATGATCAGGACCACATGACATGACCGACGCATTGCCCCACCCTCTCAGCCCGCAGGATTGCCTTGTGGTGGTCATGATCGCGGTATCGCTGTCGGATGAAAACATCCGCACCTCGGAACTGGTCAAGATACAGGCGACGGTAAACCACCTGCCGATCTTTCGCGAATATGACATCGACCGGATGAAACGCATGGCGCAAACTGTGTTCGACCTGTTTTCGGAAGAAGACGGTCTGGATGCGCTGTTCGGTCTGGTGCGCGACAACCTGCCCGAACATCTATACGAGACCGCCTATGCGCTCGCCTGTGATGTGGCCGCAGCGGACGGGATCATTCTGGAAACAGAACTGCGCCTGCTGGAAGAGATCCGGTACGAATTGAGCATAGACCGCCTGCATGCCGCCGCCATCGAACGCGGCGCAAGGGCACGGCATCTTCCGGGTTAAAGTGTCAGAACAGAACGGCTATTGGCCCTTGCCGTGGCATCAATGATACAGGCATGGGTTGAATTATCCGTCGTGGCACAACTTCTTGCTACATCCATAGCCCGAATCTACACCCGTCTGTGACGGAGCGGGCTGTGCCGTTTGCATACCTGTTACGGCAAGATAACGAGTGTAGGAGTTAAAGATGAAAAAGACATTACCCGCGCTGGCTGTCGTCCTGTCCAGCATGGCGGCCACCGCATCGGCACAGAGCCTCGAAAATTTCTCGGTCGAGGCAGGCCTTTCGACCCTTGGCCTTTATATCGCTCCCAAAGCCGATTTAGCCCCCCAGTGGCAGATACGCGCGCCCCTCTACATGGGCAGCCTGTCGGATACTTTCGATGCCGATGGCAGCGATATCGACGGCAAGATCACTTCGAACTCGGTTGCAATCATGGCCGACTACAAAATCGGCGACGCAGGCTTCCGTGTATCGGGTGGTTTCTCGGTCGGCGGATACGAGTTGGAAGGCACCGCCACAACGCTGACGCTGGACGGTACCGACTACAACGGAAACTTCACCGCGAAAGTGGAACAGAAAAGAAATGTCACGCCGGTTCTTGCTGTCGGCTACGCCCGCGATCTGGGCAGCAACTGGGGCTTCGTCGCGGAACTGGGCGCGCGCATCACAAGTCTTGAGGTCAGCACAACCGGACAGGATGCCCTGAGCGCGACCGAACGCGCACAATTCGACGTGGATCTGGCGCAGGTCAACAGCGACCTGAGCGACATCAAGCTTCTACCCTTCATCACGCTGGGCGTCGGCTACAGGTTCTGATCCTGAAAACAGGCTGGGCGCGCGGATCAAGCCGCGGCCCGCCGCACCGCTTGCCTAAGTGCTGTAAAGCACACCCCACCGCTCGATCAGATTCTGTTGCAGCGTCTTGGCTCTGCGGTTCCATCCCTGCGCGCCTGCGGGTCTTTCACGCTCGGCGCGGGGGATGTTCTCGCGGCGCGGCACATCGGCCACAAAGATCGCGAAGGCCAGCGGCTTGCCATTCTCGCGGGTCATGTAGCCTGCAAGGCCGCTAACGAAATTGAGGGTTCCGGTCTTGGCACTGACCTTGATCTTATGACTGCTTACCGTGCGCCCGTTGTCATCCTTCATCGGAAAATCGCGCAGGATATCCGGAAGCAAACCCTGCCGCCGCGCCCGAACAAGGGCTGCCACCATATCCGCAGCAGCAAGGCGTGACCGGTCTCCCAGCCCTGAATGATCGACCAACGCAGCTGACGACATTCCCAGCGCGCCATTGGCCCAGCGGTTCATCACAGCGGCTGACGCGGCCAGCGATCCCGCCTGCGCGCCGCTCACCTGCGTAGTCGCAAGCCCCACCATCTCGGCGGTCAGGTTGGTGGAATAGCGTAGCATATCGCGCAGGATCTCGGTCAGAGGCGGGCTTTGGCGTCGCACAACCGCCGTGCCCCCCGGCATGTTTCGTACAACTTCCTCGGCAGGCAGGCGGATACCCTGCGAACCGGCAAGGATACGGAACACCTCGCCTGCGTAAACCTCGGGGCGTCGCACCGGCAACCAGCGCGCACCGCCATTGCCCAAGGCCGATTGCGCCACCGTCCATTCGTCGCTGCCCTGCGCGTCACGATAGGTATAGACCGGAAGATCCCGCGCGACGACCGACATGCGCGCCATCCGCACATCCGGCCTGTAGCGCGCCGTGCGGGCATCCATCGTGACCCCGTAGCCCTGTCCGTTGCGCTTCCATTCGAAATGGACGCGGTTGTTGTTCAGCGCCAGTCCCGACACAGCGGGGTTATAGCCGACATGGTCAGGCTGGCTGTCGTCAATTACGCGGGCATAAGGCAACGCCCCGCCCCAGACCAGAAACCGCCCGCGCACCTCGCGGATACCCACCGCCTTGAGGCTGGCCGCCATCTCGGCCAGACCGTCCGTATCCAGCACGGGATCACCGCCACCCGCCAGCACCAGATCGCCCGACAGGATTCCGTTCTGCACGGGGCCGGTCGCGATCAATCGGGTCTCGAACCGGTGCGCCGGTCCCAGCGTATCCAACGCATAGATCGCGGTCAGCGCCTTGACGACACTTGCAGGCGGCAAGCCGCGTTGGGGATCGCGCACTTCCAGCAGGCTGCCTGTTTGCGCGTCTGCCACCGCAAAAACCACATCCCCGCCCAGTTGGGCCTTGCCGATCAGCGCATCAATGGCAGGGGCGGTTGTGGCACGCCCTCCAGCGGGCCGCACCACGGGGCGCAATGATTGCGAAGGGGCATTGGCGCAGGCAGGCGCCCCGAAAAGCGCCACCGCCGCGGCCGACCCAGCCAGAAATTTCCGCCTTGAAAACATGTCATTCATTCCAGAAACCTAGCTGCCCTTCCCGTCATCCGGCAAGCCCACATCCGCGTGAGGGCGCAATTACGCGCCCCGATCCCCGCCCCAATCGCCCCGCGCGCGGATCGCGGAAGACGAGATATCCTTGAGCGGCGCATTCACAAAGCACCATGCAGGGGCCGCGGCCAGACCAAGCCGCTGGCTTTGGGAACCCTTGATCCGCGCCGCATGGAAAATCCGTGCCGCACGCGCGGCACGGGCTGGCAGGTTCTGCCCCGGCCGCGCCATCACGCCGACAGGCACGCGCATCATAATCTGCTGCCAGTCCTGCCAGTGATGGAACTGCACAAGGTTATCCGCCCCCATCAGCCAGACGAACCGAACGCCCGGATAAGCCTGCTGCAACGCGGCGATGGTCTGGGCTGTGTAGCGTGTGCCGGCGCGGGCTTCGAAATCGGTGACAGTCACGCGCGGATCGACGATCATGGCACGGGCGCGGGCGATCCGTTCGGCCATAGGTGCAGGTCCGCGCGCCTTGAGCGGATTTCCGGGGCTGACCAGCCACCAGAGCCGGTCCAGCCCGAACCGTCGCAGCGCCACCCGTGTGATATGCACATGCCCTGCATGAGCCGGATCAAACGACCCGCCCAACAGCCCGATCACCTGACCGGCGCGGGCATAGGGTATTTCATGGCGCATCAGGCCTCCATCGACGCATGTTCTGGGCGCATGCTTTCGCGCCGCAGTAGTCCCAGCGTGTTAGGGACTTGTCAATTGCCAAGCCCTATTGAGCCGCAGCGCATTGCCCCCGCGCCGCATGACCGCTATCTAGGCGCAAAATACACGCATTCTCCGAAGGAGCGATCCGAATGGCATCCTACCAATATGTTTACCACATGCAGGGGGTCTCAAAGACCTATCCCGGCGGCAAGAAATGTTTCGAGAATATCCACCTGAACTTCCTGCCCGGCGTGAAGATCGGTGTCGTGGGCGTCAACGGCTCTGGTAAGTCGACGCTGCTCAAGATCATGGCCGGCATGGACAAGGATTTTCAGGGCGAAGCATGGCATGCCGAAGGGGCAACTGTGGGGTATCTGCCGCAAGAGCCGGAACTGGACCCCTCGCTGGATGTGCGCGGCAATGTGATGCTGGGCGTTGCCAAGAAGAAGGCCATTTTGGACCGCTACAACGAATTGGCGATGAACTATTCCGACGAGACCGCCGACGAGATGGCCGAGTTGCAGGACAAGATCGACGCCGAGAACCTGTGGGATCTGGACAGCCAGATCGACATCTCGCTCGAGGCGTTGCGCTGCCCGCCTGACGATGCGGACGTGACCCTGCTGTCGGGCGGTGAAAAGCGCCGCGTGGCCCTGTGCAAACTTTTGCTGCAGGCGCCCGACATGCTGCTTTTGGACGAACCGACCAACCACCTTGACGCTGAAACCATCGCGTGGTTGCAAAACCACCTGATCGCCTATCCCGGCACCATCCTGATCGTGACGCATGACCGTTACTTCCTGGATGACATCACCGGCTGGATTCTGGAACTCGACCGTGGTCGCGGCATCCCCTACGAAGGCAACTACTCCAGCTGGCTGGAGCAGAAGGCCAAACGCCTGTCGCAGGAAGCGCGCGAGGATAAGTCCAAGCAGAAGACGCTGGAGCGGGAACTGGAATGGATGCGGCAGGGTGCCAAGGCACGGCAGGCCAAATCCAAGGCGCGTATCAATGCCTATAACGATCTGGCCAACCAGTCGGAACGCGAGAAACTGGCCAACGCCCAGATCGTCATTCCGAACGGCCCCCGCCTTGGCAACAAGGTGATCGAGGTGAACGGCCTCAAGAAACACATGGGCGACAAGCTTCTGGTCGAGGACCTGAGCTTCTCCCTCCCGCCCGGTGGTATTGTCGGCGTGATCGGCCCCAACGGTGCCGGTAAAACCACCCTGTTCCGAATCCTGACCGGACAGGAAAAGGCGGATGAGGGCACTGTGGAATATGGTGACACGGTCAAGCTGTCCTATGTCGATCAGAACCGCGACGACCTGAACCCGAACGAAAACGTCTGGGAAGCGATTGCCGACGGGCAGGATATCATCAAACTGGGCGACGCCGAAGTGAACGCGCGGGCCTATTGTTCAGCCTTCAACTTCAAGGGCGGCGACCAACAGAAAAAGGTCTCGTTGCTGTCGGGCGGCGAGCGGAACCGCGTACACATGGCGCGCCTGCTGCGGTCGGGTGGCAATGTCCTGCTGCTTGACGAACCGACCAACGACCTTGATGTGGAAACCCTGCGCGCATTGGAAGATGCGCTGGTGGATTTCGCAGGCTGCGCTGTCGTCATCTCGCACGACCGCTTCTTTCTTGACCGGATATGCACCCATATCCTCGCCTTCGAGGGCGATGCCCATGTCGAATGGTTCGAAGGCAACTTCGAGGAATACGAGGAAGACAAGAAACGCCGTCTGGGAGCCGATGCACTGGAACCCAAGCGGATCAAATTCAAGAAATTCACCCGCTGATCGCTTTGATCACATGGGGCAAGCCGACCCAAAAGGCACGGCTTGCCCTGATTTGTCCGATACGATCTTGCATCGCTTGAACGAATCCCCCTCGGGTGGCACATTTTCATCATATCCAACAAGGAATTGAGCTTCAGATGATCTCTCGCCGCAGCTTTGTCGCTTCGACCCTCGCCGCAACCGCCTTGCCGCAGACAGTGTTTGCACAGGCCAAGACATTCACCCTGAACCCGCGCTTTGCCCCGCAAGAAGTCGCATTTGACGCCAAATACGGTGCCGGACAGCTTCTGGTACTGCCGCGCGCGCATTTTCTGTATTTCATCACCGATAGCGGGCGCGCACGTCGTTACGGCGTCGGTGTCGGCAAGGCCGGTCTGGATTTCACCGGCACAGCAACGATATCGGTCAAAAAGGAATGGCCCACCTGGCGCCCTACGAACGAGATGATCGAACGCGATCCACGGGCCTATGCCAAGTTCATTGACAATGATTATGTGCAGCCCGGCGGTGCCGGGAACCCGCTTGGCGCACGCGCGCTCTATCTGTTCCAGAACGGACGCGACACCTATTACCGCATCCACGGCACGACCGAACCGCAAAGCATCGGGCGCTCCGTGTCAAACGGATGCATCCGGATGATCAACGACCATGTGATCGACCTTTATAGCCGGGTGCCGGTCGGAACTGTCGTGACAGTGCTCTGACAACTGGCAGAAAATGAAAAAGGGGGGCGCGATGCCCCCCCTTGTCTGTTTGGCCTGCCGCCGTCGGTTACTTGAACGCGCAACCGCTTTTGACTCCAAGCTTGCGGAACACGCTGGCCGCAGGGCAGAAGCCGGTAATCGAGGACTGGATCAGGTTGACGCCGATAAACACGGTGAACCACATGAACAGTGGTGATACCAAAGCGGTCAGCACCACGCTCAGCAGAACCATAAATCCGGCAAACATCATCACGCTACGGTCAAGTGTCATTTCTGTCATCCTTGGTCAGAGCAGCCCCACCTCAGGGCTGCGTTGACCTTGATATACACTGGCCGCCATTGACATTCAAGTATTGGAATACGACTTGAGGCAATCAGAGCAACAGTGACCAGACCAGATAGTTCGGCACCAGAAAGGCGAATGCGATACAAAGCAGTTTTGCACCGTGAACGATCGCAGGAAAAACACCACGACCCTTGGACGCTTCGCCGAAGCTCATCGTTCCGGCCATCAATGCGTAGCCTCCGGCCAGTTGCGACTGTTCCTTGCGCCGGATCGACGCCATCGCAGCCTCTGTCACCGCAGCCTGACGCTGTACCTCTTGTTCGCGTGACATAATGAACCCTCCGTCCATGCAAGCGCTCCTTCAAAATCCATTCGAGTAAATGAGCCGCAGTTTGGAATTGTCGAGGGCTACTCGCCGAGTTTTCTCACGTAATCACACAAATTCAAAGGGTTCCGATCCGGGCAGGGAATTCCCTTGCTATCGCAAGACCAACCTGTCATACATTGCCTCGCTACGTTATTCTTTTTCGACCACTGTCTTCCGTCCAACGGCGCTCAGTCCATTCGATCCAGACCGACCAACGCCAGGCCATCGCACTCTGCGGATGGCGACTTAAGACAGGAGACCACGGATATGGCCACAGGCACCGTGAAATGGTTCAACACCACTAAAGGCTTCGGCTTCATTGCACCCGATGGCGGCAGCAAAGATGTGTTCGTGCACATCTCGGCAGTCGAGCGCTCGGGTCTGACCGGCCTCGCCGACAACCAGAAAGTGACCTTCGACATCGAGTCGGGTCGTGATGGCCGCGAATCCGCGACCAACCTTTCGCTGGCATAATTTTCTGCCCCTCGGGGTTTGAGATGATACGGGCGCGCAAGATATTGCGCGCCCGTATTCGTTGAGGCGACGTGCTTTAGACTGCCGATTTGATCCAGTCGACAATCGACGCGGCAGGCATCGCACCGGACTGGCGCTGACGTTCGCGTCCACCAGCGAAAGCAGCCATCGTGGGTATCCCGCGAATGTTATAGGTCGCGCCCGCCTGCGGATGCGCCTCGGTATTGAGCTTGACCAGTCGTGCCTGCCCCGCCAGAACCTCCGCCGCTTTCGAGAACTCAGGCGCCATCATCCGGCACGGGCCGCACCACGGCGCCCAGAAATCGACCACCAACGGCAAATCGTCATTGCGCGCTGCCTTTTGCAATGTCGGCAAATCCACTTCGACTGCCTTGGCAGACAAAAGCTGGGCGCCACAGGTGCCGCATTTCGGGCCAGCGCCCAGACGCGCCTGCGGGACGCGGTTCACCTGCCCGCATTGCAGGCAGGTCAGTTTCTTGGCATCGGACATGGTTATCTCCGCAAAAACATTCTTGTTTCAATATATGAAGTGTTGTGACGCAAAAAAGCTCGGCTCGGCAGAAATTTGCTGAAAACAGCCCTAAAACACCCGATTTGGCCCTCAGATTCCCTCTTGAAACGACTCTGGACCGATCACATACTGATAAATGCGACGTTACCACTATCGAATAGCCTGCTCCTTCACAGGTCAGTACCTCGATTATGCACTGACTAGCCGGGCTGCCGCACAGTGCGGGCAGCAGAACTGTCAAGGAGATGCGGTATGGCCACTGGCACCGTGAAATGGTTCAACACCACCAAAGGTTACGGATTCATTGCGCCCGATGGCGGCAGCAAGGACGTTTTCGTTCATATTTCAGCAGTTGAACGGTCGGGTCTGACCGGACTTGCTGACAACCAGAAGGTCAAGTTCGACATCGAACCGGGCCGTGATGGTCGCGAATCTGCCGTGAATATCTCGCTGGCCTAAGATTACTAACGTGCCAAGACCAGAACGGGTCCCGCATCGGGGCCTGTATTTTTGTGCCTAGTCCTGCGCAGCGCGACGCGTCTGCGCCTCGGTGATCAGCGCCTGCACCGCCGGACCCATTGCCTTGACGATCAGCGCGACTCCTTCGGCATTCGGATGGATTCCGTCTGGCTGGAAATACTGCCGCGCCGCGGACAGATCGCTTTCGCCCAGCCCTTTGAAGAAATTGTCGAAATAGAGAACGCCATAGGTGTCGGCCAGTTCGGGCCAGATCGCCTCGAAATCGGCCTTGAATTCTGGGCCGTAATTGCTGGGCGCCTGCATGCCCACGAGAAGAACGGGCACATCGGTCTTGGCCGCGACCTGCAGGATACCCTCGATATTCGCCCGCGTCAGCGCAGGGTCCAGCCCGCGCAGCAGGTCATTACCGCCCAGCGCAAGGATCATCCCGTGAACATCCGGCGTCAGCGTCCATTCGATGCGCGATAGACCGCCGGCAGTCGTGTCACCCGACACACCCGCATTGACCACGCGCACCGTCTCGTCCTGCGCCGCCAGCCATTCCCGCATCTGCGGCACAAAGCCTTCGTCATCCATCAACCCGTAGCCCTGGGTCAGGCTGTCTCCGAAAGCCACGATCGACAAAGGCAGCTCGCGGGTTTGTTGTGCCTGCAAAGGCATCACAAACATGGTTAGGGCCACGACAAACACAGTCCACACCTTGCCCCATCCGGCCAAGGCACCATATGACAAAAAACGAATAGATAGCAGGCGCATCCCAATGACCTCTCCGGTTCTTTCCCTGACAGATACAGCGCTGTCGCTTGATGGCAATGCTGGTCGCGTTGATATCCTCCACGGCATCACCCTTGATGTCCAGAAGGGCGAGACCCTCGGGCTGGTCGGTCCGTCAGGTTCTGGCAAATCTTCTCTCCTCATGCTGATGGGCGGGCTGGAACGCGCCACGGGGGGCCGGATCACGGCATTGGGTCAGGACCTGACCAATATGACCGAGGACCAACTGGCCCGCTTCCGCAGGGATCATATGGGTGTTGTGTTCCAATCCTTCCATCTTATCCCGACTATGACTGCCTTGGAAAACGTCGCAACCCCGCTGGAACTGGCCGGACACAAGGACGCCTTTGCCCGTGCACGGGCCGAATTGGAAGCCGTCGGGCTGGCCAGCCGCGCCGATCACTATCCCTCGCAAATGTCGGGCGGCGAACAGCAGCGTGTGGCTTTGGCGCGGGCATCGGCCCCGCGTCCTGCCATCCTGCTGGCGGACGAGCCGACAGGTAATCTGGACGGTTCCAACGGGGCGGCGATCATTGATCTGCTCTTCGGCCTGCGCGACAAGCACGGGGCCACCTTGGTTCTGGTTACCCATTCCGATGAACTGGCCGCGCGCTGCGACCGTGTCATCCGGCTGCGTGACGGGGTGATCGACACCGGCGCCTCTGCTCCGGCAAAGGCTGAGGCTGCGGAATGAGTCTGCGGGTCGCGTCCCGTTTCGCCGCCCGCGAGTTGCGTGGCGGCTTAAAAGGGTTCCGTATCTTTCTGGCCTGTCTTGCGCTGGGTGTGGCGGCGATTGCCGCTGTAGGATCGGTGCGCGCCAGTATTGAGGCGGGGCTTGCCCGCGAGGGCGCAGCGATCCTTGGCGGCGATGCCGAGATTGATCTGACCTACCGTTTTGCCACAGCTGAAGAACGCGCATGGCTGGACGAAATCGCGCTTGAAGTGTCCGAGGTGACGGATTTCCGGTCGATGGTGGTCAAGGGTGCGGGCGATACGGCCGAACGTGGTCTGACACAGGTCAAATCGGTGGACGGGGCTTATCCGTTGATCGGTCAAGTGACGCTGGAACCCGCGATGCCTCTGGCGCAAGCCCTGGCTGGGGCGGATGGGCTGCCTGGTGCCGTGGTGCATCCCCTACTGATCGACAGAATGGGGATGCAGATCGGCGATACGTTCCGTCTGGGCACACAGGATTTCCGGCTGATGGCCGCAATCATGCGCGAACCCGATGCCGGCGCGGACGGTTTCGGCCTTGGGCCGCGCACGATCGTGGCAACCACAGCGCTGGAAGATGCGGGATTGCTGACGCCCGGCACGCTTTATTCGACAGAATACCGGATGCTGTTACCCGAAGACAGTGATCTTGACGCGCTTGAGACGCAGGTTGGCGACCGTTTCGAAGGCGCTGGCGCCCGTTGGCGCGACAGCCGCAACGGTGCCCCCAGTGTCGCCCGCTTTGTCGAACGCTTGGGATCGTTCCTGATCCTTGTCGGCCTGTCCGGTCTGGCCGTGGGCGGTGTCGGCGTATCGGCTGCCGTGCGCGCCTATCTGGCGGGCAAGACCAGCGTGATCGCCACGCTCCGCACCTTGGGGGCCGACCGCGCCACGATATTCCAGACCTATTTCCTACAAATTGGCGCCCTCAGCCTGCTCGGGATCACATTGGGTCTTTTGCTTGGCGCGGCGATCCCGCTGGCTTTGGGACCATTCCTTGAAGCGCGCCTGCCAGTGCCGGCGGTCTTTACCGTCCATCCAGCCCCCTTGATCGAAGCTGCGATTTACGGCGCACTGACCGCTTTGATCTTTACCCTCTGGCCGCTGTCACGCACCGAGGAGGTGCGCGCGGCCACGCTGTTCCGCGATGCGCTATCCTCCACCCGCGCGCTGCCACCTGTGCGGATGCTGGGCGTCATCATCGTGCTACTGGCCGCGCTGATTGGCACCGCTATGGCCTTTTCCGGTGCAGCCATGCTGACCCTCTGGACCGCCGGTGGTATTCTGGGGGCGCTGGTGCTGCTGACCGTGACCGCCTTCGGTGTGCGCGCCCTGACCAAACGCTTGCGCGGAACGGCGCAGGGGCGTCCGATCCTGCGGTGGGCGCTTGCCGCCATCGGCGGGCAGCGGGACGAGGCGACATCGGTGATCCTGTCGCTGGGCTTGGGCCTGTCGGTGCTGGCCGCTGTGGGCCAGATCGACGGCAATTTGCGCGGCGCTATCGCCAACGACCTGCCGGATGTGGCGCCCTCCTATTTCTTCGTGGATATCCAGCGCGACCAGATGCCTGCCTTCCTCGACCGTCTGGAAAATGACCCCGCCGTGTCGCGTATCGACAGCGCACCGATGTTGCGCGGCGTAATCACGCAGATCAACGGCCGCCCCGCACGGGAAGTGGCCGGCGATCACTGGGTCGTCACCGGAGACAGGGCCGTCACCTACGCCAATACGATACCCGACGGCACCAAGATCCTGGCGGGTGAATGGTGGCCCGATGATTATGACGGGCCGCCCCAGATCAGCTTTGCAGAAGAAGAAGCCCGCGAGATGGGGGTCGGCCTTGGCGACACGATTACAATGAATGTGCTAGGCCGCGACATCACTGGCACGATCACCAGTCTGCGCGAGGTGGATTTTTCCACCGGCGCGATGGGCTTCGTGTTGACCATGAACGAACGCGCATTGGCGGGCGCACCGCATACCTTCATCTCGACCGTCTATGCCGAGGAACAGGCCGAGGCGCAGATCCTGCGCGATGTGGCAGGGTCCGCGCCCAATATCACCGCGATCCGTGTGCGCGACGCGATTGATCAGGTCTCTGAAGTGCTATCAGGTCTGGCCGCTGCCACATCCTACGGCGCTGCCGCCACGCTGCTGACAGGGTTTCTGGTGTTGATCGGAGCCGCAGCAGCGGGCGAGCGTGCCCGCACCTACGAGGCGGCATTGCTCAAGACACTCGGGGCCAGCCGGTCACGTATCCTGCGCAGCTTTGCCTTGCGCGCAGCCCTGCTGGGCGCAGCCGCAGGGGTAGTCGCTATCGCGGCAGGGATCGGCGGCGGTTGGGCGGTCAGCCATTTCGTGATGCAGACCGGCTTTACCGTGATCTGGCCCTCGGCCATAGCGATTGTGCTGGGCGGGGTGCTGGCGACGCTTCTGTCCGGTCTGGCCTTTGCATGGAGGCCCTTGGCCGCGCGTCCGGCTCAAGTGCTGCGCGCAAGGGAATAACCTCAGCCCACGACCAGTTCCTGCGCAATACTGCGTCCCGAATGAACTGGAAAGCGCCGACGCCACGACAAGATACCGCACCGGAAGCAGGACCGCCAAGGTTTCCCTTGGCGGCCATCTTATCCGCTATTCTGCCGCTTCTGCGTAATCGCTCATCGGCGGGCAGGTGCACACCAGATTGCGGTCGCCCCACGCGTTGTCGACGCGGTTCACGGGGGGCCAGTATTTGTCGACGCGGAAGGCCCCCGGAGGGAAGCAGCCCTGTTCGCGGCTGTAGGGTCGGTCCCAATCGCCCACCAAGTCTTCGACCGTGTGGGGCGCGTGTTTCAGCGGGTTGTTCGCGGGATCGCTGCGGCCTTCCTCGATGTCGCGGATTTCGGCACGGATCGCCAGCATCGCATCGCAGAAGCGGTCAAGTTCGGCCTTGGTCTCGGACTCGGTCGGCTCAACCATCAGGGTGCCCGCTACCGGCCAGCTCATCGTGGGGGCGTGGAAGCCGCAATCGATCAGACGTTTCGCGATATCCTCGACCGTAACACCCGCACTATCCGCAAAGGGGCGCACGTCGATAATGCACTCATGCGCCACGCGGCCTGTCGGACCTTTATAGAGGATGGGATAGGCCCCCTCCAACCGTTTGGCGATGTAATTCGCGTTCAGGATGGCCACGCGGGTTGCCTGCGTCAGACCTGCACCGCCCATCATCAGGCAATAGGCCCAGCTGATTGTCAGGATCGAGGCCGACCCGTAGGGCGAACCCGAGACCGGCCCCTCGTCGCCGCCTGTCATCAAATGGCCGGGAAGATAGGGCACCAGATGCGCCTTCACGCCAATCGGTCCCATGCCGGGGCCACCGCCACCATGCGGGATGGCAAAAGTCTTGTGCAGGTTCAGGTGGCTGACATCGCCACCCAGATCGCCCGGACGCGACAGTCCCACCATGGCGTTCATATTGGCCCCGTCGATATAGACCTGACCGCCGTGGTCATGGGTGATCTTGCAGACCTCGATCACCGTTTCCTCGAACACGCCATGGGTCGAGGGATAGGTGATCATGCAGCCTGCCAGATTGTCGGCATGCTTTTCCGCCTTGGCGCGGAAATCATCCAGGTCAATATCACCATTGGCCGAGGATTCCACAGGCACCACCGTCCAGCCCACCATCTGCGCCGAGGCAGGGTTGGTGCCATGGGCGTTCATCGGGATCAGGCAGATACTGCGGTGTCCTTGCCCCTGCGCGCGCTGATAGGCGGCGATGGTCAGAAGTCCCGCATATTCGCCCTGCGCGCCAGAATTGGGCTGCATCGACATGCCGTCATAGCCCGTCACCTGACAGAGTTTATCGCTGAGGTCATTGACGATATGCGCGTAACCCGCCGCCTGATCCAGCGGCACGAACGGGTGCATGTCCGAGAATTCCGGCCAACTGAGCGGCATCATCTCGGCAGCCGAGTTCAGCTTCATTGTGCAGCTTCCAAGCGGGATCATCGCACGGTCCAGCGCCAGATCGCGGTCCGCCAAGCGGCGCATGTAGCGCATCATCTCGGTCTCGGCGCGGTTCATGTGGAACACGCCATGGGTGAGGTAGGGGGTTTGCCGCACCAGCGCATCTGGCAGTGCAAACCCCGGCGCGATGCCCTCATCCTTTCGGGTGATCCCGAAAGCGCGCCAGACAGCCTCGATCGTGGCGGGGCGGGTGACTTCGTCCAGCGTGATGCCGATACGGGTCTTGCCCACAGCGCGCAGGTTGATGCCCTCATCCACGGCAGACTTCATCACTGCCGCTTGCAGCGGGCCGACATCGACGGTGATGGTGTCAAAGAAATGCCTCTGTTCAACTTTGAAACCAGCTTCCTCCAACCCGCGCGCCAGACGCACAGTTTTGCGGTGGATGCGCTGCGCAATAGCTTTCAGCCCCTCCGGTCCGTGGAAAACGGCGTAGAACGAGGCCATGACCGCCAGCAAAGCCTGTGCGGTGCAGACGTTCGACGTGGCTTTCTCGCGCCGGATATGCTGCTCGCGGGTTTGCAGCGACAGCCGGTAAGCGCGGTTGCCATTGGCGTCGATGGACACACCCACCAAACGCCCCGGCATGGCGCGTTTGAACGCATCGCGGCAGGCCATATAGGCGGCGTGCGGGCCACCATAGCCCAAGGGCACGCCAAAGCGCTGCGTCGAACCCACAGCGATATCGGCTCCCATCGCGCCCGGCTCTTTCAGCAGGCACAGCGCCATGGGATCAGCGATGACGATGCCGATGGCTTTTGCGTCATGCAAGGCGTCCATCTGGGCGGTGAAATCGGTCAGGGTGCCATTGGTGCCGGGATACTGGAAAATTGCGCCAAAGACCGTGTCGGCCTGCAGGTCGGCAGGCGCGCCCACGATAACCTCGATTCCCAAAGGTGCTGCGCGGGTCTGGATCACGCCGATATTTTGCGGGTGGCAGTTCTCGTCGACGAAAAAGGCCATCGCTTTCGATTTTGCAACGCGCTGCGCCATGGTCATGGCTTCCGCCGCCGCTGTCGCCTCGTCAAGCAGCGAGGCATTGGCGATTTCAAGGCCCGTCAGGTCGCTGACCATGGTCTGGTAGTTCAGAAGCGCCTCAAGCCGGCCTTGGCTGATTTCGGGCTGGTAGGGTGTGTAAGCCGTATACCATGCGGGGTTCTCAAGTATATTGCGCTGGATCGCGGGGGGCGTGACCGTGCCATGAAACCCCTGCCCGATCAGACTGGTAAGGACCGTGTTACGCTTGCCGACCTGCCGCATGTGATAGAGCAATTCGCGCTCGGACCGTGGCTCCTCGAACGCCAGCGGCTCTTTCTGCCGGATCGCGGCAGGCACCGTGTCGTCGATCAGCGCGCCCAGATCGGTAGCGCCCACCACCTTGAGCATCTCGGCCATTTCCGCCGGAGAGGGGCCGATATGGCGGCGATTGGCAAAATCATACGGCTGATAGTCGGTTGGCTTGAAGCTCATCGCCCGGATTCCTTGCTTGTCACTATATCAGATGTCGTCGCATTCTGGCGCAGGCAGCCCCGCAGACGGCGGGGCCGCGTGCAGGATGCTGTGGGATCAGTCCACCAGATCCTTGTATTCATCCTCGTCCATGAACTGGTCCAGCAGGGACAGATCGTCGATCTTCATCTTGAAGAACCACGCATCACCTGTGGGGTCGCTGTTCACCTTGCCGGGCTCGTCCACGATGACCTCGTTGATCTCGACGATCTCGCCATCCAGGGGCGCTGCGATGTCGGAGGCCGCCTTGACGCTTTCGATCACGACAATCTCGTCACCGGCGGCAACCATCGTGCCGACCTCGGGCAGTTCCACGAAAACCACGTCGCCAAGCTGCGTGCTGGCATGTTCGGTGATCCCGACCACGACCAGATCCCCCTCGATACGCAGCCATTCATGATCTTCAGTATATTTCATCGCTCTGGTCCCTTTTGGTTGGCGCTGTCGCTTTGTGTTAACGTTTGAAATTTGCAGGCGTAAAGGGCAAGGGCACCACGGCAACCGGCAGCCGCTTGCCCCGCACCTCGCCAAAAAGCGGGGTTCCCACTGCGGCATGATCACGCGCAACCATGCCCATGGCAACAGGCGCACCGATGGTCGGACCAAAGCCGCCCGAAGTAACGCGCCCGATGGCTACGCCTCCCTCTGCGGTGCTGAACAGTTCGACCCCCTCGCGCATCGGCGCGCGGCCTTCGGGCAGCAGACCGACACGGGCGCGGGACGCGGATTGCGCCTGTTCCGCAAGGATGCGCGCAGCCCCCGGAAATCCGCCCTCGCGAGTGCCACCGGCCCGGCGCACCTTCTGGATCGCCCAGCCAAGCCCCGCCTCGATCGGCGATGTTGTGGCGTCGATATCATGGCCGTAAAGGCAAAGCCCCGCTTCCAGACGCAAGGAATCGCGCGCACCAAGGCCGATCGCCTCGACCCTGTCATCAGACAATAGGGCGCGCGCCAGATTCTCGGCAGCATCGGCGGGCACCGAAATCTCGAACCCGTCCTCGCCCGTGTAGCCCGAGCGCGACACCCAACAGACAGCCTCTGCAAGATCCAGATCGGCCACATCCATAAACCGCATATCGCGTACAGCATCGTTCAGCCCCGCCAGCACATCCTCGGCCAGCGGGCCTTGCAGCGCCAGAAGCGCACGGTCGCTGATCACCTCTAGCGAGACACCCTCCGGCAAGCCTGCCCGCATCAGCGCGACATCGGCGTCTTTGCAGGCCGCGTTGATCACCACGAAAAGGTAGTCACCGCGATTGGCCAGCATCAGATCGTCCTCGATCCCGCCTGCCTCATTGGTGAAATAGCCATAGCGCTGCCGGTTCATTCCAAGCCCCGCGATATCCACCGGCACCAATGCCTCCATCGCCAGGGCGATGGTCTGAAAATCCGGTCCGCGCAGGATCACCTGCCCCATATGGCTGACATCGAACAGACCGGCAGACTTGCGCGTGTGCAGATGCTCCTGCATCACGCCAAGCCCGTATTGGACTGGCATGGCATATCCTGCGAATGGCACCATCTTGGCGCCAAGCTCGACGTGCAATTCCTCTAGCGGCAAATGCAAAAGCTCGCTCATCGTATCCCTTTCGATGCGCCGCGCTGACCATGTGAATCAATCAATCGGCATCCTTTTCCCGCGCAATCCGCAGGTCTTGATGCCCCCTCTGTCCTGATGCCTGAGATCGTTATCCCGTCGGCGGGTGCTCAAGGCACCACTCTCCAGAGTCTGTCGTGTCTGACCGGTCCTTGGGCCTGAGAGTTTCCGGGGCGGTTGCTCCTTCGGCACCGGTTACCCGGTTCTCCCGATCTGACAATTCAAGCCATAAACGAGTCGTAACATCCCGACAAGTGGTCGCTTTCGGGCGGCGGCGCAAAAAGCGCTTTTCAGGCGCGGCAGGCAATCGGATGCATGATTTCAAGCAGACGCGTATTGCCGCAGACCAGCGCGTCAAGAGTAATGTCGTCCAGATGCGCGTAAAACGCCTCTGCGGCATCGGCCACGGCAACCCTGAGCCTGCAAGCATCCACCAGAGGGCATGTATTGTCCACATCGGCAAAGCATTCCGCGATGGGCACCTGACTTTCCAGCGCGCGAAACACATCTCCGATCCGGATCGCAGCCATCTCCCGCCCCAGCATTAAACCGCCGTTGCGGCCGCGCTGGGTACGCAGATAACCCAATTGCCCCAACTGGTTGATCACCTGAGCCAGATGGTTCTCGGAGGTGTTGCAACAGCGGGCAATCTCGGATTTCGTTACCAGACGCGCTTCGTTCGCCGCGCAATACATCAAGACGCGCATCGCCAAATTTGTTCGTTTCGTAATTCGCATATCGCAGCCTTCCCTGTATGGGGTTGCCATCAACCTGCCCGCCTTTAGCCCTTATGTGATTGACATGGATCAACCGGCCGCGCGTTTGTTGTATGAAGGATGCGTTTTATCCGAACTCGGCCCGGATCGCGGCCAATGCGTCTTCTTGACATAAATATCCTCGGGGGCGTCGAACATCGTTCGGCGCATGGGGGGGGCAGACAGCCCACCTTCCCGATTGGCTGTGAAAATTCAGCCCTTGGCGCGGATGACTTGTAACAACGGCATCAGCGCGCCCATATCCGGCCCGTGCGCCTGACCTGTCAGGGCCAGCCGCAGCGGCATGAACAACCCCTTACCCTTGCGGCCTGTCGCCTCTTTCACCGCGGCGGTCCAAAGGCTCCACGTCGTTGCATCAAAGGGCCGCGCGGGCAGCAGTGCCATCGCCTCGGCGATAAAGGCGCGGTCCTCATCGGCGATCACAGGGGCTGCCCCGTCGCGGCATAGCGTCCACCAGCCCGCAAGATCGGCGCGGGTCGTGATATTGTCACGCGTCACATCCCAGAACTGCGCGGCCAGATCATCCGGCACACCCAGCGCTGCTACATCGGCGGAAACAGCATCCAGCGACAATGATTGCAGGTGTCTTGCGGTCAGCGGGAACAGATCCTGCTCGTCGAACTTGGTCGGTGCCGCGCCGAAGCGGGTGATGTCGAAGCCTTCGATCAACTCGTCCATGCTGGCGCGCAATTCAACCGGATCGGACGATCCCAACCGCGCCATCAGGGACAGAAGCGCCATCGGCTCGATCCCTTGTGCGCGCAGATCCTTGATCGACAGCGCGCCCAGACGTTTTGACAGTGCCTCGCCCTGCGGACCGGTCAGCAAGGAATGATGCGCGAAAGACGGCACAGCACCGCCCAGCGCCTGAATGATCTGGATTTGCGTCGCCGTGTTGGTCACATGATCGGACCCGCGCACGATATGGGTTACGCCCATATCCGTGTCGTCCACCACCGAGGCCAGTGTATAGAGCACCTGGCCGTCCGCGCGGATCAGCACCGGATCGGACACCGAGGCCGCATCAATCGAGATATCGCCAAGGATGCCATCGGCCCATTCGATCCGTTCCTGATCCAGCTTGAAGCGCCAATAGCCCTCGCGCCCTTCGGCACGGAACGCCGCCTTCTGGTCATCCGTCAGACCCAGATGCGCGCGGTCATAGACTGGCGGGCGGCCCATGTTAAGCTGTTTCTTGCGCTTGAGGTCCAACTCGGTCGGGGTCTCGAACACCTCGTAGAAACGCCCCATCGCGCGCAATTGGTCAGCCGCCTCGGCATAGCGGTCAAGGCGCAGGGACTGCCGCTCGACACGGTCCCATTCCAGCCCAAGCCATTCCAGATCACGCTTGAGCTGCTCGACATATTCCTCTTTCGAGCGTTCCTGATCGGTGTCGTCGATCCGCAGGATGAACGTACCGCCGGTCTTGCGGGCGATCAGGTAGTTCATCAGCGCGGTACGAAGGTTGCCCACGTGGATATATCCTGTGGGCGACGGGGCGAAACGGGTGGTGGTCATGGGGGCATCTCCTGTTGGATCGTCCTGTGTCACAGGCGCAGGCATTTGTCCAGAAATCGCCTGCGCCATCCATGCCAGGCGCGGGTTTCGGGCGGCCTCCGCATTCAGGCACATCACTTGAGCGCGAGCGCACAACCCTTGGCAGATCACTGTGCTATGTTGCAGGAAACTGCCACATCGAGAGGAGGCCATGATGAGCCAGATGAAAATGTCCCGCCGTTCCGTTCTGTCCACTGCCGCAGCTTTGCCGCTGGCGGGCATGGCCGCTACGCAGGCCAGCGCTGCTGCACCGCTTGTCGGCCCCGCCCGCGCACCATTCAACCGGATCAAGCTGGGTGGCTTTGATGTCACCTCTCTGCTGGCAGGCACACGCACCGTGCCCGATCCGAACACGATTTTCGGCCTGAACGCCACGCCAGAAGAATTCGCCGCAGCCTCCGAGGCGGCGATGATACCCACAGACAAGTCGCAGTTCTTCTTCACCCCCACGGTGGTGAACACAGGATCCGAGTTGGTCCTGTTCGATACCGGCCTGAACGGTGAAGGCATCACCGCTGCACTGGCCGCGGCGGGCTATGCGCCGGACCAGATCGACGTCGTCGTTCTGACCCACATGCATGGCGATCACATCGGCGGATTGATGACCGATGGCGCGGCCACTTTCCCCAATGCGCGCTACGTCACCGGATCGACGGAATTCGACCATTGGAACGGCACCGACAACGAAGGCTTCATCAACAATGTCCGTCCCATGGCGGAACAGATGGAGATGATCGGGGACGGCGGCAGCGTCGCTTCGGGCATCACTGGCATGGCGGCCTTTGGCCATACGCCCGGCCATATGACCTATATGTTTGAAAGCGAGGGCCAGCAGCTTGTGCTGGGGGCCGATTTCGCCAACCACTATGTCTGGTCGCTGGCCCATCCCGATTGGGAGGTGCGTTTCGATATGGACAAGGAAGCCGCCGCCGTGACCCGTCGCAGCATTCTGGACATGCTTGCAGCCGACCGTATTCCTTTTATCGGCTACCATATGCCCTTCCCGGCGCTGGGTTTCGTCGAGACCCGCGATGCGGGTTTCCACTATGTCCCCGCAAGCTACCAGTTCGTGATGGACAGCTGACCCAGAGTTCCCAAGACGCAACAGCTGTCTGAAGAGGCGCGCCACCCTCCCTCGGGGGTGGCGCGTTATTTTCCGGTTTGCGGCCTAGATCGCCGCAACAAAACGCGCGGCCACGGCACCTGCCATATAGGTGATGCGCCCGCCCGCAATCGTGGCCCCGAGCGCGCCCGACTGGTCCAACACCACCAGATCGGCCCGCAAATCGGGCACCAGACGCCCACGGTCCGCCAATCCCAACAGGCGCGCAGGCCCTGACGAGACCAGGTTCCACGCAGAGGGCAGTCCGATCCTGTCGGCCATCATCATCGCCGCCAGACGCGGCGCGGGATAGTAGTAATCCGAGGCCAGCGCATCGCATAATCCCGCCTCGACCAGTTCCTGCGCCGAGACATTGCCGGAATGCGACCCGCCCCGCATCACATTGGGTGCACCCATAATGACTCCGTCGCCACCGGCCCGCGCCTCGGCTGCGGCCACTCGGGTTTCGGGAAACTCCGACAGATGCACACCCCGCGCGCGCCATACCGCGCGCCCCTCGGCTGTGGTGTCGTCATGGCTGCCAAGGATCACACCCTGCGCGGCCAGACGCGCGGCCATAAGGTCAAGTTCTAGTGGCACCCTGTCGGCGAGCGCGTGCAGGCGCTGCATCAGCGCCAGATAGACCTCGGGGTTGCGACCGCTTTTCAGTGCCTGTCCGGTCAGGCGCGGCGGGCGTTTGCCGGCTGCCAAAGCCGCATGGGGCAGATGGTCGTTGAACACAACATGGCCCAGTCCGTAGCGCTGCACCGTGGCGGCGATGGCGTCAAACTCCTCGAAACAATGGGTCTCGACTCGTAATTGCGCGCGCATATCAGTGCCAAGACCGCGATACCCGTCCAGCGCCTCCAGAAACCGCAGCGCGAAATCGGCCCCGCGCATCCCGCCTTCCCAGCTCCAGAATTGGGCCAGCATCGCGGTGGTGATTCCGTTGGCGGCCAGCTCCGCCTCGGTCGAGGCCAGCCCGTGCCCCAGATCGCGCATCGCCCCGCGCCGCGGTGCCAGATGCCGCTCGAACCCGTCGCCGTGCATATCGACGATTCCGGGCAGGATCCGGAAACCTGTCAGATCAACCCTGTTTGGCTGGTCCGCAACAACAATCCGCCCCCCCGTCAATGACAGCGGCGCGATTTCCAGACCATCGGGGCGCAAAACTTCGGCCCCAGTCATGGTCAGCGACAGGGAACCCGTCACTCGAGCACCGGAAATTCGGTCACCGGCAGATCCATGATCGCAGCTCCCCAGGTGATTGACGGATCAAAGGCACCCGTTTCCAGAAACCGTTCGACCTGCGCAATCACCAGCGGGTTGTTCATCATGAAAGTATGGGTGACATGCAGCACGATATGATCGGACATACCGTCAACTTTGGTCGACTCCACAGATACTTTGCCATCATCCGCACCGTCGATCATGGTCGAGAAGACAGGATTCAGCGACCTGTCCCCTGCAATCACCCCCAGTTCGAAATCGACAGGCGGAAGGCGGGCAGGCACACCACCTTCGCCGGTCCGCAACTGTTGACCCGCAGGCCCGTTCCACCAGTCAAACGCCTCGATATCACCCAAGACATCCACAATCTCCGACCCTGCATTCGGTGGCGCCAGCATCACGACACGCCCCAGTTTTGCAGGACGGTTTCCGGCCAGCCAGAAGCGGGTCAGGATACCTCCCATGGAATGGGTCACGATATGCGTTGTCCGCTCGTCGCAATCCGCAATCGCGCGCGGCAGCACTGTTCGGGCCAGATTGCCGATCGTTTCCTCGGTCGAGGGATAGCCGGGGTTCACAACCTTGTAGCCATCAGCCGCCAACACTTGCGCCATCAAAAGGAACGAGGATTCTGTCCGCGCCAGACCATGCAACAGCACCACGCAGTCTGCATCGTCCGGCAGGGCAGGTTCACCGGACAGACCACAGGCCGCACTGAAGAGAGCCAGAAAAGAACCCGTGACATATCTAAGAGCGCGATGTTTCATGCCTGACAGATAGTCACCTTTGCGCATGCGCAAAAGCCCAATAAATCCCCGACCATCCGAGGAATGATGCCCCAGCCAAGACTTGCCACCCGCGCGGTGATCCTGCACGACAACCGCCTGTTGCTGGTGAATGCCTATCGCGATCCCGGATCCGATTTGTGGTGCGCCCCCGGCGGCGGTGTCGATGCAGGCCAATCCCTACCCCACAACCTGATCCGCGAAGTGCATGAGGAAACAGGCCTGACCATCCGTGTCGGCCCGCCCTGTCTGGTTAACGAGTTCCACGACCCCGAACGCGGTTTCCATCAGGTCGAGGTTTTTTTCCGTTGCAGCATCATCGCAGGCACGCTGACGGATGACTGGTCCGATCCCGAAGGCATCGTGACCCGCCGCCGCTTCGTCACACAAGCCGAGGCGCGCGCAATGCGCCTCAAACCCGACAGACTGCCCGATGTCGCGTGGCAAAGGGGGTTCGGCTACGATCCGCTTGAACTGATCCTGCACCTCTGAGGCGGCAGCGCCGCCAGCAAAACGCCGCCCAGCACCAGAGCCGAAGCCATGATGAAACGCAGGCTGATCACCTCGCCCAGCAGCATCAATCCTGCCAACGCCGCGATGACCGGCACGCAAAGCTGTGCCACAGCGGCGCGCGACGATCCAAGCTGCGGCAGAACAGCATACCACAACGCATAGCCGCATCCCGACGTCACCGTGCCCGAGATCACGGCCAGCCCTGCTCCTGACAGCGTGACCCCGTCAGGCAGAACCGCCAGCAGACCCAGTCCCAAAGGGGCTGCAAAAACAAAATTGCCAGCCGTAGCCCGCAAGGGATCGGTCGCCCCGCGCCCCAGCAACGAATAGACGCCCCAGCCGAAAGCGGCAGCCGCCATCAAAATTGCCCCCAACGGATCAGGCGCCACGCCACCCGCAGGCCATAGCAGCCAGACCAGCCCGCCAAAGGCCAGCGCAGCGCCTGCCCAGCGCCTCGGTGGCACGACCTCTCGCAGGATCAGGGCCCCTGCAAACATGGTGATCTGCACACCGCCGAACAGGATCAGCGCGCCGACACCCGCAGGCAAGGTGACATAGGCAAACGAAAACCCCAGTACATAAAGCGCCAGACTGGCCGCTCCCCAAGGTTGCCAAATCGGGCGCGGCCCGCCGCCGCGCAACACAACCAGCGCCCAAAGGCAGAACGCCCCCGCAACAAGCCGGATCGCGGCAAAGGCGGCAGGTCCGGTCGTGCCATCCTCCAGCGCCATCCGGTTCAGGATGGAATTGGCGGCAAAGGCCAGCATAGTGAGGGCGGTCAGAAGAAACAGGCGCATCTGCTACCGCTAGCGCAATTGCCCGCCAGACAGAATAGCCCATCTGCAAAACCCGCAGCCGCAACGCTTGATCCACGTGGTCGCGGCAGTCTAGGCTGTTCTGACAGGCGCAATGCCCGCGAGGATAAACCCAATGCCCATGGTCCGCGTCAGACGCCGATCCCGTCTCCGCAAATACGGGCCTCCACTGTTGCTGGCCCTGATCGTCCTGATCCTGCTCTACATTGTCAGCGCCTCGCTGGGCTTGCACCGGATTGCCAGCCAGTATCTGACAGTCGGCGCGCTGTCGCAAATGCAGGAGGGTGCCGCCAGACCGAGCGATCCCTTGCGCCTTGGCTATCGCGGCGATCCACAGACGGCCTTCGGCCTGCCCTTCGAGACAGTGGCGATCCAGACCGAACTTGGCCCCGCCGAGGCGTGGCTGGTGCCAGAACCCTTCCGTCCCGCAGCACCCGAGCCGCATCTGGCCGCGATCTATGTGCACGGCATCGACGGCGCGCGCGAGGATGGCTACCGCTATCTGCCGCTGTTGCAGGAGGCGGGGTTGCCGCTTCTGCTGGTCAGCTACCGCAATGACGACAACGCCCCCGCCACCGAGGACGAACGCTACGGCTTTGGCCTGACCGAATGGCGCGACCTGGAGGCGGCGGTGCTGACGCTGCGCGATCGCGGCTATGGCGAGGTGATGGTCATCGCCGATTCGATGGGTGGGGCCATTCTGGGCCAGTTCATGTCGCGCAGCCCCGAGGCCGCGCGCGTCAGTTCTATCGCGCTTGATTCCCCCGCATTGGAATTCAGGGCCATTCTGGAACATCTTGCCCGCAACATGGGACTGCCGCTACCAGGCATGGTAGCCGGCACAACGCAGGCTCTGCTGTGGTTCACGCATCCCGCAAACCTGCGCGAGGCCAACGTGACCGGACGTTTTGCGGGCTTCTACGGGCCGATGTTCGTGGCACATGGCCAGCAGGACCGCGTGGTTCCGGTCTGGACAAGCCAGACCCTGATCGACCTGCGCGCCGCCTCGGATACAGGCGTGCTGACCGTTCCGCATCTGACAGGCGCCGACCATCTGCAATCGCACGCAGAAGACCCCGCCGCCTATGACGCTGCGTTCAGGGAGTTTCTGGGGCTGACGCGGTTACCGTGATCGACGTGGCAGATGGTCGCCAAGCCGCGCAGCGTCGGGCCGAGATGCGGCAATGCACGGCAGCCGTTGGCCTTGTTCAGCGCGGACGCGTTCTTTGGCACACCAATGCAAAAGAGCCCGCCGATGGCGGGCCCTTTCCGGTTTTCTGCGGGGGGCAGATTACATCATGCCGCCCATGCCGCCCATGTCACCCATGCCGCCGCCCATGCCGCCGCCAGCAGATTCTTTCTGCGGACGATCTGCGACCATGGCTTCGGTGGTGATCAGCAGACCGGCAACCGAGGCTGCGTCCTGCAGAGCAGTGCGGACAACCTTGGCCGGGTCGATCACGCCGAACTTGAACATGTCGCCATATTCTTCGGTCTGCGCGTTGAAGCCATAGGTCTTGTCGTTGCTTTCGCGGATTTTGCCCGCGACAACCGAACCGTCCACACCCGAGTTTTCGGCGATCTGGCGCAGCGGCGCTTCGATGGCCTTGCGAACGATCGAGATGCCGACGTCCTGATCGGAGTTGGCGCCTTTGAGACCGTCAAGCGACTTGCCAGCCTGGATCAGGGCCACACCGCCGCCGACGACGATACCTTCCTGCACCGCAGCGCGAGTCGCGTTCAGGGCGTCATCGACGCGGTCCTTACGCTCTTTCACTTCGGTTTCGGTCATGCCGCCAACGCGGATCACGGCAACACCGCCTGCCAGTTTGGCAACGCGTTCCTGCAGCTTTTCACGATCGTAATCGCTGGTGGTTTCTTCGATCTGCTGACGGATCTGCGACACGCGTGCCTCGATCTCGGGCTTCGCACCGTGACCGTCCACGATCGTGGTTTCGTCCTTGTTGATCGTGATTTTCTTGGCCGAACCCAGCATATCCATCGTGACGGATTCCAGCTTCATGCCCAGATCTTCGCTGATCACCTGACCGCCGGTCAGAATGGCGATATCCTGCAGCATCGCCTTGCGACGATCACCAAAGCCAGGGGCCTTGACAGCAGCGATTTTCAGACCGCCGCGCAGTTTGTTGACAACCAGGGTTGCCAGCGCTTCGCCTTCGACGTCTTCAGCGATGATCAGCAGCGGCTTTTGCGACTGGATCACGGACTCGAGCAGCGGAACCATCGGCTGCAACGACGAGAGTTTTTTCTCGTGCAGCAGGATCAGACAGTCTTCCAGCTCGGCAACCATCTTGTCGGGGTTGGTCACGAAATAGGGGCTCAGGTAGCCACGGTCGAACTGCATGCCTTCGACAACAGTGGTCTCGGTCTCGAGGCCCTTGTTTTCTTCGACGGTAATGACACCCTCGTTGCCAACCTTCTGCATCGCGTCTGCGATCTGACGACCGATTTCCGCTTCGCCGTTGGCCGAGATGGTGCCGACCTGTGCGACTTCGGCGCTGTCGCTCACGTCACGGGCAGCCGCCTTGATCGCATCGACAACGCGTGTGGTTGCAAGGTCGATACCGCGCTTCAGATCCATCGGGTTCATGCCAGCCGCAACGGCTTTCATGCCCTCTTTGATGATCGCTTGCGCCAGAACGGTCGCGGTGGTGGTGCCGTCGCCGGCCTCATCATTGGTGCGGGAAGCGACTTCCTTCACCATCTGCGCGCCCATGTTCTCGAACTTGTCTTCCAGTTCGATTTCCTTGGCCACGGACACACCGTCTTTGGTGATGCGCGGCGAGCCGAAGGATTTGTCCAGAACCACGTTGCGGCCCTTGGGGCCCAGCGTGACTTTTACCGCGTCTGCCAGAATGTTCACGCCTTTCAGCATGCGATTGCGGGCATCGGTAGAAAACTTGACGTCTTTAGCAGCCATTATGCTTGCTCCTAGATATCAGAATGTCAGGGATGACGATCAGGCAATAATGCCCATGATGTCGGATTCTTTCATGATCAGCAGTTCTTCACCATCAAGGGTGACTTCGGTGCCGGACCATTTGCCAAACAGGACTTTGTCGCCTGCTTTGACATCCATTGCGATGCGGTCGCCATCTTCGTCCTTGGCGCCGGCACCAACGGAGACAACGATGCCTTCCGCGGGTTTTTCTTTTGCGCTTTCGGGGATGATCAGACCACCCTTGGTCTTTTCGTCGCTTTCCACGCGGCGGACCAGCACGCGGTCATGAAGCGGTGTAAATGCCATCTCTGAGGCTCCTTGGCTCAAAGTTTCTCTTGAACCCCGTTCGGGGTATTAGCACTCAACCTCGTCGAGTGCTAACGACGCATAGCTAGGGAAGCGGTCGCTAGCTGTCAACAGCCGAGTTCGGAAAAATCTGCACGTTTTGACACGCAGTCAGCGCAATGCATCCTGACCCTGTTCCGTCAGCGCATAGACGCCCGTCGCAACCCGGACGAACCAGCCATAATGGTTGTCCGCCATGATCCTTGTGGCCACTGTGACGCCCGTAGCCGCCGCCACATCGCGCCCGCGGCTGGGGCCATCCTGCGCCAGAGCCGCCGCGCAGCGCAGCGCGTCTTGCCTGTATCCTGTCATCAGCCCCTGCCTGACCGATCCGCCGCGATTTGGATCACCTTCCAGACGCTGGAATTCACGCAGCAAGGTCGCTTTGCGCTTGCGCTGTTTGCGCGGCCGGAAGGGGCCGGGATCGGCATGGGCCACAACCAACCCGTCACTTTCGCGCACGCTCAACACGCCAAGCCCCAGCCTGCGGCACAGCCCGACATTCGCGGCCATGGCCCGCGCCGCGACCTTGCCCTTACGGTAGGGCACCGCGACATAGACAACATCGGTGACCGCCTGCCGTGCAATCGCCTGATGCAAGAGTGCCAGAGAGAAGCCGGTTTTCAACTCGACCACCACAGGATCATCCGCCCCGCGGCAGGCCAGAACATCGACAGCGCCGACCTCGCCCTTGACGGTATAGCCCTGCGCCTCAAGAAACGCCTTCACGGGCGCGTATAAATCGCTTTCCTGCACCGGCTTGCCTGTCCCGCCCTCATCTGTGGCAAACTATTCCGCAAGCGACAGCGATTGTCCAACCCGTGGCCACGATTGCCATGCTGTCTTGCGGCATAGACTGGTGACAATCGCGCAGCACCTGCATATAAACCGCGCAATTCCATCCGATACAGGACTACTCAAATGACCATTCAGGTTTTCGGCCACAAATCCCCTGACACCGATTCCACCGGATCGCCCCTGATCTGGGCGTGGTATCTGACCGAGGTAAAAGGCACCCCCGCCGAAGCAAAGCTGCTGGGCGAGCCAAATACCGAAGCCGCCTTCATGCTGACGCGCTGGGACTTGCCCAAACCACAGATCATTTCGGGCATCGAGGCCGGTGCCCCTGTCGTGATCGTGGACACCAACAACCCTGCCGAACTGCCCGCAGGTATCAACGACGCCGATATCATCGGCATCATCGACCATCACAAACTGGTGGGCGGGCTGGAAACCAAAGGGCCGATCGACATCCGAATCGAGCCTTTGGCCTGCACCGCGACGATCATGTACAAAATGATCGGCAAGGATATGGCCCGCGCGCCGAAAGCCATCAAGGGGGCGATGCTGTCCTGCATCCTGTCCGATACGCTGGAATTCCGCAGCCCGACCACCACGCAGGAAGACAAGTCGATTGCATGGGATCTGGCCCAGGAACTGGGCGTCGAGATTTCCGCCTATGCTGCCGAAATGTTCGCCGCAAAATCCGATGTGTCGGCCTTCTCGGACGCCGAATTGCTGCGCATGGACAGCAAGGAATACAGCGTGGCGGGCAAGGAATTGCGTGTCTCCGTGCTGGAAACCACCTCGCCCAAGATGATCCTTGACCGCAAGGATAGCTTGATGGCCGCAATGGAAAGTGTCGCGCAAGAGGACGGTGCCGATCAGGTGCTACTCTTCGTCGTCGACATCCTGAACGAGGAAGCAACCCTGCTGGTGCCCAACGATCTGGTCAAGGCACTGGCGGAAGCCTCGTTCGGCGTCAAGGTCACGGGCGACACCGTGGTTCTGCCCGGAGTGATGAGTCGCAAGAAACAGATCATTCCTGTGCTGACCCTCTGATACAAAGGGTGGACCGGCCCTGCACTCGCAGGGGTGTTCCGTCCACCCAGACGGGCCGCAGTCATGCGCTGATCACGGCCGAAGGGGCGGCATCCTGTCATATCTCTGATATACGTCGCTGCAAGAAGGGGTATTCCCCCAGACCGAAAGGCCCGCCATGACTCGCATCATCACCGCCCTTGCCGATATCTCGCAGGATTATGAGGCCCTATTTGTGGACCTCTGGGGCTGTGTGCATGACGGGGTGCGCGCCCTGCCCGATGCCGTGGCGGCCTTGCAGGCCTACCGCGCCACTGGTGGGGTTGTCGTATTGGTGACAAACTCGCCACGTCCGCGTAGTGGTGTACAAACGCAGCTAGAGCATTTCGGCGTCCCGCGTGACGCATGGGACACGATTGCCACTTCGGGTGATTCCGCACGTGCCGCCCTGTTCACAGGCGTTGTCGGCGAAAAGATTTTCTTCATCGGCGAAGACCGCGACATGCCGTTTTTCGAGCCTATCAAGCTGGTCGACGATCCGGTCGATATCACCCTGACAGATCTGGACAAAGCCACAGGCATCGTCTGCACCGGACCTTTCGATCCGATGGCCGACCCCGACGATCTGCGCCCGCAACTGCTTTATGCCAAGCAGATGGGGCTGAAACTGCTTTGCGCCAACCCCGATATCGTGGTGGACCGTGGTGAGGCGCGCGAATGGTGCGCGGGGGCCGTGGCACGGCTTTACACTCAAATGGGCGGCGAGAGCCTCTATTTTGGCAAACCACATCCGCCGATCTATGATTTGGCTCGCCGTCGTCTTGCCAAACTGGGCCATGACATTGCCGACCGTGCCATTCTGGCGATCGGCGACGGCATCCACACGGATATCCGTGGCGCAATGGGCGAGGATATCGATTCTCTGTTCATCACCGGGGGGCTGGCCCGCGCTGAAACCAAAACAGAGACACAGCCCGACACAGAGGCGTTAAACGCCTATCTGGAAAAGGAAAAAACCGCGCCGACCTTCACAATAGGTCACCTGCGCTGACCCACTTAGCGCTTGCTTTTCTGCGATTGCAAAGTAATAAAGTTCCAACTTTGGGCAGATAGTTGTCTGATTATTACTTTGCAGATTTCATCTGCGGACAGTCTGGAGGGTGAGATGTTGGACAATTTGCCTCGCGGCACGATCTGTATCGAAGATATCGAGATGGGCATGACCCGCCATCTGCGCAAAGTCGTGACCGACCGCGATATCGAACTTTTCGCAGAGGTGTCGACAGACCGGAACCCCGTACATCTGGACGACGACTATGCCCGCGATACGATTTTCGAAGGCCGCATCGCGCATGGCATGCTGACTGCCGGCCTGATCTCGGCCGTGATTGGCGAACAGCTTCCGGGGCATGGCACCGTCTATATGGGGCAAAGCCTTAAATTCCTTGGTCCCGTGCGCCCCGGCGACATGGTCCATGCCGAAGTCGAAGTGATCAGCATCGACCACGCAAAGCGCCGCGTGCAACTGGATTGCCGCTGCATGGTCAACGGCAAAAAGGTTCTGATCGGCGAGGCCACGGTTCTGGCTCCGAGCCGCAAGTTCGACTGACCCACCGTTTCACCGCAAACAGGCTTGCGCCGCCCCAACGCGGGCGCTAACCCTGCGGCATGCGGATTATCCGGGACTACTCATATGTAGAACAGGCAGATCGGGGCGCGTCCGCCGCGATCGGCAATTTTGACGGTGTCCATCTAGGGCACCGCTCTGTGATCGACATGGCCCGCGCGGCAGGCGAACAGATCGGTGCACCCTTGGGCGTGATGACATTCGAGCCGCATCCCCGCCAGTATTTCGCCCCAGACGCCCCGCCCTTCCGCCTGATGGGCCGCGAGGCGCGCGCGCATCGGTTGGAAAAACTGGGCGTCGATAAACTCTACGAGCTGAATTTCAACGCCGCCATGTCCTCGCTGACCCCGCGCGACTTCGCGCAGCGCGTCATTGCAGATGGTCTTGGGCTGAGACACATCGTCATCGGGGCCGATTTCTGCTTTGGCAAGGGGCGCGCTGGCACCGCGCAGCATCTGGTCGACTTCGGGGCCGAGATGGGATTCGGCGTCACCATCGCAAAGCTTCTGGCAGGTCATGGCGGCGCGGTATCTTCCACCGCAATCCGTAACGCGCTGACCGACGGCAAACCGCGCGATGCTGCCGCCATGCTGGGCCATTGGCACAGGATCGAAGGGCGCGTGATCACCGGCGACCAGCGCGGCCGCGAATTGGGCTATCCGACCGCGAACATGTCCATCGACGGGCTGCATCCGCCGAAATTTGGTGTCTATGCTGTTCTGGTCGATGTGCTGGAAGGCCCGCATAAAGGCAGCTATCCGGGCGCGGCCTCGATAGGTGTGCGCCCGATGTTCGGCGTGAACACACCGAATCTCGAGACATTCCTTTTTGATTTCAAAGGTGATCTTTACGGTGTGCCCTTGTCTGTCGGCCTGGTGGACTTCCTGCGCCCCGAAGAGAAATTCGACAGTCTTGATGCGCTGATCACCCAGATGGATGCCGATTGCGCCCGTGCCCGCACCATATTGGCGGCGCTATGATCGACCCCATCAACCGCGACGGATTACGCCCCCGCTTCTGGGAGAAATATCCCATCAACCGCTTGAGTCAGGCGGAATGGGAAGCCCTGTGCGACGGTTGCGGAAAATGCTGTCTGAACAAGCTGGAAGACGAAGATACCGGGGAGGTCGCCCTGACCCGCGTGGCCTGCCGGCTGCTGGATGACAGCACCTGCCGTTGCAGCCAGTATCCGATCCGCCACCAGTTCGTGCCGGAATGCATTGTGCTTAGCCCGCAGAACATGGACAAGAACCTTTACTGGATGCCCGACACCTGCGCTTACAAACTGCTCTGGCGCGGCAAACGGTTGTACGACTGGCACCCGCTGATCTCGGGCGATCCGCAATCCGTGCATGATGCAGGTGTGTCGATGCAAGGGTTGACCATCCCAGAATTCGAAGTCCCCGAAGAGGACTGGGAAGACTATATCATAGAGGAGCCGACCTGATGTTCTTTGCCTCCGACAATGCAGGCCCCGCACATCCACAGGTGATGCAGGCGCTGATGGACGCCAATCAGGGCTATGCCATGCCTTATGGCAGCGATCCGATCATGAACGACGTCCGCGCCCGCCTGCGCGAGATTTTCGAGGCGCCCGAGGCCGCAGTCTATCTTGTCGCAACAGGCACCGCCGCGAATTCGCTGGCGCTGGCCACGTTGGGCCAGCCGTGGCAGACTGTTTTTTGCTCACCCGTGGCGCATATCCACGAGGATGAATGCAACGCGCCCGAATTCTATTCCGGCGGCGCCAAACTGACCCTTGTGGGCGACAGCGACAAGATCACAGCAGAGGCGTTGCGCGGCGCGATTCTGGCCGAGGAGACCCGCGGCGTGCATGGTCCGCAGCGCGGGCCTGTCTCGATCACCAACGTAACTGAACGTGGCCGCGTCTATACCTGCGCCGAGATCGCGGCGCTCTCCGCGATCGCCAAGGAACACGGCCTCCCGGTCCATCTGGACGGCGCGCGCTTTGCCAACGCACTGGTCGCACTCGGTTGCACAGCAGCCGAAATGACTTGGAAAGCTGGTGTCGATGCCGTCAGCTTTGGCGGCACCAAGAACGGCCTGCCGGGAGTCGAGGCGGTGATTTTCTTCGATCCGGCAAAAGCCTGGGAATTCGAACTGCGCCGCAAGCGCGGCGCGCATCTTTTCTCGAAGCACCGCTACCTGTCAGCGCAGATGCTGGCCTTCCTGACCGATAACCTGTGGCTACATTCGGCCAAACGCGCCAACGCCAATGCCGCGCGGCTGACCGACGGGCTGAAGGCTATGCCGACCGCCTCTTTCCTGCACGAACCGCAGGCCAATATGGTCTTTGCAAACCTGCCCCGCGCCTCCCATAAACGGCTGCACGAGGCTGGCGCGGCCTATTACATCTGGTCCGGCAGCCTTGAAGGTGACGACCCGTCTGAACCTCTGGCCGCAAGACTGGTCTGCGACTGGTCCATCGGCCATGACCAGATCGACCAGTTCTTGAAAATCGCCGCAGGCTGACGCAGCACCATTTCTTCTTGCCTCAAATATCCATATCCGGCCCGCATTGGGCGGAACAGGCGACAGGAACGCGCTGCAGAAACGCCCGCACGGCGTCGGCCGCGGCTTTTGGATGCGTGATCGGCAGCATGTGCCCTGCCCCCGCAACCGCCAGCCGCTCGGACTTGTCGATACGCCGCGCCAGTGCCGTGTTGATGGCGTCGATATATTCAGGGCTCGTTCCGCCCTCGATCAGCAGAACGGGCACGGCGATACGCTCCAGCTTGCCGCCAGACAGCAGGCCTGCAACATCGTCATAGATAGCCGGCGCGCCCTCCGCGATCAGATGGATGCGCTTGGTCATCGCCTGTTTCTGCCCCTCCGGCAGAAGATCCCACGCGCGACCATCACCCCAAACGCTGGTAAAGGCCTGCGCCGCTGCACTCATGTCGCCCGCTTGCAAGGCCGCCGTATAGGCCGCCATATGCAGATCGTAAGGCCCTTTCAGATCAGGACGGTCCGCCAGTCCGACAGCAAAAAAGACAGGCTCTATCAGCACGAGTGAGCGCACCAAATCGGGCCGTTCCACCGCCAGCCGCAAGGCTATCGTGCCGCCGAAGGAATGTCCGATGATATCGACAGGCTGTCCCTGCGCCTGATCCTCCAGCAGATCAACAGCCATGCCCATGCTGACCTGTTGCAGATCGCCGCGCTTGTCCCAATCGCCACTGCGCCCGTGACCGGGAAGGTCAAAGGCCAAAGCGTTCAGCAGATCATCCAGACCCGCCAACATTCCAGACCAGCCACCGGCATGGCCCAGCGAGCAATGGATCAGCAGCGCCTGACGCGGGCCCGCACCAGACCTGATCCAATGGGTCGGAAATCCGCCCCGCAGGTCTTGCGGCATATCAGAGCTTGCCCGACAGATGCGCGTCCAGATCGTCAAGCCGGTCCTGACCCCAGAACCTTTGGCCACTATCCACGATATAGAACGGCGCGCCGAAGACCCCGCGCGAAACGGCTTCCTCTAGGTTCGCGGCATAGGTCTCGGCCCCGGCCAGCAGGCCCTTGTCGGCAAGCGCCGGATCAAAACCCGCGGCGCTCAGACAGGCACGCACCACCTCATCCTGCGAGATGTCCTTTTCCTCGGCCCAGCAAGCGCGTCCCAGACTGGAAATCAAAGCGCCCATATCGCCGCCGCCAGCACTTTGCGCGGCAATCACTGCGTAAGAGGCAGGAGCCGGATTGACCGGCCAATGTGCGGGCTGCAAGTTGAAAGGCATGCCCAGCTTTCTTGCCTGACGCGGCAGTTCCTGCGCGCGGTATTCCTTGCGCGAGGGATGGCGGTCCGGCAACGCCACACCACCTGTGCGTGCGAACAAGGCACCGGCATCCAGCGGCTTGTAGGTGATGCTGGCCCCGTTCCCCGCCGCAATCTGTTCAAGGCGCGTCCCAGCCAGATAGACATAGGGTGATAAAACCGTGAAATAATAATCAATATGGGCCATTTGCGCGTTTCCTTGTGCCTGCATCGCTTTGCCCGACGGTAACGAGATGATAGGCAGTGTCAACGTCACGAATCTGTCATCCTGCCCCTATGCGGATGACCACGCAGAGGAACTGCTGCCATGCCATCCATCACCGAGCCGAAACTGATTTCGGGCAATGCCAACTTTCCTCTGGCAAAGGCCATCGCTCGGCGCATGTCGATCCATCGCGGCGTTGCGGTCGGTCTGGTCGATGCGCGGATCGAACGGTTCAATGATGGCGAGATTTTCGTCGAGGTTTTCGAGAATGTCCGTGGCGAGGATATGTTCATCGTGCAGTCCACCTCGAACCCTGCCAATGACAACCTGATGGAATTGCTGATCATGTCCGACGCACTGCGCCGGTCATCCGCCGCGCGCATCACCGCTGTAATCCCCTATTTTGGCTATGCCCGTCAGGATCGTCGCACCAAGGCACGCACGCCGATTACTGCCAAACTGGTTGCCAATATGCTGGTCGAGGCGGGGATCGAGCGGGTCTTGACCCTTGATCTGCACGCGGCCCAAATCCAGGGCTTTTTCGATATTCCGGTGGATAACCTTTACGCCTCGCCGATCTTTGCGCTGGATATCAAAGCGCATTTCGCGGGCCGGATGGACGATCTGATGGTCATCTCGCCCGATGTCGGCGGTGTGGCGCGCGCGCGTGAACTGGCGAAGCGGATCAATGCGCCGCTTGCCATCGTGGACAAGCGCCGCGAGAAACCCGGCGAGATTGCCGAAATGACCGTGATCGGTGACGTGACTGGCAAAACCTGCCTGATCGTTGACGACATCTGCGACACTGCGGGAACCCTGTGCAAAGCCGCCGAGGTGCTGATCGAGAACGGCGCGCAGGAGGTTCATTCCTACATCACGCATGGGGTTCTGTCCGGCCCCGCTGTCGAGCGGATCACCAAATCGGTGATGAAATCGCTGGTCATCACCGACTCCATCGAGGCGTCAGAGACTGTCCGCAACGCGCCCAATATCCGCATCGTGCCGACAGCACCGATGTTTGCGCAGGCGATCCTGAATATCTGGAACGGCACCTCGGTGTCCTCGCTTTTTGAAACCGAGACACTGGACCCGATCTACGAGGGCACTTTCAAACTCTAAGCGGCAGGCTGCGATCTGGCGCGATCAGTCGATGCGCCAGTCGTCTTCCTCGAACATATCGCCCATGGCCAACCAGCTTACCCTGACACGGGCGACCTTGGTATCGCCCCATGTCCGAAAGGTGATGGCAAAGCTGTCGGCTTGAACATCGCTGGCCTGCACATCCGCACGCGAGTTTGCTGTATTGGACATGTCCCACATGCTCATGCCGATATGGACAACCGGCGGGCTGACGAAAGGCTCGCGGAAATGCACAAAGCTGCGGATATGGCGCGGGCCGCTGCCGGTCCACATCTCTCCGTCATGTTCGAAGTCCGAAAACAGGATCACTTCACCCTGATCGACTCCAAAGGAATTGGTCCTGAAACGACGCATGACGCCCTCAAACTTTCTTCGCTTTTTTATACAGCAGGATTACCGCAGTATCAGGGCAAAATAATGTAGCCACATATCGCAGCCGCGCGAGGCAACCTGCCCCATCTAATCGCGCATAATCAATGAAAAAGGCCCCGCCAACCGGCAGGGCCTTTGATTTTTTGTCCCGTCAAAATATCAGACGCCGACTTCGATCCGAAGCGCTTGCAGATCGGATACCAGCTTGTCTGCCGCATCTTTTGCATCAGCAGGCGCTTTTGCAACGGCTTCGGTGGCAAGGCCGATCAGCGTGTCGAAATCCGCGGCTGTTGCCTCGGATACCGGCATGGCTTTCTCGGCCAGAACCGACGTTCCCTCGCCTGTGATCTCGGCGAAACCGCCGGTCACAACATAGGTCGCTTCACCTTGCGGGCCGCTGACGCGCAGCATGCCTGGGCGCAGGGTCGTGATCAGCGGTGCATGGTCGGGCATCGCTGTCAGGTCACCATCGGCACCCGGAATCTGCACCTGCGTCACCTGCATCGAGGCCAGAAGGCGCTCAGGGCTAACGAGGTCGAATTGCATGGTCTCAGCCATTTCGGCCCTCCCTTAGGCCGCGTCTGCGGCCATACGTTCAGCTTTGGCGATCACGTCCTTGATCCCGCCCACCATGTAGAAGGCACCTTCGGGCAGGTGATCGTATTCACCGGCCACAACCGCCTTGAACGAGGCGATGGTATCGTCCAGTGGCACCTGAATGCCGTCGGAACCGGTAAAGACTTTTGCCACATCGAAGGGCTGCGACAGGAAGCGCTGGATTTTGCGGGCGCGGGACACGGTCAGTTTGTCCTCTTCGCTCAATTCGTCCATGCCAAGGATGGCGATGATATCCTGAAGCGACTTGTAGCGCTGAAGCACCTGCTGCACGTCGGTCGCAACCTTGTAATGCTCTTCCCCGATGACGGCAGGGTCCAGCAGACGCGAGGTCGAATCAAGCGGGTCCACGGCGGGATAGATGCCAAGCTCCGAAATCGCACGCGACAGAACGGTCGTTGCGTCCAGGTGGGCAAAGGACGTGGCCGGCGCAGGGTCGGTCAAGTCATCCGCGGGTACGTAGATCGCCTGCACCGAGGTGATCGAACCGGCTTTGGTCGATGTGATGCGCTCTTGCAGCGCGCCCATGTCGGTCGCCAGCGTCGGCTGGTAGCCCACAGCGGAGGGGATACGACCAAGCAGAGCGGACACTTCGGAACCGGCCTGGGTGAAGCGGAAGATGTTATCCACGAAGAACAGAACGTCGGTCCCCGACTGGTCGCGGAACTGTTCGGCCAGTGTCAGACCCGACAGCGCCACACGCATACGCGCACCCGGCGGCTCGTTCATCTGGCCGTAAACCAGCGCCACCTTGGACTGCGTCAGATCGTCGGGAACGATAACGCCCGAGTCGATCATCTCATGGTAAAGGTCGTTACCTTCACGGGTCCGTTCACCGACACCGGCAAAAACCGAGAAGCCCGAGTGCACTTTTGCGATATTGTTGATCAGTTCCATAATCAGAACCGTCTTACCCACACCGGCACCACCGAACAGACCGATTTTACCGCCTTTGGCATAGGGGGCCAGCAGGTCGATCACCTTGATACCGGTCACCAGCACCACGGATTCGGTAGACTGTTCCGAGAATTCGGGCGCAGGCGCGTGGATCGAGCGGTGCTCTTCCGCCGCGACGGGGCCTTTCTCGTCGATCGGATCGCCGGTTACGTTCAGAATGCGGCCAAGTGTTGCGTTTCCGACGGGCACCATGATCGGGCCGCCGGTGTCGCTGACATCCTGTCCGCGCACCAGACCTTCGGTGGCGTCCATGGCGATGGCGCGTACGGTGCCTTCCCCAAGGTGCTGGGCCACTTCCAGAACCAGTTTCTTGCCATTGTTGTCAGTGGTCAGTGCGTTGAGGATCTCCGGCAGTTGATCCCCGAACTGCACGTCCACAACGGCGCCGATCACCTGCGTGATTTTGCCTTTTGCGTTTGCCATGTCTCGTCTCCGGTTCCTTAGAGCGCTTCAGCGCCCGAGATAATTTCAATAAGCTCGTTGGTGATCACGGCCTGACGCGAGCGGTTGTACTGGATCGTCAGCTTGTCGATCATCTCGCCCGCGTTGCGTGTGGCGTTGTCCATTGCGGACATCCGTGCGCCCTGTTCGGACGCCCCGTTTTCCAACAGGGCCGAGAAGATCTGCGTCGCGACGCCGCGCGGCAGCAGGTCGGCCAGAATGGCCTCTTCGCTGGGCTCGTAATCATAAAGCAGGCTGGCAGAATCAACTTCTGGCGCATCGAAAGTCGCCGGAATGATCTGCTGCGCTGTCGGAATCTGGCTGACCACGTTCACGAATTTCGAGAAGAAAATCGTGGCGACGTCAAACTCGCCCGCATCGAAACGGTTCAGAACATCGCGTGCGATACCCTGCGCGTCAGCATAGCTGACGCGCTTTACCTCGGTCAGGTCGACATGGCCGGCGAAATGCTTGGCATATTCGCGCTTGAGCTGGTCACGGCCTTTTTTGCCGACAGTCACGATCTTGACGGTCTTGCCCTGCCCCAGCAGCTTGGCTGCGTGTTGCTTGGCCAGCTTGGCGATGTTCGAGTTGAACCCGCCGCACAGTCCACGCTCGGCGGTCATGACCACCAGCAGATGCACCTTGTCCTCGCCCGTTCCGGCCAGAAGGCGCGGCGCGGTATCACTGCCGCCAACCGATGCCGCCAGCCCCGCCATCACGGCATTGAACCGTTCCGCATAGGGACGCGAAGCCTCGGCAGCTTCCTGTGCCCGCCGCAGCTTCGCGGCGGCCACCATCTGCATGGCTTTGGTGATCTTGCGCGTCGACTTGACACTCGCGATCCTGTTTTTCAGGTCCTTGAGGTTTGGCATAGCCTATCCCCCTTATGCGAAATCAGCGGCGAAGGCGTCCAGCGCGGCTTTGATCTTGTCTTCGGCCTCACCCTTGATCTTGGGGTCCTGCTTGGTGATGTAGTCCAGCAGGTCCGCATGTTTGCCACGCAGATGCGTCAGCAGGCCAGCCTCGAAACGACCGACATCCTTGACGCCGATCTTGTCCAGATAGCCTTTGGTGCCTGCATAGATGACGCAGACGATCTCGGCGTTTGTCAGCGGCGAATATTGCGGTTGTTTCATCAGCTCGGTCAGGCGCGCGCCACGGTTCAGCAACTGCTGTGTAGCGGCGTCCAGATCGGAGCCGAACTGAGCGAAGGCCGCCATCTCGCGATACTGCGCCAGTTCCAGTTTGACCGGACCCGCAACGGACTTCATCGAATTGGTCTGGGCAGAAGAGCCCACACGCGACACGGACAAACCGGTGTTCACGGCAGGGCGGATACCCTGATAGAACAATTCGGTTTCAAGGAAGATCTGGCCATCGGTAATCGAGATCACGTTGGTCGGAATAAATGCCGACACGTCGCCGCCCTGTGTTTCGATGATCGGCAGAGCCGTCAGTGAACCCGAGCCGAAATCCTCGTTCAGCTTGCACGAACGCTCCAGCAGGCGGGAGTGGAGATAGAACACGTCGCCGGGATAGGCCTCGCGGCCCGGCGGACGGCGCAGCAACAGCGACATCTGGCGATAGGACACAGCCTGTTTGGACAGATCATCATAGATGATCAGCGCGTGACGGCCATTGTCGCGGAAGAATTCCGCCATTGCCGTTGCCGAATAGGGTGCAAGAAACTGCATCGGCGCAGGATCGGATGCGGTGGCAGCCACGACGATTGTATATTCGATGGCGCCCGATTCCTCGAGCTTCTTCACCAGCTGCGCCACGGTCGAACGCTTCTGACCGATAGCGACATAGACGCAATAGAGCTTCTTGCTCTCGTCGTCGCCTGCGGCATCGTTATAGGACTTCTGGTTCAGGATCGTGTCGAGCGCAATCGCAGTCTTGCCGGTCTGGCGGTCACCGATGATCAGCTCGCGCTGGCCACGGCCAACGGGGATCATCGCGTCCACGGATTTCAGACCCGTCGCCATCGGCTCGTGAACCGATTTACGCGGGATGATGCCCGGTGCCTTGACGTCGGCCACGCCGCGCGCGGCTGCCTTGATCGGGCCTTTGCCGTCCAGCGGATTGCCCAGACCGTCAACAACACGACCCAGCAGTTCGTTGCCCACGGGCACGTCCACGATGGACTTTGTGCGTTTGACAGTGTCGCCTTCCTTGATGTCACGGTCAGAACCGAAGATCACGACGCCGACATTGTCGGATTCAAGGTTCAGCGCCATCCCCTGGATACCACCGGGGAATTCGACCATCTCACCTGCCTGGACATTGTCCAGTCCATAGACGCGGGCGATACCGTCACCGACAGACAGGACGCGACCCACCTCGGCCACTTCGGCTTCCTGGCCGAAGTTCTTGATCTGGTCCTTCAGGATCGCAGAAATTTCCGCTGCTTGGATACCCATTTATCCGACCTCTTTCATTGCATTCTGGAGGGAATTGAGACGCGAAGCGATCGAGGTGTCGATCATCTTCGAGCCAACCTTGACGACAAGACCACCGATGAGGCTTTCATCGACGGCCGCTTTGATCTTGACTGTCTTACCGGTGCGACCCGCCAGCAGCTTTGCCAGCTTGTCGGACTGTGCCTTGGTCAACGCTTTTGCGCTGGTCACTTCGGCGGTCACTTCACCTTTGTCTTCCGCAATGATGGCGCGCAGCGATGCGGCCATTTGCGGCAAAACGAACAGGCGGCGCTTGGCCGCCATCAGGCCCAGCACATTCGACATGGTCGATGTGAGGCCCATTTTCTTGGCCAGCGCAGCCATCGCCACAGCTTGCTCGTCGCGTGTGTAGATCGGGCTCATGATCAGCGCGTTGAAATCTGCGCTGTCTGCCAGCGCGGATTCGATGGCATCAAGATCGGATTCGATCTTGGCGACGCCCTTGCTTTCTTTGGCCAGTTCAAAAACGGCCGTGGCATAGCGTTCAGCAATGCCCGTTGAAATCGAAGCTGGTTCGGACACGTCCACCCTTCCGATAGTCTGTCCCCGGGGGTCTAGAGGCGCGAAACGCCGCCGGAGAGGTTACCCTGCCTTGACGCGCGTCAAAGCATCAAAATCGGCGTGGGTGTAGCAGAGCCTTCCTAACCTAGCAACCTGCTATAGCGTCCTAGCCCATCAATGAATTTCCATATAAAACAATGCACTAGCAAAGCTGCGGCGCTTTGCCAACAAAACGGGCAAAAAAAAAACGGCGTTTTGGGCGCAGAATTTGGAATCCTTGACGCAAAAAGCTGCATCAGCGCCCGCGCCTGTTAACGCTATCACCGCCAGAACCGCTGCCATCCTGTCGGCGGGCGGCCATTTGGGACGTATCAGGCGGGTTTGCCCTCGGGTGTCGGGCTACCCAGTCCGTCCAGCACATTCAGCGGACGCCGCACCGCTGCGCGCAGGCCCGGACCGCTTGAAGCTTGCACACGCTTGGTCGCCTCGACCATCAGAACACCACCGGCCAGCACAACCGAGAATCGCAACCCCAGCCCTTCCCAGAAGTTCGCCGTCTTGCGCCAGAAACGTTTCTCGGATGGTGGCTGGTAAAGCGTGGTGACATGGCGCTCGGGCAAGAAGGCGTGCCGTTTCAACTGCGCTTCAAGCTGGCCCAGTGAATAGGGGCGGCCATACCCGAATGGCGTGGCGTCCGAGCGCGACCACAACCCCGCACGGTTGGGCACAATGAATAAAGCACTCCCCCCCGGCCCCAGAACGCGGAAACACTCCTCAAGCAGCGCCGACGGCTGCTCCGAGGTTTCCAGACCGTGCAGCAACACCAACTTGTCGACATGGCCTGTCTCGACCGGCCACGCCGTTTCCTCGCACAAGACCGAGACATTGGGCATACCTGCAGGCCAAGGCATTACCCCCTGCGGTCCGGGCATCAGCCCGATCACGCGCCGTGCATCTGCCAGATAGGGACGCAGCAGCGGCACGGCAAAGCCGTATCCCACCACCGTCTGGCCCTTCGCTTCGGGCCACATGCGCAACATCTGGTCACGCACAGCCTTCTGCGCCGCGCGCCCCAATGTGCTGCGATAATAGAAATTGCGTAGATCCTGCACATCAAGATGCATTGCGGTTCGCCTTCGCTTCCGCCACTCTGGCCCCCACAATAACAAGCCGAAGATGAAACGCCATGCCCCTTGAGATCGTCACCATTCCTTGCCTCAAGGACAATTATGCCTTTTTGGTCCATGATCGCGCCAGTGGCGAGACCGCTGTGGTCGACGTGCCCGAAGCAGCCCCTATTGCAGCGGCTCTGGCCCAACGCGGCTGGCGGCTGAGCCATGTCCTGCTGACGCATCACCATTGGGATCACGTGGACGGACTGGCCGCATTGCTGGCGGATCATCCCGCCAAAGTGATCGGGGCCGCCGCCGATGCGGATCGCCTGCCAAAGCTCGACGTAGGGGTGTCCGCGGGCGACACGATCACCATCGGATCGGAACAGGGAACAGTGATCGATGTATCGGGCCATACAGTGAACCATCTGGCGTTCCACTTTGCAGACAGCGCCGTTGTCTTCACCGCCGATAGCCTGATGGCAATGGGATGTGGCCGCCTGTTCGAAGGCACGCCCGCGCAGATGTTTGCAAGCCTTGCGAAACTCGCCGCTTTACCACCGGAAACGCTTGTGTGTTCGGGGCATGAATACACATCATCCAACGCGAAATTCGCGCTGACTATTGAACCGGAAAATGCAGCGCTTATTTCACGTATTGAAAAGATCGAAACCGCGCGTGCACAGGGACGGCCAACCGTTCCATCGCTTCTATCGACAGAGCGCGCCACAAACCCGTTCCTGCGATGTGACAGCCCTGAAATACAGGCCAATCTTGGCATGACAGGTGCAGATCAAGTGCAGGTCTTTGCCGAAATCCGACGCCGCAAGGACAGCTTCTGATGCTGAAACCTCACGCAGCGCGACCAACCCGAACAAAATGTGACCCGCGGGACCAAGAAAAAACTTGAAGACCGCCGGATATAGACCACACTTTAATACTATGAGGCCACGTTTGCCGCGGAACGGACCGCGTCAGACCCAGATCAAAGAGGAGCACGCCCGTGCCTTCATTCTCGACCACGCTTGAACAGGCAATCCACGCGGCGCTGGCGCTGGCCAATGCACGCAAACATGAATTCGCAACTCTTGAGCATTTGCTGCTGGCCCTGATCGACGAACCCGATGCAAACCGCGTGATGAAGGCCTGTTCCGTAGACACGGACGACCTTCGCAACACGCTGGTAGAATTCATCGACGACGATCTGTCCAATCTGGTGACGGATATCGACGGGTCCGAAGCCGTACCCACAGCGGCCTTCCAGCGCGTGATCCAGCGCGCGGCGATCCATGTCCAGTCCTCCGGCCGGACCGAGGTGACCGGTGCGAATGTGCTGGTCGCGATCTTCGCCGAGCGCGAAAGCAATGCGGCCTATTTCCTGCAGGAGCAGGAAATGACCCGTTATGATGCGGTGAATTTCATCGCGCATGGGGTCGCCAAAGACCCCGCTTACGGCGAAGCGCGCCCCGTATCCGGCGCGCCAGAGGCCGAGGAAAGCAATACCAGCACCTCGTCCGAGGCGACGGACCAGAAAGAATCCGCCCTTGGCAAATATTGCGTGGACCTGAACGCCAAGGCCTTCAAGGGCGATGTCGATCCGCTGATCGGTCGCGCCTCCGAGGTCGAGCGGTGCATTCAGGTGCTGTGTCGCCGCCGCAAGAACAACCCGCTTCTGGTGGGTGATCCCGGCGTGGGCAAGACCGCCATCGCGGAAGGTCTGGCGCGCAAGATCGTCAAGGGCGAAACACCCGAAGTGCTGTCCAAGACGACCATTTTCAGCCTTGATATGGGTGCGCTGCTGGCCGGCACGCGCTATCGCGGCGATTTCGAGGAGCGGCTGAAGGCCGTCGTGAACGAGCTTGAGGCGCATCCAGATGCGGTTCTGTTTATCGACGAGATCCACACAGTGATCGGGGCAGGTGCCACATCGGGCGGCGCGATGGACGCATCCAACCTGCTGAAACCTGCTTTGCAGGGCGGGAAGCTGCGCTGCATGGGCTCGACCACCTACAAGGAATTCCGTCAGCATTTCGAAAAGGACCGCGCGCTTTCGCGTCGCTTCCAGAAAATCGACGTGAACGAGCCGACTGTCGATGACACCGTGAAAATTCTTCAGGGCCTGAAACCCTATTTCGAAGAGCATCACTCGGTCCGTTACACCGCCGATGCGATTAAAACAGCGGTCGAACTGAGCGCACGTTACATCAACGACCGCAAGCTGCCCGACAAGGCCATCGACGTGATCGACGAAGCCGGTGCCGCGCAGCATCTGGTGGCGGAATCAAAGCGCCGCAAGACCATCGGCGCCAAGGAGATCGAGGCTGTCGTGGCCAAAATTGCCCGTATTCCGCCCAAGAACGTGTCCAAGGACGATGCCGAAGTGCTCAAAGACTTGGAAAAGACGCTCAAGCGCGTGGTGTTCGGGCAGGACAATGCCATCGTAGCCTTGTCGAGCGCGATCAAACTGGCCCGCGCCGGTTTGCGCGAACCCGAAAAACCCATCGGCAACTATCTGTTCGCCGGTCCGACCGGTGTGGGTAAAACCGAGGTGGCAAAGCAACTGGCGGACACGCTGGGCGTCGAACTGCTGCGCTTCGATATGTCCGAATACATGGAGAAACACGCGGTTTCGCGCCTGATCGGTGCCCCTCCGGGTTATGTCGGTTTCGATCAGGGCGGCATGCTGACGGATGGTGTCGACCAACATCCGCATTGCGTGCTGCTGCTAGACGAGATCGAGAAAGCGCATCCCGATGTATTCAACATCCTGCTGCAGGTGATGGATCACGGCACGCTGACCGATCACAATGGTCGCAAGGTGGATTTCCGCAACGTGATCCTGATCATGACCTCGAACGCGGGTGCTGCGGACATGGCCAAGGAAGCTATCGGCTTTGGTCGCGACAAGCGCACGGGCGAGGATACGGCGGCGATCGAGCGTACCTTCACGCCGGAATTTCGCAACCGTCTGGATGCGGTGATCAGCTTCGGTGCCCTGCCGAAAGAGGTGATCATGCAAGTCGTCGAGAAATTCGTGCTGCAACTCGAGGCGCAGTTGATGGATCGTAATGTCCATATCGAACTGACCAAACCAGCGGCGGAATGGCTGGCAGACAAGGGCTATGACGACAAGATGGGCGCGCGACCTCTGGGCCGCGTGATTCAGGAATACATCAAGAAACCGCTGGCAGAAGAACTGCTCTTCGGCAAGCTGACCAAGGGCGGTCTTGTCCGTGTCGGCCTGAAAGACGGCGAGATTGATCTGCAGATCAGCGGCCCTGAACAAGCTCGCCTGTCGGGTAACAAGCCGCCGCTTCTGACCGCAGACTGATGCGGGCAGCAAGTCTGCTGATACTGATGACCTCCGCGCTGCCCGCCAGCGCGGAGGTTTTTCGTATGGGCCTGCCAATTGATTGTGATCTGGGCGAAACCTGTTTCATCCAGCAATTTGTCGATCACGACCACGGCCCCGCATCATCGGATTTCACCTGTAATGGCCTGTCCTATGACGGGCATACCGGCACCGATTTCGCCCTGCCCTCGCTCGCGGCGATGCAGGCCGGCGTTGCAGTCGTTGCATCGGCCACAGGCTGGGTGACAGCCCTGCGTGACGGCATGCCCGATACCGGCCTTACGCCAGAGACTGCCGGTGACATCGACGGGCGCGACTGCGGCAACGGTGTGGTGATCGCGCATGCGAACGGGTGGCAGACGCAATACTGCCATCTGATGCAGGGCTCTGTAGCGGTCACGCAGGGCCAGACAGTGCAGGCCGGTGACAGGCTGGGGCTGGTGGGATTGTCAGGCAATACCGAATTTCCCCATGTCCATCTTGCCCTGCGCCGAAGCGGGCAGGTGGTTGATCCCTTCGATCCGGACGGGCAGATTTCCTGTGGCGCGCCTGATCCAGAAACCCTTTGGACCTTGCCAGTCAACTATATGCCCGGCGCTTTGCTGAATATGGGCTTTGCAACGGCAGTGCCTGACTATGACAGCGTCAAGGCTGGCACAGCGGCGATCGACCCAATCGCCCGCGATGCACCGGCGCTGGTTCTCTGGGGGTTTGCGTTTGGCGGACGGCAAGGTGACAGCTTGCGTATCCGCATCACAGGCCCGGGTGGTTCCGTGGTTGATCACAACGACATATTGGAGAAAGATCAGGCACAGTTTTTCCGCGCCGCAGGCCGCAGGACACCGCAAGGGGGCTGGCCGGAAGGCCGCTATGACGGCCTGACGGAATTGATCCGTGCAGGCCGGATCATCAGCCAGCGGCAGATGTATCTGGATGTCCGCTGACGACGTGCTGCTTATTTCTCTGTGAACTTCAATTCGATCCGGCGGTTTTGCGCCCGCGCCGCCTCGGTATTGGCGGGGTTGACGGGATTGTATTCGCCAAATCCGTTCGCGCTCAAGCGGTCGGGCGGGATACCCAAAGCGCCGGACATGTAGCGCACCACCGATAGCGCGCGCGCCTGACTGAGTTCCCAGTTATCGGCGAACTCGCCCTGTCCTGACAGCGGCACATTGTCGGTATGTCCGTCAACGCGGATCACCCAGTCGATACCCTCGGGAATCTCGTCCACAACAGAGCGGAGGATCTCGGCCACTTTGGCAACCTCGCCCCGACCTGCGGGTGACAAATCGGCGCTGCCCGGCGGAAACAGCACTTCGGAGGCAAAGACGAAACGGTCCCCGACCACCTGCACGCCTTCCTGAGCACCCAGAACATCGCGCAAACGACCGAAAAACTCGGAGCGGTAGCGTTGCAAGTCCTGCGCCTCAGCTTCCAGCCGCAGTCGCTCGGCCTCCTCCAGCTGACGCCGCCGCCGTTCTTCTGCTGCAGCGCGCGCAAGGGCTGCGTTCAGATCGGAGCCAAGCGACTGCACCTGGATCGAGGCTGCAGCCTCGCGTTCCTTGTAGTCGTCCAACAGCGCCTGCAACTGCCCCAACTGGCCACGCAAGGCCGCGACCTGCTGGTTCAGCAGCGCTTGCGCCCGCTGTGCTTCGGTCGATTTATCCTGCGCCTCGGCCAAGAGCCGCTGCGCCTGCGCCAGCAAGGCGGCCTCGCGTTCGGCTTCGGTCATCTGCGTATTGAGCTGCGCTTCCAGATCGTCGCGGGTGGCTTCGGCTGCTGCCAGAAGGGTCAGCGTTTCCTCGGCGCGGCGGCGTTGTTCTTCCAGCGCGAGCGACATGGCGGTCAGTTCGGTATCGGCATTCCGCAAGCGTTCACGCAATGCCTCTGCCGCTGCGGCGGCGACAAGGCGCGCGGCCTCCTCCTCGGATAGCTGGGATTGCAGGTCGTCGACCCGCCCAGCGAGCGCATCCGCCTGCGCCTGCGTATCAGCCTGTTCAGCACGTAGATCGGCGATCAACGCCTCAAGCGCGTCGCGCTGTGCTGCGGCCAGTCGCGCTGCTTCGGTTTCAGCGTCGATTTCCGACCGCGCCTGCGCCAGTGCCAGGTTCAAGGCTTCCTGCTGTGACAAAAGCTGCTGTTGTGTTTCCTCCAACACCGCCACATCGCCAAGCGCCGTATCCCGTTCGGCCAGAAGCGCCGCGACTTGCGCCTCGAAGCCCGTGATCTGGATTTCTGCATCCGCCAAGGCCGACAGTCCTGCATCGCGTTCACGCCTCAGCGACAGGATCAGTGCTTCCTGCTCGGCAAGCTGCTCCTGCGTGTCGGTCAGGGTTGCGTCCAACTCGCCCAGTCGCGAGGTCAGATCGGCGCTGCGCCGCTGTTCCAGCCCCAAGGCCTGCGCCAGCGCCGCCATTTCCACATTCAGCGCGTTCAACTCGCTGGCTTGCCCGCTGATCGTTTCCCGCAACACGAATTGCACCACCATGAAGATGGTCAGCACGAACATCAGCACCAGCAAGAGGCCAGTCATCGCATCCACGAAACCTGGCCAGATCGACCCTTGGAACCGTTGGCCTGTGCGGCGCGACAGGGCCATGGATCAGCCCTCCTCGCCCTTGGTCTGGGTCTGGCCAATCGCCCCCAACGGACGCGGCGCTGCGGGTCTGCTGCGCGACTGTTCGACAGCGCGGGTCAGGGCCGCAAGATCGGTCCGCAGTTCCGCCATCGTATCCTGACGTCCTGCGCTAATTTCCTCGAGTATCCGTAGCAACTGCACATCCATCGAGCGCAGGCGCATGCGGCTTTCGGCATCCAGCCCCTCGCCGCGTTCCTGCGCGCCCAGCGCAGTGGCCAGACGTTCCTGCCCTTCGGCAAGCCGCATCAGAGCATCTGTCAGGGCGGCATCCTGCCCGTTGCCCTGCCCCAGACTGTCGCCCAGCCGCTCTACGGCACCGGACAGTTCGGACAGCCGCATATCCATTGACACGCGCCCAACTTCGGCCTGTTCCAGCACGCGCTGCACCGCTTCCATCTGTTCGGCCATGCCATCGACCACCTGCACCAACATCGCCTGGTCGGGGGCCGCATCGCCATCGCCCGATGAAAACCCGACCCGGGTGATCGTGCTCAGCCATTCTTCCAACTCGCGGTAGAAGCGGTTTTGTCCGTGACCGGCAAAAAGCTCCAGCAACCCCACGACAAGCGATCCAGCCAGCCCCAGAAGGGACGACCCGAAGGCCACGCCCATGCCCGACAGTTGCGCGTCCAGCCCGTCCATCAGGCGGCCAAACACGGCAACCCCCTCCTCGCCCTCTTGCGGCGCAAGGCTGCGGATCGTGTCGACCAAAGCGGGCACAGTCGTGGCAAGACCGTAGAATGTACCCAGAAGACCCAGAAAGATCAGCAGGTTGACAATATAGCGGGTGATTTCCCGCGCCTCGTCGATCCGTGTCGCAACAGAATCGAGGATCGAGCGGGTCGAACTGGCGCCGATCTGCATGCGCGCGCCGCGTGTCCTCAAAAGCGCCGCCAAAGGAGCCAGCAAACGCGGGGCCGCCCGTGCGTCATCGCGTCCCTTGGTAAAGCCTTCGATCCAACGCACGGAATTGATCAACTGCGCGACCTGCAGGAAACAGGCAAGCACCCCGATCAGGAAGACGAAAAGAATAAATCCGTTGAGATAGGGGTTCGCCTCGAACACGGGCAAGACGCGCGGCAGGGCCAGAACGACCACGAAGGCGGCAAGTCCCAGCACCAGCAACATCGAAACGATCTGGCGCAAAGGCTGTGAAAACTGCGGCTCGGCCTCTCGGTCCGGCTGGTCCATGAGGACAGCTCCTGACACTGATTATAATTGCCCTGATCCTAGGGGCTGTTCCGCGCCCTGCCAAGGGTTTATCCGGCCTGATCAGCCCTGACCGGCAACCAGATCCCGCACTCGGCAGTCCAACCAGTCCAGATCGGGATCAATGATGCCAAGCGTGCCCAGATGTGCCACCGTATTGTGCAGATATTCGGTGTTCGGACCGCGCTCGCCAACGGCTTGCGCGATGATGCGAGCCTGTTCTTCCAGCGGAAGCGCCCCGCAATACTGCACATGATCGGGATCAATCACATAGGTCACGGCTGTCACCTGCGTGCCATCGGCCAGATCGACCTCCAGCATCCGCTCAAGATAGGCCGAAGAGATCAACTCGCGCTCGCGCAGATAGGCCAGCACGTCATCGGCCTGCGCAGGCTCGACCCCCAGCGCCAACCCCTGGCAAGCCGCCCCCTGCCAGGCATCCAAGGCCAGCACCAGCCCCGGCGCATCCGGCGTGCCGCGATGATGAATGGACCGCATGCAGAAACTGCGGTGATAATCGGGCAACCGCGCCAGCACCGAACGGCGCACCGCAAATCCGGGGTTCCACAAAAGTGATCCATATCCGAAAACCCACATCATCGCGGCACTGGTCCTTCCTTTTGCCCCCCTGTAAACACCACCTCAGCCGCAGTTGAAAGAGGTCCGCCCCTGTGAAACGCCTCGTCATCCTGATCCTTGTCGCAGCTTCGCTCTGGTCCGGCTATTGGCTGTTCGGCGCCTCTACCACGCAAAGCGCCTTTGCCGCATGGTTTGCCGATCGCCGCGCACAGGGCTGGGCCGCCGACTATGCCGACCTTCAGGTCCAAGGATTTCCCAACCGTTTCGATACAACCTTCACCGACATCGCTCTGGCCGACCCGGCGACCGGTTGGGCATGGGACGCACCGTTTTTTCAGCTTCTGACCCTCAGCTACAAGCCCAACCACGTGATCGCAGTCTGGCCGGAAGCCCAGCGGATCGCCACGCCACAGGACCGTTTCACTATGACACAGGCCGAAATGCAGGCCAGCGTGGTGCTATGGCCTAGCACGGATCTGGCGCTGGACCGTGTCCGCATGGTGGCCGATACCATCCAGATCACAGGCAGCAACGGAAATGCCACCTCGGCCAGCGCGCTGCGGATGGCCGCCGAACGGCTTGGCGCGGATGGCCAGCAGGCCACCACCGCCCCAGATGGCGGCGAAAGCCGCTACCGTATCGCCCTTTCTGCCGAAGGTTTTGCGCCGGACAGCACCTTCCGCGACCGGATCGACCCGACGGGTCGCCTTCCTCGCACACTGGATGCACTGCGCGCCGATATCACGCTGGGCTTTGACCGCACATGGGACCGCCACGCTATCGAGGATAGCCGCCCGCAACCGCGCCTGATCTCGCTGCGCCTGGCCGAGGCGCGCTGGGGTGATCTCGACATCAAGGCCGCAGGCGATCTGGAGGTGGACGCACAGGGAGAGGCGGCAGGCCGCATCACCGTCAAGGCTCAAAACTGGCGCGAGATTTTGCGGATGGCCCGCGCCTCGGGCGAGTTGCCCTCGGGCCTTGCGGATACGCTGGAACAAGGGCTGTCATTTCTGGCTGGGCGCAATGACGGCATTGATATCCCGCTGGATTTTCGCGGGGGACGGATCTGGATCGGTCCTCTTCCCGTGATGCAAAGCCCCGTGCTGCGCCTGCGCTGAACCCGCAATCTCCCTTGGGGGGAACTTACCGGCAGTAGGGTCCACCCCTGTGGCGCGCCGTATCAAAGTGGAAATGGTCGCGGTGGAAGCGGTCTGATTCCGGCCCCAGCACGGTTCCGAAAGGTCCGCATGCGGCACGGTGCATCTGCTTAAGCGCGCGGCCATTGCGTCCCGAACCCCAGTCCTTCAGCAAAGTCACCTGCGTGCCATCGCGCAAGGTATAGCCGGAGACGTCGATCGCCTTGCCACGTCCATGTTCGGAAATCCGCGCGCCGGGCTGGTGGTTGCGTGTACGGCAGGCATAACTGGCGGCGATCCGGATGGTCTCGACCCCGCCGCCCTGACTCCCGACCGCCCGCATCATGCCACGATCAACCCATGTGCCGAACGCCCGCGCTGTCGGACAGTCGATGACCGCACCTGTACTCAGTTGCACGCCGTTGACCTCGTGCAAGCGCACCGCGTTATCAATGCCGCAGCCGGTAATCCCGCCTGGGACGCCGCCCACGACCTCGCCGCGCAAATCGGGATTGCCGCAGACCATCGGGAAGCCGCTGGTCGAGGCCGATGCGCGCGGCACATTCCTGTCCCCACGAAAGCTGCAGGCCCCCGCGCTCAACACAAGCGCCACAAGGCCAAGTGATATCAAGGTGTTTCGCGTTCTCATCGGCCCACCTTTGCTCGACCGAAATCGGGCGCATCAGTATCCTGCCCCGCCTCGATGATCCCGCGCCGGATGGCCCGTGTGCGGGTAAAATAGGCGTGCAGATGATCTCCATCGCCGGTGCGGATCGCGCGCTGCAGCGCGAACAGTTCCTCGGTGAAACGCCCAAGGATTTCCAGCGTCGCATCCTTGTTGGTCAGGAAAACATCCCGCCACATGGTGGGATCACTGGCCGCAATCCGCGTGAAGTCACGGAAACCGGCAGCCGAGTACTTGATCACCTCGCTATCGGTCACTCGGCGCAGGTCATCGGCAACGCCGACCATCGTATAGGCAATCAGGTGCGGCGCGTGGCTTGTCACGGCGAGCACCAGATCGTGATGGTCCGCCTCCATCTTGTCGACATTGGCCCCCATTCCGCGCCAAAAACGGGCCAGCCGATCCAGTGCGGCGGCATCGGTTCCGTCAACCGGCACCAGCAGGCACCAGCGATTGTCGAACAGCGTCGCAAAGCCTGATTCAGGCCCCGAATGTTCGGTCCCTGCCAACGGATGCGCGGGGATGAAATGCACGTGATCCGGCAGATGCGGCCCAACGGCCTGAATGACCGCCGCCTTGACCGACCCCACATCACTGACAGTCGCCCCTGCCGCCAGAAACGGTGCAATCTCGGCGGCAACCTGCCCCATCGCCCCCACAGGCACACACATGACCACCAGATCGGCCCCCTCGACCGCCTCGGCAGCGGTGTCACAGACTCGGTCGCACAGCCCAATCCGCCGCGCTGTATCGCGCGTGGCCTCTGAACGCGCATAGCCTGTCACCTCGCCCGCCAGTCCTGCCCGCTTGATCGCCCAGAACATTGACGAGGCGATCAGACCCAGACCGATCAGCGCCACACGGTTGTAGATGACGCTCATCGCGCGCCGCCTTTGAACTGGCCCACGGCATGCGCGACCCGACGGCAGCTTGACTCGTCACCCACGGTGATCCGCAGACAATGCGGAAGTTTGTATCCCGCGACGCGGCGCACGATCAGCCCCTGCGACTTGAGATAGGTATCACAGGCCTCGGCCTCGGCCTGATCGGCAAAGCGCGCCAGCACGAAATTCGCTTTGGACGTATCGCATTGCACGCCATGCTCGGCCAGCGCCTCGGCCAGCCAGACACGCAGACGCGCATTCTCGGCCCTGCATTTGGTGGCATAGGCCTGATCGCGCACCGCCGCTTCGGCGGTGGCCAGTGCCGTGCTGGACAGGTTGAAAGGCCCCCTGATCCGGTTAAGCACGTCAATGATCTCGCGCGGGCCATAGCCCCAGCCGACGCGCAAGCCACCCAAGCCGTAAAGTTTGGAGAAGGTGCGCGTCATCACCACATTGCGCCGCATCTCGACCAGCGCGGCGCCGCCGTCATAGCCTTCGACATATTCGGCATAGGCCCCGTCCAGCACAAGAATGGCATGATCCGGCAATCCCTCGGCAAGCCGCGCCAGTTCGTTGCCGCCGATCATCGTGCCCGTGGGATTATTCGGATTGGCGATGAAGACAAGCCGCGTCGCAGGCGTGACCGCCGCCAGAATCGCGTCCACATCGGTCACGCGCTCGCGCTCTTTCACCTCGACTGGCGTGCCGCCAGCCGCCAGCGTGCTGATGCGATACATGGCAAAGCCGTGTTCTGTATGGATCACCTCGTCGCCCGCACCGACATAGGCCTGACACAGGAAATGGATGATCTCGTCACTGCCTACACCGCAGATGATACGCTCGGCGTCCAGCCCGTGCACATCGGCAATCGCGCGCCTCAGGCTGGCGTGATCCGTGGACGGATAGCGATGCAAGTCATATCCTGAACGCCGGAAAGCCTCGATCGCGGCCTCGCTTGGCCCGAAAGGGTTCTCGTTCGAACTCAGCTTGACGACATCGGCCATGCCCTCGACATGGGCAGCGCCGCCCTGATAGAGCTCGATTTCCATGATGCCATTTTGCGGCTTGATCTGGGTCATGACAAAACTCTCCTTGCGCCCTCTCTTAGCCTTGCGCTGTGAGCAAGAAAAGCGCGAAACGCGACGGCACCCATCTGCCGCATCCGCGTCTTCTTGCCTCAAATATCCCCGCCGGAGGCATCCTTGCCACCCGCCCGCACATCGTCGCCCACTGGAAGATAGCCCGAAATGCAAAAAGGCCCCGCCAAACCGGCAGGGCCTTTCCTAATTTCCGGTAAGGCGAAGAAGATCAGTTCTTCGCGTAGAATTCCACGACCAAGTTCGGTTCCATGATGACCGGATAGGGAACATCGCCAAGGCTGGGTGTGCGCACGAAAGTCGCGGTCAGCTTGGAATGGTCGACATCCAGATAGTCAGGGACATCACGCTCGGCCAGTTGGGTGGCTTCAAGTATCACAGCCATCTGCTTGGACTTCTGGCGGACCTCGATCACATCCCCCTCTTTCACGCGGTAGGACGGAATGTTCACACGCTGGCCGTTCACGGTGACGTGGCCGTGGTTCACGAACTGGCGGGCTGCAAAGACGGTCGGCACGAATTTCGCACGGTAGACGACGGCGTCCAGACGGCGCTCCAGCAGACCGATCAGGTTCTCACCTGTATCGCCCTTGACCCGCTCGGCCTCGCCATAAATGCGGCGGAACTGCTTTTCGGTCAGGTCGCCATAGTAGCCCTTGAGCTTCTGCTTGGCACGCAGTTGGGTGCCGAAATCAGACAGTTTACCCTTACGGCGCTGACCGTGCTGGCCGGGGCCGTATTCGCGGCGGTTCACAGGGGATTTCGGGCGACCCCAGATATTTTCGCCCATGCGGCGGTCGATTTTGTACTTGGCAGACGTGCGTTTGGTCACGGCTGATCTCCTTCGTCAGAATGTGAAGGGCGTTGTCCTCTGGCTTGCGCCTGACAGGTCACCCCTTGCGGGGGCCACCAACACCAATGAAGCTGCGGTTATACGCGTGCCGCGACTGGAGTCAACAGGGCTTTGAGCCGTCTCTTGCCTTCTGGTGCCCTGTTCCAGCCAGCGGGCGATGTCAGGCGGCCTCATGCATCAGGATGGCCGCTTCCGGGGCTGTCAAAATGCGCCGGACGGAATTGCCATAGGTTTGCGGATCATATTCCAGCGCCGGGAACATGTCCAAAAGACGCGACCGGTCCGAGGCCGCAAGGCTGGTCAGGTCGGCCTGTCCGGGATGGAAGCTCTCGGTTTCGACGCCATTGGCCCACAGCACGTGATGGCATGGCAAAAGCAAATGGACATATGTCACCTCTTTGAGGGCCATATCCACGGCAATGGTTGTCCCGTTCACCAGATCGCGGGCGGCAACCAGCACCTCGTCCGTATTGAACAGCGCCCGCGCGGCATGGCCGCGCAACAGCATCCTGTGATCCGGCGAGACAATCAGTTCCTGATCCGGTCGTTCCACACCCAAAGCGCCGGGTCGGAATCGGATCGGGCGCAGCTTGGGCATCGTGAACAAGCGGGCACCGGTCATCCGACGACTGCCGACCCACTGCACCTCCTGCGCGCCGCTATCCTTGGTCTGGACGCGGTCGCCCTCGCGCAGATCCTCAACCAGACGCGGCCCCTCCGGCGTGGAAATCCATGTACCGGGCGTGAAGCAGATGACGCCGACACTTGGCGGTGAAGGCAAGCCGAGTTGCGCCATATCCATTGTGTGATGCACCACCCACAGATCGGTATCGCGCGGCGGCAAGCGATCCATGAACATCAACAAAGGTGCAGCACCTGTGCCCACCTCGATCACCGTAACAGTAAAACTTTGCGCGCCATCCGTGACGACAAAGCCGCTTTCCTGCATCGGATTGCTGACCTCGACTGTCTGGATATCGCGCGTCTGGGTGATCGCTGCACCCACAAGCCGGCGCACCATGCGCGCCGCTCTTTTTCTCAATTCCGCTTCGCCATCCGCCTGTTCCAGCCGCAGAACGGGACTCTGAGTGTCGACCCGCACAGCATCACCACGCCAGGACCACGACGCCCCGACATTCAATGCTTGCACTGGCGCGGCCTCAAGACCGTCCACTTCCGTCTGTGACCAGGAGATGACGAACGTGCCATGAAAGCCCGTTCCCATGCCTGCTCTATCTGCCTCGGTTTATTTTCGTTGGTCGTCTTTTTATGTCTCAAGGCTAACAGACTGAAGGGGGATGACAAAACCCTCTTTGCGGCACGGGGGACCGACCGTGATCAAATGGTGACATTCAAGCCACGGCTTTCAGGTCAAATAAAGTGAGCGGGATCAGCGCCCTGCAATCTTCGCGCGAATTTGTGCGCTTTTCTCAGAAGCTGAAATCCAGACGGACCGATCCGATCAACTGCCCTTCGCTCTGGCCTTCAAATTCCTTGCCCAGCCATGTCAGGCCATAGAACAAGGCAGTCTGCTCACCCTGCCAATGCACACCGGCACGCAACCTGCTACGGGCGTCACGCACCTCGACGCCCGAGGAGGACGGCAAAAGATTGCTATCGGCGACCGAGGCAATATCACCGCCCAGAACAAAGCCGGTTCCCTGAAAGTCCCCAGCAATCGCGCGGTAACGCTGCCCCGAAACCGAGTCGCGCACCATCAATCCGCCGCGACCGACACCGCCGATCGTGACATCCACACCGGCACGGGCCAAAGTCTCGACACCCGCGCGGACCTCGAGAAACGGGCGAAGCTGTGTAGTGTCGGACAGATCGAAATTGCGCCCGACCTCGCCGACGAATGTGGGGTAAACCCCGTTGCCGACCTGCGCCGCGCGTGTCGCCGGTGATGCCTTGTCCACGCCCACCAGATCGTGGAAGCCGCCCTGTAAGTCGTCAAGGCGCGTCTGCGGGCCAACGACGACCAGATTCGCACCGACCGCGAATTCACTGCCAAGCCGCTCGAAATGCGTGTGAAGGCCTGCCGACAGGATACCAGCATAAGGACGATCGCCTGCCGCAGGTGTTACCAGATCGCGGGGCGCGATAATTTCCGCACCGAAACGCAGTTCCAGCAGATCACCCGGCATGTCGGGCAGCATACCGGACCATCCACGCCCCCAGACACGGCTGGACGCGATAGATCCGGTCCGCCAGCGGTCGCGCCCGTCTGCCAGATAGTCATTGCTGATCAGCCGACCATATCCGATACGCTCGCGTGCTTGCGCGGAGACATCCTGTGGCAGAATTACCAAGGCCATACAGAAAGCGACCAGATGACGGATCATGATTTGTCCTATGGAAAGCAGAATAACAGGCACGACCAATACGCGAACAGCCGATGCCATAGCCATACGCAACCCGTAGATTCATAAAACCTGTTGCCGCAACGCAAGATTGAAGCCTACCGGCCAAAAAAAAAGCGTTGCGTTTGCTGCGCATCACCGCATCGGGCATAATGCAGTGATCACGCAATATTTTGGAAAATAGACCTGTATTTCCCGAAAGGTTTAGGGCTAGCCAACCTGCATGGACATTATCCTTGTCACCACGATCATTGCTTCGCTTTTCCTGTTGATCGGGATTGCCGAGCCTTTGGCGGCAAGGTTGCGCCTGCCCTATAGCGTGATCCTTGCCTTGCTGGGCATTCTGGTCGCCGCCGGAGCCTCGTTTTTTCTGCGGACCGAGCTGACCGACGCGCTGAACCCCGCCGCCGAAGCGATACTGGCGCTGCCGATCCGGTCGAACGTCTTTCTTTACGTTTTTCTGCCGACACTTCTGTTTCAGGTGACACTGGTGATGGACCTGCGCCGTATGATCGACGACTGGGTGCCGATTCTGGTGCTGGCGGTCGTGGCGGTCATCGTCGCAACGCTGGTGATCGGCTATGCACTGTCTTGGACCAGTGCGTTACCCTTGGCGGCTTGTCTGCTGATCGGGGCCATCGTGTCGACCACCGACCCTTCGGCTGTGGTCAGTATCTTCCGCTCGATCTCGGCCCCCAAGCGGCTGGCCCGTATCATCGAGGGGGAAAGCCTGCTGAACGACGCTGCCGCAATTGCGCTGTTCGGCCTGTTCATGAGCTTTGTGATGGCAGGCGTGCCCGATCCGACCCTGCAGGGCGCATTGGCACAGTTCCCGCTGCTGATTGTCGGCGGCCTTTTGGTCGGCTGGATCATGGCGCGGGCGGCGCTTTGGTTGATGATACTGGTCTCGCTGCATGATCTGGCCGTTGTGTCCATCTCGGTGGCGCTTCCCTATCTGTCCTATGTCGCGGCGGAACAGATGTTCGGCGCATCCGGTGTGATCGCAACTGTTGCAGCGGGCCTGACCCTTAACCTGCTGGGGCCAGGACGTCTGCAACCCGGCACCTGGGCCAACCTGCGCGAGGTCTGGGGGCTACTGGCGCATTGGGCAGGGGCGTTGATCTTTATTCTGGCCGCCCTGCTGATCCCGCGCCTGCTGGACGAGGTACGCCTGTCCGATATCGGGCTGGTCGTTGTGGTGATCCTTGCCGCGATCGCGGCAAGGGTGATCATCCTGTTCGGTTTGATGCCGGTTCTGTCGCGGCTGCGCCTTTCGCCTGTTGTCGAACGCCCCTACCGCGTCGCGATTCTATGGGGCGGTTTGCGTGGCGCGGTCACATTGGCGCTGGCGCTGGCGGTCACCGAAAGCTTTCGCATCCCTGTCGAGGTGAAGCGTGTGGTGGGTATTCTGGCCACCGGTTTCACGCTGTTCACGTTGCTGGTGCAGGGGACAACCCTGCGACTGGTGATCCGTCGGCTGGGGCTTGACCGACTGTCAGCGCTGGATCTGGCCCTGTCCAATCAGGTGATCGCCGTTGCATTGCAAAAGGTCCGCGAGGAAGTAGCGACCACAACTGAAAGCTACGAACTGACACGCGAAACCGTCCGCTCCGAGGCCAAACGTTTTGGCGGTCGTCTTGATCGCGCCGTCAAAGCCGCCGAGGAAGGCGACGAGATTTCCGACAAGAACCGCATCACGCTGGGCCTGATCGCCCTGTCAGGTGCCGAGCGCGAGCTGATTCTGGCGCGCTTTCGCGAGCGCGCCATTTCATCGCGCCTGTCGGATCGTATCCTCAGTGACGCGGACCGTCTGATCGAAGCAGCCCGTAGCGATGGGCGCACGGGCTATCAGCGCGCAGCCAAGCGCAGCCTTGGAAACGGGCCGGGCTTCCGCTTTGCCGTTGGCCTTCACAACCGGCTGCGCCTGTCTGGCCCGTTGGGGCGTTTGACAGCTGACCGGTTCGAAGTGTTGCTGACCCAGCGCCTGATCCTGCGCGATCTGCACGGCTTTATCGACACGCGCATCCGGCGTATCCACGGTCGCCGCGTGGCGGACGTGCTGCACGAGTTGTTGGATCGTCGGCTTGAATTGGTGGAGCAGGGTCTGGACGGCATGCGCCTGCAATATCCGGGCTATGCCGAAGAACTTGAGCGCCGATTCATCCGCCGCACCGCTTTGCGGCTGGAAGAGCATGAATATGATACGATGCGGAATGACGGTCTGATCGGCTCGGAATTGCATGTCGCGTTGATTCAGGACGTCGCGGCGCGGCGCAAAAAGGCCGACGAGCGCCCGACACTGGACCTTGCGGTACAAAAATCCGATCTGGTACGCCAGTTCCCGCTATTCTCGGGTCTGGACGAGGCAACCTTGCGCGGACTGAGCAAGGCGCTGGTGACCCGCTATGTCGGCGCGGGCGAGAAAATCATCCGCCGCGACACACCCGCGCGCAACGTGCATTTCATCGCCTCCGGCGCTGTCGAATTGCAGGCCGCAGGCCAGACATGGCGTCTGGGGCGCGGCGAGATGTTCGGGCAGATGGCGATTCTGATGCAAAAGCCGCGCCGGACCGAGGTGACAGCCATCGCCCCCTCCAGCCTGCTGATGCTCGACGAGGCGCGGTTCCGTCGCCTTTTGAAGCGCAGCAAGCTTTTGCAGCGTGCAGTGATCGACAGCGCCACGCGGCGCGGTCTTGATCCGGTGCAAATCCTTGGCGAGGTCGGGGTAAGCATCGAGGTCACAGCCCCACCGGTCGGGACCGGAACGCAAGGGGTTAATCAGACCGGTTTCGCAAAGGAACCGACAGAGGACACAGCGGCTGCACATCCCGACAACCGCAGGTCCGACACAGTTTAGAATCGTTCCAAACCTTGACACCAAGCCTTGGCGGGCGCATATCATGGGGCAAGCCATGAAAGGTCTATCTGCGATGTTTATTCAAACCGAATCCACGCCGAACCCGGCAACGCTGAAGTTCCTGCCCGGCCAGACCGTGCTGGAAATGGGCACGGCCGATTTTCCCAGTGCTGACGGGGCATCGACCTCGCCACTGGCCACGCGGCTTTTTGCTGTCGATGGCGTTTCGGGGGTGTTTTTCGGCACCGATTTCGTCACCGTAACCAAGACCGCGGAAACCGAATGGGATCATATCAAGCCAGCCCTGCTGGGTGCGATCATGGAGCATTTCCAGTCGGGGCAACCGGTCATGGGCGCTGGTGCCAAAGCCGTGTCGGGCCACGCAGATCATGAGGGTCCAGATTCGGTTATTGTCGGTCAGATCAAGGAATTGCTGGATACGCGTGTGCGGCCGGCCGTAGCGCAGGATGGTGGCGATATCACGTTCCACGGCTTTGACCGTGGCGTTGTCTATCTGCATATGCAAGGTGCCTGTGCGGGTTGCCCGTCATCCACATTGACGCTGAAAATGGGAATCGAGAACCTGTTGCGCCACTATATCCCCGAAGTGACCGAAGTGCGGCCCGTCGCTGTCTGAGTCAAACACAGACCAAGAGGCTGATGTGACGTCCCAAACCCCTGTTATTCTTGCTTTTGATACATCGGCCGCGCATTGCGCGGCCGCTTTGCTGCGTGGCACCGATGTCGTCGCGGCCGCGTCTGAAGAGATGGGACGTGGTCAGGCAGAGCGGCTGATGCCGTTGCTGGACGAGGTGGTGAAAAACGCGGGTTTAGACTGGTCCGATCTGACCGCCATCGCCGTAGGGATCGGGCCGGGCAACTTTACCGGCATCCGCATCTCCGTCTCGGCGGCGCGCGGGCTAGCACTGGCGCTGAACATTCCGGCGGTCGGGGTCAGCACCTTCGACGCGATATCGGCCAGTGCGACGCTGGCGCATCTGGCCGTTGTGCCTGCACCGCAAGACAAGGTCTATATTGCGCCCGTCGGGTCAGGACCCTCCCTGACCAGCATGGGCGAGGCCCATGATTTCGGCCTGCCACTCGCCCTGCCCCCGGCGCCCGCCGATCTGGTTGTCGCGATGGCAGGCGTTGCCCACAGGCGCATTCTGGCGGGCGTACCGCTAAGCGCGCCTGCTCCGCTCTACATACGTGCAGCAGATGCCGCGCCAGCGCGGGACGCGGCGCCCGTCATGTTGCCCGACGATGACGACGGACAGTGACGGCCACATGCCCCCCGATGCGGACACCATGGCGCGCGTCCATGCAGCGGCCTATGTGCTTGACCGACCTTGGACCCTTGCGGAATTCAGTCAGCTTGTCCAAAGCCCGCATGTCCTGAGACTGGGCGATTCACGCGCCTTTGTTCTGGCCCGCATCATCGCCGGCGAAGCCGAAATTCTAACCATCGCCACCCATCCCGACCACCGCCGGAACGGGCTTGCGCTGCGCCTGCTGGAGCAGTTTCACGATTTGGCGCGCAACCGTGGCGCCACCACCGCTTTTCTGGAGGTTGCTGCGGACAATCACGCAGCGCTCACCCTCTATCAAGGCCGCGGATACAAACAGGTCGGGACGCGCCGCGGCTATTACGAGCGCCCCCGCGGACCCGCCGCCGATGCGTTGATCATGCAGCGCCCGCTGACCTGACGTCAGGCCGTGCAGCGGCTTCATTTCCGCGTCAACGGCTCTGTTCAGGACCAGTTTACTGTTGACCGCCCCACTCTGCTGCGGCCTAAATCGCGTAGGACCTCAACAATCCGACCATTTGACGGGGTGCGACCTCAACCAGCACCGCCGCTGCCAATAACTGGGAGACCAAGATGAACCTCAAACAGACATTCCTCGGAGCCGTGGCCGCAACAGCCCTTACAGCGGGCGCAAGCTTTGCCGAGCCGGCACTGATTTTCGATCTTGGCGGCAAGTTCGACAAAAGCTTCAACGAAGCCGCGTTCAACGGCGCACAGCGTTGGGCAGAAGAAACCGGCGGCACCTATCTGGAAACCGTGATGCAATCCGAAGCGCAGCGCGAACAGGCCCTGCGCCGTTTCGCCGAGGCAGGCGCCAACCCGATCGTGACCACCGGTTTCGCCATGAGCGATCCTATCGCACAGGTCGCACCCGACTATCCGGACACCAAATTCGTGACCATCGACGGCTATGTCGACGCGCCCAACGTCAAGGTGATCGGCTTTACCGAACATGAAGGTTCCTATCTGGTAGGCATGATGGCCGCGATGGCATCGCAGTCCGGCACTGTGGGCTTCATCGGCGGAATGGACGTCCCGCTGATCCGCAAATTCGCCTGCGGCTATGCCCAGGGCGTCAAAGCTGTCAGCGAAGACATCAACATCATCGCCAACATGACAGGCACCACGCCTTCCGCGTGGAACGATCCGGTCAAAGGGTCCGAACTGACCCTGTCCCAGATCAGCCAGGGCGCGGATGTCGTCTATGCCGCTGCGGGTGGCACGGGCGTTGGCGTTCTGCAGACTGCCGCAGACGAAGGCATCCTGTCGATCGGCGTGGACAGCAACCAGAACCACCTGCATCCGGGCAAGGTTCTGACATCCATGCTCAAGCGCGTTGATGTGGCTGTCTACAACGTGATGATGGCCGGTGCCGATCTGGAGCCGGGCATCGAAGTTCTTGATCTGGCAGCAGAAGGCGTGGGCTATGCGCTGGACGAAAACAACGAGGCACTTGTGACACCCGAGATGAAAGCCGCCGTGGACGATGCACGCGCCAAGATCATCGCGGGCGAGATCTCGGTGCATGACTACTCTTCGGATGACAGCTGCCCGGTTTTAACCTTCTGATATGAGACAGGACGATGCAGACGGGGCGCGGCAGGCAACTGCCGCGCCCGGCTCGCACCTGCCCGCAATCGAATTGCGCGGCATTTCCAAAGCCTTCGGGCCGGTGCAGGCAAACAAGGACATCTCGATCCGCGTCATGCCCGGAACGATCCACGGCATCATCGGCGAGAACGGCGCGGGCAAATCTACGCTGATGTCGATCCTCTATGGTTTTTACAAAGCCGATGCGGGCGAGATTTTCATTGGCGGCCAGAAGACCGCCATTCCCGACAGTCAGGCGGCCATTGCCGCGGGCATCGGCATGGTCTTCCAGCACTTCAAGCTGGTCGAAAATTTCACAGTGCTGGAAAACGTCATTTTGGGGGCCGAAGATGGCCGCCTGCTGCGCCCCAGTCTGGCCAAGGCTCGGGCCGCGCTGAAGTCGCTGGCCGAGGAATACGAGTTGAACGTCGATCCCGATGCAGTGATCGAGGATATCGGTGTAGGACAACAGCAGCGCGTCGAGATCCTCAAGGCGCTTTACCGTCAGGCCGATATCCTGATTCTGGACGAGCCGACCGGCGTTCTGACACCCCCCGAGGCCGATCACCTGTTTCGTATCCTGCGCAACCTGCGGGCCGAGGGCAAAACCATCATCCTGATCACCCACAAGCTGCGCGAGATCATGGAGATCACCGATACCGTCAGCGTCATGCGGCGCGGCGAGATGACAGCCACCGTCAAGACTGCCGAAACCAGCCCGGAAGAGCTGGCGGAACTGATGGTGGGGCGCAAGGTTCTTCTGCGGGTCGAGAAAACACCCGCCGTTCCCGGCAAGCCGGTGCTTGAGGTGGAAGACCTGCGCGTGACCGATAGCAGCGGTGTTGAACGTCTGCGCGGCGTGTCCCTGAACGTGCGCGCGGGCGAGGTGCTGGGGCTGGCAGGTGTTGCCGGAAACGGGCAGTCCGAACTGCTGGAAGTGCTGGGCGGCATGATGCAGGCCACAGGCAAGGTACGTGTGAACGGCCAGCCCATCGACCTGTCCGGCCCACATGCTGACGGGCAAAGCCGCCGCAACGCAGGCATCGCCCATGTGCCCGAAGACCGGCAGCGCAAAGGGCTGATCATGGATTATGCCGCATGGGAAAACAGCGTATTCGGCTATCACCGTGACCCTGCGATCCAGCGCGGCCCGCTGATGCGGAACGCCGCCATCCTGGATCACGCGGAAACCCAGATGCAGCGCTTTGACGTGCGCCCGCCGAATCCGCGCCTTGCGGCCAAGAATTTCTCTGGCGGCAACCAGCAAAAGGTGGTGCTTGCGCGCGAGATCGAACGCGGCCCCGATCTGCTGCTGATCGGTCAGCCGACGCGGGGCGTCGATATCGGCGCGATCGAATTCATCCACCAGCAGATCATCGCCCTGCGCGATGCGGGCAAGGCGATCCTTCTGGTCAGTGTGGAACTGGACGAGATTCTGGCGCTGTCTGACCGGATTGCCGTGATCTTTGACGGCCGAATCATGGGCGAATGCGCCGCAGATACGGCCAGCACCCAGGAACTGGGTCTGATGATGGCCGGTATATCAAGCGGAAAGGCAGCCTGATGGAGCGGATGCCGAAATGGGCCGATGTGGTGCTGATCCCGCTGATCTCGCTGCTGCTGGCGGCTGTGATCTCGGCCATTGTGATCCTTGCGATCGGGGAAGACCCGATCAACGCCGTACAACTGATGGTCAAGGGCGCGCTGGGGTCAACCTATGGCTGGGGCTACACGCTTTATTATGCGACCAACTTCATGTTCACCGGACTGGCAGTGGCCGTGGCCTTTCACGCGCGGCTATTCAATATCGGTGGCGAGGGGCAAGCCATGCTGGGCGGCCTGGGTGTAGCCCTTGTCTGTCTCTATCTGCCTTGGCCGCATTGGTCGCTGGCCCTGATCGCAGCCGCCCTTGGCGCTGGCCTGTTTGGCGCGGCCTGGGCCTTTCTGCCTGCGATCCTGCAAGCCAAACGCGGCAGTCACATCGTGATCACCACGATCATGTTCAATTTCATCGCCGCCGCCTTCCTGAACTACCTGCTGGTCGGCGCACTGAAACCGCGCGGAGCGATGGACCCTTCCACCGCGCGTTTTCCGGAAGCGACCAACCTACCCAGCCTGCATGACATTCTGGCACCTTTGGGCATCGGCTTTTCAAAGGCGGCGCCTGCAAATATCGCGTTTCTTGTGGGCGTTCTGGCCTGCGTGCTGGTATGGTTGCTGATATGGCGCACAAGGCTTGGCTACGAGATCCGCGCCTTTGGCCATTCCGAACCCGCAGCCCTTTATGCAGGGATCAGCCCCACAAAAATCACGGTTGTCACCATGATGATCTCAGGCGCGCTGGCGGGGATGATGGCGATCAACAACGTCATGGGCGAAGCCGAACGGCTGGTTCTGAACGCGACCGAGGGCGCAGGCTTCATCGGCATCGCGGTGGCCCTGATGGGACGCAGCCACCCGTTCGGAGTCTTTCTGGCGGCGATCCTGTTCGGGTTTCTCTATCAGGGCGGTGCGGAGCTGTCTCTCTGGACGAATATCCCGCGCGAACTGATCATTGTCATTCAGGCGCTGGTGATCCTGTTTACCGGCGCGCTAGACAATATGGTGCGCCTGCCACTGGAGCGGATGTTCATGGCATTCCGGCGCATGGGGGCCTGATGGAACTGCTGACTGTCCTGCAGGTGCTGGATTCCACTGTGCGCCTGTCCACGCCCCTGCTACTGGCCTGTCTGGCAGGCCTGTTCAGCGAGCGTGCAGGGATTTTCGATATCGGGCTGGAAGGCAAGATGCTGGCGGCCGCATTTTTCAGCGCCGCCATTGCCGCCGTGACAGGGTCCGTCTGGATCGGGCTGGGTGCGGGGATCACAGCCTCGGTCGCATTGTCATTGCTGCATGGTCTGGCCTCGATCACCTTCAGGGGCAACCAGTTGATTTCCGGTGTGGCGATCAATTTTCTGGCGGCAGGCATGACGGTTCTGATTGCACAGACGTGGTTCCAGCAAGGCGGGCGCACCCCGGCCCTGATCGGCGGCGGCCGTTTCAACGGCGTTGTCCTGCCCGGCGCCGAGGCGCTGCGCGATGTGCCGGTGATCGGCCCGATCTATTATGAGCTGATCTCGGGCCATTCGATCCTCGTCTATGCCGCCTTTGCCTGTGTGCCCCTGACATGGTGGGTCTTGTATCGCACCCGCTTTGGCCTGCGTCTGCGTGCCGTGGGTGAAAACCCCGAGGCCGTGGATACCGCAGGTATCTCTGTCACGCGCCTGCGTTTTGCCGCGGTAGTGATCTGTGGTCTTCTTTGCGGGATCGCCGGGGCCTATCTGGCAACAGCATTGCAGGCAGGCTTCGTGCAGGACATGACGGCAGGGCGCGGCTTTATCGCGCTGGCGGCCCTGATCTTTGCCAAATGGCGGCCGTGGCATGCACTGTATGCGACGCTGCTGTTCGGCTTTCTGCAGGCGATCGCGCTCAGGAACCAGAACCTTGATCTGGGCTTTGTCACCCTGCCCGCACAGGCGATGGACGCGCTGCCCTATATCCTGACCGTGGTGATTCTGGCCGGTTTCGTCGGCAAGGCCGTCCCACCCCGCGCAGGTGGCCAGCCCTACGTGAAAGAGCGCTGATAGCGGGCGATAGGTCCAGTTTCGGGCTCCAGATCAGACCTGACAGGCAATCCGGCGCGCTCGGCTTGCCTTTTTAACGCTGGCCGCGCTAGGGATAGTCATGCAGATCTACCTCCCTATCGCCGAAGTCTCGATCAACGCCTATCTTCTGCTCGGTCTGGGCGGAATTGTCGGGCTGTTATCCGGTATGTTCGGCGTTGGCGGCGGGTTTCTGATGACGCCCTTGTTGTTCTTCATCGGTATTCCGCCTGCCGTAGCTGTAGCCACTGGCACGACGCAGATCGTGGCCTCGTCGGTTTCGGCCTTTCTGGCGCATCTGCGGCGCAAGACCGTTGACATGCGGATGGGCACGGTGCTGCTGGCGGGCGGCATGGTCGGCGCAGGCCTTGGCGTTCTGGTCTTCAACATCCTCAAGGCCCTGGGGCAGGTCGATCTACTGGTCACGCTGTTCTACGTGTTCTTTCTGGGCACGATCGGCACCTTGATGTTCATCGAAAGCCTGCGCGCCATCCAGCGCGCGCGCAAGGCCCGCAAGTCCGGAGGCCCCATGCCCGCCACGAAACGGCGACATCGCAACTGGGTTCATGTCCTGCCTTTCAAGATGCGCTTTCGCACTTCGGGTCTCTACATCTCGGTCATTCCGCCGCTGATCATAGGGGTCGGCGTGGGTATCCTGACCGCGATCATGGGCGTGGGCGGCGGCTTCATCATGGTCCCTGCGATGATCTATCTGCTGGGCATGCCGACCAAGGTTGTGATCGGCACATCGCTGTTCCAGATCATCTATGTCACCGCCTTCACGATGATGCTGCATGCGGTGACCAACCAGACAGTGGATGTGGTGCTTGGCGTGCTGCTGTTGCTGGGTGGCGTGATTGGCGCGCAGTTCGGCGCAAGGATCGGTGTCAAGCTGAAGGCCGAGCAGTTGCGTATCCTGCTGGCGATCCTCGTGCTGGCGGTTGCGGGCAAGTTGGCGCTGGATCTGTTGCTGGTCCCGTCCGAGCTTTACTCCATAGGCGAACGCGGAGGGCAGGGATGAGCCGTCTTCGCAGCATCACCGCCGCTTGTCTGACGCTGCTGGTGGCATTGCCCCTGCTGGTCCTGCGACCCGCCACAGCGGAACAGGTGGTCATGGGGCTGAGCCAGAGCAGCATCTCGATCACCACGAATTTCGAGGGGTCCGACATTCTGATTTTCGGAGCAATCAAACGCGAAACCCTCATCCCCGACGGCGAGATCGACGTGATCGTCACCATCGCGGGCCCGTCAGAAACCTATACTGTCTGGCGCAAGGCCAAGCGGATGGGCATCTGGTTGAATACCGAAGCTGTCGAGATCGACGCGGCACCGTCCTTTTACGCCGTTGCCGCAAGCGGTCCTTTGGAGAGCGTGCTATCGCAGACCGAAGACCTGCGCCATCGCATCTCGATCCCGCTTGCCATCCGCTCAGTCGGCGCACCGGAAACCATCGGCGACGCGCAAAGCTTTACCGACGCGCTCATCCGCATCCGTATGAAAAACGGCCTCTATTCCCTGTTGGAAAACGCAGTAGAGGTGCAGGAGCAGACCCTGTTCCGTAGTTCGATCAGGTTACCGGCCAATCTGACCGAAGGGGCTTACCGCACGCGGATCTACCTGCTGCGCGGGGGTGACGTCGTTGCGAATTACGAGACCAGCATCGACGTGCAGAAAGTCGGTCTGGAACGCTATCTCTACAGCCTTGCCCATGAACAGCCGCTGATCTACGCGCTGATGGCACTGGCGCTGGCGGTTCTGGCAGGTTGGGGCGCCTCGGCCTTCTTCCGGTTGGTGCTACGGCAGGGATAAATGCGACAGGCACTATGTGCTGCAATTGCTGCGCCATGGATATTTGAAGCAAGAAGAAGCAGCTTGCGCGCGATCAGCCGCGACCGATAAACGGCATTTTGGTCGCCATAATGGTCATGAACTGCACATTCGCCTCTGGTCCAAGCGAGGCCATCTGCACCACCGCGCGCGCCACATCAGCGACATCCATCGTGGGCGGCGGCGCATCGGGATTGGCGGCGATGATCCCTTCCAGCAATTCGGTGCGCGCATTGCCGATGTCGATCTGGCCGCAGGCGATATCATAGTCGCGCCCGTCCAGGGACAAGCTTTTTGTCAGGCCAGTGATGGCGTGTTTCGTCGTGGTATAGGCGATAGAACCGGGGCGCGGCGCATGGGCCGAGATCGAGCCGTTATTGATGATCCGCCCACCTTGGGGGGTTTGCTGCCGCATCTGGCGAAAGCCCGCGCGGGCGCACAGAAACATACCGTGCAGGTTCACATCGACCACCTGCCGCCATTCATCGACACCAAGTTCGTCAATCGGTGCTGCCCGCCCGAAGCTGCCTGCATTGTTGAACAGCACATCAAGCCGCCCCGCCTGCGCGACGAAATTGTCGAAAGCGGCATCAACCGCAGCGGGATCGGTCACATCGCAAGGCAGGACCACCGTGCGGGCATGGCCTGCCGCCACCGCCTCAAGCGCCTCGACGCGGCGTGCCAGCAGGCCCACGGTCCAGCCCGCGTCGAGAAAAGCGTGCGCACAGGCGGCTCCAATCCCTGCACTGGCGCCGGTGATGATGATGGTTTTCATAGCTCTCCCTCCTCTTGCATCTGAAGGCTGAGCGCGGGTGCGGTCTGCGCCTTCAGATCATCGACCCTGAGAAGCCCTGACGGTTTCGACAGCCGGTTACGCACCACCCAGTAAAGCCGCTCTTGTGCGCGCGTGATCGCTACATAGGCCAGACGTTTCCACAAGGGCTGCCCCGCTTCGGACCTGCCCATGCGGGCGGCTGCATATAGATCGGGGGCGAAAACCTGCACGTTTTCCCACTGGCTGCCCTGCGCCTTGTGGATCGTGACTGCCGCCCCGTGCAGGAAGGTCGCGCCCATCTTGGCCGCATAGGGGATGAACGGCTCTTCCTCGTCGGGCTTCTCGATCTTGACGATCGAGGCCGCGTTGACCTGCGGGTCTTCCGCCCCGATCACATGCAGACGCGAGAAACCTGGTTTCTTGCCTGGCCCCAGATAGATCACCTGCGCCCCCTTGATCAGGCCTCGCGCCTCAAGATCCAGCCGTTTCTTGCGGTGCTTCAAAGGCAGTTCCAGTCCGTCACAAATCAGCGGCTCGCCCTCCAGCAGCGCATCTTCGGGCGCGCCATGTACAGCGCGAAAGGCATGAATCAGCCGGATGCGCGTGGCATTGCGCCAGACCAGAACAGGGCTGCGCGCCATCAGATCGACCTCGACCCGCTGGCCCCATATCACGCGGTCGTCGCGCAACGCCGCCTGTTCGACCATACGTTCAAAATCCTCGAATGTCAGCGAGGGATCAGCCAGCGCATGGGCCAGATCGAGGATCGGGTTATCCGCTTCTTGCCGGTGAATACGGCTGAGTTCCAACCTTGCGGGTGCGGGCAGACTGTCAAAGACCATACCGCCCGACTGGTTGATCGGCGCCAACTGCGCCGGATCGCCGAACAGCAGAAGCGTCGGAAAGATATCCTTGAGGTCAGTGAACTGCTTTTCATCCAGCATCGAGGATTCATCGACAAACCCGATATCCAGCGGTTCCTCGCGCCGTTTCCAGCCGGTAATGAAATCGGACCCGCGCAAGCCTGCTGCGGCCAGCGCACCGGGAATGGACTTGTGAATCTGGTAAAATGCCAGGGCACGGTCCAGCAGCAGATCGGTCAGCCCTTCGATTTCGGGACGCTCGCCATTGCCTGCAAGCCATTCCGCGACGCGCTCATATTGCGGATCATAGACCGGCGTATAGATGATCCGGTGGATCGTGGTCGCCGGCACGCCCCTGTTCCGCAGAACCGAGGCGGCTTTGTTCGTGGGCGCCAGGATTGCCAGCGTGCGCCTGTCCTTGCGCCGCTTTCCCTCGTAATCGCCAGAAACCAGTTCCACACCCGCCGCCTCGAGCGCGCGGGTCAGTTCTGCCAGCAGCAGCGTCTTGCCTGAACCGGCCTTGCCGATCACCGCCAAAACACGCGACGCGCCTTCAGTTGGAGGGGACAGGAGGCCATCGTCCAGATCGACGCCAACACCGCGCAAAGCAGCCGCGATACGGTCATAGGCTTCGGCCTGATCGGGGGAGAATGTCACGGCGGGCAAGGTCATGGCCGGACCCTACAGCCGCCCCGCGCCAAGAGCCAGAGGTTACGGGTCACGCGGTGCGGGCAAGCCCCGCATCAGTCGCGTCCCCAAAGGCGCGCCGATACCACAGATCGGACAATGCGGATGACAAACGCGCGCGCCGCGCCACCCTTGTCCGCGCTTCGGGCGTCAGCGACCACAGGCCCAGTCTGACCTTGTCGCGCCCCTCACCGGCATGTCCCAGAATGTCGGGGCAGGCCCCGATCCGACGATAGATCCGCTCCATATTGGCATCGAAGACGCCCACAAAATGTCGTAGGCCCTGCCGCTCCAGCAACTCACCCCCTGCCAACATCAGCGCGGCGGCAACATGCGGACCCGCGCCGGGCGCCAGACAGAAGCGGGTGCATTCCCAGATCGCCGGATCATACAGGGGCGCGCCTTTGTTCAGGTGCAAGAAATGCTCGTTCACCATGCAGCGCCCTGTTGTCGGCAGGAACCGCATCGAGCCGCCATGACAACCGTCAGGCCGCTGCCAGATGACATAAAGCGGATTCAGCGCATCATATTGGTCCTGCTCGAACCCCGCATCATCAACTGCCACCGCCCAGCCCAACCTGTCCGAGAATTGCGCGGCGCGGTCACGCAGCATGGTCGCACGCAGTTTGGGATACTTCACCAAATCCTGTCCCGTTACATAGCGCAGCATTGCAGACCCCTGTTCAACCTCGACAGGCGCAAGAGCTAATGCCTAGAGATTAACACAAGTTGCACGATGCGCGCGCAAGCCTGTCTTGGATCAGACCACGATCAGCCCGCGACTGATCGCGCGGGCCACGGCATGGGTGGTGTTCTGCGCGCCCAGTTTCAGCCTTGCACTTTCGATATAGGCGCGCAGCGTATGTTCCGAGATCGACAGCGAATTGGCCACCTGTGCGCGGCTGTAACCGATGGCGAGCAGCGTGAGCGCATCCACTTCGCGCGGCGATAGCGCTTGGGACGGCGCAGGCGTGCGGCCCGGTTCGAACTCCAGCGCCTTACTGTTGAAATGATGCGCGATCAGGATCAAATCGCGGCGGTGACGCTGCTGGAATGCGGCCCAGCAACGATCATCGGCGTCGTGGTTAACCGTGAACAGCGCGAATTGCCCGTTGGGGCCACGTATCGGAATCGACAGCCCCTGCGCGCCCAGACCATTGGCCAGCGCATCGTTCAGAAAGGCGCGTTGCGCCTTGCCGGTCCAGTCCAGTCGCTTCCAGTCAACAGGCTGGAAATTCTGCAAGCAGCCCTGCACGACCGGATCAATCCGCAGGTAATCATGTGCGATGTAGCGCGCGACCCAATCGGCCGAATAAGTGCCGCAGCCATATTGCTGGCCTGCCGCACTGACCCAATGATAAACTATATGCCTGACCTTGAACGCATCGCGCAGGTTTTCGATTGCATCCTGCATCGCCTCCTGGGAAGTGGCGTTTTCTATCGCTTCAAGTATCTGCTCCAACCCGTCGTTCATCCGTCGACATCGCCACTGGCGCCTCCCTGCGACAGGATGACATCTCGGACAAGGCGACTGCGCGGGTTTCGTCAAGCTGATGGGAAAGACGATACAACCCGTTCGCCCCCGCGAAGCTTTTGAGATCCGAGAGAACATCCAAAAGCCATTCGTTCTGCATGACCAACTTGCCTTTGCACTGGTTAAAGAAACATTAACGCTACCACGTCACGGGGAGGGACGGTGTCATTCCTTGGACAACGGTTCAGTTTAGGCACGTGCAGGAGCCACACCCTATACGCGAATTTCAACCCCCCCAAAATGGCGGGGCGGATCAGCCCAACCCTTTGAATATAAACAAACCAGCCTCAGAAAAAGCCAAGGCCCGCGAATCTATGCGATTCGCGGGCCTCGTTTTTCATTGACTTCCGACGGGCAGGCTCAGCCGCGTCCAGCCGCGATCACATCCTCGACAGTCCGCAACCCTGTGCGCGGGGCCTGCACCAGAACGGCCATGTTTCCGGGCTTGTGCTGGTTACGATACATCTTCGTATGGGCCTGCGGGATCTGGCTCCATTCGAACACTTCGGACATGCAGGGATCAAGCCGCCGCTCGACCATCAGCTTGTTAGCCGAAGCTGCCTGCTTGAGATGCGCGAAGTGGCTACCCTGCAACCGCTTCTGGTGCATCCACATATAACGTACGTCGAACGTGCAGTTGAAACCCGTGGTGCCCGCGCAGATCACGACCATACCGCCCTTCTTGCAGACCAGAGCGGACACAGGGAATGTCGCCTCGCCGGGATGTTCGAACACCATATCGACGCTCACGCCCTTGCCGGTGATATCCCAGATCGCCTTTCCGAATTTGCGCGCCTCTTTGAGCCACTCGTTATATTCGGGCGTATTGACCGTGGGCATCTGGCCCCAGCAGTTGAAATCCTTGCGGTTGATCGCGCCCTTGGCGCCAAGGCTCATGACAAACTCGCGCTTGTCCTCTTCCGAGATGACGGCAATCGCGTTGGCACCCGCCGTGTTGATCAACTGGATCGCATAAGAGCCAAGACCGCCCGACGCACCCCAGACCAGAACGTTCTGGCCGGGCTTCAGGTCATGCGGCTGGTGGCCGAACAGCATCCGGTAGGCGGTGGCCAGCGTCAGCGTATAGCAGGCGCTTTCTTCCCATGTCAGATGCTTGGGACGCGGCATCAACTGCTGCGCCTGCACACGGGTGAACTGCGCGAACGATCCGTCAGGGGTCTCGTAGCCCCAGATCCTCTGGGTCGGACTGAACATCGGGTCGCCGCCGTTGCACTCCTCGTCGTCGCCGTCATCCTGATTGCAGTGGATCACGACCTCGTCGCCGACTTTCCAGCTTTTGACCTTGTCCCCCACGGCCCAGACGATGCCGGAGGCATCGGAACCTGCAATGTGATAAGGCTGTTTGTGACCGTCAAAGGGGCTGATCGGCTGACCGAGACCGGCCCAGACGCCATTATAATTGACGCCAGCGGCCATCACCAGAACCAGCACCTCGTGGCTGTCGATCTTCCATGTATCGACCACTTCGATCTCGAAGCTTTTTTCTGGCTCGCCATGCCGGTCGCGGCGGATCGCCCAAGCATACATCTGCTTTGGCACATAACCGAGAGGCGGCATTTCACCGATCTCGTACAGATCTTTTTCCGGTGCTTCATAGGGCGCTATGCCGGTATGTGTGTCCAGAGCCATCTCAACCTCCGTGCAGGCACTTGTCAAAGTGCGTTTCCCGTTATGCCGCAATGCAGAATCGCGGTTCTGATCTTCGGGATAAAGTCGGTCGCGCAACATTGCAACCTGATTTAGCAGGTTTTTGTAATTTTATAACCCCGCAGTTGCAGCATGAAATAGACCTACATGCTGCGTCCGCGAAACAAATGCGCGATGGACGAGGCGTAAAACGCAATCAGGGTGCGCTCGGACGGCACGATCTGCAACAGACCGTCCCGCTCCTGCACCAGATGCCGCAGAATCAGCATACGCAGGCCGACCTCCACAAGATAGCCTGTGTCTTGCCGTGGCATATGCAGATGCGCCTCTGGAAGCCCCGCCACAAGATCCGCCACAGCCCTGTCCAGTTCCGCGCGGTTCAACGGCCCTTGCGCCTGCAGCAAGGCTGTTGCCACCAGCGGCACCGGCAGAACGGGCACCTCGGCGGCGACGCGGGCCATCAACTCGGCCGCCAAAGCCGGAACATCCGACGAAAAACTCTTGAGCGACAGCGGTTCACCGAAACTGACGGCGGCATAGCCGAAGCGGTGGAACTTTCCCTTCAGGCGCAGACGTAGCATCCTGAACAGGAACCCCATAACGGTGCTCAACCGTGCCGCAAACCGCCGCTCGCCCGCGTCTTGCGCGGCCAGCAGAACACGGTCTTCCAACACCCGGTCGTAATTGACCGCAACAGGCACAAAAACCACATCGCGCCCGTTGGGATCGTGACCATCGACGATGTATTTCAAAATTCCCCGCTTGGGGGGCATGATCGCCCCTGACAGGCTCAGACCGCCTTCGGGGAAAACCGCCTGCGTCACGCCCGCTTGGGTTGCCAGTTGCACATAGCGCGACAGCACCGCCTTATAGAGAGGCCCGAACCGTTTGCGTCGGATGAAATAGGCCCCCATCGCGCGGATCAACGCGCTGAGCGGCCAGACACGGCCCCATTCGCCAACGGCATAGGACAGGGCGGATCGTTCCGCCGCCAGATAGGTGACCAGCACGTAATCCATATTGCTGCGATGGTTGATGACGAAAACCACCGTCGCCTCGCGGTCCACCTGCGCCAGCGCATCGCCTGCGTAATGGCCAAGACGTACGCGGTAGAGCGAGGTGCTGATCAGCCGCGCCAACCGCGTCGCTACTCCGAAATAGGCGCTCGCACTGAACGACGGCACGATTTCCCGCGCATAACGGCGCGCCTGCTCGAAAGCTACGTTTTCTGGCACGCCTTCGCTGGCTGCATGCGCGGCAATGGCGCGCAAGACGGTCGGATCATAAATCAGACGCTGGATCATGTCATATCGGCGCGCCAGCTTGAAGGGCTGGATCGGACGTTCGAGTCGCGTGTTCAGTTGCGCGATAACGCGTTCGGCGCGTTTTCGGAAAAACCAGCGCACAGAAGGGAATAGAAAATGCGATGCAAAGGTCACGCCCGCAAAAAACAGGATCAAAACCAGTAGCCAGACAGGCATTTCCACCACAGCAGTCATAGCACAACAATGGCGCGAAAGCGGGCCGAGGTAAATGAAATGCGCAGACTGCGCGATGCCGCAACGCAGCGAATTGACAGCGCCATAAAATTCCAAGTATCAACGCAGGGACGCAATAAAGTTGCCAAACCTGATTCACCGCGATCCATTGAGAGGCCCCATGACACAGACGCAAAAAGACCAGCCATGGCTTTTCCGCACCTATGCAGGCCATTCCACAGCCAAAGCCTCGAACGCGCTTTATCGATCGAATCTGTCCAAGGGACAAACCGGTCTGTCGGTAGCCTTCGATCTTCCGACGCAGACAGGCTATGACAGCGATCATATCCTTGCGCGCGGCGAGGTGGGCAAGGTCGGCGTGCCCGTCAGCCATCTGGGCGATATGCGGACGCTGTTCGATGCGATCCCGCTAGAGCAGATGAACACCTCGATGACGATCAACGCGACAGCCCCGTGGTTGCTTGCGCTTTATATCGCCGTGGCCGAGGAACAAGGCGCGGATATTTCCAAACTGCAGGGCACAGTGCAGAACGATATCATCAAGGAATACCTAAGCCGTGGCACCTATATCTTGCCACCGAAACCGTCCTTGCACCTGATCACCGATGTTGCGGCCTATTGCTATACCAATGTGCCCAAATGGAACCCGATGAACATCTGTTCCTATCACCTGCAGGAGGCGGGGGCGACGCCGGAACAGGAACTGGCCTTTGCATTGGCCACCGCCACCGCCGTTCTGGACGATCTGAAAGGGAAAGTGCCCGAGGCGGATTTCCCGCAGCTTGTGGGCCGGATCTCGTTCTTCGTAAACGCGGGCATCCGCTTTATTACAGAGATGTGCAAGATGCGCGCCTTCGTCGATCTCTGGGATGAAATCTGCGAAACCCGCTATGGCGTCACCGATCCGAAATACCGCCGCTTCCGTTATGGCGTGCAGGTCAACAGCCTTGGCTTGACCGAACAGCAGCCCGAAAACAACGTCTACCGCATCCTGATCGAAATGCTGGCCGTGACCCTGTCGAAAAAGGCCCGCGCCCGCGCTGTGCAATTGCCTGCCTGGAACGAGGCATTGGGCCTGCCGCGTCCGTGGGACCAGCAATGGTCGCTCAGGATGCAGCAGATCATGGCTTACGAGACAGACCTTCTGGAATACGATGACCTGTTTGACGGAAACCCCGCCGTGGATCGTAAGGTCGAGGCCCTGAAAGAAGGTGCGCGGGCCGAACTTGCGAACCTCGACAGCATGGGCGGTGCGATCAGCGCGATTGAGTATATGAAATCACGTCTGGTCGACAGCAACGCCGAACGCCTGAACCGGATCGAGCGGAACGAGACTATCGTGGTCGGCGTCAACAAATGGCAACAGGGCGAACCCTCGCCGCTGATGACCGGCGATGGCGGGATCATGACCGTTGATCCGGCGGTCGAGGCCGAACAGATCGGCCGCCTGAACGAATGGCGCAGCACCCGCGATGCCAAGGCCGTTGACGAAGCCCTGGCCGACCTGCGCGCCGCCGCGAAGGAAGGCCGCAATATCATGGAGCCGTCGATCAAAGCCGCCAAGGCCGGTGTCACCACCGGCGAATGGGCCGCCCAGATGCGCGCAGTGTTCGGCGAATATCGCGGGCCGACGGGCGTGTCGCGCTCGGTCAGCAACAAGACCGAAGGGCTGGACGACATCCGCGATGCGGTCAACACCGTGTCCGACAAGCTGGGCCGCCGCCTGCGCTTTCTGGTCGGCAAGCCGGGCCTGGACGGTCATTCCAACGGGGCCGAACAGATCGCCTTCCGCGCCCGCGATTGCGGCATGGACATCGACTATGAAGGTATCCGCCTGACGCCGGAGGAAATCGTGAAAGCCGCCGCCGAGGGCGAGGCCCATGTTGTGGGCCTGTCTATCCTGTCCGGATCGCATATGCCACTGATGCGGGACCTGATGGACCGTCTGCGCGCGGCAGGTCTGTCGCATATTCCGGTTGTTGTGGGCGGGATCATCCCCGAGGAGGACGCAAAGCGCCTGCTGGAAATGGGCGTCGCCCGCGTCTACACGCCCAAGGATTTCGAGCTGAACACGATCATGATGGACATTGTAACGCTGGTTGATCCGAAACCCGTCGCGGCAGAGTGATCCTGATTAGAAACCACAAAAAAGGGGGCCATAGGCCCCCTTTTGCGTTTGTTGCATCGTTTGAGATCACTCTGTCATAGTGCCGGAACTGGATTCCGCTTCAACCAGTGACGCAATTCGCGCACCCAGTTCCTGATCCTGCTGGGCCACCTGTGCGATGGTCACATATTCGTCGACCGTCAGATCCGGCACAGCCTCGATCTTCTCGATAATCTCGGCATTGGCCTGATTGACCAGCGCGGCTTGCTCTTCCTCACTCGAGGCAGCTTCGATCTGCGGTGTATAGTCCAGACGCACTTCCTCGACACCCATCAAGGCAGCTACGAAAGCCTCGAGCTTGGTATCGGTCATATCGATCTGCGGCAGGGTGGGTTGCACGACTTCGGGCTGCCCGTCGGACGCGGATGTCGCGTTTTGGGCTGCAACAGGTGCCACGGCGCCAAGGCTCAGGGCAGCGATTGACGTGCTCAGGACAAGGGCTTTCAGGCTGCGGTTCGTTGTCTGTGTCATGGATGCCTCCAGGTTATTCTCGTTTGACGGGATCATCCCGCCGCGTCTGCCCAACATGGTCACCCTGTTCAGCCTGTGCAAATCGCGCAGCGGGATCATGCCTGCTACGGGATGCTTTTCAGGCGGCAAGTCGCGTATTGGCCTTGCACCCCAACGGAAACAGCCCCCATCATGGAACCGGACAACCGAGGGACCGTTTCATGCCGCTTACAATCCGCCCCCTTGTCGAAACCGATCAGGCCGAGTGGCGCCGTCTTTGGACCGCCTATCTGGAGTTTTACAACAGCACAGTGCCGGAAGAGGTGTATCAGACCACCTTTGCCCGCCAGTTGGACCCTGCTTATACGGATCGCTGCTGCTTTATCGCCGATCTGGATGGCCGTGCCGTGGGTCTGGTGCATGCGATCTGGCACGGACATAACTGGCGGATCGAGGATGTCTGCTACCTTCAGGATCTCTATGCTGATCCGGATGTGCGCGGCAAAGGCATCGGTCGCGCACTGATCGAGGCGGTCTATCAAGAGGCTGACCGCCGTGGCACCCCCGCAGTCTACTGGATGACGCAGGATTTCAACACAACAGCACGGCAACTCTACGACCGGATCGCCAAGGTGACACCCTTCATCAAATACAACCGCTGACGCAGGAACCATGACATGACGATTCATATCGGTGCAAATCCCGGCGAGATCGCTGAAACCGTCCTGTTGCCGGGCGATCCGCTGCGCGCAAAATGGGCCGCAGAAACATTTTTGCACGAGGCGCGACTGGTCAACGAGGTGCGCGGTATGCTGGGCTATACCGGCTTATGGCGCGGCAACCGCGTGACGATCCACGGCTCGGGCATGGGTATGGCCTCGCTGTCGATCTATGCCAACGAACTGATCCGCGACTATGGAGCGAAAACACTGATCCGCATCGGCTCTTGCGGGGCGATGCAGGCCCAGGTCGGTATCCGCGACGTGATCCTTGCGATGACAGCAACCACGCTATCCACCCCGTCCAAAGGCATTTTCCGCGAGTTGAACTTTGCCCCCCATGCCGACTGGTCACTCCTGCGCGATGCTGCAATCGCAGCGGAAAAACGCGGCGTGCCCACCCATGTCGGCGGCATCTATTCGTCCGACGTCTTCTATGACGAACGCCCCGACCTGAACGAGATCATGACCCGCCACGGGATCCTCGGCGTCGAGATGGAAGCGGCAGAGCTATACAACCTCGCCCTGCGCCACAAGGTGCGCGCATTGGCCGTGCTGACTGTGTCGGATCATCTGCTGACAGGCGACGCCCTGCCCGCCCACCAGCGCCAGAGCAGCTTTGGCGACATGGTGGAAATCGCGCTCGAAGCCGCCTTTGCCAACGCGTGACGGCTAGCGCCCGTGACGACGGTTGTACCCGTTGGGCGGCGGTGACGCCCAATTGCCCAAGCGCGCGGCCGGGGTCTCGAACACCTCGACCAGCAACGGGTAGCACGCCGCCTGATCCGAGGAATGCTCGGACGAGCAATCGCCACCCGGACAGGCCGACAAAGCCCCTAGCAGCGGGATTTCGGCAAAAAACTCCAGGTAGTCGCCGGGCCGGACCGGGCTCGCCTTCATGAAATACTGGCCCGTGTCTCGGCTAAAGCCCGTGCACATGAACACGTTGAGCACGTCATGCACATGCGCTTCGGCTGCGTGCAGCGACAGCCCCGTCGCATCGCCCAGCGCACGGGTCAGGTTGGAATGGCAGCAATGATGATACTGCCCGCCGGACAAAAGGTTATGCGTATAGGGGTCGCACCGCGTGCCGATCACATCATGCACCGATCCGCCGAAAGCATCCTTGCCATACCAGCCCAGCGTATCTGCTACGATCGTGGCCATCGGGCGCAGGGTTGGAAAACCGGACCAAAGCCGCTGGCCTGTTGTGACATGCGTGCCGTGCAGGGCGCGCGTCTTGCCGGAATAGAACCGCTCCGACAGATCATCGGCATTCCACAGGTTAAGATCGCCCACCTGCGGCCCCTCAATGGACGAAATACGGAAAAATCCACCCGCAGGCACCGTGAATGTCGCAGCATCGCGTGGCGGCACCACCACCTCAGCCATTTTGACCGCGTGATACCTGAACCCAGCATAGGTATCCTGATCGGGCACCGGCAAAGTTTCGACCGGATAGCAGATCACAGGTTTCACAGCGCGGCGGTCATCGGCATCAAGGGGCTGGGTCATCATCTGTCTCACGGTTTGGGCGGTTTGCGTGGTGCGCGGCAATCCTGCGGGGATTTGCCCTTGGGGACAAGCTCTTCCGCCCCGCAGGCCGCGCATCGGAAATACTGCAAACCGTCACGGTCACGGGTGCGGTCCATGCGCCACCTGCATCCGCGCACGCCACGCCGTGCAAAAATCGCCACCAGTACGAAAGCGATAAACAGCCCGACAATGACCACCATGCTACACGCCCTTCGATACGCAAAAGGGGCAGGCTATCGCGCCCCCCCCTTTCATCTTGCTTCAAATACTCAAGCCCGCCCGCATCACACGGTGCGTTCAACCATCATCTTCTTGATCTCGGCTATCGCCTTGGCCGGGTTCAGACCCTTGGGGCAGGTCTTAGCACAGTTCATGATCGTGTGGCAGCGATACAGCTTGAACGGATCTTCCAACTCGTCCAGACGCTCGCCCGTCGCCTCGTCACGGCTGTCGATGATCCAGCGGTACGCATGCAGCAACGCGGCCGGCCCCAGATACCGATCGCCATTCCACCAATAACTCGGGCAGGAGGTCGAGCAGCAGGCGCACATCACGCATTCATACAGACCGTCCAGCTTTTCGCGGTCATCGACCGACTGGCGCCATTCCTTGGCGGGGCGGTTGGTCTTGGTTTCCAGCCACGGCATGATCGAGGCATGCTGCGCGTAGAAATGCGTGAGGTCAGGGATAAGGTCCTTGATCACCGGCATATGTGGCAGCGGATAGATCTTCACATCGCCCTTCACGTCATCCATGCCATGCAGACAGGCCAGCGTGTTGATCCCGTCGATATTCATCGCGCAAGACCCGCAAATGCCTTCGCGGCAGGAGCGGCGGAAGGTCAGGGTGGGATCAATCTCGGATTTGATCTTGATCAGCGCGTCCAGAATCATCGGCCCGCAAGTGTCCATATCGACATGATAGGTATCCAGCCGCGGATTCTCCCCGTCATCGGGGTTCCAGCGGTAGATCTTGAAGGTCCGCAGGTTCTTGGCACCTTCGGGTTTGGGCCATGTCTTGCCGGTCCGCATCCGGCTGTTCTTCGGCAGTGTCAGTTGCACCATGATGTCTCTCCCGTCACAGAAGGGCTGGCAGGCCATTGGCCAGCAGGCAAGTCAACGTGTCCGGCCGGGACACGATATTGGTCACAAGTTCCACGGTATTGGCCGTGGGGCCGGTGATGCTGTCGGCAGCAAGCGAAAGAAGTTCGCGGCTGCTTGCGTTCTCGATGATGCAATCCACGGCAGGCGCCACCGGCACACCGGGAAAACGCTGCACCAGAACCGGCGTGATCGCGGCGCGCGCGGCGTCGCGGGTCAGACGGTCCTGATCGGCGGGCGTGCAGGCGGCCAGCGTGGCGGCGCAGAGCACCGCCAGCGACAGCCTGCGCAGTGCGCTTATGCCGGTAACACGGATCAATAGACCCGCGCCTTGGGCGCGATCCGCTTCATGTCGATCCCGCCTTCATCCTGATTGGTCAAAGGTTCTGTCACCACACGGCGATAGCTGAGGTCGACATTGGTGCCATCCACACGCGCGATGGTGTGCTTGCGCCAGTTGGCATCATCCCGATCGGGATAATCCTCATGCGCATGCGCTCCGCGCGATTCCTTGCGCGCTTCGGCACCCACGATGGTGGCCAGCGCGTTCGGCATCAGGTTGGTCAGTTCCAGCGTTTCCATCAGGTCGCTGTTCCAGATCAGGCTGCGGTCAGTGACGCTGATATCGTCCATCTTGCCCGCGACCGCCTGCATCTTGGCAACACCTTCGGCCAGCGTCTTGTCGGTACGGAACACAGCCGCATCCGCCTGCATCGCCTTTTGCATCTCAAGCCGCAATTCCGCGGTGCCGACATCGCCCTTTGCGTGACGCAGACCGTCGAAACGGTCAAAGGCAAACTGGACCGAGGCCTTGTTGGTGTCCGGAATGGGCGCACCGGCCTTGACGACCTGCCCTGCCCGGATCGCTGCCGCGCGGCCAAAGACCACAAGGTCGATCAGCGAGTTCGAGCCCAGACGGTTCGCACCGTGCACCGAGGCACAGCCCGCCTCGCCCACAGCCATCAGGCCGGGCACGATCCGGTCAGGATCATCGGCAGTCGGGTTGATCACCTCGCCCCAATAGTTGGTCGGGATACCGCCCATATTGTAATGCACGGTCGGCAGAACGGGGATCGGCTCTTTGGTCACGTCCACACCCGCAAAGATGCGCGCGCTTTCCGAGATACCAGGCAGGCGCAGATGCAGCGCCTCGGGCGGCAGGTGGTTCAGGTGCAGGTGGATATGGTCCTTGTCGCCCCCGACACCGCGCCCTTCACGGATTTCCATCGTCATGCAGCGCGACACAACATCACGGCTGGCCAGATCCTTATAGGTCGGCGCATAGCGTTCCATGAAACGCTCGCCTTCCGAGTTGGTCAAATAACCGCCCTCGCCGCGCGCGCCCTCGGTGATCAGGCAGCCCGCGCCATAAATACCGGTCGGGTGGAACTGCACGAATTCCATGTCCTGAAGCGGCAGACCCTGACGCGCCACCATGCCGTTACCGTCGCCGGTGCAGGTATGCGCGCTGGTCGCGCTGAAATAAGCACGGCCATAGCCGCCCGTCGCAAGCACGACCATCTTGGCCTTGAACACATGCATCGTGCCGTCGTCCAGCTTCCAGCAGACAACGCCCTGACAAACGCCATCCTCGGACATGATCAGGTCGATAGCGAAATATTCGATATAGAACTCGGCCTTCTGCTTCAGGCTTTGACCATAAAGCGTGTGCAGAATCGCGTGACCCGTCCGGTCAGCGGCGGCACAAGTGCGCTGCACGGGGGGGCCTTCACCGAACTCGGTTGTGTGCCCGCCAAAGGGCCGCTGGTAGATCTTGCCCTCTTCCGTGCGGGAAAACGGCACGCCGTAATGCTCAAGCTCGTAAACCGCCTTGGGGGCTTCACGCGCGAGATATTCCATCGCATCGGTATCGCCCAGCCAGTCCGAGCCTTTGACCGTGTCATACATATGCCACTGCCAGTGATCCGGTCCCATGTTCGACAGGGATGCCGCGATGCCGCCCTGTGCTGCCACGGTGTGGCTGCGCGTCGGGAACACCTTGGTCACGCAAGCGGTGCGAAGTCCCTGCTCGGCCATGCCCAGCGTCGCGCGCAGACCGGCACCGCCGGCCCCAACAACCACGACATCATAGTCATGGGTTTCGTATTCATAAGCTGCCATTGCAACAGTCTCCGAAGTTTAAAGCGCGATCTTGGCGATGGCGAACAGCCCGGTAGCTGCGGCGCCATAGCTCAGGCAGGTCACCGCGATGATCACGATCTTCTGCGTTGTGCCGTGGACATAGTCCTCGATCATGGTTTGGGCACCATCGTTGAAATGTTTAAATCCGACGATCAGTGTCAGCGCCGCGATAATCGCCGGAAATGGCCGCGCGAACGTGGCCAGCACGTCGGCATGCGATGCGCCCAGCATTGGCCCGAAGGAGAACACGAAAAGCGGGATCAGCACCAGCAGCGCAACAGAGGATACTTTCATCGACCAGAAATGGGCGGTGCCCGATTTGGCAGAACCCATCCCCGAGGCGCGTTTGCGGTCAGTCAGGTAACGCATGTCTCAGCCCTCTCAGATCACAACAACGGTCAGCAGGGTCAGCAGGACCGACCCGCCGATTACCGCATAGCCCAGCTTGTAGGCGGTATCGAGATCCAGACCCATCGCATTGTCCCAGATCAGATGCCGGATGCCTGCCAGCGTGTGGTACCACAGCCCCCAGAGCGACAGCACCATGACAAGATCGCCGAACCAGCTTGTCAGCACACCGTCCGCGACGGCAAAATATTCGGGCGAGGTCGCCGCAGCCAGAAACCACCAGACGACCAGCAACGCCGACACCAGCATCGCATTGCCGGTAATCCGCGTCAGGATCGAGGTCATAGATGTCAGCTGCGGGCGATAGATTGACAGGTGCGGCGAAAGCGGGCGGTTGCCCCGGTTCACGTCAGCCATGTGTCCCTTCCTTCTTGGGTTGCGAAGGAACCGGGGTGCCCGACATGTGCACGACGATCTTCCTTCGATGCCTTTGCGGCCTTGATACTCTTTTTAGCGTCCCTGTCACGTCAGCACAGCCCCGTAACACAGAAAAAACCGCGCGAATTGACGCAAGAATAGCTTTCGTGATCACAAGTCGATTATGTGTGATCACAAAAATTGCTGCGTGAGCGTGATTTCGGGAATCAACCTGCCGCAAAGACCGTTGATCCCGCCCCGACACAGCAAGAGTTCCGCAGTGTGACCGCAAGGCATTGAAAACGGGGCCGCCCGTTTGTGATCACAAAGGCATCAGCGCCCAGTAGTCCAGATCCAGCAGGACATGCGGCTGATACTTGCCGTCATCGCTTTTCAACCGGAACGCACCGGCGGCGTTATTGGCGACCAGACGCAATCGGATCGCACCGACACCGGGCACGTTCGTTTCGGCCTTGTCCAGCACCTCGGACCATGCGCGGATCGTGTCGCCGCTAAAGCAGGGGTTCGCATGCGCGCCCGCGTTCAGACCGACGATCATCTGGGCATTGGCCAAGCCGTTGAACGACAGCGCCCGCGCCATGCTGATCACATGCCCGCCATAGATCAACCGCCGCCCGTCCGCACGCTGTGTCGCGTCGAAATGCACCTTGGCGGTGTTCTGCCACAGACGAGTGGCGATCATATGCTCGGCTTCCTCGATCGTGACACCGTCGACATGGTCGATTGTCTCGCCGATCTCGTAGTCGCGCCAGCGATGCGGTTCGCCCGATTGGGTGAAATCGTAATTGGTGAAATCCAGACTTTCGGGCACGACCAGTTGATCGGGGGTCAGCACGGGGGCCAGTTCGGGGATGACCGTCTCGGGCGTTGGCGCGTCGAAATCGTTTTTCCGCACCATGACCCAACGCACATATTCCAGCACAACCTCGTCCCGCTGGTTCAGACCACGCGTGCGGACATAGACCACGCCGGACTGGCCATTGGAATTCTGCTTTAGCCCGATCACTTCCGAGGTCGAGCGGATCGTATCGCCTGCATAGACGGGCTTCAGCCACCGCCCCTGCGCATAACCCAGATTGGCAATCGCATTCAGCGAGATATCGGGCACCGTCTTGCCAAAGACGATATGGAAAGCCGCCATATCATCCAGCGGGCTTTGCGGCAGGCCGCAATTGCGCGCGAATTCATCCGAGGAATGCAGCGCATGCCGCGCGGGATAAAGCGCATGATACAGCGCGCGTTCTCCGCCAGACACAGTGCGCGGCACGGCATGTTCGATCACCTGACCGATAGTGTAATCCTCGAAGAAACGTCCGGCGCTTGTCTTGATCGGAACGACATGGAACTGCGAATGCTGCATCATTGCTCTCCCAGCTTCATGGCCGGATCATAAGTCTTGCCCGCAACCTCTTTGGTAACCGCCTGCCCGCAGCGCATCACGCCGTTGGCCGCGTCAAAAGCATAGGTCGGATCGCCATAAAGCACCCATCCCTTGTTCAGCGCATCCGTCACCTTGTGACAGAATGCAGATGTGTCATCGGCGGTTAGCAAACGAAATAGCATCATCGGTTTTATCCAGGGAAAGGCCAGACGCCCAACCAGGCGTGGACGGCGGTCATGACGGCAAACAGGACAAGGGTGATCACTACCAGAAGGATATCCTTCTTGGCATCACCGGGTTCCGGGCGCACCCATGGCCCCGCGCGGTTGATCAGGATCACCGACCCCACAGCCCATGCCAGCAAGCCACCGAACAGGATGATCGAGGCCAGATCGCCATTCACCAGCAAATGCGCCACCGCCCAGATCTTGACCGCTGTCAGTTGTGGATGCCGCATCTTGCCACGCAAACGGCCTGTCGTGGCACTCATTCCGTAGACGAAGACTGCGACCAGCATCATCAGATTGTTCAGATGCACGGTCCAGCTTGGCGGTGCCCAGACATGGATGAACTCGGCCCCGCGATAGCCGAAAATCATCATCAACAGGCTCGCCACGATGGCGACAGCCACAAGACCCTTGCCTTTGTCACCCATCGCCGCGCGTTGTTCGGGCGCGAAGCGTTTGAAATAATGGGCGGCGGCCCAAAGGATAACACCGAGGCTCAGAAGGATCATTTGCGACGCTCCACTTAAAGGGATGCGATGGCGGATGCCATGGCGAGGGTTTTCTTGGCGGTCTCAACATGCAGGTTTTCGACGATCTTGCCATCCACAACAGCAACGCCCTGCCCGCTGGCCTGCACCTCTTCATAGGCCGAAATCTGGCGGCGGGCCAGTTCGACCTCGGCCTCTGACGGGGCAAACACCGCGTTGGTGACATCGACCTGCGCGGGATGGATCAGGGTCTTGCCGTCAAAGCCCAGATCACGGCCCTGCTCGCATTCGGCACGCAGGCCCTCGTCATCCTTGAACTGGTTGTAGACACCATCAATCACAATCACACCCTCGGCGCGCGCGGCCATCAAGATGGTCTGCAGGGCCATTTGCAGCGGCAGTCGATCCGCACGGAAGCGGCAATTCAGCTCTTTCGCCAGATCGTTGGTGCCCGCGACAAAGCCTGTCAGTTGCGGATGCGCGGCAATCTCGGCTGCATTCAAGATGCCTTGCGGTGTTTCCATCATCGCCCAGATCGGCGTGCCATTGCCCAGCATATCCGACAGCGCCTGCACATCCGCGGCGGAATTCACCTTGGGCAGCAGGAACACATCTGCGCCCGCATCGCGCAATGCGGCGACATCACCGGCTCCCCATGCGCTATCCAGCCCATTGATTCGGATGATCCGCACCTTGTTGCCATAGCCGCCCACGGCCAAAGCCTGCGCCAGCGTCGCGCGCGCCTCGACCTTGGCATCGGGGGATACAGCGTCTTCCAGATCAAAGATGATCGCATCGACGGGCAAGTCCCGCGCCTTTTCAAGCGCACGTTCTTTCGAGCCGGGAATATAGAGAACCGAGCGATAGGGGCGGATGTCCATGGCTTGAGTCTTCCTTGTAATTATCTTGCGTAGGGATGGCATTTTTTGGTGGAAACCTTCAAGGCCATTCGTGCCGCAATGCAGAAAAAAGCGCATGCGACAGCATACAGGAAGATCGGCTGGCGCGCATCGTTAACCTTAATGAAACCTTGCCACCGCAATCTGGACAGGTGGCATATCGGGAAAGGCTGGCACAATGCGACATGCGAAGACTGTTTTGACGGCAACGCTGAGCCTTCTGGGGTTGGCCGCGCCCGCCATCGCGCTGGATACCCGCAACTGTGCGCCACGCGACACGGTCGTGGACCGGCTGGCCAATACCTATGGCGAAACGCGCCGGTCGATGGGGTTGGGCGCGAACAATGCTGTGGTCGAGGTTTTTGCCAGCAATGACAGCGGCAGTTGGACGATCACAGTCACCCTGCCCAACGGAATCACCTGCCTCGTCGCCAGCGGTCAGGCGTTCGAGGCGCTGGCCGACGCCCCGCCTGCCAAAGGTAACGGGGCCTGAAGCCCCTGTTTCAGGTCAGCGCGTCCCAGATCAGCTTGCACCCCGTCACCGTCAGCAAAACATAGGTCAGGGCAAAGAAGGCCCGTTCCGGCACGACGTGATGCGCCTTCACGCCCAGCCATGCCCCCAGCAAGGCAACAGGGGCAAGGATCAGATCGGCCAGCAATGTTTGCGCCGTGAAAATGCCCAGAAAGGCATAAGGCACGAATTTGGCGATATTGACCGCCCAGAAGACAATCACCGTTGTCGCCTGGAACGGGGTCTTGCCCAGCTTGCGCGACAACAGCCACACAGCGGCGGGCGGTCCGCCCGCATGGCTGACGAAACTGGTAAACCCCGCAGTCGCCCCCGCCAGCGCCCCCGCCCAAAGGGGCAACTCTGCCCGCGCTGCGCGGATCAAGCCAAGCTTCAAACCCAACTGCCATGCCACGAAGCCCACAGAAATGACCCCGATCAGCAGACGGAATACATCGGCATTGGCAATGGTATAGAGCCACGCGCCCAAGGCGACCCCCGGCAATGCGCCGAGGATCAGCAGCTTGGCGTCAGGCGCGCTCCATTTCTTCCAGTAGGGGCGCAGATTGGCCGCATCCATCAGCATCAGAAGCGGCAACATGATGCCCAGCGCCTGCCCCGGCTCCAGCACCAGCGCCAGAATCGAAGCGGCGGCGAAAGCGGCCCCTGACCCGAAACCGCCCTTGGAAATCCCTGCAAACAGAACCGCCGGAGCCGCCACCATGAAAAACTGCAAGTCCAGCTCCATCTTCGGCCCTGCTCCTGAAAATTATGCCCTGTCACGCATTTAGCGGCATCCGCCGGCAGGCAACAGCCCCTCTTGCTGCCGCAGCGCAGCGCAGCACCCTTGCGCGAGGGCGCGGAAGGGACTAGGCCATGCGGCAAATTCAACCAACCGGAGACCGTTGAAATGGCCAGACCCAAGATTGCCCTTATCGGCGCAGGACAGATCGGGGGCACGCTTGCCCACCTCGCCGCGCTGAAGGAACTGGGCGATATCGTCCTGTTCGACATTGCCGAAGGCACGCCCGAAGGAAAATCGCTTGATATCGCGGAATCCGGCCCCTCGGAAGGGTTCGACGCGGCGCTGCGTGGCACCCAGTCCTACGAGGATATCGCAGGCGCTGATGTCTGCATCGTCACTGCCGGCGTCCCCCGCAAGCCGGGCATGAGCCGTGATGACCTGCTGGGTATCAACCTCAAGGTCATGAAATCCGTGGGTGAAGGCATTGCGAAATATGCCCCCGATGCTTTCGTGATCTGCATCACCAACCCGCTAGACGCGATGGTCTGGGCACTGCGCGAATTCTCGGGCCTGCCGCATCACAAGGTCTGCGGTATGGCCGGCGTTCTTGACTCCGCCCGCTTCCGCCACTTCCTGAGCCTCGAATTCGGTGTGTCGATGCGCGATGTCACCGCCTTTGTTCTGGGCGGTCATGGCGACACGATGGTGCCGCTGGTGCGCTATTCCACCGTGGCCGGTATCCCGCTGCCCGATCTGGTCAAGATGGGCTGGACCACGCAGGACAAGCTGGATGCGATCGTACAGCGCACCCGTGACGGTGGTGCGGAAATCGTTGGCCTGCTGAAAACCGGCTCGGCCTTCTATGCACCTGCTACATCCGCCATCGAAATGGCCGAAGCCTATCTGAAAGACCAAAAGCGCGTCCTGCCCTGCGCGGCATATGTTGACGGCGCTTATGGCCTCAAGGGTTTCTATGTCGGCGTGCCCACCGTGATCGGTGCTGGCGGCATCGAAAAAGTCGTGGATATCACCATGAACAAGGACGAACAGGCGATGTTCGACAAGTCCGTGGACGCAGTCAAAGGTCTGGTTGCCGCTTGCAAGGAAATCGACTCCTCGCTGGCATGATCCGCACCCGAAACAGGTTTCGCTGGCGAAACCTGTGATACATCCTGTCGGGGCTGGCCAAGTGCCAGCCCTGATTCTTTACCAGACAGGCCAATCCTCGTGAATCCAGCTTTGTGATCACAGATTTTAAGCGTGTGATCACAAACGTCGAATTTCACGCTCAAAACCCCCAAAAGCGCAAAAAACCGTTTATTATTCGTGCAACCTTGTGTCACACCCCGCCTTGAATGCAGCAAGACGGGACAATTTCATGAACATTCATGAGTATCAGGCGAAGGCCCTCCTTCGCACCTACGGCGCCCCGGTCTCGGACGGGCGTGTCGTCTTCCGGGCCGAAGAAGCCAAAACCGCAGCGGGCGAGATGGATGGCCCTCTCTGGGTCGTGAAGGCGCAGATCCATGCGGGCGGGCGCGGCAAGGGCAAGTTCAAGGAAGCCGATGCCGGTGAAAAAGGCGGTGTCCGTCTTGCCAAATCGGTCGAAGAAGCTGCCGAGGAAGCCAAGAAGATGCTGGGCCGCACACTGGTCACGCATCAGACAGGTCCTGCGGGCAAGCAGGTTAACCGCATTTATATCGAAGACGGTTCGGGCATCACGACCGAGCTTTACCTTGCACTTCTGGTAGATCGCCAGACCAGCCGCATCTCGTTCGTCTGCTCCACCGAGGGCGGCATGGATATCGAGGAAGTGGCCGAGCATACACCTGAAAAGATTCTCAGCTTCAGCGTCGATCCAGCCAGCGGCTATCAGGGTTTCCATGGTCGCCGCATCGCGTTCTCGCTGGGTCTGGAAGGCGCGCAGATCAAGCAGTGCGTCAACCTGATGGGTCTGCTCTACAAAGCCTTCGTCGAGAAGGATATGGAGATGCTCGAGATCAACCCGCTGATCGTGACCGACAAGGGTGATCTCAAGGTGCTGGATGCCAAGGTCAGCTTTGACGGCAACGCGATTTACCGCCATGCCGATATCGCCGCCCTGCGCGACGAGACCGAAGAAGATCCCAAGGAACTCGCTGCGTCGAAATACGACCTGAACTACATCGCGCTGGATGGCGAGATCGGTTGCATGGTCAATGGTGCGGGTCTGGCGATGGCCACGATGGACATCATCAAGCTTTATGGGGCCGAGCCTGCCAACTTCCTCGACGTGGGCGGCGGTGCAACCAAGGAAAAAGTGACCGAGGCGTTCAAGATCATCACCTCGGACCCCAACGTCAAAGGCATTCTGGTCAACATCTTCGGCGGCATCATGCGCTGCGATGTGATCGCCGAGGGCGTGATCGCCGCGGTGAAAGAAGTCGGCCTGAAAGTGCCGCTGGTCGTGCGTCTGGAAGGCACGAACGTGGACAAGGGCAAGGATATCATCCGCAACTCCGGTCTGGATGTGATCGCGGCAGACGACCTGCGCGATGGCGCCGAAAAGATCGTCAAAGCGGTGAAGGGATAAGAGCATGGCAGTTCTCGTAAACGAAAACACCAAGGTTATCTGTCAGGGCTTCACCGGCTCGCAGGGCACCTTCCACTCGGAACAGGCCATTGCCTACGGCACAAAGATGGTCGGCGGTGTGACGCCGGGCAAAGGGGGGTCCACCCACCTGAACCTGCCGGTCTTCAACTCGGTCCATGAGGCCAAGCATGTGACCGACGCCAATGCTTCGGTGATCTATGTGCCGCCACCCTTCGCAGCGGACTCGATCCTGGAAGCGATCGACGCCGAGATGGAACTGATCGTCTGCATCACCGAAGGCATTCCGGTGCTGGACATGATGAAGGTCAAGCGCGCGCTGGAGGGATCGAAATCCCGCCTGATCGGGCCGAACTGCCCCGGCGTCATCACGCCCGGTGCCTGCAAGATCGGCATCATGCCCGGCCATATCCACAAGCGTGGCTCTGTCGGCGTGGTCTCGCGTTCGGGCACGCTGACCTATGAAGCGGTCAAACAGACCTCTGATTCCGGTCTGGGCCAGTCCTCGGCCGTGGGGATCGGTGGCGACCCGATCAAGGGAACCGAGCATATCGACGTGCTGGAAATGTTCCTGGCCGACCCCGAAACCCAGTCGATCATCATGATCGGCGAGATCGGTGGCAGTGCGGAAGAAGAAGCGGCGCAGTTCCTCAAGGACGAGAAAAAGCGCGGCCGCTGGAAGCCGACCGCTGGCTTTATCGCGGGCCGCACAGCCCCCAAAGGCCGCCGCATGGGCCATGCTGGTGCCATCGTCGCCGGTGGCAAGGGCGATGCGGAAAGCAAGATCGAAGCGATGAAATCCGCAGGGATCATCGTGGCTGAAAGCCCCGCCGGTCTGGGCGAGGCCGTATTGAAGGCGATCGGATGAATCTGGTTGCTCTTATTCGTGGCCTGTTGGCGGCGCTTGTCTCGGTCGTCTTTGTGACGGCCGCGATGGCGCAGTCCGCAGGTCCGCTTGAGGGCAAACTTTTCGGGTCGGGCAATCGTGCTTTGGTCGTCGTGCTTCACGGCGACCTGAGCAGAGGTGGACCAGCCAATTATCATTACAGCCTTGCCAGCCAGATTGCTGCCGCCAACAAGGGCGTCAGCGTTCTTGCCCTGCTACGTCCGGGTTATTCCGACGGAGCGGGGCTTAGGTCGAAAGGATCGAACAGCAATCGTTCCGATCACTACACCCAGAAAAACAATCTTGCCGTCGCCCAAACCATTCAGGCGATGGCAAAACAAGTCGGCACATCCCGTGTTGTGGCCGTCGGTCATTCCGGCGGCGCAGCGCAGATCGGTGGCGTGCTTGGACTTGCACCCGGTCTTGTCCAGCGCGCGGTTCTGGTGTCTTGCCCCTGCGATATCGCCACTTGGCGCAAGTCACGCGGGCGTTCTGCGTGGCGGCAAAGCGAAGCTCAGTCACCGCATCTCCAGATTCCCCGAATAGCCAATGGCACACGCATCACTTTGGTTGTCGGGGCGAATGACGACAACACCACACCGCAACTCAGCGAGGCTTACCTTGCCGCAGCCAAAGCCCGTGGTTTGCGTGCATCGTTGGTCAAGGTGGCGGGGGCCAAACATAACATGGAAGCAGCTTTGCAAGCCGCAGCCCTGAAAGCGGTCAACGCGGAGTTGAAATAGAAAAGACATGACGTCCACCGCGAGAACCAGAAGCCTGAACACCTCAAAGGCATATTGAACCTCCCTGCCGCGCCTCTGCACGGCCCCGACCTCCTGATTGGGAATCACCACATGACCGAGCAATCCCCCAACGACGTTTTCCACGCCTCCAGCTTCATGCAGGGGCACAACGCGGAATATCTGGAACAGCTTTATGCCCGCTATGCCAGCGACCCCAATGCGGTCGATGAAGCGTGGCAGGCATTTTTCAGGGCGATGGGTGACACCGATCACGATGTGCAACGCGTAGCGCAAGGCCCAAGCTGGGCGCGCGCCGACTGGCCGCCTGCGCCATCCGACGAATTGACTTCCGCGCTGGACGGCCAATGGCCAGCCCCCGTCGAAACCCGCGCGGCGGGACAGAAGATTGCCGCCAAGGCCGCCGAGACCGGCATCAAGGTAACCGACGATCAGGTCAAGCGGGCCGTTCTGGATTCCGTGCGCGCGCTGATGATCATCCGCGCCTACCGTATCCGAGGCCATCTGGCCGCCGATCTGGACCCGCTGGGCATGCGCGACCCTGTCCCGCATCCCGAACTTGATCCTAAATCATACGGCTTCACCGAGGCCGACATGGATCGCCCGATCTTTATCGACAACGTGCTGGGCCTGCAGATTGCCTCAATGCGGCAGATCATCGACATCGTGAGGCGCACCTATTGCGGCACCTTTGCCCTGCAATACATGCATATCTCCGACCCCGAACAATCCGCATGGCTGAAAGAGCGGATCGAGGGTTACGGCAAGGAAATCACCTTTACCAAGAACGGACGCCGCGCGATCCTGAACAAGCTGGTCGAAGCCGAAGGTTTCGAGAAGTTCCTGCATGTCAAATACATGGGCACCAAGCGTTTCGGTCTGGACGGCGGCGAAAGCCTGATCCCCGCGATGGAGCAAATCATCAAGCGCGGCGGCAGCCTTGGCGTCAAGGAAATCGTGATCGGCATGCCGCACCGTGGCCGCCTGTCGGTGCTGGCCAACGTCATGGGCAAGCCTTACCGCGCGATCTTCAACGAATTTCAGGGCGGCAGCTTCAAGCCCGAGGACGTGGACGGCTCCGGCGATGTGAAATACCACCTCGGTGCGTCAAGCGACCGCGAATTTGACGGCAACGCGGTTCACCTGTCGCTGACCGCCAACCCCTCGCATCTTGAGGCCGTGAACCCTGTGGTTCTGGGCAAGGTTCGCGCCAAACAGGCGCAGATGAACGATACCCAGCGCATGCAGGTTCTGCCTGTGTTGCTGCACGGCGATGCGGCTTTTGCCGGTCAGGGTGTGGTGGCTGAATGTTTCGCGCTGTCGGGTCTGGTCGGTCACAAGACCGGCGGCACGATGCATATCGTGGTCAACAACCAGATCGGTTTCACCACTGCGCCGCATTTCAGCCGCTCCAGCCCCTATCCCACGGATAACGCGCTGGTGGTCGAGGCGCCGATTTTCCACGTCAACGGTGACGATCCCGAGGCCGTGGTGCATGCCGCACGCGTCGCGACCGAATTCCGCCAGTTGTTCCACAAGGATGTCGTGCTGGACATCATCTGCTACCGCCGCTTCGGACATAACGAAGGCGACGAGCCGATGTTCACCAACCCGATCATGTATAACAAGATCAAGAAGCAGAAAACGACGCTCAGCCTCTATACCGAACGTCTGGTGCGCGACGGCCTGATCCCCGAGGGCGAGATCGAGGATATGAAAGCCGCATTCCAGTCCCGCCTGAACGAGGAATTCGAGGCGGGCAAGGATTACAAACCCAACAAGGCCGACTGGCTGGACGGGCGCTGGTCGCATCTGGACCGCCGTGACCAGAAGAAATACCAGCGCGGCAAGACTGCCATCAAGCCTGAGACCATGAAACAGATTGGCGAGGCGCTGAGCCGTGCGCCGGACGATTTCCCGATGCACAAGACCGTCGAGCGTCTGCTGGAAAGCAAGCGCAAGATGTTCGAGACAGGCGAGGGTTTCGACTGGGCCACAAGCGAGGCAATGGCCTTTGGCTCACTTCTGCTTGAGGGTTATCCGGTCCGCCTGTCCGGTCAGGACAGCGCACGCGGCACGTTCAGCCAGCGCCATTCGGCCCTGATCAATCAGGACACCGAGGAGCGTTACTATCCTCTCAACAACATCCGCGAGGGTCAGGCCCGTTACGAGGTCATCGACTCGATGCTGTCGGAATATGCGGTTCTGGGTTTCGAATACGGCTATTCATTGTCCGAGCCCAACGCGCTGGTAATGTGGGAAGCCCAGTTCGGCGATTTCGCCAACGGCGCGCAGATCATGTTCGACCAGTTCATCAGCTCGGGCGAAAGCAAGTGGCTGCGCATGTCCGGCCTCGTCTGTCTGATGCCGCACGGCTATGAAGGGCAAGGGCCGGAACATTCCAGCGCCCGTCTGGAACGCTTCCTGCAAATGTGCGGTCAGGATAACTGGATCGTGGCCAACTGCACGACCCCGGCCAACTATTTCCACATCCTGCGCCGCCAGCTGCACCGCACCTACCGCAAACCGCTGATGCTGATGACGCCGAAATCCCTGCTGCGCCATAAGCTGGCCATTTCGGATGCTGCTGATTTCACCACCGGTTCCAGCTTCCACCGCGTGCTGTGGGATGATGCCGAACGGGGTCATTCCGACACGAAATTGGCTGCGGATGACAAGATCAAGCGCGTCGTCATGTGTTCAGGCAAGGTCTATTACGACCTGCTGGAAGAACGCGATGCGCGCGGAATCGACGATATCTATCTGCTGCGGATCGAACAGTTTTATCCCTTCCCCGCCATGTCCCTCGTGAAGGAACTGGAACGCTTTCCGCAGGCCGAAATGGTCTGGTGTCAGGAAGAGCCGAAAAATCAGGGCGCGTGGACATTCATCGAGCCCAATGTCGAATGGGTGCTGGGCCGGATCAAGGCCAAGCATCAGCGTCCGGTCTATGTAGGCCGCGCTGCCAGCGCCTCGCCTGCGACGGGTCTGGCCTCGACGCATAAAGCACAACAACAGGCGCTGGTTGACGAAGCGCTGACCATCAAAGGGAACTAACCCATGACAACCGAAGTCCGCGTCCCCACCCTTGGCGAATCCGTGACCGAGGCCACGGTCGCCACATGGTTCAAGAAACCGGGCGATCCCGTTGCCGCCGACGAGATGCTGTGCGAGTTGGAAACCGATAAGGTCACCGTCGAAGTGCCTGCCCCCGCCGCCGGTGTGATGGGCGATATCGTGGCCGAAGAGGGCGCGACCGTGGGCGTGGATGCCTTGCTCGCCACAATCAATGAAGGCGAGGCTGCAAAGCCCGCGGCTAAGGCCGACAAGACGGAAAAAGCCGAAAAATCCGAGGCTGCCCCCGCAAAAGCGGCCAAATCCGACAGCGTCGATGTCATGGTCCCCTCGCTTGGCGAATCCGTGTCCGAGGCGACAGTCTCGACCTGGTTCAAGAAGGTCGGCGACACCGTCGCGCAGGATGAAATGCTGTGCGAACTGGAAACCGACAAGGTCAGCGTCGAAGTGCCAAGCCCCGCCGCTGGCGTGCTGGCCGAGATCGTGGCGGCCGAGGGCACAACCGTGGATGCCTCCGCGAAACTGGCCGTGATTTCATCTTCCGGCACGGCCCCCGCTGCCAAATCGGGCGAGAAGGCCGAAGACAAGGCCGCGGCCCCCAAAGCCGCAGCATCCGGCAGCAAGGACGTGGAAGACGCTCCTGCTGCCAAGAAAGCCATGGCCGAGGCCGGCATCAGCCGCGACGCCGTAACAGGATCGGGCCGTGACGGACGCATCATGAAAGAAGACGTACAAAAAGCCATCGCCGCAGGCACCTCTGCCACGCCTGCAGCCCCCTCTGTGGCCAGCGCACCGCGCGCACCCGTGTCCACCGATGACGCCGCCCGCGAGGAACGCGTCAAGATGACCCGCCTGCGCCAGACCATCGCGCGCCGCCTGAAAGACGCGCAGAACACCGCCGCCATGCTCACCACCTATAACGAGGTGGACATGACCGCGACGATGGATCTGCGGAAGGAATACAAAGACATCTTCGAGAAGAAACACGGCGTCAAACTGGGCTTCATGTCCTTCTTCGTGAAGGCCTGCTGCCACGCGCTGCGCGAAGTGCCCGAAGTGAATGCCGAAATTGACGGCACCGACATCGTCTACAAGAACTTCGTGCATATGGGTGTCGCTGTTGGCACACCCACCGGGCTGGTTGTGCCTGTGGTGCGCGACGCCGACCAGATGGGCTTTGCCGCGATCGAGAAGAAGATCGCCGAACTGGGTGTGCGCGCCCGCGACGGCAAGCTGTCAATGGCTGAAATGCAGGGCGGTTCCTTCACCATCTCGAACGGCGGCGTCTACGGCTCGCTGATGTCCTCGCCCATCCTGAACCCCCCGCAATCGGGTATTCTGGGCATGCACAAGATTCAGGATCGTCCCGTGGCGATCAACGGTCAGGTGGTAATCCGGCCGATGATGTATCTGGCGCTGTCCTACGACCACCGTGTTGTGGACGGCAAAGGCGCCGTGACCTTCCTTGTGCGTGTCAAGGAAGCACTGGAAGACCCGCGTCGCCTGCTGATGGATCTGTGATCCTGTCACATCCGAAGGGCGCGTAACCTGCGCGCCCTTGCCTTGCCCTTTTGGTGCACACCATGTCCCCCATTTCACCTTCGACCGCTGCATCGGATCAGACAGCCCTCGTCTGCTGTATGCGGAACGAAGGGCTGTTCGTGCTGGAATGGCTGGCCTATCACCAATGCCTTGGCTTCGATCATGTCGTCGTGGTCAGCAATGACTGCACGGACGGATCGGATACATTGCTGGACACGCTGGCGGCAGCGGGTCATCTGACCCATATCCGCCAGAACGTGCCTGACGGCACTGCCCCGCAAGACAGCGGTATGGCGCTGGCCCTCGATTGGGCGCGTGCGCGGAATGTCACATGGCTGTTGCATATCGACAGCGACGAATTCCTGAACATCACCGCAGGGAATGGCCACCTTCCGGACCTGATGCCGAACGCATCCGAGGCCGATGTCGTTGCGATCCCGTGGCAATTGTTCGGCGATGCGGGGCTGGCCGAGTGGACGCCGGGCATGGCCGTCCTGCCCAGCTTCACCCGTGCCGAACCGGCCCCCGAACCGCGTGTTGCCAAATCGAAATGCCTGTTCCGCGTCGCCAGTTTCGCAGCCGCCACGGACCACAATCCGCGCGACCCGCTGGTGGACAGCCCCGTTGTGGTCAACCCCGACGGGGTGGCGCTAAAGTCCGCCAGCCTCTATCAGGAACGCTCAAGCCGCTTTCGCCCGCATGATCTGGCCGCCACAAATGCGACCGCGCGGATCAACCATTACGCAGTCAAATCACGTGACCTGTTCATGATGAAGAATGATCGCGGCGATGGTCAGGGCAAGACCGGCGAGACGAAATATCACCTTGGGTCTAACTGGCACCGCAGCGCCAACAAGAACGATGTCGAGGATCGTACCATCCTGCGCCACTGGCCGGATACGCAGGCGCGCCTGGCTGTAATGCGGGCCGATCCTGCGATATCGGCGGCAGAAAATGCCTGTTTTGACTGGTTCACCAGCCGCAAATCCGCCATCCTGACCCCAGAGGCGCTGAACCTCTGGACCCGCCGCGAAAGGCCGACCGCATGACCATGACGCCGGAATTGACCGCCCTGACCCTTGCCGGTCTGCTGCAAGTCGTCCAATTTGCCCTGATGTCGATTCCGGCCAATCTGGAACTGGGGCCGGGCAAAACCCTTGGCCCACGGGATCCCGACCGTCTGGGCAAACCGCTGATCGAACAGGTCAGCCCCCGCACTGGAAGGCTGTTCCGCGCCCTCGACAACCATTTCGAAGGGCTGATCCTCTTTACCCTCGCGGTTGTCGTGGTCACCCTGTCGGACCAGTCAAGCAGCTTCACGGCCGCCTGTGGCTGGGCCTATCTGGTGGCGCGTGTACTGTATGTGCCCGCCTATGCTTTCGGTCTTGTGCCGTGGCGCTCTCTCATCTGGATGGTCGGTTTTTCCGCCACCACCCTCATGCTGCTGGCAGCACTCGTTTGATGCCCAAGGCGCAGCATATCCCTTTTGAAATTTCCACGGCCTCAAGGAGACTTCCCCATGGCAAGCTATGACGTGATCATCATCGGTGCAGGCCCCGGCGGCTATGTTGCGGCCATCCGCTGCGCGCAACTGGGCCTGAAAACCGCCTGTGTCGAAGGGCGTGAGACCCTCGGCGGCACATGCCTGAATGTGGGCTGCATCCCGTCCAAGGCGATGCTGCATGCCAGCCATATGCTGCACGAGGCCGAGCACAACTTCGCCAAGATGGGCCTCAAGGGTAAATCCCCCTCGGTGGACTGGAAACAGATGCTCGCCTACAAGGATGAAACCGTCGAAGGCAACACCAAGGGCATCGAATTCCTGTTCAAAAAGAACAAGATCGACTGGCTGAAAGGCTGGGGCTCGATCCCCGAAGCGGGCAAGGTCAAGGTCGGCGACGAGGTGCACGAGGCCAAGAATATCGTGATCGCCACAGGTTCGGCCCCCGCCAGTCTGCCCGGGGTCGAGGTGGACGAACAGATCGTCGTGACCTCGACCGGCGCGCTGACGCTGGGCAAGATCCCGAAAACCATGGTTGTTATCGGCGCGGGCGTGATCGGGCTGGAATTGGGTTCGGTCTATGCCCGTCTGGGCACGCAGGTCACGGTGGTCGAATATCTGGACGCGATCACCCCCGGCATGGACGCCGAGGTGCAAAAGACCTTCCAGCGCATGCTGACCAAACAAGGGCTGACTTTCGTGATGGGCGCCGCCGTGCAGGGTGTCGAAACCCTCAAAACCAAGGCCAAGGTCACCTACAAGCTGCGCAAAGATGACAGCGAACATGTGCTGGACGCCGATTGTGTGCTGGTCGCCACGGGCCGCAAGCCCTTCACCGACGGACTTGGGCTGACCGATCTGGGGATCGAGACATCCAAGCGCGGACAGATCCAGACCGACGCCCATTGGCAAACCAATGTCAAAGGCATCTATGCCATCGGTGACGCGATCGACGGCCCGATGCTGGCCCATAAGGCCGAGGACGAGGGCATGGCCGTGGCCGAGGTGCTGGCGGGCAAGCATGGCCATGTGAACTATGGCGTGATCCCCGGCGTGATCTACACCCACCCCGAGGTCGCGAATGTCGGCAAGACCGAAGAGCAGATCAAGGAAGAAGGTGTTGCCTACAAGGTTGGCAAATTCAGCTTCATGGGCAATGCGCGGGCCAAAGCGATGTTCCAAGGTGACGGTTTCGTGAAAATCCTCGCGGACAAACAGACCGACCGCATCCTTGGCGCCCATATCATTGGCCCGTCGGCGGGTGATCTGATCCACGAAATCTGCGTGGCGATGGAATTCGGTGCCTCGGCGCAGGATCTGGCGCTGACCTGCCACGCCCATCCCACCGTGTCCGAAGCCGTGCGCGAAGCAGCCCTTGCCTGCGGCGACGGGCCGATCCACGCGTAAAACCGCCACGAAAAAGGGGGCCTAGCGCCCCCTTTAATCTTGCCAGAAATACTCGAAATCCGGCGGCCGCTACCACAATGCCGCCAGTGACCGTTTCTCCCAATCCGCGTCGAAATCGCTGCCGCCCAGCTCGCCTGCGGTCACATCTGCCAGAATGTCGCCTAGGCTGGGCAGCCCTACCGCGTCATCGCGCACCCAGATGCCTGAGCGCATCACCGCGCGCGAGCATTGGGCGTAGACCTCGCCCAGACGTACGACGATGACCGTGGCGGGCATCGCGCCATCCTTGGCGAAACTGTCCCGCAGGGCCTCATCCGCTGTCAGCTTGGCCTGCCCGTTGATGCGCACCATGATTTGCGACCCGGGCACCAGAAAGATTAGTGAAATCCGCCCGTCCATCACGATATTGCGCAAGGAATCCAGCCGGTTGTTTCCCCGCCAATCGGGCATCGCCAGTGTCTTAGGGTCCAGCACCCGCACCACGGGGCCGTCATCTCCGCGCGGGCTGCCATCGGTGCCACCCCCGCCCACTGTCGAAACGATGCAGAAGCGCGAAGCCTCGATCCAGCGGCGATAGCTGGGGGTCAGATGCTGCGCGACCTTGCGCTGCGATCCCACCGAAGCCGGGCCATAAAGCGCCTCTAGCCCCTCGATCCGGTCAATAAACTCCATCTCATGCCTCCTTCAGCATGCTCCGCCCCTCGGTGATCAACCGGTCGGATGCTGCCTCGACCTCCGCCTCGAGTCGCGCCATGAAATCCGCCCGCTCAAGCCCGGCAGGGATCACCGGCAGGAATTCCACCACCGCCAGACCCGGCTTGCGAAAAATGCCGGTGCGCGGCCAGAACACGCCCACATTGGTAGCGACAGGGGCGCAATCCTGTCCCATCTGTTCATAAAGCGCGCCCGTCCCGATCTTGTAGGGCATCTTGACGCCGGGAGCGACGCGGGTGCCCTGCGAATAGATGATCAATTGTCCCAGTTCCTGATGTCCTGCTGCGACATCACCCAGCATTTTCTTGATGGCTACGCCGCGCTTGCCACGGTTTACCGGCACGCAACCCAGACGATAGGCATAAAGTCCGATGACCGGCGTCCAGAGGATCTCGCGTTTCATTATGAAGATAGCGGCTGGTAAAGCGTTGAAGATCATCAGGATATCAAGGAAGGACTGGTGCTTCGCGGCAACCAGCGCACCACCTGTGGGGGGTGTGCCGCGCACCTCGACATTCAGGCCCACCATCCAGCGCGCAGTCCAGAAAACCCAGCGACAATAGGCCTTGCAGCCGCGCCGCGCGCCTTCAGGCGACAGGATCGCGCCAGGCAGGTAGAGCAGGCCGATCACCAGCATCATCGCATACATCTGGCCCACAAAAACAAGCGAGCGCAGCCAGCGCCATGCATAGGCCATCAGGTCAACTCCCTCAGCGTGCGGTGGGCGGCATGGCGGGTCGCAGCGAAAGCCACGGCACCACCCAGAGGCGGAATAACCAGAGGCCAAATCCAGTGCCAGCCCTGAAAGCCCAGACCCGTCAGAAAACCGGCCTCGGCTTGGGCCGAGGGCAGCAATAGAACGGCAATCATGCCCAAGACCGTGCCGATAGCCGATCCGATCAGACTGCGCAGCGTGAAGCGCCGCACAAATGCCCCTGCGATATAGACATCGCGGGCCCCGACCAGACGCAGAACCGCGATGACCTGTGCGTTGGCAGCCAGTGCCGCCTGCGCCGCCATGGTGATCATCGCGGCAGTTGTCGCCCCGATCAGCGCAATCGACACCCAGCCTAGCAAACGCAAACGGTCAGCCGCGCTGACCAGCGGACGCCGCCATCGGGTGTGATCATCAAGCACCGCCCCTGGTACCTCGGCGGCCAGTCGCAGGCGCAGACCGGCGGCATCGAAACCCTCGGGGGATTCGATCACCTCGATCAGTTGCGGGATGGGCAGGGTCTCGAGCGGCAGGTCGGGACCGAACCAAGGCTCCAGCAGCGCGCGTTGCTCCGCCTCGTCCAGAGCGCGGGCCGAGGCGACACCGGGCGTGGTCTGCAACAAACGCAATGCAGCTTCGGTCTGGGCGGCCCGCTGGTCCATCGGCGCCGAGATCCGCAGCGTCGAGGCACGGGCCAGTTCGTCGCTCCAGCGATCCGCCAGACGTCCTGTTGCTAGCGACAAAGCCAGCGCGAAAACCGTCAGAAAGGCCATCGCCCCCGCAGCAAACAGCGTCAGACGGGCGGTAAATCCCGTAGGTGGCACCATCCTGTCGGCTTGCTGGTCGCCGACAAGATAGGCCGCGATGCGGTTGAAATCCGGTTTCACAAATCCACCCCCGCCGCTTGCAACCGCCGCTGCGATATCCGCAAGACGCGGGCCTGCACCTGCGACTTGGCGGCGCGGATCAGGTTCATATCATGCGTGGCAATCATGATCGTCTTGCCCATCCGGTTCAATTCGACGAGCAATTGCAACAGGCGCTGGGACATTTCCCAGTCGATATTGCCGGTCGGTTCATCCGCAAGGATCACTTCGGGCGACATGATGACGGCGCGGGCAAGGGCGGCCCGCTGGCGCTCGCCCCCCGACAATTCGGCAGGCAAGGCATCGGCCCGCTTGCTCAGGCCCACCCAGTTCAGCAACTCGGTCAGATTTTCGGTCTCTTGCAGGCGGTCATGCCCCGACACAGTCAAAGGCAGGGCCACATTATCGGCCACCGGCAGATGATCCAGAAATTGCACATCCTGATGCACCACCCCGATCCGCCGCCGCGCCATCGCCACATCATCGCGCGACATGGCGCGCAGATCGGTCCCGAAAAGGCGGACATCGCCCGCTGTCGGCGTCAGGGCACCATAGCACAGCTTGAGGAAAGTAGTCTTGCCCGCACCGGACGGTCCAGTCAGAAAATGGAACGATCCCGGCGACAGCGTCAGGGAAATATCGCCCAGCAATTCCCCACCGCCATAGCTCATGGCGACTTTCTCAAGCTCGATCACGCAAGATCCCTTTTCTTTACCGTTCCCTATTGCCTCAATGCGAGCAGTGTTGCAATCCGGACGGTGTTTGATCGCTGCCCGACCTTTGCACTTTTCCACCAGTGGTTTACACCATAAGATAGGTTCAGGACAGCACAGGACCGGGAAACAGGTCAGACACCAAACCCGGCGGGGGGACAGATGCGGTTAGTTTGCCCGAATTGCGCGGCACAATACGAGGTGCCGGAAAGCGTCATTCCCGATAACGGACGGGACGTGCAGTGCTCAAGCTGTGGGCATACATGGTTTCAGGCCCATCCTTCGCAGGCCATTCCCGAACAGGAAGAGGAACCGGCGGAACAGGAGTTTTGGGCCGATGAGTCCGAGGTTGCGGCAACGCGGCCCGATGAGGACGCCGAGGACGAGTGGGAAGGGTTCCCGACCGATCCACGCCTGACCGAAGCGCCGCCATCCGACAAGGCGCTAGTTCCCGATCCTGAAGATCCGGCGTCGCGCCTGCCCGAAATAGACGAAGACGATTACGAGGAAGATCCGGCGCTGGATATGCCGCCGGCACGGCGCGGGCTTGACACTTCGGTCGCGGATCTTCTGCGCGAGGAGGCCGAGCGCGAGGCACGCGCCCGCGCCGCCGAACGCGCGCATGGACTGGAAAGCCAGCCCGATCTGGGGCTTGAATCTGCCTCCGCCGCGCAGGATCTGGACGCGCAACGCAGATCGGAAGAGGCGCGCCAGCGTGTGGCTCGTCTGCGCGGAACCGAGGTAGAGGTCGCGCAAGCATCTGCGTCTGCGTCCCCGCCACCCCCTCCACCGGCACAGCCCGCAGCGCCACAAGCTACCGCAGCGCCCCGCAAATCCAGCGCGGAAGACGACCGGATCGCGGCTGCCGCCGCAGCAGCAGTTGCGGAATCAAGACGCGGACTTTTGCCCGACATCGAGGAAATCAATTCAAGCCTGCGCTCCACATCGGATCGTCGCCCCGCGCGTGCAGATGATCACGACACACCGGGCCAGACCGCCGAGATGCGCGAGACCGCGACGGCGCCGAAACGCAGTTTCAGCCGCGGCTTCTCGGTCACTTTACTGGTCGCGATGATCTTTCTGGCGCTTTACGTCTTCGCCCCCGCCTTGGCCGAGATGGTCCCCGCTGCGATGCCGCTGCTTGACGGCTATGTCGGCGCGGTCGATGACTTGCGCGTCATGCTGGACAATCAGGTCCAGAACCTGTCGCGCTGGCTAGCAAATATTGCAGGCAGCACCAGTTGAACCGGCTGAACCGGCCTAGCCCAATCACGGGGCATACATCCACGGGGCATACATCATCCCTTCAGTTTGCCCTGTGATCAGAACCTGTCCAAAAGCCGCCTCAGATAATCCAACTCCTCTTCGGGTCGCGCGGCATCCCCCGAGCGGCGGCGTATCTCGTCAAGCAGGTCACGCGCGCGGCGATAGACATCCTCGCCCTGAAGCAGGTTTTCATCTGTTCCTGCCTGTCCACCACTACCACTGTCTCGGCCCAGAGGGTCACGGCGTTCGCCACCGGCCTGCCCCATCTCCTGACCCTGCCCGCCACGCTGCTCGCGCTCGGCCTGAGCCATCGCCTCGCCCATATTCCGCATACCGTCGCGCAGCGCATCCATCGCTTCGGCCTGCTGGTCGATCGCTTCGGCCAGATCATTACCGCGCAAGGCCTGTTCGGCACCATCCATCGCACGGCCCGCACGGTCCAGCGCGTCGCGGGCAGCCTCTCCGGCCTCGCCACCGACATTGGGCAGTTTGCGGCTCTGACGGTTCAATTCGTCACGCAAGGCGCGCTGACGCTCGGCCAATGTGCCCTGACCGTTACCTTGCTGATCGCCGCTGTCCTGCCCTTGGCCTTGCCCCTGCTGCTGGCCTTGCCCCTGTTGCTGTCCCTGACTCTGCTGTTGACCTTGGCCTTGCTGTTGGCCCTGATTTCCACCGGGGTTGAACTGCTCTTGCAGGTCGTTGAACGCCTCGTCTGACAGGCCCTGCTGGTCGCGCAGTGTTTCTGCCAGACCTTCCATCGCCTGCTGACCGGGTGATTGCTGGCCCTGTCCGCCCTGACCCTGCGCGAATTGCATATTCTCCATCAAGCGCTGCAACTCTTCCAGCGCCTGCTGCGCTTCGGCCATGCGGCCCTGTTCCATCAATTCCTGAATACGGTCCATCATGGCCTGCAGGTCGTCCTGACCCATCTGCATGCCACCCTCGGCCATGTCCTGACTGTCCTGCATCGTCCCGTCGCGCATCGCCTGCTGCGCCATCTGGTTCATGTAGTCCTGCGTAGCGTCCCGCAATTCCTGCATCAACTCGGCGATCTCCTCGTCCGATGCACCGTTCTTCATCGCCTCCGAAAGACGTTCGCGCGCGCGTTCCAGACGTTCCAGCGCGCTGCCAAGATCGCCTTCTTCCAAGACAAGCGCCAGATCCCACAGAGCCTGCGCGATCTCGTCGCGCTGGTCTGGCTGCAATCCGTAGCGCGTTGTTGCCTCCAGCCGCCGCAGGATCACCCGCAGCCGGAGATAGGACGTCTCGGACCGGAAAAGTCCCTCTTCGGGACGATGCGATATGGTGCGCAGCACTTGCGCCACACGCGGGGCATTGTCCGTTGTCCAGAGCAGGTCGCGCCGCTGTTCGATCACGGCATTGGCAAGCGGGTCGAAGAACCGCCGCGCGGGCAAGTTTATCTGCTCTGGCCCGCTGGAGCCTTGCAGACCCGCAGCATCAGTGACGGATAGTTCGACCGTCACCGGAAGATTGGCCCAAGGATGTTCCGACAGGTTGTCGACAAGCGTTTCAGTGAACGCAGCACGGTTGCCGGTGATCGGCATGGGCAGGTCCAGAATGATCGCTTCGCGTTCCTCGGGGTCGGATCGCAACCCGTGGCGGCGCGGGATCGACGCCAGATCAAGCGTGATCCGCGCCTGCCCGCCAATGACCCCGTAATCATCCTTGGCACTAAAGGGCAGGGTCATCTGCCCTTCGGCGCGGGCCTGCGCAAAGGCCATCATATCATCGCCCGCCCCCTGCGCCGGATCGCCAAAAATGACCCGGGGCGCCGCATCTGGGCGCATGATCACATCCCAGTCGCGCCCCCCCGGACCGTCAATTGTCAGACTGCCCGAACGGGTCACTGTCAAATCCTGCGCGGGGGCTGCTGGATCGACGATATCGGTTCCCACGGCCTCGGCCACATCCTGCGTGACGCTAAGCGCACCCAATTCCCCGTAAAGCCGCAATGTGATGCGGCTGCCCTGCGGCACGTCGATACTTTCTCCGGCCTGGTCAGCCAGATAGAGCGTGGGCTGTCCGGTATAGGCTGGTGGTTCGATCCAGCCTTCCCATGTCGGCCCGCCCGCCAGCGCTTGTCCTCCGCCCGGTGTCATCTCGCCGACTGATCCTACGCGCAGGATCGAGCCGAACAGCACCGCCACCGCCAAGGCCAACAGCGCCACATAACGCGTCGCGAAGGGATCGCGCGGAGCCATATCCAGATCGGGGGCGACAGCGCGCGCCTGCGCGGCACGCTTGGCCATCCGTGCCTGATGTGCGTGCCAGACAGCAACTGAGGCATCATCGGTACTTCCAATAGCCTGCCGGTCAAGCACGGCCGAGATCGGACGACCGGCCAGGCTGGCATCCAGCCGCGCCAGCGCCTCGCCCTTGCCAGGCCAGCGGAAACGTAATGCACCGCGTATCGCACTGAAAAGCGCGCTGAAACCGGCAACAAGAATACCCGCCCAGACAATCTCGACAGGCAGACTGTCATGCAGACCCAGCATCAAGGCGGCAAGCGCCAGAACAACGACCGACCAGAGAGGCCAGAACGCCTGCCAGACCCGCTCTGCCAGCAACCCTGCGCGGGTCAGCATCAGGGGCCAGCGCAGACGTTTCATCAGGGTCTCTGGGGTCTCAACCATGCGATCATCCCGCGGCTCTGCGCGGGATAGCGTCAGAGCCATTCGGGGATGGTATCGCGATTTATCATTTCGTCAAAGGTCGGACGTCGGCGGATAACCGCGAATTGATCACCCTTCACCAGAACCTCGGGGATCAGGGGGCGGGTATTGTATTCGCTGGCCATCACCGCGCCATAGGCACCTGCCGAGCGGAAGGCAACCAGATCGCCCGCCTGCAACGGCGGCATCGCGCGCTGGCGCGCAAAGGTATCGCCCGTCTCGCAAACCGGCCCCACCACGTCATAGACACGGTTTTCCGTGCCGGGCACAGGTTCGATTACCGGCACGATATCGTGATGCGCGTCATACATGGCGGGACGGATGAGGTCATTCATGGCACCGTCCACGATCAGGAAATCCCGCCCCTCGCCCTGTTTCACATAGATCACCTGCGTCACCATGACACCTGCGTTACCCGCGATCAGACGGCCCGGTTCGATCTCGATCTCGCAACCGAGATGGCCCAACTCTTCACGAATCATTGCGCCGTAATCAAGCGGCAGGGGCGGCGCGGCATTGCTGCGCTCGTAGGGAATGCCAAGGCCGCCACCCAGATCCAGCCGCATGATATGGTGCCCGTCGGCGCGCAACGCCTCGCACAGTTCCGCCACCTTGCGATAGGCAAGGCGAAACGGTTCCAGATCGGTTAACTGGCTGCCGATATGCACGTCGATGCCCACCACCCGCAAACCGGGCAGGCGCGCGGCATGGGCATAGACCTCGCGCGCCTTGGAAATCGGGATACCGAACTTGTTCTCGCTCTTGCCGGTTGCGATCTTGGCATGGGTTTTCGCATCCACGTCGGGGTTTACCCGCACGGTAATGGGGGCCACCGTGCCCAGACCCAGCGCCACACGGTTCAGTGCCTCCATCTCGGGCTCGCTTTCGACGTTGAACTGGCGCACGCCGCCTTCCAGCGCCAGCCGCATCTCGGCCCCGGTCTTGCCGACGCCGGAAAACACGATCCGCTCGCCCGGAACACCGGCCGCCTTGGCGCGCAGGTATTCCCCGCCCGACACGACATCCATGCCCGCACCCAGTTCCGCCAGAACCTTGAGGATGGCGACATTGCTGGCCGCTTTCATGGCGTAACAGACAAGGTGGTCCATGCCTGCCAAAGCCTCGTCGAACAGCTTAAAATGCCGCTCCAGCGTAGCTGTGGAATAGCAGTAGAACGGCGTGCCGACAGAGGCCGCAATCTCGGCCAGCGGCACATCCTCGGCACAAAGCGTGCCACCGTGATACAGAAAATGGTCCATCCCGCGTTCCCCTGCTGCGTCACAGCCTCATAGCAAAACACGCGGCCCGTTCAATCCCGCGCGACGTGCCGCTTCATCTTGCCAAAAATAATCGAAACCCGCCCGATCAGACCGGACGCGTCCGCAAAAACAGGTAAAGCGGCAAGCCGCAACTGACGCCGATGCAGAACGTCGCGGGGATAGCGACCAGCGCCAGCCAGTTCCGCCGCACGGCAACTTCCGCAATGATCCAGACCGTCAGCGTGATCGCCGCGATGGTCAGATCCCATGTCAGCCCTGTGGTCGAGGCGTTGACATACCACGCGTCGATCAGACCGGACAGGCCGGTGCCGGCTTCAACCATATAGGTCACGAACCAGTACATCGGGTGCACCGCGCCCCAGATAGCGAGGGCCAGATAGATCATCCTGAGCAGGGACATCACAGCCCCACCCTGACGCTAACCGGTCCCTTGGCTACACCGACACTGGCAGAAGGGTAGATGCCGCCCCGTCCGATCGACACACCCGCATCCAGCGAGGGCCGCACCGGCGCGCTTTCCACACCGCATGCCGCGAGCAGGGTCAAGGACAGACCGCAGATTACCAAAGCCTTCATGTCTTACCCCTTATTTTCCAGTCAGTTGATCGTCCGCGTGACGCCGACCCGCGCGGAACCTGACACAGCCACACCCGTAGATGCGGGCGCGCTCTGTGCGCCGCGCGCGGCCTCGGCCTGCGCCTGCCTGAAACGGTCCGAGGGCGCGGCACAGGCGGCCAGCACCAGCAGCGTCCCCGTGATCAGTGCCGTCCTCAATGTCAGCGTCATTCCAGCCGTTCCTTCCACCGCGCCACTTGCGCGCGCACCTGATCGGGTGCTGTGCCACCGTAAGACATGCGCGACGCAACCGAGTTTTCAACACCCAGCACGCCAAAGACACCTGCGGTGATACCTGCATGGACCGATTGCATATCCTCCAACCCCAGATCGGGCAGATCGCATCCCCGCGCCTCGGCCATGCCGACCAGCGTGCCGGTCACATGATGCGCCTCGCGAAAGGGCAGGCCCAAGGCGCGTACCAGCCAGTCGGCCAGATCGGTCGCGGTCGAAAAACCGGCCCCGGCTGCAGCTGCCAGATTAACGCGGTTGGCTGTCATGTCGCCGACCATGCCGGTCATTGCCGCCAGCGCAAGCATCAGGTTGTCGGCCGCATCAAAGACCTGTTCCTTATCTTCCTGCATATCCTTGGAATAGGCCAAGGGCAGGCCCTTCATCACCATCATCAGCGCCACATTGGCCCCGAAAATGCGCCCGATCTTGGCGCGAATCAGCTCTGCCGCATCTGGATTGCGCTTTTGCGGCATGATCGACGATCCTGTCGACCATTTGTCCGACATCTTCACAAAGCGGAACTGGGCCGAGGACCAGATCACCAGTTCTTCGGCAAAACGCGACAGGTGCATCGCGCAAATCGACGCGCACGACAGGTATTCCAATGCGAAATCGCGATCACTGACCGCATCCAAAGAATTGGCCGTCGGGCGGTCAAAACCCAGCGCTGTGGCAGTCATGTCGCGGTCAATGGGAAACCCTGTGCCCGCCAGCGCAGCCGATCCCAGGGGCGACTCGTTCATCCGGCGGCGCGCATCCGCAAAGCGGCTGTGATCGCGGCCCAGCATCTCGACATAGGCCATCATGTGATGGCCCCACGTCACGGGCTGCGCGGTCTGCAAATGGGTAAAACCGGGCATGACCCAATCGGCCCCCGCTGCGGCCTGTTCCAGAAAAGCACGCTGCAGCGCCGTGATCCCGTCCATCGCTGCATCCATCTGGTCGCGGACCCAAAGCCGGAAATCCGTGGCCACCTGATCATTGCGCGACCGTGCGGTATGCAAGCGCCCCGCGGGTTCGCCGATGACTTCTTTCAGCCGCGCTTCGACATTCATATGGATGTCTTCCAGCGCTGTCGAAAAGGCGAAGTGGCCTGTTTCAATCTCTGACAACACCGTGAGCAGCCCTTCCCGAATGGCGGCAGCGTCGCTATCACTCAGGATACCTGTTGCCGCCAGCATTGCGGCATGGGCCCGAGAACCGGCAATATCCTGCGCCGCCATCCGCTGATCGAACCCGATCGAGGCGTTGATCGCCTCCATGATCGCGTCCGGGCCGGCGGCGAAACGGCCGCCCCACATCTGGTTCGAGGTCTTGTCGGTCATATGCTGCACCTTGGAGGGAATATGCGAATTCTGCGTCAGATCGTCCTTTATACGGCTCTTGCCTTTGGTGCAAACACCGCCACCGCGGATATGGCCGCCGTCGAGTCCCTACGCGAGGGCGATATGAAGAAACTTACCTTTCACAGCGCCCCGCAAGCGGTGTCGACGCAGCCTTTCGCCACTTGGGAAGGCGGAGAGGGATATCTGGCGGATTATGCCGGCAAATATGTCGTGCTCAATTTCTGGGCCACGTGGTGCGCGCCTTGCCGCAAGGAAATGCCGCAGCTATCGGAATTGCAGACCGAACTGGGTGGCGACGGGTTCGAGGTCGTCACGATCGCAACCGGACGCAACCCGCCTCAAGCCATGCAGCGTTTTTTCGAGGAAATCGGTGTCGACAACCTGCCGCTGCACATGGACCCCAAGCAACAGATCGCGCGCGATATGGCGGTTCTGGGCCTTCCGATTACGGTGATCCTGAACCCCGAAGGACAGGAGATCGCACGCATGCGCGGCGATGCCGACTGGTCGTCCGACAGCGCCAAGGCGATAGTGGCGGCGCTTGTGGCGGGGATGTAGCCCGTTCAATCAGACGCGTCTGGTCACCTCCGAATGGCGCGGGCAACCTGTCAGGTGGTCATTGACCAGACCAGCCGCCTGCATGAAGGCGTAGGCTATTGTCGGTCCGCAGAACTTGAAGCCTTCTTTCTTCAAATTTTTCGACAATCTGACAGAAATATCCGTCTGCGCCGGAACCTCGGACATGCTGGCAAACCGGTTTTGCACCGGAGCGCCACCCACATGCGCCCAGATCCATTGGGCAAAGCCCTCCTGCGCCTCGATCCGCTGGAAGGCACGAGCATTGCCAATCATCGCCTCGACCTTGCCACGGTGCCGGATGATGCGCGTATCCAGCACCAGTCGCTCGATATCCTGCGGCCCCCAAAGAGCGATAACAGAGGGGTCAAATCCTTGAAAAGCATCACGAAAACCGTCGCGTCGCTTGAGAATGGTGATCCAGCTCAACCCAGCCTGAAATCCTTCCAGACACAGAAGCTCCCATAGTGCGCGACTGTCTTTTTCCGGCACGCCCCATTCCGTGTCGTGATAGTCGAGATAGATCTGGTCCGGTCCAGCCCAGTCGCATCTGCCATCCATCGCGCCTCCTTTCCTGTTGTTTGATCGCAGTTTAGGAAAATTGGAACAAAAAGCGAATATTATCTCATTGGTAAGATTTAAGCTGCCAATCTGCATTGCGGTTCACGGCAGAGGGCAGGCAATGCGGCATGGCAAAAGCAGATTCGCGGATGTTCCGCGCAGCGAGGTGTCTCCGCTGAACTATGCCGTGAACACGCGCGACCGCGACACGCTAGCAATGGTCGCGGCTGCGCTGCGGCACCGCGATACGATGCTGGCGTTCCAGCCCGTGGTGCAGTCACAGCGGCCCGATAGGGTCGCGTTTTACGAGGGGCTGATCCGCGTTCTGGATGAAACAGGGCGGATTATCCCCGCGCGCGAATTCATTGACGCCGTGGAAGCCACGGAAACGGGCCGTATTCTGGATTGCGTGGCACTGGAAACAGGCTTGCGGACGCTGCGGCGCAACCCCGATATCCGGCTGGCGATCAACATGTCGGCAAGGTCGATCGGCTTTCCCCGCTGGACCCGTAGTCTGAAACAGGGCTTGCAGGGCGACCCGACATTGGGCGAACGGCTTATCCTCGAAATCACCGAACGCAGCGCGATGACCGTGCCAGAGCTGGTGGTGCGCTTCATGTCGGACCTGCAATCGCGCGGGATCACCTTCGCGCTGGACGATTTCGGCGCAGGCTATACCTCGCTGCGCTATCTGCGCGATTTCAGCTTCGACATGATCAAGATCGACGGAGAGTTTATCAGGGGCGTGCACAGCGATCCCGACAATCAGGTCCTGACCCGCGCGATGGTCGACATCGCCCACCAGTTCGACATGTTCACAGTCGCGGAAAGCGTCGAACATCTGGCGGACTCGCGCTGGCTGACCGGAATCGGGGTGGATTGCCAGCAGGGTTATTTCTTTGGCGCGCCCACCGTGCAGCCTCCATGGAACAATCCTGCGGCGATACAGGTCAGGCTGGATCGCACAGCATGATCTATCAGAGCGGTTGCCGCGTCACGTTTCATCCAGTATCACCCCAGATAAGGCGGGGAGTCCGGTGCCCGCAACCCCGCGTGGGCCGGGCGATCCTCGATCTTCAAATTGGTGGAGGATATAGATGACCAATGTCGTAATCGCCTCGGCGGCGCGCACCGCTGTCGGTTCTTTCGGAGGCGTATTTGCGAATACGCCCGCCCATGATCTCGGCGCGGCCGTGCTCGAAGCTGTTGTCGCCCGCGCAGGCATCGACAAATCCGAAGTGTCCGAAACCATCCTTGGTCAGGTTCTGACCGCAGGACAGGGCCAGAACCCCGCCCGTCAGGCACATGTCAACGCGGGCCTGCCGATTGAATCATCGGCATGGTCAATCAACCAGGTCTGCGGATCAGGTCTGCGCGCGGTCGCTTTGGCTGCACAGCATATCCAGCTTGGCGATGCAGGGATTGTCGCAGCGGGCGGTCAGGAAAACATGACCCTCAGCCCTCATGTGGCGCATCTGCGCGCAGGCGTCAAAATGGGCGATGTCTCCTATATCGACTCGATGATCCGCGACGGGCTTTGGGATGCGTTCAACGGCTATCACATGGGCCAGACCGCCGAAAACGTGGCCGAGAAATACCAGATCAGCCGGGATGCTCAGGATGAATTCGCGCTGGCCAGCCAGAACAAGGCCGAAGCCGCGCAAAAAGCCGGCCGTTTCGACGACGAGGTGATTGATTTCATCGTCAAATCCCGCAAGGGCGACGTGACCGTCAACAAGGATGAATACATCCGCCATGGCGCCACGCTGGAAGCACTGCAAAAACTGCGCCCTGCTTTCACGAAAGACGGCTCTGTCACGGCGGCCAACGCTTCCGGCCTGAATGACGGTGCCGCAGCGGTTCTTCTGATGTCCGCGGATGAGGCCGAAAAGCGCGGCATCAAACCGCTGGCGCGGATCGCATCCTATGCCACAGCCGGCCTTGATCCGTCGATCATGGGCGTCGGCCCGATCCATGCCAGCCGCAAGGCCCTTGCCAAGGCAGGCTGGTCGGCCAGCGATCTGGATCTGGTCGAGGCGAACGAGGCTTTTGCCGCGCAAGCCTGCGCGGTGAACAAGGAAATGGGCTGGGACCCGGCCATCGTGAACGTGAACGGCGGCGCCATTGCCATCGGCCACCCGATCGGCGCCTCGGGCTGCCGCATTCTGAACACGCTACTGTTCGAGATGCAGCGCCGCGACGCGAAACGCGGCCTTGCCACGCTGTGTATCGGTGGCGGCATGGGTGTCGCGATGTGCCTTGAGCGGGCTTGACCCGCGAAAGTGAGTAAAGATCAAGGGGCGCCCAGGTGGCGCCCCTTGTTATTCTTGCGAGTACCTCGTTTTTCTTGACTCGAAAATGGAAATCAACGCGCAATAATCTTGCGCGCCAAAGCCTTTCAAAGTAACCAAGTTACCGAAACACAAGCCAAATTGGAGGATATCATGGCAAGAACAGCACTCGTCACAGGCGGATCACGCGGAATCGGCGCAGCCATTTCCATTGCATTACGCGATGCTGGCTACACCGTCGCGGCCACCTATGCCGGCAATGACGAGGCCGCCGCGGCATTCACCAAGGACACCGGTATCAAGACCTACAAGTGGAACGTCGGCAATTACGAAGAATGCGCCGCCGGAATCGCAGGCGTCGAGGCCGAGATCGGTCCGATTGACGTTCTGGTCAACAATGCCGGTATCACGCGCGACGCCCCGTTCCACAAGATGACCCCACAACAGTGGCACGAAGTGATCGATACCAACCTGACCGGCGTTTTCAACATGACCCATCCGCTCTGGCCCGGCATGCGCGAGCGTAAATTCGGCCGCGTGATCATCATCTCGTCGATCAACGGCCAAAAAGGGCAATTTGCACAGGTCAACTACGCCGCCTCGAAAGCAGGCGATCTGGGCATCGTCAAGTCGCTGGCGCAGGAAGGCGCCCGTTTCGGCATCACCGCCAACGCGATCTGCCCGGGCTATATCGCCACCGATATGGTCATGGCCGTGCCGGAGAAGGTCCGCGAAAGCATCATCGCGCAGATCCCCACTGGCCGCTTGGGCGAGCCCGAGGAAATCGCGCGCTGTGTCGTGTTCCTTGCCTCGGACGACTCGGGCTTTATTAACGGATCGACCATTTCGGCCAACGGCGCGCAGTTCTTCGTCTGACGCCGTTACGCAATCAAAACCCCCTGTCCCGCGACAGGGGGTTTTTTCGTGTCCGAAAGGTTTACTGTGCGATCCTGCACAGAATACGCGCCGGGATGCGTGTTTTCTGCGCGCTTCTGCAGCGCATATCCTGTTTCAAAGGAGAAATGATATGCTGAACCAGATCAACGGACTGCACCACGTGACCTCGCTGGCGAGCGGGGCCCAATCCAACAATGACTTTTTCACCAAGACCCTCGGTCTGCGCCGCGTGAAAAAAACCGTCAACTTCGACGCGCCCGAAGTTTACCACCTTTATTACGGCGACGAGCTGGGCACGCCCGGGTCGGTCATGACCTATTTCCCTTTCCCCGGCGCGCGGCGCGGTCGCCCCGGCGCGGGCGAGGTCAGCATGACGACTTTCGCTGTGCCCAAAGGATCGCTGCCCTTCTGGGCGGATCGTCTGGCTACCTTCGATGTCAAGAACATCAAACCCGAAACCCGCTTCGGCGAAAACCGTTTGCGCTTTGAAGGTCCTGACGGCGACGGCTTTGCACTGGTCGAAACCGACGACGCCCGCGCGCCGTGGGACGGCGAGGGCGTGAGCGCCGATTACGCGATCCGCGGTTTCCACTCTGCCGATATGCGCCTGCGCGACGCCGGTGCCAGTGCGGAATTGCTGCGGTTCATGGGCTATGAACAGATCGCAGCCGAGGGCGACATCATCCGTTTCCACATCGCCAGCGGCAATGGCGCGGATGTGATCGACATCGAAACCCTGCCCGGCGCGTCCTCCGCACAGCAGGGCGCAGGATCGGTGCATCACCTTGCTTTCTCGGTGACAGACCGTGCCGCACAGCTTGAGGTCCGCAAGGCGCTGCTGGATACCGGTTGGCAAGTGACGCCGGTGATCGACCGCGATTACTTCTGGGCGATCTATTTCCGCACCCCCGGCGGTGTCCTGTTCGAGATTGCCACCAACGAGCCGGGATTCGACCGCGACGAGGACAGCGCCCATCTGGGGCAAGCGTTGAAACTGCCCTCGCAGCACGAGCATCTGCGCCAGACATTGGAAGAGCGGTATCTGGAGCCGATCCTTGACTGATGCGGCTTACAAATATGCCGAAACGCGGGGGCAACCCGGTGCGCCCCTGCTGCTGACCTTTCACGGCACAGGCGGGAATGAACACCAGTTCCACAGTTTTGCGGAACGGCTGATCCCCGGCGCGCATGTGGTGTCACCGCGCGGTGATGTGCTTGAAGGCGGCATGAACTGCTATTTCCGGCGCACCGGCGAAGGTGTCTATGACATGGCAGATCTGGCCCGACGCCGTGATCGGATGGCCGCGTTCATCCGCGATCACAATGCCGAGAAACAGGCAGGCCATGTGGCCGGATTGGGCTATTCCAACGGGGCCAATATCCTGATGGCCGTCGCGCTGGAAAATCCCGATCTGGTGGACCGTCTGGTGTTGATGCACCCGCTGATCCCGTGGTCACCAGAGCCACAGCCGGGTCTTGCGGGGCGGCGTGTTCTGATCACCGCAGGACGGCGCGATCCGATCTGCCCCGCCCCGCTGACGCAGGCTTTGGCAGATTTCCTGTCAGCACAGGGTGCAGACGTGACGCTGGAATGGCATTCCGGCGGCCACGAGATCACACAGGGCGAGGTTCAAGCTGTGACGGATTTCATGGCCGGTTGAGGCGTGTATTGGTCAGCCGCTGCAGCGGCTGACCTGCTGTGCCAGTGGGGCAAAGCGTCAATTCTATGGAATTATTTGGGCTTCAGGCGTTAGCGCTCAGTTTTTCGATCGCTTCTTTCAGGCGCAATTTTTGCTTTTTCAGTTCCGCGATCTCGGTGTCTCTGACACCCGGAGCGCGCTGCGCCTCTTCAACCTTGTCCGAGAGTGTCCGGTGTTTTTTCTTCAGTTCCTCGACATGCGAACTCAAGCTCATGGGCATTCTCCTCTCTGATGTAAACGTTACGTGACAAGTGCACCACAGAATCGGCTTTGTGTCACGCTGCGTCCGCAGCATATGGCAAATATTCTCTTAAGGCCGGCCTGCAGCGTAGGGTTGTTTCGCTTAAAACAGTAGCGGAGCACCATCACGCAGCACTTCGCGCATCAGCGCGGTATAGTCGTCGCGATCACCATCATGGACCAGCCCGTCATGCATCATCAGCGAATCAGCCAGACGAAACGCCGCGCGTCCCCCCTTGCGCCCTCGGACCAGCACCAGTTGGGCCTCGCGCCCGCGACGCGGGATCAGGGGTAAAACCTCCAGCGAACCAAGCCCCGCCACCATCAGGCTGATCACCTCGGGCAGGCGATCCGCGCGCTGGATGAAGGTGACATATCCCCCCGCGATCACGCGGCGCACAGCAACGGCCACCCACTCCGTCAGCGCCGTGCCCTCGCCAAGTGCGATCTCGCGCCCTGCATTGCTGGCAGCCGTGCTTTTGTCGCGGCGGTAATACGGGGGGTTTGCGATGACATGGTCGAACTGGCGCTGCCTCAACGTGGCGGGAAGCCGTGTCAGATCGGCGGTCACCACATCAACCGACACGCCCGCCGCGGCACAGTTGCGCCGCGCCAGATCAGCATAATCGGGTTGCAGTTCTACCGCTGTCAGGACGAGGTCGGGCACCCGCTTGCCAAGGCAGAGCGTTGCAACACCTACGCCGCAGCCAAGTTCCAGCACCGACTGGCCGGATTTGGCCGGCACCGACGCGGCAAGGATCACCGGATCAACGCCGGCGCGATATCCCTTGCGGGGTTGCCAGATCTGCAACCGTCCCCCCAGAAAGGCATCGCGGCTTAAATCGGCATCATCCATCCGGACTCATGCCATTATCGGTTATCACCCGCAAAGCGGCATCGTAATCCTCGTCACGCACCATCAGGCGGCGCGGCAATATGCCGATGCTGCCCTCGAGGACGCTCATGTTTACGTCAATTTCAAAGCAGTCTATACCCTCGCCCTGAAGCAAGGATGTCGCGATCGCCATCGAGACCGGATTATTGGTGCGCATCAGTTGTTTCATATTGGGCAGATAAGGGCATGGCGCGCGACTTGTCGAGCCGTGCAGCAGGGAAAACATGAGCCTCGATCGCGCAGACATCAAAGCAGCCACCAAACCGCATGAGCAATTGGCCCTTCATCTGGCCGACGGAATGGGAGCGGTGAATGACCTGATTGCCCAGCGCATGGCCTCGGAACATGCACCGCGCATCCCGCAGGTGACAGCGCATCTTGTGGATGCGGGCGGCAAACGGTTGCGCCCGATGCTGACCCTCGCCGCGGCCGAGCTTTGCGGCTATTCCGGCCCCTATCACGTGCATCTGGCCGCGACAGTTGAATTTATCCACACAGCGACGCTGCTGCATGATGATGTGGTGGACGAAAGCGCGCAGCGGCGCGGACGCCCTACGGCGAATCTGCTTTGGGATAACAAATCATCAGTTTTGGTCGGCGACTACCTGTTCGCACGCGCCTTCCAGTTGATGGTGGAACCGGGCAATCTGCGTGTGCTGGAAATCCTGTCCAACGCTGCCGCCACCATCGCCGAGGGCGAGGTTCTGCAACTGACAGCGGCGCAGGATCTCAGGACCGACGAATCGATCTATCTCAAGGTGGTGCGGGGCAAGACAGCCGCACTTTTCTCGGCCGCGACCGAGGCTGGCGGTGTTCTGGCGGGTGCCACACCTGCGCAGGTGCAGGCGCTTTATGATTACGGCGACGCGCTGGGGATCGCCTTCCAGATCGTGGATGACCTGCTGGACTTCGAGGGTGACAGCAAGCAGACCGGCAAGAATATCGGTGACGATTTCCGTGAGCGCAAGTTGACCCTGCCAGTGATCAAGGCCGTGGCACTGGCCGATAGGGAAGAGCGCGCCTTCTGGTCGCGCACTATCGAAAAAGGCGACCAGCGCGAGGGTGATCTCGAACATGCCCTTGCCCTGATGCAACAGCATGGGACGCTTGCCGCAACACGGGACGAGGCTCTCGCATGGGCTGATCGCGCCAAATCCGCCATGCAAGCCTTGCCTGATCATCCCCTGCGCCAGATGCTGACAGAGCTTGCAGATTACGTGGTCGCCCGCCTGCGGTAACCTGCCGCTGCTTCTTATGGCCAAAATATCCGGACACGACCCGCTTTTATCGGGGAAGGAAGTCACTGCACTAGCGCAGGCGCACCGCCTTGACCCACCATCCTGTTCCGGCAAGGGATTGCGCGGCATGCGCGGCACTATCCGCATCGGCAAACAGCCCGAAACAGGTCGCACCAGACCCTGACATCCGCGCCAGCAGGCAGCCTTGTGTCGCCGCGATGGAGGCAATGACCTGTCCCACAACGGGTACCGCGACTATGGCTGCAGCTTGCATATCGTTGCGCTGCGCCGCCAGCCAGACCGCCAGTTCGACCGCATCCGCCCAAGGCGGCAGGACGGCAGGCATCGGCGTATTGTCCCGTCGGGCAAGGGTGCGAAAGATCACAGCGGTCGACACGGAAACACGGGGATTGACCAGCACGGCATGCAGCGGCGGCAGGCCGTCGACGGGCGAGACCTGTTCACCGATCCCGCGCATCCGCGCCGCGCGCGCCACAAGGCAGACCGGCACATCGGCTCCCAGTGACAGGCCATTGTCCACCGGCAAGGTCTTGTCGGGTCTCAGAGCCAAAACGCCTCGCAGTACCGCAGCCGCGTCAGATGACCCTCCGCCAATACCGGCGGCCGCGGGAAGGTGCTTGTCCAGCCGGATATCCAGAGCGACACCCATCACCTGCGCAGCCCGCAGAACAAGATTGTCCGCCCCCGCAGGCACGCCCGCCGCCATCGGACCCGCCACAGACAGCGCGGGCGTCGCGGCAGGTGTCAGCGTCAGGCGGTCACCCAGATCGGCGAAAACGACCAGACTGTCCAGCAGGTGATACCCGTCGGCGCGTTGCCCCGTGACATGCAGGGTCAGGTTGATCTTGGCAGGGGCATGTTCAACATGGCAGGCCTTGGCAACGCCACCCTCAGTTGCCATTCGCAACCTGTGCCAAGGGTTTTGCGCCTTCGTCCTCTAGCACGACGTCCAGACCGACCTCGAGCTTGCGGCGGATGCGCTTTTCGTCTTTTTCCTCGGGCTCGAAAGACAGCGCGCGTGTCCATTGGAACCGCGCCTCACGAACGCGCCCGACAGCCCAGAGGACATCGCCAAGATGATCGTTCACGATGGGATCAACCGGCATCAACTCGGCTGCGCGCTCCATATGAACCACGGCCTCGTCATAACGGCCAAGCCGGTAAAGCACCCAACCAAGGCTGTCGACGATATAACCACTATCGGGTCTTGCAGCCACGGCGCGCTCGATCATATCCAGCGCCTCGTCCAGCTTGACGCCCTGTTCGACAAGCGAATAGCCCAGATAGTTCAGAACCTGCGGCTGATCAGGATTCAGTTCAAGTGCCTTGCGGAAATCCGCCTCGGCCTTGTCCCAGATATCCTGCTGCTCGTAAGCGATGGCACGGGCATAGTAAATGAACCACTGCGCTTGCTCTTCCGACGGATACAGCGACAGCCCGCGATCATAAGCTTTGGTGGCATCGGCAAACCGTTCCAACTGGCGCATCAGATCGCCCAATGTCACATGGACGACTGGCAGATCAGGATGGCTGCGGGTCAACTGGCCCAGCACCTCGACGGCGGCGTCCAGCTTGTCCAGTTTACGCAAAGCCTCGGCGCGGCCAAGTTCTGCTGCGTGAAATGAAGGGTCATTGGCTGGCACCTGCCGATAGGTCGTGACGGCCAGTTCGTACCGCTCCATCGATTCAAGCAGGGATGCACTCAGCAATATCGAGTCGATATGTTCGGGCCGCAGATAGCTTGCAACGCGCGAAAAAAGCAGCGTGTAGTCGTCGCCCGCCTCGCGGCGTAGGAAGGTCGCCACGGTAAAGAACACCTCGGCAATGCCATCGACAGGGCTGGAAATCATGTTAAACGGCAACACGGCATCCTCGACCAGTGCCGCGCGAATATCGGCCAGCGCCGGATCAAGGTCTGTGCCGAACATGTCGTCCAGTAGCGCCAGAGCTTCCGCGTCACGCTCAAGCTGACTGAGGATCTGCAAACGCACGATCAGTGCGCGGCGGGTCATCTGAAGGGGGCCGCCAGCATCCTGCGCGAACAGGGCTTCGGCCCCTTCGAAATCGCCGACCATCGCGAGGGCCAAGGCCTTGTGATAGCCTGCGAAAGGCCCAAGCCCATCCTCGGCGGCCAAGGCATCAAACTTGGTCAGGGCATTGGACACATCTCCCTTGCCCATCAGCGCCCAAGCGGCTGTCAGACCGTCGACAAGCGGGCCAGTGCCGCGCTCCTGATCAATACGCTCCAGCAACAGATCGAATTCTTCATTGCCCGCTTCGGCGGCCATCAGCACCATGCTGGCGGCCTGACTTTGCAAACCGTCCGCTTCCATTCTTTCGGCAATCGGCAGGGCGCGGTCCAACTCGCCCAGCGACAGGAAAGACAGCACCGCATTTTCCATCAGCATCGGGTTGGATGTGTCGCGGGTCAGGGCGCGGGTGAAGTTGTCGGCTGCCGCCTGGTAATCCCCCAACAGCACAGCTTGACGCGCCGCCAGATAGGCCCCTGTATTTGGGTCTGCCTTTGCCGTGCCCGCCGCACTGCCCAGAACCGCCACACAAAGTGCCGCCACCAAGGGCCGACCCGCCATAACCTTGCCCGTCAATCTATTGCCTCCCGACTGGTCCAAGCCCTGCTGTTCAGGGCCGCCTGCGCCACTCACAAGCGTTTTGATCCAACCTAGCGTTTCCACGGCCAAACGCAATGAGAGGCGGCAATCAGCCGCCCCTTTGATCAGGTTTTCGCCTGTAAACCGTACAATCCCCGTCAGGCTGCGCCGAAAGGCGTTGCACTTACATATTGGGATAGTTCGGACCATCACCCCCTTGCGGTGTCACCCAGTTGATATTCTGACTGGGGTCCTTGATGTCGCAGGTCTTGCAATGGACGCAGTTCTGGAAGTTGATCACGAACCGCGGTTCTTTGCCTTCTTCGGCGACCACCTCGTAAACACCGGCAGGGCAATAGCGCTGCGCTGGCTCCGCATATTTCGGCAGGTTGACCGCGATCGGGATTGAAGGATCGCGCAGTTGCAGGTGGCACGGCTGGCTTTCCTCGTGATTGGTCATCGAGAAGCTCACATTGGTCAGACGGTCGAAGGACAGTGTGCCATCCGGCTTGGGATAGTCGATCGCCTTATGCTTGTCTGCTTCTTCTGTCGCAGCCGAATCGGATTTGCCGTGCCCAAGCGTGCCAAGCAGCGAAAAGCCGAGCGTATTGGTCCACATGTCGAACCCGCCCAGCCCCAGACTGGCTAGCAAGCCGTATTTCGACCAGAGCGGCTTGACGTTGCGAACCCGCTTGAGGTCTTTGCCGATGGCACCGCGACGCACTTCGGTCTCGTAATCAGTCAACTCGTCGCTGGTCCGGCCTGCCTTGATCGCGTCGAATGCGGCCTCGGCCGCCGCCTTGCCCGATAGCATGGCGTTGTGGTTGCCCTTGATGCGCGGCACGTTGACCATGCCCACCGAACAGCCCAGCAGCGCCACGCCGGGGGCGACCATCTTGGGCATGGACTGATACCCCCCCTCAGTGATCGCGCGTGCGCCATAAGCCACGCGTTTACCGCCTTTCAGCAGGTCGGCCACCATCGGGTGATGTTTGAAGCGCTGGAATTCCATATAGGGGAACAGATGCGGGTTCTTGTAGTTCAGGTGCACCACGAACCCGACATAGACCTGATTGTTTTCGAGGTGATAGATGAACGATCCGCCGCCCGCATTGCTGCCCAGCGGCCAGCCCATCGTATGGGTCACTGTTCCTTCGCGATGCTTTGCGGGATCGACCTCCCAGATTTCCTTCATGCCGAGGCCGAATTTCTGCGGCTCCTTGCCCTTGGACAGGTCGTATTTGGCAATCACCTCCTTGGACAGCGATCCGCGCACGCCCTCGGAGAGGAACACATATTTGCCATGCAACTCCATCCCCGGCTCATAGCCGTCACCGATGCTGCCATCGGGATTGCGGCCGAATTCGCCGGCGACAACGCCTTTGACCTCGCCGTTGTCACCATAAACCATCGCGGAACAGGACATGCCGGGGAAAATCTCGACGCCCAGTTCTTCGGCCTGTTCAGCCATCCAGCGGCAGACATTGCCCATCGACACGATGTAATTGCCGTGGTTGTTCATCAGCGGCGGCATTGGCCAGTTGGGGATTCGCACCTCGCCCGCCTCGCCCAGCATATAGAAATTGTCATGCTTGACCGGCACGTTGAGTGGCGCACCCTTGGCTTTCCAGTCGGGGATCAGCGCATCCAGACCGACGGGGTCCAGAACCGCACCAGACAGGATATGCGCGCCCACTTCCGAGCCCTTTTCCAGAACGACGACGTTCAGATCGGCATCAAGCTGTTTCAGACGAATGGCCGCTGACAACCCTGCAGGCCCCGCGCCTACGATAACAACGTCATATTCCATGGTTTCGCGTTCGATATCCGACATGGCTGGCCCCTTCTTACAGTGCGCGCAACAAAATTGCGCTGATGGTTACCGCGCCGCAGCAATGCACGTCAATCACCACGCGACGTTAAATGTGCCAAAACCGCAACGGATTCCGGTTTGCCTTAGTTGCGTTGCGCTATGCCTTCGCCTCTTGCAAAGCCCGACTTGCATAGGGCAGGGTGTAGCGCACTAAATCATGATTTCAAACCAGCTTCCCCTTCCCGCAGTTCAAGAATACGGAAACCCGCTCGATGGAAAAGATACCGATGACCCGCGCAGGACATTCCGCGCTTGAGGCCGAGTTGAAACAGTTGAAATCCGTCGAACGCCCCGCGATCATCAAGGCAATCGCAGAGGCGCGCGAGCATGGCGACCTGTCCGAGAACGCCGAATACCACTCGGCCCGCGAGAAGCAGTCGTTCATCGAAGGCCGCATCAAGGAGCTTGAGGGAATCATCTCGTTGTCCGAGGTTATCGACCCCAAAGCCCTGTCCGGCGCGATCAAATTCGGCGCCACGGTGACACTGGTGGACGAGGATACCGACGAGGAAAAGACCTGGCAGATCGTGGGCGAACACGAAGCCAGCATCGAAAAAGGACTATTGAACATAAAATCGCCTATCGCCCGTGCCCTGATCGGCAAGGAAGAGGGTGATTCCGTAGAAGTTCGTACACCCGGCGGCGAGAAGTCTTACGAAATCGTCAAAATCGCCTATATCTGACGCCAGTTGCGCGGGAAAATCAGGCCTATGACCGGCAAACAAGACGGCAAATCCACTCCGCTTGGGATCTATGATCGCACGCGGGCCGGACAGATGACATCAATCGAAGTAATCGCAGTCGCCTTGTCGTTACTGTGGCTGGCTGGGTGCGGGCTGTTTTTTCTGTTCCTGCCATCTGGGGCCGAAACAGCGGATACAGGCGGGCCTCTGCGCTTTCTGATGACGATATTGGCGATGTTCATGCCGGTAGCGATGATCTGGGTCGCAGCAACGGCCGCCCGCGCCAGCCGCGTCATGCGCGAGGAAAGCCAGCGCCTGCAAGCCGCGATTGATGCGATCCGTCAGGCTTATGTGGCCCAGTCGCAAGGCCGCACGATGGGCAGCGAGCCTTCGGTCGCGCGCAAGCTGGATGAAATCGCGGCGGCAACCCGCAAGACAGAAACCGCCTTGGCGAAGTTCACCTCGACCCGGCCGCAGGCTTCGCCTTTGCGCCCGAAACCCGAGACACCCGCGTCCAGCGGGGCCGAGGATCAAGCCGCCCTGCCACTTGGCACACCGGCAGACGAGATCGGCCCGCCGCTGTCGCGCGAGGATTTCATCCGCGCCCTGAATTTCCCAGAAACCGCCGGTGACGAAGTGGGCTTTGCCGCCCTGCGCAAAGCATTGCGCGACCGGCAGGCGGCGCAATTGGTGCAGGCCAGTCAGGATGTGCTGACGCTTTTGTCGCAGGACGGTATCTATATGGATGACCTGCGCCCCGACATGGCCCGCCCCGAGATCTGGCGCAGCTTTGCCGGCGGGGAACGTGGCCGCTCGATCGCTGCACTTGGCGGCATTCGGGACCGGTCATCGCTGGCACTGACCGCAGGACGTATGAAGCAGGACCCGATCTTTCGCGATGCAGCGCACCATTTCCTGCGGCGTTTCGACAAGATGTTCACCGAGTTCGAGCGCGACGCGACAGATGCGGAAATCTCCGACCTGTCCAACACCCGTACGGCCCGCGCTTTCATGCTCTTGGGACGTGTCGCAGGGATTTTTGACTAAAGCCCCAGATCGGACAGGATGAACCGCGCCAGCGCTTCTGCATCATCCAGATCAAAGGCCGGTCCCTGCCAGCCCATTGCGGGCAATTCCGCATGCCTGTCGCTGGCCACAGCGCGCACGGTAGGATCATCCTGCGCAATCAGGGGCTGGCCCGTGGCCGCACGATGGGCCTCGATCTTGGGGTGGCTATCGCGTTTGTAGCCCTCGACCAGTACGATATCGACCGGCGACAGCCGCGCCAGAAGTGCGGCAAGCGCGGGCTCCTGATCGGGCGTATTCTCGTGCATCAGAACCCAACGATGCCGCGAGGCCAGCAAAACCTCGCCCGCGCCCGCCTGACGGTGGCGGAAACTGTCCTTGCCGGGCCGGTCTATATCAAAGGCATGATGCGCATGCTTGATACTTGAAACCGAGAATCCCTGCGCCCGCAAAGCGATGATCAGCCGCTCCATCAGCCCCGTCTTACCGGAATTTTTCCAGCCTATGACACCGTAGACCTTCATCCCTGCTCCTTGCTGGCCAGCTTCCGCTGCACCTGCTCCAGATCGTCCTTGGTATTGATGTTGAAGAACGGATCAAGTGTCCCTGTGTGCGAGAAATGCACTGTGACGGCACCATGCAACGCTGAGAATTCCACAACCCGCCTCAGGCCCTGCGCCAGTGCCTTGGCCAAAACGTCAATCAGGGCCGTATCCCAAAGGGCAAACACCGGATGCACGCGGTCTGTTGCAGCTATTGCAATTCTGTGCCTCTCGCGCCCCGCCAACAGATGCGCCACCAGATCGACAGGAAAGAATGGCGTGTCCCCCGCAACCGTCACCACCGCATTGCAATCCTGCCCCCGCGCCCAGCGCATCGCGGCCAGCACGCCCGCCAGTGGGCCTGCATCATCCAGACTATCCGGCAGCACAGGCAAACCGTAGCGGCCAAAGCGCGCCGGATCGCCATTGGCGTTCAGGGCAAGGCAATCCACCTGAGGGGTCAGACGTGTCGTAATCTCGTCCAGCAGCAGATGCCCGTTGCCCAAATCCAGCAGGCATTTGTCGCCACCTCCCATGCGTCTGGCCTGCCCCCCGGCAAGGATTACGCCTGCAACTCGTTTCGTCGGCAATTGAATCTCCCTGTGCCACCGCTTAGGGGTGTGGCACGCCCCGTTCTAAAGGCACATGATGACTGTCACCACCACCGAATCCGCCTATTGGAAGGGCGTCCGCGACGGCGCGCCTTTCATTTTGGTCGTTGCCCCCTTCGCGCTGCTGTTCGGTGTGGTCGCCACCGAGACAGGGTTGAACGTTTGGGAAACGCTAGCCTTTTCCGTCGTCGTCATCGCAGGGGCCGCACAATTTACCGCGCTGCAACTGATGCAGGAAAACGCGCCGACTGTGATCGTGCTGGCTTCGGCGCTGGCTGTTAACCTTAGAATGGCGATGTATTCCGCCTCGCTGACACCGCATCTTGGTGCGACACCGATCTGGCAACGCGCTTTGGCGGCTTATGTGATGGTGGACCAGTCCTATGCCTGCTCCATCCTAGCTTATGAACGCAATCAACAATGGACTCCCGCGCAGAAGATGGCGTTCTATTTTGGTGCCGTCACGCCGGTGATCCCTGTCTGGTATGCAATGACCGTCGTCGGCGCGCTGATCGGCAGTGCGATGCCTGCCGGTCTGGCGCTGGATTTTGCAGTGCCGATCACCTTTATCGCGATGATCGCACCGGCCTTGCGGACTGTCGCCCATATCGCAGCGGCGCTGGCCTCGGTTATTCTGGCGCTGCTGTTTGCATTCGTCCCCTTCAATCTGGGTCTGATCATCGCCGGTATCGGCGGCATGATGGTCGGCGCACAGGTCGAACTTTGGATGAGCCGGAGGATGCCAGCATGAACGATCCTGTCATCGCCAAAGGCACGCTCTGGACCGTGATCATCCTGTTGGGGCTGGGCAGTTTCGGTCTGCGCTTTGTCTTTTTGGGTCTGATCGGCAACCGCCCGATGCCGGACTGGGTCATGCGGCACTTGCGCTATACCGCCGTGGCCGTCTTGCCCGGTCTGGTGGCACCCTTGGTGGTCTGGCCGACAGCGACAGATGGCGTTCTGGATATCCCGCGACTGGCCGCAGCCCTGACCACGCTGGCCGTGGGCTATACGACGAAAAACGTGCTGGCCGCAATTTTTGGCGGCGCGGCGATGCTGTATCTGCTGCTATGGGCGCTCGGCTAGGTCATCAGCCTGCTGCCCTGAAAGCTATTCGTCGGCTTTGGCTTCCTGCGATGCCCTGACCCGATCGGCGTCGAATACATCGAGCGCTTTGAAACGGTCGGCATCGTCATATTCATAAAGGCGTTGAGTTGTTGCGCCGGGCAATTCGCCGAATTGTGCGGCCAGATTGTTCGGGAACCATGTCGACCGGATCGCCCCGTTCAGTCCCGGTGCATCGCGCAACAACTCCGCCGTGCTCAGCGCGCATTGTGCGCGGGGCACAGGCCCGCTGGCCACAACCCGCCGCAGGATGTATTCGGCTGTTTCGGGCGGCACTTCGACATGCTGGACGATCACATGAAATGTCTTGCGCGCATGAAAGCGCGTATAGGTGTCTTCCATGACCGGCGTGATGCCGAACACAGTGTCGTTGCGCGTGGCTATACGGGGATGACGGAACGATCCGGCAGGATCGAAGATCACCCGCTGGCTACCGTTCACCATCAAGGATGTATGCGCCCCTGACCCGTTGGAATTGTTCACCATAGTGAACAGCGTCAGGGCGGGCGGACCGTCATGGCGATAGACCTTCGCCGTGATCTCGGTATCAGACATCGACTGCGAAGGATCAGGAATAGACGCGCAGGCCGACAGGCCGGCCATGACCAGAATGGCCAGCAAAAGGCGTGGCAATGACATGGGCGACCTACTGGATTTTAGGTATGACAGCGCGGGGGATCAGCTGTTGACCAATGCCATGAACAGCAGGATGCCGATGCAGACGGCAACGCCCCAGACTGTGAAGCGGATGAAGCCTTCGAAGGTCTTTTCCTGAACCTCGGTATTCATTTCGCCGTGCTTGTGCTCTGCCATTGCAAACATCCTCTGCTATCTGTTCAGGTGCATGTCTTGCACCGGTCTGGTCTGCGGATATCGCAATTTTCCGCCCCTGTCATCCAGTCAAAACGGCGCAGAGTTACGAAAATCACAGCCTAGGCTGTGTCGGGCCGCCGTGCCAGCCGGAATCCGATACGCTTGGGGGCTTCCTGGGTTCCGGACTTGGGCATGGCGCGCAGAATCACGCTGAGTTGGCTGACATGCTGGATCAGTTGTGTTGGCACACCGTCCTCATCCATGCCGTGGAATGTCAGGATGTCGGGATCGAAAAAGCCCATCCCCTCGATCTGCAGAACCCCTGCATCGCTGCCGGCAAAGCCCATCGCAACCTCGTGCTGGTTGTCCAGTTGCGCTTCGAATTCCTGAATATAGATCACCAGCCGGTCATAGGCCCATTCCGCGGGGCTTTTATCCTCGATGTCGATATCGTCCAGAGGAACAAGAGCTTGCGCTGTCACGTCCGGCCCGTCTTCGGTCTGCACATCGCAGCGGCGCGGCAGCACGGGATCACGTTCATGCGCCTCGGCAACGGTGCTGATCTTGGTCTCCATCCTGCGATCCTTCCGGTTGCAGGCCGTCTAGCGCACCGCCTGCCAGAGCCAGGCGCCATCGTCGCGCGCCACCCGCGTCACCTGTCCGACTCTATGCAGATGGTTCAAATGTGCAACTGTTTCGACCAGCGCCAGACCATAGGCGTCCGCGTCGATCTTGCGTTTGAACAGCGGACCGAAACACTCGCCCGCTGTATGCGGAGTTTCAAGATGGGCCAGCAACCGGCGCAAACCACCATGATGGTTGTCGATCAACTGGCGCATGCGGAAGGGCAGCCCCGTAAACGGCAGTTTGTGCCCGCCCAGAACCAATTGATCCTCGCGCGCCAGCGACGACAAACGCTCACAAGCCTCCAGCCAGTCGGCCAGCGGATCAGCATCGGGTTCGGTGGCATAGACGCCGATATTGGGGCTGATCGACGGCAGGATCTGATCCCCCGAGATGACCAGATTGCAATCCCTGCTCCACATCGTCAGATGTTCGGGCGCATGGCCTGCACCAATATGGATATCCCAGTCACGCCCCGCCGCGTGGATCACATCGCCCTGCTGCAACCGGCGATACCCGACCGGCAGCGGATAGGCGATATCGGCAAAGTTGAACGGGCGCTCGTTGCAGCGTTTGGCATAAATGTCAGAGTCCATTCCCGCCTGCCGCCAGAAGGTCTTGGTCTGTTCGCTCGGCCGCTCCTCGCAGTCCAGAATAAGCATTCGCGCCATCAGCCAAGCAGTCCGCGTCGTCCAGAGCATGGCGCCCTGATCCTGCATAAACCAACCAGCCATCCCGACGTGATCGGGATGGTGATGCGTCAGGATCACGCGGCCCACAGGTTTGCCGCCCAGCACGTCCCGCAGGATATCCTGCCAGAGCGCGACCGAGGATCTGGAATACACACCGGTATCGACAATGCTCCAGTGATCACCTTCGTCCAGCGCGTAGATATTGACGTGATCCAGCGCCATCGGCAGCGGCAACCTGATCCAGAGCACACCCTCGGCCACCGCGATGGCCTGTCCCGGCTCAGGCGGAATTTCACACGGATAGCGGATGCCTGCGACGGTCCCGTCCATTAGGCGCAAAGCTCGGTTGCAGACATCGCATAGAGATCGTCCGCCCCCGCCATTGCCTGCACCAGCAAGGCGGAGTGATCGGGCAACAGACGGTTGATATAGAAACGCGCCAGTTTGACGCGTGGCCCCTCGTTCCCCTCGGCCAGCGCTGCCTTCAAATGGTAGTGCCCGCCCAGGACGCGGGCGAAGGCGCGCAGGAACGGCACCGATCCGGCAAAGCGCGCGGTCATATCCGACTGCGCCACCAACCACTCGACCGCCTCGCGCAGCGATTCGCTGGCTTGCCAGACTTTCTCGGCCATCGCGGGAAGTGCGCTGCGGGCAGTTTCGGCATGGGCCTCGATCTCGTCCAGCAAACGGAACGCCCCCTCACCCCCGTCCATCATCTTGCGGCCCACCAGATCCATCGCCTGAATCCCGTTGGTGCCCTCATAGATCGCGGTCACGCGGACATCACGGCTGAACTGTGCGGCACCCGTTTCCTCGATCACGCCCATACCGCCATGCACCTGCACACCGATATCGGCAACCTTGATGCCCGTATCGGTGCCAAAAGCCTTGGCAATCGGCGTCAGAAGGGCCGCGCGGGCTTTGCACTCGGCCTCGCCAGTGGCGGTCCCAAGGTCGATCGCCACAGCGCAGGCAAGAGCGATGGACCGCGCCGCAAAGGTTTCGGCCTTCATGGTCAGCAGCATCCGGCGCACATCGGCATGGTCCATGATCGTGCCCGCACCATCGCCGACCGGCGTGCGCCCCTGCTTGCGATCCGCCGCATAGGCCAGCGCATGTTGTGTTGCAGCCTCGGCTACGCCGATCCCTTGCGAGCCGACTCCCAGTCGCGCGTTGTTCATCATCGTGAACATCGCCGCCATGCCATCATGTTCGTGCCCGATCAGCCAGCCCTGCGCGCCTTCGTATTGCATCACGCAGGTGGGGCTGCCATGCAGACCCAACTTATGCTCCAGCCCGACAACCTTGAGTGTATTGGCCACACCGGGATTGCCATCCGCGTCCGGTATCAGCTTGGGCACCAGAAACAGGCTGATCCCTTTCGTGCCGGGCTTGCCATCTGGCAGGCGCGCCAGCACCAGATGGCAGACATTCGCACTGAAATCATTATCGCCCCAACTGATATAGATTTTCTGTCCGGTGATCGCATAGCTGCCATCGCCATTAGGCACCGCCTTGGTGCTTAGCGCGCCGACATCGCTACCCGCCTGCGGTTCGGTCAGATTCATCGTACCGCACCATTCGCCGGTGACCAGTTTCGGCAGATAGATATCCTTGATTGCATCGCTGGCGTGATGCTCCAGCGCCTCGATCTGGCCCTGTGTCATCAGCGGGTTCAGTTGCAACGACAGGCAAGCCCCACTCATCATCTCGTTCACTGCCGTGGTCACGGCCATTGGCAGGCCCATACCGCCAAAGTCCGGGCTTGCGCCGATCGAGACCCAGCCCCCCTCGGCAATCGCCTGATAGGCTTCGGCAAAACCCGGTGTTGTGCGGACCTTGCCATTTTCGAGCCGCGCGGGATGCTGGTCGCCAACGCGCTGCAGCGGGGCCAGCTTGTCCTCGCACAGCTTGCCCGCTTCGGTCAGGATCGCGTCGATCACATCCGGCGTGGCATCGGCAAAACGGTCTGTGGCGGTCGCGCAATGTAGATCGGCAACATGGTGGAAAATGAAACGGAAATCATCGATGGGTGCGCGATAGGTCATCTGTCTTCTCCTTCAGCCCATTCTGCCTGCTGTTGCGGTCCGGCGGCCAGAGACTTGGCAAAGTCGCATGGCAATTGTATGCAGCCGCTTTACCCAAGGTGACCCGAACCGGCGCCGCCTTCAACCGAAACGCGGCGTCATTGGATCGGACAGGATGATCAGAACCGAATTGTTGAAACCGGACAATTCCGGCATCACCCGTGCCGCAAGGCTGCTGGCGGATGGCGCGCTGGTCGCGTTTCCGACCGAAACGGTCTATGGGCTGGGGGCGGACGCGCGCAACAATCTGGCCGTCGCGCGCATATTCGAGGCCAAGGGCCGCCCGCGTTTCAACCCGCTGATCGTCCATGTCGCCACCACCGATATTGCCCGAAACTATGTCGCATGGTCCGATCAGGCCGAGGCTTTGGCCCACGCTTTCTGGCCCGGCCCGCTGACGCTGGTGCTACCGCTGCGGGCCGATGCCGGTCTGTCGGACCTCGTCACTGCGGGCCTGCCCAGCCTCGCGATCCGTGTGCCGGCGCACCCGCTGGCGCATCGGCTGCTGACCGCATTTGGCGGGCCGGTCGCTGCACCTTCGGCCAACCCGTCAGGCCGGATCAGCCCGACCACGGCGGCCCATGTGTTGGCGGGTCTCTCGGGGCGCATCGCAGCGGTTCTGGATGGCGGCGCCTGCCCCGTGGGCCTGGAATCCACGATCATCGGCCTGACAGATGATACCCCTGTCCTATTGCGTCACGGCGGCCTGCCGGTCGAGGATGTTGCCATGCTACTGCCTGCGGCGCCTGTTCAGAACACCTCGCCCGTAATACTCACGGCGCCAGGCCAGATGGAATCGCATTACGCGCCAGCCGCCCGTTTGCGCCTGAATGCCGCATCACCCAAGCCGGACGAGGCGATGCTGGGCTTTGGCGCAATGGACTGCGATCTGAACCTCTCGCCACGCGAGGATCTGGCAGAGGCCGCGGCCAACCTTTTCCCGCATCTACACAGCCTTGACGCGCGGCACGTGGCAGGTATTGCCGTGTCCACCATTCCCGAACGGGGCCTTGGTCGCGCCATCAATGACCGGCTCAGACGTGCCGCCGCCCCGCGCCCTTGACGCTGTCCAACGCGTTTCTTCTTGCCTTAAATATCCTGGCGCGAAGCGCATTCTCACAAGGCTCAGGCACGCCCCGCCGCCGAAGACAAAGCCAGCGCGTCGATCCCAAGTCCGCGCAACGCTGCCTCCCATTTGGCCGCATCGGGCGTGGCAAACACCAGATCGGATGATGCATCCCCCGTCAACCAGCCATTCTGCGCGATTTCGGCCTCAAGCTGGCCCGGCCCCCATCCGGCGTAGCCAAGCGCCACAATCGCGCGGTCGGGACCAAACCCTGCTGCCAGATCTTCCAACACGTCGACCGTCGCCGTCATCCCGAACGGTGCCGAGACCTGCAGGGTCGTGACACGCGAGCTATATTCCCCCGAATGCAGAACGAATCCCCGCGCATTCTCGACTGGACCGCCGTAGTGCACGGGCCGGTCCGCCATGTCGCGTGTCATGCTGATCGACACCTGATCCAGCAAGCCCCGCAAGCTCAGGTCAGAGGCGGGTTTATTGACGATCAGGCCCATGGCTCCGTCTTCGGAATGGGCGCAGATGAACACAACCGACCGCGCAAAACGCGGATCGCCCATTGCAGGCATGGCGATCAGAAGCTTGCCGGTCAGGTCCAACCGATCCTGCGGCTTTTGCGGGGACTGTGGCGGGTCTGCATCATTCATGGCTGACATATATGCCTCTTGCGGCCTGATGCCAGACTGCACCCACCCTTGCCCCCAAACAAGCGTTCATCGCAACAACTGGCGTATATGCACCGGTCGCGCCCACCACACGGGTCAATCGCCCGAATGTGAGTTGTCCTTCACCGGCGTTTCGCGCATGACCAGTGTATGACATTGCCCCATTTTATTCTTGCCCTGCCCTTCGGTCTGGCCGTTGCTTCTGCGGCAGCTTTACCTGTTAACGCGCAATCACCTCAGGCCCAGCCCGACACTCTGGCGGATCTGGTGCAGGTAAGCGTCTTGCCCGGCTGGCATGACAAGGATGGTGGCCATATGGCCGCGTTGCATCTGACACTGGCGCCGGGCTGGAAAACCTATTGGCGCGCCCCTGGAGATGCGGGCATTCCGCCAACGATGGATTTGCAGGGCTCGTATAATCTGGCGGATATCGTACCGATCTGGCCCACCCCTGTGTTATTCACCCAGAACGGAATGCAGACGGTCGGCTATGCGAAAGAGCTTGTGCTGCCCTTGCATGTCACACCGCAGGCAACAGGCCGTCCGGCCAAGGTATCGGCACGGATGCAGATCGGTGTCTGTTCAACAATCTGTGTGCCGGTCGAGTTCGATTTCGCGCTGGATCTGCCAGCCAATGGCTCGGCCGCACAGCAGAACCTGATACGGACGGCGCTGGACGATCAACCTGTCAGCGCCGCGGGCGCCGATGTCGGCAGGGTCACCTGCGCCCTGTCCCCGATCCGCGACGGGCTTGCTCTGGATGTCAGTATCGACATGCCCAGCGCCGGTGGCACCGAAACAGTGCTGATCGAAACCGCAGACCCTTTGGTCTGGGTTGCCGAAACCGAAAGCCTCCGCCAAGGCAGTACTTTGACGACACGGACAGAGCTTGTGCATGTCTCGGGTCAGGTTTTCGCGCTGGACCGCTCGGGTATCAGAATGACAGTGCTGGGCGCGGATAAGGCTGTGGATATCAAGGGCTGCATCGCTCCCTGACGGGCGCCGCTGTCATGTGTCAGGCTGCCCGCTGGTCGCGCACATGCCTTATTGCCACAAAGACATAGGTCGCCAGCACCACAAGAATCACGCCCCCCAGAAACAGTGCCAGCGCCGCCCCCATGGGTGACCCCAAGACGACATCGGGCAGGATAACGGTCAGCGGCGCAGGCAGTTGGCCCTGCCAGGCAACCCAGCCCAGCGTTGCCGCCAGCCACAGCAAGATGCCTGCCAAAGCCAACCGCAGCGCCGGTGCCGTCCCACGCATCCGCAACCCGCGTTTCAGCGCGGTGATCTGGCGGCTTACATCCGCTTGTATGGCCATCAGAGCGGGCACAACCATCAAGACAAGCACCATGCCGAACCCCAGACCATAGACCAGCGTGATAACCGTTGGCTTGAGAAACTGCGCCTGCGACGATGTCTCGTAGAGCAGAGGAGCAAGCCCTAGAACGGTCGTCAGCGTGGTCAGCATCACGGCACGCAATCGGTCCGCCGCGCCGTCGACAATGGCAGGCAAAAGCCCGCGTTCCTTCGCGCGCTCGTCAATCGTTGTAACTAATACGATGGAATCGTTGATGATGATGCCGGTCATCCCCAACAATCCCACAACAGTGAACATCGACATTGGCACATCCCAAAAGGCATGACCCCAGATCGTGCCGACCAGCCCGAAAGGAATCACGGCCATCACTACCAGCGGCCGCGTCCAGCTTGAGAATATCCATGCCAGCACCAGATAGATGCCGGTCAGGCACAGAATCAGCGCCGTGCCCGCATCCGACAGGAAATCGTTTTCCTGCTCGGACAAGCCCGACAGCCTGTATTCCAGCTGCATCTCGGACGCGATCTGCGGCAGGATCTCGGTTTGCAGCGCCCGCATCACCTCGGCAGCGCGGGCGGGATCGTCTTCAGAGATGTCGCCCGTGACCGTGATCACCCGCAACCCGTTCTCGCGCCGCACGGTTGAAAACCCCGCCCGCGCCTCGACACTGACGATATCGGACAGCGGCAGATAGGCCCCTGAGGGCGCGCGCAACTGCATCCGCTCCATAAAATCGGCGGTCAGTTCACCTTCCGGCAGTTCTACACGGATCGCGGCGCTGCGCGGCCCTTCGGGATAGGTCGCGGCCTCTAGCCCGTTCAGACGGTGGCGCAGCACGCGGCCCAGTTCGTCAATGGAAAAGCCCATCGCCTGCCCCTGCGGGGTCAGGTTCAGGATCAGCTCTTCCTTGTCATAGGACAGCGTATCCTCGACGGCCGACACTTCGGGGAAAGGCGCCAGTGCGGTCTTGAGGGCCTCGCTTGCCGCTTTGAGACTTTCGGCGGTAGCGCCAAAAAACTGCACGTTCAGCGCCTCTCCGGCAGGTCCGGAGCGCCAGCCGCGAAAACTGACAGTTTCGGCCAGCGGGTGCATCTGCACGGCATCCTGAAGGTCGGCCACAAAAGCGAATGAGGAATAGGTCCGCAGATCAGGGTCGATCATCTCGATCGAAATGCCGCCCAGAAGATCCGCCTCGGTATCTTCGGTCCCGGGCAAGGAGCGACCTGAATTGCCACCGATCTCGGCGATCATATAGGCAATGGGATTGCGGCCATGCTCGGCCTCGTAGCGCGCGGCCACCTCGACAGCGGCGCGCTGCATCTCGTGCATCATCTCGAAGGTGTCGTCGCGTCTCGCGCCGGGCAGCATCGAAAAATTGCCCGTGACACTGCCTTGTTCAGGCGCGTTGAAGAAACGCCACGGCACATCGCCCCGCACCAGCGAGGCCACCTGCACGGCCAGTAGCAGGATCACCCCAGCCAGCACCGGATAGCGCGCGGTCAGAACCAGACCGATCAAAGGCCGGAAGCAACGATCACGAACCCAGTCAAAGCCGCGGTTCACATGGCGACTGGGCAGATCGTACCAGTGATCCTTCACTGAATGCGCCAGCGCATGCGCCATGTGGTTCGGCAGGATCAGGAAACACTCGACCAAGGACGCCGCCAGCACGGCAATCACAGTAAAGGGAATGTCCGAAATCAGGCTGCCCATGCGCCCGCCGATCACCACCAGACCGAAAAAGGCGATCACGGTCGTCAGCATCGCGGCCAAGACAGGCATTGCCATACGCCGCGCCGCGTTTTCAGCCGCCACAACCGGCGCCTCGCCCAACCGGTGGCGCGCATCGGCATGTTCACCGACAACGATGGCATCATCCACCACAAGGCCCAGCGTGATGATCAACCCGAACAGGCTGATCATGTTCAGCGTCAGACCAAAGGCATACATCAGCGCAATCGCCGCCAGCATCGCCACGGGAATACCCGCCGCCACCCAAAAAGCCGTGCGCGCATTCAGGAACAGGAAAAGCATCGCCACGACCAGCGCCAGCCCCGTCAGCCCGTTGCTGATCAGCAGGTCAAGACGTCCAGTGATCTGTTCGGCCCTTGTCCGGATCAGATCGACCGTCACCCCCGCGGGCAGGGTCGCCTGCAGGCTGGCCGCTGCCGCCTCGACCTGTCGTTGTGCGCGGATCGCGTCACCGCTGGCCGAGCGGTCCACCCTCACGGTCATGGCCGGATAGTCACCGACAAAATAGCCGCGATCCCTGTCGACCCCCAGTTTTTCAATCCGCGCCACATCCGACAGGCGCAGCACCGATCCGTCGGGGTTCGAGCGCAGGACGATCTGCGCGATCTCGTCAGGGCTACTGCGCCCCGATCCGGTCCGCACCCGCGCATTGGCCCCCGTCACATCGCCAACCGGATCAGCCGAGACTTCGCCGGCGATGACGGCAGCAATCTCGGCAAAGGTGATGTCATGGGCCATCAGGTTGACCGACGCGACCTCGACCAGCGTTTCGGGTGCGGCCACGCCTTGCACCGTGGTGCGCGTGATGCCTTCCGCGAAAAGCCGTGTCACAAACTCGTCGGCGAAGCGCGCCAACTGGTCCACGCCCACCGGTCCGGTGATCACAACGTCCGTGACCCGGTCGCGCCAGATGCCGCGCTGCACACGCGGCTCTTCCGCCTCTTCGGGCAGGGTCGTGATCTGGTCGACTGCGGATTGCACATCCTCGGCGGCACGGCCCATGTCCCAACCCGGATCGAATTCAAGCTGGATCGAGGCCTGCCCCTCGCGGCTGGACGAGTTGGATTCCGCCACACCCTCGACCGCCAGCAATGCAGGCTCCATCGCCTGCACGATGGCTCTGTCAACATCCTCGGCCCCTGCCCCCTGCCAGACTACGCTGACAGTGACATTGTCGATGACGACATCGGGAAAGAACTGCGCGCGCATGTTCGGTGCCGCGAACAGACCCGCCACAACCATCAGCACCAGAAGCAGGTTTGCGGCTGTCTTGTGGCGGGTAAAATAGGACAGGATACCGCCTGCCATAGGGGGGATGTTGCGGACCATCCGCCCTAACCCCCGATACGCTGTTCAAGCCGCTGCACCACCTCGGCAGGGACACGTTCGGCCTGAAGCTGCGCCAGCAGACGCGTCCGCATTTCGGCAGGCATCCGGTCATTGCCCTCAACAAAAGCCACCAGACGGGCGCGGCGCTCGGACGTCAATTCCAGAAGATCGGGCGCAGGCACGTCCTCGATCGCGCCGGAAGGCCCGCGCAGCGGGCGCACACCGATCCCCGCGCCCAGAAGCGGCGAGCGTTCGGCGACGACCTCGCGCCCCTCAAGCCCCTCACCTTGCACCAGAATATCATTGGCCTGCCGCCGCACCAGCGTGACCGGCAATTCCTCAAGCCGGTCAGCCGCGCCCAGCACTAGGACGGTATTGCTGCTGTCCATCGCCGAACCCGGCAGACGCACCATGCGGTCCAGCGGCGGCTCGTCCACCTCGACAGTCACGAAATCGCCGGGCTTCAGCCCTGCGGGGTCGGTGATCGCGGCATAAAGCAACCGGCCCGACTGCCCCTCGGCCACAGCGGCGCTATCACGGCTCAGACGGCCCTCGCGTTCAAGATCAATGCCGAACATGTCCAGTCGCAAACGCACCGGAAGATCCTTCAGCTTGCCTGCGCCATCCAGAAGCCGCGCATATTGCGCGGTCGAGATGCGAAAGGCCACTTCAAGACGGTCGGGATCAATCAACTGTCCAAGCTGCTCATTGGCTGACACCAAACGCCCCTCGACGATGCTGACCCCGCTCAGAACACCGGAAAACCTTGCGCGGGCCACCGTATCATCCAACCGACGCTCGGCCTCGGCCAAGGCGATATCGGACCGTCTCCGGCTGGTTTCGGACTGGGCCAACCGCGCCTCGGCCTGCGCGATAGCCTGATGGCGCGTGAGAACAGCCTGCCGTGCCGCACTTGCGGCCAGTTCCGCCGTCTCGACAGCCGCCTCGGAGCCAACACCGCGCGCCGCAATATCGCGCTGCCGCAAAGCGGCGCGCTCGCGCAGCGCGGCCTGCTCCTCGGCGGCCAGCAATTCGTCTTGCGCCAGTTCCAGCGCACGCGCCGCATCGCGCATTTCGGCGGCGGAATCCGTTGCATCCGCCTGCGCCCGCGCCAGCGCCGCCTCGGCATCCGCCGGATCAATCCTGAACAGAACCTGTCCTTCGGAAACGACCCCGCCCTCAACAAATTCGGGGGCCAGTTCAAGAAGACTGCCACCCACGGCGGCGCGGATTTCCAGTGTCCGCCCGCTTTGCACCTCCCCGAAGGCCGTCAATACGGGCGTTACGGTCGCCGCCTCGGCCGTGACAACATTAACCGAGAATACCCGCTCGCGACCCTCTGGCATGCGCGCCTCGCGCGACAGGCGGTCCTGCACCGCATCACGCAGCGTCTGGCCCGCCATGATCAACAGCGCCAAAGTCAGCGACAACAGGAAAAGCCCAGTCAGGCTCTGGCGCAGAAACCTCATCTTCTTTTCGATCCTTGCAAGGCGGGGCTTGGCCCAGCGTCAAAGCCTAGCCGCGTGGCAAGAATTGCCAAGCCACAAGGCCGTTACACACATGATACGCTGGTGGCGGTTATTTCCGTCGTTGATGTTCATCAAGTCGCGGAAAAATCTCGACGAAGTTGCAGGGCCGGTGACGGTAATCAAGCTGGAAGGCAAGGATCTCGTCCCATGCGTCACGGCAGGCACCGGGACTGCCGGGCAAGGCAAACAGATAGGTTCCACCAGCCACCCCTGCTGTGGCGCGGCTTTGAACGGCACTGGTGCCGATCTTCTGCATCGACACGATGGTGAAGACGGTTCCGAAGGCGTCTATCTCCTTTTCATAGACATCGCGATGCGCCTCGACCGTCACATCGCGCCCTGTAAGCCCTGTGCCCCCTGTGGAAATGATCACGTCTATTGCTGAATCAGCAATCCATTCGCGCAATTGTTGCGCTATATCAGCACGATCATCGTGGATAATTGTGCGACCCGCAAGATGATGGCCTGCGCCCGTCAGCCTCTCGACCAGCGTATCGCCCGAACGGTCATCGGCAGCGCTGCGTGTATCCGAGACTGTCAGAACGGCAATTCGCACCGGCAGGAACATCTTGCTCTCATCAATCCGTGACATGGTTCATCCTTTCTGCATCAGGGCCAGCCGCAAGGCCAAGGCCGTGAATATTCCCGCACTGACCCAGCCTAGCACACGGGCCAACCGCAGATTGCCAGCCATCCGCCCTGCCACCCCTGCGGCAAAGACGCCCACAGCCGCGTTGATAAAAAAACCGCCCACCGACAGGACCGCGCCATAGATCAGGAACTGCGCCAGCACCGCACCGCGCGCGGGATCGACGAATTGCGGCACAAAGGCCAGCACGAAGAGGATCACCTTTGGATTGGTCAGATTGACCAGCAAACCCTGCCAGAATGCCCGCAGCGCCGCACGAGGCCGGACCATCCGCGCCTGCGCCACCGTCGGCACGGGGGAGCGCAACGCCTGCACCGCGAGATACAGCAGATAGGCCACCCCGACCCACCGGATCACATCCAGCGCAACCGGCATCGCCGCGATCAGCGCGCTCAGCCCCAGCCCCGCAAGCCCTGCATGCACGAAGCCGCCCAACGCGATGCCCGCACTGGCGGCAACGGCGGGGCGCGGACCTGCCCGCAAGCCCTGCCCCAGACAGAACATCATATCCGCACCCGGCGTCAGGTTCAGCGCCAGCGCGGCAGGCAGAAAGGCCAGCAAAACCAGCGGATCGACAATCACCGCGCGCCTCTTGTCTGATCCAGCCTCGCCCGCACATCAAGCAGGTCAGCCCATGCCTCGCGCTTGGCCGCTGGATTGCGCAACAGATAGGCCGGATGCGTCATCGGCATGACAGGCAGGCCCGCCGCCTCGGTCCACTGCCCGCGCAGACGCAGGATGCCCTTGCGGTGAAGCAAAGCATCACAGGCGTGGTTCCCCATCAGGATCAGCACCTCCGGCTTGGCCAAGGCGATGTGACGCTCGACAAAAGGCCGCATCATCGCGATTTCTTCGGCCACAGGGTCACGGTTTTGCGTCGGACGCCACGGCAGGACATTGGTGATATAGACAGCCTGATCCGGTTCGGCCGCATCCCGCGCCAGCCCGATCGCGGCCAGCATGCGGTCCAGCAACTGGCCCGCAACGCCGACAAAGGGGCGTCCTTCCTGATCCTCGTCCCGGCCCGGTGCCTCGCCCACGATCATCACTCGCGCGCCCGGCTGTCCATCGGCGAAAACCAGATTGCGCGCTCCGCGCCTGAGATCGCAATGCGGAAAGGCCGCCAATGCCGCTTTCAACGCCGCCAGATCGGGTGCTGATCGGGCCGCGCGCTGTGCCTCGGCCACAGTATCGACTTGCGCCATCGCCACGACCCGCGGGCGGGCGGGCGCGGGTTTCGTGTCCGGCAGGGCAGGCGCTGCCTTGCGGACAGAAACAGGGGCGGCGTCGGGCAATTCATAACGGTTGATCGGGCTGTCCTGAATGCATTCATCGGCCCCAAGGTCGATATACCATTCCAGTAGCGCCCGTGCGCTGCGATGATCCATGTGCGATTCCATGCGGCTACAGTATCGCGCTGAACGGCCTTGCGAAAGCGTGCCGCACATCCTTGCCCCAAGGCTTGCGTCTTTCTATAAGCGGATCAGTAACCCGAGGAGACCCGCATGAGTTTCGGCCAAAGACACCTGCTGGGCATCGAACCGCTATCCCCTGTCGAGATTACGACTCTGCTGGATCTGGCCGACCAATATGTCGCCCTGAACCGACGCGATGTGAAACATGGCGATGTGCTGGCGGGGCTGACCCAGATCAACATGTTCTTCGAGGCGTCAACCCGCACGCAGGCCAGTTTCGAATTGGCAGGAAAGCGCCTTGGCGCAGATGTGATGAACATGTCGATGCAGGCATCGTCCATCAAGAAGGGCGAGACCCTGATCGACACGGCCATGACCCTGAACGCGATGCATCCCGATCTGCTGGTCGTGCGGCATCCGCATTCCGGCGCGGTCGATCTGTTGTCGCAGAAGGTGAATTGCGCCGTCTTGAACGCAGGCGACGGGCGGCACGAACATCCCACACAGGCGCTGCTAGATGCGCTGACCATCCGCCGCGCCAAGGGTCGCTTGCACCGCCTGGACATCGCGATCTGCGGCGATATCGCCCATAGCCGCGTGGCACGGTCGAATATCATCCTTTTGGGCAAGATGGAGAACCGTATCCGCCTGATCGGTCCGCCCACATTGATGCCTGCAGGGATCGGCGAATTCGGTGTCGAGGTTTATGACGACATGCGCGCCGGACTTCGGGACGTGGACGTGGTGATGATGCTCCGCCTGCAAAAGGAACGCATGGATGGCGGGTTCATCCCGTCCGAGCGCGAATATTATCACCGTTTCGGGCTAGATGCGGAAAAGCTGGCCCATGCCAAACCCGATGCCATTGTCATGCATCCCGGTCCGATGAATCGCGGGGTCGAGATCGACGGCACCTTGGCCGATGACATCAACCGCTCGGTCATTCAGGAGCAGGTCGAGATGGGCGTCGCCGTCCGCATGGCTGCGATGGACCTGCTGGCGCGCAACCTGCGTGAAAGCCGCGCACACCATGCAGAAGGGATCATGGTTTGAGCGGCAAACTGACCATTGCAGCACATGAGGCCGGCGTCACACGGGTTTTCGCCGTCAACCTGCCCGAAGCACAGGTTGCCACAATGTTGCGCGACACGGCGGGACAGGCAACAGCGCAAACGGGTGAGCTTCCTGAAACACCTGCTGCAGCAATACTGCTGGGCTGGCCGGATCTGGACACGCAGCAGGCCGAGCTTTTCGCCATCAAGGATCTGACAGGTCTGGGCCTTCCCGGTTATCTGGTCGAGGGTCTGGGACTGCCGGAAAAGCAGATCATCCCCGACAAGGCACGTCTTTCGGCGCTGGAGGGATATGTCCTGATCGTTCTGTCACGCGCCTTTGGCGAGCAGGACATTGATCTGGAACTACCTGCCGAGTTGACCTTGATCGGCAGCTACCGCGAGACATCCCCACTTGTGAAGTTCGAACCGCTGCCTGGCACCGGAACTGGTGAAACGCCAATCGCGCAGCACCGCAAGCCTGTGTCGGACGCGGCCATGTCGGGACGCATTGCAACAGCCGCCCTTGTCGTGTTGTTCGTGCTGACGGGTCTTGTAATCTGGATGGCGGGATGACAGCGCGCGAACCGGTCCATTCCATGACTCCCACGTTCACGCTGGAGCAAGGTGAGGCCGTTCAGGACAGTTTCACCCCTGACCGCGCAACCTATTGGCGCGACCACGCCAAGATGGCTGCTGCCGCCATGGCGCTTGGCATGGTGATCCTATGGGTCATGGGCAATCCCCACCTCTGGACCGGCGCGGTGGGTGGCCTGGCCGCCATTGCGATCCGCGCGTTCTACATCGCCTCCGACGAACTCGCTGCGCGCTGGGATCTGACCAATCGCCGCCTGCTTGGCCCCGGTGGCCGCGCCGTGCGGTTGGGCGAGATTGCCAAGCTGAACCGGATTGGTTCAGCGGTGCAGATCGTGACCCATGCGGGCGACAAACACCTGATCAAGTATCAAGCGGACGGCACAACCACGCGAACGCGGATCGAGCGGGCCATGGTCGTGCGCACGGGTTGAGGCAACTTTCGCGGACTGACGACACTGACAGTTCGTACGGATCATGCTGTGCCCTGTTTCACCTTGCTCCAACCTGAGGATGACCAACCGCAATCCGGACCAATCCAATCAAATCGCTGCCATAAAAGCGCCCAAGGTCAAGGCTATACCCTGTCTCGTCCCAGAAGGGCAGGAGACAGGGTTTGACCTTGGACGACGATGGTGACTGGACCGCCTATTTCGAGGCCGGTGAATAGCTGGTCTGGACCGGCAGCCCCGTATCCGACCGGCGCTTGCGATGGCCTCAGATCGGCTTGGCGATATTCGGGGCGCCCTTTCTGGTCGTGGGGGTCGATCTGTGCGGTGCCTCTGTCTGGTGCATCCTGTCGGGCGAGGCTGACACGCTATGGACACTGGGCATCGCCGTATTCTTGATCCTGTTCAGCGTGCCTTTCGCTGCGGCAGGTGCGTTTCTGGTGGCAGGCCCCTCTCTGAAGGCCCGCTACGCGCCGCGCTATGTCCGTTATGCGCTGAGCACGCAGCGCGCCTATATCGCTGAAAGCTGGTGGTCACGACAGTTGAAAACCTATCCGATCACGCCTGATGCGCGCATTGATCTGGTGCGCGACGGGTTGGATAGCGTGATCCTTTACAGCGGCAGCGAACGCGATTCCGACGGTGATCTGGTGACTGTTGCCGCGCGATTCAACCAACTCGCCGACGGGCGGCCGCTCTATCATCTGATCCGGCAGCTTCAATCCGGCATAAAGGAGGCGGATTAGACACGGCGCGCCCCTTAACCCCGCTGGACCGACGGCGCGCTGCGGGGTAAGACGACGCACCAGACACAGATCGGGGGCCGCATGACCACCACGCTTTTCCACAACGCCCGCCTGATTGATCCCGAAGGTCTAGAGTTCAAAGGCGCGCTGATCGTGCAGAACGGCGTGATCGCACGCATCCTGTCCGAAGGCGAGACGGCGGGCGATCTTCCCGGCGCGACCCGCATCGACTGCGCCGGCATGTGCCTTGCGCCCGGCATCATTGATATCGGCGTCAAGGTCTGCGAACCCGGCGAGCGGCACAAGGAATCCTTCCGATCGGCTGGACTGGCTGCCGCCGCAGGCGGTGTCACAACCATCGTCACCCGCCCCGATACCACCCCCGCCATCGACAGCCCCGAAACGCTGGAATTCGTCACCCGCCGCGCGAACGAGGCCGCCCCCGTCCGCGTTCTACCGATTGCCGCTCTGACAAAGGGCCGCGAAGGGCGCGAGATGACCGAGATCGGCTTTCTGCTGGATGCCGGTGCGGTCGCCTTCAGCGATTGCGACCATGTGGTCAGCAATACCAAGGTGCTCTCGCGCGCCCTGACCTATGCCCGCAGCCTTGGCGCGCTGGTGATCGGGCATCCGCAAGATCCCGGACTATCCGACGGGGCTGCCGCCACCAGCGGCAAATTCGCCTCGTTGCGCGGCCTCCCCGCCGTGTCGCCGATGGCTGAGCGGATGGGGCTGGACCGCGATATCGCGCTGCTCGAAATGACCGGCGCGCGCTATCACGCCGATCAGATCACCACCGCCCGCGCCCTGCCCGCCTTGATGCGCGCCAAACGCAACGGGCTGGATATTACCGCTGGCGCCTCCATCCACCATCTGACGCTGAATGAGTTGGATTTGGCCGATTATCGCACCTTTTTCAAGGTCAAGCCACCTCTGCGCGCCGAGGACGACCGGCTGGCCGTCATCGACGCCCTGCGTGACGGGGTCATCGACATCATCAGTTCCATGCACACACCGCAGGACGAAGAAAGCAAACGCTTGCCGTTCGAGGAGGCCGCATCCGGCGCGGTGGGTCTGGAAACGCTGCTTCCTGCCGCCCTCAGGCTCTACCATTCCGACGATCTGACATTGCCGCAACTTTTCCGGGCGCTGGCACTGAACCCGGCTAACCGGCTGGGCTTGCCACAAGGGCGGCTGGCTACAGGCGCACCTGCCGATCTGGTGCTATTCGATCCCGATGCGCCTTTCGTTCTGGACCGCTTCAGTCTGCGGTCGAAATCCAAGAACACGCCGTTTGACGGCGCGCGCATGCAAGGTAGGGTGCGCGCAACATTCGTGAACGGCACCTGCGTGTTCGGAGATTTGTGATGCCCCTGATAGACACGACACCTGCCTTGCTGATCCTTTGGGCAATTATCGGCTATCTGCTGGGATCAATCCCTTTCGGCGTGGTGCTGACGCGCATCATGGGGCTGGGCAACCTGCGCGAGATCGGTTCGGGCAATATCGGCGCGACCAATGTGCTGCGGACCGGCAACAAGAAAGCTGCCGCACTGACCCTGCTGCTGGACGGCGCCAAGGGCGCTGTTGCGGTTTTGTTGGCCCGTGCCATCGCAAGCGAGGATGCAGCACAGCTTGCCGGACTGACCGCGATGCTGGGCCATTGCTATCCGGTCTGGCTGGGTTTCAAAGGCGGCAAAGGTGTCGCCACCTATATCGGTGTGATCCTTGCGCTGGCCTGGCCTGTGGGCCTTGCGGTCTGCGGCACATGGCTGGCGGTTGCGGCGGCAACGCGCATTTCATCCTATGCGGCACTGGCTGCGGCGGCGGTGTCGACCGTCTGGTTCGTGCTGCTGGGCGCGGGGGACATGCTTGTTCTGGGCGCGGTCCTGACTTTGATGATCTTCTGGCGGCACCGCAGCAATATCGCGCGACTGCGCGAAGGCACCGAGCCGAAGATCGGGCAGAAATAGTCGTGGTGGGGCCTGAGGCTATCCGCTCACGCAACCCTGAGGGATACCCTCCGAGGATATGTGCCGCAAGAAGAAGCGCAGGCGCGTGATCAGTAGCTGTATTCTACGTAGATCCGACTCAGGTCGCCATTCCAGTCGCCGTGATAATGCGCGAGCAACTCGTCCGCAGGGGTCTTGCCGCTGTCGATGCTTTCCTTGAGCGCGTTGAGAAAATGCGTCTCGTCTGGCACCAGACCGCCCGCACCGGCGCGGGCGCGGGCCTTGAGGCCAGCCTCGGACAGGGCCAGAACCTCCCGCGCCAGATCGTGCATGTCGATCTTGCCGGCCTGCGCCTGAAGGCCCTCGACGCTGGCACCCACGCGCAGGGCCTCGCGGGTTTCAGCGTCCCAGCCCTTGACGATATCCCATGCCGAATCCAGCGCAGACTGGTCATACATCAGCCCCACCCAGAAGGCGGGCAGCGCGCAAAGCCTGCGCCACGGGCCGCCATCGGCCCCGCGCATTTCCATGTATTTCTTGATCCGTGCTTCGGGAAAGGCGGTGGTCAGATGGTCGGCCCAATCGCTGAGTGTCGGGGTTTCACCCGGCAGCGCGGGCAGTCTGCCTGCCATGAAATCGCGGAAGGACATACCCAAAGCGTCGATATATTTGCCGTCGCGATAGACGAAATACATCGGTACATCGAGCGCATATTCAGCGTAACGCTCGAACCCGAACCCGTCCTCGAAGACGAAGGGCAACATCCCTGTGCGTGCGGGATCAAGATGGCGCCACACACGGGCGCGCCAGCTTTTATGGCCATTGGGCTTGCCTTCGAAGAAGGGTGAATTGGCGAAAAGCGCAGTCGCCACGGGCTGCAGGGCAATTGCCACGCGCAGCTTTTTCACCATGTCCGGCTCTGACGCGAAATCGAGATTGACCTGCACTGTGCACGTCCGCCGCATCATCGTTTGACCGCTGGTGCCGACGCTTTGCATATAGCTGTCCATCAGCCGGTAGCGCCCCTTAGGCATCAGCGGCATCTCGTCATGCGTCCAGACGGGGGCGGCCCCCAACCCGATAAAGCCTACACCGACCTTGTCGGCCACATCCTTGACCTCGCGCAGATGCTGGTTCACCTCGTCGCAGGTCTCGTGGATGGTTTCCAGCGCGGCACCGGACAGTTCCAACTGTCCGCCCGGTTCGAGGCTGACATTGGCCCCGTCCTTGACCAGACCGATCAGCTTGCCCGCCTCTTCGACGGGGGACCAGCCATGAGCATCGCGCAACCCCTTCAGCACGGCCAGCACCGAGCGTGGCCCCTCGTAGGGGATCGGGGCAAGCGTATCCTTGCAATAGCCGAACTTCTCGTGCTCGGTCCCGATGCGCCAGTCCTGCTTGGGCTTGCAGCCAGATGCCAGATATTCGGCCAGTTGCGAATGGTGTTCGATCGGCCCGCCGCCGGATTGTGGAATGGACATGCTGGGCTCTCCGACTGTGATGCGCGTCTGTTCAGGGGGCAGAAGTGCCGCGTCAGCGCGGCAGTGTCAATCGCGCAAGGGGGATATCGCGCTGCCATATCACGGCGATGTGCGGACGGGTGGCATGCATCTGTGCCAGCAACCGTTCGGTGTTCAGGCCCGGAAGTGCGGCAAAGCTGTCGAAGAGGGCACCTGCATTCTCGGCCGTCACGGGAATGGACAGCACCGGCTGACCGGGTTGGTGCAACTGCCAATGCGCGGGCTTGCCGCTATGGTCGATATCCAGACGCGTCAGCTCGGACAGGGCCACGACACCGCCGGTCAGGGGGCCGAAATAGGCCACCTGACCTTCCGTGATGCTGACCACTCCCGGCCCGCCCTGCCCCACGGCAAAGCGCAGGCGTTGTAATCCGGTAAAGGCCAGCGCCAGCCCTGCCGCCAGAATGGTCCAACCGACCCACCCCAGCAGGCCGCTGCTGGTCACGATCCACCATAGCCCGATGGCGGCGACTGCGGCACCGGTCAGCACCCCGCGCCAGCGGTGCAGGACGCGCGAGACTTCGGGCCGCACGAAGCTCATGCAGAGGCCCCGCCGCGCGTCGTCCAGTCGCCATAGCGCAGCTGCCACAGGGTCAGAGCCGCCACGGCCGCCGTATCGGCCCGCAGGATTCGGGGGCCAAGGCTGACCGGATGCGAGAACGGCAAGGCATGCAGTTTTGTACGTTCGGCAGCCGAGAACCCGCCCTCTGGACCAATCAGGATCGCCCAGGGTTGGGTTGGGGTGTCGGGACGCAGGTCCGGCAGGACCGAGGAGCCGCCCTGTGCCAGATCCTCGTCACAGAACATCAACTGGCGGTCCTCGGGCCAATCCGCCAAAAGCCTGTCCAGCCGGACCAGATCGGTCACTTCGGGCACGAAAGTGCCGCCGCATTGTTCGGCTGCTTCCACCGCATGGGCTTGCAGCCGGTCCTGCCGGATACGTTCGGAATTGGTGAAGGCAGTCTGCACCGGCAGAATCCGCGCGGCCCCCATCTCGGCGGCTTTCTCGACAATGAAATCGGTGCGCGCTTTCTTGATCGGCGCGAAGACCAGCCACAGATCAGGGGGCATTGCAAGCGGCTTGGTCTGCGCCTCGCAAACCAGCGCGCCGCCGCGCTTGCCCGCATCCGTCACGCGCGCATGCCATTCGCCATCCCGCCCGTTAAACAGCAGAATTCCCGCCCCAACAGCCTGCCGCATGACCCCGAACAGGTAATGCGCCTGATCGCGGTCCAGAGGAACCGTTTGCTCAGCACCCAGCGGATGATCTACATAGAGGCGGATTTTTGCATCACTCATGAGGCCAACATATGACCGCGCCGAAGCAGACACCAGAGGCCAAGATACAGGATCAGGGTCAGGTGGCCGATGCCGTTCGCGGCAACTGGGTCGACCGGCTGGCACCACCTGCGACGCGGCCCTATCTGCGCCTGAGTCGCGCGGACAGGCCCATTGGCACATGGTTGTTGCTACTGCCCTGCTGGTGGGGTCTGGCGCTGGCGATCCTGCATGACGGGCAGGCGCGGCTGTTCGATCTGTGGATTTTCGCAGGCTGCGCTTTGGGCGCTTTCCTGATGCGCGGCGCGGGCTGCACATGGAACGACATCACGGATCGCGACTTCGACGGGGCCGTGGCGCGGACAAGGTCGCGGCCTATCCCGTCAGGGCAGGTCAGCGCAAGACAGGCGGCGGGCTGGATGGTCGCGCAGGCGCTTGTGGCGTTCTGCATCCTGCTGACCTTCAATACTGCCGCCATTTTTCTAGGGATTATCGCGCTGGTGCCTGTGGCGGTCTATCCCTTTGCCAAGCGGTTCACGTGGTGGCCGCAGATATTCCTTGGTCTAGCTTTCAACTGGGGCGCGCTTCTGGCTTGGACGGCACATACCGGCAGTCTTGGCTGGCCTGCCGTGATTCTCTATCTGGCGGGCATCGTCTGGACGCTGTTCTATGATACGATCTATGCCCATCAGGATACCGAGGATGACGCCCTGATCGGGGTCAAATCCACCGCGCGCCTGTTCGGTAAGGCAAGCCCGGCATGGCTGACCGCCTTCATGTATGGCTGCGCCCTGATCATGGCGCTAGCTGTTCTGACCGCCACGCGTGCGACGGGGGCGGATATGCTGCCGACAGTCATCGCAATCGGTGGGCCACTGGCGATGCTGGCGCATATGCGCTGGCAGATGGCACGGTTCGATCCGGCTGATATGGCGATGCTTTTGCGACTGTTCCGTTCGAACCGCGATGCGGGGCTTCTGCCCTTGCTGTTTTTCGCCGGCGCGGCACTGGCGTGATTGCGCCTGTCCCTCCGGCACCCTAAGACAGGTCAACCGATTACAAGCTATGGGGTTCCATGCGCCTGTCCGCCATTGCCATCGTTGCCCTGACCTTTCTGTCCGCTGCAGGCCTGTGTCTTGTAGCGGCAGGTTTTGCCGTGAAGGCGATTGAAGACAATTCCGAATACGGCGTCAGACTGGCGCTGGACGAGAATTCGTTGTCATGGGCCGAAGTGCAGGCCGACGGGCTTCAGGTCCAGTTGACCGGCACAGCCCCGTCCGAGGCGCAGCGGTTCAAGGCGCTGTCCACAGCAGGCAGCGTGGTTGATGCGGCGCGCGTCATCGACGCGATGGACATTAGGGATACCAGCGTCCTGCAGCCGCCGCGTTTCTCGGTCGAGATCCTGCGAAATGACAGTGGCATTTCGCTGATCGGTCTGGTGCCTGCCGCCACAGACCGCGCGGATGTGCTGGAACGTCTGGTGCCGTTAGCTGCAAACGGACAAGTCACCGATTTGCTGGAAACCGCCGATTATCCTGTCCCCGATCAGTGGGACCGAGTGCTGGGTTTCGGCATCCGCGCCGTGCAGGGGATGCCGCGTGCCAAGGTGTCGATCTCGGCTGACAGGGTTTCCATCACAGCGATGGCCGACAGTGTTGAAGAACAGCGCAGGCTCGAAGTCGATCTGGCGCGGCGTGTGCCAACTGGAGTGCGTCTGGTTCTGGATATCTCGTCGCCGCGTCCAGTGATCACGCCGTTCAACCTGCGTTTCCTGATGGCCGATGGCAAAGGCCGCTTCGATGCCTGTTCTGCAGATACAGAAGAAACCCGCGGCCGCATTCTGGCCGCCGCCCGCGCCGCTGGGATGGAGGACAGGGGCAGTTGCACCATCGGTCTCGGCGTCCCCTCGCCTAACTGGGGCCGCGCTGTCGAGCAATCCATCGCAGCCTTGGCCGAATTGGGTGCAGGATCCGTAACCTTTACCGATGCGGATATTACCCTGCTGGCCGAGCAAGGCACCGATCAGGCTCTTTTCGACCGCGTTGTCGGCGAGTTGGAGGGCCGTCTGCCCGACGTATTTGCCCTGACAGCAGTCCTGCCTGCGCCCGAAACCGAGGAAACCGGCGATCAGACCGAATTTACTGCGCTGTTGTCCGATGAGGGCGCGTTGCAGTTACGCGGGCGTATCCGCGACGATGTCAGCCGCGATATCATGGAGAATTTTGCCAAGGCGCGGTTCGGCTCGGATGCCGTAGTTTCAGCGGTCCGGAGTGACGAGACTCTGCCCGAAGGCTGGATGGTGCGTGTGCTGGCAGGGCTGGAATCGCTTTCCAAGCTCAGTTCGGGCGTGACCCGCGTGACCGAAACCTCGCTGACCGTGACCGGCACAACAGGCAGCGAACGGGCCAGCAGCCAGATTGCTGCCATTCTGGCCGACAAGCTGGGCGAGACAGCGGATTTCACCATCAACGTCACCTATGACGAAGCTTTGGACCCGATCGCGGCCCTACCCACGCCCGAGGAATGTATCGGACAGATCAACGAAATCCTTTCGACCCGTAAGATCAATTTCGAACCCGGATCAGACACACCGGATTCTGCCGCAGCTGGGATCATCAGCGATATTGCCGATATCCTGTTAGATTGCGGGGACCTCCCGCTCGAAATCAGCGGACATACCGACAGCCAAGGACGTGTCGAGATGAACCAGAGACTGTCCGAGGCCCGCGCACAGGCCGTTCTGAACGCTTTGCGTTCGCGCCGCATCCTGACTTCGTCAATCACGGCAGTAGGCTATGGTATGGATCAGCCTATTGCTGACAACGAGACCGAAGAGGGGCGTGAGGCGAACCGCCGGATCGAGTTCCGTCTTGTCACCACAGAGCCCGTCGAGAACGCATCAGAGCAAGAAGGGGTTGCAGATGACGCCCAAACCCCGCAGGAAGAAGATGCGTCCGATACGGATGCCGACGGTGGTGACGAAACGCCGTCCGACGATAACGGGGACGAGGCAGGCGAGTGAACAGAACCGAATTTATCATCGCAACGGCAGTTATTCTTTTTGTCGCCTTCAGCCTAGGCTGGTTCGCCAACTGGCTGATCCACCGTTTCACCCGTGTGTCCAAGGCCGATATGGGCGAACTGGAAAAAATGGCGCAGGAACTGCACGAAGCCGAAGAAACCCGTGATCAGGCCATTACCTATATGCAGCAGCGCGAAGCCGAGTTAAGCAATCAGTTGGCCCAGACCGAGGCGGAACTTTCCGCCACGATGGAAGGCCTGCGCGAAGCCCGCCACGAGGCCGAGGAAATGCGCGCCTATATCGAAAAGATCAGCGCACGCTGAAGCCTGCGCCTACGATCAGTCTTCTGGAAGCATTAGTAGTTCGGCCGCGAAGGCGCCCAGCAAGGCGGCTACATCCGCCTCGATCACCGCGCGGGGTGTTTCGGGAAAACCCTCACACAGAATATCCGCGATCTCTTGGCCCGAAACCGGTTCCTCCAGCAGCGTCCAGACCGCACGCGCCACCCTGTTGAGGTGGAAATAGCTGTGCTCGGTCGCATGCCACAGGAACAGGTCTGCATCCACGGCCCGAACGGCCACGTGCTGGCTTCGGCGAAAACACTGATCCAGACGGGCTGGCGCATGCGTCACAGGCTCCAGCGTCGCGGGTAAGGCAGGGCCAATATCAACACCGGATGCATCCCGGCCCGCCACGCCAAAGGCCTGCCGCAACAGCGCCACGGCATCTTCCAGATCACTATAAACCAGCTTGAGGCAGGCGAGGCTTTCAGCCATCTGCGTGACCCGATCGAATTGGCCCGTCCCCTCTGACGAGGCCGAGATGTTCTGCCTGACAAGATGTTGCACCGCTTCGGCGGCTCCCATGTGGTGCAGACTTGCAGGGCCCTGATCCCGCCGCGCCAGCATAATAAAGGCCCTTACAGGCGCGCGTGTGCCGTGAGGCGCAATATTCGGACCGCAGAGATAGCCATAGCGGTTATCGGCAGGACCCAGATAGGTTGCGACATGCGCGCGGAAGGCAGCGCTTGCGTTTTCGGGAAGTGGCAAGCGCAGGCGCGGGGCCAATCCCAGACCGAAGGCCAGACCGTCATCCAGAACCGGCAGGATATCGTCGCAGAACACGATCATGTCAGTTTCAGCCGTCAACCGCGAGATCAAGGTGCTTTTTCCGGCGCGTGCCGGTCCTGTCAGCACAACAAGCTGCCCGTTGATCTGGACCGCGCCGCAATGCAAACCGATGCAATCGCGATGCTGGTTGCAGAACGCCTGCGAGATATCGGCCACAACGCCGCAAGCGGCACTGGCCACCCGAAGCCCCCGCAGCGGTTCGTCCAGCCATGGCGAGTGAAGGTCCATTCGGTTTCCCGAGCGACGGATCGAGGAGACCAAACTTTCGGGTGCCTTGGGAATCCCGCGCCGGATCGTCACTTTGGGCTGCCATCCCGTCATCAGCGCTTTCAGGGCGGCAAGCACTTCACCCGCATCCTCAAGCCGGACGGTTCCATCAAGCCCGGGATAGCGCAGGTCCTGCATCACAGAGGGAGAGGCGCGCGGATCGCGCGCCTCTCGGTCTTCGTGAGCATGGGGTAATGCAACCATGTCACCTTCTGCCTCCACTCCCAAAACCGCCAGACGGGCCGGATCCACCGGAACGCCCTCCACCTGCCGGTCCAGATCCACCACGGTCACCCGAAGGACCAGACGCACCCGAACCGCCGCCCGAAGCGCCCGATCCGCCACCAGAGCCGCCGCCGGAACCGCCACCAGAGCCACCACCGACTCCACCACCGCCGCCACCCGATCCTCCGCCGGATGCGTGCGCCGCACCCAGATGCATCATGACAGGTGCCACATACAGTGCCCCCGTTGCCAAGCCCAGACGCGCCAGCATCGCACGGCGTGACAGGTTTGTTTTACCATTCTGTTCAGACATGATCCCTATCCTTTTACTCATGGCACCGCCTGATGCGGCCATGAAAAAAGAACGTGATCCCGCACCGGTCTATTCCCCGCTGATTGAGAAAACTTCGGAGACCTGCCCTTTGCAAACGTCCGGTGCAGATAGCAGACCATGCCCGAACACCGGATCATATCCGGCTTCGCCCAGATCCTGGGCGCAATCAATCATCTGGCTGATCGCACCCGCCAATGGGATCTCGGGTGCCCGCATGCGGTGCACGGCCAGCGCCGCTGTCACGAAAGGCACAGCAAAGGATGTGCCCGATTTCAGCCGCCCGCCCGATATCGACGCGGCGGTCCAGACCCCAACGCCCGGCGCTGCCAGGCTGATATAGGGGCCTTGATTGGCCTGTCTGTAAACACGCCCGCTGCTGTCCACAGCAGTTACGGCCAGTATATGCGGCCATGCCGCCGGATAGGCAGGGGGAGCCCCGACACCATTATTGCCAGCCGCGGCCACCAAAGCCACACCGCGTTGCGTCGCGCGTTCGGTCACTTCTCGCAGCACAGCGTTTTCCGGCCCCGAGAAGCTAAGGTTGATCACACCGACCTCTTCGCGCAAAAGGATATCCATCGCATTGGCAAGGGAAAAAGCATCAGCCTGATCACCAGCACCTCCGCGATGGAAAGCCTCGACCGCGACAAGTTCCGCATAGGGCAGAAGACCGGGCACACGGCTGTCCATCCGCCCCAGCAGCATCGCCGCAATCGCGGTGCCGTGCTGGCGTCCTGCCGCATTGCGCGTGCCCAGATCAGTCTGGAAGACCGTCAGTTTCTGGCCTGCAAGCACGTCGTGATCGACATTTATGCCTGTGTCGATCATCCCGATCTTGGGGGCAAAGGCACTGGGCCAACCGGACCAGCCGACCATCTCATGCGCGGCGCAGGTGCCATCGCGGCACAGAAACTCGTCAGGCGAATAAAGGTGGTTCTCATCCGCTGTGGCCCCCGGCAACAGGTTGGCAAGTTCCGCGCGCGCCTGATCGGGGTTGCGTCCTGCGGGCAGGCCAAGGCGGAACAGCGTCCGTTCCAGCGTTGCATTCACCTGCGCCGCGATCACGCGATATCCGGCGGCTTCGGCCGTGGCAAGGCTTTGCCCATTGGGCAGCGCCAGCACGATCTCTGGCGGTGGTAGAGGGATACGTCGCTGCGGAGCGGCACGAGATTGGCTTTGCCGACGAATGGGATTGCCCCCAGAGCCGCGACTGGGGCCGGAAAAGCCCGGCCCGGACCCGCTCGACCCACCCCTGCCCCCCGATCCGTCGCCTCCGCCCGAAGCGTGCGCCATTCCCAAAGCCGTCAGCGCCGGTGCGACATAGGCGACGGTGCCAGCCAATCCGATGCGTTGCAAAAGGCGGCGACGGGCCATATCTGCCGGCAGGCCGGAACTTGCCGTTTTGCTGGGCTTGTCTGACATGTCCTTGTCTCCTTTCGTGTCGCGACCTCGGCTCGACCGGCGCAGCGTAGTGCGGCGGGCACAAACCTGTCCCTGACGAAAACGCGACCAAGGACGGGATATTCCTTGGACGACCGAAAAAATTCACCGTCTTTCTATTTGGAAGGAATAAATCCGTCAGGGATGCGTTGTTTACCCATGGTAAAAGAGTAAGCTTATTCCGCCGGAAAGAAAGTGACGCCTCTTGTCTGACGCAATCAGAACCGAAATGATCCAGTTGCTGCCGCGCCTCAGGGCTTTCGGGCGCAGCCTGACAGGTGTGCAGGATCAGGCCGACGATCTGGTCCAGCAAACCGTCGAAAAGGGGCTGCGCAACATCGACAGCTATAGGCCAGGAACGCGGCTGGACAGTTGGTTGTTCAGAATCATGCGGAATACATGGATCGACGGGCACCGTGCACGCCGCCCTACCGTAACGTTGGATGATGTCGACATCATCAGCCCGCTGATAGGTGAAGACGGGCGCTATGTCACCGAAACACGGCTCTATCTGGCGCAGGTCAGGCAGGCGATGGACCGTCTGCCCGAGGACCAGCGCACAGTTCTGATGCTCGTCTGTGTAGAGGGCCTGAGCTACCGCGAGGTGGCCCATGCGCTGGAAATCCCCGAAGGCACAGTCATGAGTCGCCTGTCACGCGGCCGGTTGGCACTGGCAACGCTGCTCGACACGGTCCCGCGTCCGCAAGCTCAGAGCAGAGCACAGACACAAGGGTTAACCCGATGAGCACCGAAAACGACAGGAATGTGAGCGACGAGATGTTGATGGCCCTCGCCGATGGCGAACTGACCGGCCCCGATGCCAGCAAATTGCTTGCGCGGATCAAGGCCAATCCTGCTCTGGCCGCCCGCTATGCGCGTTTCACCGACACCGCCGCAATTCTGCGGCAGGCGATGGATACCGGCACCGTGCCGGATCATCTGATCGCTTCTGTCTTGACCACCCCGACAGGACCGCAAGACGGCAAGACAGATCAGACAGTCGTGCCGTTTTTCAGCAGGACGGGCCGACCACGGATCGCCGCTTGGCAAGTGGCCCTTGCTGCGTCCCTGACACTGGCCGTCGGCATCGGCGGATTCCTGACCGGACGCAGCATGCCCCCGCCCGTCGCAGGGTTGGACACAGCAGCAAGCGCCCTGGCAGAGATCGCGACAGGCGGCAGCGTGGTGCTTGACGATGGCGGCACCGCACGTGCCTTGGGCACATTCGAGACCGATCTGGGCCTCTGTCGCCTGCTCGCATTCGAGAGCACTGCCGGACAAGCCGACCGTGCCATTGCCTGCAAGTCCGAGCACAACAACTGGCTGATCGCCCTGCGCGTGACCGAAGGCGGGGCAGGTTTGTACCTGCCAGCCGCGGACATGGCCGTGGGGCTGGTCGATGATTTTCTCGACGGAATCGGCGCAGGTGCCGCCCTGTCACCGGATGAGGAAGCCCGTGCCCTCGCCCGCTAACCCGCGGCTTGGAACATGAAGCAAGCGGGACGCCCCCCCCTCACGCGGTCAGAATGGCGCTGACCTTCAGGGCGCGTTGTAAGCTTCCATCCACCTTGAGTTTGCCTGTCATATAGGCGGTCGCGGGGTTTTGGTCAGCGGACAGGATCGCGCGAAACACCTGTTCCGAAGCGGAAAGCGTCACATCCGCCGCATCGTCACCCGCGCGTGCGCCTGTCTGGTCCAGCATCAGGGCACCCTCATCCCTGATCACCAGCTTGGCTGTGCCCTGCAACTGCCCTTCCACGCGGGGACCCAGAAATGAGATGAATTCATCAAGAACTGCCGACATCGCTTACCTTTTATTCTGTGCCTGACCATAGAAAGAGGTCATGGGCCAGACTTGGCAATACCGACCTTGCGTCAGTCACGCCACGGCAATCGCTTTGCCTACCAACGCTTGAGCGCGTCCTCATCCGCGGACCGCGCCGCGACCCAGCCTTCGCCAGCGGCGCCCTTTTCCATTTTCCAGAAAGGCGCGCGGGACTTCAGGTAGTCCATCAGGTATTCCGCTGCCTCGAACGCGTCCTTGCGGTGCCGCGCCGCTGTAGCCACCATCATGATCTGTTCGCCGGGATGCAGCACCCCGAAACGGTGGATCACCAACACATCGCCCAGAGGCCAGCGCGCCTGCGCCTCGGTCGCGATCTTTTCCAGCGCCTTCTCGGTCATGCCGGGGTAATGTTCGATCATCATCTGTGCAAGCGGCTTGGCCGGATCGTCCCGTACCACGCCGGTAAAGGTCACAACCGCGCCCAGGTCATGGCGTCCAGCGGCGAAAGCACTGACCTCGGCCCCAAGATCAAAGGGCTGTTCCTGCACGACTATCCGCATTGCCCCCCCTTCAACCGCCTGTCATGGGCGGAAAAAAGGCAACCTCCCGCGCGCCTGCCAGCGGTGCATCGAAATCCGTCAGCTCCTGATCCACAGCGACTCGCAGGGATGACAGATCGGAAAACGCCAGCGCATATCGCTCTTCCCGCGTGCGCAATTCGTCCACCAACCCCGCCACTGTTGTGGCTTGGGTTTGCACCTGCTCACGCGGCAGGCCGATCCGTTCACGCACCCATGCGAAATAGAGAACGTCGATCATTTCTCCTCCTCCAGCAATGGCAACGCCTTGCGGAAATAATCCAGCCCCGTCACCAGTGTCAGCGCGGCAGCGATCCAGAGCAGCGTCAATCCGACATTGCCTGACCAGACCATACCCTGCAATTTCCAGCCCAGCCCCTGCATATCGGGTTGGCGTCCCTCGATGATGGCCATCACCATCGCCTCGTCCATACCATAGACGATCATGCCAAAATAATGCTCGAACACGCCTTGTGCAAATAGCACCGCGATGGCGACCATCTGGGTGGTCGTCTTCCATTTCGCCAGCTTCGTCACCTTGAGGGTGCCCGACACATCCCCTAGAAACTCGCGCAGCCCCGATACGAAAACTTCGCGGAACAATATCACGGTTGCCGGCAGCACCAGCCAAGGTGACATCGAGGAATAACCCACGATCACCATCAGCGCGATCACCACCATCGCCTTGTCAGCGATCGGGTCCAGCATTGCGCCCATACGGGTCTCCTGCTTCCACTCTCGCGCAAGATACCCGTCAAACCAGTCGGTAATCGCGGCTGTAACGAACAGGCTCAGGGCGAACCAGTCCGCATAGGGCCTTGTGAAATAAAGAAACATCACCGCCACACCGGGGGCAGCCAACAACCGCCCTGCGGTCAGGATATTCGGCAAGGTCCATGTCATCGCTCATTCCTATCCCGTCTTTGGGAGACTGGAAAGGTGTTAACCTTATGTGAAGACGCGAAGCCTGCAACTGGACTTGGCGACGGTCTGAACGACCTAGCCTTGTGGCCGCTCGGCCCAGCCTGCAAAGATGCGCTCCAGTGCGACAACAGCATAATAGAGCACGATCCCCAATACCGCGAGGGCGATCAGAACCGCAAACATGAGCGGGTAATCTCCGTTTGTCTCGCCGGACTTGAACAGCGCGCCAAGGCCGCGCCCGTGCGGCGAGACAATCTCGACCAGGTTGGTGCCGATAAAGGCCAGCGTAACCGAAACCTTCAGCGCGCCGAAAAATTCGGGCAGAGTCTTGGGCAGGGCGATCTTGCGGAAGATCGTGACTTTCGATGCACCAAGGCTCCGCAGGATATCGCGATATTCAGGCTCCAACGTGGACAGGCCGATCCCGACCGACACAGCAATGGGAAAGAACGAGATCAGAAAGGCCATCAAAACCGTGTTGAAATCATGCTGGCCAATGAAAATCAGCGCGATCACCGGCACAAGCGTGGCCTTGGGTATCGCGTTGAAGCCGACCAGCAACGGATATAGCGCGTCGCGGGCAATCCTGGAGAAACCCATCGCCATGCCCAACAGCGTGCCAACAAGCACGGCAAGACCCAGCCCCGCCACTGTCCGCCACAGCGTCTGCCAACCCATTTCGATGAACAAATGGCTGTAGCGTGCGAATGCGGGCGGCAGGTCCGAGGGTGAGGCCATCTTGTAGTTGGGCCAATCATTGACCCAGACGATAAATTCCCAGAACAGCAGGAATGCGATGATAGCCCCCACCGGCACAGCGATTTTCTTGATCATGTCCATCAGTGCACATCTCCGTCACGGCCCTGTGCAATGCGGATCTGTTCACGCAAGAGGTGCAGCATCTCGGTCGCTTTCGGGGTGTAGAGGCTTTCAATCGTCCGGTCGGCAGGCAGATCAACCGTCAGCACATGCTGGGTGCGGGCGGGCCGCCCTGACAGCACGATGACCTGATCGCCCAGAAACACGGATTCGCGCAGATCATGGGTGATCAAAACGCAGGTAAAAGGTTCCGCCGCGCGCAGATCGCGCATCGTCTGCCAGAGATCCTCGCGGGTAAAAGCATCCAGCGCGCCAAAAGGTTCATCCATGATCAGCACGTCGGGCTTGTGCACGATAGAACGGCAGAGCGAGGCGCGCTGCCGCATCCCGCCCGACAGTTCGGACGGGCGTTTGCCCTCGAAACCCTTGAGACCGACCATTTCAAGCAGATGCATCGCGCGGTCCTCGCGGTCGCGCTGCGGCATGCGCGGGGCCACGATTTCCAGCGGCAGGATCACATTGTCGAGGATCGTGCGCCATTCCAGCAGAACCGGATTTTGAAACGCCATCCCCACCGTCTTGCGCGGCGAGGTGACCCGTTCGCCATGCAGCCAGACCTCGCCCCGATCGGGTTTCATCAGACCGGCTACCAGCCGTGTCAGCGTAGATTTTCCGCAACCTGACGGCCCAACGACCGCGCAAAACTCGCCCTCGGGCACAGAGACATTCAGGTTGTCCAACACCGGCAATGGGCCTGCCTTGGTGCGATAGGCGTGTGTGACGCCCTTGATCTCGATGAGGTTGGTCATGCGGTTGGATGGTCCCGGCCTGCGTCACATGGAAAAGACGCCCCCTGACCTGCAAAGGGCGCCCGATACTTGTCTTTCCGGATCACTCCAGCGTCAGGCTACCATCGGTGGGCAGGTAATCTGCGGTAAAGTAGAGCGACGCATCAGGCGCGTTCACGAACTCGTAAACCGATTTCGTCTGCTCGATCGCCTGCGCCATGCGATCAGCGTCAATGCCGCCCATGCCGTTTGCCTTGACCCAGTCCGTCGCCACATTGGCATCAACGGCCATCTCGAAACGGCGCTTCTCCAGTGCGGCATCGGCTGCGGGGTTGCGCTTGATCAGCGCATCCATGGCCATGTCGGGATCAGCGATGGCGTCCTTCCAGCCATTTGCGACCGCACGGATGAAACCGGTGACAGCCTCGGGGTTTGCTGTGGCGAAATCGGTGTTCACAATCACGGCGTTGCCATACAGCGCAACGCCGTGATCGGCCATCAGCAGAACCGTCAGGTCATCCTCCGGCACGCCAAGACGGATCAGGTTCAAGGTGGACGAGAAGGAGAAGCCCGTCACAGAGGCAACCTTGCCTTCGGCCAGCATCGGTTCGCGCACAGGGAAACCGACAGGCTCGACAGTGATTGACGCCATGTCGAGATCGTTTTCGGCGGCAAAGATCGGGAATTGCGCCCATGCGCCATCCGGCGGCGGCGCGCCCAGCACCTTGCCCGCCAGATCGGCAGGCGTTTCAATGCCCAGCGACTTGCGCCCGACAACCGAGAATGGCGGCTTGTCATAAACCATCATCACGGCTGTCACGGGAGCGCCGGGGTTTTGATCGAGAAACTTCATCAGGCTGTTGATATCGGCAAAGCCGACGGGGAAGGCACCTGTGGCGACTTTCGGGATCGCGTCAAGCGAACCTGCGCCCTCGGAAACTTCAACAGACAGGCCCTCGGCTTCGAAATGGCCATTGTCGATCGCCACGAAATATGGGGCGGCCGGGCCTTCGAACTTCCAGTCAAGAGCGAAGGGCATGTCGGTCTGCGCGGTGGCGGCGTTGGCAAGGCTCAGAGCAGCCACGGCTGCGAAAAAAGTGGTGCGGATCATCAGACTCTCCAAGTTGGTCGTTGGTGCCAGTTCTGCACAGTCCCGCAGCAGTTGCACATTCCTGAATGCAACAGACCACCGCGCCATGTGTGCCGGCACGCTCTATGCCTAATTCCTAAGCCGCATCAGAGCGTCTGTCTACAAATTAGGCGATCCGGAGAGGCGGCTATCAGCCTTTTTCGTGGAAGAAAGCATAGATCGTTTCGGCCATCGTGCTGGATATGCCGGGCGCTGCCTTGAGGTCTTCCAGACCCGCACGACTGACCGCCTTGGCGCTGCCGAAATGTGCAAGAAGCATCCGCTTGCGCCCTGCACCCACGCCGGGCACCTCGTCCAGCGGCGTGGCACCAACCGACTTGGCGCGCTTGGCGCGGTGGGTGCCGATGGCAAAGCGGTGCGCCTCATCGCGCAGTCGCTGCACGAAATAGAGCACCGGATCATTGTGGCGCAAGGCGAAGGGACGCTGTCCGACGCGGTGGAATTCTTCCTTGCCTGCGTCGCGGTCGATGCCCTTGGCAACGCCGACCATCGGGATATCCTGCACGCCATATTCGGACATGATCTGCGCTACAGCGCTGACCTGCCCCGCGCCCCCGTCGATCAGTAACAGGTCTGGCCAGAGGCCCAGCGTGCGGTCGGGGTCCTCTTTCTGCAGCCGCTTGAAACGCCGTTGCAGCACTTCTTTCATCATGCCGAAATCGTCGCCGGGGGTCAGATCGTCACCACGGATGTTGAACTTGCGGTACTGCCCTTTCAACATCCCCTCGGGCCCTGCCACGATCATTGCGCCCACGGCATCCGTGCCTTGAATGTGGCTATTGTCGTAGACCTCGACCCTCTGCGGCGGGGCGGGAAGATCGAATGCTTCGGCCAGCCCTTTCAAGAGCTTGGTCTGCGTCGCCCCTTCCGCCATGCGGCGGGCCAGAGACTCGCGGGCGTTGCGGGCGGCCCCCTCGACCAACTCGGCCTTTTCACCGCGCTGGGGCACAAGGATTTCAACCTTACGGCCCAGTTTCTCGGAAAGGGCGGCCTGCATCAGATCGGGATTGTCCAACGGATGCGACAAGATCAACTGGCGGGGTGGTTCCTTGGTGTCATAGAACTGGCCGACAAACGCCTCTAGCACCTCGGGCGCGTCGATATCCGCACCGATACGGGGATAGAAATCGGCATTCCCCCAATTCTGGTGGGCACGGATGAAAAACACCTGCACGCAGGCCTGCCCACCCTCCATGTGCAAAGCGATCACATCCGCCTCGGCCACACCGCGCGGGTTGATACCTTGCACCGTCTGCACCTGTGTTAGCGCGCGGATACGGTCGCGCAGCGCGGCGGCGCGCTCGAACTCCATATCGTCGGAGGCTTTCTGCATCTGCGCCGCGAGTGTTTCCTGCACTGCGGTCGAGCGTCCCGAGAGGAACTTCGCCGCATCGGCCACTGTGGCCGCATAATCCGCCTTGGAGATCTGTCCCGTGCAAGGGGCCGAGCAGCGCTTGATCTGGTGCAGCAGGCAGGGCCGTGTGCGACTTGAGAACATCGCGTCCGAGCAGTTTCGCAGCAGAAACACCTTCTGCAACTGGTTCAGCGTACGGTTCACCGCTCCGGCACTGGCAAACGGGCCGAAATACTGGCCCTTATCCTTACGTGCGCCACGATGCTTGGTGATCTGCGGGAAATCGTGATCGCCGGTGATCAGGATATTGGGAAAGCTCTTGTCGTCGCGCAGCAACACGTTGTAGCGCGGCTTGAGCTGCTTGATCAGGTTCTGTTCAAGCAGCAGCGCCTCGGTCTCGGTCCGCGTCGTCAGGAACATCATCGACGCGGTTTCCGAGATCATGCGCGCGATCCGACCCGAATGGCCGGATGGCCGCGCATAGTTCGACACCCTTGCCCGCAGGTTCCGCGCCTTGCCGACATAAAGCACGCGGCTCTGGTCATCCAACATCCGGTAGACGCCCGGAGAACCGTCCAGCGACTTGAGAAGATCCTGGATCAGCGCGTGGCCGGTCAGCGGTTGGGCGGGTGTTTCGGTCATGGGAACACAGGTATGATTCTTTGCGTGTCGCTGCAATCTTTGGTGACGGGGGGCAAGGGTAAACATGTCCCCGTTTTCTGTGGATAACTCTGCCGATAAGTTTTCGTCAGTGTGAAATTTTCCTTAGTTCCGGCCCTCTTCGCTGAAATGCCTATTTTTTAGGCGCTTCGGTAAGGTCCTGAAATCTAAAACAATTATTTTGTGCCGATACAAAATACTGAAAACACTAAGAATTTTGTAACGGTGTCGTAACAGAGGCGTGAACAGTGCAAAACTTTGACAGCAGATGCGTCTTTAACTCCCCGTCCTGCTACTCGACGCCCAGCACATCCGGCGTTTGCCACCCCAGATGCTGCCCCCCGTCAACGCAGATCAACTGGCCGGTGATGGTGGGCGCATCGAGGAAATAGCCAAGTGCTGCGGTGATATCCTGCGGGTTGGCACCGCGCCCCAGAATTGTGGCTGCGCGCTGGTCAGCGAAATGCTGCGCGGACTGTCGCGCGCCCTGCAAGGTGGGTCCCGGCCCGATGGCATTGACGCGGATACGCGGCGCCAGTGCTTGGGCCGATGTTTGGGTCAGCGCCCAGAGGCCCATCTTGGCCAGTGTATAAGTCATAAATTCCGGTGTCAGTTTCCGCACCCGCTGGTCGATCATATTGACGACCAAACCCTGCGCGACAGGCTCGCCCGCATCATCTATGTCTGCTTGCGGAATGGCGGCGGCGACAGCTTGCGTCAGGATGAAGGGCGCGCGCAGGTTGCTGTCGAAATGACGGTCCCATGTGGTGCGCGTGGCCGAGGCAAGGCTGTCATATTCAAAGATAGACGCGTTGTTGACCAGGCATGTCACCGGCCCGCCCAAGGCTTGCATGGCGGCAGGTGCCAGAGCATGTGTAGCCTCTTCGTCCAGCAGATCGGCCTGCAATGCGACAGCGCGTCGGCCTTTGGCATGGATCAGGTTGCACAGCTCTTCGGCTTCAATGCGGGAACCGGCATAATGGACAGCAACGTCATACCCGCGATCCGCCAGGTACAACGCCATAGCGCGACCCAGCCGCTTTGCGCCCCCCGTGACCAGCGCGATCTTTTCCATGTTTCCGGCTCCTTTATCTGGCGTGCTCGCTCAGACGAACATCAGCGAGACATAGGCCACGTAGAACACGATCAAGATCACACCCCAGATACGGTCAATATTTTGGCGCAGAAACACGAAGGGGATCAAGAGCAGTGATGCAGCCAGCATCACCCAGAGGTCATAGGTCAGGAATTGCCGGTCGACAGGGATCGGCGCGACAAAAGCGGCGATACCGATAATGGCCAGAAGGTTGAACAGGTTCGAGCCGATCACATTGCCCAGCGCCACATCCGCCTGACGGCGGATCACGGCCATCACCGTGGTCGCCAGTTCGGGCATGGAGGTGCCGACCGCCACAAGGGTCAGGCCGATCACGGTTTCACTGATACCGAACGTGCGCGCAATGACTGTGGCACTGTCCACAAGGATATCCGCGCCAAGCGGCAGACCCGCCAGACCCAGTACCAGAAAAAGGATGATCTTCCACCACGGCATGTCCGGATCGGCGCCTTCCAGATCGTCCAGATCGTCGGTAACCCCGTCGCCTTCCGCCTGTAATGCGACCAAAGCCTTGTGCTTTTTTGCATCGCGGAACATATCCGCCAGCGCAAGCGCCAGAGCGCCCAGCAGGATCACACCAGAGATCCAGTCGAAAACACCCCGGAACGACAGCGCGATAAACAGCGCAGAGGCCGCGATCATCACCACAAAGCTTTTGCGCGTGTCATGTTCGGACGTATGCAACACGGCGATCAGGGCGGGGACACCCAGAACAAGAAGGATATTGGCAGTATTGGACCCCACCACGTTGCCCATGGCGATACCCGGAACGCCCATCATCGCGGCCTGAATGGAAATCAGAAGTTCCGGCGCGGATGTACCAAAGGCCACGATAGTCAAGCTGACGATCAGGGCCGGAATGCCGATCCTGAGGGCCAGATTGACCGCTCCCTTGACCAGCGCATCGCCCGCAAACAACAGGATCACAAGCCCGAGGGCTGCCATCAACCAGACCATATCTTATCCTTTATGTCCGCAGGAACAGGGACCGCGACCGATACGGTAGCGGCGGCACTTGGGGCACCGTGCCGATTGCAACCGCGCCTGACCGGGAAACTTCAATTTGCCGAACATGGCCAGAACGCCCATGCCGACAAGAAAAAGAACGACGACTTTCAGGATCACGTCATAACCCGAAACGCGCGAAAGCCGCGCGCTCCTCAACTCCGGCCAGAGCGTCCTGTGCGAGCGTCGCGCCAAAACGCTGGAACAGGCTGCGCTTGCGGCCGTAGCGGGCAAATCGAGTCTTGTCGCCGTAAAGCTCTTTCAGCTTGGGTTCCAGATGCCCGATCCCGTCGGTCAACCCCAAGGCCTGCGCCTGCGCGCCCAACCAGAACCGGCCCGTGAAAAGATCGGGATCGTCAGACAGCTTGGAACCGCGCCGCGACTTGACGTAATCGACAAAGGTTTCGTGCAGACCGCCCAGCAGTTCTTTGAGGCGAGCCACATCTTCGGGCTTTTCAGGCAAGAAAGGGTCGAGCATGCTTTTGGACTCGGCAGAGGTATAAACCCTGCGTTCCACCCCCTGACGCGCCAAGGCGACATGCGCGCCAAAACCCGACGAGATCACACCGATCGAGCCGACGATTGATCCGGTATCAGCCCAGATGTCATCCGCGGCAGCGGCCAGCCAGTACCCGCCAGATGCGGCCACATCCTCGACAAAGGCATGAACGGGCACTTTCTTTTCCTTCGACAGTCGCCGGATGCGCGCCGCGATGAGAGCCGATTGCACCGGAGAGCCGCCGGGCGAGTTTATCACAAGCGCCACCGCAACAGGCTTGCCACGACGGAAGGCGCGTTCAAGGACGGGGCCTATGGCCTCATCACTCAAGGGGCTACGCGAACCCGAACCAATACTGCCTGCCAGACGGACGACAGACACTACGGGGTCGGGTTTCATAAAAGGGATAAATCGTTTCATGACTTGCATGTAGATTGCGTCTGCACGTCAAACAAGGCAAGCAGGCTAAACAGTCTGCCCTGTGGTGCGATTATTTCAGCATGCAGTGCGACCGGTGCCGCAATCACCCTTTCAGACGACCGAACCAGCCCTTTTTTTTGGAGGCCTCATCGGTTCCCTCGGCCTCTGCGACCTCGGAACCCTCATCGGCAGGGCCCTCAACAACAGACTGGAAATTCTCGAAGAACTGGTCGGCCATCTTTTTGGCAAACCCGTCAATCAAGCGGCTACCCAACTGGGCGAGCTTGCCGCCGACCTTGGCTTCGACATCATAGATCAGCCGCGTGCCGTCTGGAATATCCTCGAGCCGGACCTTCGCCTCGCCCTTGGCAAAACCCGCCGCACCGCCCTTGCCCTCGCCCGAGAGGGTCAGGCTTTCGCCTTCGACCATATCTGTCAGGCTGACTTGTCCCTTGAAGGTGGCTTTGACAGGCCCGACCTTCTGTACGACTGTCGCCTCGAAACCCTCTTCGGGGCTGCCCGTCACCTCTTGCGCGCCCGGCACGCATTCCTTGAGGACATCCGCACTCAGCAATGCGGCCCACACCTCGGCGCGGGGGGCGTTGATGTCGCGTTGGTCGTTCATCTGCATGGCTGGTGGTCCTCCCTGGGCCGCATTGTAGCATGTCGTGCGCGACAGACTAGCGCAGCTCCGGCGTGCCGCCAAGCCGTGCGATGTCTACCACGATCAAAATTACAGGGCAGAGGTTGCCCCCCGCCCTGCACCTCGACTATTGCGCCAAGCGATCAACCGCGACCCGACAGCATCGGAATTGTCATCGCTTTGGCATAGGCATTGGCCTGGGACAAATAGGTGTCATAGCTTTCGCGCACCCGCGCCACATCCTCGGACGCGGCCGTCAGTTCGTCCTGCACTTCAAGCCACGCCGCGCGCATGCCGTCGACGATCTCGTCACTGAATTGCAGGAACTGCACCCCGTCAGCGGCAAGGCTTTCCATCGCCTGCGCGTTGAAGAAATCAAACTGCGCCTGCGTTTCCAGAGCCACGGATTGCGCGGCCATTTCGCAGATGATCTGCAGATCAGGTGAAATCTCGGCCCATGCGTCGCGGTTGAACACGATCGCCAGACCGGCCCCGGGCTCGTTATAGGCGGGCAGATAGCACAGCTTGGTGACCTTTTGCAGTCCAAAGGCCTGGTCCAGCATCGGACCAACCCATTCTGCCGCATCAATCGCACCTGACTGCATAGACTGGAAAATCTCGGGCGGGGGCATCATCACGGCATTGACGCCCAGCTTGCGATAAATCTCGCCGCCAAGCCCCGCGATCCGCATATTCAGACCATTCAAGTCTTCAAGTGTGTTGATCTCGTTCTTGAACCAGCCGCCCGACTGGGTGTTGGAGTTGCCGCAATAAAACCCTTTGAGATTGCGTTGCGCGTAAATGTCATCCCAGATTTCCTGACCGCCACCCCATTTGAGCCATGCAAAATGCTCGTTCGAGGTCATACCGAAGGGCACCGCGGTGAACCAATGGATCGCGGGGTTCTTGCCTGCCGCATAATAGGTCGGGCCGTGTCCCACGGGCGCATTGCCCTGCTGCACAGCATCCTCGACCGCGAAGGGGGGCACCAGCTCTCCACCGCCATGGACGGTGAAACTCAGCCGTCCGTCAGACATGGCGCTGACGATTTCCGCAAAGCGGGTTACATTGGTGCCGACACCGGGCGCGTTCTTGGGGAAAGCCGTGGGCAGGTTCCACGTGATATTGCCCTGCGCGATAGCAGGGCTGGCAAGGGCTGTGGCCGCTGCGGCAACGCCTGCGCCACTGGCCAGAAAGTCACGTCTTTTCATCATTCTCTCCTCGGGTGATGGGTGGTTGTCTCAAAACAGAACGCCAGGTAACCAGGTGGCGAGCGACGGGAATGCTATCAACATAGCAAGCCCGACCAGTTGCAGCACCACAAAAGGCGCCACACCCAGATAGGTATCGCGTGTCGTGATACTGCGCGGGGCGACCGAGCGGAAATAGAATAGCGCAAAACCAAAAGGTGGCGTCAGGAAAGAGGTTTGCAGGTTCATCGCCAGCAACACTCCGAACCAGACAGGCGAGATATCCCCGCCCAGAAGGGGCGGCCCCAAGAGCGGCACAACAATATAGATGATCTCGATCGCCTCAAGCAGGAATCCCAGCAGAAACACCATGCCCAGCACGATCAGCAAGGCACCCCATTCACCGCCGGGCATGTTTTCCATCAGATGCGCCACAGTCTCTTCGCCGCCGAAACCGCGAAACACCAGCGCTAGCATCGAGGCGGCGATGACGATGCCGAATACCATCCCGGTGATCCGCAACGTTTCGTCACTAGCGCTGGACAGCACGCCGGCCGACCAAAGCTTGACGACCGAGACCGCAAGCCCCAGCAGCAGCAATGCAACCATCGCCACCGCGAGCGCCGTGATCACCGGGCCTGCCCGCCCGTCGGAGAGCAGACGCAGCATCAAAAGGGCCAGAACCGCCAATGCGCCCAACCCCACCAGCCAGCGCCCGGCACCGGGACGGTGATAACCCGCCAGCATCAGCGCACCGACAGCGCCCAGCCCCGCCGCCTCGGTCGTGGTGGCGACACCGGCAAGGATCGAGCCAAGCACCGCGAGGATCATCAACAACGGCGGTGCAAAACTGTTCAGGACAACTGCCAGCGAAGGACGTGCCACTGGCGCCGTTTTGGGTGTCGCGCGCCCTGCAACCGTCAACACCGCAAAGGCGTAAACCGCGTAAAGCGCAACCAGCATCAGACCCGGCAGTAAGGCCCCTGCGAACAGATCACCGACCGAAACAGCATCGGGCGCAAAATTTCCCGCGCGCTGCTGCGCCTCCAGATAGGTATTGCCGATCTGGTCGCCCAGAAGCACCAGCAGGATCGAGGGCGGGATGATCTGCCCCAAAGTTCCGCCCGCACAGATCAAGCCCGCCGCCAGAGGCTTGGGCACACCTGCCTGCAGCATCGCGGGCAGGCTCATCAGCACCAGCATCACCACGGTCGCGCCCACAATCCCCGTCGAGGCCGCAATGATCGCCGAGAACAGTAGAACCGACACTGCCATGCCGCGCGCCGATCCTCCCAGCATTTGGCCCAGCACCTGCAACATCCGCTCGGACACGCGCGATTTTTCCAGCATGACACCCATCAACACGAAAAGCGGCACTGCCATCAGCAAGGGATTGGACATGATCCCGTAGACACGGGCGGGGAAGAAATTCAAAAAGCCCAGATCGAAGGCACCGACCAGACTGCCCAGCACAGCCACAGCGAAGGGCACACCTGCAATCGCCAGCATGGCAGGGATACCGCTGAGGATACCCGCCGCAAGACCAAGGCCCAGCACGATCAGGAAAACCTCGGGCAGTGTCATGACGGGTCCGCCGCACCGGCAGGGTCCGGTCGCAACACGGCGGCGATCCCTTGGACGATCATCAAAGCCCCGGACAGGGCGACCGTGGACTTGACCAGATAGACACCGCCCAGTCCGCCGGTTTCGATCGCGCCCTCGCGGATGGCCCAACTGTAGCGCAGATCGGGCAGAAAGGCCCAGATCATCAGGCCGAAGACGGGCATCAGAAAACAGACCAGCGCCACCAGATCGGCACGGCGCAGATAGGCGGGCGGCAACTGCTCTGACAGGACATCCACGCGCACATGACCGCCGCGCGCCAGGCAATAGGGCAGGGACAGGATCAGCAACACGGCAAAGGCATATCCCGCAAGGTTCTGCAGCTTGATAAAGCCCATATCAAAGCCGAAACGCAGCAGAACAACGGCCAGCACCGTCCCGACCAGCAATGCCAGCGCTGCGGCACAGACCAGCGTTGTGATCCGGTCGCACCATCGGGCGCATGTCAGGACAACATCACGCATCACGGGGCAACAGGCGCAAGAGTGGGAATGTGCTGGTGCTGCGGCATAGAACCCTCCGTCGTCGCGGGCCTGACAAGGGATGCCCGCAGCATGTCTGCCAAAGTGATAGAGAGCACAAGCCGGAATGCCAAGGCTTGGCGCGTCGCGCTCCACGCAAGCTGTACTTGGATATTTGAAGCAGGACGAAGCGGCGAAGCCGGTAGCCGCAAAAGCCCTTTCGTTACCCTTGGTTTCCCGCGATAGTCGCGGCCATGATCGACAAACTCGAGATGTTCATTGCCTTGGCGCGCGAGCAGCATTTTGGCCGCGCAGCCGAATCCTGCGGCGTCACCCAGCCCAGCCTGTCAGCCGCGATCAAGCAGCTTGAGGACCAGTTGGGCGTCATGCTGGTCTGGCGGGGATCGCGGTTTCAGGGGCTCACGCCCGAAGGCCAGAGGGTGCTGGAATGGGCGCGCCAGATCGTTGGCGACACCCGCACCATGCGCGAGGAAATGCGGGCCGCCAAACGGGGCCTGTCCGGCAACCTGCGGCTGGCAGTGATCCCAACAGCGCTGACGCTGGTCTCCGACCTGACCACCCAGTTCAGCCGCAAACATCCGAATGTGCGGTTCACCGTGCGGTCCTCGACCTCGATCGAGATTCTGGCCATGCTCGAGAATTTACAGATCGACGCAGGCATCAGCTATCTGGATAACGAACCGCTCGGGCGGGTCAGCACGGTTCCGATCTATTCCGAGCGTTACTGTCTGGTGTTGCGCGCCGATGATCCGCTGGCCAAGCATGAGGAATTGCGCTGGACCGATCTGGCCGATCTGCCCTTGTGCCTTTTGACACCCGACATGCAGAACCGCCGGATTATCAACCTGCATATGGCGCAGGCCGGTGTAAGCGTGGTCCCGATGGTCGAGGCCTCATCCGTGATCGTGCTGATCAGCCATGTGCTGGCAGGTGGCTGGGCCACGGTTCTGCCCCTGAAAGCCGCCGAGATTTTCCTCAAGGGCGGCGATCTTGTAGCTGTGCCTTTGACAGATCCGGCCGCCAGTCATGCCGTCGGGCTGATCGCACCGTACAGAGAGCCGCACACACCGGTTCTGGCAGCGCTTTTACATCAGGCACAGGCCATGGCGGAAAACCGACCCGATCCTGCGACATGAGCGACCCTTATGATAGGTTATGACTATCAAACAACCGGAATACGATATTGATTGGCCGTGTAACCCTGCGATGATGCAGGCGATGTTTCGTCCTGCCGGAGCCAAGCGCCATGCCAGACACCCTGCACCGCCCTTTCCCGATCGAGGAGGTCCGGGCACGGACCGAGGAGGTTCTGGCCGCACATGCCGATCTGGAAGGGCCGCTGCTGCCAATCCTGCACGCAATCCAGAAAAGCTTCGGGTTCATCCCGCAGGACGCCGTGCCGCAAATCGCAGACGCGCTGAATATAGGTCGTGCGGAAGTGCACGGTGTGATCACCTTCTACCATGATTTCCGCGACGCACCCGCAGGCCGCCACGTGGTCAAGATCTGTCGCGCCGAAGCCTGTCAGGCGCAGGGCGCTCATGCGCTGGCCGATGAAACACTGGCCCGCCTTGGTGTTAACTGGCACGGGACCACGGCCAATGGCGCGGTGACAATCGAACCGGTCTATTGTCTGGGGCTGTGCGCCTGCGGCCCTGCCGCGATGGTAGACGGCAAGGTTCTGGGACGTGTCGATACGGCACGGATGAATAGAATTCTGTCGGAGGCGGGGGCATGAAGGTCTGGATTCCCCGCGATTCCGCCGCCCTTGCAATGGGCGCGGATGATGTGGCCGAGGCGCTGCTGTCCGAGGCGCGCGCGCGCAATATCGATCTGACACTGGTCCGTAACGGCAGCCGCGGCATGATCTGGCTGGAACCCTTGCTCGAAATTGAAACGCCCGAAGGACGGATCGGTTTCGGCCCCGTGACACCTGCCGATGTGGCAATGATCCTTGATATGCCAGAGGCCCATGACAAAGCGTTGGGTCTGGTGGAAGAACTCACGTGGATGGCGCGACAGACGCGCCTGACCTTTGCCCGCTGCGGCGTAATCGACCCGCTGTCTCTTGAGGATTACGAAGCACATGGCGGCTTGTCCGGCTTGCGCCGCGCGCTGGACATGGGCAGCGCGGGGATCGTGGCCGAGGTGACCGACAGCGGATTGCGCGGGCGTGGCGGCGCGGGTTTCCCGACAGGCATCAAGTGGGACACAGTGCGAAAAGCGCAGGCCGACCGCAAATACATCGTCTGCAATGCGGATGAGGGCGACAGCGGCACGTTTGCCGACCGCATGATCATGGAAGGCGATCCCTTCACATTGATTGAAGGCATGGTTATCGCAGGGCTGGGTGTGGGCGCGACCAAAGGCTTTGTCTATCTGCGCTCGGAATATCCCGACGCGATCGAGGTGATGAACGCTGCCGTCAGCATCGCGCGGCAGGCGGATCTGCTGGGCGCATCCGTGCTGGGCACAGGCCCCGCGTTCGACATGGAAATCCGCGTAGGCGCGGGGGCCTATGTCTGCGGCGAGGAGACATCACTGCTCAACTCGCTTGAAGGCAAGCGAGGTGTCGTGCGGGCCAAGCCCCCCTTGCCCGCGCTTGAGGGTTTCATGGGCAAACCCACAGTTGTGAACAACGTGATTTCGCTGGCGACCGTGCCGGTGATTTTCGAGAAAGGTGCCGCCCATTACCGCGATTTCGGGTTGGGCCGGTCGCGCGGCACGATCCCCTTGCAGATCGCTGGAAACGTCAAGCAGGGCGGGCTGTTCGAAACCGCCTTCGGTCTGAGCCTGGGCAAGATCGTCGATGACATCGCAGGCGGCACGCGCACAGGCCGCCCCGTCAAGGCGGTGCAAGTGGGTGGCCCATTGGGGGCCTATTTCCCGCGCACAAAATTCGACACACCTTTCGGCTACGAGGAATTCGACGGTCAGGGCGGGTTGATCGGTCATGCCGGGGTTGTGGTCTTTGACGACAGTGCCGACATGTTGGGCATGGCGCGCTTTGCCTTTGAATTCTGCGCCGTAGAATCCTGCGGGAAATGCACCCCCTGCCGGATTGGTGCGGTGCGGGGCGTGGAAACTGTGGACCGGATCGCACGCGGCGATGCGGATGCAATCCCGCTGCTGACCGACCTCTGCGAGACAATGAAAGACGGATCGCTCTGCGCATTGGGCGGCTTCACACCTTATCCGGTGATGTCGGCCCTTACCCATTTCCCAGACGATTTCGTCACCGCGAAGGAGGCCGCTGAATGAAAGATTTCATTCTTCCCCCGAAAGATGACCGCGACATGGGCACGCCCGCGTCGCGCAGTCTGAACATGATCACCCTGAAGATCGACGGGTTCGACGTGACCGTGCCCGAGGGAACATCGGTGATGCGGGCCAGCGCAGAGGCGGGCATTCAGGTGCCGAAGCTTTGCGCGACTGACAGTCTTGAAGCTTTCGGGTCATGCCGCCTCTGCGTGGTCGAGATCGAAGGGCGTCGCGGCACGCCCGCCTCCTGCACCACACCCGTTTCTGAAGGCATGGTCGTGCAGACGCAATCCTCCAAGGTCCGCAAGATCCGCAAAGGCGTGATGGAGCTTTATATCTCGGATCACCCTCTGGATTGTCTGACCTGTTCGGCCAATGGCGATTGCGAATTACAGGATATGGCCGGTGCCGTAGGTCTGCGCGATGTGCGCTACGAGGCCGTGGACACCCATTTCCAGCCCCGCCAGAATGGCGAGGCGAACCCGAACTACATCCCCAAGGACGACAGCAACCCCTATTTCACCTATGATCCCGCCAAATGCATCGTCTGCTCGCGCTGCGTGCGCGCCTGCGAGGAAGTGCAAGGCACCTTCGCGCTGACGATCACCGGCAGTGGCTTTGACAGCCGCGTGTCTGCAGGCGCTGCGGGCGATGATTTCATGTCCTCGGATTGCGTCAGTTGTGGTGCCTGTGTGCAGGCCTGCCCCACCGCGACGCTACAGGAAAAATCCGTGATCGCATTGGGCACGCCGGAGCGGTCTGTCATCACCACCTGCGCCTATTGCGGTGTGGGCTGTTCCTTCAAGGCGGAACTGAACGGTGATCAACTGGTGCGTATGGTGCCTTACAAGCATGGCAAGGCGAACCGTGGCCATTCCTGCGTCAAGGGCCGCTTTGCCTATGGCTATGCCAGCCATACCGACCGCATCGTGAATCCGATGATCCGTGACCGGATCGAAGACCCGTGGCGTGAAGTGTCATGGGAGGAGGCACTCGGCTTTACCGCAACCCGCCTGCGCGCAATTCAGGCCAAGCATGGAAAGCATTCCATCGGCGGCATCACCTCGAGCCGTTGCACCAATGAAGAAACCTATCTGGTGCAGAAAATGATCCGCGCGGTGTTCGGCAACAACAACACCGACACCTGCGCACGCGTATGCCATTCGCCCACAGGCTACGGCTTGCGGACCACATTCGGCACCTCGGCAGGGACGCAGGATTTCGACAGCGTCGAGCATACCGATGTGGTGATCGTGATCGGTGCCAACCCGACCGACGCGCATCCTGTCTTTGCCAGCCGTCTGAAAAAACGCCTGCGGCGGGGGGCCAAGCTGATCGTGATCGACCCCCGCCGGATTGATCTGGTGAAATCCGCCCATGTCGCGGCCGCACATCACCTACCCTTGCGGCCCGGCACGAATGTGGCTGTTCTGACTTCTATCGCGCATGTGATCGTGACCGAAGGGTTGGCGGATGAGGATTTCATCCGCACCCGCTGCGATTGGTCCGAATTCGCCGATTATGCCGAATTCGCCAGCGACCCGCGCCACGCGCCCGAGGCGACGGAGATGCTGACAGGCGTGCCCGCCGCCGAACTGCGCGCCGCGGCAAGGCTATTCGCCACGGGCGGCAACGGCTCGATCTATTACGGGCTTGGCGTGACAGAACATTCCCAAGGCTCCACAACCGTCATGGCCATCGCCAATCTGGCGATGATGACCGGAAATCTGGGCCGGCCCGGTGTCGGTGTGAACCCGTTACGGGGACAGAACAACGTGCAGGGTGCCTGCGACATGGGCAGCTTCCCGCATGAATTGCCTGGTTATCGTCATGTCTCGGACGATGCGACCCGCGCAGTGTTTGAACAGCTCTGGGGTGTGACCATCGACGCGGAACCAGGGCTGCGCATCCCCAATATGCTGGATGCCGCCGTCGAGGGTACATTCAAGGGGCTATATGTTCAGGGCGAGGATATTCTGCAATCCGATCCCGATACGCACCATGTCGCGGCGGGCCTTGCTGCGATGGAATGTGTGATCGTGCAGGATCTTTTCCTGAACGAAACCGCGAATTACGCGCATGTCTTCCTGCCCGGTTCGACCTTTCTGGAAAAGGACGGCACCTTCACCAATGCCGAGCGCCGTATCAACCGCGTGCGCCGTGTCATGGCTCCGCGCAACGGACTTGCCGATTGGGAAGTGACGCAGGCGCTGGCCAATGCGATGGGCGCGCACTGGGCCTATACCCATCCCGCCCAGATCATGGACGAGATCGCGGCAACCACACCCAGCTTCGCCGGTGTCTCCTACGAGATGCTTGAGGAAAAAGGCTCGGTTCAATGGCCCTGCAACGAGGCCGCGCCCGAGGGTACACCGATCATGCATGTCGACGGGTTCGTGCGCGGGCGCGGGCGGTTCATCACGACCGAATATGTTGCGACCGAGGAACGCACAGGCCCGCGTTTCCCGCTGCTGCTGACGACGGGGCGAATCCTGTCGCAATACAATGTCGGTGCGCAGACTCGGCGCACTGACAACGCCGCATGGCATCCCGAGGATGTGCTGGAAATTCACCCTCATGACGCGGAACTGCGCGGCGTCAAGCAGGATGACTGGGTACGCCTTGCATCGCGGGCGGGCGAGACCAGCCTGCGCGCGCATCTGACCGACCGCGTGTCGCCCGGTGTCGTCTATACGACATTCCACCATCCGGTGACGCAGGCGAATGTCATCACCACCGATCACAGCGACTGGGCCACGAACTGCCCCGAATACAAAGTGACCGCCGTACAGGTCGCGCTGTCGAACGGCCCATCCGAATGGCAGCGCGACTACGCAGAACATGCTGAACGGTCGCGGCGCATTCTTCCGGCTGCGGAGTAGTCCAGTGACAAGCCGTAGCCCGCTCCTGCCCCAGCGCAGCACCACACCGCCGCCCCATGTGGCGGATCGTCCATTGGCCGAGGAAGTGCCATTGGCCCTTGTCTTCAACGGAACCACCCTGGCGGTAATGATGGGCACGCCAGCGGATCTTGAGGATTTCGCAACGGGTTTCTCCCTGTCCGAAGGGATCGTGGGCTGCCCCGCCGATCTGGGCGAGATCGAAATACTGCACCACGCCAAAGGGATCGAGTTGCGTATGTGGTTACCCAACAACCAAGCGCAGAAACTGGCCGCGCGGCGGCGCGCCACGACCGGGCCTGTGGGTTGCGGCCTGTGCGGAATTGACAGTCTGGATCAGGCATTGCGCGCAACGCCGCCACTGCCCGCTGACAAGCTGCACCTGACACCTGCCGATCTGACTGCTGCGATGGAAGGCTTGCGCGGGGTCCAGCCCCTGCATGACGAGACTCGCGCTGTCCATGCCGCTGGCTTCTACGTGCCCGGCCAAGGCATCATTGCCGCCCGCGAGGATGTAGGCCGCCACAACGCGCTGGACAAACTTTGCGGTGCGTTGGCCCGTGCGGGGATTGCGCCTTCCTCGGGGGCCATCGTGCTGACCAGCCGTGTCTCGGTTGATATGGTTCAGAAATGCGCCATGTTCGGCGCGCCCTGCCTGATCGCGGCCTCCGCGCCTACAACCGCTGGCGTGGCCCTCGCAGAAACCGCAGGCGTTACGCTGGCCGCGCGTGCCAAATCAGGGCAGGCGCAAGTTTTCACTCATCCTGCACGCATCCTGACACGAGGCCCGCAATGACCGCATCCCCCGCCAAAAAACTGGTCAAGATGGCCAATCAGATCGCCATTTTCTTTGACACCCAGCCTGGCGATCCGGCCACCGGTATCGCGCATCATATCAACGAGTTCTGGGAACCGCGTATGCGCGAAGGCCTGTTGGACTCTTCTGCCACCACCACAGAGGGGCTTAGCCCCAGTGTGGTCAAAGCATTGGCCCATATCAGGCGTGCAACCCAGCCTGCATAGGGCTGCACTACGCTTTCATCTTGCCTCGAATATTCAAAAACAGACCGGTCCGCATTCAGGCCGGTTGCTTTTCCAGTGCGAAACAGGCCGCACGGCCTGTTGGCGTGGGCACCTGAACGGGTGCTTCGACTTTGCAACGCGGCATCACCAACGGACAGCGCGGGTGGAAGGCGCAGCCGGGCGGCGGGCTGATCGGATTGGGGATCTCGCCCTCGACCGGCTTGCGCCGCCGCCCTGACAGGGCCAGATCCGGCACAGCGTCCAGTAGCATCCGCGTATAGGGATGCTGCGGCTCGGAGAACAGCCGCTTGCCGTCCGCCACCTCGACCAGACGCCCCAGATAGAGAACACCGATCCGGTTCGCCATGTGCCGCACCACTGAAAGATCGTGGCTGATGAACAGATAGGTCAGCCCCATCTCGTCCTGCAGATCCTTCATCAGGTTCAGGATCTGCGCCTGCACGGACACATCCAGCGCCGATGTCGGTTCGTCGCAAACGATGAATTCCGGCTTTGACGACAAGGCCCGCGCGATCGCGATCCGCTGGCGCTGACCGCCTGAAAACTCGTGCGGAAACTTCTCGGCATCCTTGGCGGACAGGCCGACGGTATCCAGCAACTCGCCGACGCGGTTCGATACCTCGGCGCCTTTCAGCAGGCCGAATGTATGGATTGGCTCGGCGATGATATCGCCAACCCGCCAGCGCGGATTGAGACTGGCGAACGGGTCTTGAAAGATCATCTGGAACCGCCGCCGCAGATCGCGCATCTCGGCGCCGGCGGTGCCGGTCATCTTGTGCCCGTCGAATTCGATCGTCCCGTCAGACGCGCCCAGAAGACCCACCACCATCTTGGCAATGGTGGACTTGCCCGATCCGCTTTCCCCCACCAGCGCGAAGGTCTCGCCGCGCTTTATCTCGAAATTCACATCAGCCACGGCGGTCAGAAACTGCTTGTCCTCGCGCTCGAGCATGCGGTTGAGCCAAGGCTTGGACACGTCGAAATAGCGGGTCAGGTTTTCGACCTTCAACAACGCATCAGACATTGGCTTTCTCCTCGGCTGCGGGGGCGACCGCATCATAAAGCCAGCACGCAACCTGCCGCCTGTCCCCCCTTGGCAGCGGCTCTGGCCGCGCGGCAAAGCAGCGGTCAAAGGCGCGTTCACAGCGCGGATTGAAGGCGCAACCCTGCGGAATCGCATTCAGGCGCGGCATCGCTCCTGGGATTGCGACCAGCCGCGCATGGTCCTGTGTCAGTGTCGGGATCGACCCCATCAGCCCCACCGTGTAGGGATGTTCCGGCGCAGTAATCACCTGCGTCACGGGTCCGATTTCAGCAACGCGACCGGAATAGAGCACCGCCACACGATCCGCTGTTTCCGCGATCACACCCATATCATGGGTGATCAGCATGACTGCCGCCCCGCGTTCGGCGCAGATTTCCTTGATGAGGTCAATGATCTGGCTTTGCACCGACACATCCAGCGCCGTTGTCGGCTCATCCGCGATGACCAGTTCCGGCTCGGCGCACAGCGCAAGAGCGATCACCACTCGCTGCCGCATCCCGCCGCTGAAATGGTGCGGATAATCGTCGATCCGCCGTGCTGCTGCCGGAATGCCGACGCGATCCAACAAGGCCACAGCCCGCTTGCGCGCCTCGGCCTCGGATATGTCGGCATGGGTGCGGATGGTCTCGATCAACTGCTGCGCCACAGTATAAAGCGGGTTGAGGCTGGTCAGCGGGTCTTGAAACACCATGCCGATCCGCTTGCCACGGATACGGCGCATCGCCTCGGCCCCCAGATTGTCGATCCGCTGGCCCTTCAGCATGATCTCGCCGCCCGCGATCCGGCCCGGCGGTTCCAGCAGGCCGATGATCGCCGCACCCGTCAGCGATTTGCCTGCACCGGATTCGCCCACCACGCCCAGCACCTCGCCCGGCATGATATCGAAGGACACATCGTCGATCGCGGTCAGCACGCCGCGCCTTGTGGGAAATTCGACCCGCAGATTGCGGACAGACAGCAGAGCATCGGTCATCATGTCACCTCAGCCTTGGGTTCAGCGCATCGCGCAGCCAGTCACCCAGCAGGTTCACCGACAGCGCCAGAAGCAGCAGCGCGATTGAGGGGAAGAGCAGAATCCACCATTCTCCCGAGAACAGGTATTGCTGGCCGATCCGGATCAACGTGCCAAGGCTGGGCTGCGTTGGCGGTACACCGACACCCAGAAAAGACAGTGTCGCCTCGGCGATGATCGCAAGCGCCAGACCGATGGTCGCGATCACCAGAACCGGCCCCATCACATTGGGCAGGATATGGCGCAGCACGATACGCGCCGGATGCACGCCGATAACGCGGGCGGCTTGCACATATTCCTTGGATTTCTCGACCATCGCCGCCCCGCGCACGACACGGGCATATTGCACCCAGTCGGACAGGCCGATGGACACGATGAGCACCCAGATCGCCACCTCTTCGCGCATCGACGGCGGAATAAACCCGCGCGCCACACCGAAGATCAAGAGCGCGATCAGGATCGACGGGAAGGACAATTGCACATCGGCGACGCGCATCAGCAGGCTGTCGACCCAACCGCCGCGCCAGCCTGCCAGAAGGCCCAAACCGATCCCCAGCACCATGGCAAAGATCACCGCCGCAAAGCCCACGAACAACGAGATACGCGCGCCGTAAAGGATGGTCGAGAAGATATCCCGGCCCTGATTGTCGGTGCCCATCAGATAGGTATTGCCGGTAAACTGGTTCGGCTCACCCGGCGGGGTAAACCCGTCCATCAGGTTCAACGAGGCGGAATCGAACGGATTATAGGGCGCTATCCATGGCGCCAGAACCGCTGCCAGAATGATGATCAGCGCCACGATAGTGGCCACGATCGCCACCGGAGAATGGCGGAAGGACCACGCGATATCGCTATCCCAAATACGGGCAAATCGGTTCATGACAGCACTCCTTGCTGACGGTTCAATGACGGGTCGCGGCGCGGTCCACGCGTAGGCGCGGGTCCACGACATAGTAAAGAAGATCGACGATCAGGTTGATGATCACGAAGACAAGCGCGATCAGCATCAGGTAGGCCGCCATCACCGGCACATCGACAAAGCGGACCGAGTTGATGAACAACGCACCGACACCCGGCCACTGGAAGACTGTTTCGGTGATGATCGCAAAGGCGATGATCGACCCGAGTTGCAGACCCGTGATCGTGATAACCGGCACCATCGTATTCTTGAGCGCATGGCCGAAGTTGACCGCACGGTTGGCCAATCCACGAGCACGGGCGAATTTGATGTAATCGGTCCGCAACACCTCAAGCATCTCGGCCCGCACGAGGCGCATGATCAGAGTCATCTGATACAAGCCCAGCGTAATCGCAGGCAAGACCAGCGATGCGCGGCCCGATGGCGTCAGCAGACCCGTCGGCCAACCACCGACACTGACAACATCACCACGCCCGAAGCTGGGCAGCCATTGCAGTTCGACCGCAAAGACCCAGATCAGCAGCACACCGATCAGGAAGGTCGGCAAGGAAACCCCGATCAGCGAGACCGTCATGATCGTGTTGGACAGCCAGCCATTGCGCCTGAGTGCAGTATAGACGCCAAAACCCACCCCAAAGGTAAAGGCCAGTATGCCCGAGACCAGGGCCAGTTCCAGCGTGGCCGGCAAACGCGACAGGATCAACTCCATCACCGGTTGCTGCAGACGATAGGAAATACCGAAATCGCCCTGTGCGGCGCGCGCGACGAAAGTGGCGAATTGCGTCAGGAACGGGTCGTTCAGACCCAGTTGGTCCCGCAGCGCCTCGCGGTCGGCGATTGTCGCTTCCTGCCCGACCATCGAGTTGATCGGATCACCCACGAAACGGAACAGGGCGAAGGAGACCAGCGCCACAACCAGCATCACCAGCACTGATTGCGCGATCCGTCGGATGATATAGGCCAGCATGACAGCCTCCGCCCTTGTTAACAGGTTCAATTAGGTCAGTGTTGTTGTCTTAAAGCAAAACGCCCGCGCAGCGTTAAACTGCACGGGCGCAAGGATCAAGCGGGATCAGTTCCCGAAGGTGACGGTTGTCATCTTGGGCTGGTTCTCGGGATGCACATCAAGGTTGATGTTGTCCTTCATGGCATAGGCCAGCATCTGGTTATGCACGTTCAGGAAAACACGGTCTTCCATCACCTTGTCCCAGATTTCCGCGATCAACGCGTCACGTGCCTCAAGGTCTGTCATCGTGGCCAGTTCTTCGATCTTGGCATCCAGTTCGGGGTTCGAGTAGCGCGAACCGTTGAAGCTGCCGAAGCTGCCTTCACGTGTGTGCACAAGGAAGTTGAACACATAAGCAGAGTCGAAGGTCGGGACGCCCCAACCCAGCAGATAGAAATCGGTTTCCCAATTTTCGATCAGCGGGAAGTGCAGGCTGCGCGACTGCGAGACCAGATTGGCGTTGATATTCGCGCGTCCCAGCATACCGACAAGCGCCTGACAGATCGCCTCGTCGTTCAGATAACGGTCATTCGGGCAATTCAGATCAACCGAGAAACCATCGGGATAGCCAGCCTCGGCGACCAGCGCGGCGGCGCGCTCGTAATCCGGTGCGCTGTAGGCGTTCATCTCTTCGGTCCAGCCGTTCACGAAAGGCGGCAGCGGAGCCGCCGAAGGCTGCGACTGCCCGCGCATCACGACCTGCTGGATCGCGTCACGGTCCAGCACCAACGACATCGCTTCACGCACCTCGGGCTTTTTGAACGGGTTGTCATCGACATTGGCCGAACGCAACGTGTCAGAGGTCATGTCATACGAGAAGAAGATGTTCCGGTTTTCCGGACCCGTCGTAACTTTGATCCCGTCCGTCTGCTCCAGACGCGCGATATCCTGCACCGGCACGTCCTGCACCACGTCAACCTCACCCGAAAGCAGGGCGGCCACGCGGGTCGCTGCTTCGGAAATCGGGGTGTAGATGATCTCGGTCACGGCAGGAGTTTCACCCCAGTGACCCTCGAAGGCAGCCATGACAGTCCGCACTTCGGGATCGCGCGACACAAGCGTGTAGGGTCCTGTACCATTGGTGTTGCGAACGGCGTAGTTTTCTTCACCGGCGGCGAAGTTCTGCGGCATCACGACGTCATTCGCCTCGGCCCAGCCCTTGTCCATGATGAAGGTGTTGGTCAGGTTCTGCACATAGAGCGGCGACGGACCGGCCATTTTCACATGTACGGTATAGTCGTCGACCATCGACACGCTTTCCACGGCGGAATGCAGCGCCTTGAAGCCCGAGCTTTCGGCACGCACACGGTCAAGCGAGAAGACAACATCCTCGGCGGTGAATTCCGCACCGTCATGGAAGGTCACACCCTCGCGCAGCCTGAACACCCAGACGGTCGGGTCTTCTTCGCTGATCGACCATTCGGTGGCCAGACGCGGTTCAAGCGAACCATCGGTCGCGCGACCGACCAGCGTTTCGTAGATGTGGTGAAGCAGCGTCGAGGTCGGGCCTTCGTTCTGCGAATGCGGGTCCAGCGTCAGCGCATCGGCGACGCGCGCCCAACGCAGGGTTTCGGCGCTGGCCGAGGTCATGGTCATCGCCAGCGCTGCACCTGCCATCAACGCAGCACGGCCCGTCCGCGAAGCGGCGGTTGTGAATATGGATCTCATGGATCAACTCCCGTTTATGTTCCGGATGGGTCAGCCAAAGCGGCCCTCCGTTTGTTTTCAGTTGGTCGCGCCCGCCATGCGGGTGGTGATCACAGCTTAGCTGTGACGCTTTGTCCTGTGCAACCAGTTTCGGCAGGCTTTCGCTACGTCAGGTTGATCGCGGGTCAGGCCCACTCTCCCTTGCGGAACACCGGTTCACGGCGGCCATCCTTGTGCACGCCATCGATGTCGATCTGGTCCGATCCGATCATCCAGTCAATATGGATCGCACTGCTGTTGCCGCCCTGCGCGGCAATCTGCGCGGGCGTCATCTTGTCCCCGCCCTTGAAGCATTTGGAATAACACTGGCCCAAAGCGATATGGCAGGCAGCATTTTCGTCAAACAGTGTATTGTAGAAAAGGAGCCCCGATTGCGAGATCGGCGATCCGTGCGGCACCAGCGCCACCTCGCCCAGCCGCCTTGCACCCTCGTCGGTATCAAGAACGCGCCGCAGAACCTCCTGCCCTTTTGTGGCATGGGCCTCGGTGATGCGCCCGCCCTCGAACGTGACACGGATGCCGTCGATCAGGCTACCCTGATGCGATAGCGGCTTGGTCGACGAGACATGCCCCTCGACCCGCAGCGCATGGGGTGTGGTGAACACTTCCTCGGACGGAATATTCGGATTGCAGATGATGCCGTTGCGCGACATCGACGCGCCACCCATCCATTCATGGCCATCCGCCAGCCCGACGGTCAGATCGGTGCCCGGCCCTGTGAAATGCAGCGCGCCAAAAGCCTGCCCGTTCAACCAGTCCGACCGCTCGCGCAGCTTTGCGTTGTGGCCGGCCCAAGCCGCCACCGGATCGCCCTGATCCACACGGGACGCGGCAAAGATCGCTTGCGCCAGCTTTGCCACGGCCTCGACCTCGGGCAGATCAGGGAACATCAGTTGGGCCCATGCCTTGCCCGGCCAAGAGATGATATTCCAGTTGATCGCAAAATTCGTGATCCGTTCACGCGCAGGCGTATAGGCGATGGAATTGGCCTTGTTTGCGCGTCCCACCTTTTCGGGGTCTTCAGCAGCCAGCAACATCGGATCGTCGCCCACGATCGCCAGCCTTGCGGTATTGGCATCAAAGGCCTGCCCCATGCCATCATAAAGCCAGCCCGCTGCCTTGTCGAAGCTGGCATCGGCCCCGTAGCGATAGCGCGCCAGCGCCACTTCGGGATCGGAAAAAAGCGGCGTGACCAGCCCTGCGCCTGCCTTGTAGGCATGTTCGGCTACCCGCCTTACCAGCGGCAATGCCTCGATCGGGGCGGTCAGAAGCAGATCCTGACCTGGTTGCAGGTTCAGCCCGACCTTGACCGCCAGTTCCGCCAGCCGGTCAAGGCTGGCCGCATCAATTGGCCCGGCTTTTGGTGTCTCGTGGCGTGTCATTGCTTTCCCTCCGCTATAGCGTCTTGGGGACCATAGCGGCGGCAACGGCAAGGTCAACGCACCGGATATATGACAGGCTTAAGGAGTTCCACCCGCCTCGCGCTCGGCCTCGGCCTGTTCCGCAGACCATGTTCCCGCCGCTTCGACCACAACGGGTGACGATGTGGGAAGGATGCCCAGATAGCTGTCGGTCTGCGCCACGGCGACCCCTATGCGCTGCGTCATCCGGTAAAGCGCATAGAGCGCGATCGCCACGAACGTGGCCGCCAGAACCAACCAGAACGCAAACGGCCCTGCCCCCTGCATCGCCCAGCCGGTGACAAGCGGGCCAAGAATGGCGCCCAGGCCGAATGTGAACACCAATCCGCCCGACGCGGCCGGCATTTCTTCGACCGTCAGAGAGTCATTCGTATAGGCCAGAAAGAGCGCATAGAGCGGCGTCGTCACCCCGCCTGCCACAAACGCTGCCACCATCAGAGGCAGAAGGCCGCCCCCTGTCATCCAGCCCGCCACGCAAGCAGCAGCCCCCAGCAAGGCCGCACCGAAGATCAGCTTGCGCCGGTCCATCCGGTCCGACAGCCAGCCGATGGGGTATTGCAACACCAAAGCCCCTGCAAAAAGCATCGCGACGAACAGCGCGATCTGATCCGCGCTCATCCCGATCTGGCTGCCAAAGACAGCACCCATCCCCGATTGCGTGGCATAAACACCGCCCAGCAGGAAAATACCCAACGTGCCCAGCGGAGAGTTGCTGAACAACTGCCGCAACGACATGGGTCGCGCGACATCGGCCGCAGGCACCGGCGTTGCCGACAACAGGATTGGCGCGAAGGACACCGATACCAGAATGGACGCACCGATAAACAGCACCGACGTCGCCGCATTGCCCGTCGTCAACAGCGCTTGTGCCCCGATGATCCCCAAGGTCTGCGCCATCATATAGGCCGACAGCACCTTGCCTCTTGTCTCGTTGGTGGCCGCATTGTTCAACCAGCTTTCCGCGACCACATAGATGCCCGACATGCAAAAGCCTACCAGCAAACGCAGAATCGTCCATGCCCAAGGTTCGGTCAGCAAAGGAAAGGCAATCAGCCCTGCCGACATGAAACTGCCCAGCGCCGCAAAGACGCGCACATGCCCGACCCGCCGGATCAGGACAGGGGCATATCTGGCACCCGACAGGAAGCCGACAAAGTAGCCCGAGGTGACAATCGCAAGCTCTGCCGCCGAGAATCCCTCGATCCCGCCGCGCAGACCGATCAGCGTGAAATGCATCCCGTTGCCCAGCATGATCAGAACGACGCCCAGCAGCAGGGCCCAAATACCCGATAGAATCTGAAACATTCCGGGCCCCTTTCGCTGGACGTGACAGTCTGCCCCATCTTCCACGGCTGGCAGACCCCTGCCTTCGCTGCAGCGCCGCATGAACCGCAATTTACGACATGAGTCCAGACGCGGTCACAGCGGAACACCCCCAAGGCCTTGCAACCGCGCTGACGCTATGGAAACAGTCACACCCAGCGGGGAGCAAGAACCAGATGCGGCAGGGCACGGAAATCGAGGGCGGGCGCACCAGACTGGCGATCCTGACAATTTGTGGCGGCGTGGCATTCCTAGCGACCAACGACGCCCTCGCGAAACTGCTGGTCAATCGCTACGACCCGATCCAGATCGTCTTTTTCCGCAATCTTATTGCCTTGCCAATGGTGGCGGCCATGGTCCTCTACATGGTCGGCACCTGCGGTTTCAGAACCCGAAACCTGCCCATCCACGCCCTGCGCGGCCTGTTGATGCTGGGCGGCGCCTATACCTTTTTCAAAGGGCTTGAGGCGCTGGCACTGGCCGAGGCAACAGCACTGGTCTTTTCGGCGCCGATCTTTATCACCGCCCTGTCCGTACCGCTTCTGGGCGAGGCCGTCGGCTGGCGGCGCTGGCTTGCCGTGCTGGTCGGCTTTATCGGTGTTCTCATCATCGTACGGCCCGGCGGTGCGACGTTCCAGCCCGCCTCGCTTTACGTGCTGTCCACGGCCATTCTATACGCACTGTTCATGATCAGCGCGCGCATGCTGGACCGGCGGGAAAGCATGTGGACCATGATGCTTTTTGTCATGTTTTTCCCGATGCTTTATGCTGCGCCTTTCGCGGCAACGGTCTGGGTGCCCGTGCTGGCGTCAGACCTGCCCTTCTTCGTGGCGCAAGCCGTTTTTGGCGCGCTTGGAATCACGCTGATCGGGCAGGCCTTCCGGTTGGCTCCTGCGGCGATTGTCGCACCTTTCGACTATACCGCGTTGATTTGGGCATCGCTGCTGGGCTGGCTGATCTGGGGCGACACACCCGGCATCTGGACGCTGGCGGGTGCCTCGGTCATCGTGCTGAGCGGTATCTACATCGTCTACCGCGAAAGCCGTCAGACGGCTGCGACCTGATCGCAACATAGTCCGTTCCCGCAGGCCAGAATGACTGCACCTTAATCCTGCTGCATCGCGCTAAGGCCTCTGCACGCAAACCGGCAGGGCGCGTATTCGCTAGGCTCCTCCTCGGAACCGAGATGGACTTGCCCGGGGAATGTAGAGAGCACCAACTGAGGAACCAGGAGGTGCTCTATGGGAAACGGAAACAGACCCATGCCGGAGTTTCGGTGTGAAGCGGTCCGGCGGGCGCTGACCAGTGGTCGGACGCGGCGGGAGATCGCGGAGGATCATGGTATCGGGGCATCGACGCTGACAGGTTGGCTGAGCCAGGAACGCCATGCCAGTGAGCCAAACGCTGCACCCAGATCTCGATAAGCGGGCGCGGCAAGTGAGCTAAACGCTCTTCACAAAAGCCGGGCAAGTCCACAATAAGAAATAAACAAGAGGATGCTGCAATCTTCGGCGCACTCAAGTCAGGGACCGGTTGGAGGAAGTGGCTAAGCATGAAACGCACCAAAAGGTTTTTGCCTAACCTGTTGACGCAGTGTTGTTACGTGGGGCTTTAGCCTGAAAATTGAACTTTATTCAATAATGTCAAGGGTAAGTGGCGGACTGGGGAGGATTCGAACCCCCGACCCCTTGATTCGTAGTCAAGTACTCTATCCAACTGAGCTACCAGTCCGTGGAGGCGGGGTTTAGACGCAAGGCTCGGGCTTGGCAAGGGGCCAGTGCGTTTTTTATCGACCTAGTTTTGTGTCGCCTTGTCCGCATTCGCGCGGCGCGGGATGCACGACGGCTTTCGACCGAGATGGCAGACCAAGGCAAACTCTGTCGGTACGGCTTCAGGCATTCGCCTTGGGCAGGGTGATCACGAATGTCGTGCCTTGCGGCCCTGTATCCTCCAGTTCCAACTGCCCGCCATGTGCACGGATCAGATCCTGTGCGATCACAAGCCCCAGACCCGAGCCACCCTTGCGCGCGCCACCCTGGAACGGCTGGAACAGATGCTCGCGCGCTTTGGCGGGCAGGCCGGGGCCGGTATCGCTGACGCGGATGATCCAGGCCGCAGGTTTGTCCTGTGCAGCGACGCTGATCTCGCCTGCCTGCCCTGTCTGCGCGATGGCCTGCCGTGCATTGCGGACCAGATTGAACAACACGCGGAACAACTGCTCGGGGTCGACCTGCACGGCCAGCTTGGCAGGCACATCCTCGGAGAGGCTGATATCGGCATCTCCCAGCGCCAGCCTCTCGCTGTCAAGTACATCCGACACGACATCAAGCAACACCACCTCGCGCAGCTTGGGCGGAGGCTCTTCCGCCTTGCCAAACGCCAGTGTGCTTTCGCACAGATGCACCGCGCGGGTGATCGAATTCACCAGCTTGGGCGCAAGACGTTTGACAGCGGGATCTTCCGACATCTCGATCCGGTCGACAAAAAGCTGGGCCGACGTCAGCATATTCCGCAGGTCATGGCTAACCTTGGCCACGGCCCCGCCAAGCTGGGCCAGCCGCTCCTTTTGTTTCAGCGCACTGGTCAACTGGGTTTGCAGGCTTTGCAGCGCATCCTCGGCCTGCCGCAATTCGCTGATCCCCGATGTCGGTTCGATGATCCGCCGGCCATCCTCGGGCGCCTCGGCATAATGGGTCATCGCCCGCGCGACGCGTGCAATGGGCATGACCAACAACCGCTGCACGGCCAGGAACAACAGCATCGCGGTAAAGATCGAGATGACGGCCGACAGCACAAGAATACGCAATCCGTAGTCCAGCAGCGCGGTTCGCAAGGGGCCGGTCTCCATCGTGACCTCGATCAGCAATCCAGCCTCGCGGGTGGGATTGCCGATCACGCGGATCACTTCGGGGACAGGGTCCAGAAGCTGCACCATCGCATCGCGGATGAGTTCCAGCGCAGAAGGATCGCGCAGATCATAGGTACGATCCACCGCCTGCGGCATAGGAGAGGCCAGGATCAATTGCCGCGCCTCGTCACGGCGCAACACGACGTTGAAGACTTCGGCATTGCGCAGCAGTTCCTCTTCCAGATCGGGCGAGATCACCTCGTCCGCCAGAAGCGCAAGGCTGGCGATCTGCGCCCGTTCCAGACGCAGAAGCAAATAATCCTCGCGGAAGCGGGCCACGGACGGAACGAAGATCAGAACTTCGGCCAGCATCACGAAGATGATGGTCAAAATCAGGAACCGTCCCGAAAGCGAATGCAGCATCAATGCCTCTTTACTGGGTCATGGCAGCCACTTCTGCACCAGACCAACAACCCTTTTCACAGTAGGGTTATCAAACAGTCGCGGCGAGAAATAGGCCCCTGCTGCGCGTTTGTTGATCTCGGATATCGTGGGATAGGGCGCAACCATACCCGCGACCGCCGACATCTTGAGGTTGTTGGCTATGGCAAGCGACCACAGGGTGATCAGTTCGCCTGCCTGATGTCCGACAATCGACGCCCCGACAGGCCGGCCTTTGTAGACCATAACCTTGATCAGACCCTTTGTTTGCCTTGTCGCAATGGCGCGGTCGTTGTGATGGTATTCGAAGCGCACAACTTCGGAATAGATCCCGTGTTCCTTGCGCGCCTGCACCTCGGTCAGACCGACTTGGGCCAGTTCCGGATCGGTATAGGTGGCCCAAGGGATATGGGCGGTTTTCTGCTTGGCGGGCAGACCGAACAGCGCCTGACGGATGATCAGCCCCGCATGATAGCCTGCAACATGAGTGAATTGCAGGCCGCCTGCAACATCGCCGATCGCAAATACGCGGCGGTTCGTGGTCCGCATACGTGCATCCACCTTGATGCCGGTCTTTGTGGTCTCGATCCCTGCGGCATCGAGGTTCAGGCTGTCGGTATTTGATTTCCGCCCCACCGCGATCAGCAGGTGGCTGCCCTTGAAGACGCGCCCGTCCTTGGTCTGCACCTCAATCGCACCCACTTTGCCGCGCATTTCGGCGGCTTGCGCCTCTTCCTCGATGGCGATGCCCTCATCACGCAGGCTGTCCAGCACAATGGCGGCCAGTTCGGGATCATCCTTGCCCAAGGCTTTGGCGCCTTCGATCACCGTCACATCGCAACCCAGCCGCCGGTGCGCCTGCGCCATTTCCATTCCGATGGGACCGCCACCGATGATCAACAGGTGACCGGGCTTTTCGCGCGAGTCGAACAAGGTCTCGTTCGTCAGGTAGGGCACCGTGTCCAGACCAGGTATCGGCGGCACGAAAGGACGCGACCCGGTGGCAATCACGATGCGCCTTGCGGTGATTGTGTGATCACCTGCTTGCACGGTATTGGGTCCTGTAAAGGCACCGAATGCACGGATCACCCGCACGCCAAGCCCCTCGAACCGTTCCTGGCTGTCGACAGGTTCGATCTGTGCGATCACGCCAGCCACATGATCCTTGGCCGCAGCATAGTCGACCTTGGGCGTCACGGGCGTGATCCCCATATCCGCGCCCGTTGTCATCGCGTGCGCGGCATGCCCCGCCGCCAGCAGCGCCTTCGAGGGCACGCAGCCGTAGTTCAGGCAATCGCCGCCCATTTTGTGACCTTCCAGAAGGGTCACATCGGCCCCCATCTGCACGGCCCCAGCCGCAACGGACAAACCGCCCGATCCTGCCCCGATAACAAGGATATCTGTCTTGATATGGGTCATCAGATGCCCTTTCCGCGCCGCAGCGCCTTGATCACGACCGGCAGCGCCGCCAGAAGGCACAGGCCCAGTATCGGCAAAAGGATCTGCGGCTCGAAGATAATGCCCAGATCAGGTGTCTCGCCGCGGGCGAACACCTCGCCCAGCCCGGCGCCCACCGAAGTATAAACAACGCCACCCGGAATGATGCCCAGAAAAGTCGAGATCACAAACCGGTTGAGCGGCACACCCACAAGCGCCGGCACCAGGTTCGCGACAAAGAAGGGCACGGCAGGCACAAGGCGGATCAGAAAAAGCATGGACCACTGGTTCTCGTCGATTCCGTCCTTGATCCGTTTGACTGTGCCCTCACTGCTTTCCATCCTTGCTGCCAGCCGTTCACCCAGACCCCAGCGTGCCGCCAGAAAAATCAGCGTGGCCCCGATCGTGGCAGCCGCCACATTGAACAGGGCACCGGGAAAGGTTGCGAACAGGAAGCCGCCGGTCAGCGTGGCAAGCGTGGCACCTGGAAGCGAGAAGGCAACAAAGAGGACATAGACCAGCATGAACAGCAGCACTGTCATAAAGTAATTGGCATCGCGAAAGGCCAGCAAAGCCTCGCGGTTGTCGCGCAGCATGTCGAATGTCAGCACATCGCGCAAGGTGAACGCCCCGATCCCAGCGACGGTCAGTATCACGATCAAAGGTAACCGGCGCAGTATACTTGCGGGTCCGTCTGCCGTGCTTGGGTCGTTATCGCTCATATCCGTCATGTCCTGAATCCCGTATTTCTGATTGCGGCCAAGATGCGCGGAGCAGGCAAGCAATAACAGGGGCTTGCTGGCCCCCTCACGCTGGCTTGATCCCGAGTGACATTCATCTCCCGATTCTGGGAGTTTTCGGTCAGAACTGAAACATTTGTCCCTCCGGGCGGTTGATCTTGCCATCCCGCTTGTGTTTTTTGTTGCAAAACAGCCCGAAAAGCGGCGGGCACTGTTTGACTTGTGAAAAACCCCTCTCTATAGGACGGGCTTCGGATATCACGGGCCGACGCGAATCTGGTTCGCAATCGGCATTTGTATTGGAGACGGAGCGATGAAACGCACCTTTCAACCCTCGAACCGCGTGCGCAAGAACCGTCACGGCTTTCGCGCGCGTATGGCCACCAAGAACGGTCGCAAGATCCTGAACGCCCGCCGCGCTCGCGGCCGGAAGGTGCTGAGCGCGTAAGCGCCAGCATTCTGTAGAAGGCATGACACCGCCGGAGACCCCCGAGACTGGCACATCTGCCAGCGCCGGGGACAGGTCTCCGGCGTTTTCCGTTTGGGCGCGACAATCGCCGCCGAAAATTCACGTCCTGAAAATCCGTGCCGATTTCCTGCGCTGCGCCCGTGCGGGACGGCAGGGCACGGCGGGCATGATGCTGCAAGCACGTCAGCGGCGCACGGACGAAGCGGCAACCGGCATCCGCGTCGGTTTCACCTGCACCAAGAAAGTCGGCAATGCCGTCGCGCGCAACCGTGCCAAACGCCGCCTGCGGGAAGTGGCGCGTCTGGTCCTGCCGGAACATGGCCGCGACGGGTGGGACTATGTGCTGATCGGGCGCGAGGAAGCCACTGCCGCACGCCCCTTTGAGGAACTGAAACGCGATCTTATATCGGCCTTGAAGAAACTCCATCAGGCGCGCCCATGACTCCGCTTGCCCACATCGTTGCCTTGCCCGTCCGCGTCTACCGGATGGTGTTCTCGCCTTGGGTCGGCTTCAACTGCCGCTATCTGCCAACCTGTTCGGCCTATGCGCTGGAAGCACTGGAAAAACACGGCGCGATAAAAGGCACATGGCTGGCCGCCCGCAGGATCGGACGATGCCATCCTTGGGGTGGCACGGGTTATGATCCGGTGCCGCATGGGAAGGGATGCACACATGACCCCGGCAGCACGCCCCACAACAGCGACCGATAGAATGCAGTCCAGTTTGCCGGAACTGGGCCTTCTGTGCCTGCTATATTAGTAAATCTGATCCGGTTCAGACCTTCTCGAAGGTGATGATCACCTCTCCGATATCGACGCCAAAACGTTTCATATAGGCGCGGTTCAGCAACCGGTCCTCGGTCAGCAGCCACATCCAGTCGTCAAATGCGACGCGCAAGGTGCCATCGGGAACCGGCAGGTCGATGGTATAGCGCCAATTGAATGTATCGCCACGCTCCTTGCCAAAGGCCTCGCCGATGACACCGGGCGCGGTACCGCGCCACGTGTCCCCGCCGGTTTTCACAAGGGTCCAGATACGCTGCTCGGTGCTTTTGTCCTCGTAGACAAAATCCTCGATCAAGGTAAGCGTTTCGCCGTCCCATGTGCCTGTAATGTCGACCTCGAATCGGCGGCGGACCGTGCCGAAGATATCCTGAAACTGGCCATAGGCCACGGTTTTTCCTTCGAAAAACTCCTCGAGGTTCAAGTTGCGGGTGCTGAGTTTCTCATCCTCCAGCGCTGGTTTGCCGGTACAACCCGCCAGAACTACTACAATCGCCGCCGCCCAAAGTCGCATGACCATCTCCTTTGTGTCCCGATGGAATTACGGCCAGTGCCATAAAACGGATGCAGAAAACTGCGAGGCTGGCATTTCAACGGGTTGCAAGCTAAGCCATGCAAGACAGATGAGGCCCAGCATGCTTGACGAATCCGACGATATCCATCCGCTGTTCCACGGTGCGCCCAAAAGCACCGAGTTCAAGAAGCTTCGCAAACGCATTGTGCAATACACCCGCGAGGCGATCGAGCAATATGGCATGATCGAACGCGATTCCGCCAACCCCGAGGCGCGTCCCCGCTGGCTGGTCTGTCTGTCCGGCGGCAAGGACAGTTATACATTGCTGGCGGTATTGCACGAATTGCAATGGCGCGGCCTTTTGCCGGTGGACCTGCTGGCCTGCAATCTGGATCAGGGACAGCCCGGTTTTCCGGCAACCGTTCTGCCCGAGTTTTTGCAGCGCATGGGCGTGCCACACCGGATCGAATATCAGGACACCTATTCTATCGTCGTAGACAAAGTGCCCGCCGGTCGCACCTATTGCGCGCTATGTTCACGCCTGCGGCGTGGCAATCTGTACAGGATCGCCCGCGAGGAAGGCTGCTCCGCAGTCGTACTGGGCCATCACCGTGACGATATTCTAGAGACATTTTTCATGAATCTCTTTCATGGCGGTCGGTTGGCCACGATGCCCCCGAAACTGGTGAACGAGGAAGGCGACCTATTCGTTCTGCGACCTCTGGCCCATGTCGCCGAGGATGACTGCGAGCGTTTTGCCCGCGCGATGCACTATCCGATCATCCCTTGCGATCTTTGCGGCTCGCAGGACGGGTTGCAGCGCCAGCAAGTGAAACAGATCCTTGACGGTTGGGAAAAGAACAGCCCCGGACGGCGGCAAGTGATGTTCCGCGCTCTGATGAATGCGCGGCCCTCGCATCTGCTGGACCCGAATTTGTTCGATTTCGTCGGGCTTGCGCGGGATTCGGTAAAATTCGATCAAGTAGAGACCGCTCCACCACGTCTGCGTTAAACTTGTCTTGAGAAAGCATGCCTAACCTGCCCGAAGAACAGGACAGGAACATCTGGTGTGTTGTCTTCACTGAAACATGATCTGGCCAGGCTGCAACGCGCGCTGCGCACTGTCGTGACAGGCCCGCAAGCGCTTGCCTTCCTGCCCGCTTTGGCCTTGGCAGCCTTCTGGCTGGGCGGTGAAACCTGGCTGTTGGCCTGCGCGATCGGCCTTCCGGTGCTGTTTGCCCTTGCCGGCGGGTTCGCGCGCCCGTTTTCCCTGTCAGGAACCTCCGGTCCCGCCGCAAAGGGCATATCCGCCATGCTGGAACAGGCTTTGCAGAACACCCTGTGGCAAGCGGTGCATTCTGGGCGCAACACGGCCTGCTTCATGCTTGCGGTGGATAATCTGGCGGATATCAAGGATCGCTATGGCGCCGCTGCGACCGAAGCAATGCTGCAGACCATCGTATCCCGCATCCCTGGAGCCCTGCGCGAGGAGGATCGCATTTTCCGTCAACAGGACGGCAGTTTTGTGGTTGTTCTTGCCCCGATGCGCCATCTGGATCTCGAAACCGCGCTCCAGATCGCGGCGCGGCTACAAGTCGTTGTCGAAGATCCGCTTTCACTGGATGCAGCAACGGTTTTCCTGTCATGCTCTATCGGGTTTTGTCTGGGTGCGCGCAATCCCGGCGCAGGTGGCGCAGACCTGCTTGACGCGACACAGGCCGCTTTTCAGGACGCCCGCCAGAATGGTCCCTCGGCGATACGTGCCTATTCCGACAGGATGCGTCGGTACCGCGATCACCGGAACATGCAAGCGGACGAAGCCGCGGCGGCGCTTGAATCAGGGCAGATTGTCCCCTGGTTCCAGCCGCAAATCTCGACAGATACAGGACAGATCACAGGATTCGAGGCACTGGCAAGGTGGCAACATCCAGACCGCGGACTTCTGCCGCCGTCCGAATTTCTGCCTGTTCTGGAACAGTCCGATCAGTTGGAGCGTCTGGGCGAGGTCATGCTCTATCAGGCCCTGACAGCTTTGCGCGCCTGGGACATGGCGGGGCTGGATATTCCCCGCGTCAGCGTCAATTTTGCGACGCAGGAACTGCATAACCCCAAACTGGTCGACAAGCTCCGCTGGGAACTGGACCGCTTCGGCCTGCTTCCGTCAAGGCTTGCGGTCGAGATACTGGAAACCGTTGTGGCTGCTGCGCCGGATGACATCATCTCGCGCAATATCAACGGCTTGGCGAAGCTGGGATGCTTTATCGACCTTGATGATTTCGGAACAGGCCACGCTTCGCTGGCCTCGATGCAGCGTTTTGCCGTCAGCCGCATCAAGATCGACCGTTCCTTCATCATTAAGGTTGACCACGATCCCGCGCAGCAGCGCATGGTCAACGCCATCCTGAGCATGGCGGAAAAGCTGGACCTCGATACCCTGGCTGAAGGTGTCGAAACACCGGACGAACACGCCATGCTGGCACAACTGGGTTGCCGCCATGTGCAAGGCTTCGGTATCGCGCGCCCGATGCCTTTCGCGCAGACCATCGACTGGGTCCACAACCATAACGCCAAATTGCAAAGCGCGCCACTGATCCGCAAGAATGCCGACTGACCGGCAATCCGGCAAGTGCTGCAGCGATACATCCACAGCCCAACCCTGATCACGACAAGGCGAATGGCCGCAGATATACCCAAAAAGCCCATAATCCGCTTGACCTTTCGGCCTGCACTCTGTTGAACCAGCCTCACTCAGACAGGACTGGCGGGAGCCCCCGAATGGACAATCAGAACAAAAACCTTCTTCTGGCAACAGCGCTCAGCTTTGCTGTCATTCTGATATGGTTCGTGCTCTTCCCGCCGCCCCCTCCCCCGACGCAAGACCCGAATGACCCGGCTGTGGCCACAGCCCCCGTCGCGTCCACCCCGTCGACAACGGGTGATGGCGTAACCGAGGCCACAGCGGCCGCCGAACCCGCCGAAGATGCACCGCGCATTGCCATCGAAACACAGCGCGTCACAGGTTCAGTCTCTCTTCTGGGCGGTCGTATCGACCAGTTGTCGCTCAAAGATTACCGTGAAAGCCTCGCCCCCGGTGCCGATATCGTGACGGTCCTCTCCCCGATCGGTCAGGCCAACGCCTATTACGCGCTCTATGGCTGGGCCCCCGGCACCGGACTGGCGCTTGAGGATGTGCCCGGCGCGAACACGCTTTGGGAACAGGAAAACGGCGAGACACTCAGCCCTGGCGCGCCGGTGTCGCTGATCTGGGACAATGGCAACGGGCTAACCTTCCGGCGCCAGATCGCCATAGACGACAATTTCATGTTCACCGTGACGCAAAGCGTTGAAAACACGGGCAACGAAGCGGCAACCATGGCGCCCTATGGCATTCTGGCACGCCACGGCGAACCGCAGGATCTCAAGAACTTCTTCATCCTGCACGAAGGTCTCGTGGCCATGGCCGATGGGACACTGACCGAAACCGGATATGACGACATGCCCGATTTCGCGTTCAATGACCGCGAAGGCGCAAGGGCCGAAGTCACGCAAGTGACCCAGAATGGCTGGATCGGGTTCACCGACCATTACTGGATGTCGACCCTGATTCCCGCCAATGGAAGCCCCTTCAAGGCCGTCGCCAAATATGACCAGCAGCGCGACATCTACCAGACCGAGGCGGTATTACCGACGCAAACCGTGGCCCCGGGCCAGACAATCACCGCCGAAACGCGGCTTTTTGCAGGCCCCAAGGAATGGGCCACGATCCGCGCCTATGAGCGCGAAGGTGGCGTTGACCGTTTCCTTGATTCCATCGACTGGGGCTGGTTCTTCTTCCTGACAAAACCGATCTTCGCAGTGCTGCATTATATCAATTTCTGGCTTGCCGGCATGGGTGTAACAGGCTCGATGGGCTGGGCGATTATCGGCCTGACGCTGCTGATCAAGGCAGCTTTGTTCCCGCTGGCCTATAAATCCTATGTGTCGATGGCCAAGATGAAAGAGCTTCAGCCCAAGATGGAAGAGCTGAAGAAAGCCGCGGGTGATGATCGCCAGAAGTTGCAGAAAGACATGATGGAACTGTACAAGAAGGAAAAGGTTAACCCCGCCTCGGGTTGTTTGCCGATCCTGCTGCAGATCCCGATCTTTTTCTCGCTCTACAAGGTGATTTTCGTCACACTCGAACTGCGTCATGCGCCGTGGATCGGCTGGATTCGCGACCTCAGCGCGCCGGATCCAAGCTCTCTGTTCAACCTTTTCGGACTTTTCCCGTGGGACGCCCCGGACCCGAACTCGATCCTTGCGCTGGTGTTCATCGGTATCCTGCCGATCCTGCTGGGCGTTTCGATGTGGCTTCAGCAAAAGCTCAATCCGGCACCAACCGATGCGACGCAGGCCATGATTTTCGCTTGGATGCCTTGGGTCTTCATGTTCATGCTCGGCGGTTTTGCCAGCGGTCTGGTGGTCTACTGGATCGCGAACAACACGATCACTTTCACGCAGCAATACCTGATCATGCGGAGCCAGGGCTTCAAACCGGATGTGTTTGGCAACATCAAGGGTAGCTTCCAGCGCAAACCCAAAACCGGCGAGAAGTAATGGGGCGGCTGGCGCAAATATGGCGCTATCCGGTGAAATCCCACGGGCGCGAAGCGATCGGGCAGGCGCAACTTAACGTCAGCGAATGCTTGCCGGGCGACAGGGTTTGGGCCATCGCGCATGAAGCATCACGCGCCGATAATGCCGCTTGGTCGCCCTGCACAGGATTTACCCGTGTCGCCTCATCGCCGGCGCTGGCTGCAATCCAAGCTAGCCTCGCGGACGACATGGAGACAGTGACGCTCACGCATCCGGCGCAAGAGGATCTGACCGTTGCGCCTGATCTGGCGCCCGGTCTCTTGCTGGACTGGGTGCGCCCGCTGACGGCCGCAGGTCGCGCTATGCCTGCGCGGGTGGTCCGCGTACCCGGTCGCGGCATGACAGACAGCGACTACCCTTCCCTGACAATCGGCAATCTTGCCTCGCACCGCGCTGTCGAAGGGCGGCTGGGCCGTACACTTCAAGTCGAGCGTTGGCGCGCCAACCTCTGGCTTGACGATCTTCCCCCTTGGGAGGAGTTTGACTGGATCGGCAAGACGGTAAGGATCGGCACAGCGACACTCAAGATCGTCGAGCGGACGGGTCGTTGCGCGGCCCCTTCGGCGAACCCAGACACCGGACAACGCGATGCCGATCTTCTGCACTTCCTGGAAGAGCAGTGGAACCACCAGGATTTCTGTGTGCATGCCGAGGTAACAGGTTCGGGTTCCATCGCCATCGGCGACACAGCAAAGGTCATCTGATGCAGCAGCTTCCCTTTCCTCTGGCCCAAGAGCCTGACGCACAGACAGCCGAAACCGGACGTTTGCTTTTCGCAGGCGAGACGGTCTTTCTCAAAGGTGTCGTCGCGATGTCCGGCCTGCCTCCGGCGGACCGGATCGAAGTCTGCTTTGCTGGCCGATCGAATGTCGGCAAATCAAGCCTGATCAACGCCCTGACGGGGCGCAAGGGGTTGGCGCGTGCCTCGAACACACCGGGCCGGACACAGGAAATCAACTTTTTCAACGTGGGTCCAAGCCACTATCTGGTCGACTTGCCAGGCTATGGCTATGCCAACGCGCCTGTGGCCGTGGTTGCCAAGTGGCAGAAACTGCTCAAGCAATATTTGTCAGGCCGGCAAACCCTGCGCCGCGCCTTCGTGCTGATTGACTCGCGTCACGGCGTCAAACCCGTCGACGAGGAAATCATGTCGCTGATGGACAGTTCTGCCCTGACCTTTCAGGTGGTGATGACCAAGGCCGACAAGATCAAGGTGTCTGAACGTGACGCCGTGCTGGATCAGGTCCGCGCGGCGCTTGTCAAACACCCCGCCGCTTTTCCCGAGATCATCCTGACCTCCTCGGAAAAAGGCGAGGGGGTCGCAACCTTGCGGTCTATTATTGCCAACCTGACCTAATCCTCTCGGTTTCTTCTTGCTAGAAATATCTCGGGGGGAGGCCGCAGGCCGGGGGGCAGCGCCCCCCTTTATTGGCCTTTCAGACGTGCTGGCCGCCATTCACTTCGATCTCGGTGCCAGTGATATAGGATGACTGATCCGAACACAGGAAGAAGATGGTGGCTGCGACCTCTTCGGGCTGGCCCAGCCGCCGCAGCGGTAGTGTTTCTACGATCTTGTCTGTGCCCGGAGACAGGATCGAGGTTTCCACCTCGCCCGGAGCCACGGCATTGACGCGCACACCGAAGGGGCCGAAATCATGGGCCATCTCGCGGGTCAGCGCGGCAAGGGCCGCCTTTGACGTGGAATAGGCAGCGCCCGCAAAGGGATGCACCCGCGCGCCTGCAATCGAGGTGATATTGACAACCGATCCGCGCGCGGCTGCCAGTTCCTCTTTCAACCCGCGCGCCAACACGACCGAGGCGAAGAAGTTGACATGGAACACATGCCCCCATGTCCGTAGGTCGGTGCTGATCGTGTTCAGCCGTTCACCGGTGGTGCCCTTGGGCGAGATGCCCGCATTGTTCACCAGCGCATCCAGTCGTCCGTCAAGGCGTTCGCGGATATCGGCCAGTTTGGCAATCGTGTCATTCGGGTCGGCCAGATCAATCTGCACGTGATTCTCGGCGCCGCCGCCCCAAGGACATTCAGCGGGGAAAGCGTGGCGCGAGCAAGTGATGACCCGCCAGCCTTCGGCATTGAAGCGGCGTACCGTTGCGTGGCCGATACCGCGGCTAGCCCCTGTCAGAAGAAGTGTTTTCTGTCTTTCGGCCATGCGTGACGCCTCTTGCTGCTCTCTTGCGCCGACCCTATCACTACGCCGGCGGGATACAACGCGACACTTGGCAGGGCGGACTCCAACCGATAGGACAGGGCCAGAGGAACACGGGATGAAAAAAAGAGACATGAACCGCGACTGGATCGCCACCGCACGGACACTGTCCGAGGCACTTCCCTATCTGCAGCGCTATGCAGGTGCCATCGTCGTCATCAAGTTCGGCGGTCACGCCATGGGCGATGACGAGGCCATGGACACTTTCGCCCGTGACATCGTTCTGATGCGACAAGTCGGCGTGAACCCTGTGATCGTCCATGGCGGCGGTCCGATGATTAATGACATGCTGGACAAGCTGCAGATCAAGTCGGACTTCGTGCGCGGCAAGCGCGTCACCGATGCCGCCACGATGGACGTGGTAGAGATGGTTCTGTCCGGTCAGGTCAACAAGCGGATTGTGCAGGCCATCAACGCGCAAGGTGGCCGCGCAGTCGGCCTGTCGGGCAAGGATGCCAACCTGATTTTCTGCGAACAGACCGACCCTGATCTTGGTCTGGTCGGCACCCCGTCCGAGATCGACCCGTCGATCCTTCGCACGCTTTTCGATGCGGGAGTAATCCCTGTCATCGCGCCGCTGGGCGCTGGTCGCAACGGCGAGACTTTCAATATCAATGGTGATACCGCAGCAGGGGCGATTGCCGCGGCGCTCAAGGCCGACCGTCTGCTGCTTCTGACCGATGTGGCCGGCGTGAAAAACAAGGATGGCGAGGTTCTGACCGCGATCACGGCCGAACAGATCCGCGAGATGACCGCCGATGGCACCATCGCGGGCGGTATGATTCCGAAGACCGAAACGGCACTGGCCGCGATCGAGGGCGGCGTGCGGGCCGTGGTCATCCTTGACGGACGTGCACCTAATGCGACACTGTTGGAGTTGTTTACTGAACACGGCGCTGGCTCGTTGATACGAGCGCGTTTTGATTGAAACCGCCAATGGCGGCGCAGACAAGCTATGCCGAGCTGTCAGACGCCGCGCGCGCGGTACATCTGGATATCGCAGGGGCCTTTTTCCCGACAGCAGATGACGGCTGCCCTGACGACACGCAAACGCTGGTTCTGTTGTCACCGCTCGAGCCGGGCTTCTGGGCAACCTTCAGCACGTCCCCTGAAAGAAGTGACGGGGTGGCTGAACCGTTAGACCGCTGGTCAAAGCGGGTGATCGGCCAACTGGCGAAGGATCACGCAGGCGAGGCGCTGTTTCCCTTTGGTGGGCCGCCTTACCAACCATTTCTGCGATGGGCGTCATTATCGGGGCGGGCTTGGGGTTCGCCTGTGGGGCTGCTGGTTCATGATACCGCAGGCCTGTTCATCTCCTTTCGTGACGCACTCGCCTTGCGGACTCGGCTGGACATTCCGGCAGCACCTGAAAGCAGCCCATGCCGCACCTGCGCCACAAGGCCCTGTATCGCGGCTTGTCCGGTCGGCGCTTTGGGCCAGCAAGGATATGACGTGCCCGCCTGTCGTGCCTATATCTCAGGCAAGTCTGGGGCGGATTGCGTGGATAATGGCTGCGCCGTGCGGCGGGCCTGTCCAGTCAGCCAGAGCTATGGCAGGTTGCCAGAGCAATCCGCATTTCACATGAGAGCTTTCCGATGACCTGTCGTTTGATCCTGATGCGCCACGCCAAATCCGACTGGGGCAGTCCGGGCCTGCCGGATCACGAGCGTCCGCTGAACAGACGCGGGGCGACGGATGCGCCTGCCATCGGCGCATGGCTGCGTGCACGCGGCTATCTGCCTGACGAGGTTCTGTGCTCTACGGCTGTCCGCACAAGGGAAACGCTGGCGGGGCTTGGGATAGACGTGCCCGCACAGTTTGTGCCCGCACTCTATCACGCCAATCCCGAAACGATGCTGGACCTGTTGCACAAAGCGACCGGCAGGACGGTCCTGATGCTGGGCCATAATCCCGGAATCGCCTATTTTGCCACTAACCTTTTGCGCCAGGCGCCAACGCATCCGCGCTTTGACGACTATCCGACAAGCGCCACGCTGGTCGCAGAGTTCGAGATCAACGACTGGAGTAAGCTGGTGTTGGGCACCGGCCATGCCAAAGATTTTGCGATCCCCGCCGATCTGGCATGAAAACACCGCCCAAAGGCAGTGTTTAGCATCGGAATGATCGGTTTTCAGTGTCCCAGAATCTGGCTTAGGAACAGTTTGGTCCGCTCTGACTGGGGGTTGTTGAAGAATTCCTCGGGCTCGTTCTGCTCGACGATCTGGCCCTGATCCATAAAGATCACGCGGTTGGCCACTTGCCGTGCAAATCCCATTTCATGGGTGACGCAGATCATGGTCATACCGTCTTCGGCAAGGCTGACCATCGTGTCCAGCACTTCCTTGATCATTTCTGGATCAAGGGCCGATGTCGGCTCGTCAAACAGCATGATCCGAGGACGCATGCACAGCGAGCGGGCAATCGCCACGCGCTGCTGCTGGCCGCCCGATAGTTGGCCTGGGTATTTGTCGGCCTGTTCGGGGATTTTGACCTTGGTCAGGAAATGCATCGCGATTTCCTCGGCCTCGCGTTTGGGGATCTTGCGAACCCAGATCGGCGCAAGGGTGCAGTTTTCGAGGATCGTCAGATGCGGGAAAAGGTTGAAATGCTGGAAAACCATCCCGACCTCCGACCGAATACGGTCGATATTCTTGAGATCAGAAGACAGCACTGTGCCATCCACGGTGATCTTGCCCTTCTGGTGTTCTTCCAGCGCATTGATGCAACGGATCAACGTCGATTTACCCGACCCTGAAGGGCCTGCAATCACGATCCGTTCTCCGCGATAAACCGTCAGATCAATGTCGCGCAGCACGTGGAAGCTGCCGAACCACTTGTTCATCTTCTCGATGGAGATCGCCACCTCGTCCGATACGGTGGCTTCCAACCGCGAAATCGGGGCAGTGCCTTGTGCTTGCTCAACCATCATACTCTCCTCAGCGGTGATCGGTCCGGAGGCGCTGCTCCAGATACATTGAATAGCGGGACATGAAGAAGCAGAAGGTAAAGAACAGCAGCCCCACGAAGATGTAGAGTTCCCAGTAGATACCGTTCCATTCGCTTGTGGCCCGAATGGCATTTGTCAGACCCAGCGGATCGCGCAGACCGATGAAAACAACAAGCGTTGTGTCCTTGAACAGGCCGATAAAGGTATTCACGATACCGGGGATCGAGATTTTCAGCGCCTGCGGCAGAATGATCAGGCGCATCGACTTCCAGTAATCCAGCCCCAGCGAATTCGCCGCCTCGTATTGTCCGTTCGGCAAGGCGGCCAGACCGCCGCGCACGACTTCGGCCAGATAGGCCGAGGCGAACAATGTGACCATGATGATCACACGTAGCAGCAGGTCAAAGCTTGTGCCTGGTGGCAGGAAATAGTTCAGCAGCAAGGAGGCCGTAAAGAGCCAGACAATCAGCGGCACGCCGCGGATTACCTCGATAAACGCCACGCAAACCCACTGGATCAGGGGCATCGAAGATTGCCGTCCCAAAGCCAGCGCAATCCCCAAGGGCAGCGACAGCACAATGCCCGAGGTGCCGATGATGATGGCCAGCATGAAGCCCCCGAACTGGTCGGAAGACACCGCCGCCAACCCCCAAGGCAGGATACTGTCGAACACGCCTTGCACCGTTGGCAGCAGCGGGAAGACGCCAGTGATCCCCAGAAAGGACAGAGGGTTCATGAAGATCAGCAGGAAAGCCAGTAGTCCGCCCAAAGTGCCCCCCAGCATCCCGAAGCGTGATGCGAGGGTACGCCCGATCAGGATGCACGCCACCAGCCCAAGTGCGACCAGAACCGGCAGCCAGACGGAGCCGCCCCAGAGCAGAAAAAACGCGACAAAAGGATAGGCCAGCGAGAAGAGCAGCATAGACCGCGGAAGGCTGGAGTAGAGAACGGGTGCCACAGCGACGACCAGCAACAGCAATGCCAGCATCGGACGCCAGTATCCGAAGAACAGGATCAGCCCGTTGCTGGTCTGGTTCTTCATGGCCGAGACAAATTCGATCCGCTGCGTCGCGTTCAGACCGCCGTTGAACACAGTGTCCACGCCGCCCGCTGCCGCCAAGGCTTCACCATGGAAAAGCCTTGCCAGAAGCGGATCGTCGGTCGGGTAGAAGCCGAAAAGGATTTGCAGCCAACGCTCATTGATCACCGCCCAACAGGCGGCGCTTTCCAGCCCGCGCGCGTCACGGATCGCACGACAGTCATTCAACGAGGTCGCGTTCCATATCCCGTTCAAGGTCCAGGGAAGGATTCCCGACAACACATACCAGATGACGTAAAGCGCAACAAAAGTCAGGATCGCATTGAACCACGACGAGACAAGGTTTTCACGCATCCAGCGGATTACGCCGGTTTGACCCGGAGGGGGTGCCGCAGGGTCCAGCATCTCGCGGCGGACATAGGCGACAGGATGCGTATTCTGCGTACTCATGTCACCGCTCCTTCAGTTTGACGCTGGAGTTGTAGAAGTTCATCGCGGAGGAAATGATCAGACTCGTGATCAGGTAGAAGATGCCCAGCAGCAGCATGCCCTCCAGCTCTCGCCCGGTCTGGTTGATGGTGATCCCGCCGAGGGTAGAACGCACATCCATATATCCGACCGCAATCGCCAGCGATGAGTTCTTGGTCAGGTTCAGGTATTGCGAAATCAGCGGCGGAATGATCACCCGCAGCGCCTGTGGCAGAATGATCAGTTGCATCGTGCGGTTGGGTTGGATGCCCAAGGCAAAGGCCGCCTCTGTCTGGCCCTTGGAAACGGCAAGAATACCCGAGCGCACAATCTCGGCAATGAAGGCCGATGTATAAAGCGACAGCGCCAGCCAGAGTGCGATGAAAGAGTTCCGTATCTGGATGCCACCCGCGAAGTTGAAGCCACCGAGTTCCGGCATTTCCAGCGTGACCGGACGCCCCATGACGAAATACGCCAGTAGCGTCGGCAGAAAAAACAGCGCTAGCGAAAGCCGGAAGACCGGAAGGATCTGCCCCGTGTCTTGCTGCCTTTTGCGGGCGACGTTGCGCAGGATGAAAATACCGATCACCGACAGGATAAAGACCGCAACCACTAACATCGACCCCTCGGCCCAGATGGGGCGCGGAATGTAAACACCACGGTTGGAAATCGCCACACTGTCCCACAAGATCAGTGAAGCGCTTCCACCCTCGCGGAAATCACGAGGTTGCGGGGTTGCCTCGGTCATTACGGCAAAAACGATCAGGATCCAGATCAGCAGCGGGGTATTTCGCATCGCCTCGACATAGAATGTCATAATGCGGGCCACGAGCCAGTTGCTCGACAGGCGCAGCACACCTGCCAGAACCCCGATAATGGTTGCAAGGATGCAGCCCAGAACAGCCACGACAAGGGTATTCAGAATCCCGACGACTGCCGCCCGTGCATGAGTGTCCTGCGATGTAAAGGGGATCAGTTGCTGGTTGATGTCGTAACCGGCCGTGCTCCAAAGAAAGCCGAAGCGGATATCTTTGCCAAGAGCGGCCAGATTGGTGACGGTGTTGTCAACCAGTTCGACCAGAAGCAACATGATCAGGATGGCGGCGACGACCTGAATTGTCATCGAACGGTAGCGCGCATCATAGAGAAGCTGGCTCAGTCGAAAAGATTCGCGCGGTGGGTCGGTCGCTTCGGCCATGCACACTCCTGAAATCAAAATGCAAGGACTGAGGCCAGACAACAGCCTGACCCGCAAGGGTGCTTCATACGATCAGATAGATAACGGGAAAGGGCCCGGCGTTATGCCGGACCCCTTACGTCATGCGATCAGCGGAACGGAGCCGCGTAGAGCAAGCCGCCATCGGTCCACTGTGCGTTCAGACCACGCGCCAGACCGATCGGAGTGGCTTCGCCGATGTTACGCTCGAACACTTCGCCATAGTTACCTACAGCCGCAATCGCCCGTGCAGCCCAATCCTTGTCCAGACCGATCATCGCGCCCAGTTCACCTTCGGTGCCCAGAAGACGATTGATCTCGGGGTTGGCTGTCGGGTTTGCGCTCAGTTCAGACACGTTGGCCGATGTGACGCCGTATTCTTCAGCCGCGATCAGTGCGCTCAATGTCCAGCCGACAATATCACCCCATTCGCTGTCGCCGTGGCGCACTGCGGGGCCCAGCGGCTCTTTCGAAACGACTTCGGGCAGGATCACATGCTCACTTGCGTTCTCGAAGGTAGCGCGGGTTGCAGCCAGACCGGAGATGTCAGTGGTGTAGACGTCGCAGGCACCTGCCAGATACTGCTGCTGACCTTCGGCGTTGGTTGCCACGGGAACGGGCTCATAGCTGATGTTGTTCACGCGGAAGTAGTCGGCAAGGTTCAACTCGGTCGTGGTGCCGGTCTGGATGCAAACGGTGGTACCATCCAGTTCCTTGGCCGACGACACGCCGATATCGCTACGGACCATGAAGCCCTGACCGTCATAGTAGTTCACGCCCTTGAAATCCAGTTTCAGGTCGGTATCGCGCGAAAAGGTCCAGGTCGAATTGCGGATCAGAACATCCACTTCGCCTGCCGCAAGCGCGGTAAAGCGGGTCTGGCTGGTCAGAGGCACGAATTCCACAGCCTGCGCATCCCCCAGAACCGCTGCAGCGATCGCACGGCACAGAGATACGTCAAACCCCTGCCACACACCGTTTGCATCCGGTGCTGCGAAACCTGCGAGGCCTTCGTTGGAGCCACACTTCAGGGAGCCGCGCGCTTTGACATCGTCAAGCGTGGCCGCAGCCGAAGCACCGGCGGCCAGACCAGCCACTGTCAGCGCACCCAAGAAAACTTTTTTGTTCATTTTTACCTCTTCCTGATTAACCGCCCTTTTGAGCAGAGCGTGTATCCCGCCCATAGCGACGGTTCGCAATTGTCGAGGAGAGTGACCCCTCAATGTACTGGGAGTTTGGTCGGATTCATCGTAATCCGTCAAGTCCATCATCACCGAATGGAAAGGCTCAGCACCAGTTTCCCTTGCGGAAGCTGCCCGAATTTGCAGCTAGCGGGAAGGCCGCGAAAGATCATGAAAGCGTTTGGCATGCAGAAAGGCCAATCGTTTCGTCTCGGCCAGCGCAGCAGCATCCTCGTCAGCGCCCCATTGTTCGATCTGCCAATCCTCATCCAGACGCGAAACCTGCCACAAGCGTTCTATTTCAAGGTGATCGAGCGTGGCCGCGAAGCCAATGATCAGTGAACCGGAAAGGCTGACAAGATCGTGAAAAGCTGCAAGTGCAAAACTATCCATCGCATGGACCCGCTGTGACAACCGGTCCAGAGCGACCGGCTCTTGCGGCACGTGCACAACGCCGCTGGCTATGCCCAGGCGCGCGCCCAAGACATTCGCCGCCCAATCAAGCAGCGGGTCCCATATTTCGTGCTGGCGCGCCACCAGTTCCGCGGGCGCAGGGGCGCGGTAGCAAAGCAGATCGCTATCACCATAATCCGCGATCATTTGCGCCACTTCGCCATGCTGCACGGCAACCTTGTCGATGGCTGCATTGGCCGATCGGGTCAGCGGCATGCTGCGCGGGTCGATAGAACCCTGCTGCGCGTCCCATTCGGCGGCAATCGCGTCTGCCAAGGCACGTGTCGGCAAAACAAGCAGCGCTTTAGCGGGTGTCCTGACAGGGCGTCCATCCAGAAGAACGCCATAACCGTCCCTCTCCAGGGAAACCGTGGCGTCTTTCCAGAAACGCTTGGCTTTCCATTCGCTCATGCTGCCACCCTCCAGAGATCTGCAAGCCGATCCGGCAGGTCGGAAAAACGGTCAATCACGCAGGTCGCCGCTGTTAGGGCCGCAGGTCCGTGATAGCCCCAGCTTACACCGATTGACCGGATACCCGCCGCACGGGCCATATCCATATCATAGGTGGTATCGCCCACCATCACAGCCTCCGCCGGATCAACGCCGGTTTCCCGCAAAGCTGCCAGTATCATCGAGGGATGCGGCTTGGACGGATGGTGATCCGCCACTTGCCGCGTCAGGAAAAGCCCGTCCAGACCGTGGCTCGCAATCAGCGCATCCAACCCGCGCTGCGATTTTCCGGTGGCAACCCCCAGAAGTGTCTCGGGCTGGCGCGACAAAACGTCCAATACCTCGCGCGCGCCGGGGAAAAGCGGCGAGGATTGTTGTGTGTCGCTTGTCAGGCGCTTGCCCATATAGGCCTGTTTATAGCCTGTCACGAGTCCGGCGCGCATCCCATCCGGCAGGTCGGGCACAAGACGGGCCATCGCCTCGTCCAGCGACAGACCCACGATGGACAGCACAGCGGCGCGCGGTGGCATGGGCAAGCCCTGCCCTGCGAAACTGACGGCCATTGCGCCCAGAATATCCGCCTGACTGTCCACGAGTGTGCCGTCAACGTCGAAAATTACCAGCCGCAAACGTCCTGTCACCGGAGCGCCTCGAACGGGTCTTCTGCCGCCAGATCCTCGGTCCAGCCGAATGTCTCCCAGCTATGGGCCATATGATCCGGCAAAGGCGCCGTGATTGTGATTACCTTGCGGGTTTGCGGATGTTCGAAGCGCAGCATACGGGCGTGCAGATGCAGCTTTTTCGAGATGATCCCGCCCAATTGCGCGCCCCAGCCATCGCCCATGTTTTCCTGACCCGAACCACCGTATTTCCCATCACCCACAATGGGATGACCAATCTCGGCCATATGGGCGCGCAACTGGTGCGTGCGCCCTGTTAGTGGCTCCATCGCAACCCATGAGGCACGACCACCCACGCGGTAAAGCGTGGCATAAAGCGTATGGGCACGCTTGGCGCCGGGTGTCTTGTCGATGTCGCGGGGATGCACGGCATGCATCTTCTCGCCCTCGCCTTTCGCGCCGTGGCCGGGAGCCTTGACCAGACCGAACTTGACCTCACCCAGATAGGGCGTCGGCACACCGGCGACGATGGCCCAATAGATCTTGCGGGTCTCGCGGTGGCGGAAAGCTTCGGTCAGCGCGGCGGCGGTCTTGCGGTCGCGGGCCAGCACGAGAACGCCTGTCGTGTCCTTGTCCAGACGATGCACCAGACGCGGTTTCTCCTCGTAGCCGAAGCGCAATGCCTCGGCCAGACCGTCGACATGCTTGACCGTTTTGCTGCCGCCCTGTGTTGGCAGACCCGCAGGCTTGTTGATGGCGATGATGTAATCGTCTTTGTAGATGACCGCGTCCTGCATCATCTTGATATCGGCCGGATTCAGCCGCGTCTGCGCGACAACTGTCATCTGTTCGGGATCGGGCAAAGGGGGAATCCGCACCTCCTGCCCCGCTGCAAGCCGCGTCGCCGCCTTCACGCGGCCCCCGTCTACGCGCAACTCGCCCTTGCGGCACATCTTTTCGACCATCCCTTGCGTCAGATGCGGAAAAATCCGGCGCAACCAGCGATCAAGCCGCTGATCACTATCGGCCTCGGATACCGGAATGGTCTGAACGCGGCTCATTGAAAAACCTCTCTTGCCAGCACCATGGCAACAGCCAGAGCACTTAGCGACAGTATAACGGACGCGCCGACATAGAAGCCGGCCAGCATAGTCTCGCCCCGCTCGTACATCGCCAGCGCATCCAGCGAAAAAGCCGAGAAGGTCGTGAACCCGCCCAGAATACCGGTCAACAGCAGCGGTGCCAGTCTTGTGGCATCTTTCTGCGCCAGAAGCACCACCAACAACCCCATCAGGAACGATCCGACCACGTTCACAGCAAGGGTGCCCCAAGGGAAACCGGCCCCCATCAGCCTGACAGCGCCGACGGAGGTCAGATAACGGGCCACAGCCCCGATAGCGCCGCCCAGAGCGACCTGAAGAAGGGTAGTCAACATGCCTGCACCTGTGGCGAGAGGGGGGGAGAATGTCAAGTTTTCCTCTGACATCAGCATGTCGCGAGGTCGTTACACGTCAGGACCACGCCGCGCGCGCAACTTGACGAAATAATCCAGCCTGCGTTTCAACTCCCGCTCGAAGCCGCGCTCGACCGGTTGGTAAAGAACAGGCCGTTTCACGCCTTCGGGAAAGTAGTTCTGCCCCGAAAACCCGTCTTCGGCATCGTGATCATAGGCATAGCCCGCACCATAGCCCTGATCCTTCATCAGCCCCGTTGGTGCGTTCAGGATATGTTTGGGTGGCGGTTCCGATCCGGTCTGGCGGGCAAGCGCCATCGCCCCCTTAAAGGCGACATAGCCCGCATTCGATTTCGGGGCCAAGGCCAGATAGGCCACCGCCTGCCCCAAGGCCAACTCACCTTCGGGGCTGCCCAGTCGTTCATAGGCATCCCAAGCCTGCAGACAAACAGCCTGCGCCTGCGGATCGGCCAGCCCGATATCCTCGACCGCCATACGGGTCAGACGCCGCGCCAGATAGCGCGGATCCTCGCCGCCGGTCAGCATCCGCGCGAACCAGTAAAGCGCTGCATCCGGATCAGACCCGCGCACCGATTTGTGCAGGGCCGATATCAGGTTGTAATGCTCATCCCCCGATTTGTCGTATTTGGCCGCCCGTTTCATCAGGCGGGTTGCAAGGGCATCCGTGTCCAGCTTGCCATCAACCTTCCACGCAGCCACCTGTTCGATCAGGTTCAGCAGCGCCCGCCCGTCACCATCAGCCATCTCCAACAGCGCCTCGCGCGCCGGACCGGTCAGCGGCAGGGCGCGGGCCAGTTCCTGTTCAGCCCGCTGCGCCAGACGTTCGAGATCGGCCAGATCAAGCCGCTTGAGCACAAGAACCTGCGCGCGACTAAGCAACGCCGCGTTCAACTCGAAACTCGGATTCTCGGTCGTCGCACCAACCAGAAGGATTGTCCCGTCTTCCATATGCGGCAGGAATCCGTCTTGCTGTGCCTTGTTGAAACGGTGGATTTCGTCAACGAACAACAACGTCCCCTGCCCGTTACCGCGCCGCATCCGCGCCGCTTCGAACACTTTGCGAAGTTCGGGAACGCCCGTGAAGATCGCGCTGATCTGGATGAAATGCAGATCGGTCTCGGTCGCCAGCAAGCGCGCGATCGTGGTCTTGCCGACACCCGGCGGCCCCCAAAGGATCAATGACGACAGCGAACCAGAGGCCAGCATCACCCCCAAAGGCGCGTCAGGGCCCAAGACCTGCTCTTGGCCGATCACCTCATCCAGCCGCTGCGGTCGCAGCCTGTCAGCCAGCGGACGCGGCGTGGATCCGCCCTGCGCGGGCTCTGTCGCAGTGGTATCGAACAGATCGGCCATCTGGATTAGAGCCTGCTACGCAACGACAGGCGCTGCAGCCCGCGTTGCAATGTCACTGTCAGGGACCGCGTCCCAAGCGCAAACGCTTGCGCCACTTGGGTTGTTTCCGTGATCTCGACACCGTTGATATCTAGGATCACATCACCAGCCTGCATGCCGAAACGCGCCCCATAGGGGCCTGTGTTTTCGACCACAACACCGGTTGTGGACAGGGGCAGGTTGAAGGCTACCAGCACGGCAGGGTTCACATTGATCACGGCCAGACCGGGCAACGGGGTCTGTTCGTCCATCTCGCGGCGGTCCCGATCAGGCCAGTCGGGCGCGGCTTCCAAGGCCACCGGAAGGACCTCTTGCTTGCCATCACGCACCCGCGTCACCTTCGCCTCGGCGCCAAGCCCCGCCACAGTCATGCGAAACACCATCTCGGCGGGGGTGTTCACCGCTTGTCCATCAACAGCAAGGATAACATCGCCCTGCTGAAAACCCGCCATTGCAAAGACACTAGCGGGATGAAGCCCCGAGATCAGGATGCCGCCCGGCAAGGGCAGACCAAGCGAGGCCGCAATATCCGCATCAACCGGCTGGCCCGCCATGCCCGCCCACGGACGTTCGAACTGCGTTCGGCCTTCGCGCGCCTGATCGACGAAGCGGGCGACCAGATTCGCAGGAATGGCAAAACCGATCCCGTTCGATCCACCAGAGCGGCTCAGGATCGAGGTATTTACCCCGATCAGATCGCCATTCACATCAATCAGCGCGCCACCCGAATTGCCGGGATTGATAGCGGCATCCGTCTGGATGAAATAACCACGCCCCGTGCCCGTGGCCGTGCCGGATCGCGCCAGTCCCGACACAATCCCGCTGCTGACGGTCTGGCCCACGCCGAAAGGATTGCCGATGGCCAGCACAAGCTCTCCGACCTCGACACTGTCGCTGTCGCGCAGAGGCAGCGCCGGTAAATCCGAAACGCCCTCCAGTTGGAGTAGGGCCAGATCGCTTTCCTCGTCCCCCAAAATTACCGTGGCAGAGTATTCGCGCCGGTCCGATAGCACGACGCGAATATCTGTGGCTTCACCCACAACATGATAATTGGAGACGATAATCCCGTCCGGTGACAGGATCACACCAGAGCCAAGGCTATTCTGGACTTGCGGGCGTACGGTGCCGAAGTCGCGGAACATCTCTTGAAAGAACGGATCGCCAGCAAAGGGGCTGGACCGTACAGCCACAACACGCTTGGCATAGATATTCACCACGGCAGGTGTGGCTTTCTTGACCAGAGGCGCAAAACCTATCTGGATCTCGGCCTGAGAGGTCGGCACACGCGTGTCGGCCCAAAGCGATGTGGCACCAAGCGGTGCCATCACAAGCGAGAGAATGACAAGACAGGGGCGGAGCATCGGTTTCTCCTTGTTCCGGTGGTCCAGATATGATCACCGCCGTGCTGTAATGCAAGTTGCGGTGCCGGAATGCAAAACCCCCGCCCTTTGCGGGGCGGGGGTTTCCGAACTTTGGCCTGAGGCCGCGGGATCAATCCTCGGCGGCTTCTTCGGCTGCTACGCGGGCTTTGTCGCCTGCGCCCTTGGCGTTCGGGTCGCGGTCCACGAGTTCGATGATCGCCATCGGTGCCATGTCGCCATACCGGAAACCGGCCTTCATGATACGCACGTAACCGCCCTGACGGTCTTTGTAGCGCGGTCCCAGTATTTCGAACAGTTTCGCAACATAGGCATCCTGCTTCAACTGTGCACCGGCCTGACGGCGGGCATGCAGGTCACCGCGCTTGCCCAGCGTGATCAGTTTTTCAACGATCGGGCGCAGTTCTTTTGCCTTTGGCAATGTGGTCTTGATCTGCTCATGTTCGATGAGCGAGCCGGCCATGTTCGCCCACAACGCCTTGCGGTGCTCATGGGTACGGTTCAGGCGGCGGTAGCCTCTTGCGTGACGCATTGTCGTTCTCCTTTAAGCTTTACGAAGCTTGTTTGCTTTGTCCGGTGGCCGATGCGGGTCAGCCACTCTCCTTGGGGCATTGTGCCCATGTCGTCCCCGCCACTGCGGGCATTGAAGGGGCAGGTTTCCCTGCCCCCAATTCTCAGAACGCGTCTTCGAACTTCTTGGCCAGATCTTCGATATTGTCTGGCGGCCAGTCCTCGACGTCCATACCAAGGTGCAGGCCCATGCCGGACAGCACTTCCTTGATCTCGTTCAAGGACTTGCGGCCAAAGTTAGGTGTACGCAGCATCTCGGCTTCTGTTTTCTGGATCAGATCCCCGATATAGACGATGTTGTCGTTCTTCAGGCAGTTTGCAGAACGCACCGAAAGCTCCAGCTCGTCCACTTTCTTCAGCAGAAGCGGATTGAACTCCAGCCCGTCATCCACGTCGGAACGCGTTGCGCTTTCAGGCTCGTCGAAGTTGACGAAGATCGACAGCTGGTCCTGCAGGATGCGCGCGGCATAGGCAACGGCATCATCCGGCGTCAGCGAGCCATCGGTTTCGATCTTCATGGTCAGCTTGTCATAGTCCAGAACCTGACCTTCACGGGTCGGGGTCACTTCGTAGGACACACGCTTGATCGGCGAATAGATCGCGTCGATCGGGATCAGACCGATGGGGGCATCTTCCGGCTTGTTCTTGTCAGCCGAGACATAGCCCTTGCCGGTATTGACCGTCAGTTCCATGTACAGATCGGCACCATCGTCCAGATGGCAGATCACGTGATCCTTGTTCAGGATCTCGATACCTGCGCTGTCCGAGATGTCGCCAGCGGTCACGACACCCGGACCTTTGGCGCTGACGGAAAGCCGCTTGGGCCCGTCAACTTCCATACGGATCGACACGCCCTTGAGGTTCAGGATGATATCGGTCACGTCTTCGCGCACGCCGGCCACGGACGAGAATTCGTGCAGCACGTTGTCGATCTGCACCGAAGTGATCGCGGCACCTTGAAGCGACGACATCAGGATGCGGCGCAGCGCGTTGCCCAGAGTCAGGCCGAAGCCACGCTCAAGCGGTTCGGCAACCAGTGTTGCCTGACGGATCGGATCATTGCCCGGCTTCACATCAAGCTGTGTCGGCTTGATCAGTTCAGCCCAATTCTTGTGGATCATGCGTCCCTCCATTCTTGTCTTGTCCTCATGTCCAAAAGGCCAAGACGCCCGAGGTTTCTAAATGACGTCGGGGGGCCGAGCGCAAAGCGCGGCCCCCAGATAATGAAGCGGGATCAGACCCGGCGACGCTTGGGTGGGCGGCAGCCGTTATGCGCAATCGGCGTCACATCACGGATCGAGGTGATGTTGAAACCGGCAGCGGCCAGAGCGCGCAACGCGCTTTCACGACCCGAACCGGGGCCCTGCACTTCGACTTCCAGCGTCTTCACACCGTGTTCCTGCGCTTTCTTCCCGGCGTCTTCCGCAGCCATCTGAGCGGCATAAGGAGTCGATTTACGCGACCCTTTGAAGCCCATGGTGCCGGCGGAGGACCATGCGATAGCATTGCCCTGAACGTCCGAGATCAGGATCTTGGTGTTGTTGAACGAAGAGTTCACATGCGCCACGCCTGCGGCGATGTTCTTGGAGACCTTCTTCTTGCCTCCGCGACGGGTATCACGTGCCATTGATGCAGCCCTCCCTTATTTCTTCTTACCGGCAATGGCCTTTGCGGGGCCTTTGCGGGTGCGAGCGTTGGTATGGGTGCGCTGGCCGCGAACCGGAAGGTTGCGACGGTGACGCAGGCCACGGTAGCAGCCAAGGTCCATCAGGCGCTTGATGTTCATTTGCGTTTCACGACGCAGGTCACCTTCTACGGTGTAGTTTGCGTCGATATGCTCGCGGATCGCCAGAACTTCGGCATCCGAAAGCTCGTTCACGCGACGTGTTGCGTCTACGTTGACAGCTTCGCAGATAGCCTTGGCCGACGTATGGCCAATTCCGGTGATGTAGGTGAGGGCGATCGGGACCCGTTTCTGGGTCGGGATGTTTACGCCGGCGATACGTGCCACGTTTCACTTTCCTTTTTCGTTGCGGTTCCGTCGTACCAGAACCTTTTTTCACAACGTAAGCCCCTGACAAATCGCCAAAGGGCCGCAGCTGAATTCAGGTGACGATTCTTTGATGAGACAAGCCCAGACAGAATCATGTCTCGCGTGCGAGATAGGGCTGGTTATGTAGAAAACAGAGGGCCGTCAAGCCCTCTGCCATTGGTTTTGATCATTCAACGCGGTTCAATCCAGAATGGCAGCAATTGCCTGTTGAACATCGTCAATTTCCGCCAGACCATCGACGGTCCGAAGTTGGCCTTTGGCATAATAATAGCCGATCAGCGGCGAGGTCTTTTTGTAGTATTCCATCAGGCGCTGGCGCAGGCTTTCTTCGTTGTCATCAGCACGGCGCTTCATGTTGGTGCTGCCACATTTGTCGCAAACACCCTCGGCCGCAGGGCGATGCGTGACATCGTGATAGACCTCGCCGCAATCTCCGCACGTAAAACGACCAGTGACACGCGCGACAAGAGCCGCGTCGTCAACCTGCATTTCGATCACGGCATCAAGCTTGGCGCCCGTTGCCGCCAGAAGATCGGTCAGGGCGTCCGCTTGCGCCAGCGTTCGCGGAAAGCCGTCGAAGATGAAACCGCCGGCATGCGTACCTTCCAGCTTCTCGCGGATCAGACCGATCACGATCTCATCGGTCACAAGCTCGCCGCGATCCATGACGTCAGCGACAACCTTGCCCATCTCGGTGCCGCTGGTCCTTGCGTCCCGCAGCATGTCGCCGGTGCTGAGCTGTACCATATTGCGCTCTTCGACCAGATGACGGGCCTGTGTGCCTTTACCAGCCCCCGGGGGCCCCAGTAGTATGATATTCATCTTCTCGCTGGTGCCTTTCTGGTCGTGCGTTTCTTGCTTTTGCCGCGCAACTGCGACTTCTCGATGAGACCTTCGTATTGATGCGCCAGAAGATGGCTTTGCACCTGCTGGATCGTATCCATCGTTACAGAAACAACGATGAGCACGGATGTCCCGCCGAAATAGAACGGAATCGCAAGTTCGTTCCGCAGGATTTCCGGCAATAGACACACAGCCGCAAGATAGGCGGAACCAAGCGCCAGAATGCGGTTGACCACATATTCCAAGTACTCGGCGGTCTTCTTGCCGGGGCGGATGCCGGGAACAAAACCGTTCTGGTTTTTCAGATTCTCGGCCACGTCATCCGGTTTGAACGACACATTGAACGTGTAGAAATACGAGAAGAAGACGATCATCGTCACGAAGAACAGCAGATAAAGTGGCTGCCCCGGACCGAAATAGGCCATGATCGTCGACATGACGGGCCCGGTATCGGTGCCCGAAAACGTGCTGACAGTTGCCGGCAGCAACAACAGCGAGCTTGCGAAAATCGCAGGGATCACGCCTGCGGGGTTGACCTTGACCGGAAGGCTGCTTGAGCCGCCCTCATAAACCTTCATGCCTGCCTGACGACGGGGATATTGAATATGGATCTTTCGCAAGGCGCGTTCCATGAAGACGACGAAGCCGATGGTCACAACCACCATCACGATCACACCGATGATCACAGCAGGGCTGATCGCACCCGAACGGCCCTGGCTGAAGAACTGTGCCAGTGCAGCGGGGATTTCCGCGACAATGCCGACAAAGATGATCAGCGAGATACCATTACCGATGCCGCGAGCGGTGATCTGCTCACCCAGCCACATCAGGAACATGGTACCACCGACCAGCGTGATCACGCAGGACGCACGGAAGAACAGGCCGGGATCCGTCACCAGATCGCCCGCCTCAAGGCTGACAGCCAGACCGTAAGCCTGCAGCGTCGCCAGAAACACGGTGCCGAAGCGCGTGTACTGGTTGATCTTCTTGCGACCCTGCTCGCCCTCTTTCTTCAGCTGCTCCAGCTTGGGCACCATCGAGGCCAGAAGCTGTACGATGATCGAGGCCGAGATGTAGGGCATGATCCCGAGGGCAAAGATACCCATGCGGCCAAGCGCACCGCCGGTGAACATCGACAGGATGCCCCCGATACCCGCTGCGGCACCTTCCATGAACTCGCGCAGCGATGCGCCATCGATTCCCGGCACCGGAATAAAAGTGCCAAGGCGATAGACAATCAGAAGGCCAAGCGTAAAGAAGATGCGGTTGCGAAGATCGGTTGCTTTGCCAAGTGCGGCCCAGCTGGTGTTCGCCGCCATTTGTTCTGCTGCAGATACCATTCGCGGTCTCTCTCATGTGACAACGCCGCCAGAGCGGTTTTCCGGCTCAGGCGGCGTTCAGGAAAACTAGGGCCTATGTAAGCGGCGCAAGCGCCGCTCACAACCCGTTATTCAGCCGCAGCTGCCTTGGTAGGGGCCGATACAGTCAGCGCGCCGCCCAGTTTCTCGACTGCTTCGATGGCCTGTGCCGATGCACCGGTAACGTTGAGCGTGACTTTGGCTGAGAAATCACCCTTGGCCAGAATGCGGACGCCGTCCAGTTTGCGGCGGACCAGACCGGATGCGACCAGCACATCCTCGGTAATTGGTGCTTTGGCGTCGATTTTGCCTGCATCAATGAATTTCTGAAGGATGCCGAGGTTCAGAACAGCAAAAGCCTTGCGGTTCGGCTTGGTAAAGCCGCGCTTGGGCAGACGCTGGTAGAGCGGCATCTGGCCACCCTCGTAACCACCGATCGAGACACCCGAACGGGATTTCTGACCTTTGATACCACGGCCACCCGTCTTACCGGTTCCAGAACCCGGACCACGACCAACGCGCTTGCGTTTCTTGGTGGCGCCGTCGTTATCGTGAAGTTCGTGCAGTTTCATGTCGCTTCTCCTTGTGCCGGATACGGCCCCCAGCGACGGGAGTGGCCGACCACGGCGTTGATGTGAACAAGGGGCGGGCTTTCACCCGCCCCGAAGTGCTTACTCGCGCTCTTCGATGATCTGTACGAGATGCGGAATCTTGGCGACCATACCACGGATGGAAGGTGTATCCTCCAGTTCGCGGGTCTTGTGCATCTTGTTCAGACCCAGACCGATCAAGGTCTGGCGCTGCTTTTCAGGGCGACGGATCGGCGAGCCGATCTGCTTTACCACGATTGTCTTGGCCATGGTTTACGCCTCCTCTGCCACTTGGGCGGATGCATCAGGTGCGTTTTCCCGCTTGGGCAGGATGTCAGCAACCTTCTTGCCACGACGCTGCGCGACCGAACGGGGGCTGGTTTCTTTTTTCAGCCCGTCGATGGTAGCGCGGATCATGTTGTACGGGTTCTGCGAGCCCAGCGACTTGGACACGACGTCCTTGAGGCCAAGCATCTCGAACACGGCGCGCATCGGGCCACCGGCGATGATGCCGGTACCTTCAGGCGCAGTCCGCATCACGACTTTGCCGGCGCCGTGGCGACCTTCCATGTCGTGGTGCAGGGTGCGGCCTTCGCGCAGCGGCACACGGATCATCTGGCGCTTGGCCTGTTCCGTGGCTTTGCGGATGGCTTCGGGCACTTCTTTTGCCTTACCCTTGCCAAAGCCCACACGGCCCTTCTGATCGCCGACCACCACGAGAGCAGCAAAGCCGAAGCGCTTGCCGCCTTTCACGGTTTTCGACACGCGGTTGATCGCCACAAGACGATCGGCGAATTCCGGCGTTGCTTCCTCACGGTTGCCGCGACGGTTGTCATCTCTTGCCATTCTATCGTCTCCTTAGAACTTGAGGCCGCCTTCACGGGCTGCATCGGCCAAAGCCTTTACTTTCCCGTGAAAGAGGAAACCACCACGATCGAAGTAGCAATCTTCGACACCGGCTTTCTTGGCCCGCTCGGCGATCGCCGCGCCAACCTTTGCAGCCGCTTCGACGTTGTTCTTGCCAACGATACCCAGATCCTTCTCCAGCGAGGAGGCAGATGCCAGGGTCACGCCACGCACATCGTCGATCAGCTGGACGCTGATGTTCTTGTTGCTGCGGTGAACGGAAAGCCGAACGCGACCGGCGTTCACTTTCCGCAATTTGTTCCGAACGCGCAGGCGGCGCTTCAGAAACAGGGTTCTTTTGCTGTTTGCCATCTCTCGCGTCCTTACTTCTTCTTGCCTTCTTTGCGGAAGATGTACTCACCCTTGTACTTGATGCCTTTGCCTTTATAGGGCTCGGGCTTGCGCCATTCGCGGATATTCGCCGCGACCTGGCCCACAAGCTGGGCGTCGTCACCTTCTACAACGATTTCGGTCTGCTTCGGGCAGGTCACCGTCACACCGGCAGGCACGTCAAAGTTCACTTCGTGGCTATAGCCCAGCGACAGTTTCAGGGTATTGCCCTGAATCGCTGCACGATAACCAACACCGGTGATCTCAAGCTCGCGCTTGAAGCCGGAGGTCACGCCGGTCACAAGGTTCGCAACCATCGAGCGGGACATGCCCCACTGCTGGCGTGCACGCTTGGACGTTCCGCGCGGAGTAACTGTAACAACATTGCCATCAACTGTGATGGTCACATCGTCGGTTGCATTGAAGCTTTTGGTCCCTTTCGGGCCTTTCACTTCGACAGTCTGGCCGGACACAGACGCGGAAACGCCTGCGGGCAGCTCGACCGGTTTCTTACCAATACGAGACATTGCCTTCCTCCTTAGAAGACCGTGCAGAGCACTTCACCGCCAACATTGGCGCTGCGTGCTGCTGCATCCGACATCACGCCTTTGGGCGTGCTGACAATCGATACACCCAGACCCTGACGGACCGAGGGGATATCCTTGACGCCCATGTAAACGCGACGGCCGGGCTTGGAGACCCGCTTGATGTCGCGAATGACGGGGGTGCCATCAAAGTATTTCAGGCTGATCTCGAGGGTCGGGTGACCGTTGACATCGGTGCCTTTTTCGTAGCCGCGAATGTAGCCTTCTGCCGCAAGCACATCCAGAACCCATGCACGCAGCTTGGAGGCCGGTGTCGAGACGGTGGACTTGCCACGCATCTGGCTGTTGCGGATACGGGTGAGCATATCGCCGATAGGATCGTTCATATCAGTCTCTCCCTTACCAGCTGGATTTCACCAGGCCGGGGATTTGGCCCATCGAGCCAAGATCCCGCAGCGCGATACGCGACAGTTTAAGCTTACGGTAGTAAGCATGCGGACGACCCGTCAGCTGGCAACGATTGTGCAGACGCACGGCCGAGCTGTTGCGGGGCAGTTTCGCCAGCTTCAGGGAAGCGCGGAAACGCTCTTCCATCGGCTTGGACTGGTCGTTCACGATCGCCTTCAGCGCAGCGCGCTTGGAGGCGAACTTATCCACCAGCTCCTGACGCTTCTTTTCGCGTTCGATCATAGATTTCTTAGCCATAACTCTCTCTCCCGCGCTTAGCTGTTGAAGGGCATGTTGAAGTGCTTCAACAGCGCCTTAGCTTCCGCGTCGGTTTTCGCGGTGGTGGCGATCACGATGTCCATACCCCAGACCTCATCGACCTTGTCGAAGTTGATCTCGGGGAACACGATATGCTCTTTCAGGCCCATGGCATAGTTGCCACGACCGTCAAAGGATTTGCCGGGTACGCCGCGGAAGTCGCGGATACGGGGCATCGCAATCGTGATCAGGCGATCCAGAAATTCGTACATCCGGTCACCGCGCAGGGTCACCTTGGCACCCATCGGCATGCCTTCACGAACGCGGAAACCAGCGATCGAGTTCTTGGCGATGGTTGTGACGGCTTTCTGGCCAGCAATCGTCGACAGGTCTTCCTGTGCCGATTTGGCTTTTTTGCTATCACGCACGGCTTCTGCACCGCAGCCGATGTTCAGGACGATCTTGTCCAGACGCGGGATCTGCATGTCGTTCTTGTAGGAAAACTCTTCCTTCAGAGCGGCCTTAATCGTGTCGTTGAACAGCGTCTTGAGGCGCGGGGTGTAGTTTTCAGTATCAAGCATCGATCACGTCCCCCGTGGTCTTGGCAAAACGTACCTTCTTGTCGCCTTCGACCTTGAAGCCGACGCGGGTTGCTTTGCCGTTCTTGTCCAGGAACGCGAGGTTCGACAGAGCAATTGGCATCGCTTTCGGGATGCGGCCGCCCTGGCTGGTCTGGCTTTGACGCGTGTGACGGATGGCCATGTTCAGCCCTTCCACCACGGCTTTGCCGGCTTTGGGGTCAACGGAAGTGATCTTGCCTTCCTTGCCCTTGTCCTTGCCGGCCAGAATGACGACCTTGTCGCCTGTTTTCAGCTTGGCAGCCATCTTACAGCACCTCCGGGGCGAGCGAGATGATTTTCATGAAGTTCTTGGCGCGCAGTTCGCGAACAACCGGCCCGAAGATACGGGTGCCAACGGGCTCGTTGTTGTTGTTCAGGATAACAGCTGCGTTGCGATCGAAACGGATCGCTGTGCCGTCGTCACGACGGACTTCCTTGGCGGTGCGAACGACGACGGCTTTACGCACGTCACCCTTCTTCACACGACCGCGCGGAATTGCTTCCTTGACGGACACCACGATGATGTCGCCAACGGACGCATACCGGCGGTGCGAACCACCAAGAACCTTGATGCACTGAACACGGCGCGCGCCGCTGTTGTCAGCAACATCCAGGTTGGTCTGCATCTGGATCATTTGGTTTCTCCCGACCTTTGGGGGCCTGTATCGGCATTATCCCCAGGGTTTCGACAAGCTGAGAAGCGATCGCTTAGTTGGCGATAACTTCCCAACGTTTCGTTTTCGACTTGGGGGCACATTCCTGAATGCGGACCGTGTCACCTACATTGAAAGCGTTGGTTTCATCGTGAGCCCGGTATTTCTTGGACTTACGGATGGTTTTCTTCAGAACAGGATGCGTGAAGCGGCGTTCGACAGAAACAGTAACGGTCTGTTCGTTTGCAGTGCTGGTCACGGTGCCTTGGAGAATACGTTTGGGCATCTGTCAGGCTCCTTATTCTGCAGCCGCGGAAGCGGCTTTTTCGTTCAGCACGGTTTTCACACGCGCAACATCGCGACGCACAGTTTTCATGCGGGCGGTGGACTCCAGCTGGCCGGTGGCCTGTTGAAAGCGCAGGTTGAATGCCTCTTTCTTCAGAGCGGCCAGATCCTCGCGGAGCTGATCGAGGGTTTTATTGCGTAGTTCCTGGGCGTTCATGTCGCCGGTCCTTTTTAACAACGTCACCGGAGAGCCCCTTGTTCAAAAAGGGTCACCCTGATTCCCGGTGGAGATGGATGAAGGGGCCGTATAGGCCGGTTCCCTCAAGTTGACAAGGCCTGTTTCCACAGACCCATTCCTAAAAGGATAAGGCGGGGTTGCCCCCGCCCTGCCCCCATTTTATGTGCCGCTGAAGACTTACCAGTCTTCGCGGACGACCACGCGGGTCTTGATCGGCAGTTTCATCGCCGCCAGACGCAGTGCCTCGCGGGCAATGGTCTCGTCGACGCCGTCGATCTCGAACATCACGCGACCCGGCTTGATCTTGGCCGCCCAGAAATCAACGGAGCCTTTACCTTTACCCATACGGACTTCGGTCGGCTTCGAGGTAACGGGTGTATCCGGGAAAATCCGGATCCAGACACGGCCTTGACGTTTCATGTGGCGCGTCAGAGCGCGGCGAGCCGCCTCGATCTGACGCGCTGTAACCCGCTCCGGCTCGGTGGCTTTAAGGCCGAAAGAACCGAAATTCAGGTCGCTACCGCCTTTAGCCAGACCGTGGATACGGCCTTTATGCTGCTTGCGGAATTTAGTGCGCTTAGGTTGAAGCATCTGTCATTCCTCCTTAACGGCGGCCGCCGGCGCCACGGGGCGCGGGACCATCCTGGAGTTCCTGCAGGCGACGGTCATGTGCCGACGGATCGTGCTCCATGATTTCACCTTTGAAAATCCAGACCTTGATGCCGATGATGCCGTAAGCCGTTGTGGCTTCAACATGAGCGTAATCAATATCGGCACGCAGCGTGTGCAGCGGCACGCGACCTTCGCGGTACCATTCGGTCCGTGCGATCTCGGCACCGCCAAGACGACCGGCAACGTTCACACGGATACCAAGGGCACCCATACGCATGGCGTTCTGCACGGCACGCTTCATGGCACGACGGAAGGAGACACGACGCTCAAGCTGCTGTGCAATGCTCTCACCGACCAGAGCCGCGTCCAGTTCCGGCTTGCGGACCTCGACGATGTTCAGGTGCAGTTCGCTTGCCGTCAGCTTGGCCAACTTCTTGCGAAGGGTTTCGATATCGGCGCCTTTTTTGCCGATGATCACGCCCGGACGTGCAGCGTGGATCGTCACGCGGCACTTCTTGTGCGGACGTTCGATGATCACGCGTGCGATCCCGGCCTGCTTGGCCTCTTCCTTGATGAACTTGCGGATTTTCAGGTCTTCCAGAAGAAGGTTCCCGTAATCCTTGGTATCGGCGTACCAGCGGCTATCCCAGGTGCGGTTGACCTGGAGGCGCATGCCGATCGGATTGACTTTCTGACCCATTAGGCTTGCTCCTCAACTTGACGCACCTTGATGGTGAGTTCCGAGAACGGCTTGACGATTTTACCGAACCGGCCACGTGCACGCGGACGACCGCGCTTGAGCGTCAGGTTCTTGCCAACATAGGCCTCGGCGACAACCAATTCATCGACGTCGAGGTTATGGTTGTTCTCGGCGTTCGCTATGGCCGATTGAAGGCATTTCTTCACATCGATCGCGATCCGTTTCTTCGAGAAGGTCAGGTCCGTAAGGGCCTTGTCGACCTTTTTGCCGCGGATCATCGCAGCCACCAGGTTCAGCTTCTGCGGGCTGGTCCGAAGCATGCGCAGTTTTGCCATTGCTTCGTTGTCAGCCACGCGGCGGGGGTTTTTTTCCTTGCCCATGACTTACTTCCGCTTCGCTTTTTTGTCGGCCGCGTGACCATGATAGGTACGGGTCGGTGAATATTCGCCAAACTTCTGGCCGATCATGTCTTCCGTGACGTTCACGGGAACATGTTTCTTGCCATTGTAGACGCCAAACGTCAGGCCCACGAACTGGGGCAGGATCGTCGAGCGACGCGACCAGATCTTGATAACTTCATTGCGTCCGGATTCGCGCGCAGCTTCGGCTTTCTTAAGCACGTAAGAGTCGACGAACGGACCTTTCCATACAGAGCGAGACATCTATTAACGCCCCTTCTTCTTGGCGTGACGCGAGCGGAGGATCAGCTTGCTGGACGCTTTGTTCTTGTTCCGGGTGCGCGCACCCTTTGTCGGCTTGCCCCACGGGGTCACCGGATGACGACCACCCGAAGTCCGGCCTTCACCACCCCCATGCGGGTGATCGATCGGGTTCATAACCACACCACGAACACTCGGGCGGATGCCCTTGTGACGCATGCGGCCAGCCTTGCCGTAATTCTGGTTGCTGTTGTCGGGGTTGGACACGGCACCAACGGTGGCCATGCATTCCTGACGTACAAGACGCAGCTCGCCCGAAGACAGGCGAATCTGGGCATAGCCGCCGTCACGACCCACGAACTGGGCATAGGTGCCCGCCGCGCGCGCGATCTGACCACCCTTGCCGGGCTTCATCTCGATGTTGTGGACAATCGTACCGATCGGCATGCCCGAAAACGGCATCGCATTGCCCGGCTTGATGTCGACCTTCTTGCCAGCAACGACCGAGTCGCCAATGGCCAGACGCTGGGGCGCGAGGATATAGGCCTGTTCGCCATCCTCGTACTTGACCAGCGCGATAAAGGCGGTCCGGTTCGGGTCATACTCGATCCGCTCGACGGTTGCCGCCACGTCGAATTTGTTACGCTTGAAATCGACGATCCGATAAAGGCGTTTCGCCCCGCCGCCAATGCGGCGCATCGTGATCCGTCCGGTGTTGTTCCGGCCGCCATTCTTGGTCAAACCCTCGGTGAGGGCCTTGACCGGACGTCCTTTCCACAGCTCCGAACGGTCGATCAGAACCAGCCCACGCTGGCCCGGCGTCGTCGGTTTATACGACTTGAGTGCCATGCTTTCTGTCTTCCGTTGTGCAGTGCGGGGGCAAGCCCCGCTATGTTATAGGCCCCCTGAGGTGCCCGCGGTATAGGGCCCCGAAGGTCCCCGTCTCAAAAGCCATGGCCCCGGCAAATGCGGGGCCATGGAAGATTCGCGTCCTACTATCAGAGACCTGTGGTCACGTCGATAGTGTTTCCCTCTTCGAGGGTGACGTAGGCTTTCTTGACGTCCCGACGCTTGCCCAACTGGCCGCGGAAACGCTTGGATTTGCCTTTGGTGATCGTTGTGTTGACGGCTTTGACCTTCACACCGAACAGAGCTTCGACAGCCTGCTTGATCTGGGGTTTGTTCGAGTCCATCGCCACTTCAAACACGACCGCACCGTTCTCAGAGACCATGGTGGCCTTCTCGGTGATGATCGGCTTGCGGATCACGTCGTAATGTTCAACCTTCGCGCTCATTTCAGGCGAGCCTCCAGTGCTTCGACCCCTGCCTTCGTGATCACCAGAGTGTCACGCTTCAGGATGTCATAGACGTTTGCGCCCATCGACGGCAGGATATCCAGACCTTCGATGTTGCGGGCGGCCTTTGCGAACAGGTCATTCACGGTTGCACCGTCAATGATCAGCGCGCGCTTCCAACCCAGCTTTGCGACCTGCTTGGCCAGTGCCGAGGTTTTACCTTCAGCTTCAGCGGCAGAGATCACAACCAGTTCGCCAGCCTTCAGTTTCGCGGACAGGGCATGCTTGAGGCCCAGTTTGCGGAACTTCTTGGTCAGTTCGTGGCCGTGGCTGCGGGGCGTCGGGCCCTTGTAGACACCACCATGACGGAAGATCGGCGCGTTACGGTCACCGTGGCGTGCGCCGCCGGTGCCCTTCTGGCGATAGATCTTCTTGGTCGAGTAGGAGGTTTCCGAACGGGTCTTCACCTTGTGGGTGCCGGCTTGCGCATTGTTACGCTGCCAACGGACCACACGATGCAGGATGTCGGCGCGCGGCTCAAGGCCGAACAGCGCTTCGTCCAGATCGACGGAGCCAGCATTGCTGCCATCCAGATTGATCACATCAAGTTTCATGCTTCACCCCCTTCGGCGGGCGCTTCGACTGCCGGTGCCTCGGTTGCGGCGGCAGCAATGGCCGATTTCAGAGCAGCCGGGAACGGAACGTTTTCGGGCAGCTTTTTCTTGACGGCGTCCTTGATCGTGACCCAGCCACCCTTGGAGCCGGGAACAGCACCTTTGACCATGATCAGGCCACGGTCAGCATCTGTTCTGACGACTTCGAGGTTCTGCGTAGTGATACGCGCGGACCCCATGTGACCTGCCATCTTCTTGCCTTTGAACACCTTACCGGGATCTTGGCACTGACCGGTCGAACCATGCGATCGGTGGCTGACAGACACACCGTGTGAAGCCCGCAGACCGCCGAAGTTGTGGCGCTTCATCGCACCGGCAAAACCTTTACCAATGGATGTGCCCGACACGTCGACTTTCTGACCCGCAACGTAATGTTCGGCCGAGATTTCCTCGCCCACACCGATCATGTTGTCGGCGGTGACGCGGAATTCCGCCACTTTCCGCTTGGGGGCCACATTGGCCACCGCGAAATGGCCGCGCATGGCCTGCGATGTCCGCTTGGCCTTGGCATTGCCCGCGCCCAGTTGAACGGCTGTATAGCCGTCCCGCTCGGGCGTGCGCTGTGCCACGACCTGCAGATTTTCAAGCTGGAGAACGGTTACAGGAATCTGCTTTCCGTCTTCCATGAAAAGCCGGGTCATGCCGACTTTCTTTGCGATAACACCAGAGCGCATACTGGATACCCTCCTTCTTACGACTGCAGCTTGATCTCGACATCCACACCAGCGGCGAGGTCGAGCTTCATCAGCGCGTCCACGGTCTGGGGGGTCGGATCAACGATGTCGAGCAGACGCTTATGCGTGCGGATCTCGAACTGATCGCGGGATTTCTTGTCGATATGCGGCCCACGGAGAACCGTGAACTTCTCGATCTTGTTCGGCAGCGGGATCGGGCCACGCACAGTCGCGCCAGTGCGCTTTGCGGTGTTGACGATTTCCTGCGTGCTGGCATCCAGTACGCGGTAATCAAAAGCCTTCAGCCGGATGCGAATATTTTGGCTTTGCATAGTTTAGCCTTTCGCGGCGTTAGAGTTGATAGGAGGACCACCGGCTCTTCCGGTGGCCCTCGTCGAACCCGAAGTGGTCTATTACTTCAGAATTTTGGACACGACGCCCGCGCCGACGGTACGACCGCCTTCACGGAT
>NZ_JAINWI010000012.1 GCF_021021435.1 Seohaeicola saemankumensis
GTCTATCTCAAACTGGATTAGTGGTAGGGGGCAACGTCAGGACCCAAGGCTAGTACCCGCTTGGGGGTGGGTCGCGCGCGTAGTAGGCGTCTATGTGTCGGTTATCTGGAAGCCATAGCCATAGCTTTTCGGGGACCCGCCCGCTAACTAGTTTTCCAGAAGAACCCTTTGTTGGCCTCTTCATAATTTATGGAATCTGCGACGGACTTAGCCAAAAGGTCTTGATCTATTTCGCCAGCCGCGTCCCCTTGCACTTCGGGAATTGCGAACACCCGAAGAACTCGGAACCGGTTCTCTTGTTTGCCCGCAGCACCAGTGCTGAACCACACTTGGGGCAAGTGTTCGCCGCTTTCTTAACGTGCTGGATATGCGCCCGCTTTGCGTCCTTGGTCGTCTGGAAATCACCACGGGCAAGCTTCTCAGAAATAGCCGCGACTTCGCTATCATTGAAAAGGACCTCCTGCCGTGTCAGAATTGAATGCGCAAGCCCCCGCACATTCCAACACACGTCTGACGGCATTGGCGATTTGGGTTCAGCGGACCCCGCGAAAACGACCAGATTGTGAATCCGGCGTTTGTCGACACCAAGCGCCTCTTGAATGGCTTTTACGTGCTTAAAGTTTTGACGCAATGGGTTCTGAAATCGCGTCTTACGGCCGTAGATCGTTTGTGTCCAAGAAGCCTGATCCGCGCTGCCAAATATCCATCCCTGCATGTTTTTAGTTTCGATTACGAAGACACCGAACCGTGAGACAACCACATGGTCAACCTGCGTTGTGCCGCCAAGAGACGGCAAGGTCAGGTCTGCGAAGACGCGATAGCCTTCCGGCAGGTGCCGTTCGAGAGTAGAGTTTACGCGGCGCTCTCCAACTGACCCTTTGAAGCTAGGGGAGTTGAAGTACCAGAGGCCGTACGCAACAAGGCTGAAGAAAACTATCGCGAGAAATGTTTCCATGAATTTTCCATGCTAAGGCCTTGCGTGCGCGGCGTTGTCTCAGCCGAAAGTAGGAGCCTTAGTCCAACACGCGGTAACGCCCGCCGCTTTCCCATTTCACAATGTCAGAATCCTTCGGAACTTCCAAAGTGTAGTAGCTGAATTCTGACGCTTGCTTAATCCATTTGTATTGGGCGCGGGTGAATCGCAGCATCATGAGGTTTTCGCGTATCTCTGTGTGGATTTGTTGAATGTTGGCGTTGCGCGCGAACGCAGCAGATACGAATTCCACAGTCCGGTAACCTGCGCCAATGGTGCGAGCGCTGCCGTCCGCTTCCCAAAGTTGCTGGCGCATCGCGGGTCCATAAGCATCCCGCATGGCAGGAAGCATCTGGGATTGCTTGTTCACAAGAAGCCGCCGGAACTGTTCCCGCTTTCGCTGCGCCTCTTCATTCAAGTCCAGCTTGCCGCCTTCCTCATAAAGCAAGGCCCACGCGCCCATCAGCAGCAAGCCAACGTTAATATTGGAAACATCATCAGTGTATTTAGACGCCGAAATACCCGGAATAGAAGCAATCTCGCGGTCGAGTTGTTCGATATGTTCAACTAGTTTTGTTCGTTGCTCCACCGCGCGACGCTCTGCGTCTTTGGCACGCAGTTCAACCTGTGCCTGCTCTCTTTCTGCTGCGCGGGCAGCTTCGGCTATTGCGTCCTCCGCTATTCTTGCCGCCTCCTCTTCTTCGATCTTTGAAACCTCAAGTGCATACCGCTCGGGAGCTAGCTGTTCCAATTCGGCAAGCCATTTTGTCTGATCTTGGCTTTCCAGAGCGGCTAAGTACGCCGTTGGGTCCGTTTCGCGCAGTGAGACCATTTTTTCGGTCTCGGATATCAGCCCCAAGGAAGCAGTGGTTGTCAGAAGCCCGACAAAAAAGGCGATAGATATGCTAAATCCACGGTGACCCAAGTGGAATTTGGGAAGCGGTTTGATAAGCGCAAAGAGCGGCACAACTAAAAACACTGCCCCAATCCAAACACCGGCTTGCGGCGCGGCTGTCGCAAGGATCATGCCCGCGATTGTCAGACAAACAACTATACCGAAAGCTTTGAAAAACGCCTTCATTTTCAATTACCTTGTGCCTAAAGATTGAAGAGTGAAAAAACGCCACCCTCAAAAAGATACCATGCCGATTTGCGCGCTTCATTGGTGACGAACGGGTAAATAACCCGCCGCTGCGCCGGATTTCCACCGCCTTCGCAAGTGATCCGGTGGACATATAATGCTTCGCTGCTGAGCGTCATTCCCTCTTGCAAGGGCAGGAAAAGCTCAAATTCAGGATTGGCAAAAAACGTGTCATTCTCGTACCGCGTGTAAGTCGAAGACTGTCCAGCATAGTCGCAGGTGTAAAATACACCTTCTGCGAAACCGCGATTGAAAGCTTGGGATTGACCGATAATGCTTTGCGGATTGATAAACCAAGGTTCGCCAGTGAAACCAACAACCGACCAGCGGGTGTCAATGAAATCGGCGTATGCCGGGGTGTGCAGAGTTATCGCAAGCACGGCGGCAAGTATTGTGGAAAATGTTTTCATCATATTCAATAATCAAAGGAACGGGGCGCATTCGCTGCGTTGGTTTCCATGTCCATGCATCCCTTTAGAATGCTGTATGAGCCGCCGCTCACTTGCGCCACTTCATCACAATAGTTGCGCGACTTGCCGGAGATTTGCGCCCAAACTGGTTTCAAAGCGTTGTACAACTGTTGTTCAATGTCCATGCATCCGTTGAAAATCATAGCGGACCCGCCGCTTACGTCCGCAACCTGTTGGCAGTAACCTTCAACGTTGTAGCGGGGGATGGTCTGCGCTTGCACGGAGGGTGCCAGACAGACAAATGCTGTTGCAGCAAGGAATTTGGTCCTGTTCAAAGTATGCCCCTCAAGGTTCGCATTGCCCGTTTTGCTCCACCCTAGCGCGAAACAAACTGAGCAATCCAGTCAGAATGACGCCTCACTTGAATGCTAAGTGGTAATGAGGGCAGTAATTTGACAGGCAGAAGGCAACGACCGGTATTCACCGCGCAACGCATCTATGTGCACGACACAGACCAACTTTGGGCGTGCAGCGTGTCGAAAAACTCACAATATCTAGGAGCGTCAGTCATTCGGTGGCCGGTGCCCAACCAGATTTCAAAATTTGAGGCAAAATCATGAGATACGAAATCCAACGCGTAGCGAACATCACACCCCCTGACGGGGACGATGCAGTCTTCTATGAAGTCTGGGATGTTGTCGAATTAGACGGTGAAGAGCGCGTGCACCGCAATCATGACCGAGCGTTCAAGACCGAAGCTGAGGCGAAAGCTTGGATTGATCAGCATTCGGATTGAAGTTCGACAGGATGGCGTCGTGCTCAATAGCAAGGGCGGCGGTATCCATGGCGCAAGGGAACGCGGACCTGATTGAAGCGCCGCCAGCCGCCCCGACTCTACCATACATTTTAGGGCCTATCTACCATACTATTTCGGAGCAATGAGGCCTAAGTAACTGATTTTACATGATAAAAAAATGGTGGGTGATAAGGGATTTGAACCCCTGACATCTTCGATGTGAACGAAGCGCTCTACCACTGAGCTAATCACCCGGTCGGGGGCTTTTAGACTCAGTCTTCATCCTCTGCAAGGGTCTCTTTGTCGGCATTGGCACCACCGCCACCCTGCCGCAATTTGCAGATCAGGACGCGTCCGTTCCCTGTTTCCTTGATGCGGGTTGTCTTGAGTCGCCCCATCGGTTGCAGGATCAGTTCGCGCCCTTCGGCCACCGCCTCGCCCAGCACGGCAAGCATCGCCTCGACCACAAGTTTGGCATCCTTCTTCTTGACGCCCGAGCGTTTCACGACCTTTTCCAGCAGATCGCGCTTTTTCATCTCGGGTCCGGTCGCGACCGGCACCGAGGATGTCACAAGCTTCGGTTCGGCCGCCGCCGCCCCTGCCACGGGAATCACGGGGGTAAGGCCAGCCAGAGGCGTCGCTGTCGCGGCCTGCACGGGCGTGCTTGCGTCTGGTGTGGTGGCATCGAGCGGCCTTGCCGCTTTGGTCGCCTTCGCAGGCATTTTCGGTGCAGGAATTTTGCCTGGTTTCGCTTTGCCGGAAACCGCTTTGGCCTGCGCGGGCTTTGCAGGGCTACGCTTGGCCACAGTGGTCTTTGATCCTGCCGTTTTCGACGTCGGCTTCTTGGCTGCAGTCTTTTCAGCATCCTGCAAATTGATCACCTTGCTCATCACACTGGTTCCTACTTTTGTTTCCGTTTCACAAACGCATAGCGCGGATTCGAGAACAGTGCATGGAAAATCGGCGGCCTCCTGAGGGACCGCCGATCAAGGTGTTGCAACTTGGTCAGAATTGACACTTCCGCGTTAATGCGTGACGGCACTCGAAGGTTCCGCCTTGGCTACGGCTGCGGCGGCGGCCGCGGCTTCCTCGGCCTCTTCATCCCATTCGATGGGTTCCGGCTTGCGAACCAAAGCATGTTCCAGCACTTCCGAGACATGGCTGACCGGAATGATCCGCAGACCCTGCTTCACATTGTCGGGGATCTCGGTCAGGTCCTTTTCATTCTCGGTCGGGATCAGCACCGTTGTGATGCCCCCCCGCAGCGCCGCCAACAGCTTTTCCTTCAGGCCGCCAATGGGCATCGCATTGCCGCGCAATGACACCTCGCCGGTCATGGCGATATCCTTGCGGACAGGGATCTGCGTCAGCACTGACACGATCGAAGTGACCATTGCCAGACCGGCACTAGGCCCGTCCTTCGGCGTCGCACCGTCCGGGACGTGCACGTGGATGTCGATCTTGTCAAAGCGCGTCGGCTTGACCCCGATCTTGGGACTGATCGAGCGGACATAGGAACTGGCTGCGTCGATGCTTTCTTTCATGACATCGCCCAGTTTGCCCGTGGTCTTCATCCGACCCTTGCCCGGCAGGCGCAAAGCCTCGATCTGCAACAGATCACCGCCCACGGATGTCCAGGCCAGCCCCGTGACAACACCGATCTGGTCCTCGGCTTCTGCCAGACCATAGCGGAATTTCTTCACGCCAAGGAACGTGTCCAGATTGTCCTCATTGATGACAACCTTGCTGACCTCTTTCTTGACGATCATGGTTACGGCCTTGCGCGCCAGTTTCGCGATCTCGCGCTCCAGGTTCCGTACACCCGCCTCACGGGTATAGCGGCGGATCATCTCGTTCAGCGCACCATCGGTGATCTCGAACTCGCCTTTGCGCAGCCCGTGATCCTTGATCTTTTTCGAGATCAGATGCTGGCGCGCGATCTCGCGCTTTTCGTCCTCGGTATATCCCGCAAGGGTGATGATCTCCATCCGGTCCAGAAGCGGGCCAGGCATGTTGTAGGAATTTGCCGTGGTCAGGAACATCACGTTGGACAGATCGTATTCCACCTCAAGATAGTGATCCACAAAGGTCGCGTTCTGTTCCGGATCAAGCACTTCAAGCATGGCGGATGCCGGATCACCGCGGAAATCCTGCCCCATCTTGTCGATCTCATCCAGAAGGATCAGCGGGTTGGTGGTTTTCGCCTTTTTCAGCGCCTGAATGATCTTGCCAGGCATCGAGCCGATATAGGTCCGGCGGTGGCCACGAATTTCGGATTCGTCACGCACCCCGCCAAGGCTGATGCGGATGAATTCGCGCCCCGTGGCGCGGGCCACGGATTTGCCAAGGCTGGTCTTACCCACGCCCGGAGGACCGACAAGGCACATGATCGGGCCTTTCAGCTTCTGGCTGCGCTGCTGCACGGCCAGATATTCGACGATCCGCTCCTTGACCTTTTCAAGCCCGTAATGGTCGGCATCCAGCACATCTTGCGCCTTGTGCAGATCTTTCTTGACGCGGCTTTTCACACCCCATGGCAGACCCAGCATCCAGTCCAGATAGTTCCGCACAACCGTGGCCTCGGCCGACATGGGCGACATGTTTTTCAGCTTTTTCAGTTCGGCATCGGCTTTGTCGCGGGCTTCCTTGCTCAGCTTGGTGGCCTTGATACGCTCTTCAAGCTCGGCAACCTCGTTGCCGCCCTCCTCGCCGTCACCAAGCTCCTTCTGGATCGCCTTCATCTGCTCGTTCAGATAGTATTCGCGCTGGGTGCGCTCCATCTGGCTTTTGACACGGGTCTTGATCTTTTTCTCGACCTGCAGAACAGACATTTCGCCCTGCATCAGGCCGTAAACCTTTTCCAGCCGCTCGCTGACGCTGAGGGTTTCCAGCAATTCCTGCTTCTGGCCGACATCAATACCCAGATGGCCCGACACCAGATCAGCCAGCTTTGCCGGATCAGTGGTTTCCGAAACGGCAACCAGCGCCTCTTCGGGGATGTTTTTCTTGATCTTGGCGTAACGCTCGAATTCGGCGGTCACGGTCCGCAACAGCGCCTCGACCGTGGCGGCATCGCCACTTGTCTCGGTCAGATATTCAGCCCGTGCCTCGAAGAAGCGGTCATTTGTCAGATATTCGGTGATCCGCACCCGTGCCTGCCCTTCGACCAGCACCTTGACTGTGCCGTCAGGCAGTTTCAGCAGTTGCAGCACATTGGCCAGCACACCGGTCTGGTAAATCCCGTCCGAGGCGGGATCGTCGATCGAGGGATCAATCTGGCTGGACAACAGGATCTGCTTGTCATCGGCCATCACTTCCTCAAGCGCGCGCACCGATTTCTCGCGGCCGACAAAAAGCGGCACAATCATATGCGGGAACACGACAATATCGCGCAGAGGCAGAACGGGATAGGAGGGGTTCAGGGGGTCTTGCATGCTCGGTCCTTTGTTCGGCAGATGTCGCAGCCCCGACAATCGGCAGCTGGGGCATCTCCGTCTTTATCATTCGTTAATCTGGGGCAGTTGGCACCGTCTTTCAAGCACCGACCTGTCACATCTCGCCCCAGAATGCCCTTGTGCCGCGGTCAGGGCAAGACATGAGATGTCTGCATTTCGATAGGTCCCGATTGCATCGGGACATGCGCGGGCCAGATCACCCTGCCATTCACTGATCGCGCCCGCGCGCGCAGAAGCAAGAGACATCGACCGGCAGATCGGCGCGCGCTGTTGCCAGATCCAGACGCTGGCGGATCAAAAGCGCCTCTGGCGTGCTATCCGCGCCGCGCGCTTTCAGGCAATCCATCAACCCGCGCAGGGCCCAGATATTGTCGGGATGGATCTGCGCGCGCGTCAGATTGCCGCCAAGCCCCAGATCGGCGCGGTAGACCACTTCGGCCTCGTCCACATGACCTTGTTCAAGCAGCAGCGCACCCAAGGCATGGCGCGTGGGCTGCATCCAGCCCCAAGGCTCGTCATAGGGCAGATTGTCATCCGCCGCGACCGAAGCGCGCAAATGCGCGAAAGCGGCGTCATAATCGCCGCGACGGTACGCGATCTCGCCCGACAGCATCTCTTCGGCGATCGCAAACAGATCCTGACAGCTATTGTTGTGCAACAGGCGGCTGTCGGGCACTTTCGCACGCGCCGCGCGGAACAGCACCTGTTCGGCCAAGGCCCGATCGACCTGCCCCAAGGCGGCATGGGCCACGCCCTTGGCATAGTGGATCATCGCGGTCAGATTGGCATAGAGCACCGGATCGTCGGGCAGTTCCTGCGCGATGATCTCCTCCCATTTGCCAAAGCGCACATAGACATGCTGCTTGACCGCCAGATAGCTTTCGAAGAAATCCGCCATGGGTGGCGATGCGATCCGCAGGAAGGCCTCGGGCATGGTGGCGATCAGCTCCTCCGCCGCGTCCAGAGCCGCGCGATACTGGCCCAGAAACATCGCGCCATAGACGGCGAAATGGTAATCATGGACGCGGTAGCCGGTGTAAAAATTCATCACACCTTCGCGCTCCAGATATTTGCGATCCGCTGCAATGGCCTGCAGGTTCCAGTGCAACGCGTCATGGTAATTGCCGCAAAGCACGTCGATATGCGTGGGCATGTGCACCAGATGACCCGCGTCGGGCACCAGCGTCCGCAACACATCCGCCGCTTTCATCGCCTTTTCGGGAAAGGGCGACATTTCCATCAGATGCACATAGAGATGCAGGATACCGGGATGGGCCATTGCATCGGGCAGATCGCGCATCGCGGCCTCCAGAAGGGCGCGCACCTCGGCAGTTGCGGCCCCAGCGGCAGGCTGGCCGGACCGCAAATCCCACATCTGCCATGGCGTCAGGTCCATGATCGCCTCGGCGCTCAGCGCTATGATGTCGGGATCGCGCGGATAAGCCTGCCGGACCGCGCGCATCGCATCGGCATAGGCGCGGTCCCACGGTCGCATATCCTCGACCGGCTCGGCCTGCGGATAGCGCGCAGCCAGCGCCGTGATCAAGGCGCGCTCGGACGCCGTGACCTGCTCCACAAGCGCCAGAGCCGCCTGCGAAGCGTGGTAGGCCCGCGCCAAAGCCGCCGCCTTGCCAGCCGCATCGTAAAGCGCCCAAGGCATGTTGTAATTGGGCCCCAACGCATAGGCGATACCCCAATGCGCCATCGCGCAGGCAGGATCGGCCAGCAGCGCCTTTTCGAAACAGGCCACCGCCTCGGCATGGTTGAACCCGTAGGTCCAGTTCAGACCGCGATCGAACCAGCGCTGCGCCTCGGGCGATGCGGTGGTCACCGCACGCGTATATCCGCCCAGATCATAGCCATAGTCCATCCCCTGCCCCTTTATTGCCCGCCGCATCCGTGGATGGATATTTAAGGCAAGAAGAAACCGGATGTTAAGGTTAATCGGCGATTCTGGAGCCACGGTACAGGCGGGGACGCCGATGACCGTGCAGGAAGAAACCCCCTTCCGCACCCGCCGCCGGCCCCTCTGCCTGTCAGCCCCGTGCGGGAGGGGTCACTTCCCTGCCGGTTTCTTCTTGCCCCAAATATCCAATCCGATCGCTCCGGAAGGCTCAACGCACAGGAATATCGCCCTCGGCCCGCTGCGCGTGGAAATCGGCCTCATAGGCGGCGAAGCGGCCCGCCGCGATGGCGTCGCGCATGCCCTGCATCAGATCCTGATAATAATGCAGGTTATGCCATGTCAGCAGCATGCCCGAGATCATCTCGCCCGCGCGGAAAACATGGTGCAGATAGGCACGGGAATAGCCGCGACAGGCGGGACATGTGCAGTCTTCGTCCAGCGGCCGCGGATCGTCCTGATGCCGCGCGTTCTTGATATTGACCACGCCATGCCGCGTGAAGGCCTGTCCCGTGCGGCCCGAGCGAGAGGGCAGCACGCAATCCATCATGTCGATGCCGCGCTTGACGGCCCCCACGATATCGTCGGGCTTGCCGACCCCCATCAGGTAACGCGGTTTGTCGGCAGGCAACATGTCGGGGGCATAATCGAGCACGCCGAACATCGCCTCTTGCCCCTCACCCACCGCCAGCCCGCCGACGGCATAGCCGTCAAAGCCGATGGCCTTAAGCAGTTCTGCGCTTTCACCGCGCAGATGCTCGGTCACGCCGCCCTGCTGGATGCCGAATAGCGCATGACCGGGCCTGTCGCCAAAGGCCTCGCGCGAGCGTCTGGCCCACCGCATGGACATCTGCATGGATTTCTCGACCTCGGCCTCCGTGGCGGGAAGCGCCGGGCATTCGTCGAAACACATCACGATATCGCTGCCCAGAAGCCGCTGGATTTCCATGCTGCGTTCCGGTGTCAGATGGTGTTTGGACCCGTCAATATGGGATTTGAAGGTCACACCCTCTTCGGTCAGTTTCCGCAGACCCGACAGGCTCATGACCTGAAAGCCACCGCTGTCTGTCAGGATCGGCTTGTCCCAGTTCATGAAGCGATGCAGCCCGCCCAGACGGTCGATCCGTTCCGCCGTGGGACGCAGCATCAGATGGTAAGTGTTGCCTAGCAGGATGTCCGCGCCCGTCGCGGCCACGCTTTCGGGCATCATCCCCTTGACCGTCGCCGCCGTGCCGACCGGCATGAACGCGGGCGTCCGGATCACGCCGCGCGGAGTTGATATCTCGCCCAGGCGCGCCTTGCCATCCGTGGTCTTGAGGTCGAAGCGGAACCGCCCTGCCGTTTGTGTCATCTGTCTGCCCTTTGTCGCACCGGCCTCCTATGGGACGTTTTGCGCCAAAAGCCAAGACAGCCGGCAGGGCGGAGTGGCGCTTACTTCACGGATTTGCCACCAACCGACAGATTGGCCTTGCCCGCACCGGAATTGGCGGTGGCCAGCACTTTCGGCTTTTCCTGCTTGGGTTTCTTGATCTCTTTGTTGCCTTTGGTCTTGTTGCCTTTTTTGGACATGACCGGTTCCTTCCGGCTGAATCTCCGCGCGGCTTATGCCCTGCGGATCGAACCCCGCCCCGTCAGCACGTGACCCCGCACAAGAACGGGGGCGCAGGCTGGTGCATTCAAAAAGGGCAGGACAGAGTTGACCACGCTGCGCCGGAACAGCCCGGCAAGACAGCGCGTAGCCTCAAGATATGCCTCCCGCGGTGCCGTTACAAGCAGACAGGCTGTGTGTCTGTGCATGTGCGCCGGCACTGGACGAATCCGGTCCCTATCCTTATATGTTCAGTCAGGAAATCCGCAGGACAGATCGCAGGACAGACCATGACCCAGAATGCCGAACCCCTTGAAGGCACGCCGCTGATCGCGCCCTCCAGCACCGACCATCCGATGTACGAGGATGTGGTCGCCGCGTGCCGGTCGGTCTATGACCCTGAAATTCCGGTGAATATCTACGATCTGGGGCTGGTCTATACCATCGACATCAATCCCGAGAACGAGGTCAAGGTCATCATGTCCCTGACCGCACCGGGTTGTCCCGTCGCAGGCGAGATGCCCGGCTGGGTGGCCGATGCGATCGAGCCTTTGCCCGGCATCAAGCATGTCGATGTCGAACTCACATGGGAGCCACAATGGGGCATGGACATGATGAGTGACGAAGCGCGGCTGGAACTCGGATTCATGTAATCGCGCGGAAGTGATCCTTGCGAAAGGGTCCACCGCAGACCGAAAGGCAGGAACAATGTTCGCCATACCCGGAAAACAGGCCGTGACGATCACGGAGACTGCGGCAAAGCAAATCGCCCGCCTGATGCAGAAGGACGGCCATATGGGCCTGCGCATCGGCGTCAAGAAGGGGGGCTGCGCCGGAATGGAATACACGATGGAATACGCCGCCGAGATCAACCCGATGGACGAGGTGGTGGAACAGGACGGCGCGCGCGTGATGATCGCACCCATGGCGCAGATGTTCCTGTTCGGCACGCAGATCGACTATCAGACCTCGCTGCTGGAATCGGGGTTCAAATTCAACAACCCCAATGTCGAGGATGCCTGCGGATGCGGCGAATCGATCAAGTTCAAGGATGTCGAGGCGTTGGCCGCGGAACGCGAAGGCCAGTAAGCGCGCGCCCTGCCCCTTCTATCTGGCACTGCCGCCCTCTCGTCTGTAAGACAGACAGGCAATGACAGGGAGGCGAGTGGATGCGGCGTAGACTGGCGGCAGGCAACTGGAAAATGAACGGCCGGTTGGCCGATCTGGATCAACTGGCTAAAATCGCCTCGGCATATCCCGATCCGGCTTGCGATATGTTGCTTTGCCTGCCCGCAACCCTGATCCATACAGCGGCGGCCCGCCTGTCAGACACATCCGTGATGGTCGGCGCACAGGATTGCCATTGCGCGGCATCAGGCGCGCATACCGGCGATATTTCCGCTGTCCAACTGGCGGATGCAGGCGCGCGGGCTGTCATTGTCGGACATTCTGAACGGCGCGCCGATCACAGCGAGACAAACGGGACTGTCTGCGCCAAGGCTTTAGCTGCGCATGGTGCAGGCCTGACCGCCGTGATCTGTCTGGGCGAGACACTGGCCGAACGCGACGCGGGCCGCACATTGGATGTGATCGGAGCGCAGCTTGCGGCGTCAGTGCCGGAGGCGGCTGGGGCAGAGAATACCGTGATCGCCTATGAACCGGTCTGGGCCATCGGCAGCGGGCGAAGCGCCACATCGGACCAGATCGCGCAGGTGCATGCCTTCCTGCGCGCCGGATTGGTGGAACGTTTTGGCACGCAGACCGGAACCGCGATCCGCCTGCTCTATGGTGGATCGGTCAAACCCGACAATGCCACCGAGATTTTCGCTATTCCCGAAGTGGATGGCGCACTTGTGGGCGGGGCCAGCCTGACAGCAGATGATTTCTGCCCTATTTTGGCGGCTTTGGCGGCTGCGCAGGACTAGGGCAGTTTGTCGTCGCCACATTATCTGGTGCATCCGGTTGCCACACCATCCGCAAACCGCCGCCCCATAGGGCGGGACCGGCGGCTATGCGGCGGCGCTGCGCGCCTTGATTCAGCGTGCTGTCGCCAAGGTTCGCATTGCAATTAAAAAAGGGGCCTGACGGCCCCTTTTTGTTTCTTCAGAAAGGATAGGGCCCCGCTAACGCACCAGTATCTCCGGCCCCATCATCATTGTCGGCAACCATGTCGAGATGATCGGGATATAGGTGATCATGATCAGGAAGACGAAGAGCACGGCCAAGAACGGCAGTGCCGCACGCACGACGCGCATCATCGGCATACCCGCAACGCCCGAGGTCACGAAGAGGTTCAGACCCACCGGCGGCGTGATCATCCCGATTTCCATGTTCACCACCATGATGATGCCCAGATGGATCGGGTCGATCCCCAACTCCATCGCGATCGGGAACACCAGCGGGGCCACGATCACGATCAGACCCGACGGTTCCATGAACTGGCCGCCGATCAGCAGGATCACGTTGACGATCACAAGGAACATCACCGGACCGAAACCTGCCGCCAGCATCGCACCTGCGATCTGTTGGGGGATCTGCTCGTCCGTCAGCACGTGTTTCAGGATCAGCGCATTGGCGATGATGAACATCAGCGTGACGGTCAGCTTGCCGGATTCAAACAGCGTGTCGCGCATGTCGCGGTGAAAGAACGAAGTCACCAGCGCAATCGGCTTGTCCAGCAGGGTCAGGTTGCGCTCGCCCTCGGGGCGGGCAAGCGGGCCCATGTCGCGGTAGACAAAGAAGGCAATGAAGAACGCATAGACCGCCGCCACCGCTGCCGCCTCTGTGGGTGTAAAGATACCGCCATAGATACCGCCCAAAATGATCACGATCAGCATCAAGCCGAAACCGGCATCGCGGCCCGACCGCCAGACCTCGCCCCAACCCAGCCAGTCACCTTTGGGCAGGTTGCGGACCCGTGCGATCACGTAGATCGTCAGCATCAGCATGAAGCCCGCCAAAAGGCCCGGAATGACGCCTGCAAGGAACATCCGGCCGACAGACACATCCGTGGCCGAGGCATAGACCACCATCACGATAGAGGGCGGGATCAGGATGCCCAACGTGCCCGCCACCGCGATCACACCGGCGGCGAAATCACGCGTGTAGCCCACCTGCCGCATACCGGCGATCACGATTGTCCCGATAGCAACCACCGTAGCAGGGCTGGAGCCGGAAAGAGCCGCGAACATCATACAGGCAAAGACGCCCGCAATCGCCAGTCCGCCCGGCAAATGGCCCACCAGCGCGATAGAGAAGCGGATGATCCGCCGTGCCACGCCACCTGTCGACATGAAGCTGGAAGCCAGCACGAAGAACGGGATCGCCAGCAGCGTGTAATGCCCTGCCATTCCGTTATAGAGCGAGGCCGCCACCGCTGCGAGGGATGTATCGCTGAGCGCCAGCATGAACAGGATGGACGACAGGCCCAGCGAGACCGCAATCGGCACGCCGATCAGCATCAGTCCGATCACCATCGTAAAGAGGATAAAGACGTCCATGACTTATACCTGACCCTTCCGGTTTTGCGCGATCTCTTCCAGCGCGTCTTCAACCTCGTGGCTGACGATCATGCTTTGCTGTTCGCCCTTGATGATGCGGATGGTCACCTGAATGATCCGCAACAACAGTAGCGCGGCAGAGATGGGCAGAATCATGTAGGGGATCATGCGCGGCATCTTGGAGTAGCTTTCGCCCTGGTTGATTGCGTCTTCCAGCCAGCGCAGCCATTCCAGCATCGGCACCTGATCGGTTTCGAAAAACGCGCGGTCGCGTGTGTTGGGATCGAATCCGGTGGGGAACCAGTGCCCGGTCGTCTGCTGCAAACCGGCGAAGGGTGCCCAATAATCCCATGCACCCTTGGCAATCAGCAGCGCATAGAGCAGACAAAAGCCCGCAGCCATCAGCGCCAGGACATAGCGCGCACGCGGCGAGACGATCGAGATGATTGCATCCACGCCAAGATTGGCTGTCACCTTAAACGCATAAGTCATCCCGAACAGGACAAGCCATGCAAACAGGACCAGCACGACCTCCAGCCCCCAGATCACCATCGAGTTGAAGACGTAGCGCATGATGACATTGACGAAGGTCAGCAGCGTCATCAGCCCCAGAAGCACGGCAATGACCGTTTCTTCCAGTTCATGCACGGCCTTCCCCAGCATGCCGCGCGGCTCGTATCGGCCAGGCCCAGACATTGGCGGTCCCCCTGAATTGTTGTGTAAACCGGTAAAATCGCGGGATGCGCCCGATCAGGCGCATCCCTGTCCGGTAACCCTGCGGATTACTGGTTGAAGGTCTGTGCGGCGGCGATGTTGTCGGCGCCCACTTCTTCTTCGAACTGCGCCCAGACGGGCTTCATCGCTTCAACCCATGCAGCGCGCTGCTCGGGTGTCAGTTCGACGATGGTGCTGCCGGCATCCAGAATTGCCTGACGGGCCTGGTTGTCGACTTCCAGAACAGCAGCGTTACGCTCGGCTGTGACTTCGTCGAGGATGGTTTTCAACTGGTCGCGCACATCGGCGTCCAGCGATTCCCACCAGTCAACGCTGGTCACAACCATGTAGTCGATGATGCCGTGGTTGGTCTCGGTGATACCGTCCTGCACTTCAAAGAACTTCTGGCCATAGATGTTGGACCAGCTGTTTTCCTGACCGTCGACAACGCCCGTCTGCAGCGCGCCGTAAACCTCGGCAAAGGCCATCGGCTGTGCGGTGGCCCCCAGCGCGTTCATCTGCGCGACCAGCACGTCGGAAGGCTGCACGCGGAATTTCAGACCGGCGGCATCCTCGGGCATGATCAGCGGCTTGTTGGCCGAAAACTGCTTCATCCCGTTATGCCAGAAGCCCATACCCAGAACGCCGCGACGGGTCATCGACTGCAGCATTTCCTGTCCGGTTCCCGATGCCTGGAACGCGTCGACGGCTGCGATGTCCTTGAACATGAAGGGCAGGTCAAACAGGCGGAACGCCTTGGTGATCGGCTCGAACAGCGACAGCGACGGAGCGGCGAACTGAACGTCACCCTGCAGCATGGCTTCCAGCACTTTCTCGTCGGTATAAAGCGTCGAGTTGGGGAACACTTCCATGCAGGCCTTGCCGTCCATCTCGGCGTTCACGCGCTCGGCGAGCAGCGTGGCAGCAATCCCTTTGGGGTGCTTGTCCGAGTTGGTCACATGGCTGAACTTGATGACGATCTCGCCGTCGTCGCAAGCTGCAACTGCAGCCCCTGCGGTGACGGTCAGGGCCAGAGCCGTGGCGGCTGTTGTCAGGAATTTCATAGGTCTCTCCTCCCAGAATTGAGACATTGCAATTGGCGCCCCGAACCGAGGCACTGCGATGCAAACTCTGACCTCGATCACACAGCACTCAAGGGAATGTGCACTTTCTTGTGGCGATTCGATAAAAGGCAGGTTTTGCAGGGGCTTGGCTATGCAGCCCGCACATGGCAGCCATGCTTGCGAAAGCGGCTGTGCGGATTTCCGCACAGGTTCAGGCGGTATTTTGCGGAAATCCGCACAGCCCCTGACCGAATCGGTCTACTGATTCGGTCTGTGTCGCGCGGATACGTCTTACCGTGACGCGCCTAGCGGAAATCCTCGGCCCGCAGACCGTAGCGCGCCAGCTTGTCATAAAACGTCTTGCGCGGCAGCTTCAGATCGCGCGCGGCCTCGACCGCGCGACCCTGTTGACGGCGAAGCGCCGCCACCAGCAAAGAGCGTTCCACCTGCGCCATTTGCGCGGCCAGCCCAAGGCCGGGACTGGCCGCTGTCTCGACCCCTTTTCCCTCGGCCAGACCCAGCGCGAAACGCATTGCTGCGGACATCAACGCCCGCGCGTTGCCGGGCCAGTCCTGCGCCATCAGCGCCCCGATCACCTCGGGCTCGATCGAGGGCGGCGTCAGACCCGCCTGTTCACTGGCCAAAGCGACATAATGCCGGAACAGCACCGGAATATCCTCGCGCCGCTCGGACAGGGCAGGAATACGGACGGGGCTGACATCCAGCCGGTAATAAAGATCGGGGTTCACGCGCCCTTTTGCCACCAGCGCAGGCAGATCGGCACTGCTGCCGACGATAAGACGCACGGTGCCTTCCTGTTCCAGATAGTCCAGCAAGGCGAATTGGGTCTCGGCGGGCATCGCGCCCAACTCGTCCAGAAACAGGCTGCCGCCACTGGCAGCGTCAAGCGCCACGCCCAATCCTGCGGGGTCCAGCCCCGCCGCTGGGGTTTTGACGAATGACCCCTTGGCCTGCACCGAACTCAGATGGATCACCTCGGCCACTTTGGAAATCCCGCTACCAGGCGGACCACTGACCAGCACCTCGGCCTTGGTGCGTGCCACGGCCCGCACACGGTCACGCAGGGCCACGGCCATTTGGGACGTGCCAAACAGCATCCTTGCCGCTGGATCACCCGCTTCCAGTTGCGCCTTGAGGCGGCGGTTCTCCAGCACCAGCGCGCGGGTTTTCAGCGCGCGCTCGACCTCGGCCAGCAGATCGACGGCAGCACAGGGCTTTTCCAGAAAGCTGAAAGCGCCCTGCCCCATGGCGCGCACCGCCATCGGGATATCGCCCTCGCCGGTCAGCAGGATCACCGGCAGGTCTGGGTCCAGCTTTTGTGTATGTTCCAGCAGAAAAAAACCGTCTCGCCCCGGCATGCGGATATCAGACAGCACGATCCCCTCGAACCCGTCCGAGATGTGATCCTTGGCCTCGATGAAACTGCCGGTGCAATGCGGGTTCAGATCGGCCAGTTCCAGCGTCTGCGCCAGCGCCTCGCGCACGGCGATATCGTCATCCACGATCAGCACACGCCGGATCATTCCGCAGCCTCGGCTGTTGCGGCAAGAGTATCGGCAGGCGTCAGTTCGACCGTAAAGACCGCCCCGCCTCCGGCCCTGTTGCGGCCACGGATCGCGCCGCCGAAACTTTGCACCAACCCGTAAGAGATCGACAGCCCCAGCCCCATGCCCTCGGCAGCACCGACGGCCTTTGTGGTATAGAACGGCTCGAATATCTTTTCAGGCTCCTCGATCCCCGGTCCGGTATCGGCCACCTCCAGCACAACGCGGCCCTCATCGCGGCGCAGGGTCAGGCTGATACGCCGCTCGTCCAGACCGGCCATCGCATCGGCGGCATTGCCGATCAGGTTCACCACCACCTGCCCCAGCCGCACCTCGCCGCCGATCACATGCACCGGCGCGGGCGGGGTCCAGTCCACCTGCACACCGTCCTGCTCCAGCCGCGCCTCGGACAACTCCAGCGCGACATTGATCACGCCCACCAGATCGACGCGACCCATCGGCTCGCGTTCCTGCCGCGCAAAGGCGCGCAGGTTGCGGATGATGCGCCCCATGCGATGCGCCAGATCCCCGATGCGGGTCAGGTTCTGCACTGCCACATCGGTCTTGCCCCGCTCCAGCAGGCCGACACCATTCTCGGCATATTGCCGGATCGCCATCAGCGGCTGGTTCAACTCGTGGCTGATCCCCGCGCTCATCTGGCCCAGGGCCGACAGCTTGCCCGCCTGCACCAGATCGTCCTGCACTTTCTTCAACGCAACCTCGGCGGCGACGCGTTCGGCCACCTCGCGGCGCAGCGCCGTATTGGCGCTCGACAGCTCGCGCGTGCGCTCGGCCACGCGTCCCTCCAGCCGCGCATTGGCCAGCGCCAGCGTGCGCCGCCGCTCGGTCGCCAGAAACAGCAGTGCGCCGAAAGCCAGACAGACCGCCGCCACCAGTCCCGCCTGCAACATCGCAAGACGCCGCGCCGGTTCCACATCGACCAGTGCCTCTGCCCGCATGTTGATCACCGGCAGATCACGCGCCAGATGCATGGCGCGGGTCGGGATATAGGGGCTCCAGCTTTCGCGCCAGATTGTGTGCTGGCCTTGCTGCAGGACCGAGAATTCACCCGCCGATCCGTCAGGCGGCGACAATCCGATTTCGCCCGACGCACGCCGCCAGAACAGCAATTCCGAACGGTTGGTAATGAAAACCAGCCCGTCTGCGTCGGTAAAGAATACGGGCGGACGCGCGCCACGCCATTCCGCCTCGACCAGTTCGATATCGACCACCACCATCACCGCCCCGCGCACCCGCGCATCCGGACCAAACAGCGGAGCTGCAAAGGTATAGCTGCGCTGCCCGCCTCGCGGGTTGATGCCATGCCCCTCGCCCAAGGCCCCTGTCATGGCGCGCAGGAAATAGTCGCTTTGCGCCAAATCCGGTTCGACCATTCCATTGGCCGAGGCCAGCACCCGGCCCGTATTGTCCACCAGTTGCACATCCATCGCGCCTGTCTTGTCCGCAGTGGCAACAAGCACATCCTGCAAAGCATCCGTCGGTCCCGCATCCAATGCCGCGGACAAGGCCGGATGTGCGGCCATCACCACGGCCAGTTGTTGGTAAAGCTGCAACTGGCCCGTCAGCCGGTCCGAGGCCAGCAACAGATCGGCCTCGCCGCGCTGCGCCGCCTGATCCAGCGCCTGACGGTAGCCCGCGCGCCAGACCAGTGTCGCAAAAACGGCAACGGCGCAAAGAAACAGCGCAAGGATCGCAAGGCGGCGTGGCGTGTCATGTCTCATCGCGTCAATCTATCCGGTCCGCCCTTGTCTTGGCCAGAGGGCTCGGGCAACTCTGGCGCCATGTTCACATTGCACCAGTCCCCGACCGATCCCGTCTTCGTGCAAAATCCCTACCCTGCCTACCATCTTGCCCGCGCGGCAGGTGGCGACCTCGTCTGGTGGCAGGATTACGATATGCCCTGCGCGATCAGCCATGCCAGCGTGAGCGCGCTGCTGCGTGACCGCCGCTTCGGGCGCGAGATCCCCACCGAACTGGCCAGCCCTCCGCCCGCACATCTGGCGGCGTTCTACGCAGTCGAGGGTCACTCCATGCTGGAGTTGGAACCGCCCCGCCATACCCGCCTGCGCGGTCTGGTGTTGCGCGCCTTCACCTCCCGGCGCATCGCAGCGCTTGGGCCCGAGATCGGCACACTCGCCCACAGCCTGATCGACTCCTTCCCCGCGAAAGAGCCGTTCGATCTGCTGCCCGCCTATGCGCGGCTGATCCCCGTCATCACGATCGTGCGCCTGCTGGGTATGCCGGAAGACCGCGCCGAGGATCTGCTGGGCTGGTCCAACGCGATGGTTGGCATGTATCAGGCGCGCCGCACGCGGATGATGGAGAAGGATGCCGCCCGCGCCGCGGCTGACTTCACCGCTTTCCTACAAGACTATATCGAGCAGCGCCGCAACGCCCCCGCTGACGACCTGATCACCCATCTGATCGCCGCCGAACAGGATGGCGCGCGCCTCTCGACGCCCGAACTGGTTGCGACCTGTATCCTGCTGCTCAACGCGGGGCACGAGGCAACCGTGCACAGTATCGGCAACGCGACCCGCCTGCTGCTGGGCATGCGCGACCCGCGCGCGCATCTGGCGCCTGAACGGATCACTGCCACGGTCGAGGAATTACTGCGCCTTGCTCCGCCTTTGCACATGTTCACGCGCTACGCCTACGAGGATGTCACCCTCTGGGGTCACCGTTTCAAACGGGGCGACAAGGTCGGGCTTTTGCTGGGGGCCGCGAACCGCGATCCCGCCATCTGGCCCGATCCCGACAGGTTCGACCCCGCGCGCCCCGCCACCGCCCATAGCGCCTTTGGCGCGGGGCTGCATTTCTGCGTCGGCGCACCGCTGGCACGACTCGAGATGCAGACAGCCCTTGCGGCCCTCTTCACCCGCTGCCCCGATCTGCGGCTGGACAGCCCGCCCCGCTTTGCGGACAGCTACCATTTCCACGGGATGAACGCCCTGATGGTGCGCGTCTGACCCGCACTTCTTCTTGCCCTAAATATCCCTGCCGGGCATTTACAGCGGCAGGGCCGTCGTCGATTTGATCTCTTCCATCGACAAAAGCGCCGTGACGTTATGGACTTTCACCTCTGAAATCAGCGCCTGATAGAACACGTCATAGGCCCGCGCATTCTTGACGCGCACTTTCAGAATATAGTCGATATCGCCCGCGAGCCTGTGCGCCTCCTGCACTTCGGGGCGGTTCTGCAACGCCTTCAGGAACGCGGCCTGCCATTCAGCCTCGTGTTCCGATGTGCGGATCAGCACGAAAAAGCAGGCCTCGAACCCCAGCGCCTCGGCATCCAGAATCACCGTCTGCGGCCCCATGATTCCGGCCTCGCGCATTTTGCGGATACGGTTCCATACAGGTGTCTTGGACGAGCCCACCTGTTTGGCAATTTCGTCCAGCGACTGGCCTGCATCGCGTTGCAACTCTGCCAGAATTTTCCGGTCCGTGGCATCCAATCGGATCGACATTTTCTTTTATCCCCTTCACGTGGAAAACCTTTGCCTGTTCCGCACTCAGGGAAAACAATGTTCCTTATCTGACGCAGATACTGGCGCTTGCTGGGAAATATTTCCTATATTGTCGCAAAGGTCAAACCGAAAGCAGATGCTTCGGACCCATGCCGCGAAGAGAGGTTTCATGCCACGCTTTACCCCAAAGGTCGTTACGGCCAATGCCCTGCTGGAAGGTGATGTGATCTATCTGGCCGCCGATGACAGCTGGACCCGCGATCTGCGGGCGGCCGAGGTGATCGAGGACGAGGCGATTGCCCAGTTGCGCCTGCTGGACGCACAGCGCCAGCATGACCGCGTGGTGGGTGCCTATCTGGCCGATATGATCCCCGGACCGCAAGGTCCCCAGCCCGCCCATTTCCGCGAGGATTTCCGCCGCAAGGGTCCGTCCAACTACGCCCATGGCAAACAGGAGGATGCGGCAAATGTATAATTACAACGAGTTCGATACCGCTTTTCTGGCCGAACGCAACGCCCAGTTCCGCGCGCAGGTGGAACGCCGTATCGACGGCTCGCTGACCGAGGAGGAATTCCGCCCCCTGCGCCTGATGAACGGGCTCTACCTGCAACTGCATGCCTATATGCTGCGGGTTGCGATCCCCTATGGCACGCTGAACTCGGCACAGATGCGGCAACTGGCGTTGCTGGCGGACAAATGGGACAAAGGTTACGGCCATTTCACCACGCGGCAGAATATCCAGTATAACTGGCCGCAACTGCGCGACGTGCCCGATATGCTGGACGCGCTGGCCGAGGTCGGCCTGCATGCAATCCAGACCAGCGGCAATACGATCCGCAATGTGACTGCCGACCATTTCGCAGGCGCCGCCGCGGACGAGTTGGCCGATCCCCGCCCCGTGGCCGAGTTGATCCGCCAATGGTCGACCGATCACCCCGAATTCCAGTTCCTGCCGCGCAAGTTCAAGATCGCGGTGACAGGCAGCCCCAATGACCGCGCCGTGACCCGTGCCCATGATATCGGGCTGCGGATGGTCAGCCGCGATGGTGTGGCAGGTTTCGAGGTGATCGTGGGCGGTGGTCTTGGCCGCACCCCGATGATCGGGCAGGTGATCCGCGATTTCCTGCCACGCGGCGATCTGCTGCCCTATCTGGAAGCCATTGTCAGTGTCTACAACCTGTTGGGGCGGCGCGACAATAAATACAAGGCGCGCATCAAGATCACGGTGCACGAGAACGGGATCGACACCATCCGCGATCTGGTCGAGGAACGGTTCGCCACCCTGCGCGCCGCCTTCAACGGCGCCGATCAGGCGCTTCTGGCGCAGATCGAGCCGCAATTTGCCGCACCCGACTTTAGCGCCAAGGATGCCGCCGCCTTTGACAGGGCCTATGCCGCCGATCCGGTGTTGCGGGCTTGGGCCGATACCAACCTGACCACACACCGCCGCGACGATCATGCGATCGTGTCGATCAGCCTCAAGGCGCATGGCGCGACACCCGGAGATGCCACGGCAGACCAGATGCGGCTGATGGCCGATCTGGCGGCACAGTATGCCTATGACGAATTGCGCATCAGCCACGAGCAGAACGTGATCCTGCCCCATGTCGCCCGCGCTGATCTGCCTGCGCTGCATGCCGCCTTGAAAGGTGCGGGCCTTGCGACCGCCAATATCGGCCTGATCAGCGATATCATCGCCTGCCCCGGCATGGATTACTGCGCGCTGGCCACGGCGCGGTCCATTCCCATCGCGCAAGAAATTGCGACGCATTTTGACGCGTTGAAGCTCGAGCATGATATCGGCCCGCTCAAGATCAAGATTTCGGGCTGCATCAATGCCTGCGGGCATCACCATGTCGGCCATATCGGGATTCTGGGACTGGACCGTGCCGGCGTCGAGAACTACCAGATCACGCTGGGTGGTGACGGCACCGAAGACGCTGTGATCGGCGAACGCGCTGGCCCCGGCTTTGCCGCCGAGGACCTGCTGGGTGCCATCGAACGGCTGGTGCGCGCCTATCTGGATCTGCGCGAGGACCGGAGCGAGACTTTCCTTGACGCGTATCGCCGTCTGGGTCTGGCCCCGTTCAAAGCGGCACTCTATCCCGAATCCCGCGACCGCCATGCCGCTTGAGGTGCCCCTTGCCCCCGTCGCGACACGCGCCGCGGATCTGAACGCACGCTACCGCCACCACGCGGCCAGCGCCGTGCTGCGCCATGCGCTATCCGATCCCCAAGTGGGCCGGATCGCGCTGGTCAGTTCCTTCGGAGCGGAAAGCGTGGCCCTGTTGCATATGCTGGCGGTGATCGACCGCACCGTGCCGGTGCTGTTTATCGACACGGCCATGCTGTTCGCCGAAACGCTGGACTATCAGCGACAGGTGGCGGAACGGCTGGAACTGTCCGATCTGCGGATCATCCGCGCGCGACCTGTGGGGGTCGCGGCACAAGACCCTGAGGGCCTGTTACACCAGACCGACCCCGATGCCTGCTGCGCGCTGCGCAAGACCGAGCCTCTGGAACGGGCGCTGCACGGCTTTGACGCATGGATCACCGGGCGCAAACGCTTTCAGGCCAGCACTCGCGCGGCGCTCGAATTCTTCGAGGCCGACACCGATGGGCGGCTCAAGGTCAATCCGCTGGCCCATTGGGACAAGGCCGATGTGCAGGATTACATGCTCAACAACCGTCTGCCGCGTCACCCGCTTGTGGCACGCGGATATCCCTCGATCGGGTGCGCGCCATGCACCTCGCCCGTGAAACCCGGCGAGGATGAACGCGCGGGCCGTTGGCGTGGGGCCGCCAAGGAAGAATGCGGCATCCATTTCGTGGATGGCAAAATGGTCAGAACAGGAGCCGGAACATGACACTCAACAGCACAGTCATCGTGCGTGACACAGGCTTTGCAGCCGAGGACTGGACCACGCCCTTCTCGCCTCTGGCCGAGGCTACGGCGGGCAGCGCGGCCATCGATCTGCCCGCCGATGCCGATCCCGATGCGGTGGCGCTGGCCGGCCTGCAGATCATCCGCATCCCTTTTGCCAGTTTCGCGGACGGTCGCGGTTTCACGCTGGCGCGCCGGTTGCGACTGCGCGGCTATCAGGGCCGTTTGCGCGCGACAGGGCATGTGATCGCCGACCAATACGCAATGGCGCGGCGCGCGGGCTTTGACGAGGTTGAGATCAGCACCGAGCTAGCCGCCCGCCAGCCCGAAGCGCAATGGCTGGCCCGTGCCGACTGGCGCGCGCATGATTATCAGGCGCGCCTGCGCGGCTGATCCCGCGCCGCAATTCCCGCGCTTTCATCTGACCTCGATCAAAGATAGAAAAAGGATGCCGGTTTATCTCCGGCAGGACGCATATGACCGAAAGCCAGACAGTGACCGAGATTTCCATTCCCAAAACCCCTACCCTGCCCGATGCCCAGACCGTCACCGCCGTGACCCATTGGACAGACAGCCTGTTTTCCTTCCGCGTGACGCGCCCGCAATCCTTGCGCTTCCGCTCGGGCGAATTCGTGATGATCGGCCTGATGGGTGATAACGGCAAACCGCTGCTGCGGGCCTATTCCATCGCCTCGCCCAGTTGGGACGAGGAATTGGAATTCTATTCGATCAAGGTGCAGGACGGCCCGTTGACCTCGCGCCTGCAACATATCAAGGAAGGTGAGCAGATCATCCTGCGGCCCAAACCTGTGGGCACGCTGGTGCTGGACGCGCTGTTGCCCGGCAAGCGGCTGTGGTTCTTTGCCACCGGCACGGGGATCGCCCCCTTTGCCAGCCTGATGCGCGATCCCGAAACCTTCGAGCGTTATGACGAGGTCATCATGATGCATACCTGCCGCGATGTGGCAGAATTGGACTATGGCCGCCAGTTGATCGAAAGCCTACCCGAAGATCCACTGATCGGGGAATTCGTCGCTGGCAAGCTGCGCTATTATCCCACCACCACGCGCGAACACAGCGCGCAGATGGGCCGGATTACCGACAATCTGACAAGCGGAAAGGTCTTTGCCGATCTGGGCATCCCGCCGATTTCGCCCGAACAGGATCGTGGCATGGTCTGCGGATCGCTGGCCTTCAATACCGATATGAAAACCGTGCTGGAAGGCTTTGGTTTGCGCGAGGGCGCGAATTCCGAGCCTGCGGAATATGTGGTGGAAAAGGCCTTTGTCGGCTGACATCTGGCGCTGATCTTGCCTTCCCAAAGAAAAAGCCGCGCAGGATCATATGCGCGGCTTCCTTATTGGCTTAGGCGGGCCGTTACAGTCCCAGTGCGGTGCGGGCCTGTTGCAACAGGTTTTCCAGCAATGCCGGATTGTTGCGCGCCTGATCCAGACCGGATTTCAGCATGGTTTTCTGTGTCTCGCTGATATCCGAGTTGTCGATCACCTGCACCGCACGATCATAATCGAAAGTCTCGGCCGAAAGCGCGGCCTCGGCCTCGGCGTCTGTCAGGGCGGTTCCGGTCGTAGCCGTCCCAGCCGGACTTGTTTCAGAAGAAACCGCTTCGGTTTCCGGTGCCAGCGCCGTGGCTGCATCATTTGCAACATTGCTGGCCGCTTCAGACGCCTCGTCTGCCGCCTGTCCGATAGCGGTGGCGGCGTCATTGGCCATTTCGGTGGCCGCATCGACAGCATTGCCGACCTGCTCTTCGACAGCTTCGGCCGCGTCCTGTGCCGCATCTTGCGTCGCGTCTACGGCATCGGCTGCTGCGTCCTGCATGGCTTGCCCAACCTCTGCGGCCTCCTCGGTTGCTTCGTCCACGGCCTCTTCCACAGTTTCTTCAGTGGTTTCGGGCGCAGGTGCAGGCTGGGTTTCGACAGCGGGTGTTTCAACGGCAACCTCCGGTCCATCCGCAGTCTGGCTTGTGTAGAATAAATAGGCCGCGGCAGCCGCCAAAAGCACCGCGACAGGCAGGATCACTTTGTTCATATCGGTCGTCCCCTTGTCTTGCAGCGCCAACCATTCAATCCGTGTCGGCGCATCTGCGTGCAACACATGGGTTTCCTGCGACGGAGGCACAAGACCGATCTTCGCCAGTCGGCAGGGATCAGCCGATTTGCTGCTTGAAGAAACCCCGTCCGGCGTTTAGGTTGCGGCCTCGAATTACGTTAATAATCGAAGGAACGCTACCATAGCCCGCAGACCGCATAACGCGCCCCCGCAGCGCGAGACTGGCCCCCGCATCAATGAACGTATCCGCGCCCCCGAAATCCGGTTGATCGGCGCAGATGGTGAGAACGTGGGCGTCGTGACGCCCGAGCGGGCCCTTGTAATGGCCGAAGAAGCGGGTCTTGATCTTGTCGAGATCTCTCCCAATGCTGAACCCCCGGTCTGCAAGATCATGGATTTCGGCAAATACAAATACGAGACCCAGAAGCGCGAATCCGAAGCGCGCAAGAAGCAGAAGATCATCGAGATCAAGGAAATCAAATTCCGCCCGAATACCGACAAGCATGACTACGAGGTCAAGATGCGCTCGGTTTTCAAGTTCCTTGAGGAAGGTGACAAGGTCAAGATCACCCTGCGCTTCCGTGGCCGCGAGATGGCGCACCAGAACCTTGGCCGCGAATTGCTGGAACGGGTCGCCGAGGACACCAAGGACGTCGGCAAGGTCGAGAACTTCCCAAAAATGGAAGGTCGCCAGATGATCATGCTGATCGGACCACTGGCGAAGTAGGTTTCGCTAGGTTTAGGTTTAAGGAACCGCCCCCGTCTTGCGACGCCGGGGCGGTTTTTCTTTGTCTGTCCCATCGTGGGGCATTTTTCGGATTGTTCGTTTTCAACGGGTTACGCGGGCGTGTTTACCACATTTTAACGAAGGTTGAGGAGTTGGTAAGGGTTTGGGTGGTGGGGTTCGAGGTACCCGGACGCCAACAATGCTTGAAACGTGCAAATGGGTTTGTAGACATTTCAAATTAGCATTCAACTATATGTTGCACGCCTTGGCGATACCATGGTAGTTTTACAGGCGGTTCAACAAAGTGTGAAAGGTGTTTTTGTATGAGCGAAAGAACGCAGACGTCCATTAACTCTGTGCAGCCGTCACAACGCTCTGTTCAGCCTACTAGTTCTGGCGTTCAGGGTTCAGTTCAACCCACCAGCTCCGGCGGTAGCACATCAACATCTCAAGGCGGAAGTAACGGCGGAAGCAAATAGATCAGCTTGTGTCACCCTTTATTGGCTTTCGGCGCATATCTATCTCTGCGATTTGATCGGCAGGAATGGAAGTCATTCTTGGTCCTTCGATTTCGCAGTCTAAATTCATAGTTTCCCTGCGCCCGCCTTGAGCGCTTTCAATATGCGTGACGTACATCGCAACTGAACCATCTCCACCAAGGATACATGATCCGTTGGGATATTTATAGAATCTTGAAAGTGGATAACTCTCAAGCATTCTACCGTCTTTCAAATACACATTAAGTTGACTATAAGCCAAATTTGGTTCCTGTATGAGTGTTTCCCACCCAGAGAAAAGCCCATTGTCTTCACTTTTTCCAAGATTACGCAAAACTTTTCCAAGCCTCTGGCCAAGAAACCGTCGCCAAACCAAAGCACTTAAAAGAGCACCAGAAATAGCACCGGCGGCCAAGATAAATTCTCGCAAATACGAAATGTCTATAGACCATACTACCAGCAAATTGGGTATGACCTGATCAATAAAGTTAAATGTTAATAATCCAATACCACCAAAACACAGAATGATACTAAGTGTATCAATAGATTTATGCGCAGATCGTTTTCCTGAATAGGCAATAACATAGGCGAAATAACCGCCTACAATTACTACTTGGATTTGCCAAGGAAGCGCCAGCAACTCGTTCATCTTCTATCCCACCATCACACTCACTATTTTACTCACTAGTATATGTTATAGAAACCTAGCATCAAAAGACATGATCGAAAGTTGTAAGTCTTGCCTGTTTTTCGCAGCTGATCGGTTTTCACCTTTGTTGTCCAATGGATGCAAGTCTGAGGCGTGAATTTTAACGGTACTTACTACGAAGACGTTGCCTCCCCCCCACCAAAAAACAAAAACCGCCCCCGCAGTTTCCCGCAGGGGCGTTCCTTACTCAATCAAACCCTGATCACGCCGCCGCAGCAACCGCCCGTTTGGTCATCACCCCCACCAGATGGGCGCGGTAGGCTTTGGAGCCGTGCAGGTCGCCGATCATGCCATCCGCAGGCAGGGTCAGCCCGTTCAGGGCATCTGCCGTGAAGGATTTGGACAATGCGGCTTCCGCCTCGGTCCAGCGGAATACGCCTTCTTCCGACGCACCTGTCACTGCCACGCGCACACCGTCCGCGTATTTCGCCACGAACACACCGACCAGCGCAAAGCGCGAAGCGGGTTGTTCGAACTTCTGGTAATTCGCCTTCTCGGGGATGGGAAAGCGCACCTCGGTGATGATCTCGCCCTCGTTCAGGGCTGTGGTGAACATGCCCTGAAAATAGTCATCCGCCGCGATCTTGCGGGTATTGGTGATGATCACCGCACCCGAGCCCAGCGCCGCCGAGGGATAGCAAGCCGAAGGATCGTTATTGGCAAGGCTGCCGCCGATCGTCCCGCGGTTACGCACCGCCGGGTCACCGATATGGCTGGCAAGACCGGCCAGCGCCGGATAATGCGCCACAGCCTCGCGCGCCACCAGGGCATGGGGGGTGGCCCCCCCGATGCACAGATGCCCGTCATCCGACATGCAGACGCCCTGCATCTCGGTGATCGCAGTCAGGCTGACTAGTGTTTCAGGGCTGGCAAGGCGCTGTTTCATGGTGGGCAGAAGGGTCTGCCCCCCGCCCAGCGCCTGCGCGCCCTCATGCCCCAAGGCCGATGCTGCATCGGCTATCGTCGTGGGACGGACCAGTTCGAAGTTATACATGGTTATGCCTCCTTACGCGTTCATCGCGGCCCACACCCGATTGGGCGAGAGCGGCATGTCGATATGGGTGATATGGGTCTTGCCTGCCGAATGCAGCGCGTCGATCACGGCATTCACCACTGAGGGGGGTGAGCCGATGGCCCCGGCCTCGCCGCAGCCTTTCACGCCAAGCGGGTTATGCGTGCAAGGCGTGACGCAGGAGTGATCCACCGCATAGAACGGCACATCCGCCGCGCGCGGCATGGCGTAATCCATATACGATCCCGTCAGAAGCTGGCCGTTATCATCGTAAACAGCCCCTTCCAGCAGCGCCTGACCGATGCCCTGCCCGATCCCGCCATGCACCTGACCCGACACGATCATCGGGTTGATGATATTGCCGAAATCATCCGCAGCACTGAACCGCTCGATCGTGACGCGGCCTGTATCCGGATCAAGCTCCACCTCGCAGGCATAGGCCCCCGACGGGTAGGTGAAGTTGGATGGATCGTAGAAGGCCGTTTCCTCGAGACCCGGTTCGATATCTTCCAGCGGGTAGTTGTGGGGCACATAGGCGGCAAGGGTCACATCGCCCCAAGCAACCGATTTGTCGGTGCCCGCGACGTGGAACTTGCCGTCCTTGATCTCGATATCCGCGTCTGATGCTTCCATCAGATGGGCCGCGATCTTCTTGGCCTTATTGATGATCTTCTCGGTTGCGCGAACCATCGCACTGCCGCCGACAGCCAACGAGCGCGAGCCGTAAGTGCCCATGCCCATCGGACCCTTCGCGGTGTCGCCATGGACGATTTCGATCATCGACTCGTCAATGCCCAGCATTTCCGCAATCACCTGCGGGAAGGCGGTTTCATGCCCCTGCCCGTGGCTGTGGCTGCCAGTCATCACGCTGATCGAACCTGTCGCGTTCACCCGCACCGTGGCGCTTTCATAGAGCCCCGCGCGTGCACCCAACTGGCCCACAAGGTTCGACGGTGCAATGCCGCAAGCCTCGATATAGCAGTTCACGCCCAGACCGCGCAGTTTGCCCTTGGCCTCGGACGCTTTGCGGCGGGCCGCGAAACCGGAAAAATCCGCGATCTCTTCCAGCTTGTCCATGGTGGCGACGTAATTGCCGGTGTCATAGACCACGGCCACCGGCGTTTGGTAGGGGAATTGCGTGATGAAGTTCTGGCGGCGCAGCTTGATCGGGTCGACACCCAATTCGCGCGCGGCTTTGTCGATCACACGCTCCAACTGGTATGTCGCTTCGGGACGGCCCGCGCCGCGATAGGCGTCGACCGGCACGGTATTGGTGAACACGGCCTTCACGTTCACATAGACAAGCGGCGTGCGGTAGTTGCCCGCCATCAGCGTACCATGCAGCCATGTCGGGACCGACGGCGCAAAGGTGGACAAATATGCGCCCATATTCGCATAGGTTTCGGTCCGCAGGGCGATGAAGTTGTTATCCTTGTCAAGCGCCAGCTCGATCTTGCTCACATGGTCACGGCCATGCGCGTCGGACATGAACGCCTCGGAGCGGCTGGAGGTCCATTTGACCGGACGCTTGATCTGTCGCGCGGCGAAGGTGCAGAAGGCTTCTTCGGCATAGTGAAAAATCTTGGTGCCGAAACCGCCACCTACATCAGGGGCCACCACGCGCAGTTTATGCTCGGGAATACCCAGCACGAAAGCGCCCATCAGAAGGCGGATCACATGCGGGTTTTGCGAGGTGGTGTAGAGCGTCGATTCATCTGTCGAGCGGTTGTAGTCGCCGACTGCCACGCGCGGCTCCATCGGGTTGGCCACCAGACGGTTGTTGACCAGTTCAAGCGAAGTCACATGCGCCGCGTTCTTGAACGCCTCGTCCGTGGCCGCCTTGTTTTCCTCGACAAAACCCCAGTCATAGCAAAGGTTCGATGTCAGATCGTCATGCACCTTGGGTGCGCCATCCTTGACGGCGGCTTTCATGTCGATGACGGCGGGCAGTTCTTCGATATCCAGCACGATGGCTTCGGCAGCGTCGCGGGCCTGTTCATAGGTTTCGGCCACGATGGCGGCGATGGGATCGCCCACATGGCGCACCTTGCCCTGTGCCAGCACCGGATGGGCCGGTTCTTGCATCGGCTGGCCGTGCTTGTCCGTCACCTGCCAGCCGCAGGGTATACCGCCCACACCCGCGAAATCGTCGCCGGTGAAAATTCGCACGACGCCCGGCATATCCGCCGCCGCCGATGTGTCGACCTTGTTCAGCCGCCCATGCGCCACGTCCGAGCGCAGGAAATGCACATAGGCCTGACCGTAGAGGTTGATATCATCCGTATAGTTGCCGTTTCCTGTCAGAAACCGCAGGTCCTCGCGCCGCTTCGGGCTGGCGCCAATTCCATGATCCTTGGGCATTACATCTCTCTCCCTGAGTGGAAAGTGGCTTTCCTTCTCGACAGCGGCACTTTCCGTGATCCTAGGTTATGCGAAGACAGCGCCGCTGCAGGGCGCATCCCTCGGTCTTACTCGGCCGCGATGCGGCTCACATCTTGTCCTGCTGCGGCCATGATCGCCTTGACGATGTTGTGATAGCCGGTGCAGCGGCAGATATTGCCTTCCAGATAGTCGCGGATTTCCGCTTCGGTCGGATTGGGGTTCTCTTTCAGCAGGGCTGTCGCGGTCATCACCATACCGGGTGTGCAGAAACCGCACTGAAGTCCGTGGTGGTCCTGAAATGCCTGCTGAACAGTGTTCAGCGAGCCATCCGCATTGGCCACACCTTCGATGGTCAGAACCTCAACCCCTTCCGCTTCGGCGGCGAGCATGCTGCAGGCTTTCACGGCTGTCCCGTTGACATGCACGACACATGCGCCGCATTGCGAGGTATCACAACCGACATGTGTGCCGGTCAGATGAAGATTCTCGCGCAGAAATTGAACCAGTAATGTCCGGCCTTCCACGTCACCCGACGCGGCCTTGCCATTCACGGTCATATTGACCTTAACCATGACGCTCCTCCCAGAGTCTATTTATGTCGTTCACGATATTATTCTAAACATGCCCTCGGCGTTATGAGAAGCATGAATTTTGTCGCGTATCGCAAGGATGTGACTTGCCTCCCCGAATAAGCGGCAAATCCGCAGTCGGTCCTGCTGTCACGCTTTGCTGTCGCGGCCCCGCCCTGCACGGGGCATTGGACGCGTTGGGATTTCCTTCAACAGCCCTCCGATACCCATTGCGGCGATATCCTGCCCGCTGACCGCTAGCCCGCAGGCTATGCGGCTAAGCACCCAGTCGGCACCATTCAGCGCGGGCGAGCGTGCGCATCCCGGCAGGCCGATTACGGGCCGCGTGCCCAAACGCCCCAGAAACAAAAGGTTGCCGGGATCGACCGGCATCCCGAAACGCTCCATCTGACCGCCCGCCAGACGCAAGGCCGCAGGGCCGACATCTGCAATATCAGACGTGGCCGACCCTGTCAGGATCAGCACCAGATCCGATGCAGATACCGCCACAGCCTCGGCCAGTTCCGCGATGCGGTGCGGCACGGTGACGACCTGATCAAGGCGCATGCCCAGCGCGGTCAGGCGCGCCGCGACAGCGGATTGCCCTTTGTCGGGTGTCGTGGCCTCGGTACTCTCCAGCCCGCCGCCGATTTCCGTGACGATCAGCGTGGCGGTCTGCAGCACCGGCTTTGCCAGCCGGATCGTGCCGCCCCCTTGCCCCGCCACCGCACAGGCCCTGTCCAAGCCCGCGCGCGCGACCCCGTAAGAGATGATCTTGACCGTCGCCACCATTCCGCCCTCGGCCATCTGATGAAAGGGCGGCACAGTTGCCAGCGTGATCATCGGATCGACGGCATTCACGGCGGTCAGCGCGGCCGCATCCATCACCGCCACTCCCGGCCCTGTCGCGATCAGGTTCACGCGCCCCGTGAACGGTGCTGTCAGCCGCACACCGGCCGCTACGGGATCGGGCACGAGTGCCGCCGCCAGCGCCGCCGCCGCGTCATTCTCGTGCACATCATCCGCATCCAGCCGCGCAACGATCACGCTGTCATGGCCAGCCGCGGCCAGCGCGGTCAGATGCGACCCCTCCAGCGTCACACCTTTACGCAGACGCTTGCCGCCCAAATCGACAGAATGGGCCAGAATGGCCCCTTCGGCATCGCGCAATGGGACGGGTCCGAACCTCATCCCTTCCTCAAGACCTGCGTGCATTCGGCCAGAATCGACAGCGCAATCTCGGCGGGCCCCGCCGCCCCGATATCCAGCCCCACAGGCCCGTGGATGCGCGCGATACGGTCCGCAGCGATTCCCTTGGACTCCAGGCGCGCTACCCGCGCGGCATGGGTCCGTTTCGATCCAAGCGCCCCGATATAGAACACATCAGATGCCAGCGCCGCCTCGATCGCCGGATCATCGAGCTTGGGATCATGGGTCAACAGCACCAGCGCCGTGCGCGCATCCAGCCCCAGCGTGGCAATCGCATCATCGGGCCAGTCGTTCAGGATGGTCTCGCCGGGAAAACGTGCCTGCGATCCGAAAGCATCGCGCGGATCGACAATCACCGGATCATAGCCTGTGATCCGCGCCATCGGCACAAGGGCTTGCGCAATATGCACGGCCCCTACGACAATCATCCGCAAGGGCGGGTTATGAATGGCCACAAAAACGCGCCCCTCCTCTTCAAAGCCTGAACGGTCCATGCGGAAGCGTTCGGGATGATCCGCCTTGCTCAGATGCCTGGCGCCGCTCTCCAGATCGACGACATAGGCCACCGCCTGCCGCGCCGCGCGGGCCGTGACCAGATTGGCCAGCATTGCCTCTGGCAAAACCGCGCCGACAGGTTCCACCAGCACGCGGATGGTGCCCCCGCAGGCCAATCCGACGGCAAAGGCATCGCCATCGCTGACCCCGTATTCCAGCAGCCGCTGGCTGCCCTGCTCCAACGCCTCCAGCGCCTCGGTCACCACTGCGCCCTCGACACAACCGCCCGAGACCGAGCCTTCCATCTCGCCCTTGCCCGAAATCACCAACTGGCTGCCAATGCGCCTTGGAGCCGAGCCCCATGTCTCGACCACGGTCGCCAACACCGCGCCGCGCCCGTCGCGGTGCCATTCCAGCGCAATCTCGGGAATACGGTCATATCTGTCAGTCATATCTCGAACCCTCCCCTGGCCCTGACGGGCCGCATCGGTCATGTGGCACGCAGCGCCGCCATCAACCGTGTCTTCTCGCCCGTATCATCCTGCTTCGAGATCGCGGCGGCAAGTGCCTCGAGACTATCAATCGAATGTCCCGCACGAAAGCTGTCCACATGCGGCAGCATCGCGGCGATCCCGCGCGCCTTTGGCGCAAAACCGTCCCAGCGCAACAGCGGGTTCAGCCAGATCAGGCGGCGCGAGGACAGATGCAACCGCTCCACCTCGCGACCCAGATCGGCGTCGCTGTCGCGGTCCAGCCCGTCGGTGATCAATAGCACCACCGCGCCCTGCCCCATGACGCGGCGCGACCAGTCGCGGTTGAACGCATGCAGGCAGGTGCCGATCCGGGTGCCGCCCTCCCAGTCCTGTGCCTCGGCCCCTGCCGCTTTCAGCGCCTGATCCACGTCGCGCGTTGCCAGATGGCGGGTGATATTGGTCAGTCTCGTGCCAAAGGTGAACGCATGCACCTTTGCCCAGCCTGCGCCCTTCTCATTCGCAACGGCATGGAGGAAATGCAAAACCATCCGGCTGTACTGGCTCATCGAGCCTGAAATATCGCAAAGCACCACCAGATTAGGCCAGCGCGGGCGCGGCTGTTTCAGCGACAGCCCCTGCATCTCGCCGCCGCGCCGCATCGAGGCGCGCATGGTCCGGCGCCAGTCTATCCGGTTGCCCGTCAGACTAGGCTGGCCACGGCGCGAAGGGATGGGCTTCACCGGAAGACGCATCCGCGCCAGAATCCGCTTGGCGGCGGCGATCTCGGCCGTGCTCATCTGTTCGAAATCCAGCGTTTTCAGCCGCTCTTCGGTCGAGATGGTCATCGAGGCATCGACCTCGATCATCGTCTCCTCCTCGCGGGGCTGTTCCTGCTCCACCGGCCTGTTGGCCCCGTCCAGCAGCGCCTCGGCGGCGCGCTTCTCGGCCGCCTGCGTCTGCCGTTCCTCCTGCACGCCACGAATGGCGGGCAGCATCATTGACATCATATGTTCCAGATAGCGCGGATCGCGCCAATAAAGCCGGAAGATTTGCGAGAACACCGCGCGGTGTTCGGGCCGGTTCACGAAACAGGCATGCAGCACCCAGAAGAAATCGCGCTTGTCGGTGAACCCCGCTGCCTGCACAGCGCGGATCGCGTCGATCACGCGGCCCGTGCCGATGGGCAACCCTGCCTTGCGCAAGGCCCGTGCAAAATGGGTGATGTTCTGCGCCAGCTTCGGATTGTCGGGCAGTTCAAGGGGAATATATTCCGCCACTACGCCCCCCCGCTTCTTCTTGCCGCAAATATCCTTGGGGGGTGCGGGGGGCAAACTGCCCTCCGTCCGCTCACCGTCCCCATCACGCAGGTTCCAGCGATGCGCGCGCCTCGTCCAGCAGGCGTTTCGCCTCGCTGCCCTGCAGTTTTGCGATATCGTCCTGATATTTCAGGATCGCGCCCAGCGTGTCGGCAATCACCTCGGGCGAGAGGCTGATCACATCCAGCGCCAGAAGGCATTTCGCCCAATCGATGGTTTCCGCGACACCCGGTTTCTTGAAAAGGTCCTCTGTCCGCAGGCGCTGCACGAAGGCCACAACCTCGCGGCTCAGCGCCTCTGAGGCTTCCGGCGCCCGGGCTTGCAGGATCTCGATCTCGCGCTCGAAGGTCGGATAATCGACCCAGTGATAGAGACAACGCCGCTTCAAAGCGTCATGCACTTCGCGCGTGCGGTTAGAGGTCAAGATCACGATAGGCGCTTCCGGCGCGTGGATCGTACCAAGTTCGGGGATCGTGACCTGAAAATCGGACAAAGCCTCAAGCAAAAACGCCTCGAACGGTTCGTCGGTGCGGTCCAACTCGTCGATCAGCAGCACGGGCGCGCCGCCAGCCTGCGGGCGCATGGCCTGCAGCAAAGGACGCTCGATCAGATAATCTTGCGTGAACAGTTCGGATTTCAGCGAATCCCGTTCCGCCCCGCCTGCGGCTTCGGCCGTGCGGATCGCGATCATCTGCGCGGCAAAGTTCCATTCATAGACCGCCGATGACGCATCAAGTCCCTCATAGCATTGCAGACGGATCAGGCGGCGACCAAGAGCAGCGGCAATGGCCTTAGCGATCTCGGTCTTGCCGGTGCCGGCCTCGCCCTCCAGAAACAGCGGGCGGCCTAATTTCAGCGAGAGGAACGTGACCGTGGCCAGCGCCCGTCCGCAGACATAGTTCTGTCCGGCCAGAAGGCTTTGCACCTCGTCGATGGATTGCGGCAACGGCATATGTGTCCCTCCCTTGAACGCCAGAACCCTGCAACTGGGTCAAGCTGGCGTCAAGGCAAGACAGCGTGACCCGAATGCCTGCAAGATGCAGAAAGTTTTGCGAAAGATTGACGGATTCGGCCTGACCTGCGATGGTTTTCCGCAAGAATAACCTGCCACAATGGCGGGGCATGGCGACTGGCAACAGCGCGCCGGGGCAGAAGACGGGCAAGAGTGTCATGAGTGATCAGCGTCTGGAACAGGGGCCGCAGCAAGATTTGCAAAAAGATTTGCGGATCACGGCTGTCACCTGTGTCAAGAACGAGGGGCCATTCCTGCTGGAATGGATCGCTTTTCACCGCGTGATCGGTGTCACCGATTTCCTGTTCTATTCCAATGATTGCACCGATGGCACCGACCGGATGCTGGATGCGTTGGCCGAACGCGGGGTCCTGCAGCATCTGCCCAACCCCGCCGAGGGGCGCAACTACCAGATGGAGGCGCTCAAACACGCCGCCACGCAGGAGGTGGTGACAGGCGCCGACTGGGTCTGGGTTGCGGATGTGGACGAATTTCTGAACATCCATGTCGGCGATCACACGATCCCTGCCCTGATTGCCGCTTGCGGCGATCCGCAGGCGATCAGCGTGACCTTCCAGTTCTTCGCCAATGACGGTGTGGATGCCTTCACCGACCGCCCCGTGATCGAACAATTCAACCGCAGCCACAACCCCGATATCTGGTGCGGCGAAAGCGCGATTGAGGTGAAGTCCCTGGTCCGCAAGGATTTTCCTCTTCATTATTACGGCGCGCATCGTCCCTTTTTTCGTGCCAAGCTGCCGCCGCGCAACATGCCCCGCTGGACTGATGCAGCAGGCCGTGCCGTGCCCCATAAATTCCTTGTCGCGGCCAATCCTCGCCGCATCCGCAAGTTTCCCGCCGCAGGCGCGCGCCAGTTCGCAACTTTGAACCATTACGCGCTACGCAGCCTCGACAGCTATCTGGTCAAGAACGACCGTGGCGATGTGAACCGCGAGAACCGCGCCTTTGACGATACCTATTGGCGCGAGCGGAATGATCCCGCCCATGAGGATACCAGCATCCGGCGCTACCTGCCCGCGCTGGAGACCGAAATAGCCCGCCTGCGCTCTGATCCGGTCATTGACGCGCTGCATCTGGAATGCGTCTCCCTGCATCTTGCGCGGCGTGATGCCTTGCTGCAGCAACCCGCATACCAGAAAATGCGCGCGCAATTGAAAGCCGCCTCGACCCTGCCACCGCAGGAAGAGGCGCTGTTGCGCGAACTTGATTTGTGGGAAGGCGCCGCATGACAAACCCTGCGTCCCGCCTGCGCGTCGTCAACCTTGGCCTTCCCAAGACGGGCACCACCACGCTGGCCCATGCCTTGCGGCTGACAGGCATGTCCGTCGCCGATTACCGCATCCGCCGCCGCCAGACCAAGGATACAGGCCTTCACGGTGCTTTTCTGGCCGAGCGGTTCTATAACGGCTATTTCCATACCGGCGATCCGCTGGAAGGACTTGAGGCTTTCGATGCCTTCAGCGAGATCAGCAGCCTGCGCGAAGGGCATTGCCTGTGGCCCCAGACCGATTGGGGACTGATCAGCGCGATCCGCGCACATCATCCCGGCACGGTGTTTCTGGCCAGTTGGCGCGACCCGCAGGCGCTTTCGGATTCGATGCTGCGCTGGTCCGATCTGGGCACCGAACGCCTGCCGCGCAACAATGTGCCGGGCCTTCCCGCCGGTTACGGCGCAACGACGGCCGAACGCGTGCGCTGGATCACCGCGCATTACGACCATCTACGCGCCCTGTTCCGCGATGATCCGGCCTTTCTGCTTTATGATATCGCCGATCCCGCAGCACCGGCGCAGATCGGCGCACATATCGGGCGCAAGCTCACATGGTGGGGCCGCGCCAACAAGAACCTGACCGCCGCACAAAAAGACGGAACCAAAGCAGCATGACGCGGATCTATCTGCATATCGGGCTGGACCCAGTCGCCACATCGCGTCTGCAAAAGGTCATGGCCGACAAGCGTGAGCAGATGCTGGCCAAGGGCATATTGTTCCCCCGCGCGGCCGGTGCGCGCAACCATACACGCCTGTTCATGGCGGTGACCGACCCCGACCGTATCGACGCGCTGCGCGCCAATCGCGGCTATACCAATCCGACCAAGCAGGCCACCTTGCGGCAAGAACTGGCCAGCACTCTGGCGCGGGACATCGCCACGCATCAGCCCGCAAGCATGATCCTGTCCGCCAACCAGTTGGGCACCTCGCTGTCCCAACCGACCGAAGTTCAGCGCTTGCATGACTTGCTGGCACCGCTGTCAGACGATATCCGCATCATCGCCCATGTCGATGCGCCCGCCCGCATGCTGGCGCGCCACTATGCGGCGCAGGTGTTCGACGGTCGTGCCGAACCGCTGGATCTCGAGCGCGGGCTGGCGCAGGGCGACTGGTGGGACGGTGCCTTGGCCAAGACTGCGCCAGCCAATCCCGCGATGGGCCGTTTTCCCGAAACCTCATGCGCCCCCTTCTGGCTGGATTTCGGGCGACTGGTGCACAATTGGGAAGCCGTCTTTGGTGCAGGATGCATGACATTGCGCCCCGTGGATGCCACGGGTTTTCATGGCGAAGACGCAACCGAGGAACTGCGTGCCGCTTTCGGGATTGCCGAAACGCTGGGCCGCGCCACAGCAGACAAGCATTCCGCGCCCCCGTCTGCCGCGTGGATCACCCGTGTCAGGCAGTTGAACCATCTGCTGCACCGCTTGCAGGATACCAGCGGCAAGGCCGTGCCGCGCGCGCTGTGGCGAAAGTTCATGGACGAGATCAGGATTGACGGAGAACCACTTGATCCCGATGATCTTTCCGACATCGTCAAGCCGCTGGATACCAGCCTGAAGACACTTCTCAAGACCCAGCCTGCGCTGGATGCAACATTGTTCAAACGCCCGCGCGCCCGCAAACCGCAGCCCGAGGCTGATCCCCGTCAGGGCTATCGCGCCAGCCAGTATCTGCTGGCTTTCCGCGCCCGGATAAATCGCGCCATCAAGTCGGAATATGCCGCCGCGAAGAAAGCGGCGGCGCAAGACACGGCACCGCAAACAGACTCGGCTCCAGCCCAGATAGCGACACCCGCACCTGCGCCCGCTGCCCCGAAACAGACAGCGGCTCTCAGCCCCGATGCCGCGCGCATCATGCCGCCGCTCGCGGTCGAGAATTTCCATAAGCTTCAAGCCTCACCCTTCCGCCCGCACAACCGCCTTGGCATGGTGAACGAGGAAGATCTCGCCGCCGCCTATACACCGCACCCGCGCCGGACCCTGCCCGCAGGCAATAGCGGCCGCGTGATCGTCGGCTGCATGAAGAACGAGGCACCCTATATCGCGGAATGGGTCGCCTATCACCGCGCGATCGGGGTCGACAACTTTCTGATTTATACCAATGACTGCACTGACGGCACCGGCGAGATATTGGACCGGATGCAGACCATGGGCCTGATCCAGCACCGCAACAACGATGGCTGGAAGGGCAATTCCCCGCAGCAATCCGCGCTGAACAAGGCCATGAAGGAACCGCTGCTGCGCGATGCCGAATGGATCATCCATATCGACGTGGACGAGTTCATCAATGTGCGCTGCGACAATGGCACCCTGGACGATTTTCTTGCCCGCGTGCCCGACGCGACCAACGTCGCCATGACGTGGCGGCTGTTCGGGCATGGCGGCGTGACCGCTCTATCCGACGGGCTAGTGACCGAGCAGTTCGAATGGTGCGCGCCGCGGTTTTGCCCCAAGCCTCATACGGCATGGGGCTTCAAGACCATGTTCCGCAACATGGGGGCCTATGCCAAGCTCAGCTGCCACCGCCCCAACAAGCTGGATGCCGACCTGCGCGACAGCGTGCGCTGGGTCAACGGGTCAGGGCGGGACATGACGCGCGAGGCAGCGGAAAAGGGCTGGCGCAATTCGGTGAAATCCATCGGCTATGACCTGCTGCAACTGAACCATTACGCGCTGCGCTCTGCCGAAAGCTTTCTGATCAAACGCCAGCGGGGCCGCGCGCTGCATGTGGATCGTGCGATCGGGATCAACTACTGGATCAGGATGGACTGGAACGATACGCGCGACATCACGATCAAGCGCAACCTGCCTCGCTTGCGGGCCGAATTTGACGCGATGATGCAGGATGACGCCCTGCGCGCGCTGCATGAGGACGGGCTGGAATGGCATCGCGCCAAGGCGACCGAGTTGCACGCCATGCCCGAATTCCGCGAGCTTTACGATCAGGCGCTGACCCTCAAGCTGACAGCCCCCGAACGTGTAGCCTATGCGCTGGCGCTGGATATGGAAAGCTGATGCGCGCGCTGGCGATCCTGTCGCAGCGCAACGAAGGGGCTTTCCTGCTGGAATGGCTGGCGCATCACAAGGCGGTCGGCTTTACCGATTTTCTTGTATTTTCAAATGACTGTCAGGACGGATCGGACCGGATGCTGGACCATTTAGCCACATCCGGCTGGCTGGTTCACCTGCCCAACCTGCCCCCCTATGACAGGGCGGGCATCCAGTTTTCCGCCCTCAAGCAGGCCGCAACACATCCGCTGCTGCAACAAACCGACTGGATCTTGCCACTGGATATTGACGAATTCGTCAATATCCATGTGGGCGACCGCAGTTTGCCAGCCCTTCTGGCTGCCCTGCCCGATGCGACCGCGATTACCCTGACATGGCGGCTGTTCGGCAATGCAGGCATTGTCGCCTATGACGATCAGCCTATTACCACGCAATTCACCCGTGCTGCCCCTTCCGTGATTCATTGGCCATGGCGCGCGGCCATGTTCAAGACGCTTTATCGCAACGATGGCACCTACGGAAAACCCGGAATCCACCGCCCCCGCGCGCCCGATCCCGCAAAGCTGGATACTGCGCGTTGGTTCGACGGCCATGGTCGTGCACTACCGGCGCGATACCATCGTGCGGGGATATTCTCGGCCTATGGCAGGCCCAATCACGGGATGGCGCAGATCAACCACTATCCCTTGGGGGCAATGGAAAGCTATCTTCTCAAGGCGGACCGCGGGCGCGCCGTGCATACGGACCAACGCCTTGGAATGGATTACTGGGTCGAGCGGAATTTCAACACTGACGAAGATCGCACGATCCATGCGCTGGCCCCGCAGATGCAGCGCGAATATGCGGCTCTGACGGCCGATCCGGTGTTGGCAGGGATGCACAGGGATGCGGTTGCATGGCGGCACGACCGCTTTGCCGAACTGATGCGCGACGATGAGATGCGCGCCCTGATGGGGCGCTTGATGATGACGCCCCCCTCGCATCCGCTGGACGCAAAACAAGCGGCACCGCTGCTGGCTCATGCGATAGCGGCCCGTCATTCCAAACGCGCCGACGAGGGCCTGCCCCAAAGCTGACGCTGACTGCCCTGTAATCGCCTTGAAACCCGCGAGATTTTCCCAAATTTTGCCCTAAACAAAGTCTAACTCTTGCGCCAAACATACCTGCACAATCATGCGGGAAGCGTAAGGACACGCAGTGACCCAAGACCCCATCTCATTGTCCGACCGGTCCCTGTCGGGATTGAAAAAACGCGAATGGCTGGCTCAACTGGCTGAAATCGCAGATGATTCTGGCGAGTTCGAGACACTTGGCACCCGCCACGTCGCAGCCCGCATCGACGGGGTCGAAATCGGTTCAGGCACTTTGCTTGTGACCTTCGAGACGATTCAGGGCATCCAGCTTCAATCCGATGTAGGCCATCCGCTGGGATGGGATCTGGTGCGACGGCAAGGCTGGTCCAGCCTTTGCGTCATCAGCGATGGCGACACATGGTTCCGCGACCCGCAGGTCTATGCGATGTTCGACCGCCTGACCGATGACGGCTATTTCGAGGAATTCGACCGTGTTGTCTTTTACGGTGCCGGTCCCTGCGGCTATGCGGCTGCGGCTTTCTCGGTCGCCTCGCCCGGTGCCTTTGTGCTGGCAGTGCAACCGCAAGCCACGCTTGATCCGCGCGTGACCGAATGGGACAACCGCTTTACCCATATGCGCCGCACCTCCTTTACTGATCGCTACGGTTATGCGCCCGATATGCTGGATGCAGCCGCGCAGGGTTTTATCCTGTTTGATCCGACCGAAGATCTGGACGCGATGCATGCAGCCCTCTTCACCCGTCCCAACGTAACCAAGCTGCGCCTGCGCCATATGGGTGTTGCGCTGCAAGGCGATCTGATCGAGATAGATATCCTGGAGGAATTGCTGGTCGCTGTTGCCGAAGGCACCCTGACAGAACAGCGTTTCGCCCAACTCGCGCGCGCGCGGCGCAACCATCCGCCCTATCTGCGTAATTTGCTGGGCCACTTGGATACCACGCAACGCCCCTATCTGGCGACGATGCTCTGCCGCAACGTGGTATCGCGCATGCATGCGCCACGGATTCGGCGTCGCCTCGATGCGTTGGAAAAAGCCGCGCGTGACGGGGAATTCACGGCACCACCCGTCTTTTCGCGCAACGGCAACGGTGCTGGCGCCGCCGCTTCCGAGGGCAACTGACAAGCGGAACACAAAAACCCGTTCACGCGGCGGGGTTTTGGCAAAGCACCCTCTGGCCCTGCGCGCGCGCTTTGTGTAAGCGACGGGCATGAGCACATCCATCACGATCCGCCGCCCCGATGACTGGCACCTGCATTTGCGCGACGGCGCGATGCTGCGCGCGGTCCTGCCCGAAACCGCCCGCCATTTCGCCCGCGCGATCATCATGCCCAATCTTGTGCCGCCCGTCGTGACAGGCGCGCAGGCCGCAAACTACCGCGACCGGATCATGGCGGCCCTGCCCGAAGGGATGGCCTTCGAGCCGCTGATGACCCTGTATCTGACCGAGGAGACGGACCCCGATGACGTGGCCGCAGCCCATGCCAGCGGTCTGATCCGCGCGGTCAAGCTATACCCCGCCGGTGCTACGACCAATTCGGCCTCGGGCGTGGCCAATTTCGACAATGTCCGCGCGGTGCTGGAACGTATGGCCGAGATCGGTCTGCCGCTTTGCATGCATGGCGAGGTGACGGATCACAGCGTGGACATCTTCGACCGCGAGGCCGTGTTCATCGACCGTGTCCTGGATAAGGTCCGCCGTAAGACACCGGGTCTGCGCGTGGTGATGGAGCATGTCACCACGTCAGACGCGGTGGACTATGTCAAATCCGCGCCCGAAGATCTGGCCGCCACGATCACCACGCATCACTTGATCATCAACCGCAACCATATATTGGTGGGCGGGATCAAACCGCATTATTACTGCCTGCCCGTGGCCAAGCGCGAAAGCCACCGTTTAGCCCTGCGCGCCGCCGCCATCTCGGGCGATGGGCGGTTTTTCCTTGGCACCGACAGCGCACCGCATGTCGATGCTCTCAAGGAACATGCCTGCGGCTGCGCCGGTTGTTTTACCGCGACCAATACCATGTCGATCCTCGCCCATGTCTTCGAGGAAGAAGGCGCGCTGGAACGGCTTGAGGGGTTCACCTCGCTGCATGGCCCCGCCTACTACCGCCTGCCTGTAAACGCGGACAGCATCACGCTGACCCGTCAGGACACCCCTGTCACCTATCCCCAAAAGATTGAAGGCGGCGACGGGCCAGTTACCGTTTTCGACCCCGGTTTTCCGCTGCACTGGCAGGTTAGCGCCTGATCCCGTTCCTACCGCCCGAAAGGACATCGCCATGATTCCCTCAAGCTATCCCGCCCCGCAAGAAATGGCGCGCCTGACCGCGCGGATGCTGCTGGAAATCAAGGCCGTCCATTTCAATGCCGATGAGCCCTTCATCTTCGCCAGCGGATTGCCCTCGCCGGTCTACATCGACTGCCGCAAGCTGATCTCCTATCCGCGTATTCGCTCGACCCTGATGGATTTTCTGACCGTGACAGTCATGCGGAACGCAGGGTTCGAGGCTTTCGACAATATCGCGGGCGGCGAGACTGCGGGCATCCCTTTCGCTGCGCTTGTGGCAGAACGCATGGGCCTGCCGATGACTTACGTGCGCAAAAAGCCCAAAGGTTATGGGCGCAATGCGCGCATCGAGGGGGTCATGCATGAGGGCCAGCGCGTGCTGCTGGTCGAGGATCTGACCACCGATGGCGGCTCCAAGCTTAGTTTTGTGGATGCGATTCGCGAGACAGGTGCGACCTGCGGCCATACGGCAGTTATCTTCTACTACGGGATTTTCCCGCAGACCGAACAGGTATTGGCCGATCACGGTGTTGCATTGCATCACCTGTGCACATGGTGGGACGTACTGGCCGAAGCCCGCGCATCGGGTGCTTTCGATGCGGCGACAATGACCGAGGTCGAATCCTTCCTAACCGCCCCGCAAGCATGGCGCGAGGCGCGCGCAGGCAAGTAGACGCGGCGCCACAGCTTGCCGAAAGTTGTGGCCGCGCGGTGACATCCTGCCTGCTCTCAGGCGGGAACCCGCCATCCTGACGCAACGGGATCAGCCACGCGACCATCCATATGTTGACGCAACACCCCTGCACGCCCCATCATAAGGTAGGCGGATCGCAGTTTTCGGGATATGCACAGACTATCCCCAGAAACATACAATTTGCGCGCGCGGGCTGCTCTTTCTATGACACGGGCTTGGGATGACAGGGACAATCATGAACAACCTTTCCATATTCAACGCCACCGGAACCGTCGTTCAGGAAGCCGATACCATGCCCCATTCGATCGAGGCCGAGCAGCAATTGCTGGGCGCGATCCTGACCAATAACGACGTCTATGACCGCGTGGCCAGCATCATCGGCGCGCAGCATTTCTACGATCCCGTCCATGCACGCATCTACGAGGTGGCAGCGGCCCGTATTGCCAAGAACAACCTCGCCTCGCCGGTGACGCTCAAGGCGTTTTTCGAGGGCGATACAGGGCTTGAGGAACTGGGCGGCCCCGCCTATCTGGCGCGTCTGGCAGGCTCGGCTGTGTCCTCCTATGCTGTGCGCGACTATGCGCAGATGATTTATGATCTTGCGATCCGGCGCGAACTGATCGGGCTGGGGCGCGATATTGCTGCCAAGGCCGCCAAGGTCGATATCGCATCCGAGCCACGCGAACAGATCGTCGAGGCGGAACAGGCGCTTTATCAACTCAGCGAACAGGGCAAAACCGATACGGGCTTTCAGTCCTTCCTGCGCGCCGTGACCGATGCGGTGAACGTGGCCAATGCCGCCTATCAGCGCGAAGGCGGGCTGGCGGGCGTGTCCACGGGTCTGATCGATATGGACAAGAAACTGGGCGGCCTGCACAAATCCGACCTTCTGATCCTTGCGGGCCGCCCCTCGATGGGTAAGACCTCGCTCGCGACCAATATCGCCTTCAACGTCGCCAAAGCCTATAAACGCGGCATGCTCCCCGACGGGCAGGAAGGCACGGTGGAAGGCGGTGTCGTAGGATTTTACAGTCTGGAGATGAGCGCCGAACAGCTTGCCGCGCGCATCCTGTCGGAAGCCGCCGAAGTTCCCAGCGAACAGATCCGGCGCGGCGACATGACCGAAGCCGAGTTCCGCCGCTTTGTCGAAGCTGCCAAGTCGCTTGAAGCCTGCCCGCTCTTCATCGACGACACACCCGCCCTGCCGATCAGCCAGCTTGCCGCGCGTGCCAGACGCCTCAAGCGGACGCATGGTCTGGACGTGCTGATCGTGGACTATCTGCAATTGGTCCGCGGCAGTGGGCGCTCCGAAAACCGCGTGAACGAAATCTCCGAGATCACGATGGGGCTGAAAGCTATCGCCAAAGAGCTGAACATTCCGGTCATCGCCCTGTCGCAGCTCAGCCGTCAGGTTGAAAACCGCGAGGACAAGCGCCCGCAACTGTCCGACCTGCGCGAATCCGGCTCGATCGAACAGGATGCCGATGTGGTAATGTTCGTGTTCCGCGAGGAATATTACAAGGAACGCGAGAAGCCGGGCGATCACGAACTGGAGAAGATGGCGACATGGCAGGCCGAGATGGAACGCCTGCACGGCAAGGCCGAGGTCGTGATCGGCAAACAGCGCCACGGCCCCATCGGAACGGTCGAGTTGAGCTTCGAGGGCCGGTTCACCCGCTTTGGCAATCTGGTCAAACCATGGCAACAGGGCGGTTCCGAAGACGTGGGCTTCTGAGGCGGAGCAAAAGGGGGCTGTATGTCCCCGTCCTTGCAGGGTATTTCGCAAGGATATTTGCTGCAAGACCAAGCAGGGCGGGAATGACCGCGGCTTCTTGTTGCCAAAAATATCCATGCACAGCAGCCGCCATGCGCGCGCGGTCCGATTTGGTCTTGACCTCGGGACGCGGCGTGCCACAACGATGCCATGACAGCCGCATCTCTGACCATTGATCTGAACGCCCTGACCGCCAACTGGCGCGCGCTTGACGCGGCATCTGGCACCACCGTGGAAACCGCCGCCGTGATCAAGGCGGGCGCCTACGGACTGGGAGCCGCGCGTGTCGGGCGGGCGCTGTCGCGGGCGGGCGCGCGGCGCTTTTTTGTGGCCGTGACCGAAGAAGCCGCCGAACTGCGCGAGGCACTGGGACCGGGGCCGGAGATCAACGTGTTCTCGGGCCATATGGCTGGCGATACCGACCGCATCCATGACCTGCACCTCGTGCCGATGATCAATTCCATCGACCAGATGCTACGCCATGTCGAGGCACTGCCGGGTCATCCGTTCGGGGTACAACTGGATACCGGCATGAACCGTCTGGGAATGGAGCCTGCCGAATGGGCCGCCCTGCGCGATATCGCGCTGGAGCAGAACATCACCCTGATCATGTCGCATCTGGCTTGCGCGGATGAGCCGGACCATCCGATGAACGCGGCCCAACTGGCCAGTTTCCGCACCATGACCGAGGGGCTGGACGTGCCGCGTTCGCTTTCCGCAACGGGCGGGATCTTGCTGGGGCCGGAATATCATTTCAACCTGACCCGTCCCGGAATCGGCCTTTACGGCGGCGCGCCCTTTGGTGACGCGCAGGCGGTGGCCCATGTCAGCCTGCCGGTGATCCAGACCCGCATCCTTGATGCAGGTGAAGCGGTCGGCTATGGCAACACGTGGACAGCCACGGCGCCCACCAAACTGGCCACGGTGGCGGCAGGCTATGCCGACGGCATCCACCGCGCCATGTCGGGCAAGCTGCATCTTTATGCAGGCGACACACCCTGCCCCGTGCGGGGACGCATCTCGATGGACCTGATCACGGTGGATATCACCCATCTGCCCGAAGAGCCGCGCGCGCTGGACCTGTTGAACCATATACAGACCGTCGACACGCTGGCAGATCTGGCAGGCTCGATCGGCTACGAGATCCTGACTTCACTGGGCAATCGCTATCAGCGGCGGTATAGCGGGGCATGATCGCTTTATACCCTCTTGCCGCCTTGGGCCGTGCGGTTCTGGCGCTTCTGGCCGCCATCGGGCGTTTTGCCATCTTCACCGGCCAGACGGTCAGCCATCTGGTGCGCCCGCCATTCTATCCCCGCGAATTCGGGCAGGCGATGATGCAGATCGGTTACTTCTCGCTGCCCGTTGTGGGCCTGACCGCGCTGTTCACCGGCGGCGCGCTGGCCTTGCAGATCTATGCCGGCGGCGCGCGCTTTTCAGCCGAGGCCGTGGTGCCGCAGATCGTGGCCATCGGCATGGTGCGCGAGCTTGGCCCCGTTCTGGTGGGCCTGATGATCGCAGCGCGCGTCACTTCCAGTATCGCCGCCGAGATCGCCACGATGAAGGTGACCGAACAGATCGACGCGTTGGTGACCCTGTCCACCCATCCGATGAAATACCTGACCCTGCCCCGCGTTCTGGCCGCGACCTTGGTGATGCCGCTGCTGGTGGGAGTTGGCGATATCATCGGTATCTATGGGGGCTTTCTGGTGGGGACCGAGCGTCTGGGCTTCAACGCCGCGACCTATCTGAAAAACACAGCCGATTTTCTGGAATTGCGCGATATCGTATCTTCGCTGGCCAAGGGAGCTGTCTTCGGTTTCATCGCGGCACTGATGGGCTGCTATTACGGTATGAACTCGACCCGTGGCGCGATGGGCGTGGGACGCGCGACCAAAGGATCGGTCGTCGCTGCCGCGGTGCTTATACTGGCCGCCAACTTCATTCTGACAGAGGCGTTTTTCGCGCTATGATCCGGCTGACCGACATCCACAAGGCGTTTGGCTCCAACCACGTGTTGCGCGGCGTGAACCTGCATGTGCCGCGCGGCACCTCCATGGTGATCATCGGCGGATCGGGAACCGGCAAGTCGATTGCGCTGAAATGTATCCTCGGGCTGGTAACCCATGACAGCGGCACGATCGAGGTCGATGGTCAGGATGTCCGCAAGGGTGACCGCGATGCCTTTCTGGCGCGTTTCGGAATGCTGTTTCAGGGCGGCGCGCTATTCGATTCCCTGCCCGTCTGGCAGAACGTGGCCTTCCGGCTGATGCGCGGTTCGCTCAAGCGACCCAGAGCCGAGGCGCGCGAGATCGCGATCGAAAAGCTGCGCCGCGTGGGGTTGAAGCCCGATGTGGCCGACAAGCTGCCTGCCGAACTGTCGGGCGGCATGCAAAAACGCGTGGGCCTTGCCCGCGCCATTGCCGCAGAGCCCGAGATCATCTTTTTCGACGAACCGACCACAGGGCTGGACCCGATCATGGCCGGTGTCATCAACGAGCTGATCCGCGAGATCGTGACCGAGATGGGCGCGACTGCCATGACCATCACCCATGATATGACATCGGTTCGCGCGATTGCGGATAATGTGGCCATGCTGCATGATGGTGTCATCAAATGGACAGGTCCGGTGGCGCAGATGGACAACTCGGGCGATCCCTATCTCGATCAGTTCATCCACGGTCGCGCAACCGGCCCGATCGAGGCGGTCAGATGAATGCCTTATTCGAACCGAACCCGATATTGCTGGCATTTCTGGCCCTGAAAACAACCATCTATTTGCCGGCACTGCTGTTTCTGGCCTGTCTGCGTGCGCTGATCGCCAAGGGACCGGCGCGGATCTTTGCGATCATCACCGTCGCGGTGGCGGGTCTGGGTATCACCGCGCGGTTTGGTCCGCCTTTGTTGGGACTGTCCGGCGGCACCCTGTCACAATTCGCCTATAGCATCGCAAATGCAGGCGGCGGCATGGTGATTGCGCTGGCCGCATCCGTCCCGCTGGCCGTGTCTGCGGTTCTGCCCGGACGACGCTGGCCCCTGCTGGACGCGCTGCACGGGTTGTTGGTCTCTGCGCTGTTCCTGCTCTGGATGCTGGCGCAGTGACAGGGGGCCGGTCGCATCCGGCCTTGATTGCGGCCAATCTGATACTGCTGGTCCTGTTCCCGCTGGCCTGGTTCGCGCCCCTGTTGCGCGCGCAATTGCTGCCATTCTTCCGGACGCAGGACATCTCGGTCATCTCGGGGTTGCAGACGCTCTGGCAGGAGGATGTCTTTCTGGCGTTAATTGTCACTGTGTTCGCCCTTGTCGCGCCAATCACGAAGACCGCCTTGCTGGCGCTCGTCCATTTCAGGCTTCTCAGCCACAACGCCCTGCCCGCACTGGCCCTGCTGGGCAAGCTTGCAATGGCGGATATCTTTCTGATCGCGCTTTATATCGTGACGGCCAAGGGCCTTGGCGTGGGCCGGATCGAGGTGGCGTGGGGGCTGTACCTGTTTTCCGCCTGCATCCTTGCCTCGCTGGTTCTTTCTCTTGCAGAACGGAAACAATAGACCTTCATTTGCGTCATTGTTTCTATTCAGGCTGTTAATCACCCTGAACGCGCTTTCCTGCCCTGCGCAATCATCGGCTAATGGCATAAAAACACTTGGGGAAATGCCCACAGGCGGTTTAGCGTAAAAGGGGTAAAGAGTTTGATGTTTCTGGGGGAAACATGCTGTCTTCTGTTCGTTCCGCGACCCGGTCCGCCGCGGTCATTCTTCAGACTGTCTCATTCGGCCTCGTCCTGATTTGTGCCCTCTGCCTGAGCCTGCTGACGTTCGGGGCGATGGTTGGCCTTTTGCCGTGGCTACAGTTTACCGTGCTGATGGGCGATCAGGTGTTCGAGAATGCGGGCCAATTTGCCCAGATCGGGGCCACGCTGCTTTGCATGATGCTGGTAGGGTTTCTGCCCACCCATACGCGTATCATGGCGCTTGAGAACTCGCACAGGCAGTTCTCGCTGGGCATGCAGGATGTGGCCCATGCCTATCACATGGCCCATGCGGCGGATCGTGCGGGTGTGTTCAGGCTGGCCTCAGAATTCGATTCGGTTCGCGAAAGGCTGGCCTATATGCGGCGGCACCCCGAATTGGGCCATCTGGAACCCGAGATCATGGAGATCGCCGCCCAGATGTCACACACCAGTCGCGCCCTTGCAGAAACCTATTCCGACGCGAATGTGGGCCGCGCCCGTATGTTCCTGCGCCAGCGCCAGCAGGAGGTGGCCACCTTCAAAGAGCGTCTGGCCAAGGCGCAGGTGATCTCGAAAGAACTTAGCCAATCGTTGCGGCAGGTCGCACAGGAAGAGGCAGGCGCAAATGCCCAACTGGCGCGTCTGCGGTCGGAACTGATCGGCATTCTGCCTGACCCGCTGGGTCTCGACACACGTTCGACGGCGCGGCGCAGGGTGGCGCAAGCACATCTGGCAGCGGATCTGTCCACCGACATGCCCGCAGGTCTGGCCCGCGCCGCCGAATAGGCGCGGACCAACCGCAACATTGAGGGTTTGACCGCCCCGCCCTGCTGGGGCATCACTGCGCTATGGCAAAATCCAACAGTTTCTCTTGCACGGCCTGCGGCGCCTCTTTCAACAAATGGTCTGGCCGTTGCGACGGCTGCGGCGCATGGAACACGATTGTCGAGGAAGCGCCGCTATCTGCCGGTCCGAGCTCGAAATCACTGGGCGGCAAGCGCGGGTCAGCGATCCGCCTGACAGATCTGGCCACGGAAGAGACCCCGCCCCCGCGCACCAATTCAGGCATATCCGAACTTGACCGCGTTCTGGGCGGCGGGCTGGTGCCCTCCAGCGCCATTCTGGTGGGTGGTGATCCGGGAATCGGCAAATCGACGCTGCTACTACAGGCGGCTGCCCGTTTCGCGCAATCCGGTCTCAAAACGATCTATGTCTCGGGCGAGGAAGCCACCGCGCAGGTCCGTATGCGCGCGCAGCGGCTTGGCCTGTCGGACGCGCCTGTACAACTGGCCGCCGCCACAAATTTGCGCGACATCCTGACCACGCTCGAGGCCGAGAAACCGCAACTGGCCGTGATCGATTCGATCCAGACGATGTGGGCCGACAATGTCGAAAGCGCGCCGGGCTCGGTGTCTCAGGTCCGCGCTGCGGCACATGAGCTGACAACCTTTGCCAAGCGGCGCAACATGGCGGTCATTCTGGTCGGTCACGTCACCAAGGACGGCCAGATTGCCGGCCCCCGCGTTGTGGAACACATGGTCGATACAGTGCTCTATTTCGAGGGCGAGCGCGGCCACCAGTTCCGCATCCTGCGCGCGGTCAAAAACCGCTTTGGTCCCGCAGACGAGATCGGCGTCTTCGAGATGACAGGTGCGGGACTGTCCGAGGTGGTCAACCCTTCGGCGCTGTTTCTGTCGGAACGCGGCCAACCCAGCCCCGGATCGGTGGTCTTTGCGGGCGTCGAGGGCACACGCCCCCTGCTGGTGGAGTTTCAGGCGCTGGTCGCGCCCTCGCCCCACAGCCAACCGCGCCGCTCGGTCGTGGGCTGGGATGGCGGGCGACTGGCGATGATCCTCGCCGTGCTCGAGGCACGTTGCGGCATCCCCTTCACGGGGCTTGATGTCTACCTGAATGTGGCGGGCGGCATGAAAGTAACCGAACCCGCGGCTGATCTGGCCGTGGCTGCCGCGCTGCTGAGTGCCCGTGAAGACGCCGCTTTGCCCGCCGAAACAGTCATTTTCGGCGAAATAAGCCTGTCTGGGGCACTACGTCCGGTCAGCCAGACCGAAAACAGGTTGAAAGAAGCGCAAAAACTTGGTTTCACAGCGGCCATCGCGCCCTCTGGCGGCAAAGTGGGGGCGACAAGCGGCCTGAAGCTGACGCAGATGGGTGATCTGACCGCTTTTGTGGGCGAGGTATTCGGCGCAGGTTAGTGCCACAGGGTTGAGATACGGTTTTCGGCGCGCGGTCGCGCCAACGGGATTTGTGTTAGGTTTTCGGCGCGCGGTCGCGCCTCAGGGCAAGGAACGGGACGACATGGAAGGCTTTACCCTCATCGACGGCATCGTGGCCGCCGTCATCGTGGTATCAGCGCTGCTGGCCTACAGCCGCGGTTTCGTGCGCGAGGCGCTGGCGATTGTCGGCTGGATCGTGGCCGCCCTTGTAGCCTTCATGTTTGCCCCGCAGGTGCAACCGCTGGTCAAGGAAATCCCCGTTGTCGGCGCGATGATCGCCGATAGCTGCGAATTGTCCATCATCGCGGCCTTTGGCGGTGTCTTTGCTTTGGCCCTCGTCGTGGCCTCGCTGTTCACACCACTCTTTTCAAACCTGGTGCAACGCTCGGTTCTGGGGGGGCTGGATCAGGGCGCAGGTTTCCTGTTCGGCGTGCTGCGCGGCATCCTTCTGGTGGCTGTGGCCTTCTTTGCCTATGAAACCGTGGTCAGCGCCCAAGAGATCGCAATGATCGACGACAGCCGCTCGGCACGTGTTTTTGCGAACCTGACCGGCCAGATCGGCGAACGGAACCCCGATCAGGCCCTGGGATGGATCGCACAACAGTATGAAGCGCTGGTCGGTGTCTGCGAAACGCCCCAGTAAACGCATCGGAAATAACCGGCGCGCCGCAAAGCTGCGCCGCGCACGCACCTTTCATGTGATCCTTTCGTGACACTTCCGCTTGGACCCCTTATGAGGGGCCCTAAGCGACGCCCTTCGGATTCGGAGCCTGCCTTGTCCAAAACCATGCCCCCCGCCCATCCTTTCGATTTTGATGCCTACGGCAACGACGGCGATGACAAGCTGCACGAGGAATGCGGCGTGTTCGGTGTCCTTGGTGTCACAGATGCATCCAACTTCGTGGCCCTTGGCCTGCACGCGCTGCAACATCGCGGTCAGGAAGCGGGCGGGATCGTGTGTCACCATCCCGAATACGGCTTCAACTCGGCCCATCGCTTCGGCTATGTGCGCGACAGCTTCACCTCGCAGACCCTGATGCAGACCCTGCCCGGCCCCTTGGCCATCGGGCATGTACGTTATTCCACCGCCGGATCGAAAGGCGCTGTCATCCGTGACGTGCAGCCCTTCTTTGGCGAGTTCTCGATGGGCGGCGCTGCCATTGCACATAACGGGAATATCACCAATGCTATTGCCCTGCGCCGCGAATTGATCGAGCGTGGCTCGATCTTCCAGTCCAGCAGCGACAGCGAATGCATCATCCACCTGATGGCGCGCTCTCTGCAGCAGAACATCCCCGAACGGATGGAAGACGCGCTTCGCCGCGTCGAAGGCGCGTTTTCCGTCGTCGCCATGACCCGCAGCAAGCTGATCGGCGTGCGCGATCCATTGGGCGTCCGCCCACTGGTTCTGGGCCGTGTCGGGGATGGCTGGGTGCTGTCCTCGGAAACCTGCGGGCTGGACATCATCGGGGCCGAATTCATCCGCGAGGTCGAACCCGGCGAGATGGTTGTCATAGACGAGAAGAACGGGCTGGAAAGCCGCTTTCCCTTCCGCAAGCAAAGCCCGCGCTTCTGCATTTTCGAACATGTCTATTTCTCGCGCCCGGACAGCATCATCGGTGGTCGCTCGGTCTATGAAACACGCCGACAGATCGGCGTGGAACTGGCGCGCGAGGCACCGCAGGATGCCGATCTGGTCTGCCCCGTGCCCGATAGCGGCACACCGGCAGCCATCGGTTTCGCCCATGAAAGCGGCATTCCCTATGGTATGGGGATCATCCGCAACCAGTATATGGGCCGCACCTTCATCGAACCCACCGAAAGCATCCGCAACATGGGGGTGCGCCTCAAGCTGAACGTGAACCGCGCGCTGATCCGCGGCAAGCGCGTGATTCTGGTGGACGATTCGGTGGTGCGCGGCACCACCAGCCGCAAAATCAAGGAAATGATCCTTGATGCCGGTGCCAAGGAAGTGCATTTCCGCATCGCATCGCCCCCCACAGCATGGCCCTGCTTTTATGGCGTCGATACCCCGCAGCGCGACAAACTGCTGGCCGCAACAATGACCGAAGAGGAAATGCGCCAGCATCTGGCGGTGGACAGCCTCAAGTTCATCTCGCTCGACGGTCTTTACCGCGCCGCGGGCGAAGCACAGGGCCGCAACGCGAACTGCCCACAATATTGCGATGCCTGTTTCTCGGGTGAATATCCAGTTGCCCCCTCCGACATGATCGAAAAGGGTTTCCAGCTCAAAGCCGCCGAATAGGGGGTGCGCTGGCGTGGCGATAGCCGCGCCACCACAAGCCTTGCGGACAATAGGTCGCAGCCCGAAACGGAACGACAGGCAAGGCGCCGCCTGCGATCTGGCAGGGCTTTGCCGACAGCATAGCTTGTGCTGCGCGGGCCGGTCTGATCGGCCTTTCCCCCGCCTGGCAGACATGCCAAACGCCCCTCTGGACCACCACCACCACAAGGAGGGCGCCGCCCGCGACAGCGGGGAATGGACGCCCGTAAAGGCAATGAGCATAACAGACAAAACGACCCCGACCACCGAGAAGACACAGACCGCCGCCACCCTGCCCCAGCTTTTACCGCTGGATGGCACTACCCTGCTGGGCACCGTTGTGTCGGCCGAGGCATCGCGCGCCCTGATCCGCCTGAAGAGCGGAAAGGTGCAGCAATTGCGCCTTGGCGACAGGATCGGCGATGCCACAATCGCCGCCATCGAACCGGGTCTGATCCACATGATCCGCAACGGCGAGGCGCACCGGCTGGCCATGCCCTGACATCTGCCTTCCGGCCCAAAGGACACGCGCCCCCCTTGACCTTGGCCGCGCAGTCCAGCACACCGCGTGCAACCAAAATCCGCAAGGAGAGCCGAGATGTCCGAGAAAATCGCCCTGATCACAGGCGCATCGCGCGGGCTGGGTGCGGCACTGGCCGAGGCTTTGGCCGCCAGCCATCACATCGTCGCGGTCGCCCGCACGACTGGCGCGCTGGAAGAACTGGACGACCGGATCAAGGCGGTCGGCGGTCAGGCAACACTGGCCCCGATGGATGTCACCAAACCCGATGCGATGGCGCAGCTTTGCCGCTCGATCCATGACCGCTGGGGCAAGCTGGACATGTGGCTGCACACGGCGGTGCACGCAGCCCCCCTGTCGCCCGCCAACACCATCGACGCGCGCGACTGGGACAAATCCGTTGCCTGCAATGTCACGGCCACAGGCCAGTTGATCCCTTATATCGCCCCCTTGCTGGGCGAAAAGGGCAGCGCCGTCTTCTTTGAAGATCCCCGCGCGGGGGAAAAGTTCTTCGGGGCTTATGGCGCCACCAAAGCTGCACAGATCGCCCTTGCCCAAAGCTGGGCCGCCGAAACCGTCAAGACCGGCCCGCGCGTGCATGTGCTGACACCTGCGCCGATGGCTACAGCCAACCGCGCTAGGTTCTTTCCCGGCGAAGACCGCGCCCTTTTGGCCAGCCCGCGCACCGAGGCCGCGCGCCTGCTGGCCGCCCTGGTCTGACGCCCTTTTCATCATGCCATAACTACCCGCCCTCCCTTCCGGCTCAGTGCATCGCTGCTGCTGTTGCCTGAGTATTTGCGGCAAGATAAAATGCCAAAAGGCTTTGCCGACCCCGTCATGTGGCTTGTCCGCTTGCCCCTTTGCCGCGGCTCCTTTACACCATGCAAAAGGACAAATCGGGGCAGGCATGCGAATTTTGATCACCAATGACGACGGCATTAACGCTCCGGGTCTGGCCGTTCTGGAACGGATCGCCAACGACCTTGCCGGACCGGATGGCGAGGTCTGGACCGTGGCCCCCGCATTCGAGCAATCCGGCGTCGGCCATTGTATCAGCTACACCCATCCGATGATGATCGCCAAACTGGGCGAGCGCCGTTTCGCAGCCGAGGGTAGCCCCGCTGATTGCGTGCTGGCCGGCTTGCATGACGTGATCGAGGGCGAGCGCCCCGATCTGGTGCTGTCGGGTGTCAACAGAGGCAACAACTCGGCCGAGAACGCGCTTTATTCCGGTACGCTAGGTGGCGCGATGGAAGCGGCTTTGCAGGGCATTCCCGCCATGGCCCTCTCGCAATATCTGGGACCGAGCAATTTCACCGCCCCCGATCCCTTCGAGGCCGCCAGCGTGCATGGCGCCGACCTGATCCGCAAGTTGCTGGCCGCGACACCCGCGGACCAGAATGACGCGGATTACCGTGTCTTCTATAACATCAACTTCCCGCCCGTTCTGGCCGCTGCCGTGCGCGGTGTGCGCGTGGTGCCGCAGGGGTTCCGCCGCAACACCCGCTTCTCGGTCGAGCCGCATCTTTCACCTTCGGGGCGGCGCTTTTTGTGGATCAAGGGGGGCGAGCAGCATGTGCCCACCCTGCCCGATACGGATGCCGCGGTGAATCTGGATGGCTATATCTCGGTCACGCCGATGCGCGCGGACCTGACCGCGCATGATCTGATAGATCCATTGAAAGGCATCGAATGAGCGAAGCGGCGGAACGCAAGATGCAGTTCCTTTTTGCCCTGCGCTCCAAGGGGGTGACAGACAGCCGTGTGCTGACCGCGATGGAAAAGATTGACCGTGGCCCCTTTATCCGCGGCATCTTTGCCAATCGCGCCTATGAGGACATGCCCCTGCCCATCGCCTGCGGGCAGACAATCAGCCAGCCCTCTGTGGTAGGCCTGATGACGCAGGCGCTACAGGTCACCGCGCGCGATACCGTGCTGGAAGTCGGCACCGGATCGGGCTATCAGGCGGCGATCCTGTCGCAACTGGCGCGGAGGGTCTATACGGTGGACCGGCACCGCCGTCTGGTGCGTGAGGCCCGCGAGATTTTCGACGCGCTGCAACTGACCAATATCACCGCCTTCACCGCCGATGGCAGCCATGGACTACCGGATCAGGCCCCGTTCGATCGCATTCTCGTGACCGCTGCCGCCGAGGACCCGCCCGGCCCCCTCTTGGCCCAATTGAAAATCGGGGGTATCATGGTGTTACCGGTTGGCCAGTCTGATACAGTGCAAAGCCTGATCCGCGTGACCCGCCACGAGGACGGTTTCGACTATGACGAACTGCGTCCGGTCCGGTTTGTGCCCCTGATTGAAGGTTTGGGGCGCGACTGACAGGCCGTTACTATCCCGCCATCCTGTCTGCGACGGGCCATCGGGTTGAAGCATAACAACGAAGCCCCGGCGCAAGGGGCAGGACAGAGGAAATCGAGATGATCCTACAGAGCCGCCCGACCCCGCGCGCAATGCAGCTACGCCCGTCTACACTCAGCCCGTCCAATCTCAGTCGGACATTTCGCGCCCTGATGCTGACAGGCACGGCAATCGGTCTTCTTGCCGCTTGTGACAGGCCGCTGGATTTCGACATGCGCGGCAATTTCGGCAATACCCTCGATACCGCCGAGGCGGCGCGCCAACCCGTCGCCAACCGGCCTGCGCCCGATGCGCGCGGCGTGATCTCCTATCCCAATTATCAGGTGGCCGTGGCGCGGCGTGGCGATACAGTCACCGATGTGGCAAGCCGGATCGGTGTCGACGCCAATGAACTGGCCCGTTTCAACGGGGTGCGCCCCGCCGATCCGCTGCGCCCCGACGAGGTGCTGGCCCTGCCGCGCCGCGTGGCCGAACCATCGCCCACAACCGGCGGCATGATGCAATCTGGCACTGATATCACATCACTCGCCAGCAGCGCGATCGACCGCTCGGATGCCGCGGCGGTCAGCACGACAACCCTGCCTCCCGCGGGTAGCATGATCCAGCCCGCCGCGACACCGGCAGCCACCACGACAGCGGCGGCCACGCAACCAAGAGCGGCCGAGCCGATCCGACATCAGGTCAAGCGCGGCGAGACCGCCTTTACCATCTCGCGGCTTTATAACGTGACGGTCCGTTCGCTGGCAGAATGGAACGGTCTGGGCGCGGAATACACAATCCGCGAGGGCCAGTATCTGCTGATCCCCGTCGCAGACACCGCCGCCCCTGCCCGCCCTGTCCAAACAGCAGCCGTGACCAGCCCCGGCACAGGATCACCCACCCCGGTGCCCCCGTCCGCAGCGCGACCATTGCCTGCCGAGACAACGCAGCCTGCCGCCGCAGCACCGCCACCGACAAACGCGCCCAATCTGGGGGCTACCCAGTCGGCTCCGACCTCGACTTCGCAACTGGCCATGCCAGTACAGGGCACGATTATCCGCGACTACCAGAAGGGCAAGAATGACGGTCTGGATATTCAGGCCACATCGGGCACAGCCATCATGGCCGCCGAGGCTGGAACCGTGGCGGCGATCACCGCCAGCGCCGACCAGATCCCCATCATCGTGATCCGCCATCCTGACAATCTGTTGACGGTATACGCCAATGTCGAAGGCGCGGTGGTCAAGAAAGACGACAAGGTGACACGTGGGCAGAAGATCGCACAGATCCGCGCTGGAACGTCCAACTACCTGCATTTCGAGGTCCGCAAGGGTTTTGACAGCGTCGATCCGACACCCTATCTGGCGCGGCGCTAAGGCGGCGCCGGTCACGCCTGCGGCAGACCGATCCCCTGTCGTCCGGCCAGATCAGTGACAAATTGCCATGCCACGCGCCCCGAACGCGACCCGCGTGTCGCCTGCCATTCAATGGCCTGCGCGCGCAACTGGTCGTCCGGCATGGTGATCCCGAAGGCCGCGCAATAGCCGTGGATCATCGCCAGATACTGGTCCTGATCGCAGGCATGAAAGCCCAGCCACAGCCCGAAGCGGTCCGATAGAGAAACTTTCTCCTCGACCGCCTCGGAGGGGCTGATGGCGCTGGAGCGCTCGTTCTCGATCATGTCGCGCGGCATCAGGTGGCGGCGGTTCGATGTCGCATAAAACAGCACATTCTCGGGTCGCCCTTCGATCCCGCCATCCAGAACCGCCTTGAGCGATTTATAATGCTGGTCATCATGGCTGAAGGACAGATCATCGCAGAACAGCACAAAACGCTCGGGCCTTACGCGCAAGAGGTTCAGCAGCCGCGCGACCGACGGCAAGTCCTCGCGCTGCAACTCGACCAGTTTCAAGGGCAGGCCTCGTGCCTGAATATCGGCATGCACCGCTTTGACAAGGCTGGATTTTCCCATCCCGCGCGCGCCCCAGAGAAGGGCATTATTCGCAGGCAGCCCCTGCGCGAACTGCAAGGTGTTTTCCAGCAACGTATCGCGTGACCGGTCGACGCCGACAAGCAGGCCCAAGGGCACGCGCGCAACCTGCGGCACAGGCTCCAGACGGTCCGGGTCGACATGCCAGACAAAGGCCTCTGCCGCGTCGAACAGGGGGGCGGGTTGCGGCGGTGGGGCCAGACGCTCCAGCGCCTCGGCGATACGTTTCAGAACCTTGCCACTCACGTCTTCTTGTCCTCGGCCTCGGCGGCAAGATCGGCGTCGAACTCTTTGATCAGCGGATCGTCGAACTCCTCCTCGTCATCATAATAGCCCTCGGCGCGCAGTTTTTCCTCGCGCTTGGTCTCGACGCGGCGGACCAGAAAAATCGACACTTCATAAAGACCGTAGACCACAACAAACAGGATCACCTGCGTGATAACGTCGGGCGGTGTGACCAATGCGGCCAGGATCAGGATACCCACAACAGCGTATTTACGCACATTGCCCAAGCCTTCGGAACTGACCAACCCCGCCTTGCCCAGAAGGGTCAACAGGACAGGCAGTTGGAAACAGAGCCCAAAGGCCACGATGAACTTGATGGTCAGGCTCAGATATTCCTGTGCGGACCCCTGAAAGGCGATCCCTGCCACGGCATTATCCACTGGCTGGCCATCCCCCAGGATGGTGCCGGGTTGCTGAAATCCAAGGAAGAAATCAAAGGCCAGCGGTGTGACCACGTAGAAGGCAAACGCCGCACCCAGAAAGAACATGAAGGGCGATGCGATCAGGAAAGGCAGGAACGCGCCCTTCTCGTTCTTGTAAAGACCGGGGGCCACGAAACGCCACATCTGGTAGGCGATATAGGGAAAAGACAGCATCAGGCCGCCCATCAGCGAGATCGACACGGCGACAAAGAAACCTTCCTGCAGCCGGATCAGGATCAGCCCGCAGTCTTCATGTCCGCGCTCGGCCATAGCCGAACACAAAGGATGCGTCAGAAAATTAAAAATCGGGTTCCAGACGGTGAAACAGATGATCATCCCGATGATGAAGGCCACCACCGAATGGATCAGACGGTTGCGCAGTTCTGCCAGATGCTCGATCAGCGGGGCGCTGCTATCGTCGATCTCGTCTTGCTTGGTCATGATCTACTCTTACGCCGTGGGATCGGCAGGTTTTGCCTTGGCCCGGGGTTTTACTGCCGGTTTAGCCTTGGGCGCAGCGGCTGTCTTGGGCGCGGCCTTGGCCTTGGTCGCCGTCGTCGCCGGTTTCGCGGCCTTGGCCGCCTTGCGCGCGGTTGCAGCCGGTTTTGCCGGTGCCGCGCGCTGCGCCTCGGCTGTTGCCTTTGCGGTTTCGGCTTTTTCCGCCACGGCCGCAGGCGTGCTGTTCTCGCGCAATTTGCGCGCCGCTTCCGCGCGATCCTCGGCCAGCTTGGCTGTCTCGGAACCGGGTTTCCACGCTTTCAGGTCGTCTGTCGCTTCACGGATCTTGTCGAGGCCCATCTTTTTGGGATCGCCCACGGATTTCAAGCTTTTAGCGATGTCGCGCACGCCGGTATCATCCGCAGCATCTTCCATCGCACGGCTGAATTCGCGCGCCATGCCGCGCGCCTTGCCGACAAATCGGCCCACGTTGCGAAAGAGCATGGGCAAGTCTTTTGGCCCCACCACGATCAACGCGACGATGCCAATGAGCAAAAGCTCGGTCCAGCCCAGATCGAACATGGATCAGACCTTGTCTTTTTCTTTATCCGTCGAGATGTCCTTGGCGGTGTCACCAGTGCCATCTTCCAGTTCTTTGGTGCCGTCGGTCACACCCTTTTTGAACGCGGTGATGCCTTTGCCCACCTCGCCCATCAGCGAACTGATCTTGCCGCGCCCGAAAAGCACCAGCACGACCACCGCGATCAGCAGAAGACCCGGAAGTCCGATATTGTTCAGCATGTCATTTCTCCCTTGCTCGGCGCGTTTGCGGATCTGCCCGCGCACGCCCTGCGCCATTGCCCTCAACATCTAATGACGATCAGCGCCGGTTGGAAGAACCAAAGCGGCACCTGTCGGGGGTTTTTTGCACCTGACCCCGTGAAACGCGGCAAGATGGCGCAGAATTCCCGCTGCCGTTTCTTCTTGCCGCAAATATCCCCGCCGGAGGCATCAAGGCCTGCAGCCCGAAACCACGATCCTACGCGGGTTTGACCGGAAAGACAAAACAGCGGTCCCGCCGGATCATCAACCAAAGGGGTTTGCCGGGACCGGGCAGAAAGACATTCGGCACTGTCGCTTTGAGGATCGAGCCGTCGTGATCCATACGGAATTCGACAAGGCTTTCGCTGCCCATGAACCGCGCGCGCACCACTTCGCCGCGTGCGGCAACACCGTCCTGCGGGGTGGGATTGGGCCCGCGCCCGCCACGGTCCAGATCTATCTTGATATGCTGCGGACGGATCACGATCTCGACCTCGGCTCCGTCCGGCACGCCGGGGGCCAGAAACTGCCCAAAGGGGGTATCTGTCAGAGCGCCACGCACAGTGCCACGGATCACGTTGATATCGCTGAAAAATCCAACCGCATCTCGATCCTTGGGCGCGTTGTAGATATTGTAGGGCGCACCGCGCTGCACGATCCGCCCCCCGCGCATCAGCGCGATCTCATCGGCCATCCGCATCGCCTCGTCCGGCTCATGGGTGACCAGCAGGACGGCGGCATCCTCTTGCTTGAGGATCTCCAGCGTCTGGTCGCGGATATCGTCGCGCAAGCGGTTGTCCAGACCCGAGAAGGGCTCGTCCATCAGCATGATGCGCGGACGCGGCGCAAGCGCGCGCGCAAGCGCCACGCGCTGTTGCTCGCCGCCCGACAGCGAATGCGGATAGGCGTCGATAAAGCGACGCAGACCGACGCGGCCAAGCAGTTCCTCGACCCGCACGCGCTGCACCTCGCGGGAACCGGACAGGCCGAAGGCCACGTTTTCGGCTACGCTGAGATGCGGAAACAGCGCAAAATCCTGAAACATCAGACCAATCGCACGCCGTTCCGGGGGCACGCGGAACACGGTGTCGCAGATCAGCTTGCCATCGACCCAGATTTCACCCGAATCCTGCATCTCGACGCCCGCGATCATCCGCAACGTCGTCGATTTGCCGCAACCCGACGGCCCCAGCAGGCAGGTCACCTGCCCCGGCATGACGCTGAGCGAGACATCATCCACGACAGCCACACCATCGAAGCGGCGCAGCAGATTGCGCACCTCAAGCCGCGGAACAGGTCGCGGAGCCGGTTTTGGAGAGGGTTGTGACAAGCGGTTAATTCCGATCAATACGGTCGGGAACAGGCATTATCAGGGGCTGCAAGGTGCTGCAAGCCTGTCGCGCGCTACAAAAGCCAGAGGTTTTGCGCGAGCCGCATGCGGGGAGCTTGCCGCCCCCCGCGCGGTGATCAGATCGTCGCGTTGGTCGCACCGCCATCCAGCAGAATATTCTGGCCGACGATGAAACCGGCATGGGTCGAGCACAGGAACGCGCAGGCGGTGCCGAATTCCTCGGACGTGCCATATCGCCCTGCCGGAATGCTGGCCGCGCGGCGAATCCTTGCCTCTTCCACAGAAATGCCCTGCGCCTTTGCCACGCCACCATCCAGCGCATCGGCGCGGTCTGTCGCATGGATACCGGGCAACAGGTTGTTGATGGTCACGCCCTTGGCCGCCACCTGCCGCGCCGTGCCTGCGACATAGCCGGTCAGACCCGTGCGGGCCGCATTGCTAAGGCCCAGTTGCGGGATTGGGGCTTTCACGGATTGCGAGGTGATATTGACCACACGCCCCCAGCCACGCTCCATCATGGCGGGCATCAGGGCTTTCATCAGTGCAATCGGCGTCAGCATATTGGCATCCAGCGCGCGGATGAAATCGTCGCGGTCCCAGTCCGACCACAGGCCGGGGGGCGGGCCGCCGGCATTGGTCACCAGAATATCGACGCCCGAGGCGGCGTTCAGCACCGCGGTACGGCCATTATCCGTGGTCACATCGGCGGCAACCGTTTCCACCGCAACACCGAATTCGGCACGGATAGCCGCGGCCGCGGCCTCAAGCGCGTCAACACCGCGTGCATTCATCACCAAATCGACGCCTGCCGCCGCAAGTGCACGGGCGCAACCCAGCCCCAGCCCCTTGCTTGACGCGCAAACCAGCGCCTTTTTTCCCTTGATCCCCAGATCCATGCCGTCCTCCTATCGGGATAATTCCCATTGTCCTGTGCGCCTTGACTAGCACCACGACGCAAGGGAAGGCCAGCAAAAGACCAGAGCGTTGACCATGTTATGACACATTCCTATCTTATTGCTTGGAAACGCCGTAACAAGACGGGGCCGCGTTTCGCCAGAGAAATACATGTCCCTTTTTGACGAGTACCCAAGACCAAAGCAGCACGCCATGTCAGAATCCGTCCAGTCACCCGCCCTTCCAGGGACAGCCTTTGCGCTGCCAGTCTTGCCAAGTGCCGTGATCGAGGTTGTGGCAGGTGCTAATTTTGGCGATGCCCTGTCTTTTGCCGCCGATCTGATCCCCGACGATGTCTATTCTCTCCTGCGTGGTGCCCGCACGCGCCGCCTGTTGCTGCATCCCGATGGTCCGGCGCGGTTTCGCGTGGCCCAGACTACAGATGTCGGACAGCCCGGCGCGCTGGTGCATCTGGACTGCTGCCTGACCTTCATGTCCACTGATGGCGGCACAACCGAAGTGCTGGTTCTGGTCGAGGTGGATGCCTCCGGTGATGTAGTCGAAGTACACGCCCTGCCACTGGTGCCCCTGACACCGAAGACAAGATACACCCTTGTCACCATCGACACAGAGGGGGCCAGTGCGCGTCTGGCCGAAATCGCCTGTGTATCCTTTACACGCGGCACCCATATCACGCTGGCCTCTGGCGAACAGCGCCTGATCGAGGACCTGCGTCCCGGTGACCGCGTGCTGACCCGCGATGATGGTCCGCAGGACATTCGCTGGATCGGCCAGACCACGCTACGCGCCTACGGCGAACATGCCCCCATCGTGATCACGGCAGGTACCCTGCATAACGCCAATGACCTGATCGTCAGCCCCGACCACCGCCTGTTCATCTACCAGCGCGCCGATGTGCTGGGTGCTGGTCGTGCCGAGGTTCTTGTGCGCGCGCGCCACCTGGTGAACGGCACCACGGTCTACCACCAGCCCGGCGGCTATGTGGATTATTTCCAGATCCTCTTCGACCGCCACCAGATCATCTATGCCGAGGGGATTGCCGCAGAAACCCTGCTGCTTGACCCGCGTACCCGTCCGGTGCTGCCAACGGACCTGTCTGAAAAGCTGGGCGATACCTTGGGCAAACTGCACGCCGCCGGAATCGAGGAGTTCGAGGTATCAGAACGCCTGCTTGACCTGCCCAACGCCGCCGACATCCTGCGCCGCGCCTCGCTGGGTTGACGACAGCGGGGATCATGGGCGGCAGGACTGCAGAACATATCGAAATTCTTGCCTTTCATGCGATGCCCGCCTAAAGCTGCGCGCATGTTGGATATCCCCTCGAACCGCCCCGCACTTCCACCCGAAATTGCCCGCCGCCGGACCTTTGCGATCATCTCGCATCCCGACGCTGGCAAGACCACGCTGACCGAAAAGTTCCTGCTGTTCGGTGGCGCGATTCAGATGGCGGGGCAAGTGCGCGCCAAGGGCGAGGCGCGGCGCACGCGGTCGGATTTCATGCAGATGGAAAAGGATCGTGGCATTTCGGTCTCCGCATCGGCGATGTCCTTTGATTTTAAACAGTTCCGCTTCAATCTTGTCGATACGCCGGGCCACTCGGACTTCTCCGAGGATACCTACCGCACGCTGACAGCTGTGGATGCTGCGGTGATGGTGATTGACGGGGCCAAAGGGGTGGAAAGCCAGACGCGCAAGCTGTTCGAAGTGTGCCGACTGCGCGATCTGCCGATCCTGACCTTCTGTAACAAGATGGACCGTGAAAGCCGCGACACCTTTGATATCATCGACGAGATTCAAGAGAATCTGGCGATCGACGTAACACCTGCCAGCTGGCCCATCGGGGTGGGCCGCGATTTCATCGGCTGCTATGACATGCTGCGCGACAGGCTGGAACTGATGGACCGCGCCGACCGCAATGTTGTCTCGGAATCAATCGAAATCAACGGGCTGGACGACCCGCGTCTGGCCGAGCACGTGCCCGCAGACCTGCTGGCCCAGTTGCGCGAAGAGGTCGAAATGGCCCGCGAATTGCTGCCCGCACTGGATATCAAGGCGGTGCAGGATGGCACGATGACACCGATCTGGTTCGGCTCGGCGATCAACTCTTTCGGGGTCAAGGAATTGATGGAAGGCATTGGCTCTCTGGGGCCGGAGCCGCAACCGCAGCGCGCCGAGCCGCGCGCCATTTTACCAGAGGAATCAAGCGTTTCCGGCTTTGTCTTCAAAGTTCAGGCGAACATGGACCCCAAGCATCGCGATCGCGTGGCTTTTGTGCGTCTGGCCTCGGGCCATTTCACGCGGGGCATGAAAATGACCCATGTGCGCAGCAAGAAACCCATGACAATCAGCAGTCCGGTGATGTTTCTCGCCTCGGACCGCGAACTGGCCGAAGAGGCATGGGCCGGCGATATCATCGGCATCCCGAACCACGGCCAGTTGCGGATCGGCGACACGCTGACCGAGGGAGAGGCGCTGCGCGTCACGGGCATTCCGTCTTTCGCGCCCGAGCTTTTGCAGACCTGCCGCGCGGGCGATCCGATGAAGGCCAAGCATCTTGAGAAAGCCCTGATGCAATTCGCCGAGGAAGGCGCCGCCAAGGTCTTCAAGCCCGCTTTCGGGTCGGGCTTTATCGTCGGTGTTGTGGGCGCGCTGCAATTCGAGGTGCTGGCCAGCAGGATCGAGTTGGAATACGGCCTGCCTGTGCGTTTCGAGCAATCGCAATTCACCTCTGCCCGCTGGGTGAAGGGCGACCGCCAAGCTGTTGAAAAATTTGTCAGTCTGAACAAGCAGCATATTGCGCATGACAATGATGGCGACATTGTCTACCTGACGCGGCTGCAATGGGATATCGACCGGATCGAACGCGATTATCCCGAGGTCAAACTGACCGCGACCAAGGAAATGATGGTCTAGACAGTCCCCGCTGCCGCTTGGCATGGCAGTCTTGCCGCAGCGCCCGACATTCTTCCAGGCGCGCTGCTGACAGGCTTGCACAGGTGCTGACGCATGACCATTCTTCCCCGCATGAGTGATGCGAGTGCCCCAACCTATCCCGGTGGATTTGACGCGATCCTGACCCAGATGGAGGGGCGGCGCGATCCCTTTACCTATGAGGGCGACGAGGCGCTGCCACCGCTGGATGTGGATTTCACGCCCCTCAAATCTGCGCGTGTCGACGGTCGTGCCCTGACGGTTGCGGGGTCACGCTCCAGCTATGCCCGCAAACTGCGCGATCTGTCCGAAGAATTCGACGGGTTGCCCGAATTGATGCTGCTGCACGGGTTGCTGATCGCCCATCTGCGCCGCCGGTCTGCGCCAGATCATACTTCGGCCCTTTTTCTGCGCCTCTGGGCCGAGGAAGCCGACTGGTTGCTGGCGCGGCTGGATGTGCGCTGGCTCGTGTCGGCCATCACGACATTTGGCGATCACGGCGCAACCGAACCGCAGCGGCGTGTTGGCCAGTCCCTCAGCCTGTTGTTCGGCATGATGAAGCTTTACGAGACGGAACGGCTTTATTCCGGCGCGCAACCCGATGAAGCTTTTGAATGGTCCAAGCGCAGCCAGTCACGGCAGGCCAACCAGTCACGGCTACCCATGCGGATGGATGCCTTCGCGCTGGGGGGCGGCGGTCTGGATGTGAACATGCTGGGCCGTTTGTGGCAGGACGCAAAAGAAGATCCAGTCATGGCGCCGCTGGCCAAGCATGTGTTGCAATTGCTGATTGACGATGATCGCACGGTGTTCCGTCGTCTGCGCGTGATGCGGCGTCAGCGCGAGAAGGCGCAGAAAGCCGAAGGGATCAAGCCCAAACGCGGCCGTGCCACCGCGTCCGAGGTGATCCAGGTCCCCGCGCAGTTGGTCAAGACCGATGCCGCAACGCTGCGTTGGGGCACGGTTTCGCTGGTCAAGGCACCGCTGGCGCGGATCGCGCAATTCGCGGCCCACCATCTGGATCTGGGCGCGCATCGCCTGCATATCCATATGGACGAACCGCATCCCGAAGCCGTGGCTTACCTCGCGCGCCACCCTGCCATCGAGGTGACGACTTGCGATGCCAACTGGTGGGCAGGTCAGAAAAAGCCGCGCATGAAAAGCCACCAGTTGCGGCAGGTCTGGGTTGCGACCCAGACCTACCATCGCTGTGATCTGGACTGGCTGGCCCATATCGACGTGGATGAATTTATCCTGACTCCGCAGCCCCTGCCCAACCTGCTGGCCGCCATGCCTGCCGATATCGCAGCGTTGCATCTTCCGCCTGCCGAATTGCTGGCGGGCACAACGGATTGTTTCAAACTGACCCCGCGCAGCGTCGGGCAGGAAAAGGCGGTACTCGAGGATATCTACCCCAATTTCGGCGGCCATCTGCGTGGCGGCTTTATCAGCCATCTTGAGGGCAAGCTGATCGTGCGCTGCGGGATTCCGGGCGTGCGCTTTGGCCTGCATGCGCTGTTGCAAAACGGACAGCCAGCCAGCAACCGCCTGTCGCGCCCTGCCGTGTTTCTGGGTCATGCCCATGCGCCGGATTGGGATACGTTCCGCAAACATCTGGAATTCCGCCTGCAAAAAGGCTCTTACCGCAAGGTCGAGGATAGCGCCTTTCACCTGAGCGATATTTTCGCCCTGCTGCGCGAAGAAGACGGCGAAAGCGGCCTGCGCGCCTTTTTCACCGAAGTCTGCGAGGGCACGGATACCCTGACGGCCTCCCTTGAGGCGCATGGTATGCTGGTCCGTGCACCCTTGGATCTTGACGCAAAGGTCATGCGATTTTTCGGCGCGGTTCCAAGGGATTGAAATCCATGCCTCATGCAAATCAAGCGCCAAAATGGGGGGTAACATCGACTGTCAAAGCTCCGGTTGACGCGATACTGGCCTTTGCCGCGCATCATCTGGAATTGGGTGCACACCGCATTTTCATCTATCTTGATGACGACAATCAGGACGCGTTTCGCATCCTCAAGCCGCATCCGAAACTGCGTCCTGTCCTGACCGGTGACGCCTCCTATTGGCAAGGGCTTGGGGTGAAACGGCGCGTCAAGCACCAGTCGCGCCAGTTCGAGAACGCCCGCCATGCCTATGGCCGCGCCGGTGATGTGGACTGGCTGACCCATATCGACGTGGACGAGTTTCTGTGCCCCGCGCGTCCCGTGGCGGGGCAACTTGCCGATCTGCCATCCGATTGCCTTTGCGCCCGCGTCCGCCCGATCGAGGCCCTGGCTGCGACTTCCCCCGGGCAGCCGCTCTACGCCAAAGCTTGCGCGCAGGACCGGCCCACCCGCACCCGCCAGACCGAAGCGCTTTATCCCGACTATGGCGCCTATCTGAACGGCGGCTTCCTGAGCCATGTCGCAGGCAAGCTGTTCTATCGCACCAGCATTCCCGATCTGCGGATGCATATCCACAATATCTTCGTCGGAGATGTGCAGAATCCCGGCCAGACCGAATTGTTTGAAACCGAATTGTTGCATTGCCACGCCAAAAGCTGGGAAGCGTTTCTGGCGGCCTTCCATTTCCGCCTGAACAAGGGCAGCTACCGCGCCGAGTTGAAACCCAACCGTCCTGCAGAGCATGGCGGATTGACCCTGCACGCGCTGTTCAACACCATCCATGCACAGGACGGCGAGGCGGGTTTGCGGCATTTCTACGATCAGGTCTGCACCGCCACCCCTGCCCATCTGGAGCAACTGCAGGCGATGGGTCTGCTGCGCCAGCCGCCGCTGGATCTGGACGCGGCTGTGGCGCGACACTTCCCCGATGCCGGAAAGATGGCCTGAGAGCCTGTCAAAACCTTCGAAACCCGCGCTCTCATTGACGTTATGTGCACTTTGCGCTAAGGGCTGCGCGGGGGTCACACATGTGGACAACCACGGGGCCAGAGGGGTCCGATCTCCATCAGACGCAACGGGCCGTGACGTGTCCGTTAACAACGGATACACATGATAAAATTTTCTGATCTGAAACTCGACCCCAAAGTTCTCAAGGCGATTGAGGATGCAGGGTACGAAAACCCCACCCCTATTCAGGCCGGTGCCATTCCGCCCGCCCTTGAGGGACGCGACGTTCTGGGGATCGCCCAGACCGGCACAGGCAAAACCGCCAGCTTTACACTGCCGATGATCACCCTGTTGGCCAAGGGCCGCGCGCGCGCAAGGATGCCGCGTTCTCTGGTCCTGTGCCCGACCCGCGAACTGGCCGCACAGGTGGCGGAAAACTTCGACACCTACACCAAGTATCACAAGCTGACCAAGGCGCTGCTGATCGGTGGCGTATCCTTCAAGGAACAGGACCAGTTGATTGACCGCGGCGTGGACGTGCTGATCGCGACGCCCGGACGCCTGCTGGATCATTTCGAGCGTGGCAAGCTGCTGCTGACCGGCGTGCAGATCATGGTGGTGGATGAGGCCGACCGTATGCTGGATATGGGGTTCATCCCCGATATCGAGCGGATTTTCAGTCTGACGCCCTTCACCCGCCAGACGCTGTTCTTCAGCGCAACCATGGCACCCGAAATCGAGCGGATCACCAACACCTTTCTGTCGGCCCCCGAACGGGTCGAGGTTGCGCGCCAGTCCAGCGCCTCGGCCACGATCACGCAGGGTGTGGTCATGTTCAAAGGCAGCCGCAAAGATCAGGAGGCCAGCGAGAAGCGTCGCCTTCTGCGGGCGCTGATCGACAATGAGGGCGACAAGTGCCGGAATGCGATCATCTTCTGTAACCGCAAGACGGATGTGGATATCGTGGCGAAGTCGCTGACGAAATACGGTTATGACGCGGCCCCGATCCACGGCGATCTGGAACAGTCGCAGCGCACTCGCACGCTGGACGGGTTCCGCGACGGCACGCTGCGCTTCCTTGTTGCTTCGGATGTGGCGGCACGTGGTCTGGATATCCCGAATGTGAGCCATGTGTTCAACTTTGACGTTCCCAGCCATGCCGAGGATTACGTCCACCGCATCGGCCGCACCGGTCGCGCAGGCAAGCTGGGCACCACGATCATGCTGTGCACCCCGCGCGACGACAAGAATTTCGCTGATGTGGAACGTCTACTGCAGACCGAAATCCCGCGCCTTGCCAACCCTCTGGAAGGCGTGATTACCCCCGCCAGCGATGACGCGGCCGAAAGCGGCGAGCGCAGCACATCCTCGCGTAGCCGGTCCTCCAGCAGCCGCTCGCGTGGATCACGCAGCCGTTCGGGTGACAAATCTGCGCCCAAGGAAACAACCATGTCCGAGACCGTGGCAGCGGACAGCCCCCCCAGCGCACCCCCCGAAGCGGCAGTAGCTGAAGCGCCGCGCAGCGAAGCAGCACCGCGTCACGACCGTTCTCGTGATGATCGATCGCGCGAAGACAGGCCGCGTGAAGACAGGCCGCGCGAAGATCGCCGCAACGAGCCGCGCGCAGACAACCGCACTGACAACCGTTCCGATGATCGGCGTGACCGCACGCGCGGTGGTCAGGGTCGCGATCAAAACCGCGACAACGGCCCAAAGGTTGTGGGCATGGGCGACCATCTGCCCAGCTTCATCGCGCTCAGCTTTGAAGAGAGGCGCACCAGCTAAGCGCTGCACATTTCCAGAATAATAGAACCCGCCACAGATCTCTGCGGCGGGTTTTGTTCTGCAAAGCCTGAACCGGATCAGGCGCTGAGGCGACTGATCACGATGGTCACTTCAGGCTTCTTGCCGATCTCGTCCAAAGCTGTCTGGCGCACGATCTTCTTCAGCGCCTGTTCCAGCTTGTCATCATCGGCCAAAGTAACCTCGGATGCGCGGTTGATGAACTGCTCAAGATCGGCCTCAAGCAGATCGACCAGCGGCGCACGGGAACGACCCGTTGTCGCCAGCCCCATGATCTCGCACCACGGCTCGCCCAAAGGTTCGTTCTCGTCGTCCAGGATCAGTGTCACGGTAACATGCCCGTTCAGCGCCATACGGATGCGGTCGCGCACAACACCGTCCAGCGCGCCGACCTGTGCGGTGCCATCCAGATAGGTGCGCCCTGTTTCGACATAGCCCGCCACAGTGGGTTCATTGCCGCTGAGGTTCACCATCATCCCGTTCACCGCGAGGATGGACTGGAACCGGTTGCCCTTGGCGATCTTGACCATCTCGCGCAAGTGGCGGTGTTCGCCATGCATCGGGATGACGATCTGCGGTTTCACCAGCTTTTGCACGTATTCGATATCAGGGCGGTTGGCATGGCCGGACACATGATATTTGCCGGTGCTGTCATCCACCACATCCACGCCCATCTCGCTGAACTGGTTGATGATGCGGATCACCCCTTTTTCATTGCCGGGGATGGTCTTGGACGAGAACAGGAACAAATCGCCCTCTTTCAGGGTGAGGCCCTGATACTTGCCATTGGCAAGCTGCGCGCTGGCCGCGCGGCGTTCGCCCTGCGATCCGGTCACCAGAAGCATGACATTCTCGCGCGGCATGGATTTGACATCCTCAGGGCTGATCACCTTCGGGAAGTCGCTCAGCACACCTGTCTCGACCGAAGCCTCGATCATCCGGCGCATCGCGCGCCCCATCAGGCAGATCGACCGCCCTGCCCGCTCACCCGCCTCGGCCAGCGTCTTGACGCGGGCGACGTTGCTGGCAAAGGTCGTGGCGACCACCATGCCCTTTTGTCCGCGCACCAGTTCCTCGATCGCGGGGCCGACACTGGCTTCAGAACGGCCTTCATGCTGGTTGAACACATTGGTGCTGTCGCAGATCAGCGCCTTGACGCCGCCTGCCGACACGTCGGCCCAGAGATCGGGATCAAAGGGTTCACCGACCTGCGGGCTATGGTCGATCTTGAAATCGCCCGTATGGATCACGCGGCCTTCGGGCATGTCGATCACAAGAGCCGAGCTTTCTGGGATCGAATGCGAGATCGGCAGGAACCCCACGGTGAAAGGTCCCGCGGTGACGGTCTGGGGCCATTTCGACACGGTGGTGACCACCTTGTCGGAATAGCCATATTCCGCCAGTTTGCCGCGCGCGATATTCGAAGTGAAGGCGCGGGCATAGACTTTGGGCTCGCCCAGACGCTCGAACAGATGCCCGATCGCACCGACATGGTCCTCATGTGCGTGGGTAATGAAAACTGCCTCGATCAGCGTTTTGCGCTCTTCCAGCCATGCGATATCGGCAAGGATCAGATCCACGCCGGGCGTTCCGTCCATATCGGGAAAGGCCACGCCGATATCGACGATGATCAGGCGTTCCTTGTCCTTGGGGCCATATCCGTAGACATAGCAATTCATACCAATCTCCCCGGCACCGCCGAGGGGAAGGTAGATCAATCTGTCACTGCTCATAAGTTGTCTTGATCCTTGTTATACTGATGAATGACCGTCAGACCGTGAATCGTCAGGGTTTCATCGAATTGGTCCAACAGTGTATCGCCCTGTCCGAACAGCGGGGCCAGTCCGCCCGTCGATATCACGCGCATAGGGCGCTCGTATTCCGCTTTGATCTGGTCGCAGATGCCGCGCACGAGCCCGACATAGCCCCAGAAAACCCCCGACTGCATGCAGGCCACCGTATTGGTGCCGATCACGCGGGCGGGTTTCGTAACATCCACATGCGGCAGTGCTGCTGCGGCCTCGTGCAGGGCTTGCAGCGACAGGTTCACGCCGGGCGCGATCACACCGCCGACATAGGCCCCGTCATGGGCGACAACGTCAAAGGTCGTCGCCGTACCGAAATCCACTACGATCAGGTCCCCGCCGTAACGGTCATAGGCCCCCGCCGTATTGACCAGACGGTCAGGTCCGACCGCCGTGCCCGCGTCCACCCGCGGCATGGTCGGCAACAGGCATTCCGGTTTGCCCACGACCAGCGGGCGGCTATTGAAATAGCGGTCGGCCAGAACGCGCAGGTTAAAGACAACGCGCGGCACCGTGCTGCTGATGATGACCGCGTTGATATCCATCGGGATCTTGTGATGGTTCAATAGCGCGCTCAACCAGACATAATACTGGTCTGCCGTGCGTTGATGTTCCGTCGATGTCCGCAGGGTGCACAGGATATGCGTCCCGTCCCAGATCGAGAATACCGTGTTGGTATTGCCGCAGTCGATGGCCAGAAGCATGACAACGTTCCTTAGAAAAATACGTCAGCGGCCGCGATATGACGCAACCCTTGCGGCGTTGATAGGACAAGTTGTCCCTGTTCGTCCACCGTGTCGAAACGGCCCGCAACCTCTTCGGCAGGCAGGCGCGCGGTAATCTGTTCGCCCAGACGCGCCGCCCGCGCCAGCCATGCGGCACGGATCGGGGCGAAACCATAGGTGGTGAATTGCGCCTCGAAACGGGCATAAGCGGGAGCCAGCAGGTCGAGGAAGTCCGCAGGACTGACAAGTGCCCCCGTTTCAGACAAAAGCGATACAGGACGCACGGCCCCCGCTTCGACCTGATCGGCACCCGGCGCCTGCGCCAGATTGACCCCGATCCCGATGGACAGGGCCGCACCGCGCGGGCCGATGGTCTCCAGCAGCATGCCAGCCACCTTGCCGCCATTCAGCAGCACATCATTGGGCCATTTCAACGCAAAACTGCCCGCGCGCCCTGTTGCGGCCGCAAACGCCTCGTGCAGCGCCAGCGAGGCCACGAAAGACCGCAAAGCCGCCGATGCAGGGGCAAAGGGGCCATGCAAAACCAATGTCGCCGCGAAATTTCCTGCGGGATGGGTCCATGCCCTGCCCCGCCGGCCACGTGCGGCTGTCTGGTTCAGCGCGAGTATCCAGCTTGGCCCTTTCAGGCCGTCCAAGCGGCGTGCCGCCTCGTTCAGGGTGCTGTCTACCTCTGGCAGAATGATACGGGCTGTCCCTTGGGGCCAGCCCGCCGGAAGCGGTTCAGTTGACAAGCGTCGCCGCCGCCGCCGCAGCCGCGCCCTCGATCCCGAACAGGTTGACGACGCCCAGAAGCATCGCCGCCGCCGACGCCATCAGGAAGGCCCAGAGAACCGGCGATTTACCCCCGTCCAGTTCCTCGCCCTCGTCGCCAAAATACATGTAAAAGACGATCCTGAGATAGTAATAGGCGCCGATCACCGACGCGATCACGCCTGCGACCGCCAGCCATGCCAGACCGGCATCATAGGCAGCCCGCAGCACGTAGAACTTGCCGAAGAAGCCTACCAGCGGCGGCACACCTGCAAGGCTGAACAGCAAGATCAGCATAGCCAGCGCACGGCCAGGCTCACGTTTGGCATACATGTTCAGCGCCGCGATATCGGTCACGGGCTGGCCATCTTTCTCCAGCGACAGGATGAAGGCGAAGGTGCCGACATTCATCGTCACATAGATCGCCATATAGACCAGCATCGCTTGCACACCGAACACTGTGCCCGCCGCCAGACCCATCAGCGCATACCCCATATGGGCGATGGACGAGAAGGCCATCAGACGCTTGATATTACGCTGCCCGATCGCGGCAATCGCGCCAAGGAACATCGACAGCACCGACAGAAGCGCCAGAATCTGCTGCCAATCCGCCGTCGCCCCGCCAAAAGCGTCATGCAGCACGCGGGCAAAAAGCGCCATCGCCGCCACCTTGGGCGCGGTCGCAAAGAAGGCGGTCACCGGCGTGGGCGAGCCTTCATAGACGTCCGGCGTCCACATATGGAAGGGCACAGCCGAGATTTTGAAGGCCAGACCCGACATCACGAAGACCAGACCGAACAGCATGCCCAACGACATCTGCCCCTCACCCGCCGCCGCGATGATGCCCGAGAAAAGGGTGGTGCCCGCATAGCCGTAAACCAGTGACGCACCATAGAGCAGCAGACCCGAAGACAGCGCGCCGAGGATAAAGTATTTCAGCCCCGCCTCGGTCGATTTCAGGCTGTCACGGCGCAGGGCCGCGATCACATACAGCGCCAGCGATTGCAGTTCCAACCCCATGTAAAGCGCCATCAGGTCGCCTGCACTGACCATCATCATCATGCCGACCACGCTCAGCGCGACCAGAACCGGATATTCAAAGCGCAGCAGGCCGCGCCGCTCCATATACTCCTGGCTCATCAGCAGTACTGCCGCCGCCGACAACAGGATCATCACCTTGGCAAAGCGCGCGAAAGCGTCGTCATGGAACATGCCGCCAAAGGCCACGTTATTGCCGCCACCGTTCAGCCCGATCCATGCCGCCAATAGCGCAAAGGCACCCGCCGTCGTCCATGTGAGCAGCGGCGCCATTCTGTCCTTGCCGGTATAGACACCGAACAGCAGCGCCAGCATCGCGTAGAGGGCCAGCAGGATTTCCGGCAGGATTATGGTTAGATCAGCCTGGATCATCTCTCAGCGCTCCGTTCAGTTCTGGGCCAACATGCGGAGGGTCGACCCCTCGGCACGGGCAATGTCATATTCGGCAATCAGCGCCTCGACCGAGGGACCGATGATATCGGTCACCAGCGCGGGGTAGACGCCCAGCAGCAGGGTCATCACCACCAGCGGCGCAAAGATCGCCTTTTCGCGGCGGGTCATATCGGTAATCGAGCGCAGGCTCTCTTTGATCAGATCGCCCAGCACCACGCGCCGGTAGAGCCACAGCGCATAAGCCGCTGAAAGGATCACGCCCGATGTCGCCACCAGCGCCACCCATGTATTGACTTGGAAGATACCGACCAGTGTCAGGAATTCGCCCACGAAACCCGATGTTCCCGGCAGGCCCACATTCGCCATGGTGAAAAACATGAAGATCAGCGCATAGGCGGGCATCCGGTTGACCAGACCGCCATAGGCGTCGATCTCGCGCGTGTGCATCCGATCATAGATCACGCCCACGCAAAGGAACAACGCTCCCGAGATGAAGCCGTGGCTGATCATCTGGAAGATCGCACCGTCGATGCCTTGCTGGTTGGCCGCGAAAATCCCCATGGTCACGTAACCCATATGGGCCACGGATGAATAGGCGATCAGCTTTTTCATATCTTCCTGCACCAGCGCCACCAGCGAGGTATAGACAATGGCGATAGCCGACATCCACAGCACAAGCGGCGTCATCACATCCGCGCCGACAGGGAACATCGGCAGGCTGAAGCGCAGGAAGCCATAGCCCCCCATTTTCAGCAGGATCGCCGCCAGCACGACAGAACCCGCAGTCGGGGCCTGCACATGGGCATCGGGCAGCCAAGTATGGACCGGCCACATCGGCATCTTGACCGCGAAACTGGCAAAGAAGGCCAGAAACAGCAGCGTTTGCAAGCCGCCCACGATCTGCACACCCATAAGGCTGAAGGTCTCGGAACCGAACTCATGGCGCATCAGCGTCGGAATATCCGTGCTGCCGGCATCCGAATACATCGCCACCATCGCCACCAGCATCAGGACCGAGCCAAGGAAGGTATAGAGGAAGAACTTGAAGCTGGCATAGATCCGCGCCTTGCCGCCCCAGATGCCGATGATCAGGAACATCGGGATCAGACCTGCCTCGAAGAAAAGGTAGAACAGCACCAGATCCAGCGCCATGAAGACGCCCAGCATCAGGGTTTCCAGAAGCAGAAACGCAACCATGTATTCCTTGACGCGGGTGTTCACATCCCACGATGCGGCAATCACCAGCGGCATCATGAAGGTGGTCAGCATCACGAACAGGATACTGATCCCGTCGACACCCATCTTGTAGGTCAGCCCCATAATCCATGTCCGTTCCTCGACGAACTGGAAGCCGGTATCGCTGCGGTCGAATTGCAGCAGGATGAACAGCGAGACAAGGAAGGTCACGCTTGTCGCAATCAACGCCAGCCATTTGGCATTGCGATGCGCGGCAGCTTCGTCCCCGCGCAGGAAGATGATCAGGATCAGGGCCGCCAGCGCCGGAACGAAGGTGACGATGGAAAGAAGGTTATCCATTATTCCGCCCCTCCGGTGAGCGTCATCCACGTGATCAGGACCACGATCCCAATCACCATCGCAAAGGCATAGGTGAAGATATATCCCGACTGCGCGCGGCCCGCGAAACGGGTCAGCATCGGAATCAGCCCCATCGCCAGACCGTTGATCGAGCCGTCAATGATATTGCCATCGCCGCGTTTCCAGAAAATGCCGCCTATAGCCCGCGCGGGGCGCACGAAGATCGCGTCATAAATCTCGTCGAAATACCATTTGTTCAGCAGGAACAGGTAAAGCGGACGCTGCACCTCGGCCAGTTTGCGCGGCAAGGCGGGGTTCAGGATATAGAACCAAAAGGCCGTAGCCAGACCGATGATCATCGCCACGAAGGGGCTGACCTTGACCCATTTCGGCACTTCATGCGCGTCGTTCAGAACGGTATTGCCGGGGGCATGGTGAATGGCCCCCTCGCCCGGTGCACCGGTGAAGACATAGTGATGCGTGCCATCGCCAGTGGTTTCGCTATGGTCGGCATCGGCGGCCTCGGCGCCTTCCTCGGCATGGGCTTCGGCCTCGGCATAGGAGACGCCGAACCATTTGGCGACCGTATCGGTGTGACCGAAGAAGCTGTTATACCAGATCATCCCAGCAAAGACCGATCCCAGCGCCAGAACGCCCAGCGGGATCAGCATGACCTTGGGGCTTTCATCGGCGTGGTCATGCGTGTGCTTGTCACCGCGGGGCGCACCGAAAAAGGTCAGGAACATCAGGCGCCAGCTGTAGAAACTGGTCAACAGCGCCGCGATCACCAGCATCCAGAAGGCATAGCCGCCCGCTGTCCCGGCAAAGGCACTTTCAATCACGGCGTCCTTGGACAGGAAGCCTGCAAAACCGATATATGTCAGCGGGATACCGACGCCGGTGATCGCCAGCGTACCGATCATCATCGCCCAGAACGTATAGGGGATCTTTTTACGCAAGCCGCCATAGTTCCGCATATCCTGCTCGTGATGCATCGCATGGATCACGGAACCCGCGCCAAGAAACAGCATCGCCTTGAAGAAGGCATGCGTGAACAAATGGAACATCGCCACCGAATAGACACCCACACCGGCGGCCACGAACATGTAGCCAAGCTGCGACATGGTCGAATAGGCGATCACGCGCTTGATGTCGTTCTGCACCAGGCCGATGGTCGCCGCCACGAACGCGGTGCTGGCACCAAGGAAAGTGACAAACATCATGGCTTCCGGTGCGTATTCCAGAATCGGCGACATGCGGCAGACAAGGAACACGCCTGCGGTCACCATGGTTGCGGCATGGATCAGCGCCGACACAGGTGTCGGGCCTTCCATCGCGTCGGGCAGCCATGTGTGCAGGAACAGTTGCGCAGATTTGCCCATCGCACCGATGAACAGCAGCATCGCAATCAGGTTGGCCGCATTCCACTCGGTCCACAAAAATGCGATCTGCGTTTCGGACAGTTGCGGGCCGGTGGTAAAGATATCATCGAAGCGGATCGAATCCGTCAGGTAGAAGATCGCGAAAATCCCCAGCAGAAAGCCGAAATCGCCGACACGGTTAACCACGAAAGCCTTGATCGCCGCGGCATTGGCCGATGGCTTGCGGTAGTAGAACCCGATCAGCAGATAGGATGCGACACCCACACCTTCCCAGCCAAAGAACATTTGCAGCAGGTTATCCGCCGTCACCAGCATCAGCATGGTGAAGGTAAAGAAGGACAGATAGGCAAAGAAACGCGGCTTGTAGCTTTCGTGCTCTTTCCACTGCGGATCGTGATCCATATAGCCGAAAGAATAGAGGTGCACCAAAGCCGAAACCGATGTGATCACGACCAGCATGATCGCGGTCAGACGGTCCAGACGGATCGCCCAGTCGATGCTGAGAGAGCCGCTTTCGACCCAGCGCAGCAATTCGATCTGTTGGGTGACCCCGTCGAATGTCAGGAAGATGATCCATGACAGGATGGCCGACAGAAACAACAGCCCCGTTGTCACCCACATCGCCGCCGCTTCGCCGATGATCCGCCAGCCGAAACCCGCGATCAGGGCCCCGATCAGGGGCGCAAACAGAATAATCGTTGCCATGATACCCTCAGCCCTTCATCACGTTGGCGTCTTCGACGGCAATCGTGCCGCGGTTCCGGAAGAAGCAGACAAGGATCGCAAGGCCGATCGCCGCTTCGGCAGCGGCTACGGTCAGCACGAACAGCGTGAACACTTGCCCGACCAGATCGCCCAGAAAACTGGAAAATGCGACCAGATTGATATTCACCGCCAGCAACATCAGCTCGATCGACATCAGCAGGATAATCACGTTCTTCCGGTTCAGGAAGAGACCGAAAATCCCTATGACGAACAGCGCCGCCGCCACCGTCAGATAATGTTCCAAGCCAATCATGTCGTCCCTCGGTTCTTCGTTTGGCCGGGCCTGGCACCCGGCGTGTTTTGGTTTGCCCCTGGCGGGCGGTCGCGGACGGACCCCTAGAGGCCCTGCCCCGGTTTGACGTCCTTCAGTTCCATCGCCTTGGCCGGATCGCGCCACATCTGCGCCAGCACATCCTGCCGCTTGACGTCCTTGCGGTGCCGAAGCGTCAGCACGATCGCGCCGATCATGGCGACCAGCAGGATCAGGCCGGACAGCTGGAACAGCAGGAAATACTTGTCATAGACCAGCAGACCCAAAGCCGCGGTATTGGTCACATCTGTCGGGGTCACCGCAGCGCGCGCCGCCATCGCACCTTCCGAGGTTTGCCAAACGCCAAAAGCCAGCGACAACTGCATCAGCAGCACAACGCCGATCAGCAGGGCCAGCGGCATGTAGCGGGCCATTTCCGCCTTGAGCTGGGCAAAATCGACATCCAGCATCATCACAACGAAAAGGAACAGCACCGCGACCGCGCCGACATAGACGATCACCAGCAACATCGCGACAAATTCCGCCCCCAACAGCACGAAAAGACCGGCTGCGGACAGGAAGGTCAGGATCAGCCAGAGCACGGAATGCACGGGGTTGCGGCTGATGACGGTGAACAGCCCCCCCGCCAGCGCAGAAAGCGCGAAGAGATAGAAGGAAAAGGCTAAAATCGTCATGACTGGTTATCCTCCGTATCGTCCATCACCTGCCGCGCCAGTTCCATTGCGCGGGTCATGGCAGGAATACCGGCGAACATCGACATCTGGGCGATGGTCTCGGCTATTTCGTCCTTGCTGGCCCCTGCTTCCATCGCATGGCGCACGGTCTGGCGCATGGCCACATCGCTTTGTGCGCCCTGCATGGTCAGCCCCGCCAGCATCAGCAAAAGCCGGGTCTTGGCGTCCAGACCTTCTTTACTGATCCCCTTGCCGAACCACATTTCCATGGCGTCGCGCGACATGGTCGGCCACATCTTCTCGAACCCCTTGGGATCGAATGAGGACATCGCCGGGTTGAAGGCTTTTACCATCTCCTGCGCTTGGGCAATCATCAGTTCAAAAGGGGTTTTTCCATCAGTCATCTGTAGGGTGCATCCAATTCGAGGTTGCGGGCAATCTCGGCCTCCCAGCGGTCGCCGTTCTCAAGCAGTTTTGCCTTGTCATAAAACAACTCTTCGCGGGTCTCGGTCGAAAACTCGAAATTTGGTCCCTCAACAATCGCGTCCACTGGGCACGCTTCCTGACAGAAACCGCAATAGATACACTTGGTCATGTCGATGTCGTAACGCGTGGTGCGCCGGCTGCCATCCTCGCGCGGTTCCGCGTCGATGGTGATGGCCTGCGCGGGGCAGATCGCCTCGCAGAGTTTGCAGGCGATGCAGCGTTCCTCGCCGTTGGGGTAGCGACGCAGCGCATGTTCACCACGAAAACGCGGGGAAAGCGGGCCTTTCTCATGCGGATAGTTCAGCGTCGCCTTGGGGGCGAAGAAGTATTTGAAACCCAGCCGGAAGCCCTTGATGAAGTCCGACAGCAGGAAATAGCCAACCGCGCGTCCGTAATCAATCTGTGCCATATCAGCCTCCAATCGCCCAGCGGGCATAAGCGCCGCCGAACAGTTCGAATTTCGCAAGGAAAGCCACGATCACAACCCAGGCCAACGACATCGGAAGGAAGACTTTCCAGCCGATCCGCATGAGTTGGTCATAGCGGTAGCGCGGCGTGATCGCCTTCACCATCGCGAAGAGGAAAAAGAAGAACGCCATCTTGCCGACCATCCACAGCGGTCCGTCGGGCAGACCGGGGATCGGGGACAGCCAGCCGCCGAAGAACAGAAGGCTCATCAACGCGCACATCAGGAAGATCGCGATATATTCGCCGGCCATGAACAACAGGAACGGGGTTGAACTGTATTCGACCTGATAGCCCGCCACCAGTTCGGATTCCGCTTCCGGAAGGTCGAAGGGCGGACGGTTGGTTTCCGCCAGCGCCGAGATGAAGAACAGGAAAACCATCGGGAAATGCGGCAGCCAGTACCAGCTGAAGAACCCGTATGACCCGTCCTGCGCGCGCACGATATCGCTGAAATTCAACGATCCGGTCGAGATGATCACCCCGATGATGATCAGACCGATGCTGACCTCGTAGGAAATCATCTGCGCGGCCGAGCGCAGCGAGCCAAGGAACGGGTATTTCGAGTTCGAGGCCCAGCCCCCCATGATCACGCCGTAAACCTCAAGCGAGGAGACCGCGAAGACATAAAGGATTGCCACGTTGATATCGGACAGCACCCACCCCTCGTTGAAGGGGATCACCGCCCATGCGATCATCGCAAGCACGAAACTGGTCAGCGGTGCCAACAAAAAGACCGTCTTGTCGGCGCCCGCAGGCACCACAACTTCCTTGACGACATATTTCAGTGCGTCAGCCACGGTTTGCAGCAGACCAAACAGGCCCACCACGTTCGGCCCACGCCGCATCTGGACGGCAGCCCAAATCTTGCGATCGCCATACACCAGAAACAACAGGCTGATCATCACGAAAGCCACAACCGCCAGCGATTGCGCCACCAGAAGAACTGCGATCCCCAGAGGGGTTGTAAAGAAGTCAGCCATTGGTCCTCACACCGTCGGTATTCCGTTTTCCGCGCATTGCGCCACAACGACTTCCGCGTCGAGTGTCCGCAATCCGCGGGGCAGCTGGGCCGAGATGGTGTAAACTGCATCCCCGCGCCAAAGACCACCCTGTTCTGTCACATTTGTCCGCAAATGACGGGCAAAACCGTAATCCCTGATCAACGCATACTGCGCTGCAGCGCATTCCGCATAGGCGGTGACATCTTCCTGGTTGCGCGCACCGCGCATGACGACCTGAAACCGCACCAGTCCGCCTTCCAGAAGCCGCGTATCGACCCCCTCATAGGCAGGAGCGGCCCGCGACACAGTGTCATAGGAATCGCTGCAACCGGACAGAAGCCCCGCCGTGATCAGCGCAAGACCGGATATGATCGCCGGTCCCCGCATCACTCGGCTGCCAGAGCCTTCTGGCCGCGTGCCTTGGCCCCTGCACTGAGTTCGGCCATCAACTCGCTCGCGCGCGCAATCGGGTTGGTCAGGTAGAAATCCGCAATCGCGTTGCGGAAATCGGCCTTGCCCAGTGCCGCTTTGGGCAGCGCCGTCCAGCCATTATCAGCCACGATGTCGATATCGCCCAGATGCGGATGCGCCTCAACCAGTGCACGGCGCAGTTGCGCCAGACTGTCATAGGGAAGTGTCGCTCCAAGTTCCGACGAAAGCGCCCGCAGGATCGCCCAGTTCTCCTTGGCCTCGCCCGGCGCGAAACCGGCGCGCAGCGCCAGTTGCGGACGGCCTTCGGTATTCACGAACAGACCGTTTTCTTCGGTGTAAGCGGCGGCTGGCAGGATGATATCGGCGCGGTGCGCGCCGCGATCCCCGTGGCTGCCCTGATAGATCACGAACGCGCCCGACGCGATCTCGACCTCGTCCGCGCCAAGGTTATAGATCACCTCTGCACCCTCGAGCGCTTTCATGCCATCGGCATTGGTCGCATCCACATCCATCGCGCCAACGCGGGCCGCAGCGGTGTGCAGGATCAGCAGCTTGGATTTGCTATTCTCGGCCAGCGCCATGGCATGGGCCAGCACAGCAGCCCCATCCGCCTCGCGCAGGGCACCCTGCCCCACGATCACCAGTGAGGGTGCATCCTGTGTGTCCTGCGAAATTTTCTGCGCAGAAAGCTTTTCGAGCGCGGCGCGGTCAGTGCCCACATGGTCGTATTCATAAGTCAGGTCAACCGCTTCGCCGATCAGCCCGACAGTCGCGCCCCGCAGCCACGCCTTGCGGATACGGGCATTCAGAACAGGCGCCTCGATCGCGGGATTGCTGCCGATGATCTGGATCATCTTGGCATCGTCAATATCCTCGATAGAGGCGTTGCCGACATAACCGCTGCGATTGCCGCTTGGCAATTTAGCACCATCCGTGCGGCATTCCACAACTCCGCCCTGACCTTCGACCAGCGCCTTGAGAGCGAAAGCCGCCTCGACAGGAGCCAGATCACCGACCAGACCGGCCAGCTTCTTGCCCTTCATCGCCGCCGCCGCCGCTTTCAGCGCCTCGTCCCAGCCAGCACGACGCAGCTTGCCGTTCTCGCGGATATAGGGCGTGTCCAGACGCTGGCGGCGCAACCCGTCCCAGACAAAGCGGGTCTTGTCGGAAATCCATTCCTCGTTCACGCCGTCATGGTTGCGCGGCAAAAAGCGCATGACTTCGCGGCCTTTGGTGTCCACACGGATATTGGACCCCAGCGCGTCCATCACGTCGATGGATTCGGTCTTGGTCAGTTCCCAAGGCCGCGCGGTGAAAGCGTAAGGCTTCGACACAAGCGCACCTACGGGGCATAGGTCGATGATGTTGCCTTGCAGATTGCTGTTCAGGGTCTCGCCCAGATACGAGGTGATCTCGCTATCCTCGCCGCGGCCTGTCTGGCCCATCTGGCTGATCCCCGCCACCTCGGTGGTGAAACGCACGCAGCGCGTGCAGGAGATGCAGCGCGTCATGTGGGTCTCCACCAGCGGACCCAGATCCAGATCTTCGGCGGCGCGTTTGGGTTCACGGTAGCGGCTGAAATCGACACCGTAAGCCATCGCCTGATCCTGCAAGTCGCATTCGCCGCCCTGATCGCATATCGGGCAATCCAGCGGATGATTGATCAGCAGGAATTCCATCACGCCTTCGCGCGCCTTCTTGACCATCGGGCTATTGGTCTTGACCACAGGCGGCTGGCCTTCGGGACCGGGGCGCAGGTCGCGCACCTGCATCGCGCAGGATGCAGCCGGTTTGGGCGGGCCGCCCACGACCTCGACCAGACACATCCGGCAGTTGCCGGCAATAGTCAGACGCTCATGATAGCAGAAACGCGGGATTTCGACCCCCGCGATCTCGCAGGCCTGGATCAGGGTCAACGCCCCCTCAACTTCGACTTCATTCCCGTCGATGATGATCTTGCGTAGGTCAGCCATGGGTTCTCACTTCATTCTCAGAAAGGCGCCGATCTGGCTGCCATTCGCGATTTCCGCCTGACCCAGTTTGCAAAGGTCGGCATCATTTTCAGGGTTCAGACCCTTGGCGCGGACATAGGCCTCGCCGCGACCGCGCATGCGGGACTTCTCGGCGTCGCTGTCCACATAGGCCTTGATTTCGGCAGTCGAATATCCAAGCTTCTGGGCATCCGAGCGGATCCCCCAAAGGTAGTTCAGACCGCGCAGCGTGCGCGGGTCGATACTGTCGCAGCGGTCGCTGATCTCGATGGCGATGGCCACCCAGAGCATGCGGTCATCGATCTGCGCCACATCGCGCAGCGGGGGTTTTCCCGCCGCCGCAGCGGGCATAGCCAGCATCAGTGCCGCAAGGCCTGCGAACAGGGTCCTGTTTCCAAAACGGGTCAGTTGCATGCCATCTCTCCCTCCATGCCAACGGATCGCGGCGCATCAGAATGCCCCCGATCCCTTTGGCACAGATGGGGATTGCGGCGATTGCTATGCAATAACAGCGCCCCCGTCCTTCTGGATGTGACCCGATTTGCCATCATGCCGCGCAACGCCCTGTCAGAACCAGCGTATCAGCGTCAAGGACCAGCGCGGACTCCGGACTATCCGGCCCAACGGCCCATTCCGCGGCAGAATTGCCGAAATAGGCGATGCAATGCTTGGTCGCCTCGTAACGGCCCGCCTCGCGCGCGCCTTCAAGCGAACGTCCCGCCTGCTGCACGCGCACCACGAAATCAGCAGGTGCAGCGCGGTCGAATTCCACCGAGGCGCGGAAGACTTGCCCGTCAAAGGCCTGCCGCCCGCTGCCGGTCAGACGGTCGGTCACATTCGACACCACCCCGCAACCCGTCACGGCAACCAAAACCCCAAGGGCCAGAGCTATGCGATGCATCCCCGTCATTCCGCAGCCACAGCGCTGACGCGTCCTGTCCGTTTGTGCTTGATGCGGTCCTCGATCTCGTCGCGGAAATGCCGGATCAGACCCTGAATGGGCCATGCCGCCGCGTCGCCAAGCGCGCAGATCGTGTGGCCTTCGACCTGCTTGGTCACGTCAAGCAGCATGTCGATCTCTTCCACCTCGGCCTCGCCCTTCACCAGACGGTCCATGACGCGCATCATCCAGCCTGTGCCCTCGCGGCAGGGCGTGCACTGGCCGCAGCTTTCGTGCTTGTAGAACTTCGACAGACGCCAGATCGCCTTGATCACATCGGTTGAATTGTCCATCACGATCACAGCCGCCGTGCCAAGGCCCGAGCGTTGTTCCCGCAGATAATCGAAGTCCATGATCGCATCGCGCATCGCGGCACCGGGGATCATCGGCACCGACGATCCGCCCGGGATCACTGCCTTGAGGTTGTCCCAGCCGCCGCGAATGCCGCCGCAATGTTTTTCGATCAACTCCTCGAAACCGATCGACATGGCCTCCTCGACCACGCAGGGGTTGTTCACATGGCCCGAAATCGCGAACAGCTTGGTGCCCGCATTGTTGGGGCGGCCAAAGCTTGCAAACCATTCCGGTCCACGCCGCAGGATGGTAGGCACCACCGCGATGGATTCCACATTGTTCACCGTGGTGGGGCAGCCGTAAAGCCCTGCACCGGCAGGGAATGGCGGCTTCATGCGCGGCATCCCCTTCTTACCCTCAAGGCTTTCCAGCAACGCCGTTTCCTCGCCGCAGATATAGGCGCCCGCACCGTGATGCAGGTAGATATCGAAATCCCAGCCTGATTTGCAGGCGTTCTTGCCGACCAGACCGGCCTCGTAAGCCTCGTCGATGGCGGCCTGCAAAGCCTCCTTCTCGCGGATGTATTCCCCGCGAATGTAGATGTAACAGGCATGCGCGTTCATCGCGAAAGACGCGATCAGGCAACCCTCGATCAAGGTATGCGGATCATGGCGCATGATCTCGCGGTCCTTGCAGGTACCGGGCTCGGATTCATCCGCATTGACCACCAGATAGGCGGGCCGCCCATCGCTTTCCTTGGGCATGAACGACCATTTCAGGCCGGTCGGGAAACCCGCGCCACCACGTCCGCGCAGACCGCTGGCCTTCATCTTGTCGATGATCCAGTCGCGCCCGTTCTTGAGGATACCCGCCGTGCCATCCCAATGACCACGCGCCATCGCACCTTTGAGCGTACGATCATGCATGCCGTAGAGGTTGGTAAAAATGCGGTCCTGATCTTTCAGCATCACGGGTTATCCCTTGTCACTCTGGCGCAGTTGCCAGACTTGGTAAATCATCCAGACAGCCCAGGCGAAACCCGCCAGGGCCATCAGGTCGAACAGGGCACGTGTGCGCTGGGTCAGACCCAGTTGCCCGCCGATGATCGTGGCAAGAATCCAGAACACGCCGGTGCCCGCGATGACAATTGCGGCCATCCGTCCCCTGCGTGCCAGTTCCTTGTCCTTCTCTACCGTCATGTCCTGTTCCGTAAATCCTGTTCCATTGTATCGGCAGACGTCTTAGTAGACGTCGCCACCCTCGACCCGCTTGGAGAATTCGGTCTCTCCTCCACTGGCAAGGATACGGGCCTGATCGACCCAATTGTCACGGCTGGCGCGGCCTTTGAAGCCGGTCAGGTTGTCATCGACCCATGCCAGTTCTGCCGCACTCCATGCGGCGACCTGATCGAAATGGAAAAAGCCCATGCCATGCAACATGGTTTCCAGCTTTGGTCCGATCCCCTTGATCTGCTTCAGATCATCGGCTTTTCCACCGCGTGCGGCGCTTAATGTCGCGGGCTTTTCGCCCTGCCCGTCGCCGGCCACGGCGGACTGGACGGATTCAGCGGTTTTCGCTTTGGCTTTAGGCTTTGCGGTAGCCTTCGGTTTCACCCCGGCCTTGGATTTCGCGGCAGCCTTGGATTTTGCCTTTGTTTTGGCCGCAGTTGCAACCTCTTCTGGCGCTTTGTAGGCCCATTCACCCTTGCGGGTGGCCAGTTCCTTTTCGCCTGCAAGCAGGGTGTCCGATTTGATCTCTGCCGCGGGTGCCGATGCCGCCGCAGACTTGGGTGCCTCGGAAGGCGTTGCCGTTGCGGCGCTTGCCGTCACCACAGGGGCCGCAGAAGCAGATGGCTTGGTCGCCGCGGAAACTGCGAGGTCATCCATCTCGTCCATACCGGCCTTCACCTCGCCCAGGGCAGGCAGGGGCTTGCAAAGGATCCATGACAGCAGGGCACCCAGAACCGCAAAGACAACAGCCGCGCCAAATACGGCCTGAATAAAGCTCCATCCGCCCAGTGCCATCAGCATGACAAAGGCCACGACACCCGCGCCAGCGCCCATTGCCCAACAGGCAATCTGGCAACTGGTCTTCTTCATCGGCTCACCCATCGTTCAAACTCCTTTTATGCTTATTGGCCGGTCCTTGCTCAGACCTCGCCTTTCTTAGCACGGCTGGAGAATTCAGTCTCGCCCCCTTCGGCAAGGATTGTGGCCTGTGCGACCCAGTCATCACGGGTCACGCGACCCTTGAAACCCTCAAGGTTCTGATCGACCCACGCCACCTCCTGCGAGGTCCATGCGGCGATCTGGTCGAAATGGAAAAATCCCATGCTATGCAGCAGGGCTTCCAGCTTCGGCCCGACGCCCTTGATAAGTGTCAGATCGTCGGCGCCGGCCTTGCGCGGGGCCTTCATTGTTTTGGGCTTCTTGCCCGCGTTAGAGGTTGGCTCTGGCGTTGCCGCAGCTTTGACCGGCGGTCTGCCGATCATTTCGTCCTCGTCGGGCCGCGGCGATTTCTTTGCAGCCCCACGCGGCACCGGTTTCGAAGGTTTACCTGCGGCGTACTTGCCGACCCAAGGGGCCGTCAACGGCACTTCGGTACCGTCGATCCGTTTGACAGTGTCGCCGATATCAACGGCGGCCTGCACGCTGGCATTGTACTGCGTGCTGCCGCTATCCATTTCCTTGAGGCTGGACAGGCCGCTCAAAGGCTCGGACGCATAGCGCCCGTTCTGCGGACCGGCGACCGGCACCGTGCCAGCGGCCAGTTCGTCGATGATCTCTGCCAGCCGTGCGGCAGTCAGATCCTCGTAGTAATCCTTGCCGATCTGGGCCATCGGTGCATTGGCGCAAGCGCCAAGGCATTCGACCTCTTCCCAGCTAAACTTGCCATCGGCGCTCAGGGTATGGGCTTTGTCCGCGATCTTCTCGCGGCACACGGCGACCAAGTCCTCGGCCCCGCAGATCATGCAGGTCGTTGTCCCGCAAATCTGGAAATGCGCCACGGAACCAACAGGTTGCAACTGGAACATGAAATAGAACGAGGCCACTTCCAGCGCTCGCATATAGGCCATCCCCAGCATATCCGCGACATGCTCGATCGCCGGACGGGTCAGCCAGCCTTCCTGCTCCTGTGCGCGCCACAGCAGCGGAATGATCGCCGAGGCTTGCCGGCCTTCGGGATATTTGGTCATCTGCAACTCGGCCCATTCGCGGTTAGCGGGCGTGAAAGCAAAGCTGGCAGGCTGGTCGTGGTAAAGACGGCGAAGCATCAGGCACAGACTCCGGTGGTAAGTTTGATCCCGCCCGCAGGCAGGGTCTCGGCACGTTTGGCGGCAAGCTGGTACTGGGTCATTTCCACCAGTTGTTCGCGGGTCAGCCCCGTTTGCAGCCCAACGGCCAGATAATCGGGTTCCGTCACCAAAGAGCAGCCAATACTGGCGACTGCGGCCTCGTAATTGGCGATATCCTGCGGGGTCGTGCCAGAGGGTGGCACGGCACAGGCTGTGACCAGCAACAGCGCGGCAAAGGGAAGACCCGACATGCGGGTCACTGCATCAAAACGCCTGCTCAACGGTCAATCTCCCCAAAGACGACATCCATCGTGCCAATGATCGCGGCCACATCGGCCAGTTGGTGACCACGGGCCACGTAATCCATCGCCTGCAGATGCAGGAAACCAGGCGCGCGCAGCTTGGCGCGGTAGGGCCGGTTCGTGCCATCGGCCACGAGATAGACGCCGAATTCGCCTTTGGGGGCCTCGACGCAAGCATAAACTTCACCCTCGGGCACGTGAAACCCTTCGGTATAAAGCTTGAAGTGATGGATCAGCGCTTCCATCGAGGTCTTCATCTCGCCGCGCTTGGGCGGTGTGATCTTTCCGCGCGACATCACATCGCCCTTTTCCACCCGCAGCTTGGCAAGCGCCTGCCGCATGATGCTGACCGACTGGCGCATCTCTTCCATGCGCACAAGGTAGCGGTCATAGCAGTCGCCGTTTTTGCCAACGGGGATCTGGAACTCGAACTCGTCATAGCATTCATAGGGCTGCGAGCGCCGCAGATCCCATGCCAGACCAGAGCCGCGTACCATCACGCCGGAAAAGCCGTAATTCTGAATGTCTTCCTCGGTCACGACACCGATGTCGCAGTTGCGCTGCTTGAACACACGGTTCTCGGTCAGCAGACCGTCGATATCGTCCAAAACCTTGAGGAAATCACCCGTCCATGCGTCGATATCCTCGATCAGGTCATCAGGCAGATCCTGATGCACACCGCCGGGTCGGAAATAGGCCGCGTGCAGACGCGCACCGCAGGCGCGCTCGTAGAAGATCATCAACTTCTCGCGCTCTTCGAAACCCCAGAGTGGCGGCGTCAGCGCGCCGACATCCATCGCCTGCGTGGTCACGTTCAGCAGATGGCTGAGGATACGCCCAATTTCCGAGTAAAGCACACGGATCAGGCTGGCGCGGCGCGGCACCTCGACCCCGGTCAATTTCTCGATCGCCAGACACCAAGCATGCTCCTGATTCATCGGGGCCACATAGTCCAGCCGGTCAAAATAGGGCAGATTCTGAAGATAAGTCCGGCTTTCCATCAGTTTTTCGGTGCCACGATGCAGCAGGCCGATATGCGGATCGCAGCGCTCCACGATCTCGCCGTCCAGTTCCAGCACCAGACGCAGCACACCATGCGCTGCAGGGTGTTGCGGGCCGAAGTTGATATTGAAGTTGCGGATCTTCTGTTCGCCCGTCTGAGCGTCGTTGAATCCCTTGGAGCCGTCCATCACTTCGCCCCCTCTTTCTTCTCGTCACCCGGAAGAATGTACTCGGCCCCTTCCCAGGGACTCATGAAATCAAACTGGCGGTATTCCTGTACCAGTTGCACAGGCTCATAGACGACGCGCTTTTGCGCTTCGTCATACCGCACCTCGGTATAGCCTGTGGTCGGGAAATCTTTGCGCAGCGGATGCCCGCGAAACCCGTAATCGGTCAGGATACGGCGCAGGTCGGGATGGCCGGTAAACAGGATGCCGAACATGTCGAACACTTCGCGCTCGAACCAGTTGGCAGACGGGTGCACCGATGTGATTGAATGCACCATCTCGTCCTCTCGGATGCCGACCCGCAGGCGGATACGCTGGTTCCGGTACATGCTGAGGAAGTGATAGACCACATCAAAGCGCTTGGACCGCCCCGGATAGTCCACGGCGGTTATATCCACGAGGGTCGAGAACCGGCAATTGCGGTCCGACTTGAGGAATTCGACGAAATCCTCGATATTTGCAGGGGTGATATCCATGTTCAACTCGCCATGGCTCACATCCCAGGCCAGCACGCATTCCGGCCTGCGCTCTGCGATATGCTGTCCCAGTTCGTTCAGCGCATCACTCATCTCGTCATTCCTTCTAGGTGCGGATCGGCGGCCCCAAGCGGGACCACGCGGGTCAGCGCAGGATAGTTGCGGCGCGCGTCACCGTACGATTGTTCCGGTGCGGCGGATCTTGCGCTGCAACTGCATCAAGCCATAAAGCAGCGCCTCGGCCGTGGGCGGGCAGCCCGGCACATAGACATCCACCGGCACGATGCGGTCACAACCGCGCACCACCGAATAGCTGTAGTGGTAATAACCGCCACCATTGGCACAGGACCCCATCGAGATCACGTAGCGCGGTTCCGGCATCTGGTCATAGACTTTACGCAGCGCAGGCGCCATCTTGTTGGTCAGCGTGCCGGCCACGATCATCAGATCCGACTGGCGCGGACTGGCGCGCGGGGCAATCCCGAAACGCTCGGCGTCATAGCGCGGCATCGAGGTATGCATCATCTCGACAGCACAGCAGGCCAAACCGAAGGTCATCCAGTGCAAGCTGCCAGTGCGCGCCCAGTTGATGATATCCTCGGTCGAGGTCAGCAGGAAACCCTTGTCGGCCAGTTCGGCATTCAGCGCCTGCGTCGCATGCTCGCGGTCGCCACCCGCGGTGTTCAGGCCTGTCATTACTGCCATTCCAGCGCTCCTTTCTTCCACTCATAGGCAAAGCCCACGGTCAGCACGCCCAGAAAGACCATCATCGACCAGAAGCCGACCATGCTGATATCCTTGAAGGCCACAGCCCAAGGGAACAGGAACGCGATCTCAAGATCGAAGATGATGAACAGGATCGACACCAGATAGAACCGGACATCGAATTTCATCCGCGCGTCGTCAAATGCGTTGAAACCGCATTCATAGGCGCTGACCTTTTCGGGGTCGGGGTTACGCACGGCAATGATCACGGCAGACAGGATCAGGACAAGGCCAAGTCCGATGGCGATGGCCAGAAACACGAGGATCGGCAGGTATTCCCTCAGCATCCCTTCCAAGAGTGGCTCCTTTCGCGCCCAGCGGCGCAATCTGCTGGCTACAGGTTTGCGCGCAGGTTTACTCCTGCCCCCGCGCAGGGTCAACCGAGGCTCTATCACATTCAGTCTTTGGAAAGTGTTACAAAAAATCAATGCATACAACAGGATACAGTCCAATACCCGATATGATGCGTCAAATGGTCAACCCGAGTGACCATAAGATAGGCAGGATTTTCAACAGTTTGACGCGGTCACGCCGCGTTGCGGCATCGCCTTGCACGATTCTGGCCCGCGGGGTGGGCTGCGCTACCCCTGCCACGCGGGTTTGCGCTTGGCAAAGAACGCGCCGATCCCCTCGACCGCTTCATCCCCTTCCCAGCAGGTGGTCAACTCGCGGATCGTATGGGCGATGGTCGCCTCGTCGATCACCGGCCCCAGATGGCGCAACAGCGCCTTGGCCTGCGCCACGGCTTGCGGCGCGCAATCCAGATAGGGCACAATCTCGGCCTCGACCGCTGCATCCAGATCGGCGGCAGGCACGGCGCGCGCCAGCAGGCCAAGATCGACCGCCTCGGCCGCACCAAAGCGTCGCCCCGACATGAAGACCCGCCGTGCCCGCGCTTCGCCCATGCGGGCACAGACACAGGGGCCGATTGTGGCCGGGATCAGCCCCAGCCGCGTTTCCGTCAGCCCCATCAGCGCGGAATCCGCGCCGCGTCTGTGAGGTCAGCCATCATCGCGGCATTCAGCGCGTTATGCTTGTCTGCCCGCGCCAGCCAGAGTGTGGCCACCCCGCGCGCATCCCGTTCGATCTCGATCGTCTGATAGCTCATTCCTGACCCCGCATGGCCCGCGCCATATCCGCCGCACGCGCCAGCACATCCGCGTCCAGTCCGGTGTCATAGCCCAGCGCCAGAAGACGCGCATGCACCGCTTCGGTCGCCACATTGCCCGCCGCCCCCGGCGCATAGGGGCAACCGCCCAAGCCGCCGACCGCAGCATCAAAGACTCGCAAACCCAAAGCCAGCGAGGTCTCGATATTCGCGAGGGCGCGGCCAGCCGTGTCGTGGTAATGGCCTGCCAACTGCGCTGCAGGCACTTCCTGCACCACCGCGCGCAGCATCGCGTCAATCGTTTCGGGTCGCCCCTGCCCGATCGTGTCGCCAAGGCTGATCTCGTAGCAGCCCATCTCGAACAGGGCCGCCGCCACCCGTGCGACCTGATGGGGCGCAACCACCCCGTCATAGGGGCAATCAGTGACGCAGGACACATACCCCCGCACCGGCAGACCCGCCGCGCGCGCGGCCGCGGCGACCGGCGCGAAACGCTCCAGACTTTCCGCAATCGTCGCATTGATATTGGCGCGGCTGAACCCCTCCGAGGCCGAACCGAAAATCGCCACCTCGTCGGCCTTGGCCGCCAGCGCGCCTTCCAGCCCCTTCATATTGGGTGTCAGCGCCGCATAGCGCACGCCGGATGCGCGGGTGATCCCAGCCAGCACAGCGCCGCTATCGGCCATTTGCGGCACCCATTTGGGACTGACGAAACTCGCCACCTCGATGCGCCGGAAACCTGCACCGCTCAGGCAGTCTACAAGAGCGATCTTGTCCGCCACGGGAATGGCGCGCTTTTCGTTCTGCAAGCCGTCGCGCGGCCCAACCTCGAAAATCTCGACCCGTTCTGCGCTCATGCCACCCCCCGTTTCATCTTGCCAGAAATACTCATGGTGCCGCCCCTGCATTTTGGTCCCACACAGGATAGAAGTCCTGCCGGTAGATCAGCGCCTCGCCATCCTTGGGCAACGAGGCCTGAAAAGCAGGGCGTTCGGCATTGCGGGCCATCCATTTTTCCAATTCGGGAAAACCCTCTGTGCGCACAAAATACCGCGCCAGATAGACCGCATGACCGACAGCCACGTCACAGGCCGAAAAACCGCTGGTCAGCAGATGGTCGCGGTTCTCGACCGGAGTGCTCAGCCTCGCCTCGATTGCGGCAAAGCATTTCTGCAGGCGCGCCGCCTCTAGCTTCATCACGACGGGGCTTCGCATCGTATCATTATAAAACAGGATATGCTGCTGCGTCAGGGCCGCGACATGCTGGCTGACGGTCTCGGCGAAATGCAGCCAGACCAGCCAGGCCATCCGGTCCATGTCGCCCGGCAAACGGCCCATTCCGGCATCGGGAAACCGCTCGCACAGATATTCCATGATTGCGGCGCTCTCGAACATCCGCTCGCCGTCGATTTCCAGTGCGGGCACACGGCCAGCGGGGGACAGGCTCAGAAATTCCGGATCGCGCAGGCTTTTGTCAAAGGCGTGAACCCGCGTGCGATAGGGCACGCCCAACTCTTCCAGCAGCCACAAAACTCGCATCGAGCGGCTTTGCGGGCAGTGATGCAGCGTGATCATCCTGCCGCCTCCTCTGTTGCCTCCAGGCGCACCAACGCTGCGCCCGCCTCGACCTGCGTCCCCGCGGTGACCAGCACTTCCGCCACCACACCATCGCGGGCCGCCAGCAGCGCATGTTCCATCTTCATGGCTTCAAGCACGGCCAAACGGTCGCCCGCCTGCACGGTCTGCCCCGCCACGGCAAAGACCGCCTTGACCATGCCGGGCATCGGCGCCTCGATCAGGTTGCCGTCGCCGGTCGCCCCCGCCGCGCGCGCCAACGGGTCGATCACGTGAAAGGCGAGACCCGCGCCGGCAAACACCGTCACCAGATCGCCTGTCACCCGCACCGCAGGTGCCACCTGCCCGTCCAGCAGCCAGCGCCCGCCCTGATAGAGCGCCTCTACGGAGCCATCCGCCACCAGCACACACCGCCGGTCGGGGCCATCGCAGATCACACGCACCACGCTCTCCTCGCCCGCATGCTCAAGCAGAACCGACCGCTCCAGCGGCGACCACAACGCAAAGCCTGTCGCCCAGTCGCGTCTGTCCAGCAGACCCAGCACCGCCAGAGCGGCCAGCGCCACATCGGCGGCCCCCGCAGCAAGTGTTGCCGTCAACTGTTCCAGATCGCGCCCGATCAGGCCGGTATCGACATCGCCCGCCGTGAACCCCTGATGCGCGCAAAGCGCCGACAGAAAGCCCAGGTTTGTGACCGTTCCCGCGACTTGCGTGCCTGCAAGCGCTGCCCGCATCCGTGTCAACGCCACATCGCGGGTGGGACCATGAGTGATGATCTTGGCGATCATCGGGTCGTAGAAGGGGCTGATCGCATCGCCCGTGCGCACACCGCTATCGGCGCGGCATTCAATTGGAAAGGCCAGATAGGCCAGCGTGCCTGTGGCAGGCAGAAAGCCCGCAGGAACATCCTCGGCATAAAGCCGCGACTCAAAGGCATGGCCTGTGATTGTCAGATCCTGCTGGCGCAGCGGAAGGGACTCGCCTGCCGCCACCCGCAACTGCCATTCCACCAGATCGACGCCGGTGATTGCCTCGGTCACAGGGTGTTCCACCTGAAGCCGCGTGTTCATCTCCATGAACCAGAAGCCGTCCGTGCGCAGGCCGCGACTACCATCGACGATGAACTCGATCGTCCCTGCCCCGCGATAGCCGATCGCCTCGGCGGCGCGCACGGCGGCGCGGCCCATGGCTTCGCGGACCTCGGCGGTCATGCCGGGCGCTGGCGCTTCCTCGATCACCTTCTGGTGGCGGCGCTGGAGCGAGCAGTCACGCTCGAACAGATGCACGGCGTGGGTGCCATCGCCGAAAACCTGCACCTCGATATGGCGGGGTTTCTCGATGTATTTCTCGACCAGCACATCGGCATTGCCAAAGGCGTTCTGCGCCTCGGAGCGCGCGCTTTCCAGTGCCTCGGCAAAGCGCGCAGGTGCCTCGACCAGACGCATCCCCTTGCCGCCGCCACCTGCCACAGCCTTGATCAGCACAGGGTATCCGATGGCATCGGCAGCGCCCGCCAGATGTTCGGCGTCCTGATTGGAGCCGTGATAGCCCGGCACCACCGGCACGCCTGCCTTTTCCATCAGCACCTTCGCCGCATCCTTGAGGCCCATGGCGCGGATGGCATCGGCGGACGGCCCAATAAAGACCAGACCCGCCGCCACAACCGCATCCACGAAACCGGGGTTCTCGGACAAAAAGCCGTAGCCCGGATGGATGGCTTGTGCGCCTGTGTCCAAAGCCGCCTGAATGATCCGCTCGCCGCGCAAATAGCTTTCGGCAGGGGCCGATCCGCCGATATGCACGGCCTCGTCACAGGCGGCGACATGGGCGGCCCCTGCATCGGCGTCGGAATAGACAGCAACCGTCCGCACCCCCATGGCGCGGGCTGTCTTGGCCACGCGAATGGCAATCTCGCCGCGATTGGCTATCAGGATCTTGTCAAACATGGAAACTCCTTTTCAGGCGGGATGCGGGTGGACGTGGCGCAAGCGAGGGGCCAGCCCCTCGCGCTCCCCGGAGTATTTGCGGCAAGATGAAAATGGGGGCCACGGTTACATCCGGAACACGCCGAAGCGTGTCTCCTCGATGGGCGCGCAGAGCGAGGCCGAGAGCGACAGCGCCAATACGTCGCGGGCGCGGCGCGGGTCGATGATCCCGTCATCCCAGAGTCGCGCCGAGGCATAGAGCGGGTGAGACTGACGCTCGAACATGTCAATCGTGGGGCGCTTGAATTCGGCCTCTTCCTCGGCGCTCCAGCTTCCGCCCGACCGCTCGATCCCGTCGCGGCGCACGGTGGCAAGAACGCCTGCCGCCTGCTCGCCACCCATGACCGAGATGCGGGAATTGGGCCAAGACCACATGAAGCGCGGCTGGTAGGCGCGCCCCGCCATGCCGTAATTGCCCGCCCCGAAAGAGCCACCCACAACCATCGTGATCTTGGGCACATTGGTGCTGGCTACAGCCGTCACCATCTTGGCCCCGTGGCGCGCGATGCCCTCGTTTTCATATTTGCGGCCCACCATGAAGCCGGTGATATTTTGCAAGAAGACCAGCGGGATCTTGCGCTGGCTGCACAGTTCCACGAAATGCGCGCCTTTCTGGGCTGCCTCGGAGAAAAGCACGCCATTATTGGCGACGATCCCCACAGGACAGCCCTGCACATGGGCGAAACCTGTCACCAAGGTCTCGCCGAAGCGCGGCTTGAACTCGTCGAAACGTGATCCGTCCACGATCCGCGCGATCACCTCGCGGATATCATAAGGTGTTCGCAAATCGGCGGGTACGACACCGAAGATTTCGTCGGGATCATAGGCGGGTTCTTCTGCCGACTGCCATTGCACGGTGGCGGGTTTGGCGCGGTTCAAATGGCTGACCGCACGCCGCGCCAGTGCCAGCGCATGGGCATCATCCTCGGCCAGATAATCGGCCACACCGGACAGGCGCGTATGCACATCGCCGCCGCCCAGATCCTCGGCGGTTACCACCTCGCCCGTCGCGGCCTTGACCAAGGGCGGACCGGCCAGAAAGATCGTGCCCTGATCGCGCACGATGATCGTCACATCCGACATGGCGGGCACATAGGCGCCGCCCGCCGTGCAGGAGCCCATGACGACCGCAATCTGAGGGATGCCTTTCGAACTCATCCGCGCCTGATTGTAGAAGATGCGCCCGAAATGGTCGCGGTCGGGGAACACTTCGTCCTGATTGGGCAGGTTCGCGCCGCCTGAATCCACGAGGTAAATGCAGGGCAGATGGTTTTCCTCGGCGATCTCCTGCGCGCGCAGGTGTTTTTTGACCGTCATTGGGTAATAGGTGCCGCCCTTCACGGTGGCGTCGTTGCACACGACCATCACTTCCAGCCCGTGCACGCGGCCCACACCCGCGATCACGCCTGCGCCGGGGGCCGCTCCGTCATAGAGACCATGCGCCGCGGTCGCCCCGATTTCCAGAAAGGGCGCACCGGGGTCAAGCAGGTTCGCCACACGGTCGCGCGGCAACATCTTGCCCCGTTCCAGATGCCGCGCGCGGGCCTTGTCGCCGCCGCCTGCGGCTGCGGCCTCGGCTGCGGCCTGCACGACCTCAAGTGCGGCCAGATGACCTGCACGGTTGGTCTGGAACGCCTCGGACGAGGGGATGGCTTGGGATGTCAGTTTCATGTAGTAATCTCCCTTTCCCGCGTGGCGCGGGCCTTCAATTCCTTGCGGATCACCTTGCCTGTCACCGTCATCGGCAAGGCGTCCAGAAATCCGATCTCGCGCGGATAGGCATGCTGCGCCACCCGCGCCTTGACGTGGCAGGCCAGTTCATCGGCCAGCGTTTCCGAAGGACCGAGCCCCGCTTTCAGCACAACATAGGCCTTGACGATCTCGGTCCTGAGAGGGTCGGGCTTGCCGACCACCCCCACCGTCGCCACAGCCGGATGAGTCAGCAGGCAATCCTCGATCTCGGCGGGTCCGATCCGGTAGCCGGATGAGGTGATCACGTCATCCTCGCGGCCCAAAAAGCGAATAAATCCATCCTCGATCACGCCTCGGTCGCCCGTCAACATCCAGTCACCGCGGAATTTTGCGGTCGTCGCATCTGGTTTGTTCCAGTAGCCCAGCATCATCGACGCCGCCCCCCGCCGGATGGCGATATCGCCCTCGCCTGTGGAAGGTTGACCTGCATCGTCGATCACGGCCACGTCGAAACCGGGCACGGCGCGCCCGATGAAGCCCGGTTCCGGGCTGAAAAGGGCACTACAGCTTGAGGCCACCATGTTGCATTCGGTCTGCCCGTAAAACTCGTTGATCGCCAGACCAAAGGCTCGCCGTCCCCAGTCCAGCATCTCGGCACCCAGAGGCTCGCCACCGCTGGCAACCGAGCGCAACCCTTGCACGCGCGCATCTCCGGCCTTCAGCATCCGCAGCGCGGTGGGCGGGAAGAACACATTACGCACCCCGCCCTGCGCGATCACGTCCAGACAATCGCGGACCGAGAATTTCGCCATCCGCGCCGCCACAACCGGCACGCCCAGCGCCAAACCCGGCATAGCCACATCGAACAACCCGCCGATCCACGCCCAATCCGCGGGCGTCCAGAGACAATCGCCCGCCTGCCCCAGCATATCATGGCTGATCACAACCCCGGGCAGATGGCCGGTCAGGATGCGGTGCCCGTGCAGCGCGCCCTTGGCCGCCCCTGTTGTGCCCGACGTATAGATCAGCACCGCCGGATCTTCGGGCCCTGTCAGCGCGGCATCAAAGGGCGCATCCGGCAGGTCGGTTTCCTCGGGCACCAGAACATCAGGTCCGAACCCGTCCAGCAATCCGACGCCTTCGGCATCGCTGATCACCAGCCTTGCGCCCGCATCGTCCAACCGCGCACGCAGGGCATCCGGTCCGAACAGCTTGAATAGCGGGATCGACACCGCGCCAAGCTTCCACACCGCGATATGCGCTGCCGCCGTCCATGCCGATTGCGAGCGCAACACGCCCACACGGTCGCCCCGCTGCACACCGCGCGCGGCCAGACCATGCGCGAGAGCATCGGCCATGCACCGCAAATCGCCATAGCTGACGCGCGTTGCATCACCGCCCGACAGGTCCAGAATGGCCAGCCGCGCCGGTTCCCGCGCAGCCCAGGCATCGCAAACCTGCTGCGCCATGTTCAACTGCGCCGGCAAGTTCCACCGGAATCCCGCGACCAGTTCACCATAGCTGCGCCCCAGTTCCAGCATCACGCCTCCGGTGCGGGAGGGCTGAAGAACGGCCAGTCCTCCGCCCGCCCCTCATGCAGCAAAGCACCGTTTCGCCCCACGAAATACGCGCGTTCCGCCAGACTGCCCTCGGCGCAGACGACAACCAGCCAGACCGGATCAGCCCGTCCCGGCACGGCATGGCAGCGCCGGATCGCTTCGGTCTCCAGCCCCTGCGCCGCAACATAGCGGTTGGCATAGGCCATGATCACATCGGTTTCGGTCAACGCCACCTGTCGCGATCCCGCAAGATAGCCCAGCGTGCCCGCAGTTGCTGTCAGCACGACAATCACCAGCAGGACGGCAGGTGGTATCCTCATCCCATCCGCCTCATGCCATGGCCGCCATCATCTCGCGGCCCACCAGCATGCGACGGATTTCCGAGGTGCCCGCGCCGATCTCCATCAGCTTGGCATCGCGGAAGATGCGCGCGACCGGCGCATCCGACAGAAAGCCCGCCCCGCCCATGGCCTGCACCGCCTGATGCGAAACCTTCATTGCCTCCTCGCTGGCATAGAGCACGCAGGCGGCAGCATCGGCGCGCGTCACTTCGCCCCGATCACAGGATTTCGCAACCTCATAGACATAGGCGCGGGCCGAATTCATCGCCGTATACATATCGGCGATTTTGCCCTGCATCAGCTGGAAATTCCCGATCGACTGGCCGAACTGTTTGCGCTCGGCCATATAAGGCATGATCTCGTCCAGACAGGCGGCCATGATGCCGGTACCGATGCCCGACAGCACCACGCGCTCGTAATCCAGACCGGACATGAGAACGCGCACGCCGCGCCCTTCCTCGCCCAGCACATTTTCGAAGGGCACCTCAACATCATCGAAGATCAACTCTGCCGTGTTCGACCCGCGCATCCCCAGCTTGTCGAAATGCTTGCTGGTGGAAAAACCCTTCATGCTCTTCTCGATCAGAAAGGCTGTGATACCCTTCGATCCCGCATCGGGATCGGTCTTGGCATAGACCACCAATGTATCGGCGTCAGGACCATTGGTAATCCAGTATTTATTCCCGCTCAGGCGGTAATGGTCATTGCGCCTTTCCGCGCGCAGCTTCATCGACACCACGTCGCTGCCCGCGCCGGGTTCGGACATGGCCAGTGCGCCCACATGTTCGCCGCTGACCAGACCGGGCAGGTATTTGCGCTTTTGCTCCACAGTTCCGTTCAGGCTGATCTGGTTGACGCAAAGGTTTGAATGCGCGCCATAGGACAACGAGACCGAGGCACTGGCGCGCGCAATCTCCTCGACCGCGATCACATGCGCCAGATAGCCCATGCCCGCGCCGCCGAATTCTTCGTCCACCGTGATGCCCAAAAGACCCAGCTCGCCCATCTCGCGCCACAGATCGGCGGGAAATTCATTGCTGCTGTCGATCGTGCCCGCCATCGGGCGGACCCGTTCCTGCGCCCAGCGATGCACCATCTCGCGCAGGGCGTTCACATCCTCGCCGAGATCGAATTTCATCGTTGCTGTGAACATTTTGGCTCCTCCCAAAGATCGCTTACACCGGCATTTATTGAACACTTGTTCATTAATAGACATGACATCCGAGTCGCGTCAACTGCCAAGCCGTCGCATCCCCCGCGTTATCATGGACAAGGCTGGCCGCCTGCCCTGCCCCTGTCAACATTCATGGACATCACAAGGACAAGCAGATAGCACCAAGACCTGTGCAAAAAGGAATGTTCCATGCCGCTGACGCAACTGATCTATTCCTCGAAACCCTTTGGTTTCGACGACACGATCCTCAGCCAGATCCTGTTGACCGCGCGGCGCAACAACGCCAATGCCCATGTCACCGGATGCCTGATCTGTCGCGCGGACCTTTACCTGCAATTGCTGGAAGGCCCTGCCGAGGCGATCAACCGGCTATATGCGTCGATCGAGGAGGATGACCGCCACCTTGAAGTGACCCACCGCATGGAACGTGAAACAGACAGCCGCTTGTTCGGGCAATGGGCAATGCGCGACGATCCGGCGCAAAGCTGGCTCTGGACCAAGGCCGAGGTCGATGCAGGCGCATTGGAAAATGCGGATCAAGCCGCATTTCTGGCGGTGTTCGAACGCGTCGCACAGCGCATAGGCTGACACAGCACTTTATCTTGGCCTAAATACTTGAAGAAACTGCCCGCGCCGCGTCACGCCGCCTGATAGACGGCACTCACCTCGGCGCGGATGATACGGGCCAGCAGCGCGCAATCCTCAAGACTGAAGGTCAGCGGCAGGCGCATATCCAGAATGCCGGCAAGGATACGGTCGCTGGAGGGCATCGGCTGGCTTGGTGCATAGCGCCAGCTGTCATAGCGGCTGGTAAATCCCTGCGGCTCTGCGGCCCCGAACCATTTCAACTCGACCCCCCGCGCGGCACAGCGGCCCAGCACGTCCCGAACCTTGGGCGCGGCCCAATCCAGCAGCAGGAACTGGAAAGACGAGCCGACAAATTCCTCCTCGGGCGGGCGCGGGATCACGTGCAGGCCAGGGCAGCCCTGCAATCCGTCCTCGACCACGCGATACCGCGCGGTCCATGCCGCGCATTGGGCATCCAGCCTGCGCAGTTGCGGGCGCAGGATCGCAGCGCGCAGATGGTCCATCCGGCCCGATATATTGGGCGTGTCATATTTGACCGCCTCGAACACATCCGGCGCGGGTGCAGCCAGATGGCGCGGATAAAGCATGTACGAGCCCGACAGCATCACCGCGCGGGCCATCACCTCGTCATCATCGGTGACCAGAAAACCGCCCTCGCCCGAATTCATGTGTTTATAGGTCTGCGTCGAATAGCAGCCGATGATCCCGTCCGTCCCTGACAAGCGCCCCTTCCAGCGGGCCCCCATCGTATGGGCGCAATCCTCGACCACCCGCAGATCATGCCGCGCACAGATCGCCAGCAGGCGGTTCATATCGCAGATATGCCCCCTCATGTGGCTCAGCAACAGAACCGACGCCTGATCGGCCTTGGCCTCCAGATCATCCAGATCAATGGTCAGCGCCTCGGTCACGCCCACGAAAACCGGCACTGCCCCCACAGCCGCAATAGCCCCCGGCACAGGGGCCAGCGTGAACGCATTGCTCAGGACACGGTCGCCCGGCCTGACACCCAGCGCGCGCAGGGCCGTTGTCATGGCATAGCCGCCCGAGGCCACGGCAAGGCAGTATTTCACGCCCATGGCAGCCGCGAATTCTTGCTCCAGCAAGGCGACCTCACCCACCTCACCATCCTTGACGTTGTAGCGGTGCAAGCGCCCGCTTTGCATGACGGCGACGGCGGCGGCGATCCCTTCTTCGGGGATCGGCTCCTGCTGGGTGAAGCTGCCGGTGAATATCTCGGGTGTCTGAGTGCTCATGGGATTGTTGTGGGGCGATGAGGGACCTTCGTCAATGCGACAGTGGCACAAGTTTACATGATCAGCCGATCAACCGCTGCACCACGGCGGGCAATTCGTCGAAATGTCCGATCAGGGCTTCGGGCGCGAGCGCCGCCACATCCTCGCCCCCCGGACCGAAGGTGACCAGCACCGAAGGCACGGCGGCAGCGCGGGCGGTTTCACGGTCTGTCAGCGTATCCCCCACCAGCAAGGCACGGCGCGGATCACCGCCCGCGCGTCGCACCGCTTCGATCAGCGGCGCGGCATCGGGCTTGCGAACAGCCAGCGTGTCAGCGCCCACTAGCGAGGCGAAGGCGTCCCGCACCCCCAACCGTGTCATCAGCGTTTCAGCAAGCCCTGCAGGCTTGTTGGTGCAGATCCCCACCGCATAGCCATCGCGCGACAGTTGCGCCACCGCCTCCATCGCGCCGGGATAAATCACCGTATGCACGTCGATGGCGGCACCATAGGCCTCCAACAGCACCGGATAGAACTTTTCGATCTGCGCCTCGGTATCCTGATCCCCGATCCGTCCCAACCCCAACCGTAGCATGGCCTTGCCGCCGCGCAACGCCGTGCCTGCATCGCGCGCAGGGTCCAGCACCATACCTGCGCCCATCAGCGCGAAACAGGCATTGGCCGCCGCGATCAGATCACCGCTTGTATCGGCCAATGTGCCGTCCAGATCGAAAATAACGGTTCTCATCACGCTGCCCTTTCCGGCGGTCTGCCGCCGATGCCTGTCATATCCCGCAATCAGACGTGATCCGATGCGGCCTTGCGCCCTTGGGACAACCGGATAAAACGGGCGCAACAAAAGGGCAAAGAGAAACAGCATGAATACAGCACTTGTCATTCTGGCGGCCGGTATGGGCACACGGATGAATTCCGAATTGCCCAAGGTGCTGCATCCGCTGGCAGGCGCGCCTCTGCTGATCCATGCGATGAAGGCAGGCTTCGCACTGGATGCGCGGGCCTGCGTGATCGTCACGGGCCACGGGGCAGAGGCAGTCGCCGCCGCCGCGCGCGACTGGAACGAGGATGCGACCTGTGTCGTGCAGGAGCCGCAGCTTGGCACGGCGCATGCCGTGGCGCAGGCCGCACCAGCACTGGCGGGGTTCGACGGTGACGTAATCGTGCTCTACGGCGACACGCCCCTGATCCGCGCCGAGACTCTGGAAGCGATGCAAGAGGCGCGCAAGGCCGATGACATCGTGGTTCTGGGCTTTCATGCCGCCGACCCAGGCCGCTACGGACGGCTCGTGATGGCCGGCGACACGCTGGAACGGATCGTGGAATTCAAAGATGCAACAGATCAGGAACGCACTATAACCCTCTGCAACAGCGGCGTTATTGCAGCCGATGCCAAAACCCTGTTCGATCTGGTCGCCGCTGTCGGCAATGACAATGCGGCCAGCGAATATTACCTGACCGACATCATCGCGATTGCCCGCGCACGCGGCTTGTCCGCCACCGCTGTCACCTGCGACGAGGCCGAAACGCTGGGCATCAACACCCGCACTGAACTGGCGCAGGCCGAGGCTGCCTTTCAAACCCGCGCCCGCGCGCAAGCGCTGGAGGACGGTGTCACGCTGCTGGCCCCTGACACTGTCTATTTCGCCCATGACACGGTGATCGGGCGTGACGCGGTGATCGAACAGAACGTGGTTTTCGGCCCCGGCGTGACGGTTGAATCCGGTGCGCGCATCCGGGCTTTCTCGCATCTCGAAGGCTGCCATGTCAGCCAGCGCGCCACCGTGGGCCCCTATGCCCGCCTGCGCCCCGGCGCCGAATTGTCCGAGGATGTGCATGTCGGCAATTTCGTCGAGATCAAGAATGCCTTGCTGCATGAAGGCGCAAAAGCGAACCACCTGAGCTATATCGGAGATGCGACGATCGGTGCAGGCAGCAATATCGGCGCTGGCACGATCACCTGCAATTATGACGGGGTGATGAAACATCACACCGAAATCGGGCGCGGTGCTTTCATCGGGTCGAATACAATGTTGGTCGCACCCGTCCGCGTGGGCAATGATGCGATGACAGGCAGCGGTTCTGTCATCACCACAGATGTGCCCGATGGTGCGCTGGCACTGGGCCGCGCGCCACAAGTGGTCAAACCGGGCATGGCGGTGAAACTGATGGACCTGTTGCGCGCCCGCAAAGCCAAAAAGAACAAGGAAAACAACTGATGTGCGGCATTGTCGGTGTCTTGGGCAATCACGAGGCGGCCCCACTTCTGGTCGAGGCGCTCAAGCGTCTTGAGTATCGCGGCTATGACAGCGCGGGCATTGCCACTGTCCAGAACGGCAGGCTGGATCGCCGCCGTGCCGTGGGCAAGCTGGTCAACCTGTCCGACCTGCTGGTCCATGACCCGCTGGCGGGCAAGGCTGGCATCGGGCACACCCGATGGGCGACACATGGCGCGCCTTCGGTCACCAATGCCCATCCACATCAGGCCGGCCCGGTGGCCGTCGTGCATAACGGGATTATCGAAAATTTCCGCGAATTGCGCGCTGAATTGCGCGGCTATGGTCTGGAATTCGTGACGCAAACCGATACCGAAACTGTGGCCCTGTTGACGCAGCATCACATGGCGCAGGGAGCCAGTCCGGTCGAGGCGGCGCGCCAGACCATCGCGAAACTGCACGGCGCCTTCGCACTGGTCTTCCTGTTCGAGGGTGAGGAGGATCTGCTGATCGCCGCCCGCAAGGGTAGCCCCTTGGCTATCGGCCATGGCGATGGCGAGATGTTCGTGGGTTCCGACGCGATTGCGCTGGCCCCCATGACCGACAGGATCACCTATCTGGAGGAAGGCGACATCGCCGTGCTGACCCGCACCTCTTTGGAAATCCGCGACGCCCACGGCGAATTGGCCAACCGCGCGGTCAAGACGATCCAGATCGAGGCCGCTCAGGTCGACAAGGCCGGACACAAGCATTTCATGGCCAAGGAAATCGCCGAACAGCCCCGCGTGATCGGCGAGGCGCTGCGTTTTTACCTCTCGGGCGAGGGCAATACGATCAATCTGCCGGAGAACGGTTTGGATTTCACGCAGGTGGACCGCTTGTCGATGGTCGCCTGCGGCACCGCATTCTACGCCTGTCTGACTGCGAAATACTGGTTCGAGCAGATCGCCGGCCTGCCTGTCGATGTCGATATCGCCTCGGAATTCCGCTACCGCGAACCGCCGATTCCCGCGCGCACTGTCGCGCTGTTCGTCAGCCAGTCGGGCGAGACTGCCGATACGCTGGCCGCCCTGCGCTATTGCGAGGGCAAGGCCGCGCGGATCGTGTCGGTGGTCAATGTCGCCGAAAGCTCGATCGCGCGCGAAAGCGATCTGGCGCTGCCGATCATGGCCGGGGCCGAAATCGGTGTCGCCTCGACCAAGGCTTTCACCTGCCAGTTGACCGTCTTGCTTCTGCTGGCGCTACAGGCCGCCCATCAGCGGGGCCGGATCACCGACGAAGACCTGTCCGATCACCTGAGCGCGCTACGCGCGCTGCCGGTCGCGCTGAACGCGGCGCTGGATCTGAGCGGCAGCATCCGCAAAGCCGCACGCAAACTGGCGGAAGCGTCTGACGTGCTGTTCCTCGGGCGCGGGCTGATGTATCCGATGGCACTTGAAGGCGCACTTAAACTGAAAGAAATCAGCTATATACATGCCGAAGCTTATGCTTCAGGAGAGCTGAAGCACGGGCCCATCGCCTTGATCGACAAAACGATGCCGGTGGTCGTCATGGCCCCGCGTGACGCGCTGTTCGACAAGACAGTATCCAATATGCAGGAAGTCATGGCGCGCGGCGGTAAAGTCATGCTGATCACCGATGCCGAAGGGGCGGCTGAAGCCTCGGACCAGACATGGGAGGTGATCGTCATGCCGCGCATTGATGCGGTTCTGACGCCGATCCTCTATGCTATCCCCGCGCAATTGTTGGCCTATCATACCGCCGTCGCCAAGGGCACCGATGTGGACCAACCCCGCAACCTTGCCAAATCGGTGACCGTGGAATGACCCCTGATGATGCACTGGCGCAACTGCGCGCCCTCTCTGATCCGGACCGCGCGGCAGGCATGGCCGATTATCACAAAGCGCCCCGCGAATATCTGGGCCTGACCACACCGCAGATCACCGATCTGGCGCAAAGCTGGCGCGAGGGGATGGATGTGCCTGCCCGCGTCGCATTGGCCGATGCGCTGTGGCAGTCCGATATCTTCGAGGCCAAGATCGCGGCGGCCAAGCTGCTGACACAGGCGCGGATCAAACAGGATGCCGCGGTCTGGGCGCTGATTGCGTCCTGGGTGCCCACATTCGACAGTTGGGCGATTGCCGATGCCGCCGCCATTGCGGGGCAAAAGCGGCTAGTGGCCGATCCGTCGCGGATCGACACGGTAGCGGAATGGACCAAGTCCCCCCATCACTGGACGCGCCGCGCGGCGATGGTCTTTACCCTGCCATGGACCAAGCAGAACCACCCCAAGCCCGAAGACTTGGCCGTGCGCCAGCGCGTGCTGGAATGGGCCGCAGCCTACGTGCATGATCCCGAATGGTTTATCCAGAAATCCGTGGCATGGTGGCTGCGCGAGCTGTCCAAGCATGACCCCGACCGCGTCAGCTATTTCCTGACCAACCATGCCCGGCATATGAAGCCCTTTGCGCGCCGCGAAGCATCCAAGCTGCTACCCAAAGACGCAACAGCCGTGCCCGTCAAACGGACAGAGCCTGACAGCGGCGCGGAGCAGGCGTAACCGCCCTAGTTTGTGAACACGTCCACCGATGGCAGACCAGTCAGCGGCGCATCCAGCATCCGCATCGCCGAAAGCGACAGCCTGCTGCCGCCGGAGGGCGGGCCGTCTATCGGGATCAGGTCAAGGTTCAGCCGCCGCCCCGTGGCGCGGTAGAGCACGGAGCCGCGTGTGGGCGTACTGACCAGAGGTGTCTCCATCCAGAAGCCGGGGCGCGCCGGATCACCCAGCGAGGCGACAGTGGTGCCGATCGACCCTGCCGCCGCGACAGGTGGTGCCACCGCAGCCTGCCGTTCTTCTTCGGTAACCCTGTCGAAATCGGTCGCCGTGCGTGGCACGCCGGTCAAAGGCGGGCGCGTGCTGGTTTGCGGCCCAGCCGCCTGGGATGCGCTTTGCGGGGTCTGCGACAATTCGGCGCAGCCTGCCAGAAACAGGGCGCTTGCAGACAGGGTCAGGACAATCTTTTTCATCCTGCCAATCTATGCCGCCAAGGCGGGGCGTGCAATCACACAATCCCTCTTGCTCAGACTTCCGCCGATCCCTACCTTTAGATCATGGATCAAAAAGTTTCAGCCCCGCGCGCGGGTTCAGCCCCGCTCATCGACCCGTTCCAGCGGGCGATTTCCTATCTGCGTGTCTCGGTCACGGACCGATGCGATTTCCGCTGTGTCTATTGCATGTCGGAAAATATGACCTTCCTGCCTAAGGCGCAGCTTCTGACGCTGGAAGAGCTGGATACGATGTGTTCGACCTTTATCGGCATGGGTGTCGAAAAACTGCGGATCACGGGGGGCGAGCCTTTGGTCCGCAAGGGGATCATGACCTTTTTCGATGCGATGACCCGTCACTTGGACAGCGGGGCGCTGCGCGAATTGACGCTGACCACCAATGGCAGCCAGCTTGAGAAATTCGCCCCCGATCTGGCCGCAGCGGGCGTGCGGCGGATCAATGTCTCGCTGGATACGCTGGATGATACGAAATTCGCGCAGATCACGCGCTGGGGGCGTCTGCCCCAAGTCATACGCGGGATAGACGCCGCGCAGAAGGCGGGGCTGCGGGTCAAGATCAACGTTGTCGCCCTCAAGGGTTTCAACGAGGACGAGTTGTTTTCTTTGACCCAATGGTGCGCCACCCGCGACATGGACCTGACCTTTATCGAGGTCATGCCGATGGGCGATATCGGTAACGAAGACCGGCTGGACCAGTATTGGCCCCTGCGCGATCTGCGCGCGCGGCTGGCCGAGCGGTTCACCCTGACCGATCTGGCCGAACGGAGCGGCGGGCCTGCACGCTATGTCCGCCTTGAGGAGACAGGTCAGAAAATCGGCTTCATCACGCCGCTGACACATAATTTCTGCGAAAGCTGTAACCGCGTGCGCCTGACCTGCACCGGAGAGCTGTATATGTGCCTTGGGCAAGAGGATATGGCGGATCTGCGCGCCCCACTGCGCGCCAACCCCGGTGATACGGCGGCGCTGGAAGAGGCGATCCGCGCTGCGATCCGGCTCAAACCCAAGGGGCATGATTTCGACTATTCGCGGCAGGTGGTGGATGGCAAGATGTCCCGCCACATGAGCCATACCGGCGGCTGATCCGGTATGACGGGCGGTACGACCCCTGCCCCACCACAGGGGCTGACAGCGGTGTTGCGCCTGTATATGTGGGCAACCGCTTTGGCCCCGTCGCTTTTGGGAAACATGGCCCGCAAGGGACATTTGGCACAGGGAGCCGATGCGACGCGGCTGGCCGAGCGCTTTGGCCATGCCACAGTGCCGCGCCCTGCAGGGCGGCTGATCTGGATCAACGCCGCCTCGGTCGGCGAGGTGGCATCCTCGCTCGATCTGGCGCGCGATCTCGAGGCGGCTACAGGCGCGCGGCTGCTGTTTACCACCACAACCGCCACGGGGGCCGAGACTCTGGCCCGCCGTCTGCGCCAAGCGATCCACCAGTTCCAGCCGGTCGATACGCCCACAGCGGTGCGCGCCTTTCTGGATCACTGGAAACCCGATCTCGCTTGTTTCATGGAAAACGATCTCTGGCCGCGCCTGATGGTGGAAACCGGCAAGCGCCAGATCCCCATGGCAGTGATCAATGCCCGCGCGTCCAAGACCCGCACCCGCGCGCCCCGCGCAATGCGGGCGCTGTTGTCGCGTGCTGCGCTGATCAGCACACAGGATGCGGTGACCGCGCGCCAGATCCTGAATCTTGGCCTTGATCCAGCCCGCATCATCGACACCGGTGATCTGAAAGCCGCCGCCAGCCCCCTGCCTGTTGATCAGGATGCGCTGCACGCCATGCAGAATGCCACACGCAAACGGCCTGTCTGGGTGGCCGCATCGACCCATCCTGGCGACGAAACCGCGGTTCTGGCAGCGCATCAGGCCACCTTGCGGGCCCATCCCGATCTGCTGCTGATCCTGATCCCCCGCCATCCGGCGCGAGGAGCTGAAATCGCGGATATGATCCACAGTGCCGGCCTGCAAAGCGCCCGCCGCAGCCAGGGCGGGCTACCTGCCACGCAGGATCAGGTCTATCTCGCCGACACCTTGGGCGAGACAGGCCTCTTCTACAGCCTTGGTCCGCTGGTTTTTCTGGCGGGTTCTTTCGGGGATGAGGGCGGGCATAACCCTTACGAGCCTGCAACGCTGGGGGCGGCTGTCCTGCACGGACCGCGGATTGCAAACTTCAAGCTGGCCTATGCCAAGCTGACGCAAGCGGGTGCCGCGCAACAAGTGCGGGATGCTGATGATCTCGGAGCGCGCGTGGCATCGCTGATCGGCAGCGCGCAACTGGAAGAGATGGGCAAGGCCGCATGCAACCTGTCAAACGCGACAGATGAGGCGCGCCACACCTTGCTCGCGCGCCTTGTGCCTATGCTGCGTTAGCGGTTCTCAGGCAGCGGGCATGCGCTGTTCGACAATCCCCGCCCACCAGCTGCAACCGACGGGAATTGCTTCGTCGTTGAAGTTGTATTCGGGGTGATGCACCTGCGCGCTGGGGCCATTGCCTACAAGGATATAGGCACCGGGTCGTTCCTCCAGCATGAAGGCAAAATCCTCGCCGCCCATCACCAGCGGGGCCTCGCTTACATGGCCGCCGACGCCATGCGCCACGGCGCGGGCAAATTCGGTCTGTTCTTCCGAGTTCACCATCACTGGATAGCCGCGATGGTAATCCACCTCGATCGCGCCGCCGAACATGGCCGCGGTCGCGGCCCCAATCTCCTTGATCCGGCGCTCGGCCATATCGCGGTTCTCAGCGCTTTGGGTCCGCACCGTTCCTTTGATATGCACCTTCTGCGGGATCACGTTGAACGCGGTCGATGACGTCTGGAAAGATGTCACTGATACTACAATCTGGCTGACCGGATCGGCATTGCGGCTGGCGATGGTCTGCATGGACAGCACCAGTTGCGCCGCCATCACGGTCGTGTCCACGGTTTCATGCGGGCGCGCAGCATGGCCGCCCTTGCCTTCCAGATAGATGTCGAACTGGTCGGTCGCCGCAAAGAACGGGCCGGAACGGATGGCGAAATGGCCGATCGGCAGGTTGGGCATATTGTGCATGCCGTAGACTTCCTGAATGTTCCAGCGGTCCATCATGCCGTCCTCGCACATCTCGCGGCCACCGCCGCCGCCTTCTTCGGCGGGCTGGAAAATCACCACCACAGTGCCGTCGAAATTGCGGGTTTCGGCCAGATATTTGGCAGCCCCCAACAGCATCGCAGTATGCCCGTCATGCCCACAGGCATGCATCGCGCCGGGGGTTTTCGAGGCATAGGACAGCCCTGTCGCCTCAAGGATCGGCAGCGCGTCCATGTCGGCGCGCAACCCGATGACCTTGCCGGATGTATCTGTCTTGCCCTTGATCACAGCCACAACGCCGGTGCGTCCGATGCCGGTCACGATCTCGTCGCAGCCAAAGACCTTGAGCTTGTCGGCCACCAGAGCCGAGGTGCGATGCGTGTCGAACAGGATCTCGGGGTTTTCGTGCAAGTCACGCCGCCACGCGGTGACTTCATCCTGCATTTCTGCAAAGCGATTCTTGATTGGCATCGGGCTTCCTTTTCATTTCTGCATGTCAGCCCGCCAAAAGCGGGGGCATTGTCAAAGCCGTTCAAGCAACCGGCGCATGAAATCATGGCCCGCCTCGAATTGTGCCTTGGTAATATATTCATCCGGCTGGTGCGCCTGCGCAATATCGCCGGGGCCGCAGACCACAGCCGAATAGCCGCGCTCCTGAAACTGTCCGGCCTCGGTGGCATAGCTGACGACATGGCCGCCATTGTCGCCCGTGATAGCACGCACCAGAGTCTCGGCCTCGCCTTCTGCTTCGGGTTTGAGGGCAGGCACCTCGAACTTTTCGGTAATTTCGATACGGGCCGAGGGGTGAACTGCCTGCATCTCGGCCTCGACCGCGCGGACACGTTCCAGATACCGGTCGCGCCAATCCGTCAGAGTTTCGCCGGGAACAGCGCGGAAATCCATCCCGAAGCGGCAATCCTTGGCGGTGATGTTATGCGCCGTGCCGCCCTGAATGGTGCCGACATGCGCCGTTGTCCAGGGCGGGTCGAACATGGCGGCCAGCGGTCCGGGCGTGCGGGCCTTGTTTTCGGCATTCACTGCATTGGCCCATTCGATCAGCTTGGCGCCATACATGATCGCGTTGACGCCCGTATGCATGATCGAACTATGCACCTCGAAGCCGATCACATGGGTCCAGAACCCCTGCCCGCCTTTGTGCCCCGTGACGGCCTTCATCATCGACGGCTCGCCCACGATCACGGCTGATGCTTTCGGCAGCACGTCAAGCATCCGCTCAATCATCGGTGGCGCACCGACGCAGCCCACTTCCTCGTCATAACTGAGGGCAAGTTGCAGCGGGCGTTTGACGCCGCGATGATGTGCCTCGACCAAGGCCCAGATCGCCAGCGCATCAAAGCCCTTCATGTCACAGGTGCCGCGCCCGAAATATTTGCCGTCCCGTTCGACCACGGTGTAGGGGTCGGCGGCCCAGGGCTGCCCATCGACGGGCACCACATCGGTATGGCCCGACAGAACCAGCCCGCCCGCAACCTCTGGCCCGACATGGGCAAACAGAGATGCCTTGTCGTTGTCATCGTTGTAATGGCGATGCGCGGCGATGCCGTGGCCGTTCAAGTAATCCTCGACCCAATCCACCAAGGGCAGGTTGCTGTCACGGCTGACCGTGGGAAAGCTGACCAGCTTTTCCATCAACTGGAGAGGAGAAAGTCTGATTGTCATGTTCGTCCTTCGGTCTTGTGTCAGTAACCGCTATCCGTGATCAGCACGAAATGGCCCTTGGACACTTCTTTATACAAAGACGGGGCGGCTTCATAGCTCACCGGATGGATCGGTGAGGGGATCGGCTTGAATTTCAGGTCCTTTTCCGATTTGCGCTGACGCGGATCGGCCACTGGAACGGCTTTCATCAGGGCACGGGTATAGGCGTGCTGCGGGTCCTCAAACACCGCCTGACGCGGGCCCATTTCCACGATCCGGCCCAGATACATCACGCCGACATCGTGGCTGACGCGTTCGACCACGGCCATATCATGGCTGATGAACAGGAACGACAGGCCCAGATCGGCCTGCAATTCCATCATCAGGTTCAGAACCTGCGCCTGTACCGATACATCCAGTGCGCTGACCGCCTCATCGGCGATGATCAGCTTGGGGTTCAACGCCAAAGCCCGCGCGATGGCGACGCGCTGACGCTGACCGCCGGAAAGCTCGTGCGGGAAACGGCGCATGAAATTGCGCGGCAGATGCACGCGGTCGAACAGATCGGCCACCTTGTCGGTTAGCGCACTGCCTGAATGGGTGCCGAAATTCCGCAGGGGTTCGGCCACCTGATCCGAAAGCTGCATCTGCGGGTTGAGGCTGGCAAACGGGTCCTGAAACACCATCTGCATATCCTGCCGTGCGCGGCGCAGCGCGCGCTGGTCCAGCGCCATGATATCGGTGCCATCCAGCATCACGGACCCCGACATGGGTTCCACCAGACGCAGGATCGAGCGCCCGCAGGTGGATTTGCCACATCCGCTTTCCCCCACTAGCGACAGGGTGCGCCCCTTGTTCAGGGTGAAGGACACGTCCTCGACCGCGTGGACATTGGCAACGGTGCGCCGGAACAGGCCGCCCAGCACGGCAAAGCGGGTGGTCAGGTTCTTCACAGTCAGCAGCGGTGTTTCCGTGCCCGCAATCGGCAGGGCCGCAGGGCCAGTCGATCCCAGCAGGCGCATCGGTTCCGGCAGGGCCTTGCCCGTCATCTCGCCCAGACGCGGCACGGCGGATAGCAGCGCCTTGGTATAGTCATGCTGCGGGTTCTCGAAAATCTCCTGAACCGTACCCTCTTCGACCTTGTTGCCACGGAACATCACAACCACGCGGTCGGCCATCTGTGCCACCACAGCCATGTCATGGGTGATGAACATGACCGCTGTACCGGTTTCGCGTTTCAGCCGGTCGATCAGGGCCAGAATCTCGGCCTGAATAGTCACATCCAGCGCCGTTGTCGGCTCGTCCGCGATCAGCAGGCGCGGCTCGCAGGCCAGCGCCATCGCGATCACGACCCGCTGGCGCATGCCGCCGCTCAACTCATGGGGATACTGACGCAGCCGCCGCTCAGGTTCGGGGATGCGCACCTGCTTCAGCAGGTCCAGCGCGCGGGTTTCCGCCTCTTTTTTGGTCATTGCCTTGTGCAGGCGCAGCCCTTCGGTCAGTTGGCGCCCCACGGTAAAGACCGGATTCAGTGCGGTCATCGGCTCTTGAAAGATCATCCCGATCTCGTTGCCGCGAATCGTCCGCATCAGATCCTGATCGGTTTTCGCAAGGTCCACCTGACCGCCGGTTTTTCGGTCGAACAGCAATCTGCCCCCCGCAATAGCCCCGCCACCGAACTCGACCAGACGCATCAGCGACAGGCTGGACACCGACTTGCCAGAGCCTGATTCACCAACAACGCATACGGTTTCACCGGGATTGATCGAAAAGGAAACATCCTCGACACCCACTACCGGACCATCCTTGGTCTGGAATTCCACACGCAGGTTTTCGATCCTCGCAATCGGCTGGTCGAGCATGGTGGCAATCCTGTCTGTGGGGTCCTGATCATCGAGGCTACAGACAGCGCTTCCGGACTGTCAAATCCCTTTGCGTGACACGACGGACAACCCCAAGGCCGGAGTCGGCATCACAAACCCGTGCTTGATTTTTGATCGGGGAAGGTCTGTGATGAAGGAACATTGGCGGGTGCAGCAGCGGCGAGATGCGCGTTGACGGCCTCAAGGTGCAATCCGGCGGGATAAAGGCGCGATCCCAAGCCCCGCATCCGGAAATAAGAGAGACACCACGTGTCCAACATGGAGAGACAAATGACCCTGAAATCAACCCTGCTAGGTGCTGCCGCCCTTGTGGCACTGGCCCCCGCAGCCTTTGCCGAGCGCGGCGCGGACGGCCATGTGAATATCATCTACTGGCAAGCCCCCTCGATCCTGAACCCCTATCTGTCGGGCGGCACCAAGGACCTCGAATCGGCGTCGATGATCATCGAACCGCTGGGCCGCTACGACCAGACCGGCGCGCTTGTGCCATTTCTGGCCGCGGAAATCCCGACTTTGGAAAACGGCGGCGTCAGCGAGGATCTGACCTCGATCACATGGAAACTGAAGCCCGATCTGCTGTGGTCCGACGGCACGCCTGTCACCGCCGCCGACGTGAAATTCACCGCTGAATATTGTATGCATCCCGAAGGCGGTTGCGCGCAGGCGGCCAAGTTCGACGGCGTCAGCGCGGTCGAGGCGATTGACGATCTGACCGTCAAGGTCACTTTCTCGGAAGCCAAACCCAATCCTTACGGCCCCTTCATGGGCGCGCAGGCCCCGATCATACAGGCCGCGCAATTCGCGGATTGTCTGGGCGCCAAAGCCCCCGAATGCACCGAGGCGAACTTCAACCCGATCGGCACCGGCCCTTTCCGCGTGACCGAATTCCGGCCCAATGACGTGATCTCGCTGGAAGCCAACCCCAATTACCGCGATCCCGCCAAGCCAGCTTTCGCCACGATGACCTTCAAAGGCGGCGGCGATGCCACAGCAGCAGGGCGCGCCGTGCTGGAAACCGGCGAATTCGATTATGCATGGAACCTGCAGCTTGCCCCCGAGGTGATCGAGCAGATGCAGGCCGGCGGCAAGGGCCAGACCATCGCCGCATTCGGCTCTCTGGTCGAGCGGATCATGGTCAATATGACCGATCCTTCCCCGTCGCTGCCCGAGGGCGAGCGTGCCACTGCGAAGCATCCGCATCCGTTCCTGACCGATCCGGCCGTGCGTCAGGCCCTGTCGATGGCGATTGACCGCAACCTGTTGGTCGAAATCGGCTATGGTCAGGCGGGTCGTCCGACCTGCAACCTTGTCCCCGCGCCCGAGCTTTATGCCTCGGACAATACCGACTGTCTGACACATGACATCGCCGGCGCAAACGCACTGCTGGACGAGGCCGGCTGGACCCGTGGTGCCGGTGGCATCCGCGAAAAAGACGGTGTGCGCCTGTCGGTGCTGTTCCAGACTTCGACCAACGCCGTGCGTCAGGACTTTCAGGCCCTGATCAAACAGTGGTGGGATGAAATCGGCGTGGAAACCGAACTGCGCAACGTCAGCGCCTCGGTCTTCTTCGGTGGTGATCCGGGCAGCCCCGACACGTTCCAGAAATTCTATGCCGATCTGGAAATGTATGCCAACAACTTCGACGGCACCGATCCCGAAGCCTATCTGGCGGCGCAGACCTGTGACAAGGCTCCGCGTCCGGAAACCCAGTGGCAGGGTGAAAACATCACCCGTTTCTGTGATCCCGCCTATGACGCCATGGTCGCCGAACTGGGCCGCACCGGCGAGTTGGAGAAGCGCGGCGAGATCGCGCGCAAGCTGAACGACATGGTCACCAAGGAAAGCAATGTCATCATCCCGCTGGTGGACCGCGGTCGCGTCTCGGCCCATTCCAACAGCCTTGGCGGTGTGGTCCTGAACACATGGGACAGCGAGCTTTGGAACGTGGCTGACTGGCATCGTATCAAGTAAGCAACTGATATCGCGGCCCTGTCTCTTGCGGGACGGGGCCGTTGATTTTGGTCTATTTCACAGCGACCCGCAAAGGCGCCGCCCATGCTGACCTTTACCTTCCGGCGACTGGTTCTTGCCATCCCCACCCTTTTGTTCATCTCGCTTGTCATATTCAGCCTGCTCCAGCTTGCCCCGGGTGATCCAATGGCACAGGTGCCGCTGACCGTGCCGCCCGAAGTCAAGGAAAGGATGCGCGAGGCGCTTGGCCTTGGCGCGCCGGTGCATATCCAGTTCTTCAAGTGGCTTGTGCAATTCTTCTGGGTCGAGCCACAAGTTCTGATCGACAGTATCTTCGGCACCACTTTCTCGGAAGGTAAATTGCGCGTGCTGTCTTGGCAGACCCGCAGCCCCGTTATGGATATCGTGGTGCAGCGTCTGCCGCAGACATTGTGGGTAGTCGGCATGTCCTATGTGCTGGGAGTAATGATCGCCCTGCCCATCGGCATCTATTCAGCCTACCGGCAATATTCGGCTTTTGACCAGATCGGCACATTCGTGTCGATGGTGGGCTTTTCGGTGCCGACCTTCTTTACCGGCGTTTTGCTGATCGTCATCTTCTCGGTCAACCTGGGTTGGTTCCCGTCGATCTATGACACCACGCACAAGGTCTCCGACTGGGACAGCTTCATGTTCCAGATCCGCCAGATGATCATGCCCGTTGCCGTACTGGCGCTGTATAATGCCGCGCAGATCAGCCGCTTCATGCGGGCGTCAATGCTGGACAATCTCAATCAGGATTACGTCCGCACGGCGCGGGCCAAGGGTCTGGGCGAGAAGACCGTTGTTCTGGTGCACGTCCTGCGCAATTCGATGATCCCCGTAGTCACCGTGATCGCCTTGGGCGTGCCGCAAGTCTTCGGGGGCGCGATCATCACCGAGCAGGTCTTCAAGGTCAACGGTCTGGGCCAGCTTCTGATCACCTCGATCGAGGCGAACGACCTGCCGATGGTGCAAACCCTGACCTTCATTTTCGCGCTGCTGATCGTCATCTTCAATCTGATCGCGGATGTGCTTTACGGCATCCTTGACCCGAGGATCCGCTATGACTGAGATGACCGACCAACCCATCCCCACGGCCCCGCCGCGCAGCCAGTGGCGTGACATATGGGAACAGTTCAAAAGCCATAAAGGCGCGCTGCTGGGCGGCATTGTGTTTCTGTTGATCGTGGTGTCGGTCTTCCTAGGGCCTTTGCTCTGGCCCTATGACGCGACTTTCATCGACATCCGGTCCCGCAATCAGGGGCCAAGCTGGGTGCATCCCTTGGGCACAGACCAGTTGGGCCGGGACATGCTGGCGCGCATGATGGCGGGCGGTCAGACCTCGGTTTCGGTCGGGATTACAGCGATGCTGCTGGCACTGGTGCTTGGCAGTCTGATCGGGGTTCTGGCAGGGTACTTCCGCAAGCTGGACAACATCCTGATGCGGACGACCGACCTGTTCCTTGCCCTGCCGCTGCTGCCCCTTCTGCTGGTGATGGTGCTGCTGTTCCGCGAACCGTTAAACGCGGCCTTCGGCCCCGAGACAGGTATCTTCATCCTGATCGTTACAGCCATCGGCATTACAAGCTGGATGCCCACGGCACGCATCGTGCGCGGCGATGTGCTGGCCCTGAAAGAGCGGGAATTCGTGCTGGCCGCGCGGTCGATCGGGACGACCAATTTCCGCATGATCACACGCCATATCCTGCCCAACGTGATGTCGCCCATCATGGTGTCTGCCACGCTGGGCATTGCCAATGCGATCATCACGGAAAGCGCGCTGTCCTTCCTTGGTCTGGGCTTTCCGCCGGATTTTCCGACATGGGGCCGCCTGCTGTTTGATGCGGTCGATTACATGCAACAGCATCCACAGCGCGTTCTCTGGCCCGGTCTGGCGATCTCGCTGACGGTGCTGAGCGTCAACTATCTGGGTGACGGTCTGCGGGATGCGCTGGACCCGCGTATTCGGGGGCGCTGAGCGAAATAAGGACAGGCGAGTGGCCCGCACCACCGGTGCGGGTCTTCTTGTTTGCAAACGGCAGGCGAGAGGAACATGCGACCTGCCCCTGCGCCGCCGCAAGGAAAAATATTCCGTTACAGAACGATTTCCCGACAAGCCCCTCTCTTGATTATAAAGTATAACCCGTCCATCTGGGACAAAATTCCAGATTGCGGAGAAAACCCATGTTCGAATCCCTCGGCTTCGAGACACTGACCGCCCCGCAGGCGGCTGTCTATTTCGCCCTTGCCCTCGGCGTTGCCTTTGGCATTCTCGCGCAGATCACCCGCTTCTGCTTCCGCCGCTCCATTGTGGGCAAGGATCGCAAACAGGCGGCCGGCGTCTGGCTGACCGCCTTGGCCGTCGCCGTGCTGGGCACGCAGGGTGCTGTCGCCGCAGGCTGGATCACCTTTGCAGAGCATCGGTTCATGGCGGGCGAATTGCCGGTTCTGGCAATCGTCGCCGGTGGCCTGCTGTTCGGTGCGGGCATGGTGCTGACACGCGGGTGCGTGTCGCGTCTGACTGTGCTGACCGGATCGGGCAATTTGCGTGCCGCTCTGGTGCTGGTGGTATTCGCCGTTGTCGCCCATGCGACGCTGAAAGGCGTGCTGGCACCGCTGCGCACAACGCTCGGCTCTATCACCCTGTCGCTGGATTCGGTGGCTCTGCCGGGAGCACCGCTGCTCTGGGCGGGCCTGATTGCTGCTGCTGCACTGGTCATCGCGCTACGTTCGGGAAATCGCGCGGGCATACTGGCGCTTGCGGCCCTGATCGGTGTGCTTGTCCCGCTGGGCTGGGTTGGCACCGGCTTTATCCTGCAGGACGAGTTTGACCCCATCGCGATGGAAAGCCTGTCCTTCACCTCTGCCGCCGCCGAAGCGCTGTTCTTCACCGTTGCGTCAACCTCGATCTCGGCCACATTCGGGGCCGCGCTGATCGGTGCCGTTGTTCTGGGCGCGCTAGCCAGCAGCCTGATCCGTGGTGAATTCGCATGGCAGAGCTTCCACAGCCCGCGTGAAACCGGACGTTATATGTCAGGTGCAGCCCTGATGGGTGTGGGCGGCGTTCTGGCTGGTGGATGCACCGTTGGCGCAGGTCTGTCTGGCATCCCGACCCTGTCGATTGCCGCCATCCTTGCGATTGCCGCCATCGGCGCGGGTGGTCTGCTGACGAACTGGGCGCTTAGTGCAGGCTCTTCTGAACGCGCCGCACCAGCCACCAGACCAACAGCATTACCGGCAGAGTAAGCGCCGCTGTCAATGTTCCCTTGCTGATGCTTATAGCTTCGGCAAGGGGATAAACCACGTAGGACATCAGCGACACCGCGTAATAGCTGATCGCCACAACGGACAGTCCTTCGACTGTCTTTTGCAGGCGCAACTGCATATCCGCCCGCACATTCATACTTTCCAGCAAGTTCTGGTTCTGGGCCGAGCGTTCCACATCCACGCGTGTGCGCAACAGCTCCCCTGCTCGCATCGCCCTGTCCGCCATCGCCGCCAGTCGCGCCTGCGAGGCTTTGACCGTCCGCATCGCGGGATCGTAGCGGCGCATCATGAATTCCGCGAATGTCTGCCGTCCGTCGAAACGCTCCTCGCGCAGCACCTCGATCCGCTGGTGAACGATAGCCTCATAAGCTGCTGCCGCACCGAAGCGGAACGAGGCACGGGCGACCTTGTTTTCCAGCATGGCCGAGACTTCCAGCAGGCCCGCAAGCGTCTGGTCGGCTGGCTTTTCATTGCGGGTCATATCATCCATCAACTGTGTCAACTGCGCGTCGATCGCGGCCAGCGTCGCCGACATCGCCTTGACCTGCGAGAAGGCCAGCATCGACATGGTCTTGTAGGTTTCGATCTCACACAGACGCTGCACGACACGCCCGATCCGCCGCGCGCCTGTTTCGGGCGATACAAAGATCGCAAAACGCATATGGCCAGCCGGATCAATGCGGAAATCGCCCGCGACGATGGCGGCATCGTCCAGAACGCGACTGACGGCCAGACTTTCCGGCACGAACCAGTCGTTCAGCTTGTTGACGACAGAGGCTTTCTCGCCGATCTCCTCCATCCGGATGAGGGCCGAGGTGACACGCACGCCAGGGGCCTTGGCCAGCCATTCCGCTGGAAACACGTCGAAATCCACAGGATCGAAGGCCCGCGCACTTAGGCTTTCCGAGAATGCCGTGTAGGTCACGAATTCGGTATGGCTTTCCCATTTCAGCATATGCCGCCCAATCTGCCCGAAATAATGCGTCGCACCGGGCTGTGGATGGGCCGCGCCGAAACGGTCCAGCAAAGCTGTCAGATGCGCCAGATCGGCACCTCGGTCTCTGCTGGCGGCATCCTGTTCCTTCTTGATCGCCAGATAGAAGGCCGATCCGGGCGCATCAATGGACGGAAAGGGCCGCGCATGCAGTTCATTGGCCAGTTCATAGCGCAGCGGATGGTCCTGAATGGGCGACATGGGCAACTCCTGACGTTCGGCACAGGATATACTTTAGAGCGGCGAAGTTAAAGATAAAGTTGTTTTATTTCAGTTATTTACGGAACACGACAGTATACCCAAGCCTGTTTCGCGGGCATTGGGTGCAGCCTATAACAAAAAAGGCACCCCGTGGGGTGCCTTTTCCGGTAGCGTTCTGGCGCAAGGATCAGCTGATCTTGGCCAGCAATTCATCCAGCGATTTCTTGGCATCGCCGTAGAACATCCGTGTGTTTTCCTTGAAAAACAAGGGGTTCTCGATCCCCGAATAGCCGGTGCCTTGCCCGCGCTTGGACACGAACACCTGTTTGGCTTTCCAGCATTCCAGAACCGGCATACCGGCGATGGGGCTGTTGGGATCGTCCTGCGCCGCAGGGTTTACGATGTCATTCGAGCCGATCACGATGGCCACATCCGTGCTTGGGAAATCCTCGTTGATTTCGTCCATCTCCAGAACGATATCGTAGGGCACCTTGGCTTCCGCCAGCAGCACGTTCATGTGACCGGGCAGACGCCCCGCCACGGGGTGGATCGCGAAACGGACGGTCTTGCCTTTGGCACGCAGGCGCTTGGTCAGCTCGGACACGCTTTGCTGGGCCTGCGCCACCGCCATCCCGTAGCCCGGAATGATGATGATGCTGTCAGCCTCGTCCAGCGCATTGGCAACACCGTCGGCGTCAATCGCCACCTGTTCGCCTTCGACCGCCATCTGCTCGCCCGCGGGGCCGCCGAAGCCGCCCAGAATGACGCTGATGAAGGACCGGTTCATCGCCTTGCACATGATGTAGGACAGGATCGCACCCGAAGAGCCGACCAGCGCGCCGACCACGATCAGCAGATCATTGCCAAGGCTGAAGCCGATGGCCGCTGCCGCCCAGCCGGAATAGCTGTTCAGCATCGAGACAACCACGGGCATATCAGCGCCGCCGATCCCCATGATCAGGTGATAGCCGATGAACAGCGCCAGCAATGCCAGCAGCACCAGTGTCCAGCTACCGGCCTCGTTCATATACATGACTGCCAGCACCAGCGAGAGACCCGCCGCCGCCGCATTCAGAATATGACCGCCCGGCAGTTTCTGCGCCGCTGTGTTCACCTTGCCCGCCAGCTTGCCATAGGCAATGACCGAGCCGGTAAAGGTGACTGCACCGATCCAGATACCAAGCACCAGTTCAACCCGCAGGATCGCGATTTCAACGGATGTTTTCTTGGCAATCAACTGCCCGAAAGACGACAGCTCGCCATAGATCGCGGCAGGCAGGCCGATGGCGGTATAGCCGTCATCCGACACAGCCCCCAGAACCTGACCGTTCGCATTATAGATCTGCGCGATATCGTTGATCATCAGATCGGCGTTGAAGCCCACAAACACAGCCGCCAGACCGACGAGGCTGTGCATGATTGCCACCAGTTCCGGCATCTGGGTCATCTGAACGCGCGTTGCCAACTGATAACCGACAGCAGCGCCCAAGGCGATCAACACCAGCGATGCGGCCCACAGGCCCTGGCCCGGTCCGATCAGCGTGCCGACCACGGCAATCGCCATACCGACGATCCCGTACCAAACAGCGCGTTTCGCGCTTTCCTGTCCGCTCAACCCGCCCAGAGACAGGATGAACAGCACGGCGGCCACAGCATAAGCTGCAATAGTAAATCCGTATTCCATATTACCTGCTCCTTAGGATTTCTGGAACATGGCAAGCATGCGCCGTGTCACGAGGAAGCCGCCGACAATGTTGATCGCAGCCATGAAAATGCCCAGTGCCGCCAGCAGCGTGATCAGCATCGAGGACGATCCGATCTGGATCAGAGCGCCCAGAATAATGATCGAGGAAATGGCGTTGGTCACGGCCATCAGCGGGGTATGCAGGCTGTGCGCGACATTCCAGATCACCTGGAAGCCGATGAAGACAGACAGCAGGAACACGATGAAATGCTGCATGAAGCTGGCTGGCGCGACAAGGCCGACCGCCAGAAGAAGCACGGCACCGATCGCCAGAAGACCGACCTGATTGCGGGTCTGCGTCTTGAAGGCCGCGATTTCATTCGCACGCTTTTCCTCAGCGGTCAGTTCCTTGCCCTTTTCCTTGGGCTTTTGCGCCGCAATCGCGGCCACTTTTGGCGGCGGTGGCGGGAATGTCACCTCTTTGCCGAAGGTCACGGTCGCGCCGCGGATCACGTCATCTTCCATGTTATGAACAACTTGTCCGTCCTTGCCGGGGGTCAGGTCGGTCATCATATGGCGGATGTTGGTCGCATAGAGCGTCGAGGCTTGCGCGGCCATACGGCTGGGGAAATCGGTGTAGCCGATGATCGTGACACCATTCTCGGTGACGATCTTTTCGTCCATCACGGTCAGCTTGCAGTTGCCGCCCTTTTCCGCCGCCAGATCGACGATCACGGAGCCGGGCTTCATCGCCGCAACCATATCGGGCGTCCACAACTCGGGCGCTTCACGGTTGGGGATCAGCGCGGTGGTGATCACGATATCCATATCGGGGGCAAGCTCGCGGAACTTGGCAAGCTGCGCCTCGCGGAATTCGGGGCTGGACGGTGCGGCATAGCCACCTGTCGCGGCCCCGTCCTGCACGGCTTCGGCAAAATCCAGATAGACGAATTGCGCGCCCATGGATTCAACCTGCTCGGCCACTTCGGGGCGCACGTCAAAGGCAAAGGTGATTGCACCAAGGCTGGTCGATGTCCCGATCGCGGCAAGACCTGCCACACCCGCACCCACGACCAGAACCTTGGCGGGAGGCACTTTGCCCGCCGCCGTGATCTGGCCGGTGAAGAAGCGGCCAAAGTTGTTGCCGGCTTCGATCACCGCGCGGTAGCCCGCGATATTCGCCATGGACGACAGCGCGTCCATCTTCTGCGCGCGGCTGATGCGCGGCACCATATCCATCGCAATAACATTGGCACCCTTGGCGGCAGCCTGTTTCATCAGCGACTCGTTGGCGACCGGATAGAACATCGAGATCAGGGTCTGACCCTCGTTCATCTTCTTGACTTCCGCCTCAGAGGGCGGGCGCACCTTGGCCACGATATCGGCGGCTTTCCACAGGGCGGCAGCGGTTTTCACCACCTCGACGCCCGCCTCCTCATAGGCCTTGTCCGAGAAACCGGCGGCCATACCGGCACCGGCCTCGATCACACAACTATGTCCCAGTTTCTGCAACTGAAGCGCAGAGTCAGGGGTCATGGCCACACGGGCTTCACCCTCGATTATTTCCTTTGGCGTACCGATCTTCACGTCTCGCGTCCCCCTTTTCGCAGGTCTTGTACCGGCCGCCGCGCGACCGGAAACTTGTTTATAGTGCGGCGCAACAATATTTCACAAGCTGATCGGTCCTGCGATGCACTTATTGCGCGGCACTGTCAAATCCATCGGCGGGTTTTCTGGCAATAGCGGGCGAAATCCGCCCTGAAACTGCGTCTGAGGCGGTTTTCTTCGGGGATGACAAAGCGCTTTTCTAGTATCCAAAGGAATACCGGCACCAATGGTAGCGCCAGCACCGCATCAAAGCGCAGAATCAACCCTGCCAGCACCAGAACATCGCCCAGATAGATCGGGTTCCGGCTGCGGCTGAAGATGCCCGACTGCACCAGTTTGGTAGCCTCCAGATGCGGCACGATGGTAGTGCGGGCCTTGCGCATCTCGTGCACGGCCAGCACCATCAGGATCAGCCCGCCCCCTACAAGAATACCGCCCACGAAATCCGCCCATGCCCCGCCAAACGACAGGCCAAGCGGCAGATATTGCGCTTGCGCCCAGACCAGCGCGATCATCGCGATCAACCACACCGGCGGCAGATCAATCCATTTGAGCAGGGCACGCATCATTCAGGACGATAGGCGGCTGTGGTCTGCCACCCCTCATAGCCGGTCTGGAGCATCAGCACATTCTCGCGCCCCAACAGGCGGGCGGCAAAGGCTGCCTGCGCCGACAGGGTGCCGGTGTTGCAATAAAGAATGACCATGCCGCTTGCGGGCAACTCGTCCAGACGGCCCGGCACCGCGCGCCATTCTATATTCACAGCACCGGGGATATGACCTTCCGCGAATTGCGCCGCGTCGCGCGTATCAACGATCATCGCGCTGTCAAAGACCAGACGGTCCATCTGGTCGGGCATGATGATACCCGAATCATAAGTGGCAAAATCCATATAGCCGGTGATTGCCTCAAGCAGCGCTTCCTCGGATGCTGCCGTTGCGGGTGCCAGCAGCCCTGTCACGCCGATCAGGGCCGACAGAGACAGGGCAGATGCAAACCGCCTCATTCGAACTCCATCTCCTCGAACACGCGGCCCGCGTTACGCGTTGCCAGTTCCTCGAATGTATCAAGGTTGCGCCATTTTTCCTGATCGACATAGAAGGCGCTCGCCAGATCGCCGCCTTCCTCGATATGGGCGCCGATCTTCTCGCGCAGGTCTACCAGATAGTCGCGCGTATAGTGGCGCACCTGCGCCAAATTGGTCGGATGGCCGTGACCGGGGATCACATAGGTCGGGTTCAGCGGCTCAAACGCGGTTTCCCATGTCTCGATCCAGCATGAGGTGCAGGTATCGGCAAAGATTGGCGGCATGCGTTCGTGAAAGGCGATATCGCCCGCGATCATGACGCCCCATTGCGGTATCCAGACCTGCGTATCGCCGGGGCCGTGCGCGGGGCCCAGATGCAGCACCTCCAGCGTGACATCGCCCATCGTGATGTCGTAGCGGTCATCGAAAGACAGGTTCGGCACCGCGATCCGCGTGCCCTCGGCGCGATCCTTGTTATAGCCCTGCATGCCCATCAGGATCTGGTCGCCATGCGCCTCGACCTCGGCAATCGCATCGGTATGGGCCAGAATATCGACACCCTGATCCACCCAGTAGGAATTGCCCAGAACGGCATGGCCCTGCCCGTTCTCGTTGATCACCAGTTTGACCGCCTGATCTGTCACGGCCTTGATCTCGTCATGCAAGGCCGCAGCCAGACGGACCGAGGCACCGCCATTGACTACAATCACCCCGTCCCCGGTGACAACAAAGGACAGGTTGTTGTTGTGGCCTGCATTCTCGTAAGTCGGCGGAGCCGTGGCCCCGATCGCGGACCAGACATGCGGGATCACTTCGACCGGTTTGTCGTAAAGCTCGGATTGTGGATATTTGTCCGCGATATCCTCGCTCGCCATGGCTTGGGCTGCCACCAAGGCCAGCACGGTGCCGACTGTCATCATCTGTTTCATGTGATCCTCCTGTCGCAATAGCCTCCCGCCTTGCGCCAATCATATTCACAGACGCGAATGTCATTGTAAAGTGACCTTGCGGCGGAAAACCGACCGCCCCCCTTGCCATGCAAGCCGTGACGGATAGTCTGCCGCAAAAGGGAGGAACATCATGTTGCATTCAGGCAAACACGCATTGGTCACAGGCGGCGGCACAGGCATCGGCCTTGCCATCGCACAGGCACTCGCCGCCGAAGGCGCACAGGTCACCATCACCGGACGACGCACCGAAGTGCTTGAGGCGGTCGCAGGCAACGGCCTGCACGCGCTTGCCATGGATGTGATGGACGAAGCGCAGGTCGTGGAGGGCATCAAAACCGCCGTGGCAGCGCGCGGGCCGATCCAGATTGTCGTCGCCAATGCGGGCATTGCCGAGGGCAAGAGCCTGCAAAAGACCGATCTGGAATTCTGGCAGCGCATCATGAGGACAAATCTGGACGGCGCTTTCCTGACCATCCGCGAATCCATGCGCGGCATGCTGGATACAGACTGGGGCCGTGTCATCGTGGTCTCGTCATTGGCGGGGCTGCGCGGCCTCAAGGGTGCGGGGGCTTATTCCGCCTCGAAACACGGGGTGATCGGGCTGATCCGCTCCTATTCCGAGGAATATATGGGCGGGCCAATCACCTTCAACGCGCTGTGCCCTGGCTATGTGGAAACAGATATCGTGGCGCTGAATTCGGAATCCATCGCGCAACGCACTGGCATGAGCGTGGAACAGGCGCGTCAGGCCATGGCCGACAGCAACCGCCACCGTCGCCTGATCTCGGTCGAGGAAGTGGCCACCGCCGCGATGTGGCTGTGCCATCCGCTGTCCGGCGCGGTCAACGGGCAATGTGTGGAAATCGCCGGCGGTCAGGTCCGGTAAGGTCCGCGAGGGCCTCGCATCGGGGTTTTTCATGGACAAACCGGTGCGAGATCCCTATCCGGTCAAGGTAGTTTAAGCCTAAAATATCTACCGGAGCCCATGATGACCGACTTTGCCGCAACCAAAGCCATGTTCGACCTGCCCGCAGGCATGGTCTATCTGGATGGCAATTCGCTGGGGCCACTGCCACGCGCTGCCGCCGCGCGGGTCGCGCGTATGATCGCGGATGAATGGGGGCAAATGCTGATCACCGGCTGGAACAAGGCCGGCTGGATGGAGCAGCCCACCCGTGTCGGCGACCGGATCGCGCGTCTGATCGGGGCCGAGGCAGGCCATGTCGTGATGGGCGACACCTTGTCCGTCAAGGTCTATCAGGCGCTGGCCTCGGCACTGGAGATGCGGCCCGGCCGCCGCGTGATCCTGTCCGACAGCGGCAACTTTCCCTCCGATCTCTATATGGCCGAGGGGCTGATCGCCTCGCTCGCGCGCGGGCACGAGTTGCGCGTCGTCGCCCCCGAGGATGTGGCCGCCAATATCACAGAAGAAGTCGCCGTCACCCTGATCACCGAGGTGGATTACCGCACGGGCCGCAAGCACGACATGGCCGACCTGACCGCGCGCGCCCATGCAGCGGGTGCGCTGACGATCTGGGATCTGGCTCATAGCGCGGGCGCTTTGCCCGTCGATCTGGTAGGCTGCAAAGCCGATTTCGCGGTAGGCTGCACCTATAAATACATCAATGGCGGACCAGGCGCGCCAGCCTTTATCTATGTCGCCCCCCGCCATGCCGATACAGCCCGCCCTGCCCTGTCCGGCTGGCTGGGTCACGAAGCGCCCTTTGCCTTTGATACCTCCTACCGCCCCGGCGCAGGGATCGAACGCATGCGTGTCGGCACACCGCCTGTTCTGGCACTGGCCGCACTGGAAGCGGCCCTTGATATCTGGGAAATGACAACGATGCAGGAGATCCGCAGCGCCTCTATCGCGCTGTCCGAGCAGTTTATGAACGGGGTCGAGGCCGCCTGCCCCATGCTGACCCTTGCCAGCCCGCGCGATGCAGACCAGCGCGGCAGTCAGGTCTCGTTCCGCTTCAAGAACGGCTATGCCGCAATACAGGCCCTGATCGCGCGCGGCGTCGTAGGCGATTTCCGCGCGCCTGATATCATGCGCTTCGGCTTCACGCCGCTGTTCATCGACGCAGGCGATGTGGACAAGGCGGCCGCCATCATCGCCGATGTCATGAACAACCGGCTCTGGGACAAGCCAGAGTTCAAAACCCGCGCCCGTGTGACCTGATGCCGATGCAACCTGCCGCCACCGAAAGCCTGCCGCTCTGCCGCCCTTCAGGTTGGGTAGCTTTCTGGCGGCGGCTGGCCTGTGGCGCGGCGCTGAACGGCTGACACCGAGCTTCTGTTTCTACTTGCGTCAAATATCCATGACGCCACTTGCAGCCCAGCAAAGCAGAACATGAGGCCACCATGACCACAACACCCTACGATCCCGCCGCCGAAGGGGCGCAGATGTCCTTTGACGGGCGCATGTCCTATGGCGATTACCTGTCGCTTGACATGATCCTGAACGCGCAGAAAACCTGCACCGACACCCATGACGAGATGCTGTTCATCATCCAGCACCAGACCTCGGAACTGTGGATGCGTCTGGCCATCCACGAGATTTCAGCTGCCCGCGCCGCGCTGGGCACGGGTGCTGTGCGGCCTGCCTTCAAGATGCTGGCCCGCGTGGCGCGTATCTTCGAGCAGCTCAACAACGCATGGGACGTGCTACGGACGATGACCCCCAGCGACTACACGGCCTTCCGCGATGCTCTGGGGCAATCCTCGGGCTTCCAGTCGCATCAATACCGCCAGATCGAATTCATGCTGGGCAACCGCAACCACGCCATGCTGCGCCCCCATGCCCACCGCCCCGAGGTTTTGGCCCTGCTGGAAGATGAACTGGCGCAACCCTCGCTTTACGACGCGGCGCTGCGCCTGTTGGCGCAAACCGTACCGCTGCCCGATACGGTGCTGTCGCGCGATGTCGGGCAAAGCTATACGCCGTCGGAGGCGGTGAAAGAGGCATGGATCACCGTCTACCGCGCGCCGCAAACCCATTGGGAACTTTATGAACTGGCTGAGAAACTGATGGACTTCGAGGATTACTTCCGTCGCTGGCGCTTCAACCATGTCACGACGGTCGAGCGCGTGATCGGCTTCAAACGCGGCACCGGCGGGACCGGCGGGGTCAGCTATCTCCGGCGGATGCTGGACGTAGAGCTTTTCCCAGAGCTTTGGCACCTGCGGACCGATCTGTGAGCACGGTGTAGGTGGCGCGACCGGATTTGAGTGCTTGGAGCAAGATGAAACCGGAACGGACCATCAGCCCGTTGTGATCGCACGGGCAAAAACATGCGCCAACAGGCGCATGGCGGCGCTATAGCTGTCGGGGCTGGGGCGCGGCGCTTTCAGCCCGTGCAGCGCGGCCATCATGGTGTTGGCCAGTGCAGTGGCATCCCCGCCGCTGACCGCAAGGGTAATCCGGCCCGTTGCCGCCGCCTGCTGCAACCATCCGGCATAGATCCCCACCAGACGCGCCTCGCCCGCCTGGGCGATATCGGCGCTGGAGGCGTATTTGGTGTCCAGCAACTCGTTCCCATGCGGCGAGGAGAGAAGCGCCTCGAATATCTGGCCGCTTTGCGCAGCAAAAGCCTGCGCCAGTGTCTCTTGCAAGGGCAGATCACGTGACAGGACGCTTTCGATCTGGGCGGCCGCGTCATCATAGTAGAACTGCGCCAGAGAGCGGAAAATATCTTCCTTGTTACGGTAATGCAGATAGAGCGCGGCGCGTGACATGCCAGCACCCCGCGCTATGTCTTCCATCGAGGTGCGGCGGAAACCATAGCTGCAAAAGGCCTCGAATGCAGCCTTCAGAATGGCCTTGCGGCGGGGATCTTGCGCCAAATCTGGTTTGGTTTGGTCATGCATGCTGACTATGTGACAGACACAGTCCATTTCGTCAATTTACCAGATTGACAAAATGACATTTTACGATCATTTTGTCAGAGCAGCCCAAGAGCATCCTGAAACCAACCGGAGTTTGCGCCATGTCCACCAGCCTGACCATCAACGGAACCGACCATAGTGTCGATCTGCCCCCCGAGGTGCCGTTGCTGTGGGTGCTGCGTGACGCAGTCGGCCTGACGGGCACGAAATTCGGCTGCGGTGTCGCCGCCTGCGGTGCCTGCACCGTGCAGATAGACGGACAGGCCGTGCGGTCCTGTCAGGTGGCGCTTGGCGATGTCTGGGGCGAGGTGACCACGATCGAGGGGCTGGGCACGCCCGATGCGATGCATGCGCTGCAACAGGCATGGGTCACGCATCAGGTGGCGCAATGCGGTTATTGCCAGTCAGGTCAGATCATGCAAGCCGCCAGCCTGCTGGCCGAGACACCCGAGCCGACAGATGCCGATATCGACAATGCGATGCAGGGCAATCTGTGCCGCTGCGGCACTTATCCCCGCATCCGTGCCGCGATCCATGACGCGGCCCGCAGCCTGAAGGAGGCGTGATCCATGGCCAGCATCGGTAAAATCGCCCGCCGCTCGTTCTTGATCGGCTCGGTCGCCATTCTGGGCGGTGTCGCCTTTGGTGTCTACAAGGCACGTCAGACCCCGCCTAATCCGCTGTCGTCCGAGGATGGCGCGGCGCTCAACCCCTATGTGCTGATCAACGCAGATGGGGTCACGATCATCACCCCCCGCGCCGAAATGGGCCAAGGCATCCATTCCACCCTCGCCGCCTTGGTGGCCGAGGAACTGGATGTCGCGTGGCAGGATGTCACCGCGCTGCACGGCCCGCCCGCGCAAGCTTATTACAATGGGGCACTAATGGGGGCGGGTATGCCCTTCAAGGATTATGCCCTGACCGATATGCAGCACAGCCTCAAAGAGGCGCTGGCCGTCCTGCCCAAGATGATGTCGCTACAGGTCACGGGCGGATCGACCTCAACCGTGGATGCCTTCGACAAGATGCGCCTTGCCGGAGCGACCGCCCGCGAAACGCTGAAAGAGGCGGCAGCGCAGCGTCTGGGTCTGGCGCGCAGCGATCTGGCAACCGGGGACGGATATGTGATCGCACCGGATGGTACGCGGCTGTCCTATGTGGAACTGGCCGCCGATGCCGCCCGGATCGAACCGCTGCAGAACATCGCGCTGCGTCCCGCATCGCAATGGAAATATCTGGGCAAGTCGATGCCGCGCCTCGACATTCCCGCCAAGGTGACCGGCACCGCAACCTTCGGGATCGACGTGCGGGTCGAAGGGATGAAATTTGCGGCCCTGCGCCGCAACCCCGCCCTTGGCGCTAGCATGCGCGATTATGACCCTGCCCCCGCGCTGGCCATGACCGGGGTAGAGCGCGTGGTGGATCTGGGTGACGGGATCGCTGTAGTGGCGAACAATACATGGATCGCAATGCAGGCCGCCGAGGCTGTCGAAATCGACTGGGAAACCTCGATCAATCCCGCCACAACAGATGACGCCTTTGCTGTGATCGCGGCCGCATTCGACGGCAAGGCAAACTCCACCATGCGCGACGATGGTAACACCGAGGAGGTCCCGCAGGGCGCGACCGAGGTGACCGCAGAATACCGCCTGCCCTATCTGGCCCATGCCACGATGGAACCGATGAACGCCACCGCCCATATGACAGCCGAGGGTCTGACCATCTGGTGCGGCAATCAGGCCCCTGTCATCATTCAGGGCAAATGCGCCGATGCGACCGGCCTTGCAGTGGAACAGGTGACCGTACACACGACGCTTCTGGGCGGCGGGTTCGGGCGGCGCGGTGAAAGCGACTATGCGGTCTATGCCGCGCGCCTTGCCGCCGCCATGCCCGGCACGCCTGTGCAACTGACATGGTCGCGCGAGGAAGACATGCGTCATGATTTCTACCGCCCCGGTGCCATTGCGCGGTTCCGCGGTGCCGTGCAGGACGGGCGCGCCGTGCTGCTGGACGGGCAGATCGCGGCGCAATCGACCACGCGGCAGGCGGGGCAGCGTCTGGCGGGCATGGCCCCTCCGGGTCCGGACAAGGGCCATGTCGAGGGCGCTTTCGACCAGCCCTACGCGATTCCGAATTACCGCATCCGTGGCTATCTGGCCGAGATGGACATTCCCGTGGGCTTCTGGCGCGCAGTGGGCAACTCGTTCAACGGGTTCTTCCACGACACGTTCATCGACGAGCTGGCCCATGCCGCAGGAGCCGATCCACTGGAATTCCGTCTGTCGATGATGCGCGATGAACATGCGCCTTCGGCCGGAACGCTCGAAGCTGTGCGCGAGATGTCCGGATGGACCGGCCAGACCCCCGACGGGTTCGGGCGCGGGGTGGGCTTCACCTATAGCTTCGGCTGTCCCGTCGCGCAGGTGGTCGAAGTGATCGACGAGGGCGGCACGATCCGCATCAACCGTGCTTGGATCGCGGCGGATGTGGGGGTTGCGCTTGATCCGGGAAATATCCGCGCCCAGCTTGAAGGCGGCATGATCTTCGGTCTGTCAGCAGCGGTTTTTGGCCGGATCACCTTTGCGGATGGGGCTGTCGAACAGGGCAATTTCCCTGATTATGACGGGCTGCGGCTACACAACTCTCCGTTGATCGAAACGCGGGTTCTGGAAACGAACCGTCATATGTCGGGCGTGGGCGAACCTGGCACACCTCCGGCGATGCCGGCGTTGGCAAATGCCCTGTTCGATCTGACCGGCAAACGCGCACGCAGCCTGCCTTTGCTGGACCAGTTTGACCTGCTGATTTGACCATTTAGCGGCCAGCTCAGGCACCAATCCACAGGCACACAAAACACCACCCGCAATCTTTGTTGCGGGCGGTTTCGTTGAAATGCAGCTTGTCGATAATTTGCCATAAATCGCACAAACATTCGCCGCGACCCGATTGTATTCCCGCATGAAACAAACTGACCGAACCTGCGGCAGAGTTTTTTTGTGTGACGGAGTACGAGTAATGCCCACTGGTTACAGGGTCAATCTTGTCGATTCAACGCTGGACAATGGAGATTCGATTGGCACCTCGCTGATCACATTCTCAACCGCGTCAGTAATCGGCAACGGGACATGGACATGGACCGGCAGGCAGTTCTGGTATTCGCTGGTATCCACCAACACCACCTCCGGTGTCTATTATCAGGCAACGGACGGATTCGTCTATTTTGTCCCCAGTTCCTCGATCTCCTCGGTGTCATCCGGAAGCGTCAGCACTGCGCCGCGCCATTCCGTTGCGGATCAGATAATCGAGGGGACAGATAGAAGCGAGCTGATCGACAACAGCTTTACCGATATCGAAGGCGAAGGCGTAGGCACCGACGCCAATGTCGTCAGAGCAGGCGCCGGGAACGATACCGTTCTGTCCAGTGCCGAAAACGATACGGTTTACGGCGAAAGTGGCAATGACAACATAGATGGCGGCAGTGGCAATGATGTAATCTTCGGCGATACGGGCGCCGAACCTGCCGCTGCGCTCAACGAGGTGCTTGACTGGACAACAGTTGGTCCCGATGCCACCAACCTTGCCGCAGGCTTTACGCAAGACACCGGAGCAATGAAAGTTTCGGTCAGCTTTGCCAATAACGGCAATAACAATCCGACCTATGAAGTCGAAACCGGCGAGACAATGTATGTCGCCCCGGGCGAGCCGTTCGACCCCAGTTCGAGCCTCTACCTGTTCGGCGACGGTGACGCTGCAACATCAACCACGACGATCCGTTTCGATGCTGAACCTGACAGCGGCATGCAGGATCAGGTCCAGAACGTGCGCTTCCGCATCAACGACATTGACTGGGGCATTGGCAACCACCGTGACATCATCACCGTCACGGCGCTGGATGCGAACGGCAACTCTGTTCCCGTGTCCATCACGCTAGGCGGTGGCGACACGCTGGCTGGCGACACCATCACCGCCAATAACAGCGCGGACAATCCTGACGATCTTGGCGGTTCGGCCCTGATCGAGATCACCGGACCTGTCAGCGAGATCAGTATCGCCTATGGGAACGGTCTGTCTGACACACAGGGCATCTGGATTACCGATATCCATTTTACAACCATCCCGCATGTGGCGGGTGATGACACTCTGGCCGGTGGCGATGGCAATGACGACATCTACGGCGAGAGCGGAGATGACCAGTTGTTCGGCGGCACCGGTGATGATGTCCTCTATGGCGGCAATGGCAATGATACAATCATCGGCGGCGCGGGTGCAGATCTGATCTACGGAGACGCGGGCAACGACCTGATCTCTGTCGGATCGGGCGATACCGTCTTCGGTGGTGCGGGCAACGACTCATTTGTGCTCGACGAGACCGCGCTTGGTGGCGGTGGCATCACGATTGACGGTGGCGAGACAGATGAACCCGGCGGCGATACGATTGATTTTGCAGGGCTGATCGACTGGGACGATGTCACCTACACCAATACCGATCCCAATGCGCTGGCGGGCAATGCCACTTTAGCCGACGGCACGGTTGTCACCTTCTCCAATATGGAAAGCGTGATCATCTGCTTTACGGCGGGCACGGACATCCTGACAGCGCAAGGACTGCGCCGCGTCGAGGATCTGCGCCCCGGTGATCTGGTGGTGACACGCGACAACGGTATGCAACCCCTGCGCTGGGTGGGGCATCGCTCGGTGCAAGGTCAGGGCAATTTCGCACCTATCCGCATAGAGACCGGCGTTTTCGGCAACACCCGCCCTCTGCTTGTATCGCCGCAGCACCGGATCTTGCACCGTTCCAGTATGGCTGCCCTCTATTTCGAATCACCCGAAGTACTGCTTTCGGCAAAACATCTGGTGAACGGACGCACCGTGACACAAACGGACTGCGACAGTGTCACCTATGTGCATCTGCTGTTCGACCAGCACGAGATCATCTTTGCCGAAGGGACTGCCAGCGAAAGCTTCCATCCCGGCGAGATTGGCCTGCAAGCCCTGTCCGAGGACAGCCGCGAAGACCTGTTCCGCTGCTTTCCGGCGTTGCGAAGCGACCCCAACAGTTATGGCAATACCGCACGCATTTGTCTGCGCAAACATGAAAGCCGCCTGCTGGCCTGCCTCTAGGAACCAATCGGGGTCAACGTAAGCACGAAGTCGCGCGGCCTTTAGCCGTGCCAGCGGTCCAGCACGCCAGCCAGCGCATCCCAATCGGTGTATTCCTTGTCGCGTTGCGGATCGACAACCTCGCCCTTGCTATGGGCGATCCAGCGCATGGCCAGACCTTTGAAAAAGTCGTATTGCGTGAAACGGAATGCGCCAGCAACATGCACCACTTCAGATGGAGTCCAGCCGGTGTTTTGTGCGAATTCCGAGGCAATGCGCGCAATATCTGCGCGTTCCTCAGGATCATTGCCTGCTGCGGCCAATGAAACCATCAGGAACAACCCCGCCCGCTTGGACAGGTCCGCGGCGTGATGCGCGGCAAAGCGTGATAAGTGAGACTGCAAAACCCCACCATGCAGTGACCCCGCCAGAATGGCGGCGTCAAAGCGGGAAATGTCAAATGGGTCATCGTCTTCCAGATCGGCAAGCGGCAAAAGCTCGACGCTTGCCCCCTTGGCGATCAGATGGTCGGCGCAAAATCGCGCGATCTTGCGGGTTTGACCTTCGGTCGTGGCATAGGCGATCAGGATTTTCATGGTCATATCTCCGGCTTGAGGGAAAGCCGCAGCATATCACCGCACAGGTTTACCCGCCTTGCGCTGGCGCAAATCGTATAGCTATCAGGCCGATTTCAGGACTTTGCGATCCCGCGCCGCCCAGTCGCGCACCGCATCACCAAAAGCTGTGAACAAGGGCCGCGAGACCGGATCATTTGCCGCGTCCCATTCAGGATGCCATTGAACCGAAAGAGTAAATCCCGGCGCATCCTTGACATAAATCGCCTCGGGCGTGCCATCGGGGGCATATCCGTCTATCACGATCCTTGCACCGGCACGGCAGATGCCCTGCCCGTGCAAGGTATTCGTCATCACCTCCGGCGCGCCCATCAGACGGTGGAAAACGCCTCCCTCGCTGAAGCTGACGGTGTGCCGCAGGGCGAATTTTTCCTCAAGCGTGCCATCGGGGGGCATGCGGTGGTTCATCCGCCCCGGCAGATCGCGGATTTCGGGGTAAAGACTGCCGCCCATCGCGACATTCACTTCCTGAAAACCACGGCAAATGCCCAGAAACGGCTGGCCGCGCTCGACACAGGCCCGCACCAGCGGCAGGGCAATCGCATCGCGGGCACGGTCGAAGGCGCCATGCGCCTCGGTCTCGTCCTCGCCATATTCGTTGGGGTGCACATTCGGACGTCCGCCTGTCAGCAGGAAACCATCGCAACTGTCGAGCAGTTCATCGACCGACACGAAACGCGGATCGGCCGGAATAAGCAGCGGCATACAGCCCGCGACACAGGCCACAGCCTCGGAGTTCATCGCACCGCCTGCATGTGCGGGATACTGGTCATTGATCAGATGATGGTTGCCGATAATGCCGACGACGGGTCGTGCCATGCCTGCTGTCCTGATGGTGTTACGCGCCTGTTAAATCCCAAGATATAGGTTTCCGCACAGCAATGAAACACGAAAGCGGGGCATTTCTGCCCCGCTTTGCCGCATCTGCCCGTATTTACGGCGCTTTTGCGCCGCTCACCGCCTGTCTGCACCTTGACCGGATCAGGCCTTGGCGGCAAAGCCTGCGGCCTCGATCCCCGCCACGGCCACGGCAGCATCATTGTCGGATGTGTCGCCCGTCACACCGACAGCGCCCACGACATTATCTCCCTGCATGACCAGCACGCCACCCGGTACAGGGATCAGCTTGCCATCATAGGCACCATTCACAGCAGCAATAAAATAGGGCTGCTGTTCCGCCCGCGCCTGCAGGGCCGATCCAGGCATGCCAAGCATGACTGCGCCATAGGCCTTGCCACGTGCGATCTCGAAACGCCCGGGGCTTGCGCCATCCTCGCGCTCGAAAGCCAGCAGATGCCCGCCCGCGTCCAGCACAGCAACGCTAAGCGGCTTCAACCCCATCTCGTGGCCTGCCTTGCGGGCCACGTCGATCATCAGCCGTGCCTGATCCAGTGAAATCATCATGATATCCTTTTGATGGGCCAGTTATGCCGCTTTGAATTCCAAACGACGCCGGTGCAGTACCGGCTCGGTATAACCAGAGGGCTGCACGCGCCCCTGGAACACCAGATCGCAAGCCGCCTGAAAGGCGATGCCGTCGAAATCCGGTGCCATCGGCCGATAAAGCGGATCGGACGCATTCTGACGGTCCACGACAGCGGCCATTTTCCGCATCGCCTCCATCACCTGATCGCGGCTGACAACGCCATGATGCAGCCAGTTGGCGATATGCTGCGCCGAAATGCGGCAGGTCGCGCGGTCTTCCATGAGACCGACATCGTTCATATCCGGCACTTTGGAACAGCCTACACCCTGATCAATCCAGCGCACGACATAGCCCAGAATGCCTTGGGCGTTATTCTCGACCTCGGCGATCTTCTGCGCCTCGGTCCATTTCTGGTAGGTGGCCAGCGGGATATCCAGAACGCCCTCGACATGGCCGCGCCGTCCGCCCTTTGCAAGACGCCCCTGCACGGCGAAGACATCGACCTTGTGGTAATGCAGCGCATGCAGCGTGGCCGCCGTGGGGCTGGGCACCCAAGCGCAGTTCGCGCCCGCCTTGGGGTGGCCGATCTTCTGCTCCAGCATCGCGGCCATCATGTCGGGCATGGCCCACATGCCCTTGCCAATCTGCGCCTTGCCGGACAAGCCACATTCAAGCCCGATATCGACATTCAGATCCTCATAGGCGGTGATCCAGCCCTTGCGCTTGATGAAATCCTTGCGGCTGAAAGGACCTGCTTCCATGCTGGTGTGGATCTCGTCGCCCGTGCGGTCCAGAAAGCCGGTGTTGATGAAGGCCACGCGGGTTTTGGCGGCGCGGATACATTCCTTGAGGTTGACGCTCGTGCGCCGCTCCTCGTCCATCACACCGATTTTGACGGTGCTGCGCGGCAGGCCCAACACATCCTCGACCCGTGCGAAAATCTCGTCGGCAAAGGCCACTTCCTCGGGGCCGTGCATCTTGGGTTTTACGACATAGACCGACCCTAAAGTGGAATTGCCGCGTTTTTGCAGGTCGTGCATGGCGATCATGACAGTCATCATCGCATCCATCAGACCCTCGAACACCTCGTTGCCCTCGGCATCCAGAATGGCGGGGTTGGTCATCAGATGACCGACATTACGCACCCAAAGCAGCGCGCGGCCCTTCAGGGTCAGGACACTGCCATCAGGCGCTGTGAACACCCGATCCGCCGACAGGCGGCGCGTCAGCGGTTTGCCACCCTTCTCGAATGTCTCTTCCAGATCGCCCTGCATCAGACCCAGCCAGTTTCCATAGGCCAACACCTTGTCCTCGGCATCGACGCAGGCTACCGAATCCTCGCAATCCATGATCGCAGAAATCGCGGATTCCAGCACCACATCTGCCAGCCCTGCCTGATCGCGGCTGCCGATCGGATGGGTGCGGTCGAAAACCAGTTCGACATGCAACCCGTTATTGACAAGAAGCACCGCGTCCGGCGCCTTGGGATGACCACGGAAGCCGGCAAATTTTGCGGGGTCCATCAGCGGATGATCGTCGATCAAAAGCTGCCCGTCCTGCACGTGATAGCGCCGCGCATCTGCATGGCTGGTGCCCTGCACAGGGAATGCCTCGTCCAGAAACACGCGGGCACGTGCCACAACGCGCGCACCGTGGCCGCGATCATAGCCGCCTTTGGGCGCGAGGCGCCCCATCGCATCGGTGCCGTAGAGCGCGTCGTAGAGGCTGCCCCAGCGGGCATTCGCGGCGTTCAACGCAAAACGTGCATTGGTGATCGGCACCACAAGCTGCGGGCCGGGGATGCTGGAAATCTCGGGGTCGACATTGCTGGTCTCGATCTTGAAATCACCGCCTTCCGGCAGAAGATATCCGATCTGTTCCAGAAACGCCTTATACGCCGCCGCATCATGCGACTGGTTGCGCCGCGCGATGTGCCAGGCGTCGATCTGGCTTTGCAGATCAGCGCGCTTGTCCAGCAATGCGCGGTTTTTCGAACTCAGATCGCGGATCAGCGCGGCAAATCCCGACCAGAAGGCATCGGGAGCAACACCGGTTCCCGGCAGGGCGCGCGTCTCGACGAAATCGAAAAGCTTCCGGTCAACCTGCAATCCGTTTGTGGTCACGCGCTCTGTCATGGTCTGGCTCCCTCAGATGGCGGCATCCGGCCGCTAACCCCGTTGTGTCGCGTTCTAGAACCAAAGTTTCCGATAGGCAACACGGGCGGTCAGGAAAACTAACCAAAATCAGCGCCCCTCACCCGTCTTGTCCGGCACACCCCTGGCCTTGCCGCGCATGGTCCGGCACCGGTCGGAACAATAGCGCACCTCGTCCCAGACACGTTCCCATTTCTTGCGCCACGTGAAAGGCCGCCCGCACGTGGCGCAGGTCTTTTCGGGCAGGTCGGATTTGCGTCGCATCGCCATCAGAAATTGAATCCCATCTGCCGCGTATCCTTTTTCAGACGCACAGGATCGCGGCGGAACCGCCCCTTGGCGTCCTTGCGACTGGCGTGTTTTTGCACAACTTGCGCCGCCTGCGCGCGAAACCCCTCGCCCTTGCGCACCGCCCAGACCCGGTCGCGCGCGGAGGCGGCGGCCTGTTTCACATCCACGACCGGAACCGGATAGCGCAGGCGCGCGGCCCCTTCCCAGCGCCACGGCTCTTGCAGGAATGCATCCGGCACATCCGCCAGTTCCGGCACCCAAGCCCGCGTAAACGCCCCCACCCGGTCCTGATCCAGCCCCTGCTTGACCGGATTATACATCCTGATCGTATTGATCCCCGTCGTGCCCGATTGCATTTGCGCTTGGCTCCAGTGGATGCCCGGCTCGTAATCGGTGAACATCCGCGCCAGATGTGCGCCTGTCGCCCGCCAGTCCAGCCACAGGTGGTAGCTGGCCACCGAAGTGACCATGCTGCGCATCCGGAAATTCAGCCAACCGGTAGCCGCAAGCGAGCGCATGCAGGCATCGACAAAAGGCAAGCCTGTCTCGCCCTTCGTCCATGCCTCCAGCCGTTCGTGATCAGGTATCGCGGGGCGCAAGCCCTCATAGGCAGGATGCAGACAGCGATGCTCGATCTCCGGCTCGTCCTCCAGCTTCTGGATGAAATGGTCCCGCCAAGCCAGACGCGACCGGAACGACCGCACTGATCCCGCCCATGCCGCCCCGCGTGCCAAAGCCGCCGCGCGCGCCGCGCTCTGGTCCACCTCGCGCAACGACAGCGCGCCCAGCGCCAGATGCGGTGACAGCCGCGAACAGGCCGTAGCCCCCTCTAGCGGCGAGGACATGGCGCGCCGGTAATCCTGCCCGCGGTCCTCCAGAAACGACGCCAGCAAGGACAGACCGGCAGCGCGCCCGCCCGTCTGCCGCAGCGGTGCATCCGCACCAAGCTTGAGTGTGGCAGCCCCCGGCAATGCCTGTGACGCGACACCGGTTGTCGGTGTGACCGGCCCCGCCACCACCAGAGGCGCGCGCATGAAGGCATCGCGCTGCGCTGCCCAACCGTCGCGCCCGCGCATCCGGCGAACGACACCCGATTGCGGCAGTTCGGTCCAGACCACACCTTGGCCTCGCGCCCATGCCGCCACATGGCGATCCCGCGCATAGGTCCAGCGGTTGCCGGTTTCCGCATGGCTGACCACCTGCGTAATCCCCAGCGCCTGCCGCAAATCTTCCAGCACATCGACAGCCGCGCCAACACGCACAACCAGCCGCAGACTGATCCGCTCCAACTGATCCTTCAAATCCACCAACGCCTCGCGCAGCAGGCCGTAATGCCGCGCATCGGCATCGCTTTGCGCCCATAGCCCCGGCTCGACAATGTAGAGCGGCAGCACAGGCAAGCCTGTCCGCGCCGCCTGTGCCAGCGCCGGATGATCCGCCACCCGCAGATCCCGCTTGAACCAGAGTATCACGCCCGCCATCCCAAGCGATCTAGCAGCCCCGCGCCAAAGGCAACGCCGCAACAGGCTTCATCTTGCCAAAAATACTCATCTCGCAGCCAGCACGACAGGCGCGCCCATTGCGAAGGGGCACCACGCGCCCTACCCTTCTGACAGCAACATCCCGAGGAATGAAATGAAAGACGCCAGTCCCCAGCCCGTTTACCTGTCCGATTACACGCCTTTCGGCTATCTGATCGACGCGGTGCACCTGACCTTCCGGCTGGACCCGCACAAGACACGCGTGATCAGCCATATCCGTTTCAGGCCCAATCCGGACAGCACAGACCGGCGGTTTTTCCTGCATGGCGAGCAGTTGACCCTGATCACCGCCAGTATCGACGGACAGGCCATCACCCCCGAAGTCACGCCCCAGGGCCTGACCTGCCCCGTTCCCGACGCGCCCTTTATTTTCGAGGCCGAGGTCGAGATCGCGCCCGCCGCCAATACCGCGCTGGAAGGGCTCTACCAGTCGGGCGGGATGTATTGCACCCAATGCGAGGCCGAAGGCTTTCGCAAGATCACCTATTATCCCGACCGTCCCGATGTGATGGCCGTCTTCACCGTCCGGATCGAAGGGGCCGAGACTGTCAAACTGTCAAACGGCAACCCGACAGCACAGGGCGAGGATTGGGACGAATGGCACGACCCTTGGCCCAAGCCTGCCTATCTCTTTGCCTTGGTCGCAGGCGATCTGGTCGCGCATGCGGATCAATTCACCACCGCATCCGGCCGCGATGTTACCCTCAATATCTGGGTGCGTCCGGGGGACGAGGGCAAATGCGCCTTTGGCATGGACGCGCTGAAACGCGCGATGTTGTGGGATGAACAGGTCTACGGGCTCGAATATGACTTGGATATTTTCAACATCGTCGCCGTCGATGATTTCAATATGGGCGCAATGGAGAATAAAGGCTTGAACATATTCAACTCAAGCTGCGTTCTCGCTTCGCCCGACACCTCGACGGACGCGAATTATGAACGCATCGAGGCGATCATCGCGCATGAGTATTTCCACAATTGGACCGGCAACCGCGTCACCTGCCGCGACTGGTTCCAGCTATGCCTCAAGGAAGGGCTGACCGTTTACCGCGACAGCCAGTTCACATCCGACATGCGCTCGGCACCGGTCAAGCGGATCGCGGATGTGATCGCCCTGCGCGCGCGCCAGTTCCGCGAGGATAACGGACCGCTGGCCCATCCGGTGCGCCCCTCCAGCTTTGTCGAGATCAACAATTTCTACACCGCCACCGTCTATGAGAAAGGCGCCGAACTGGTCGGCATGCTCAAGACTCTGGTGGGCGATGCGGCCTATGCCGATGCGCTCAAGGCATATTTCGCTCGCCATGACGGGCAGGCCGTGACCATCGAGGACTGGTTGAAAGTCTTCGAGGATGTGACAGGCCGCGACCTGACCCAGTTCAAGCGCTGGTATACAGATGCGGGCACTCCGCGCCTGACGGTCACAGACAGCTGGCAAGACGGCACCTATACGTTGCATATCCAACAGCATACGCCCGCGACGCCCGGCCAGCCCGACAAGGACGCGCGCGTGATCCCGATTGCCGTGGGGCTGCTGAACCCCAACGGGAACGAGGTCGTGCCGACCACCATCCTGGAAATGACCGAGGTTTCACAGAATTTCCGCTTCAAGAACCTCTCTGCGAAACCAGTCCCCTCGATCCTGCGTGGCTTTTCCGCGCCCGTGATCCTCGAGCGTGCCTCCGACAATGCCGAGCGCGCCTTTCTGCTGGCCCATGACACCGACCCGTTCAACAAATGGGAGTCAGGGCGCGCCCTTGGCCGCGAGACCCTCATGCAGATGACGTTGAGCGGCAGCGCGGTCGACCCTGCCTATCTGGACGCGCTGCGCGCCGTGCTGCGCGATGACAGCCTTGATCCGGCCTTCCGCGCGCTGGCCGTGCGCCCGCCCAGTCAGGACGATATCGCCCAAAGCCTGCATGATGCGGGCCATACGCCAGACCCGCAAGCCATCTACATGGCCACCGACCGTCTGGGGCAAGCGATGGCACAGCATCTGGCCGATCTGCTGCCGGAACTCTACGCTGCGATGACTGTACCGGGCCCCTACAGCCCCGATGCGGCCGCCGCTGGCAAACGCGACTTGCAGGCCCTGTTGCTGTCCTTGCTGACCCGTCTGGACGGTGGCAGTACCGCGCGCGCCCAATATGCAGCCGCAGATAACATGTCCCAGCAACTGACGGCTCTGTCCTGCCTGATGGCGCGGCAATTGGGCGAGGCGGAACATCAAGCCTTCCACGACCAGTGGCGCCGTGACCGGCTGGTGATGGACAAATGGTTTGCCCTGTCCGTCAGCCATGCCCGCCCCGAAGATGCCGCCAGCCGCGCCGTCGCTCTGACAGCACATCCCGACTTCAACATCCGCAACCCCAACCGTTTCCGCGCCACTTTCGGGGCGCTGGCGGGCCATGCGGCAGGGTTCCACCACGCCACCGGCAAAGGCTATGCAACGCTGGCCGACTGGCTGATCCGGCTTGATCCGCTCAACCCGCAGACCACGGCGCGGATGTGTGCGGCCTTCGAAACATGGAAACGCTATGACAGCGCCCGCCAGCGCCACGCCCGCGCCGCGTTGGAGCGTATTCTTGCCGCCCCCCATCTCAGCCGCGATACGACCGAAATGGTCAGCCTCATTCTGGGTGACTGACCGCAACACAAGGGAAAGCCCCTGCCTCTTCTTGCCAAAAATATCCATGACCAGCCTGCAGCATGAGCCGCCCCTTGCCGCCTGAGGACCCGCCCGAAGACCCGCCAGAAGACCCGCCTGTGCTGGCCTATCGGTTGCGTGGCCGCAATAGCCGCACTGCCGGGGTTCTAGCGGCGATCTGGTCCGCATTGGCAGCACTGATCGTCGCCGTGGACGCGTCCGTCTGGATCGTGGCCGGCATCGCGCTGTTCACGCTGCCCGCTGTCTGGGATCTGGTCGCGGACCGTCCGTCAGGAATGCGGATCGACGCAAACGGGCTGGAATGGCATAGCGGGCGTCAGAGGCAGACCCTGCCCCTTGTGCGGATCAAGGCCGTGCGTCTGGACCGGCGGCTGGATCTGAGCTTCCGTGTCAGCCTTGTCCTGCACGACAACAGCCGTATCCGGCTGCCGCAAGAATGCCTGCCCTCCATGGACAGGCTGGAAACAGCCTTGCAACAGGCCGGTATTCAGGTGGAACGTCACCCTTTTTCGTTGCTCTGACCAACCAGATCTGCGGGGCGCGCCTGTGGCCGTATCGCGGAGAGCGGCTTGCAATAGGTTTGCTGTGCCAGCCAGCCCTGCATTGCGCCCCGTTTGCCCGCGTCGCGCATCGGCCCCCAATCTGCGGCGACACCGCGCCAGCGTCCGGCCTGCTGGGCGATCACGCCGTCGCGCGCCACTGTGCGCGCCATGATCCTGAGCGCACAGGACAGGTTCGCAGCCCCGCTTTGCAAGGCCGCACCGCTGCGCGCATGACAGCCATAGCCTACCGCCGTTGCGGGCAATATCTGAAGCAATCCGTGATAAAGCCCGCCACCCCCGACAGCCGCCGCACGGTGCCCGCTTTCATAGCGCGCCAGCGCCGAGGCAAAGCCGACCCAGAAGGCGCGGCGTCTGTCCACATCGGCCTGCCGGTAGGCAGGGCACCATGTGTCGATATCGCCGGGCACCAAGCGCGGCAGCGCCGCGGCATGGCCCTGCAGGGCCGACAGCGCCGCCCTTGTCCACAACGCCGACCCGCGCTGCCTGTCCCATGCCATGCGGGGCAGCACGTCACTGCGCGCTTGCGGCCGCGTGGGGGCTGCGGGCAGCATCCCTGATGTGGTCAGAGTTGCGGTCGTGATTGCAACGTCCTGCCCCGTGGCAAGCGAGGGGACCAAGGCGATCCAAAGCAAAACAAGAATGGCGCGCGACAGCATCGGCGCAGATTGCCTTGACGAACCGAGTCGCGAAAGCCTGTTGTTGCGCCACAGGCGCACCTTTGCTCATCGCAATGCCACAGGCGTAGCCTTGCTCATCACAGTGCCACAGACGCAACGTCGCCCATGACAGCCTTGCACAGACTGCGCCCTCTGCCCTCTTGCTCCGCCCGCAGCCCTGCCCTAGAACGCTGGCACAGTGTGACAAAGGACCGGCCCGATGCTTGATCTGACCTACGAGACTCCGAAACCCCGCGTGATCAGCGGAGCCAAGCAAGATTGGGAACTGGTCATCGGGATGGAGGTCCACGCTCAGATCGCCTCGAATGCAAAGCTGTTTTCCGGTGCCTCCACCAAATTCGGCAATGAGCCCAACGCCAATGTTTCCTTCGTGGATGCAGCCATGCCCGGCATGTTGCCCGTGATCAACGATTTCTGCGTGGAACAGGCGGTCCGCACGGGGCTGGGCCTGAACGCCCAGATCAACCTGTGGTCGGCTTTCGACCGCAAGAACTATTTCTATCCCGACCTGCCGCAGGGCTACCAGATCAGCCAGCTTTACCACCCCATCGTGGGCGAGGGCGAAATACTGGTCGAGATGGGCAACGGCATCGCGCGGCTTGTGCGGGTCGAGCGTATCCATATCGAACAGGATGCGGGTAAATCCATCCACGACATGGACCCGAACATGTCGTTTGTGGACCTGAACCGCACCGGCGTGGCACTGATGGAGATTGTCAGCCGTCCCGATATCCGCGGCCCCGAAGAGGCAGCGGCCTATGTCACCAAGCTGCGCCAGATCCTGCGCTATCTTGGCACCTGCGATGGCAATATGCAGAACGGCAACTTGCGCGCCGATGTAAACGTGTCGATCTGCGCGCCCGGCCAATACGAGAAATTTCAGGCGACCGGCGATTTCAGCCATCTTGGGACGCGTTGCGAGATCAAGAACATGAACTCGATGCGCTTCATCCAGATGGCGATCGAGGTCGAGGCGCGGCGCCAGATCGCAATCGTCGAAGGCGGCGGCGCGGTCGTACAGGAAACCCGCCTCTATGATCCCGACCGCAACGAGACCCGTTCGATGCGCTCCAAGGAAGAGGCGCATGACTACCGCTATTTCCCCGATCCGGACCTTTTGCCGCTCGAGATCGAACAGGCTTGGGTCGATGATATCAAGGCCCGCCTGCCCGAACTGCCCGACGCCAAGAAGGCGCGGTTCATGGGGGATTTCGGCCTGACCGATTATGATGCCAGCGTGCTGACCGCCGAACTGGATGCTGCGGGCTATTTCGAGGCAGTGGCGCAGGGGCGCGATGGCAAGATGGCGGCGAACTGGGTTATCAACGAACTGTTTGGCCGCCTGAAGAAAGACAGCCTTGATATCGCGCAAAGCCCTGTCAGCCCCGCGCAACTGGGCGGGATTATCGACCTGATTGCCTCGGGCGATATCAACGGCAAGATCGCCAAAGACCTGTTCGAGATCGTCTATACCGATGGCGGCGATCCCGCGCAGATCGTCGAGACGCGCGGCATGAAGCAGGTCACCGATACCGGCGCGATCGAGGCCGCTGTAGACCAGATCATCGCCGAGAACCCCGCGCAGGTCGAAAAGGCCAAGCAGAATCCGAAACTGGCTGGCTGGTTTGTGGGGCAGGTGATGAAAGCCACGGGCGGCAAGGCCAATCCGGCAGCGGTGAACCAGCTTGTGATGGAAAAGCTCGGCCTATGAGGATCGCAAACCGTTCAGGGGACAGGAGACAGCCATGACCATTCCCGCGCCGTTCATATCCTCGGTGATGGAGGTCGAACCGCAATGGATCGACCATAACGGCCATATGAACATGGCCTATTACAACGTGCTGTTCGATCGCTGCGCCGACGAGGCCTATCAGTTGATGGGCTTTGGGCCAGACTATATCAAGTCACGGGGGCATTCGACATTTACAGCGGAATTTCACATCTGCTATGTCCGCGAACTGCATTTGGGGGCCAAGGTCCGCTCGACCTTCCACCTGATTGCCCATGACGAAAAGCGGTTCCACACCTATCAGGAACTCTGGCACGAGGATGGCTGGCTGGCCGCCACCGGCGAGGCGCTGGGGCTGCATATTGACATGTCCGGTCCGAAAGTCGCGCCCATGCCCGATGATATCCGCGCCAAACTGGCCGCCCTGCAGACAGCACATGATACTCTGCCACGCCCCGAACGGATCGGACGTGCGATAGCTCTCAAGCGGCGCTGAGGGCGGCACGCAGGGCAACGCGGATAATCGCCGGTCTTTGTGCGAGCGCCACGACAAAGGCTGGAATGACACCGCCGCCCCTGCTAGACACACCCGACCCAAATGTCAGGATCTCATCCCATGAGCTATGAATACCGCGTGATACCTGCCCCCGTGAAAGGGACAAAGGCCAAGGGCGCCAAGACAGCCCCCGACCGCTTTGCCCTGACATTGCAGGAAGCCATGAACGCCATGGCCAATGACGGCTGGGAATTCCTGCGTGCCGAAACCCTGCCATCCGAGGAGCGCGCGGGCCTGACGGGGACCAAGACGGTCTATCACAACATGCTGGTTTTCCGCCGCAAGCGCGATACCGATCTGGCCGCTTTCAACCCGCGCGAGATCGAGACAGGCACCCAGACATCGCGCCCCTTGCCAGAGGCAGTTCCGTTCCTGCGACCCTCGCTATCCGCTGTGTCGGAGCCTTCCGGCAATGCGCCGCCCGTGCCCTCGCCGCGCGCACTGACCGGCAGTCTGGTCAAGGATACGCCGCGCGACGAGACCTGACACAATCTGCGGTCTGGCCTTCTTCCGTCTGGCCACGTTTTTTTAGCCGGTGTTGCGATCAGGCCTGAATATCAAGCGCCAGCGCATGGATACGCCCGATCAGATCGGGCCCCAAAGCACCATGAATCGCGCGATGCCGCTCCAATCTGGTCATTGTCTCGAATTTTGGCGACCTGATAACAACGCGAAAATGGCTCTCACCGCCCTCGGCATAGCCCGAATGCCCGCGATGCTGCTCGCTTTCGTCAATAACTTCAAGATGTTGCGGTGTGAACGCTGTTTCAAGTGCCTGTGTGATCTCTTCTGTCCGTGTCATTATTTTGCCTGCTGCCCCCTTCAATCCTCAGGCAAACAGTCTAAACTCTGTGCTCCGAGTCGAAAAGGTGAACCTATGTCCAAGCCAGATCCCTTCGGATTCGACATGTCCGTATCGTCAGCCAAGAAGAAGAACCCCCGCGGTCGCCGTGGCATGTCCGGCGCTGTTGAGACCTCAAGCCGGATTTGCGATCACGAGGGCTGTCAGGAGGCTGGAAAGTTCCGCGCGCCCAAGGCACCCGATGTGCTGGACGACTATCTGTGGTTCTGCAAAGAGCATGTGCGCGAGTATAACCTGAAATGGAATTTTTTTGACGGCACCACGGAGGCCGAAATCAACGCGCAAATGTCCAAAGACAAGGTCTGGGAACGCGCCACCAAACCGCTGGGCGATCCCGAAGCCCGCGCATGGGCACGGCTGGGGATCGAAGACGCGCATCAGGTGCTGGGCAGCAACGCTACGCGTAATCCGGGCAAGTCGATCACCGGCGGCACGCGCAAGCTGCCACCGACCGAGCGTCGTGCGATCGAGATTCTGGAAGCCAAGGACCACTGGACCAAGGCCGAGGTCCGCAAATCCTACAAGGCGCTGATCAAGGTGCTGCATCCCGATATGAACGGCGGGGACCGCAGTCAGGAAGACCAGTTGCAAGAGGTTGTCTGGGCTTGGGACCAGATCAAGGACAGCCGCAATTTCAAATAAGTGGGCTTGCCCCTTGGTCTAGTGATCGCTCTTGTCGCGGAGCGACAGAGTTTGGCGCAATCCCAACAGGCTTTCGGAATGCTTCAGGGCAGTCTCTAGATCGAGATCCAGTTCCTGCATGATCTGATAGGGAATGTCCGAGCATTCATTGGCAACCTTACGCCCCTTGTCCGTCAGAAACAGATCGACCCGCCGCTCGTCATCGCCGCTGCGCGCCCGCCGGACGAGGCCCATCGCCTCGATCCGTTTGAGCAGCGGTGACAGTGTATTGGTTTCAAGACACAGATCCCGCGCCAGACTGCCGACATGCTGGCCATCGGACTGGTGCAGCCGCAACATCACCAGATATTGCGGATAGGTCAGCCCCAGCGGCGCCAGAAGACGCTTGTAATAACGCGTGAACGCGTGACTGGCCGCATAAAGATTGAAGCACAGCATCGCATCAGGTTCAGGGCTTTTCGCCATGTTCACTTGTCCAGTCCGCCACATCTTGGACTAAGCTAGCGACAATATCGCCCGCGATCAATTCCACTTGTGAATCTCGCGAGCGATCTGGCGGTAAAGAGCCTGCCGCGCAAGTCGGTCAGGACGGGTTTCAGGCCGGTTTGAAGACCAGCGACACCCCGTTCAGACAATGCCGCTTGCCGGTCGGCGCAGGTCCGTCATCGAAGATATGTCCCAGATGACTGCCACAACGACTGCAGTGACATTCCGTGCGCGTCACGAAAAGCTTGCGATCGGGTTTGGTGCCGATCGCGCCGGGCAATGCCGCGTAGAAACTGGGCCAGCCGGTGCGGCTGTCATACTTGGCCTCGGATGCGTAAAGCGCCAGATCACAGCCACGGCAATGGTAGACGCCCGGATCATAGACCTTGTCGAGCGGTGACGATCCGGCCCGTTCGGTGCCTTCCTCGCGCATCACGTTGTATTGCGCCGTCGTCAACATGGCGCGCCATTCCGCATCGGTGCGCGTCACCGCGAACGATCCGCCCTGTGCGCGGCTGCGGTGCGTGCCGGATAGCCCGAAGGCCAGCGCCGCACCGGACAATATAGAAAAACTGCGTCGGTTCATATCCGATCCTCCTGATCCATTCCATTTGCGTGCACCGCCTGCAGTTCCGCAAGCGCAGGCGGTGCACGTTCATGTGACCGGGGAGGCACATGAACAGGCTCCCGACGTAAAGGAACCTGAAGAAGTCACGCGATACGGCCTGAAAAAGTTTCACCCGCCGAAAGTTTCATCCCGCAAGGCAGATCGGGAAATCACGGCGCATCGCCGCAAGGGAAAACGGCGCGCCCCCTTGCCCTTGGGCGTATTATGTTGCACCAAACCTGACAGAGATACCACGCAGATGCATGAGGGCCGGAGGCCCTATACGGGAAGGACAGCTCCATGGCCGATGGCATGATCGACATCAACGCGAAACCCACCGAGGATATCTCGGTCCGTGAGGTTTTCGGGATCGACACCGATATGGTTGTCAAAGGTTTTCCCGAGCGTACCGAACGCGTGCCCGAGCATGACAGCACTTATAAATTCGATCCCGACACGACCTTGGCGATTCTCGCGGGTTTCAGCCATAACCGCCGCGTGATGATCCAGGGCTATCATGGCACGGGCAAATCGACGCATATCGAACAGGTCTCGAGCCGCCTGAACTGGCCCTGCGTGCGCGTCAACCTTGACAGCCACATCAGCCGGATCGACCTGATCGGCAAGGATGCGATCAAGCTGAAAGACGGCGTGCAGGTGACCGAATTCCACGAGGGCATCCTGCCTTGGGCCTTGCGCAACCCGACCGCGATCGTGTTCGACGAATATGACGCGGGCCGCGCCGATGTGATGTTCGTGATCCAGCGCGTGCTGGAAGTGGACGGCAAGCTGACACTGCTGGACCAGAACGAGGTGATCACGCCCCACAAGTATTTCCGCCTGTTTGCGACCGCGAACACCGTGGGTCTGGGCGATACGACCGGCCTGTATCACGGCACGCAACAGATCAACCAGGGTCAGATGGACCGTTGGAGCCTTGTCGCGACGCTGAACTATCTCAGCATCGAGGCCGAGACCAATATCGTGCTGGCCAAGAATCCGCATTACAACACCGAAAAGGGCCGCAAGACGATCAAGCAAATGGTGACCGTGGCCGACCTGACGCGTACCGCCTTCATGAACGGCGATCTGTCCACCGTGATGAGCCCACGCACCGTGATCGCATGGGCACAGAACGCCGAGATTTTCCGCAATGTAGGTTATGCGTTCCGCCTGTCCTTCCTGAACAAATGCGACGAGTTGGAACGCCAGACCGTCGCCGAGTTCTACCAGCGCCTGTTCGACGAGGAATTGCCGGAATCGGCGGCCAGCATGGCGATGAAGTGATCCGTTGCTTTTCCGCCCCTATCGGGTCGTCCGCGCGCGCAGATGCCCCGACAGGGGCGGCTAAGCCCTTGACCGCGACCGGAGAGGTGAGATGAGCAAACCGACCGACAACCCCGCCGATCCGTTCAAAAAGGCGCTGGCCGAGGCCACCAAGGTCATGGCCCATGACCCCGATCTGACGGTCAGCTATTCGGTCGATCCTTCGGGGCTGTCCGGTGACGCGATGCGCTTGCCGCAGGTCAGCCGACGCATGTCCCGCGACGAGGTAATGCTGGCGCGCGGCACCGCCGACGCGCTGGCGTTGCACCGCCGCTACCACAATGATGCCCTACATGCGCGCTACGCCCCTCCGGGCCAGATGGCCCGCGAGCTTTACGAGGCGATGGAAACCGCCCGTTGCGAGGCGATGGGCGCGCGCGACATGCCGGGCACGGCTGGCAATATCGACGCCAAGATCGCGCATGAGGCCGCGCGCGCGGGCTATGACCAGATCACGCAAGCCTCGGATGCGCCGCTGGCCACCGCTGCGGGTTACATGATCCGCCATCTGGCCACAGGCCGCGATCTGCCGACCGGTGCGCAGAACGTGATGGAGTTGTGGCGCGGCTTTATCGAGGATCAGGCGGGCGGCACGCTGGAAGGTTTGCAGGACACGTTGGCCGATCAGGGGGCTTTTGCCAAATTCGCGCGCAAGGTGATCGAGGATCTGGGTTACGGCGACCAGTTGGGCGATGATCCCGACCAGTCCGACGAGGATGACGACAACGCCGACGATAGCGCCGATCAGCAGGAAGACCCCGATAGCAGCGGTCAGGACGACCAGCAGCAGGAAGAGGCCGAAGCCAGCCCCGAGCAATCCCAAGAGGACAGCCAGGACGCAAGCCAGGCGCAGGTCAGCATGGACGAGATGGCCGATCAGGAGATGGGCGAGGATACCGAACTGCCCGACGGCGAGGCCCCGCTGGAGCCGCCTGCCCCGCAGCCTATCTCTGATGCCGACCCGAACTACGCGGTCTACAACACCGATTTCGACGAGGAAATTCTGGCCGAGGAACTGGCTGATCCGGTCGAACTGGAACGTCTGCGCGCCTATCTGGACCAGCAATTGGAGCCCTTGAAGGGGGCCGTGGGGCGGCTGGCCAACAAGCTGCAACGCCGCCTGCAGGCGCAGCAGAACCGTTCGTGGTTGTTTGATATGGAAGAGGGTATTCTGGATGCAGGCCGTCTGGCGCGCGTGGTCGCGAATCCCACCACGCCTTTGTCCTTCAAGGTCGAGAAAGACACCGAATTCCGCGACACTGTGGTGACACTTCTATTGGACAACTCCGGCTCGATGCGGGGCCGCCCCATCAGTATCGCCGCGATCTGTGCCGATGTTCTGGCGCGCACGCTGGAACGTTGTTCGGTCAAGGTCGAGATTCTCGGCTTTACCACCCGCGCCTGGAAAGGTGGCCAGAGCCGCGAAAAATGGCTGGCCGAAGGTCGCCCGCAGCAGCCCGGCCGCCTGAACGATCTGCGCCACATCGTCTATAAATCCGCAGATGCCCCATGGCGGCGAACACGGCCCAATCTGGGACTGATGATGAAAGAGGGCCTGCTGAAGGAAAACATCGACGGCGAGGCGCTGGAATGGGCGCATCGCCGCATGATGGCGCGGCCAGAGGCGCGCAAGATTATGATGGTGATCTCGGACGGCGCGCCGGTGGACGATTCCACCCTGTCGGTGAACCCCGCGAACTATCTGGAAAAACACCTGCGCGACGTCATCGCCATGGTCGAGCGGCGCCGCGCGGTGGAACTGATCGCCATCGGCATCGGCCATGACGTGACGCGCTATTACCAGCACGCGGTCACGATCACTGATGTCGACCAGTTGGCCGGAGCCATGACCGAACAACTGGCAGGCCTGTTCGACCGCGACCCGCGCGCGCGTGCCCGTATGATCGGCATGAAGAGGGCGATGTAGGATGTTCCAGAGTTTTGACGAAAGCGCCCGCCCCGAGCAGGGTCCGCCACGGCTGGCGGCACTGCGCGAGGATCTTGCGCGCGACGGGCTGACCGGCTTTGTGGTTCCGCGTGCTGATGCGCATCAGGGCGAATATGTCGCGCCCCGCGATACGCGACTGTCATGGCTGACGGGCTTTACAGGATCGGCCGGTTTCGCCTGCGTGCTGCCGCATATCGCGGGTGTCTTCATCGACGGGCGCTACCGCACGCAGGTCAAGGGACAGGTGGACCTTGACCATTTCACGCCGGTGCCTTGGCCTGATCTGTCGCTGGCCGAATGGCTGCGCGGGCAATTGCCCAATGGCGGGATCGTGGGCTTCGATCCGTGGTTGCACACGGCCGAGGAGATCGCCAAGATCGAGGAGGCGCTGGCAGGCACCGCCATCACCCTGCGCGCTGTCTCGAATGCGGTCGACCGGATCTGGCCCGACCAGCCTGCACCGCCTGCAGGCTTGATCACCCCCTACCCCGAGGATCTGGCGGGCGAGGCGCATCACGCCAAGCGTACCCGCCTTGCGGTGGGCTTGCGGAATGCGGGACAGACAGCCGCAGTGATCACGCTGGCCGATTCCATCGCATGGCTGCTGAACATCCGCGGCACTGATATCCCGCGTAACCCGGTGCCGCATGGTTTCGCCATCCTGCATGATACAGGCAAACTGACGCTCTATACCGATCCCGCCAAATGCGATGACGCCTTGCGCGCCCATCTGGGCGACGAGGTCACCCTGCGCCCTGTCGAGGCTTTCGGCCCCGGCCTGCGCAGCCTGACAGGCCCCGTGCGCGTCGACCGCGCGACGGCCCCGCTCTGGGTCAGCCAGGAACTGGCCGAGGCGGGTGTTGCCTGTGTATGGGGCCAAGACCCCTGCATCATGCCCAAAGCCACCAAAACCAGCGCCGAGATCGCCGCTACGACCGAGGCGCATCTGCGCGATGCCGCCGCGATGGTCGAGTTCCTGACATGGTTCGACGCACAACCCGCAGGCAGCCTGACCGAGATCGACGTCGCCACCGCGCTGGAAGGCTTCCGCCGCGCCAGCAACGCCCTGCGCGATATCAGCTTCGAGACCATCGCGGGCACCGGCCCCAATGGCGCGATCATGCATTACCGCGTGTCACGCAGCAGCAATGCGCGGCTGGAACAGGGCCATCTGATCGTGGTCGACAGCGGCGGCCAGTATCTGGATGGCACCACCGATATCACCCGCACTTTGCCTGTGGGCGATGTCGGCGAGGATGAGAAAGCCTGCTTTACCCGTGTGTTGCAGGGTATGATCGGGGTTTCCCAACTGCGCTTTCCCAAGGGGCTGGCGGGGCGCGATATCGACGCTATCGCCCGCGCGCCGCTTTGGGCGGCGGGGCTTGATTTCAACCACGGCACCGGCCACGGCGTCGGCGTCTATCTGTGCGTCCATGAAGGCCCGCAGCGGATCAGCCGTGTTTCGGACGTGCCGCTGCAACCCGGCATGATCCTGTCCAACGAACCGGGTTATTACCGCGAGGGCGCATTCGGCATCCGTATCGAGAACCTGATCGTGGTCCGCGAGGCCCCTGCCCTTGCCGGGGCCGATGACCGCGCCATGTACACCTTCGATACGTTGACATGGGTACCGATCGACCGCCGCCTGATCCTGCCCGCCATGTTGGGCAGCACCGAGCGCGCTTGGCTGAACGGTTACCACGCGGCCTGTCTGGAAAAAATCGCCCCTCGGATATCCGACGCGGCACGGCTATGGTTGACACAGGCGACTGCCCCGCTGTGACAGGGTCGTGTTACATCAGGCGGGCAAGACAACAGAAAACGAGGGACGACAATGGCCGATCATATCAAGATCCACAAAGCCGAAGGCACTTGGGTGGTCCGCGCAGGCGGCGCCGTTCTAGGCGAATCCAGCGATGCGCTGGAACTGACAGAAGGGTCCATGCCCTTCGTGATCTATTTCCCGCGCAAGGATGTCGCGATGGCCTTTCTGGACAGCACCGACCAGAAAACCACCTGTCCGCACAAGGGCGTGGCGAGCTATTTCTCGATCGTGACGAAAAGCACAACATTGGCCAATGCCGCGTGGTCCTATGAAGACCCCAAACCGGCGATGGAGCGGATCAAGGGCCATATAGCTTTCTACGCCTCGGACACTGTTGCGGTGGAACAGGTCTGACCCGCTCGCCGGATGCACGTCACGCGCGCTGCCGCTTGGATATTCGAGGTAAGAAGAAACCGGCCTCAGCTATGTTCCTCGGCAGCGGTTGCGGCCAATGCGCTTGTATAGGTCTTCAAAGCATCGACATGGAACAGCGCACCCCATAGTTGCGGGGTGCCATCGGCATCTGCAGGGGTGATCACTGGCACAAAGGGCACGCCCGCGCGGTCGAACAGGGGTAAGGCTGCTTCCAGCGTAGCGGTAATCTCGACATAGATACCGTCCTCGATCATCTCGTGACACCGCGCCTCGTCCGCCATGCCGGGATCGCCGACTTTACGCATCACGGCCCCCACGCGGAACATCGACAAAAGATAGGCCTGCGGCCCCGCCGCCAGATGCACGCCGCGCTGTTCCAGTTGAGTCAGAAAGAACGAGCGGTCCACAAGGCGCGAGGCCAGTGCGGTGGACAACGACACCGCAACCATCACGGCAATCCCGATCTGCCAGTCGCCGGTCATCTCGAACACGATCAGCGTCGTGGAAATCGGCGCGCCCAGCACAGCCGCCGCCACCGCACCCATTCCCGCCAGAGCATAGATGGTGGAGGCCCCTGACACATCTGGAAACAGCGCCGTGGCGATCATGCCGAAGGCCAGCCCCGTCAGCGCGCCCACCATCAGCGAGGGCGAGAATACCCCGCCCCCCATGCGCCCGCCCATGGTGATGGCCACAGCCACCACCTTGAGGATGCAGAACACCACGGCCTCTTGCAGCAGCAACTGGCCGGTCAGGGCGGCGGAGGTGGTCTCGTAGCCGACGCCGATGATATGGGGAAACCAGATTGCCAGCCCCCCCAACATCGCGCCCGACACAGCCGGACGCAGCCAGCGCGGCAGGCCAGTAGCAGACTGTATCCTGTTTCCCAGATCCTCGGCCACAAAGATCGCACGCATCAGCACGGTCGCCACAAGGCCGCAAAGCAGGCCAAGGATCAGAAAGGCAGGCAATTCGCCATAAAATTCCAATGTGCTGACACCGGGCAGAACGAACTCGGTCACTCCGCCATATTCGATACGGTTGATCACCGTCCCCGCTACCGCCGCGATGGCGATAGGTGCAAAGGAATGGACCGCGAAATGGCGCAGCACCACTTCCAGCGCAAAGATCGCCCCCGCGATCGGCGCGTTGAAACTGGCCGAGACCGCCGCCGCCACAGCACAGCCCAACAGATCGCGACCCGTGATTCCATCGGCACGGATGCGTTCGCTGACCCAACTGGATATCACTGCTGCAATGTGGACAACCGGCCCTTCGCGCCCGCTTGAGCCGCCAGTGGACAGCGTGATCAAGGACGCCGCAGCCGAGGCAAGCCCCGCGCGATGCTCGACCCGCCCGTCCTGCATTGCCGCCCCCTGGATCACATCAGCGACCGAACGCACGCGCGCATCGGCTGTGAAACGGTGCAGGATGATCCCCACGACCAGTCCGCCCGCAATTGGCAGCGACAGCACCCAGTACCACGGCATGGTCGAGGCAAAGCTATGCAGCATCGCCACATCATCCGTGCCATATAGAAAGGCCTGTAAGGTCTCGATCCCCTTGCGGAAAAACAGCGCTGCAAAACCCGCAGCAATCCCGATCACCAGCGCGATAAGCCAGAACTGGAACTGGCTGGGACCGCGCTGGCGCAGCACTCGCCACATATCGGCAAGGACCACCATGGCGCTATCGCGCAATTTCAGAAGATCAGCGGGCAGGGATTGAAACATCACAACGACCGCATGCCGTGCGACCTGCGACGCCGCCGCACAGGCCGGCCTTTCGGATTGACCATAGTCTAGCCCCTTCCCCGTCCTGCTTGCATGGCCTAGGGTCTTTTCAACCGCACGTTTCGGAGACCCGGATGACACGACAGACTGCTTTTGACGCTCTGAACTCCTTGTTAGGACAACGCGCCACCCGCTCCAAGTCCGAACTGGAGCAGCATGGCCGATCCGAGACCCATTTTCCCGCCATGCCCCCCGATGCGGTGGTCTATCCCAAATCGACCGCCGAGGTGGCGGCGATTCTACGTATCTGTTCGGCGCATGGTATCCCCGTGATCGGCTATGGTGCGGGCACATCCCTTGAGGGGCAAGCACAGTCACCGCAAGGCGGGGTCTGCGTGGATTTCCGGCTGATGAACCGCGTTTTGCAGATCAACCATGCCGATATGGATGTGAGCGTGCAACCGGGTGTCACGCGCGAGGCACTGAATGCCGAACTGCGCGCCACGGGGCTGTTTTTTCCCGTTGATCCCGGCGCCAATGCCTCGATCGGGGGGATGGCCTCGACCCGCGCCAGCGGCACCACGGCGGTGCGCTATGGCACGATGCGCGACAATGTGCTGGCGCTGGAGGTCGTGCTGGCCGATGGCCGCGTGATCCGCACGGGCACACGTGCCCGCAAGACGTCCGCAGGCTATGACCTGACAGGGCTTTTCGTCGGCTCCGAAGGCACATTGGGCCTGATCACCGAATTGACTCTGCGCTTGCAGGGCCAGCCCGAGGCGACAGCGGCGGCGATCTGCGGCTTTGACAGCATGTCCCAGGCCGTGGCCGCCGTGATCGACACGATCCAGATGGGTCTGCCAATGGCGCGCATCGAATTCATCGACGCGGCCAGCGTCGCCGCTGTCAACGCATGGTCCGGCAGCACGATCCCGCTGACCCCGCATCTGATGGTGGAATTCCACGGATCGGAAACCGGCGTGCGCGAACAGGCGGAAACCTTCGGACAGATCGTAGCCGATCATGGCGGCACCGGTTTCGATTGGGCCACACGCCCCGAGGATCGCAGCGCACTCTGGTCGATGCGGCACAATGCCTATTACGCGATCAAGGCCTCGCGCCCCGGATCGGTGGCGCTGGTTACCGATATCTGCGTGCCGATCTCGCGACTGGCCGAGGCTGTGACAGAAACACAGGCCGATATCGCCGCCTCTGGTATTGCGGGGCCGATCCTCGGCCATGTCGGGGACGGAAATTTCCACGCGATCCTGCTCTATGACGACCAGAACCCTGCCGAGGTCGCCAGTGCGGCGGCCCTGTCACACCGGATGGTCACCCGCGCGCTGGATATGGGCGGCACCGCCACCGGCGAACACGGGATCGGGCTGGGCAAACTGGCTTATATGCAGGCTGAACATGGCGAGGCTTGGGATGTGATGCAGACGCTGAAAATGGCGCTAGATCCGGCCAATATCATGAACCCCGGCAAGCTGTTGCGACAAGGTTGATCCGGCCTGCTTCTTCTTGCCTTAAATATCCAACTCCGCTCGCGCGTCATCCACCGCGCGGGCTGGATCAGGCCATACCCGCCAGCAACGCACGCGCAGCGCCCCGCGCCTCTTCGGTGATCGTGTCGCCTGCCACCATGCGGGCAATCTCGTCGATGCGGGCCGCCGCGTCCAGTGGCACCACGGTCGAGGTGGTCATATCAGCACGCACCTGTTTCTCGACACGCCAATGATGCGCGCCAAGGGCTGCCACTTGGGGCGAGTGAGTCACGACCAGCACCTGTCCGCCTGCGGCCAAAGCGGCCAGCCTACGGCCCACCGCGTCGGCGGTGGCCCCGCCCACGCCGCGGTCGATCTCGTCGAAGATCATGGTGATTCCTGCTGCGCTGTCACTCAGGCAGACCTTCAACGCCAACAGGAAGCGGCTGAGTTCGCCCCCCGATGCGATCCGCGCCAAGGGGCCTGCGGGCGCGCCGGGATTGGTGGCGACACTGAATGTCACGGCATCGCGCCCCTCGGCGGCCGGCTCGGCCCTGTCGATCTCGGTACGGAACACGGCGCGTTCCATCTTTAGCGGGGCAAGTTCGGCTGTCACGGCGCGGTCAAGTCGCCCCGCGGCCGCGATTCGCGCCTCGGACAGTGCAGATGCCGCCTGATCATAGGCGGCCTCGGCCTGCGCCAGGTCCGCGCCAAGCGCGCGGAGGTCAGCATCACCGCGGTCAAGAGCTGACAGGCGGTCGCGCAGCCCAGCAGCAAAGGCGCCCAGATCATCGGGCAGCACGCTGTGTTTGCGTGCCAGCGCGCGGATCGCGAACAGGCGTTCTTCGGTTTCTTCCAGCTCTTGCGGGTTGAAGCTCATCGCCTCCTGCACGCGCTCCAGCCCCTGCACCGCATCGGCAAGCTCGTTCATCGCGCGCCCCAGCGCCTCCAGCGGGGCATCCAGCATCCCGTCAACCTGATCGGCCACACCGTCCAGCCACCGCAGCGCATCCCCCATCGAGCCTTCGGCCCCCTGCAAGCCAAGGGCGGCATAGGCGCGGGCCATATCCTCGCGCGTGCGTTCGGCCCCTTGCATCAGGCGGCGGCGGGAGTCGAGTTCCGCCTCCTCGCCCGGTTGCGGATCAAGCCCGTCCAGTTCGGCCACGGCATGGCGCAGGAATTCTTCTTCGGCACGCACTGCCTGAAGTGCAGTCTCGGCTTCGGACAGGCGGCGCGCCAGTTTGCTGCGGCTGCGCCACGCGGCGCGCACCGTGTCCAGCAAATCCCCCAATGCGCCGAATTCATCCAGCAAGGCGCGGTGGCCCTTGGGGTCCAGCAATCCGCGATCATCGTGCTGGCCATGCAGTTCCACCAGCCTGTCGGACAGCGCGCGCAGCACCTCGCCGGAACAGCGGCGGTCATTGACCCATGATGTCTTGCGCCCGTCACGGGTGTTGATCCGGCGCAGGATCAGTTCCGGCCCGCTGGGCAGGCCCGCCTCGTCCAGCACGGCATGGGCGGGGTGCCCGTCCGGCAGATCGAACACAGCGACAACCTCGCCCTGATCAGCACCTTGGCGCACCAGTTCGGCGCGTCCCCGCCAGCCCAGAACGAAGCCCAGACTGTCCAGCAGGATCGACTTGCCAGCACCGGTTTCACCGGTCAGCACGTTCAGGCCGGGCTGGAACGCCAGTTCCAGACGGTCGATGATCAGCATGTCGCGAATTTCAAGCGCGCGCAGCATTCCCTGTCCGCCCCCGCATCAACCAATCCAAACCGTCACCCGCATCAGGGTGTGGCTCACAACCATTGTCCGCGGATTGTCTGACGATAGATTTGCGCCAGCCAGCTGTCGCCCGCCGCCTCAAGCTCCAGACCACGACCTGTCAGCAGTTTGAAACTGTCCTCATACCATGTGGTCGAGCGGAAGTTATGCCCCAGAATGGCACCCGCTGTCTGGGCTTCCTGCGTCAGACCCAGCGAAAGGTAGGCCTCGACCAGACGGTGCAGAGCCTCGGCCGTGTGGCTGGTGGTCTGGAAATCCTGCACCACGACTCGGAAACGGTTGACCGCTGCGGCATAATGGTTGCCACGCAGGTAGTAGCGCCCGATCTCCATTTCCTTGCTGGCCAGATGGTCGAAGGCCAGATCGAATTTCAGCACGGCAGAGCTGGCATATTCGCTGTCGGGATAAACCTCGATCACGGTCCGCAGGGCTTGCAGCGCCTGAAAGGTCAGGCCCTGATCGCGGCCCACATCGTCGATCTGGTCGTAATAGGACAGCGCCAGCAGATACTGCGCATAGGCGGCATCATCATCCGCCGGATAGAAGTCGATAAAGCGTTGCGCCGCGGCACGGCTGTTTTCAAAGTCGCCAGCGCGGTGATAGGCGAAGGCCTGCATGATCAATCCGCGCTTGGCCCATTCGGAATAGGGGTAAAGCCGCTCGATCTCAGAGAAATAGAAGGCTGCATCCTCGGACTGGTTCCGGTCCATCTCGAACTCGCCTCGTTCGTAGATCTGCTCGGCAGTAAAGCCGTCCAGAGGAATCGAACCGCGGCCTGCGCGTTCCGTCACGCTGTCGCAACCTGCCAGCAGAACAGCCAGTAGAATGCCACCGATCACCTTTGTCCGGGACCCGCCTGTCATGCTTGCTCTCACCCTTGTTTGGTCAATTCCGCAGGGCTTGACCCTGCCGTTACCAACGGTCCTAGCACAGAAAATTCCGGTGCAAAACGCCTTTGGCGCAAATACTGGGGCAGATGCTGTCCGGTCACGACAGCTTGAAGCCTATGCCACGGCGGGAATTTCATCCATATGCACGCCCACACCCGGCAAACGGGATGTCGTTGGGGCGTCACATACAACCATACGATAGGCCGATGGCTTGGCAAACAAGGCGCGCAACAGGTCATTCGTCAGCGCATGACCTGCGCGGTGGCCGGTATAGGCCCCCAGCACAGGCGCACCTGCAAGCGCCAGATCGCCAAGGGCATCCAGCATCTTGTGGCGCACAGCCTCGTCATGGTGGCGCAAACCACCGGGGCTGAGGATACGGTCGCCATCGACCACAACAGCATTTTCCAGCGTCCCGCCCAAGGCAAGTCCATTGGCGCGCATCGCGTCCACATCGGCCTGACGGCAGAAGGTGCGGCTGTCACAAAGCTCGCGCACGAATGTTCCGTTCGACATGGTCAGCGCCTTGGATTGCGCGCCAATCGCGGCATCGTCGAACTGGATACGGAAATCAATCACCAGACTGTCGGACGAGTCCAGACGCGCCCATGCATCCCCGCGACGCACCTCGATAGGTTCCAGAACCTTGATAGCACGGATCGGCGCATCCTGCCGCCGCAGGCCGCGCGCCATGATCGCGCGCACGAACGCCGCCGAACTGCCATCGAGAATCGGCACTTCGGGTCCGTCAACCTCGATCAGCGCGTTATGCACGCCGCAGCCCGACAAGGCCGCCATTACATGCTCGACGGTCGAAACCGTCACGCCCGCGCCATTTTCCAGCAAAGTGCAAAGCGGCGACTGGTGCACGGCATCCCAGCGGGCAGGAATCATCGCATCCCCGAAGACCACGTCACTGCGGCGAAACCATATACCATGTTCAACAGCGGCAGGATGGATGACCATCTGCACAGGTTGACCCGAATGCAGGCCAACACCGCTGAAGCGAACTGGAGATTTCAAGGTATGCTGCACGGTCGGCCTCTGGTTATTTTGCGGTGTCCCCCGCTCAGACCTGAAAATAGGGATATGACGCTTTGGTAACAATTCAATCTTTGTAACGGTCTGAAACATCCCCGAAGCGTCTAAGCGGATAGTTGCCGCACTGCGGCGCAAACGCCACCAAGACACTGAAACAAAAGAAAAGACCGCCCCGAGGCGGTCCTTCTTTTTGTGACACGAATGCCCCTTTTTCAGGCAAATCAGTTAGCCTGGCGACGCAGAAATGCGGGGATTTCGATCCGCTCCTGATCTGGGTCCTGTGCTTCTGCCGGGTTTGTGCGCGCCTGCTGTGCATAGCCCTGCGGCGCTTGCGCGCGCACCGGCGGTTGTTGGCGGGCAGGCTGCGCGGCCGGACGGTCTTGTGCTTCAGTCGCGTGACCGGTCATGCGGTTGATCAGCGAGTTTATTCCGAAACGAGCGCGCTGCTCGGGTTCCTGCTGCGGCTGGGCCACCGGACGCTGAGTCTGCGGTGCGGCCTTGTTCACGGCATGTTGCAAACGGGCCAACGCCTCGGGCGAAGGTGTACCGGGCGCGGGAGCGCGCGGGGCGACAAAGTTCTCTGCCTCGTCCTCGAAGCGGTCCTGCTGCGGCTGGAACTGCGCGACACGCGGCTGGTAGGCGGGTGGCGGCAGATCGTCATCCTGCTGCACGTCCTCGGCAAAGATATCGTCCATCTGCTCGGAAGCGGCTGTCCGCTCGACGTCCAGATCTTCGAAGAATGTCGGCTCCGGTGCACGCGGGGCTGCGGCACGTGCCGCGACCGGCGCAGGTGACGCTTGCGTTGCGGCTGGCTGGGTAACGGGTTCGGGTGCCGGTGCCGGTGCCGGACGCGCTTCGGCAGCGGGTGCCGGTGCTTCAGCCGAAACTGTCTGTGTCAGCGGCTGCGCCATTCCGCGACGCGGGCGCGGGATCTCTGTGTTCACTTCGATCGCATCAATACCAGTGGCAACAACGCTGACGCGCATCATGCCTTCCATTTCAGTATCTAGCGTCGAGCCAACAATGATATTCGCATCGGCGTCCACTTCTTCGCGGATGCGGTTTGCGGCCTCGTCCAGTTCGAACAGGGTCAGATCGTGACCGCCGGTGATGTTGATCAGAACACCTTTGGCACCGCGCAGGCTGATTTCATCCAGCAGCGGGTTCGCGATCGCCTTTTCGGCGGCCTGAATCGCCCGGTCTTCGCCCTGCGCCTCGCCTGTGCCCATCATTGCCTTGCCCATCTCGTCCATGACGGCGCGGACATCGGCGAAATCAAGGTTGATCAGGCCCGGACGGACCATCAGATCAGTTACACCCTTGACGCCTTGATAGAGTACATCGTCAGCCATCGAGAAGGCTTCGGTAAAGGTCGTCTTTTCATTGGCCAGACGGAACAGGTTCTGGTTCGGAATGATGATCAGGGTATCGACCATCTTTTGCAGCGCCTCGACGCCTTCCTCGGCCTGACGCATCCGCTTGGCACCCTCGAACTGGAAAGGCTTGGTCACGACGCCAACGGTCAGCACACCCAGTTCGCGCGCAGCCTGCGCGATGATCGGGGCAGCGCCCGTTCCGGTGCCACCGCCCATGCCGGCGGTGATGAAGCACATATGCGCACCGGCCAGATGGTCGACGATCTGTTCAATCGATTCCTCGGCAGCGGCGGCCCCGACAGCGGCGCGCGCCCCGGCCCCTAGACCTTCGGTTACCTTGACACCCAACTGGATGCGGCTGGGCGCATTGCTTTGCTGCAACGCCTGCGCATCGGTGTTGGCCACCACGAATTCCACGCCCGTCAGCTTTTTCTCGATCATGTTATTGACCGCGTTACCGCCTGCGCCACCCACACCGAAAACAGTGATACGGGGCTTCAATTCTTCCTGTCCGGGCATCGAAAGGTTCAATGTCATGATCTGTCCGCCTGAGGTTCGGCCCGCATTCACGAGCGTTTTTTCTGCCAATTCAATTCAAAGCTTAACGCGTACAGCGGGGATCGTCACCAAAAAAACGCGAATTCACCACAAAATATGGCAATTCCAAGCCGCTGTCACGCGGGATTTTGCCGATGACGCCATATATAGCGTTTACCAGTTGTCCTTGAACCATTTTACCGCCCGCTTCAACGACCGTGCAGGATAGCGGTCGACCGGAATCTCGAAGTCCCACCATTCATCCTGCGGATGGGCCGCAAACAGGCACAACCCGACCGCGCTGGCAAAGCCGGGGCCGGTGACGGATTGTGGCAGACCATGCACCCGCAAAGGCCGCCCAAGACGCACCTGATGGCCCAATATGCGGCTGGCCAACCCGTCAAGCCCGGGGATCTGGCTGCCGCCGCCTGTCAGAACGATCTGCTGGCTGGGCAAATGGTCGAAGCCCGCCGCATCCAGACGCGCACGCACTTCTTCAAGGATCTCCTCGACGCGCGGACGCATGATCCCGATCAGTTCGGCACGGCTGACGCGGCGGCGGTCATGTTCCCAATCGCCGGTATCGCCGCCGATCTCGATCATTTCGCGGTCATCCATACCGGTCGCCACAACACCACCATAGAAGGTCTTGATCCGTTCGGCTGTCGCGGCAGGCACACCCAGCCCCATCGAGATATCGCCGGTCACGTGGTCGCCACCCATCTTGACCGTATCGGCAAAGATCATGTGCTTTTTCATGAAGATCGAAATGCCGGTCGCCCCGCCGCCCATGTCGATACAAGCCGCGCCAAGCTCCTGCTCGTCCTCGACCAGTGCGGAAATGCCCGACACATAGGAAGACGAGGCAACGCCTGCCAGTTCCAGATCGCAACGCTTGACGCAATGGGCAAGGTTCTGGATCGCGGCCGCATCGACGGTCAGCATATGCATATCCGTGGCAAGGCGCATCCCCATCTGCCCGCGCGGATCGCCCAGACCCGTGCGGTGATCCAGCGCGAAGTTCACGGGTTGCGCGTGCAGCACCTCGCGCCCGTCGCCATAATCGGGCACATCGCACGCGCTCAGCACGCGGCTCACGTCCTGTTCGGTGACAACATGGCCTTCCAGATCAATCGCGCCCGCCAGACCATAGCTGCGCGGATCGGCGCCCGAAAAACAGGCAATCACGTGATCGACGCGGATATTCGCCATTTTCTGTGCGGCCTGCACGGCGGTGCGGATGGCGCGCTCGGTCTCTTGCATGGCGTGAATCTCGCCAAAGCGCACCCCCCGCGAACGGGTTGTGGCAGCCCCGATCACGCGAAAACCCGCCTGTCCTGCCATCGGCCCCACACCGTCTGGTTCCACCCCCCGATCCGTGCCGTCAAAGCGCAAGACCAGACAGGCGATCTTGGAACTGCCCACATCGAGAATGGCCACAACGCCGCGTTGCATGGCGGCGCGGCGCATATTCCGCATGGCGCGCTGGCTGTCATAAAGCTCGATCATCGTTCTGCTATCCCCGCGTTCGTTTTTTGGTATTCCTGCCACTGCTCGACAGCGGCAGGGTTCATGCGGATCGTCGGGCGTGCGGCTAGCCGCATATCGACGACGGAAACATCCCGCTCCAACATTTCATGCACCTGATCCAATGCGATCACCCGCTCCAGCGCCTGCACCGGAGCCTCTTCAGGCAACAGGATGCGCTGATCACGATCCAGAACCACATCCCAGCGCCGCTCGCCCATCCGCACGAGCCCGCGCATCCGCGCGCCCAACGGCCCTGCCGCGCGCACCAGATCCAGCGCTTCGGTCACATGGCCGTCAGCGCCATGGCCCGCGATAAGTGGCAGCGTGGCAAATTCCTCGCGCGAACTGGCAGGTCCGGTGATCTGGCCGTCGGCGTCCAATACCTCAAGCCCGTCGCCGGTGCGCCACAGAACCGCCGGAATCCGCTCGGTTACATCGACCTGCAACACCCCGCCCGAGCGCACGCGCACCTCGGCATCGGCCACGGCAGGCAATTCGCGCACCGTTGTCAGAATGGCGGCAAGGTCCAGATCGAAACTGCTCAGCGGAAAATCCAGTTGCACGATCTCGCGGATGTCCTCGGCGACCGATGTGCTGGCCCCGTCGATCGCCATCAGGTTGACCATGAATTCAGGCCGCGTCTGGAACTGGTCACGCAGATCGACCACTGCAGTGATCACCGCCTCGCGCCGCGTATCGTCGGCCATATAGGCAGTGACCGCGCCAAAGCTGATGGCAAAGGGCAGCCCGATCCGCAACAGATTGCGATAAAGCGGCGTCAGCATAAGCCGCTGCATCCGGTAGGACCAGCGCGAGGGGGCGGGATCAAGACGCGCGTTCACCTGCTGCATGAGGCATCCTCGACCATCCAGGCGCAGAACTGGCCAAAACTCATGCCGATCAATCCGGCATGTTCGGGCGACAGCGATGTGGGTGTCATGCCCGGTTGGGTGTTAGTTTCCAGCAGCACCAGACCATCCAGCCCGCGCGCATCATCCCAACGCAGATCGGTGCGTGTCACACCACGGCAGCCCAAGGCGCGATGCGCGCGCAAGGCATAATCCAGACAGGCCTCGGCAATTTGGGCAGGCAGTTCGGCGGGGCACACATGGCGCGAGCCGCCGGGCTTGTATTTGGCATCATAGTCATACCAGCCATCGGTGATGATCTCGGTCACGCCAAGCGCTTGCTCGCCCATGACCGTCACGGTCAACTCGCGCCCGGGGGCATAGGCCTCGACCATCAGCACGTCCGGCAGACCCTCGGGCAGGCGCGGAGCATTCATCCCCTCGCGCACGATCACCACACCGACGGATGATCCTTCATCGAAGGGTTTGACCACATAGGGCGGTGGCATCACATGGGTTGCAGCAATGTCGGATTGGGCGGCCAGCACGCTGGGCACCACAGGCAGGCCTTCGGCGCGGTAGATATCCTTGGTGCGCTGCTTGTCCATCGCCAGCGCCGAGGCCAGCACGCCCGAATGCGTATAGGGCAGGCGCAGCCATTCCAGCAGGCCCTGCACACAGCCATCCTCGCCCCAGCGTCCATGCAGGGCATTGAAGACGACATCGGGGGCAATCTCGACAAGGCGTGCGGGCAGGTCAGGCCCCGCGTCCAACGCGACAACCTCGTAACCTTCGTCCCGCAATGCTGCGACGCATTCGCGCCCGGATGACAGCGACACCTCACGCTCAGCCGAGGAGCCGCCCATCAATACTGCAACCTTGGGGGTTGTCCTGCCCGACATACCCAATTCTTGCCTCAGTTCCCGGGTCTTTGATGACCCCGTTTTTTGCTAATGCCTGTTAACCGCGTTCCGGGGCCGTTTCGCCGACCCTCATAATTTCCCACTCTAGCGTGATACCAGTTGAATCGTAAACCTTTTTTCGCACCATTTCACCAAGGTTTTCCAGATCGGCGGCGGTTGCCCGCCCAGTATTGATCATAAAGTTGGCATGCATCTCACTCATCTGCGCGCCACCCAGCCGCGCGCCGCGCATTCCGGCGTCCTCGATCACCTTCCACGCCTTCAGATCATGGACATCATCGGCGCGCCCTGTGCTGGAAAAACCCGCCGGATTGCGGAAGGTGCTGCCCGCGCTACGCTCGCGCGTCGGCTGGCTGGCGTCACGCTTTGCAAGCTGGTCCTCCATCCGCGCCGCCAGTTCTGCGGGATCCCCCGCAGCAGCTTCGAATGTGGCCGCGACCAGCACCCAGCCTTCGGGGAGTTGGCTTTGACGATAGGTAAAGCGCAGACCGTCAGGCTTTAGCGTCACGATGCGCCCGTCGCGGGTGACGGCCTCGACACTGACCAGCACATCCGCCACATAGCTCCCATAGCAGCCCGCATTCATCCGCACGGCCCCGCCGATACTACCGGGGATGGTGCGCAAAAATGTCAGGTCAAGTCCCGCTTCTGCCGCGCGGCGCGCAACATGGGCATCCAGTGCAGCCGCCCCTGCCGTGACGCGATTGCCTTCGATCCCGATCCCGTTGAAACCGCGCCCCAACCGGATCACTACGGCGCGCAGCCCCCCATCGCGCACGATCAGGTTGCTGCCCACCCCCATCGGAAAAACCGGCACATCCCCATCCAGAGCGCCCAAAAAATGCGCCAGATCCGCTGCATCGGTAGGCTGGTAGATCCAGTCCGCGGGACCACCCACGCGCAACCAAGTCAGCTCGGACAGCGCCTTACCCGCTGTCAGGCTGCCGCGCAGCCCCGTTATCGCATCAGGTCGGGCCATCCCGTTTCTCCATCCGGCGGCGCATCCAGCGACCCAGATAGATCACCGGCCAGCGCAACATGCTCATCCCTGCCGCCAGAACCAGAAGCCCTGCGACCGGACCGTTTTCATAGGTCACATAGCCGACAAGGGGAATACCCAGCGCGATCAGCACATAGGCCCGCTTCCAATGGTTGTCGCTTGAGGGGAACATCGCGGCCAGATTGGCCGCCAGCGCCCAGAGACAGGCAAGGATCAGGGAAATGCTCATACCCGCCGCACCGCCTGTGTCTTCTTGCTCCAAATATCCGGATAAATCCCGCCCAGCACCCAGCAGCATTGCGGGCGGCAGAGCATCGCCTCAGCCTTCCATGCGCGAGGGCAGGTTGTTTGCCCATGCGCTGATCGTGCCGGCCCCGAGGCAGACCACCATATCACCCGGACGCGCCTGTTCGCGCACCAGACGCAGCAGATCGTCCTCGTCCGTGACCGCGCGGGCATGGCGATGGCCATGCCGGATCAGGCCGGCCACAAGATCGTCACGGCTGGCACCCGCGATGGGGGCCTCGCCCGCGGCGTAAACCTCGGCGATGGCCACCACATCAGCCTCGTTGAAGCAGCCGCAGAAATCCTCGAAAAGGCTGGACAGGCGCGAATAACGATGCGGCTGGTGCACCGCGATCACACGGCCTGTGGTGGCCTGACGCGCGGCTTTCAGCACCGCCGTGATCTCGACCGGATGATGGCCATAATCGTCGATGATCGTCACGCCGCCGACCTCACCCACCTTGGTGAAGCGCCGGTTCACGCCGCCAAAGGCGGCGAGTGCGCCGCGGATCTCGTCGCCTTTCATGCCCAGATGCCGCGCCACGGCCACAGCAGCCAGTGCGTTCGAGACGTTGTGATCCCCCGGCATCGGCAGGCTGCAGTCTTCGATCACGATATCCTCGGCCTGCAGCGCGATATCGAAATGCGCCACACCCTCCTCGTAGCGCAGGTTCAACGCCCGCACATCGGCCTGCGCGTTGAAACCGTAGGTGATGACACGCCTGTCGGTGATCTTGCCGACAAGGCTGCGGACCTCGGGATGATCGGTGCAACACACAGCGACACCATAGAAGGGGATGTTCGATACGAAATCCACGAAGCCCTGTTTCAACTGCTCGAAATCGCCCCAATGTTCCATATGTTCGGGGTCGATATTGGTCACGATGGCGATGGTTGCGGGCAGGCGGTTGAAGGTGCCGTCGCTCTCGTCGGCCTCGACCACCATCCATTCGCCCTGCCCCATCCGCGCGTTCGAGCCATAGGCGTGGATGATCCCGCCATTGACCACGGTGGGGTCGATCCCGCCCGCCACCAGCACTTCGGCCACCATCGTGGTGGTAGTCGTCTTGCCATGTGTGCCCGCGATGGCGATGTTGGATTTCAGCCGCATCAGTTCGGCCAGCATCTCGGCGCGGCGCACGACGGGCAGGCCCAAGCGGCGTGCCTCGTCGAGTTCAGGGTTGCCCGTCTTGATCGCGCTCGAGATCACGACGACCTGCGCGCCGGTCAGGTTCTCGGCCGCCTGTCCCTCAAAAATGGTAGCGCCCAGACCGGCCAGCCGGTCGGTGATCTTGGTCGTCTTCTGGTCCGAACCCTGCACGGTATAGCCGTGGTTCAGCAGCACCTCGGCGATGCCCGACATGCCGATACCGCCGATACCGACGAAATGGATCGGGCCGACATCGCCGGGAAGTTTGGTGGCCGCGTTCATCTTTTGCCTTTCCGGGTCTTGCTTGTTTCAGCAAGCGCCTCGACCATATCGGCCAGCGTCTGCGCCGCATCGGGGCGGCCACAGGACAGCGCCGCGCGGGCCATATCCTCGGCCCCTTGGGGATTGTCCAGCACCAGCATCATCTGTTCGGCCAATGCCTGCGCGTCCAGACGCGCCTCGGGAATCAGGATCGCCGCACCGGCATCGACCAGCCCGCGCGCATTGGCGCTTTGATGGTCGGCTGTAGCGGCCGCAAAGGGGATCAGGATCGAAGGGCGACCGATCACGCTCAGATCGGCGACGCTGGAAGCGCCTGCACGGCTGATGACCAGTTGCGCCTCGCTGATCCGGCGCGGCACATCCTGAAAGAAAGGCTGCACATCGGCGTCTATTCCGGCAGCAGCGTAGGCCTCTTCGACCCTGTCGCCATCCTCGGCGCGGGCCTGATGGCTGACGCGGATGTTGCGGCGCACCGCTTCGGGCAGCAGAGTCACGGCAGCGGGCACCACATCGGACAGGACGCGCGCGCCTTGCGAGCCGCCCATCACCAGCAGCGACATCGGATAGTCGCCGGGCGCTATGTAACCCGCCCCTGCCCGCTCCAGCACAGCGGCGCGGACGGGGTTTCCCACATCGGACCCCGTGACCCCCGCAGGCAGTTCTGTCGGCCATGTGCCGCAGGCAACAGTGTCGACGCGTGGCGCGAACAGCTTGTTGACGCGGCCCAGTACACCGTTTTGTTCATGGATCATGCGCGGCAGGCGCAGCATTGTCGCTGCCGCCATCGCGGGGATGGCCGGATAGCCGCCAAAACCAACGACCGCCATCGGCCGGTCGCCACGCATCCGCCAGAGCGCACCCAGAACGCCGCCCAGGATACGAAACGGCACCATCGCTTTCGCCAGCAGGCCACCGCGCGCAAAAGTGGCGCTGGCGATCTGCTCGATCTCGACCGAATGGGGAAAGCCGCCAGTATAGCGCGCGCCGCGCGCATCGGTGCTCAGCTTTACACGCCAACCGCGCCGCAACATTACCTCGGCCAGTGATTGGGCCGGAAACATATGCCCGCCCGTGCCACCAGCGGCAATTACCAGCAGAGGTGCGTCGATATTCATCTGACCCGCCCCCTCAGGATATCTCCGATCTCGCCCTGCGGCCTTGTGCGGGTGAAAGCCAGAAGCATCCCCACCGCGATGCCCCCCGCAATCAGCGACGACCCGCCATAGCTGACGAATGGCAGGGTCATGCCTTTGGCAGGCAGCAGCCGCACCGCGACGCCCATATTGATCAACGCCTGCACACCGAAAATGCAGGCAAGCCCGGTGCCTGCCAACCGGATGAACGGATCACGCTCGCGCATCAGGCGCAGCAAAGAGCGCACGACCACGCTGGTATAAAGAAGGATGATGCACAGCACCAGAACCAGCCCGTATTCCTCGGCGGCAACAGCGATGATGAAATCGGTATGGGCATCCGGCAGCGACCATTTCACCTCACCCCCACCGACGCCGACACCGAAAAAACCGCCCTCCTGAATGGCGTTGGTAGCATAGCCAAGCTGGGTACGCGGATCCACCTCGGGGGTCAGGAAGCCGTCGATCCGGCGGGCAAAATGTTCCGAATTGTTATAGGCAAACGAACCGCCCAGAACCACCAGACCGGCAATCGCCACCAGCAGAACCATTGGCGCGCCAGCCACGAAATACATCACACCCCAGCCGAACAGCACAAGGGCGGCCTGTCCGAAGTCAGGCTGGAAGGCCAGCAGCAACACAATAAACACCGCCAGTATCAGCGACCAAAGACGCCCCGGAGGGCCGTTGATTTCCTGTCCTGCGGCCAGCATCCATGCGGCCACGACAATGAAACCCGGCTTGAGGAATTCGGACGGCTGCACGCTGGCAAAGCCCAGCGAATACCAGCGCATCGCGCCCTTGCCGAAATCGGTGCCGAAAAACGGCAGACCCATCAACGCGATCAGGGCACCGATAAAACCGATCACTGCAAGACGGCGCACCAGATGCGGGCTCATCATCGAGGTCAGGAACATCGCGATCAGTGCAAGCCCCCCGAACAACGCCTGACGCTCGACATAATGGAATGGCGGCAAACCCGTTTTCGAGGCCAGCGGTGGCGAAGCGGCAAAGCCCAGCAACAACCCGATCCCGAACAGGATCAGGATGCAGGACATCGACCATGTGTCGATGGTGCGCCACCATTTGGGAAGAACAGGCTCTGCATTCCTGACCGGAACAGAACCATAGACCATCTCTGTCATGGATTAACCGCCGTACACTGCCTCGAAGATCGCCCCTTTTCGGGGTCTGTGCGTACAGTGTAGCGCGAAAATTCCCGCAATGAAAGTCTTATCCCCTTGCCTTGAGGGACAAATCGCGCCACCTCGCGGGCATGCAATACGATACTGTCATCCTCGGAGCCGGAGCCGCCGGACTGATGGCCGCGGCCCATACGGGCGGGCGGGTTCTTGTCGTGGACCACGCCAAGGCGGCAGGCGAAAAGATCCGCATCTCGGGCGGCGGGCGGTGCAATTTCACCAACATGCACGCAAGCCCCGCCAGTTTCATCAGCCACAACCACCATTTCTGCAAGTCGGCGCTGAAACGCTATACCCAGTGGGATTTTCTGGATCTGGTCGCACGGCACGCAATCGCATGGCACGAAAAGACCCTTGGCCAGTTGTTCTGCGACGGGTCGGCGAAACAGATCGTGGCGATGCTGCTGGCCGAGATGAAAGCCGCAGGTGCCGATCTCTGGCTCTCAACCTCTGTTCTGGGTGTCGCGCAGGACGCAGCAGGCTTCAGCGTCACGCTAGAGCGCGAGGGGCGGCAGGTCGTGGTCCAAACCGCGCATGTCATCGTGGCCACGGGCGGCAAATCCATCCCGAAAATGGGCGCCACGGGTCTGGCCTATGATATTGCGCGCCAGTTCGGTCATGCGCTGACCGACACGCGCCCGGCCCTTGTGCCCCTGACCTTCCAGCCGGACCGCTTTGCGCCGCTGGCAGGTGTGGCCTTGCCCGTCACCGCGCAGTCGCATGACACAAGCTTTGCCGAGGCGATGCTCTTCACCCATCGCGGATTGTCCGGGCCCGCGATCCTGCAAATCTCAAGCTACTGGACCGAGGGGGACAGCATCCGCGTCAACCTGTTGCCGGACACCGATCCCTATGAGGCGCTGCGCGCCCAGCGACAAGCCAGCGGCCGGCGGCAACTGGGCACGGTCCTGTCGCAGATGCTGCCTGCGCGCCTGGCCGACCACTTGGCGGCAGACTGGGCGCTGGCGGGCAATCTGGCCGACCAGAACGATACAAAACTGCGCGCACTTGCGGACCGCCTGACGGGCTGGGAATTGCTCCCCACTGGATCAGAGGGCTACCGCACCGCCGAAGTCACGCTGGGCGGCGTGGATACAGACGGTCTGTCCTCGCAATCCATGATGTCCAAAACCGTGCCGGGCCTCTATTTCATCGGCGAGGCCGTGGACGTGACCGGCTGGCTGGGCGGCTACAACTTCCAATGGGCATGGTCGAGCGGCGTTGCCGCCGGACGGGATATAGCCGCGCTCATGGGGTAAGCCGCGCGTTCACCGTAGCGCGGTGTGGGATGCAAGAATAGTATTTGGCAGTTTTTCCCCGCCACGTCTTCGAGCCTTGGATGATTTCAGAACCATTGCAAAATCGCCGCCCCGATAGGACGCGTTGGCGATCGCGCGGCGGCGCGAGCCGCGCTCTGTTTCCGCGCAAGGCGCGAGTAAGCCCTACCCCTTCAGCCCCGTCTTCACCTGTGCCGCGAAGTCCTCGCCGCGTTTCTCGAAATTGTCATACTGGTCGAAACTCGCCGCTGCAGGGGCCAGCAGCACCACTTCGCCGGGCTGGGCTTCGGCCATCGCGCGAGCGACAGCCACATCCATCGTGGTGCAAACCTCGGCCTCGATATCGCCCAGTTGCAGCGCGAAACCCGCGGCCTCGCGGCCGATCACATAGGCCTTGACGACCGAACCCAGCGCGGGGCGCAACTTTTCCAGCCCTCCTTCTTTCTCCAGCCCGCCGCAGATCCAGCGGATCTTGTCGAAAGCCGCCAGCGCCTTGGCGGCGCTGTCCACATTGGTGGCCTTGGAGTCGTTGACGTAACGCACGCCATCAGCCTCGGCGATGGTCTGGCTGCGATGCGGCAGGCCGGGATAGCTCGCCAATCCGACCTCGATCACCCTTGGGGCCAACCCCAATGTGCGGCAGGCGGCATAGGCGGCGCAGGCATTCTGGTGGTTATGCGCGCCGGGCAATCCGGTCATGGGGCGCAGGTCGATAGCCGCCACCTGCTTGCCCTTGCGCCATTCCGCCAGAAATCCCTTGCGGGCGAAAACAAACCAGCCCGGTCCGGTCAGTTTCTGGCCTGACGAGACCCTGATTACGCGGTCATCGCCGGGGCCTTCGGACAGTTGGTTCGCCAGATACAGCCCCTCGATCTCGTCCACGCCGATCACCGCACGATCCGGCCCGCCCTCGGCGAACAACCGGCGCTTGGCCGCGAAATAGCCGCCCATGCCGGCATGGCGGTCCAGATGGTCGGGGCTAAGATTGGTGAACACTGCCACGTCGGGCGTAAGCGCGCGCGCAAGGTCTGTCTGGTAGCTGGACAGTTCCAGCACCACAACGCCGCCATCGCCCGGCGGGTCGATATCCAGCACGCCACGCCCGATATTGCCCGCCAGCTGCGCCTCGCGGTCGGCCTGTTCCAGAATATGATGGATCAGCGCCGAGGTGGTGGATTTCCCGTTCGATCCCGTCACCGCTATCACCCGCGGGGCGGTGTCGAACCCGTCCCATTCGTCCACCGCCAGCGAGCGGAAAAACAGCCCGATGTCATTGTCCACCGGCACGCCCGCCTCCATCGCGGCGCGGATCACGCGGTTGGGTTCGGGGTAAAGATGCGGGATGCCAGGGCTGACGATCAGGGCTGCAATATCGTCGAACGCGCCTGAACGGGTCAGGTCGCGGACCGTGAAACCTTCCGCCGCGGCCACCTCGCGCGCGGAGGGATTGTCATCCCAGCATATCGGCGTGGCGCCTCCTGCCTCAAGGCTGCGCGCCGTGGCAAGGCCGGACCGACCAAGGCCCAGCACGGCCAGCGACTGGCCCTCAAATCCGCGTACCGGAATCATGTCCTGCTCCTGTCATCTGTCGTGGCAGACAATGCGTTGTGACCCTGTTGACCGCAAGAGTGAGCGAAAGATCGCCCTGTTTGACGGGGCAAGGGTTGGCAATCGGGGACCCTGCCTCTAGTTTTCAGGAATGACATATCTGATCCGAACCGCCCGTAGCGCCTTTGTGGCTTTTGTCCTTGGCACCGCCACGGTGGCCGCGCAAGAGCAACCGCAAAGCTGGATTCCGCCTGAAATCACCCTGCCCGACGATATGGAGATCACGATTGACCGCAGTATCGGATCTGCAAATCGCATCTTCTCCTTCTCGACCGCAGAAGACGCGGACAGCATGGCCGCCACATGGCGCGCGGTGCTCGAGGAAGGCCCTTATCAGGTGAAACCCGCCGCCGAGGGCATGGACCAGCGCCTGATCGAGTTTTCGGGCGGACGCATCCGCAACGGCCAGATCACATTCGTCAGCGGCGCCGCCAGCACCGGGACAACCGTTCAATTCGACGCCTCGCTGAACGATTGAGAGCTGCGGCCTGATCCACGCCGAACACGCCCGCAAGGGCGGCGCGCGGCGCGGCGAGACAAGATCAGTCCGCCTCAGCGCACTTTCAGCGTGGCCAGTCCGATCATCGCCAGAATAAGAGAGATGATCCAGAAACGGATCACGATGGTGGATTCCGCCCAGCCCTTTTTCTCGTAGTGGTGATGGATCGGGGCCATCAGGAACACCCGTTTGCCGGTGCGCTTGAAATAGAGCACCTGAATGATCACGCTCAGCGCCTCGACCACGAACAGACCGCCGACGATGGCCAGCACGATCTCGTGCTTGGTTGACACCGCAATCGCGCCCAATGCTCCCCCCAAGGCCAGCGACCCTGTATCGCCCATGAAAACCGCCGCTGGCGGCGCGTTATACCATAGGAAACCCAAGCCGCCGCCGATCAGCCCGGCCACGAAAATCAGGATCTCGCCCGTTCCCGGCACATAATGCACATCCAGGTATTCGGTGAAATCGACACGCCCCACCGCATAGGCGATCACGCCCAGCGTGGCGCTGGCAATCATCACCGGCATAATCGCCAGACCGTCCAGACCGTCTGTCAGGTTCACGGCATTGGCCGCACCGACAATCACGATCATCGAAAAAGGCACGAACAGGAAACCGAGGTTCAACAGCGCTTCCTTGAACACCGGAAAGGCCAGCTTGTTGGTCAGCGCCTCGGGGTGGTATTGCGCGGCCCAATAGCCCGCGATGGCGGCCACCAGAAGGCCCAGTGCCATACGCACCTTGCCGGGCACACCCTTGGTATTCTGTTTCGACACTTTCGCGTAGTCATCGGCAAAGCCGATCGCCGCGAAGGACATGGTGACAAACAGCACGATCCAGACAAAGGGATTGTCCAGCCGCGCCCAGAGCAGGGTCGAGGTGAGAAGCGCGCCCACGATCAGAAGCCCGCCCATTGTCGGCGTGCCTGCCTTGACGAAATGCCCCTCGGGTCCATCGTTGCGGATCGGCTGCCCCTTGCCCTGCCGCTTGCGCAATACGTCGATCAGGGGGCGGCCAAAGAGGAAACCGAAGATCAAAGCCGTCAGAAACGCTCCGCCCGCACGGAACGTGATATAGCGAAAAAGGTTGAAGACATCGCCACCGTCGGACAGCGCAGTTAACCAATAAAGCATTACTCTGTCCCTTTGTCAGATTGCGGCGCGGCATGGCCCAGTTTGCGCAGCGCGTCAACCACAAGACTGACCTTGCTGCCCTTGGACCCTTTGACCAGAAGGATATCACCCGCATCCACCAGCCGATGTGCGCGGGCTGCCAGCGCGTCTGCGCTTTCGGCCCATTCACCGCGCTTGGCATGCGGCAGGGCCTCCCACAAATGGCGCATCCGGGGGCCGACGCAATGGACCAGCGACATTCTGGACATATGGGGCAAGGCCGCCAGTTCGGTATGCAGCCGGATTTCATCGGGGCCGAGTTCCAGCATATCACCCAGGACCGCGATACGGCGCCCCTGCTTCACGCGGCCCAGCCCGTCACGGGGCTCGGCCATCGCCAGAACTTCAAGAGAGGCCTCCATCGAGGTGGGGTTGGCGTTGAACGCATCATCAATGAGATCAAAATAGAGATCGTCCGACAGCGGATCGAGCAGAAAGCGTTCCCGCGTTCCGCGCCCTTCAGGCGGTTGCCATGATCCCAGATCATTGGCCGCCAGAACAGGGTTCAGGTGCAACGCATGCGCGACAGCCATCACGCCCATCGCATTGACAGCGAAATGCCGCCCTGGCGCATGGACCTTGAACAGGACCGGACGCCGCCATGCGCGGCCCTGCACCACCGTTGTCTGGTCGCACAGCGTCACCTCGGTGACGCGGTGATGCGCGGCGCTGGTTTCGCCAAATGTGATGACACGCGCCGCATGGGTTGCCGCCCAGTCGAGCAGGATCGGCGTTGTATCAAGATCGGCATTCAGCACTGCCACGCCGCCCTGTTCCAGACCAGACAGGATCGACGCTTTCTCATGCGCGATCCCCGCAAGGTCCTCGAAAGCCTCAAGATGGGCCGCGGCGACGGTTGTGACCATCGCAACATGGGGCCGCGCCATCTGCGCGAGGGGTGCGATCTCGCCGGGATGGTTCATGCCGATCTCGATCACCGCGAATTCGGTATCCGCGGGCATCCGCGCCAAGGTGAGGGGAACGCCCCAATGGTTGTTGTAGCTGGCCTCGGCGGCATGGGTGCGGCCCTGCCCTGAGAGCACGCAGCGCAGCATCTCCTTGGTCGAGGTCTTGCCAACCGATCCGGTCACAGCGATCACGCGCGCCTCTGTGCGGGCGCGGGCGGCGCGCCCCAGATCCTCAAGCGCGCGCAGCACATCCGTCACGATCAGCAGCGGCGCATCCTCGGCCACGCCTTCGGGACGATGCGTGACCAAAGCCGCCGCCGCCCCTTTGGCCAAGGCCTGCGCCACAAATTCATGCCCGTCCCGCGCAGCCTTGAGCGCCACAAACAGATCGCCCTGCCTGATCGTGCGGGTGTCGATGGACACGCCCGATGCGCTCCAGTCGGAGGTTGAGGTGCCCCCCGTTGCAGCTATGGCGTCTTGTGCGATCCAGAGGCTCATGCCAGCCCCCCGTCCAGAGCCGCAACAGCAACGCTGGCCTGTTCGGCATCATCGAAGGGCAGCACCATGTCGCCGACCGTTTGGCCGGTCTCATGCCCTTTACCCGCGATCAGCAACGCATCGCCGGGACCAAGCGCATCGACGCCGCGCAGGATCGCCTCGGCACGGTCGCCCACCTCGCGCACATGCACACGCGCATCCGCCGGAATACCCAATAGCACTGCCGCACGGATCAGCGCCGGATCTTCCGAGCGCGGGTTGTCGTCGGTCACGATCACTTCGTCGGCGTGTTCCGCCGCCGCAGCGCCCATCAGAGGTCGCTTGGTCGTGTCACGGTCGCCGCCTGCACCGACAATTGCCACCAGACGCCCCATCACATGCGGGCGCATCGCTTTCAAGGCGGTCGCCACGGCGTCGGGCGTATGGGCGTAATCCACAAAAACCGCAGCCCCGTTATCGCGGGTCGCGGCAAGCTGCATCCTTCCCCGCACCGTGCTCAGATACGGCAATGTCTCGAACACGCGGTCGGGATCGGCACCGCAGGCGATCACCAATCCGGCGGCCAGAAGCACGTTTTCCGCCTGAAACCCGCCGATCAAAGCCAGATCGGCACTGTAGCTTTTACCGCGAAACCGGAACAGCACGGTTTGCCCCGTCGCGTCAAAGCGTTGCGACAGAAGTTGCAGATCGGCCCCCTCGCGGCGTCCGACGCTGATCACGTCCTGACCGCGGCTGCGCGCGATGCCTGCCATCTCCATACCGCGGCTGTCATCGACATTGATCACCGCTGTGCGATCCATCGGCAGGACACGCGCGAAAAGCCCCGCTTTAGCGTCAAAATATTCTGCAAAATCAGCGTGGTAATCCAGATGGTCCTGCGTGAGGTTGGTAAACCCCGCAGCCATCAGTTGCACCCCGTCAAGGCGGCGCTGCGCCAGACCGTGGCTTGATGCCTCCATTGCGGCATGGGTCACGCCGGCTGCTGCCGCATCGGCCAGCACGCGGTGCAGGGTGACCGGCTCGGGCGTGGTATGATGCAGCGGCACTTCATATGCGCCCTCGACGCCCGTTGTGCCCAGATTGATCGCGGGAAGCTCAAGCTCCTCCCAGATCTGGCGAGTGAAGGTGGCCACCGATGTTTTGCCATTGGTGCCCGTCACCGCCACCATCGTGGCAGGTTGCGCGCCAAACCACAGAGCCGCAGCATAGGACAAAGCCTGACGCGGATCTTCCGCAACAATCAATGCGGCGTCCGAGGCGGCAAGTTCCGCCGCAGCAATGCGCGCGCCGGTCGCATCCGTCAGGATCGCCCCCGCGCCCATACGCAAGGCATATTGGATGAATTCGCCGCCATGCATCTTGGTTCCGGCCAGCGCCGCGAACAGAAAACCGTCCTTGACCTGCCGACTGTCCACGGCCAGCCCCGTGATCTGCGCCTCGCGTCCCGATTTGGCGGTCAGGCCAAGCTGCGCCAAAGTTTTTGCCTGCCCCAAACGATGCCCCTATGCGTCAGTGTCAATTTGATGTGAGCGTTATACCAGTCAGTTCAGCCGGTTCAATCTCGGGTCTGAGGCCCAGAAGCGGGGCAACGCGACGGATCACTTCTGCCGCGACAGGCACTGCTGTCCATCCAGCAGTACGGCGCGGTTCGGAACCTGATGTTTCCACCGCCTCGTCCAGCGTGACGATCAGCACATATTTCGGATCATGCGCGGGAAAGGTGGCGGCAAATGTTGCAAGAACCTTGTCTTTCTCATAGCCGCGACCGTCGATGCGTGGCTTGTCGGCGCTGCCGGTCTTGCCGCCCACAGCATAGCCGGGCACATCGCCAAAGCTGGCCGTGCCCTGACTGACCGTCAGGCGCAGCATCCGGCGCAACTGTTCGGATGTCTTTTCCGAGATCACGCGCGGGCCGTATTGCGGACCTGCCTGCTTGATCAAGGTCGGCTCCACCTTGGTGCCGCCATTGACCATCGTGGCATAGGCCGCAGCCAGATGCAGCGGCGTTGCGGACAAGCCGTGACCATAAGAAATTGTCATCGTGGACAGTTCCGACCAGCGCGGCGGCAGCAATGGTTTGCCGCCACGGGCCTCGACCATTTCGAATTTCGTCGGCTCCAGCAGGCCAAGCTGGTCCAGAAAGTCGCGCTGGCGTTCGCCACCGATATCGATGGCGATCCGCGCCGTTCCGACGTTGGACGATTTCTCGATCACCTTGGACACAGACAGTTCAGGACCATAGTTACGGAAATCCGAGATCCTGTGCCGCCCCCATGTCATCGGGGATTTGGTATTGATGATCGTGTCAGGTGTCACCATGCCCAGTTCAAGCGCCTGTGCGACGGTAAAAATCTTGAAGGTCGATCCCAATTCGTAGACGCCCTGCACCACACGGTTGAATAGCGGGCTGTCATCGGGGCGGCCCTTGGTGGGCAGCGGCGGCCGGTCATTCGGGTCAAAATCCGGCAATGACGCGACCGAGATCACCTCGCCCGTGTGCACATCCATCAGAACGGCTGCGGCACCCTTGGCGTTCAGCAGGCGCATGCCGCCGGACAGCACCTCTTCGGTGGCGGCCTGAATAGTCAGGTCCAGCGACAGTTGCAGCGGCTCTCCTGCGCGGGCGGGGTCGCGCAACTGTTCGTCGAATGTCTGTTCGACGCCTGCGACCCCGATCACCTCGGCGGCATGTACGCCCTCACGACCGAAACCGGCACCACCCAACACATGCGCAGCAAGCGTACCGTTGGGATATAGCCGCATATCGCGCGGGCCAAACAGCAGACCTGGATCACCGATATCATGCACGGCCTGTTTCTGTTCAGGGCTCAGGCGGCGCTTGATCCACAGGAATTTGCGTGACCCAGTGAAGTCACGCACAAGCCTGTCGCGCTTGAGATCAGGAAAAATCCGCGCCAGTTCAGTGGCGGCATGTTCAGGATCAACCATCAGGTGCGGCTGGGCATAAAGCGAGAATGTCTCGAGATTCGTGGCCAGAACGCGGCCCTGCCGGTCGACGATATCGGCGCGCAGTGCCAGAATATCAGCCCCAGCCGCACTTGCGCGCGGTTCGCTTGGCTCGGAGGCGGCCAGAAGGCCCATGCGCGCGCCCACCATCGTGAAGGCACAGACAAACAGCACGCCCAGCACCAGCAAACGCCCCTCAGCGCGCTGGCGGGCGCGGTCACGCATTTCCTCATGGCGCAGACGCAGGTTCTCGCGCTCGATCGCATCGGGGTTGTCCCCTTTGGCACGGGCTTCCAGAACACGGGCCAGAGGGCGTAGCGGCGTGCGGATCATGGCCGTTCCCCCATATTGGACACTTCGATCGGGTCGGTGATCGGCAACAGCCCTTCCTCTTCAAGCGGATAGGCCACCTGATCAATGCGGCCGAACTGTTCCGGCGCCATCGGCATCAGCCCGAGACTGTCGAAATTCAGATCAGCCAGATCGCGCAGACGCGACGGACGGTTGAGATAAGCCCATTCCGCACGCAGCACGGCCAGACGGGCGCGGGAGGCCCCGATATCGCGCTGCAATTGTTCGGTCACGTCCAAAGCCTGCTGTGTGCGATAGTTTTCGCGATAGGCCCAGAAGGCCAGCCCGATCACGGCACAGGCCGTCAGCACGAACAGCACGGAACGCATCTCAGAACTCTCCCTTGATTGTAGGCATGCCCAGACCGGACATATCGGTGGGGCCAGCAGGCGCATCGGTGCGGATCGCCACACGCAACTTGGCGCTGCGGGCACGCGGGTTTTCCTCCAACTCCTGATCGTCGGGGCCGATGGCCTTACGCGTCGTCTGGCGGAATTGGGCGTCGGCCTCTTCTTCCAGCGGCGCATAGCGGTTGGCGCGGCCAGCCGTACCGCTGCGGGTCTGCAAGAAACGTTTGACCATGCGATCCTCGATCGAATGGAAGGTCACAACGGCCAGCTTGCCACCGGGCTTGAGCGCGCGCTCGGCAGCAGCCAGCCCTTCGGCCAGTTCGCGATATTCATCATTCACCGCGATCCGCAGCGCCTGAAAGCTGCGGGTGGCTGGATGCGATTGCCCCGGCTTGCCCCGCGGCAGGCATTTCTCGATCAATCCCGCCAGTTGCAGCGTTGTTTCAATGGGCGCTTCGCTGCGCGCCTTGACGATAGCCCGCGCGATGCGGCGGCTGGCGCGTTCCTCGCCGTAGTGGAACAGGATATCGGCGATCACGCCTTCTTCGGCGGTGTTGACGATATCGGCGGCAGAGGGACCAGACTGGCTCATCCGCATATCCAGCGGCCCGTCGCGCATGAAGGAAAAGCCGCGCTCGGCCAGATCAAGCTGCATGGAGGACACACCCAGATCCAGAACGATCCCGTCCAGATCCTGCGCGTAGTCGTCCATCTTGGAAAACACGCCCTGGACCATCTGGATCCGGTCGCCAAAACTCGCGGCCCAGCCCTGCGCCAGTTCAAACGCCAAAGGATCACGGTCAACTGCGATCACCCGCGCGGCCCCCGCCTCGAGCAGACCGCGCGTATAGCCGCCTGCGCCGAATGTGCCATCCAGCCAGATACCCGCAACTGGTGCCACCGCTTTCAGAAGCGGGCGCAGCAGAACCGGAACATGAGGGGCATCAGAGGGGGTCGGGGCAGCAGCAGCCATGGCTCAGGCCCCTTTCGCATTATCCAGATAGATCAGCGGGTCGAAATCCTCGGGCAGACCGTCCAGCCATGCCTCGGCGCGGGACAGTTCCTCGGTTTCATAGGTCTCGGGCTTCCAGATCTGGAACGTATCACCGGCGGCGATAAAGAACGCCTCGTCGTCGATCTCGATCTTGGCGCGCAGTTTGGCGGGCAGAACGATGCGGCCAGTCTCGTCAACGGAGGTGGGATAGGATTGCCCGTGGAACATCCGCTCCAGCATCTTGCGCTCCATACCGCCACGCGGCAGGGCTGCGATCTTGGCATCGACCTCGTCGATAGCCGCCATCGTGTAGCATTCCAGAAATTTGCGGCGATGGTCGCCATAGACGATGACCAACTCGGGGTTCAGACCATCGGTCCAGTTCGGGTCGCCCGCTTCAAGCACACGACGAAACAGGGCCGGGATAGACACCCGCCCCTTCGCATCGACCTTGTGCTGGCTTTCGCCTCTGAACCTGCGAACCACTGTCCCGTGATCCCTCTGACCTGTCCCCCCCAAAAAATCTGCCTTTTTAACGGAAAACGGCGGATTGAGCTGCTGCCACTGCCCAATCCGCCGCCCTCGTCCCGCTCTTGCGGGGTGTCCGACTGCGCGCGCCACCTGGGGGGATGTCTGCTCGCTCGCGCGCCGGATCTCTTGGTTCGATGATAGCGGGGTGCCTGTATGAAGCCTGACTTGGGATTTTGCGGGGTCTTGGGTGCCCCTTAGTTCCCGTTCTCATCGTGTAACAATGGATAGTATGGGATTTCATGGTACGCAACAAATTTCTGACCACAAAGTCAGAGCCGACCCTGCCTGAATACCCTTTAAACACAGCCATCCAGCGCAGCAACGGCCCACTCAGCACTTGGTTTAGGCTATGGCGAAAAATTTACCACAATATGTAGTAAAAACTGGTCAGCAAAAAACCTGCCCATGATTTCCCAAGTTTTTTACGTCTTCACAGGACATCAGGTGCGATGCACCCCCCTGCCCCCCGCGAAACAGGCCCTGTATCCGCAACGGATTGGCGCAATTCAAGGTAAAATTGGCCGAATCCTGAGAAAGTGATTCGCAGCGATGCCTGCCGACAGATCCGACCGGCTGCCCAGCCAAACAGACTATCCCATCAAATCCCATGCCGCAAAACAGGGACCATGCCCCGCGCAATACCGCATCGCCGCCACCAGTAAACAGACCCGCCTTTATACTGTCGCCTGCGCGATGTTTGCGCTATACATCCGCCAGCGTTGGCAGTAAGGCCCAGCGCTTGACCCATTTCCCTGACTATGACCCGGGCGCCTCCGGTCGCGGGAGCTGTAATTCCCCTATCTGCGCCCAAGGACCGAGTAAACGTATGACCCTGCCCCACCCGACGATGAAACCTCTGGCTGATGCGCTGGAGCGGCGCGGCTATGAGACGCTGACGCCTGTCCAGCACGAGATGATGCGCCCCGACCTGATCGAGGCCGATCTGCTGGTGTCCGCGCAAACCGGATCGGGCAAAACCGTGGGCTTCGGCCTTGCCATCGCCCCCACCTTGCTGGGTGACAGCGAGATGCTGCCCCCCGCCGCCGCCCCGCTGGCGCTGATCATTGCACCGACGCGCGAACTGGCCTTGCAGGTCAAGCGTGAATTCCAGTGGCTCTATCAGGATGCAGGGGTCGTCATGGCCTCTTGCGTGGGCGGCATGGACATGCGCGACGAGCGTCGCGCGCTGGACCGTGGCGCGCATATCGTCGTGGCGACACCCGGCCGCTTGCGCGACCATATCATGCGCGGATCGCTTGACATGGGGCGTATCCGCGCCGTGGTCCTGGACGAGGCGGACGAGATGCTGGATCTCGGCTTCAAGGACGATCTGGAATATATCCTCTCTGAGGCGCCCGAGACACGCCGCACGCTGATGTTCTCGGCCACCGTGCCGCGCGGCATTGCGGAACTGTCCAAGACCTACCTAAAAGACAATGCCGTACGCGTCGCCACTACGACGGGTGCCACCCAGCATGCCGATATCGAATACCGCGCGCTGACCGCCGCCTATGACGGCACCGAAGGCGCCATCATCAACCTGCTGCGCTTTTACGAGGCGCAGAACGCGATCGTCTTCTGCAACACGCGCGCCACAGTTGCGCGTCTGGTCGCGCGTTTCGCCAATCGCGGCTTTTCTGTCGTGGCCCTGTCGGGCGAGTTGTCACAGGCAGAACGCACCCATGCGCTGCAAGCCATGCGCGACGGACGCGCCCGTGTCTGCGTCGCCACCGACGTGGCCGCGCGCGGCATTGACCTGCCCAATCTGGAATTGGTCATCCATGCCGAACTGCCGACCAATTCCGAAACCCTGATGCACCGTTCGGGCCGCACAGGCCGCGCAGGCCGCAAGGGTGTATCCGCGCTGGTCGTGACGCCCAAGACCCGCGCCAAAGCGGAACGTCTTTTGAAATTTGCCAAGATCACTGCCGAATGGGCGCTGCCGCCCTCGGCTGACGAAGTGCGCGCCAAGGACGAGGACCGCCTGATCAATGATCCGGTCTGGACCGAACCATTGAACGAGGGCGAGGAGGATTTCGTCGCCCGTCTGACCGCAACCTATACGGCCGAGCAGATCGCGGGCGCTTACTTGCGCCTCTTCTACAGCAAGCATTCCGCGCCGGAAGAACTGCCCGATCCCGACATCCGCCCCGAGCGCAAGCGCGATACAGCCCCCCGCAAGACTTTTGGCCCGTCAAGCTGGCTGAAACTGTCGGTCGGTGCGAACGAGCGGGCCGAGGCGCGCTGGCTTCTGCCGACGCTGTGCAAAGCGGGCGATATTACCCGCGACGATATAGGTGCGATCCGCGTGCAGGCGGATGAAACCTATGTTGAACTGCTCTCAAGCGCCCTGCCGGGCTTTCTCAAGGCGCTTGGCCCCGATGCCGCCCTTGATGGTGGCGCCAAGGTCGTGGTGATGGATAAAGCGCCGGATCTGGCCGCGATGCCCCGTGTCGCCCCCCCGCCGCGCGAGGATCGTGGCGAGCGCAAGGCCCATCGTGGTGCCGACCGTCCTGAGCGGGCCGAGCGTTCTGCCCCCGCGCGCCGCGCGCCTCCGCCATCAGAAGCGCCGGAATGGGCTGATGTGCCTGACCGCGCGGCACCGGTAGCACAAGCACCTCGTTCGGAAGGGATGAAATCCCACGCGCCCAAAGCCAAACCGCGCGCCAGCGAGGGAGAGCGCCCGCGTGCCGCAAAAGCCGAGGGCTATAAATCAGCCGGTTTCAAATCGCATGGCGGCGCGGGCAAGCCCAAATCGGAAGGGATGAAATCCCATGCAGGTAAAACCCATGCACCGAAATCCCATAGCGCACCTGTGCGCGAAATGGACCCCGAGGTCCATCGCGGTCTGGACACACCCAAGCTCCGCGCAGACAAACCCCGCACCGACAAGCCCTATGCCAAACCCGCAGGCAAACCGGGCGCAAAGCCCTATGGCAAACCTGCCGGAAAACCGGGCGATAAACCCTTTGGCAAACCTGCGGCCAAAGGCGGTGACAAACCCTATGGCAAACCGACCGGCAAGCCCTCAGGCAAACCCGCCGGAAAACCTTGGGCCAAACCCGCAGGCGACGCACCTGCCCCCCGCACCAATGCGGCCGCCAACGCCTCGGCCCGTCTGGGACCGGGCGGCAAGCCTTTGCCCGCCGGCAAGGGCGGCAAGCCCCGCACCGGGGCCGCGCGCGGCCCGAACGCCGTGCCGCGCCGCAAGCCCTGACAAACAACGGGGCGCGCCAGGTTATCCTTGCGTGCCCCGTTTCATCTTGACCTCTATACGTAAAGTATGACTGCTCAGGCCATACCGCCCGCGATCAGGCCGCGCGCCAGCGCAGCATAGGCTTCGGCCGCCGCTGAATCGCCGGCCGCAATCGGCGTGCCCGCATCGCCACCAAGCCGTGTTTCCAGATCAATCGGCAGTTCTGCCAGAAGCGGCACATCCATTTTCTTGGCTTCGGCGCGCACACCGCCATGCCCGAAAATCGGCGTTTCATGCCCGCAATTAGGGCAACAGAAGACCGACATATTTTCGACCAGTCCCAGCACAGGCGTTTTCAGCGTGTTGAACATGTCGATTGCCTTGCGCGCATCCAGCAGCGCCACGTCCTGCGGGGTGGACACAACGATAGCCCCCGTCAGTTGCGTCCGCTGGCAGAGCGTCAGCTGCACATCACCCGTGCCCGGCGGCAGATCGACCAACAGAATATCCAGCTCGCCCCATTCCACTTGCCCCAACATCTGTTGCAAGGCCCCCATCAGCATCGGTCCGCGCCAGACAACGGCCTTGGCAGGGTCCAGCATCAGACCGATGGACATCATCGTCACCCCATGCGCCTGCAACGGGATGATCGTCTTACCGTCAGGGCTGGCCGGCCGCTTGCTGACACCCATCATGCGCGGTTGGCTGGGACCATAGATGTCGGCATCCAGCAGCCCCACACGCCGCCCCTCTCGTGCCAGCGCCACTGCCAGATTGGACGAGACAGTGGATTTCCCCACCCCCCCCTTGCCCGACGCAATCGCCAGAATCCGGTCCACACCGGATGGTTTTGTCGGGCCCGCCTGCGGTGTCGGGTGCCCGCCTATCTTGAGGCTGGGTGCGGACGGTTTTTCCGCCGGACCATGCGCTGTCAGCGCGACACTGACGCCCTCCACCCCCGCGATCCGCGAGACGATCTGTTCAGCAGCCACGCGCAACGGCTCCATCTGGCGGGCGATGGCGGGACTGGGTGCTTCGATCACGAATCGCACCGCCCCGTCGGAAATGGTTAGGGCGCGGACCATGTCGCGGCTGATCAGGTCACCACCATCGGGCAACGCAAGTTGACGCAACGTCTGTTCGATTGTCTCACGCGTCAGGGCCATGCCAATTCCTCCATCATCTGTGCTGTCATAGGTGGCAGTTTTTAAAAAATGCACAAGTAGCAGAAGGCTTGCCGCGTCAAAGCGCCTGTTTTGAAAGCTTTTTGCCTAAAAATTAGGTCAGCTTGTCATATGCATTTGCTGCATAGCAGCATTGCAACGGTAGGGTATTGTGCACACGCAGCATCGGGTTATTTTGAGATCAACAGAGCGGGAACGACGACGACAAACCGCAAAATCGAAAGTGAACGAACATGGCTTATACATCAGATCTCCGCCTTGCACAGCCGCGCGCCGCACAGACAGGCATTGCCAGCAAACTGCAGACGCTTACGGCGGACCTGTCGCAGCGCTACGCCCGCTACCGGGTGTTCCGCGATACCGTCAACGATCTGGCAATCCTGCCCGACATCGTTTTGGCCGATATGGGCCTGAACCGGTCACAGATTCGCTCGGTCGCCTACGAATACGCCTACGGCGTTAAAAAGTAACTACGGGATCAGATGGCCCTCTCCTCCTCCCTGGGTCATCTGTGAACTTGCGGCGGCATCCTCTCCTCCTCCCTGGATGTCGCCGCACCTTATAGGAATACGAAAGACTTCCTCCTCCTCCCTGAGGTCTTTCGTTGACAAGAGCGGCGGCACCTTCTCCTCCTCCCTGGGTGCCGCCGTATCTGCCAAAGAATTGTGAAGGCCTCTCTCCTCCTCCCTGAGGTTATTCACATACAAGAGTGTCGCCCCTCTCCTCCTCCCTGGGTGCGGACATATCTTGGACCATACGCGGGCCCTCCTCCTCCTCCCTGAGGGCCGCGTTGAAAAACGGCGGCACCCTCTCCTCCTCCCTGGGTGCCGTCGTTATTCCCTCCCTTCCCACAATCCTGTGCACTTAAATTTGCCGGCTTCATCGGTCGCGTCGCGGTCCGGTCGGGTTTTTCTGGCGCCGATAGTTAGCTACTTAGCAAAGTATATTGACAGAACTGGCCTGCGGTATTAGCAAGCCATATGGCTAAGTATGATCCCGACCTGTCCCTTTTGTTCCACGCTCTTGCCGATCCCACGCGGCGCGCGATCCTGACACGGCTTGCCGAAGGCCCTGCTCCGGTGTCTGAACTGGCCAGCCCTACAGGGCTGCGCCTTCCGACCGTAATGCGGCATCTGTCGGTTCTGGAAGAGGCGGGCCTGATCGCAAGCGCCAAGGACGGGCGCGTCCGCACCTGCGCGATTGTACCCGAAGCACTTGTCCCGATGCGGACATGGCTGGACGCGCAGCGCGCCATCTGGGTTGCGAGGCTGGACCGGTTGGATGATTACGTCACGCAAATGAAGAAGGAGCGCAAGCAATGACCTCGGACCTCAACCCGCTCACAGACCTCAGCCTTACTCGCACCTTGGCCGTACCGCGCCAACTGGTCTGGGACTGCTGGACCATGGCCGTCCATATCCCGCATTTTTTTGTGCCAGCCCCGCACAAGGTTACATCCGTCGACATCGACCTGCGCGTCGGTGGACGCTTCAACACGACATTCAATATTGATGGCACCATTGTCGAGAACAAGGGTGTCTATCTGGACGTGCAGCCAACCGAAAAGCTGGTGTTCACCGACAGCTATACCGAAGGCTGGAAACCCGCCGCCGACCCATTCATGACCGCGATCATGCTGTTCGCCGACGCACCAGGTGGCGGAACGATCTATACTGCAATCGCCCGCCACCGCAGCCGCGAAACATGCAAGTCCCACGAGGATATGGGTTTTTTCGATGGTTGGGGCACAGCAGCCACGCAGTTGGAAACCTATGCCAAGGGATTGATGTCGTGACAGACCGCTGCGTGACACTGACCTTTGAACGCAAGGTAAAGGCACCTGTCGCGACCCTGTGGCAGGCATGGACTGCGCCTGTCGCGCGCGCCATATGGGCGCCCCCCGCGCCGGTAGTGACGGTCGTATTTTTGGAGGCCGATACCCGCGTCGGCGGGCGCGAAATCTCTGTTTGCAAGGTCGCGGGATATCCCGATGTCCGCGTCGAAGCCGGCTGGCTGGACCTGGAGGAAAACGCGCGCAGCGTGAATTACGAGATGATCTTCTGCGAAGGCCAAACCCAGTCCGCCGCGTTGGTCACCGCCGATTTCAGCCCTGACGGGGACGGCAGCCAGATCGTGGTAACAGTGCAATTGTCATCCTTGGCCAACGCGATGGCCGAAGGCTACCAGCAGGGTTTCGGTGCGGGACTTGACAGTCTGGTCAGCGTTGCGATGCGGACAATGGTGTTGCGCCGCGTTATTGCCGCCCCCCGTCCCGTGGTGTGGGGCGCTTGGGTCAATCCGCAAACCCTGCCGCAATGGTGGGGGCCGGAGGGGTTCCGTTGTCGGACCGACAGAATCGACCTGCGGACGGGTGGCGAATGGCTGTTCGACATGATCGGTCCCGATGGCACAGCCTTTCCGAACCATCACCGCTATGGCGAGATACGGCCGGAAACGGGCCTGTCCTATACACGACTGGCGGGTGAAAACGGACCCAAACATGCCGACGCCTGGGCTGCGTTCGACGACACCGACGGGGCCACGACAGTTACGCTTGGCATGGTTTTCAGCTCCGAGGCCGAATTCCAGACAGCCAAGAGTTTCGGAGCCGACGCGCTGGGACTGCAGACGCTCGGCAAGCTGGCCGGATTCGTCGGCGCGGTCTGATCGCGCCCGACACAGCAAGACAGGGGAAGACCGTTCCGGCGTTGAACCCCGATCAAAACGGAATGTCGTCCGCCCCTGTGACAAAGCGAGCAACGACTTTCTTGACGCCTGCCTTTTCAAAGTCGATGTCCAGCTTATCGCCTTCGATCCCCACGATCAGGCCATAGCCGAATTTCTGATGGAACACCCGTTCCCCCATCGTATGGGCGCTGACCGCCTGCATGTCGATCACGGTATTGCGCGCCTCGGCAGGCTGGCTGACAGGGCGTTGCGCCGCACGGTTCTGCAAACGCCGCCACCCCGGAGAGTTATAGACATCCGCGCTGGCGACACGCGTTTCAATGCCCGAGCGCGCAGAACCGGAACCGTCTCCGAAACCGCCCATGCCCGCCGCACCATAGCCCCCCCCGTAAAGGCCGGGCGGGGTCAGGACATCGACATGGTCCTCAGGCAGCTCGTCGATGAACCGCGAGGGCAGCGCCGATTGCCACTGCCCGAAGACGCGGCGATTGCCTGCAAAGGAAATGGTGCAGACCTTCTCGGCCCGCGTGATGCCAACATAGGCCAGCCTGCGTTCCTCCTCCAACCCCTTGGTGCCGCTTTCATCCATCGAGCGTTGGGACGGGAACAGCCCGTCCTCCCAGCCCGGCAAAAACACGGCAGGAAATTCAAGGCCCTTGGCGGCATGCAGCGTCATAATGCTGACCTTGGCCCCGTCTTCCGAGGATTCATTGTCCTTGATCAGGCTGACATGCTCCAGAAAACCTTGAAGATTCTCGAACTGTTCCAGTGCCTTGACCAATTCCTTGAGGTTCTCCAGACGCCCCGGTCCCTCTGGTGTCTTGTCCGCCTGCCACATCGCGGTATAGCCGCTTTCGTCCAATATCTGCTCTGCCAGATCCATGTGGCTGATCGCGTCATCACCCACCATCCGCCCCCAGCGGGCGATATCGGTGACCAACTGGCCCAGCGCGGCCGCACCCTTGCCGGTAATTGCTTTTTCCGCCACGGCGATCTGTGCGCCCTGCACCAACGGCACACCATTGTCGCGCGCGATCCGCTGGATCGTCTGTGTCGCCTTGTCGCCAAGCCCGCGTTTGGGCGTATTCATGATCCGCTCGAAAGCCAGATCATCCGCAGGGCTGGTGACCACGCGGAAATAGGCCATCGCGTCCCTGATCTCCATCCGCTCATAGAACCGCGGGCCACCGATCACGCGGTAAGGCAGACCGATGGTCAGGAACCGGTCTTCGAAAGCGCGCATCTGGTGGCTGGCGCGCACCAGAATCGCCATTTCGTCGAGTGAATATTGGCGCATCCCACGCGTGCCGCGTTGCAGCGCCTCGATCTCCTCGCCGATCCAACGGGCCTCTTCCTCGCCGTCCCAATGACCGATCAGGCGGACTTTCTCGCCCTCCTGCGCTTGCGTCCACAATTCCTTGCCCAACCGCCCGCGGTTCTCGGCGATCACACCCGAGGCTGCCGCCAGAATATGCGGGGTCGAGCGGTAATTCTGTTCCAGCTTGACGACGACAGCGCCGGGAAAATCGGTTTCGAACCGCAGAATGTTGCCCACTTCGGCCCCACGCCAACCGTAAATTGACTGATCATCGTCGCCGACGCAACAAATGTTGCGATGCCCGCCCGCCAGAAGACGCAGCCACATATATTGGGCGACGTTGGTATCCTGATACTCGTCCACCAGAATATAACGGAAACGGCTGCGATACAGCTCAAGCACATCGTCATGTGTTTGGAAGATATGGACCATATGCAGCAGCAGATCACCGAAATCGACAGCGTTCAGTTCGCGCAGGCGGGTCTGGTAGGCGGCATAAAGCTCTGTCCCGCGATTGTTATAGGCCCCTGCCTCGGCGGCGGGCACCTTGTCGGGCGTCCAGGCGCGGTTTTTCCAGCCGTCAATGATCCCCGCCAGCATCCGCGCGGGCCAGCGTTTGTCATCCACATTGGTGGCGGCAAGCAATTGTTTCAACAGGCGGATTTGGTCGTCCGTGTCCAGAATCGTGAAATTCGATTTCAGTCCCACCAGTTCGGCATGCCGCCGCAGCAGCTTGACGCAGACCGAATGGAAAGTGCCCAGCCACGGCATCCCCTCGACCTCGCGGCCCAGCATATTGGCGACACGATTTTTCATCTCGCGCGCGGCTTTATTGGTGAATGTCACCGCCAGAATCTGGTCGGGTCGCGCACGGCCCTGCGTCATCAGATGCACGATCCGCGCGGTCAGCGCCTTGGTCTTGCCGGTGCCAGCCCCCGCAAGCATCAGGACAGGACCATCCATCGCCTCGACCGCCGCGCGCTGCGCGGGGTTCAGACCATCCAGATAGGGCGCAACGGGGCGCGCGGCCATCGCACGGGCAGATAGCGGAACAGATGCGGCGGCGGGCATATCGTCAAACTGGCTCATACTGGTGATCCTAGCGCGGCGTGCGGCCATATAAAAGAGAAGTTCTTGTTCTGTTCCAGCGATATTTTCACACCAGGGGTTTTCCCTATCTCCGGATATGGACAAATCACATCCGCATCACACAAATGCGGCGGATGGATCTGTTTCAACGCTACCCCGCCCTTTCCGACCTCAAGGCCAAGGCTCGCCGCCGGATGCCGTGGTTCGTTTTTGAATATCTCGACAGTGCGACGGGTAGCGAATCCGTGCTGCGCCGCAACCGCGACGATCTGGACGCGGTGCAACTGATGCCATCCATCCTGCATGGCGAGTTTGTGCCGGATATGTCGGTCAATCTGTTCGGCAAAGCCCATAAACTGCCCTTCGGCGTCAGCCCTGTCGGTATGTCGGGCCTGTTCTGGCCGGATGCCGAGCGTATCCTTGCGCGCTCGGCCACCAGAGCAGGGCTGCCCTACGGCCTGTCCACCGTCGCCAGCCGCACGCCCGAGGATGTCGGCCCGCATCTGGATGGCAATGGCTGGTTCCAGATCTACCCCCCGCGCGACCCCGAGATCCGCGCCGATATGCTGAAACGTGCCAGCGATGCCGGTTTCAGCGCCTTGGTGCTGACCGTGGATGTGCCCGTCGCCAGCAGGCGCGAACGGCAGACGCGATCCGGCCTGACCTCGCCCCCGCGCCTGACGCCGCGCTTGCTGGCGCAAGTCGCGCGTTGCCCCGCTTGGGCGCTAGGCACGGCGCGTCTGGGCATGCCACGGATGCGCCTGATTGACGGATATGCAGGGCAGTTGACGGGCCTCAGCTCGACAGAACATGCCGGGTATATGCTGCGGACCTCGCCAGATATGAGCTATCTGCAGGCGTTGCGCGATGCCTGGGACGGTCCCTTGATCGTGAAAGGCGTGCTGGATGCGCGCGATGTGCCTGCACTGGAACAGGCAGGCGTGGATGCGATCTGGGTCAGCAACCACGCAGGGCGGCAATTCGACGGTGCGCCCTCGACCGTGTCGATGCTGCCCGCGATCCGCCAGGCCACCAAACTGCCGCTGATCTTCGACAGCGGGATCGAGGGCGGTCTGGACATCCTGCGCGCCATCGCACTGGGCGCGGATTTCGTGATGATGGGCCGCGCTTGGCACTACGCCTTGGGTGCTTTGGGCGAAGCAGGCCCTGCCCATCTGATCGAGATGCTGAAAAAGGATATCGCGTCGAATATGGGACAAATGGGGACTCATCGCCTAAAGGATTTGCCCGCAAGGTTGATCCCCACGTGAGCTTTCCCTGCGCCTGCCTTGTCGCTTTCGGCGCATCCTCAATTCTTGCAAATTGTTACACAGGCGTCATGCCCGCACTTGCGCTGCAGTGCGGCGTGACGCTACGCATAGCTATTCTATAGCGGACCGACCTTTCGGACCGCGACCCTCACAAGGAGTAGGCAATGGCCGAGTTCAGGAAAATCCTCATCGCCAACCGTGGCGAGATCGCCATTCGCGTGATGCGCGCCGCCAACGAGTTGGGCAAGCGCACCGTTGCCGTCTTTGCCGAAGAGGACAAACTCAGCCTGCACCGCTTCAAAGCCGACGAGGCCTATCGCATCGGTGAGGGTCTGGGGCCGGTCGCCGCCTATCTGAGCATTGACGAGATCATCCGCGTAGCCAAGCTGTCGGGGGCCGATGCGATCCATCCCGGCTATGGTCTGCTGTCGGAAAACCCCGATTTCGTGGATGCCTGCGTGGCCAACGGGATTACCTTCATCGGCCCCAAAGCCGAAACCATGCGCGCCCTTGGTGACAAGGCCAGCGCGCGGCGCGTGGCCATCGAAGCCGGTGTGCCGGTCATTCCCGCCACCGAGGTGTTGGGCAACGATATGGACAAGATCCGCGCGCAGGCGGCGGATGTGGGCTATCCACTGATGCTCAAGGCCAGTTGGGGCGGCGGCGGGCGCGGGATGCGCCCTGTCGCCAGCGAGAAGGAACTGGCCGAAAAGGTGATGGAAGGCCGGCGCGAGGCCGAAGCCGCATTCGGCAATGGCGAGGGTTATCTGGAGAAGATGATACTGAAGGCGCGCCATGTCGAGGTGCAGATCCTTGGCGACAGCCACGGCGAGATTTATCACCTGTGGGAACGTGACTGCTCGGTCCAGCGGCGCAATCAGAAAGTGGTAGAACGGGCCCCTGCCCCCTACCTGAGCCAAGCCCAGCGCGAGGAGCTGTGCGAGCTTGGCCGCCGCATCTGCGCCCATGTGAATTATGAATGCGCCGGCACGGTCGAATTCCTGATGGATATGGCGGACGGGAAATTCTACTTCATCGAGGTGAACCCCCGCGTGCAGGTTGAACATACCGTGACCGAGGCGGTCACCGGCATCGACATCGTGCAGGCCCAGATCAAGATCGCCGAAGGCAAGACGCTGGCCGAGGCGACAGGCATCGCCGCGCAATCCGATATACGCCTGCACGGTCACGCGTTGCAGACGCGTATCACCACCGAAGACCCGCAGAACAACTTCATCCCCGATTATGGCCGCATCACCGCCTATCGCGGGGCCACCGGCATGGGCATCCGTCTGGACGGCGGCACGGCCTATTCCGGCGCAGTGATCACGCGCTTTTATGATAGCCTGCTGGAAAAGGTCACCGCTTGGGCGCAGACGCCCGAAGCTGCCATTGCTAGGATGGACCGTGCCTTGCGCGAGTTCCGTATTCGCGGGGTCAGCACCAACATCGCCTTTGTCGAGAACCTGCTGAAACATCCGACCTTTCTGAACAATGAATACCACACCAAGTTCATCGACGAGACACCGGACCTTTTCCAGTTCCACAAGCGCCGCGACCGCGCGACCAAGATCCTGACCTATATCGCGGATATCACCGTGAACGGGCATCCCGAAACCGCAGGCCGCCCCAAACCACCCGCCGAGGCGCGCCAGCCGCGCCCGCCCAAAGCTGAATCTGGCGGGTTGCGCGAAGGCACCAAGACGATGCTGGAACGCCAAGGCCCCAAGGCCGTGGCCGACTGGATGCTGTCGCAGCAACGCCTGCTGCTGACCGACACGACCATGCGCGACGGGCATCAATCCTTGCTGGCGACGCGCATGCGCTCCATCGACATGATCCGCGTCGCTCCTGCCTATGCCGCCAACCTGCCGGAACTCTTCAGCGTCGAATGCTGGGGCGGGGCCACCTTCGATGTGGCTTACCGCTTCTTGCAGGAATGCCCGTGGCAGCGTCTGCGCGATCTGCGCGCCGCCATGCCCAACCTGCTGACGCAGATGCTTCTGCGCGCCTCCAACGGCGTGGGCTACACCAATTATCCCGACAATGTGGTGCAGGAATTCGTGCGGCAGGCGGCGGAAACCGGCGTGGATATCTTCCGCGTGTTCGACAGTCTCAACTGGACCGAGAACATGCGGGTCGCGATGGACGCGGTGCTGGCCGAGGAACGGATCTGCGAGGCAGCGATCTGCTATACCGGCGATATCCTTGACCCCGACCGCGCCAAATACGACCTGAAATACTATGTGGCCATGGCCAAAGAGCTTGAATCGGCAGGCGCACATGTGCTGGGCCTCAAGGATATGGCGGGGCTCTTGAAACCCGCCTCGGCGCGGATACTGGTCAAGGCGCTCAAGGACGAGTTGACCATCCCTGTGCATTTCCACACCCATGACACCAGCGGCATTGCGGCCGCGACCATTCTGGCCGCAGCGGAAGCGGGTGTCGATGCGGTGGATGCAGCGATGGATGCGTTTTCGGGTGCGACATCGCAACCCTGCCTTGGATCTATCGTCGAGGCACTGCGCCACACGCCCCGCGATACCGGCCTTAACATAGAACGCGTGCGGGAAATCTCGGATTACTGGGATCAGGTTCGCGCGCAATATGTGGCCTTTGAATCCGGCCTGCAGGCCCCCGCCTCGGAGGTTTATCTGCACGAGATGCCGGGCGGGCAGTTCACCAACCTCAAGGCACAGGCGCGATCCTTGGGGCTTGAGGAAAGATGGCCCGAAGTGGCGCGCACCTATGCCGATGTGAACAAGATGTTCGGCGATATCGTCAAGGTCACGCCGTCCTCCAAGGTGGTGGGTGATATGGCGCTGATGATGGTCAGTCAGGGCCTGACCCGCGCGCAGGTCGAAGACCCTGCCACCGATGTGGCTTTCCCCGATTCCGTGATCGACATGATGCGCGGCAATCTGGGCCAGCCACCGGGTGGTTTCCCACCCGCGATGGTGGCCAAGGTGTTGAAGGGCGAGAAACCCAATACCAGCCGCCCCGGCGCACATCTGGCCCCCGTCGATCTGGAAGCGACCCGCGCCGATCTGGAAAAGCAGCTTGAGGGCAAGAAAGTCGATAACGAGGATCTGAACGGATATCTAATGTATCCCAAGGTGTTTCTGGACTATATGGGCCGCCACCGGGCCTATGGGCCGGTCCGCACCCTGCCCACGCGCACCTATCTCTACGGGATGGAGGCTGGCGAAGAAATCACCGCAGAGATCGACCCCGGCAAGACGCTGGAAATCCGCCTGCAAGCCGTGGGCGAGACCACGGATGACGGCGAGGTCAAGGTGTTCTTCGAGTTGAACGGCCAGCCCCGCGTGATCCGTGTGCCGAACCGTCTGGTGAAATCGCAAACCGCCGCGCGCCCCAAGGCCGAGGCGGGCAACACCGCCCATATTGGTGCGCCGATGCCCGGTGTGGTGGCCAGCGTGGCCGCAAAGGTCGGGACCAAGGTCAAAGCGGGCGATCTATTGCTGACGATCGAGGCGATGAAAATGGAAACCGGCATCCACGCCGACCACGACGCCACGATCAAGACGGTGCATGTCACACCGGGGGCCGCCATCGACGCCAAGGACCTGCTGGTGGAGTTCGAAGCATGATTCCGCAGATCACAGCACTTTATGCAGGGCTTCTGGGCCTGATCTATCTGGTCATCAGTGGCTGGGTCGTCCGTGTCCGCATGCAGCAAAAGGTGTTTGCGGGCGACAAGGGCGATCCTGTCATGGCCAATGCCATCAGGGTCCATGCCAATTTCGCGGAATATGTGCCCATCTGCTTGTTCCTGATCCTGCTGGCCGAGATGCAGGGCGCGCCTTCCTTGGCATTGCATCTGCTTGGTGTGGCGCTGCTGGTGTCGCGTGTGATGCATGCGCTTGGCATGGCGACCCTGCCTCATAAATCACCGCTGCGTGGCGGCGGCGCGCTGCTGACCTTTCTGGTATTGTTTTTTGGCGCGGCCGCCAATATCGGCCATGCCTTGTTCTGAAGGTTGCGTCGGGCGAAGGGCAAAGTTTTTTGCGACAAGCCGCAATTTTCCTCTTGCGGGCGGCGCGCAGAATTAATAGATCACGCCTCACCCAAGGAAGCGGGCGTAGCTCAGGGGTAGAGCATAACCTTGCCAAGGTTAGGGTCGGGCGTTCGAATCGCCTCGCCCGCTCCAAATATCAAAAAAGCCGGTCCTCGTGGCCGGCTTTTTTGATATTTGGATTGGTGTGACTAGCTTGACCTAAAAGAATAAGCTGCCACCCCGCGCGCAATCAAGGCGCACAGCACAAGTGCGGTGCCTGCCACTCCTTAGTTCTGGACCGCCACGATCAAGCCCCCCCCCTCAGAACGCCTTGAAGGTCAGCGTGGTCAGTGACCGCTCGATCCCCGGAATGTCCAGCAAGACGTCATTGATGTATTTGCCCACATCCTGCCGCTCGGGAATATAGAGCTTCATCAGCAGATCATATTCGCCGCTGGTAGAATGCAGCTCGGAATGGATCTCGCGCAGGGCGATCTCTTCGGCCACCTGATAGGTCTTGCCGGGGGTGCAGCGCAGCTGGATGAAAACACAGGTGGTCATGGTGTCTCTTTCTTGATCTATACAGCTCCAAGCTGGCACAGGCCGGTCACGCGGACAATGGCCGAATGGACACGTTGCGCCCCGTTGCGCCCTGTCGCGTGCCTGTGCCCCTTTCCCCGCCTGCCCCTTGCGCCTATAAGCGCGGCAACACAGGAACCGGAGCCTTCCCCATGCGGACAGCCACCATCACGCGCAAGACCGCCGAGACCGATATCACCGTGCAGATTGATCTGGACGGGTCGGGCGCATATGACAACCGGACCGGCGTGGGTTTTTTCGACCACATGCTGGACCAGTTGTCGCGCCACGCGCTGATCGACATGACCATCCGCGCGGCAGGTGATCTGCATATCGACGATCACCACACGGTCGAGGATGTGGGGATAGCGCTCGGTCAGGCGCTGACGCAGGCGCTGGGCGACAAGCGCGGTATCCGCCGTTATGGATCATGCCACCTGCCGATGGATGACGCGCAAGTGCGTGCGGCGCTCGATCTGTCGGGGCGGCCCTTCCTTGTCTGGAACGTCGATCTGCCCACCGCAAAGATCGGCACATTCGACACCGAACTGGTGCGCGAATTCTTTCAGGCCTTCGCCACGCACGGCGGCATCACCCTGCATGTCGACAAGTTGCACGGCTTCAACAGCCACCACATCGTGGAAGCCGCGTTCAAAGCCGTGGCCCGCGCCCTGCGCGCGGCGGTCGAGGCCGATCCGCGCCGCACTGACGCCATCCCATCGACCAAGGGAACGCTGTAAGCGCCATGCAGACTGTCATTGTTGATTACGAAAGCGGAAACCTGCATTCCGCCGAGAAAGCCTTTCAGCGCATGGCCGCAGAGGTCGGGGCAGGAACAGTCACCGTCACCTCGGACCCCGAAGTGGTGCGTGGTGCCGACAGGATCGTGCTGCCCGGTGACGGGGCCTTCCCCGCCTGCCGGAAAGAGCTGTTCGACCACCGTGGTCTGTTCGAGGCGATGGAAGAGGCCGTGATCACCACAGCCCGTCCCTTTCTGGGTATCTGCATCGGGATGCAGATGCTGGCGACACGCGGGCTGGAATATACCCCCACCCCCGGTTTTGACTGGATAGGGGGCGAGGTAGCACGGATCACGCCTGCCGATCCTGCGCTGAAAGTACCGCATATGGGCTGGAACGATCTCGTGATCGACCAGCCTCACCCCGTCTTCGATGGTGTCACAACCGGCGATCACGCCTATTTCGTGCATAGCTACCACATGCGCCTGACAAACCCAGCGCATCTGCTGGCCCATGTCGATTACGCAGGCCCGATTACAGCCATCGTGGGGCGCGACAATATGTTGGGGATGCAGTTCCATCCCGAGAAAAGCCAGAAAACCGGCTTGCGGCTGATTGCCAACTTCCTGCGCTGGCGGCCCTGATAGGGACCACCAGCGACTGGAGTGCTATTTCACGCGGCTCCAGTTTCCGCCTTCGCGGCAAATTCCCATCACGCAACCGCTGACTTTCAGCGTATTGCCCGACAGTTCCAGCCTGGAATTATAGGTCTTGTTGCGATCAGGGGCCCAGACCTTGCCCTTATAGGCGCCACCACCGGCACTCACGGTTTCCGAGATGATCATCTTGCCGTTATTCGCGCTGGCGATCTCTGTGCCCGCGCCGTCAAACGACTTGACCAGCGTGCCGCAAATCTGCTGACCGCATGGCGCGACCTGTATCAGGCCGGTATTGCCGTTGTCATCGGGTGCCGTGCGCCATGTGCCCAGAAGCGGCTCGGCCATTGCGCCGCCCGCTGCCATGATCATACCCACCACTAATAGTCCTGTCTTGCGCATGCCATCATCCTCCCTGATGCCTGTTCGGACCTTGCCGCGCGTCGTGGCACCGATCAAGCATAACGTAAGGCCACCCATGCGGCCTGCGTTGCATTTTCCCGCAGCCCGTGGTCAAAAGCCGGCAATCTCCGATAAAACAGGTGCACCCATGATCCTCTACCCCGCCATCGACCTGAAAGACGGCAAGGCCGTGCGCCTCTATAAGGGCGAAATGGCGCAGGCCACGGTCTTCAATGATGACCCCGCCGCACAGGCGATGGAATTCGTGAACGCAGGCTGCGAATGGCTGCATCTGGTGGACCTGAACGGCGCTTTCGCGGGCGAGCCGGTCAATGCCGCCCCCGTCGAGGCGATTCTGGCGCAAACGAAAGTGCCCGCACAACTGGGCGGTGGCATCCGCGACATGGCCACGATCGAGCGCTGGCTGTCAAAGGGGCTGGCCCGCGTGATCCTTGGCACTGTCGCTGTGGAAAATCCCGCGCTGGTACGCGAGGCGGCCCGCGCCTTTCCCGGACAAGTCGCTGTCGGTATTGATGCCCGCGATGGCCGTGTCGCCACCAAGGGCTGGGCGACCGAGACCGATGTGATGGTGACCGATCTGGCCCGCAGTTTTGAGGACGCAGGCGTCGCTGCGATCATCTATACCGACATCAATCGCGACGGCGCGATGCAGGGTCCGAATATCGACGCCACCGCGGCGCTGGCCCATGCCGTCAGCATCCCCGTTATTGCCTCGGGCGGTGTGTCATCGCTGGCAGACCTGATCGCGCTGCGCGATTGCGGGGCAGCCCTCAACGGCGCGATTTCGGGTCGCGCGCTTTACGACGGGGCGCTGGATCTGGGTGAGGCGCTGGCCGCGCTGAAAGCCTGACGGATCGGGCCGGTCTTGACGCTCATCTTCCTGATGGTCTTCGTCACGGTTCCGGTTCTAGTCTGGCGTTACTTTCGCGCCCGCCGCGTGGCGATTATCATCATTGCCTTATGGCTTGGCCCGGTGCTTTTTCTGCTGGGCTTCGACCTTGGAATGTCGGGCTGCGCCAACCTGCCATATACCTCTGTCGGCGGTTACCTCGATTGTCCTACAAGGGCGCATGAGGCCATCTATGCTGTCTTCGGCCCGCTGGCCTCGGTTCTGGTGGTGCTCCTGCTTTCGCACGGGTTGACAAGCCTCGCTCTGTTCCTGCTGCCGCTGGTCGCCGGTCTTGCGCTGGAACTGGTCCTGCGTCGCACCGGTAGATAGCCGCGCCGTTGCATAGCCTGCCCACCCAGAGTAAACGCAAGGCGTTCCCGTGCAAAAAGGCCCGACCCACATGCTCAAAGCCCGCATCATCCCCTGTCTCGATGTCGCCGATGGCCGCGTGGTCAAGGGTGTGAACTTTGTGGATTTGCGCGATGCGGGCGATCCGGTCGATGCGGCGCGCGCCTATGATGCCGCTGGCGCTGACGAACTGTGTTTTCTCGATATCCACGCCACGCATGAAAACCGCGGCACCATGTTCGATGTGGTGCGCCGCACAGCCGAACAGTGCTATATTCCGCTGACCGTAGGCGGCGGTGTCCGCACCCCCGCAGATGTACGCGCGCTGCTGCTGGCAGGGGCCGACAAGGTCAGCTTCAACTCGGCCGCCGTTGCCAACCCCGATGTGGTGGCGCAGGCCGCAGACCAGTTCGGCAGCCAATGCATCGTCGTGGCCATCGACGCCAAAACCGTATCGCCGGGTAAATGGGAGATTTTTACCCATGGCGGGCGGCAGGCCACGGGAATCGACGCCGTGGAATTCGCGCGTCTGGTTGCGGCCAAAGGCGCGGGCGAGATCCTGCTGACCTCGATGGACCGCGACGGCACGAAGCAGGGCTTCAACCTGCCGCTGACCCGCGCCATAGCGGATGCGGTGGATATTCCCGTCATCGCCTCGGGCGGCGTCGGCAATCTGGATCATCTGGTCGAAGGCATCACCAAGGGCGGTGCCTCGGCGGTGCTGGCGGCCTCGATCTTCCATTTCGGCGACTATACAATCTCAGAGGCCAAGGCCCATATGGCTGCCGCAGGTATCCCCATGAGGATGGACGCATGACACTTGACGACCTAGCCACCCTGATCGCTGCCCGCGCCACAGCGGACCCCGAGTCAAGCTGGACCGCGAAACTGCTGTCCGAAGGCCCTGAAAAATGCGCCGAGAAATTCGGCGAGGAAGCTGTCGAAGCCATTATCGAGGCGGTCAAGGGCGACCGTGCCGCGCTGACCTCGGAAGCCGCCGACGTGCTGTTCCACCTGCTTGTCATGCTGCAATCGCGCGATGTGGCCCTATCCGATGTGATGGCCGAGCTTGCGCGCCGTCAGGGCACTTCCGGCATCGCGGAAAAAGCGGCCCGCAAAGGCTAGGCCGCACGCAGTTTCTTCTTGCCCCAAATATCCAAACGCCACGCGTTCCGCCGGATCACAGCTTGCTGGAGATCACGCCCGTCGCAAAGCCGCCCATCCGCAACTCACCGAACAGGCGCTGGTACTCGATCTTGGGGCAGCGGTTCATCACCACATCCACTCCGCGCGCCTGCGCCAGCGCCGCAGCCTCGTCATTCACCACACCGATCTGCATCCAGATCGTCTGCAGCTTGGGAAACAACTCCAGCGCCTCTTGCACAATCGGCAGCACATGTTCAGAGCGGCGGAAGATATCGACCAAATCCACCCCGCCCTCGATCTCGGACAGATGCCCCCTGACCTTCTGCCCGAACAGCATCTCGCCCGCGTGACCCGGATTGACAGGAATAACCTGAAACCCCTTCAGCGACAGATAGCGCGCCACATAATAGCTGGGTCGCACAGGGTTCATCGACACGCCCACCACCGCGATACGGCGCGTGCGTTTCAGAATGTCCTTGAGGAACGCGTCGGAATAGGTCTGGCTCATCCGCTCACCTTAACCACTGACCCGCCTGCCGAGAAGCCTGGCAGCGACATATCGGATAAAAAAGCGCCCAAGGAAACCTTGGGCGCCAGTCACGGAACGAGGGACAGTGAAGAAAGCGCGTATGTTCCGATAGCGCACCTTCCATACTGAAATGGGAAGCATGACCAAATAATGAAGATCCAGTAATAAACATGTGATCACAGCGCGATCTGGACCGGTCCGCCTAAGGATCAATCAAAGACATCCTCAACGATGTCCCAGATTTCCGAGGCGATCCAGCGTGCCTTGCTTTTGCGCTTCTTGGCCTTGCTCTGCGCGGGCCGTGCATCGGCGCGCGACCAGTCGATGTTCACGGCGACAGGGCGATTGCGCGGCCCACCCCGTTCGGGTTGCGGGGTCACCACAGGATGGTCGCGTACCGCCTCGGACCGCAGCATCTTCATGTTGTGAAGCGGCGCACCGCAACTGGCACAAGACAGCTCGTGTCGCTCCTTGCCCCGCAACACCAATGCTGCCCGCGTCCCGCAATAGCAGCAGGTGGCCACTTTCGTCCCGTAAGTCATCCTGCGTCCTTCAATGTTCCATAGACGCATATAGGGCGACAGCCGCCGCATTGGAGACATTGAGCGATCCGAAATCTCCCGCGAAGGCGATTTTGACCAGATGGTCGCAGGTGGTTTGCGTTTTTTCGCGCAGTCCCGGCCCCTCGGCCCCCAGCACAAGTGCGACAGGCCGGTCGCGCCTTCCCTCCAGCGCCTGTTCGATAGTCTGCGTGCCGGTACCGTCGAGGCCCAGCAGGATGTAACCCATCGCGCGCAGTTCCTCCATCGTTTCGGCCAGATTCCTGACCCGCAGATAGGGCTGACGCTCCAGCGCGCCGCTGGCAGTTTTGGCCAGCGCACCGGTTTCAGGGGCCGAGTGATGGCGCGTGCCGATCACCGCACAAGCACCGAACACCTCGGCCGAGCGCAGGATCGCCCCCACATTATGCGGATCGGTCACACGGTCCAGCAAGATCACGCGCGGCACCCGCCCCGGCACGCCCGCGCAGATATCCGCGACACGCCCCCAATCCAGCGGCTTGGCCTCCAATGCCGCCCCCTGATGCACGGATTGCGGGTCAATCGGCACCGAAAACCGGCGCGGGTCCACCAGTTCAGGCTCCATCCCGCTTGATGCAATCGCTTCGGCCAGCTTGTCATGGGCATTCTTGGTTACGACCAGACGCAACTTCTTGCGCGCGGGATTCAACAACGCATCGCGCACCGCATGCAGCCCGAACAGCCACACGGTTTCATTGACATCGGCCTTGCGAGCCTGTTCTTTTTCAACGACCCATTTGGGTTTTTTCATAGTCTCCGGCCCCCATATGGTCCGCGCCCAACGCGCCGCTGCCGTTCATGCGCTCTGGGCCGCGCGGCTGCAAGGTTTTTCCTGTTGACGTCCCCTTGGTGGGGCATTAATCAGCGCCTCACGCGGCGGGCAACCGGCGCAGTGGGCGACAGGCCGCAAGGTGTGGCAGGGGACTGTAACTCCCTCGCGGAGACGCACGCCTGGTTCGATTCCAGGGTCGCCCACCATTAAATTTCAGCATGCTTTGCAAAAGACCGGCGGGGCATGCGGATGCTTTGCCCCATTCACCCGCCTTATTCCGCTGCCGAGGTCCCGCCGCCGAACTGCACGTCATGCAGCGCCTTGAACTTGCCGTTGAGCGCCAACAATTCCTGCACGCTGCCCTGCTCCAGAATCTCGCCAGCCTCCAGATAACAGATGCAATCGGCGTTCATCACGGTCGACAGGCGGTGTGCGATCACGATTGTCGTCACGCCTTGCGTGATACGCGCCAGCGCATCGCGCACCAGTACCTCTGAATGGCTGTCCAGCGCGCTGGTTGCTTCGTCCAACAGCAAGATCGGCGCACGCCGCAGCACGGCACGTGCAATCGACAATCGCTGCCTCTGTCCGCCTGACAGGAACGAGCCGTTCTCACCGATCTGGGTCTCATAGCCGCCGGGCAGTTTGTCGATGAATTCGTGGGCATGGGCAATTTTCGCGGCCTCGATCACCTCTTCTTCGGTGGCGTCGGGGCGCGCCAGGCGCAGGTTCTCCATCACAGTGGCAGAGAACAGGAATGTATCCTGACCGACAAAGGCGATCTTGTCGCGCAAAGATGTAAAACTGGCCATCTTGATGTCCTGACCGTCAATCAGGACCTTGCCATCGGTCGGATCATAGAGCCGCAGAACCAGGTTCAAAAGCGTTGACTTCCCTCCGCCTGACGGCCCCACCAGCGCTGTGGTCTTGCCCGCAGGAAAGGCAACACTGACACCGTTCAGGACAGATTCGTTGCCATTGTAGGAAAACCGTACATCCTCCATCTGGACAGCGCCGGGGCCAGCCTGAAGGGGCACCGCGTTCTCGGCTTCCAGAAGGGTCTGCGGAGCGTCCAGCAGGTCATACATCATTTTGACCCCGACCATACCGCTTTCGATAATCACACGCATCCGCGACAGGCGCTTGGCCGGTTCGTAAGCCATCAAAAAGGCGGTCACGAAGGACATCAGCTGTCCCGGCGTACCGGGGGCCTGTCCGAAAATGTTGACCGCACTCAGGATCACGATCGAGGCAATGGCCAACCCTGTGATAACATCCAGAAGCGGCATCGTTGCAGCCTCAAGCCGGACCATCTTGTTGGCGCGGCTTTCGACCTGACGCACAGCAACATCCATACGCCCCGACATACGCGGCTCTAGCCCGAAGGCCTTGACCACCCGCGCACCGGTCGACGTTTCCTGCACGACCTTGATGATCTCGCCCAGACCCGCCATTTCTTGCGCCATAACCTCGCGCACGCGTCTGAGGATTTTCTGCAACCCGTAAAGCGCCGCAGGTCCTACGATCAGACTGATCAGGGACAGGAACGGCTGCTGGTAGAACATGACCGCAACCAACCCCACAAGGGTAAACAGGTCGCGGATAAAACCTGTGACGATGGTGTCGATTACACGCCGCGCGGCCTGCGCGCTCTGGGTGATCTTCAACAGCAGATCCGAAGATTCGTTGGTGTTGAAAAATGCCACGCCCTGCTGCAGCAGGCGACTGTAAAGCTGCATCTGCTTTTGCGCTACGATCCTGTTGCCGGCGCGAGCCATCAGAACCGCCTGCACGTAAAAGGCGGCACCTTTGAACGCAAAGATCAGCGCGACGCCCGCACCCACCATGAAAACGCGCATCCGGTCCTCGGGCGTGGACAGGGTGTCGATGATCTCGCCCATCATCCATGCCGACAGCGCGGTGGAGGCCGCAACCAGCAACATCGCCGCCGAGGCCGCCATGTATTTCCAGCGATGCTCCTGAAAGCTTTCCAGCAACAGCCGCATAAGAAGGCTGTCTGCAGGCAGACGTTCCAGCCAACGCTCGTTCCAAGGCTTCTTTTGTGTCATTTATCCGCGGTCGATGCTTCTAGGTCGTATCGTGGCGTTTCACCTAACAGCTTGGTCACGACGGGTCGACATGTAACTTGACGTCCGCCCTGTGATGCCCCGCGCGATGATGCAGCGCAGCGACAAGGCAGAGGGCTAAGGCTTGACGCCTAATTGTTGATGCGGGGCACAAATTGCAAGAGGGCGGCAGGATGATCCCGCGCGTCACGTCGCGCGCATGATGCCCCTTCTGCCTGCGACAGAACCTGCCTATAGTTGCGCCAGCAAAGCGGCAAGACGACAGGCGCAGACGGGGCAAAGATGGCAAAGCGGGCAAGCAAACCCAAGGCAGAAAAGCGCAAGCCTTTCAATATCATGATCGTCGCCCAGCGGGGGCGGCTACAGTATGAGGCGCTGATTTTCGCGGCCAGCCTGCGCCACTCCTGCCCCGACTTTGCCGGTCGCCTGTTCGTCGCGGTGCCGCAGCCAGGCCCGCTTTGGCCCACTGACCCGTCCGTGATCGACCCAGATATTTTGGCGCTTCTGGCCGAGATGGGTGCCGAAATCCTGCCCTTTGAAAGCCGTCATTTCGGCGCGCAATATCCCTATGGCAACAAGATCGAGGCGCTGCTGGCCATGCCGGAAGGCGAAGCTTTCGTGTTTTTCGACACCGACACGCTGATCACCGGCGATCTGGGCTCTGTGCCGTTCGATTTCGACCGCCCCACAGCATCGCTCCGGCGTGAGGGGACATGGCCGCAGATCGAGCTTTACGGACCCGACCACAGCGCGATCTGGTCCTCGCTCTATGCCAAGTTCGGACTGGATTTCGAAAGCTCTCTCGACTCCGAGCAGCCTGATGGCTATTGGCAGAAATATCTGTATTTCAACGCAGGTTTCTTTTTTTACCGCTGTCCCCACGTCTTCGGACAGCGTTTTCTGGACACGGCGCTGGCGATCCGCGATACACCGCCGCCCGAACTGGTCTGCCAGTCGCTGGACCCCTGGCTGGATCAGGTGGCCCTGCCCTTGGTGATCCACGCTTTGGGCGGCGGGCGTAACACCCTGCCGGATGGGTTGCTGGACGGGGATATCAGCTGCCACTACCGCCTTTTGCCGATGCTCTATGCCCGCGAAAGCGATGCTGTTGTCGCCCTCTTGGAAGAGGTGACAAGCCCGAACCGGATCAAGCGCGTCCTCAAGGGCCATGATCCGGCCAAGCGGATGATCTATCAGGGCCGCGGGACAAAGCTGCGCGAGATGTTCGACCGCAACGCCCTGCCCCGCCGCGAACAGATGATCCGCAACCAGATCAAGAAAGCCGGTTTCTGGATGCGGTAGCTCCCAAGCCCCTCAGGACGCGAAAATACCCGTCGTATCTGCAAAGCCTTTGACCTCGATCGGGTTGCCGGACAGGTCGCGAAAAAACATCGTCCATTGCTCGCCCGGCCCGCCCTGAAACCGGACCGACGGCGGAATGACGAAATCGACTCCTGCCGCGTCCAGCCTGGCAGCCAGTACCTTCCAGTCATCCAGGCCCAGCACGATCCCGAAATGCGGCATAGGCACCATATGCTCGCCCACGCGCCCGGTGTTCGATGTCACGAATGGCGTGCCCAGATGCAGGCTCAACTGGTGACCGAAAAAATCGAAATCCACCCATGTATCAGTACTGCGCCCCTCTTCTGCCCCCATGACGCCGGAATAGAATTCGCGCGCAGCATCAAGATCGTGAACATGGATGGCCAGATGGAAGACTGAACGCATGATTTGTCCTTTCCGGGGCGTTGCCCGCGTTTTGCCCCGCGCTGCACCGTTGTGATGCGCTGCACGATGGCCTACTGATTTGGTCAATTCATTATAAACCGGAGGAGAGTTCAATGACAGATGCACCCAGCTACGGCTTTGACACGCTACAGGTTCATGCCGGCGCGCGGCCGGATCCCGCCACAGGCGCGCGCCAGACCCCGATCTACCAGACGACGGCTTATGTGTTCCGCGATGCCGATCACGCTGCGGCTTTGTTCAACCTGCAGGAAGTGGGCTATATCTATTCGCGCCTCACCAACCCGACCGTGGCCGTGCTTCAGGAACGGATCGCCACGCTTGAGGGCGGTGTTGGCGCGGTTTGCTGCTCGTCCGGCCATGCCGCGCAGATCATGGCGCTGTTCGCGCTGATGGCACCGGGACGCAATGTCGTGGCCTCGACCCGGCTTTATGGTGGCACGGTCACCCAGTTCAGCCAGACGATCAAACGCTTCGGCTGGTCGGCCAAGTTCGTCGATTTCGACGATCTGGACGCGGTCAAGGCGGCGATCGACGATGACACCCGCGCGATCTTTTGCGAATCTATCGCCAATCCGGGCGGCTATATTACCGATCTCGACGCGATCAGCGCGATCTCGGACGCCGCCGGCCTGCCGCTGATTGTGGATAACACATCCGCCACGCCCTATCTGTGCCGCCCCATTGAACATGGTGCGACGCTGGTGGTGCATTCGACCACGAAATACTTGACCGGAAACGGCACCGTTACAGGCGGCGCGATTGTAGATTCCGGCAAATTCGACTGGTCGGCTTCCGACAAGTTCCCCTCGCTCTCGGCCCCCGAACCCGCCTATCACGGCCTCAAGTTCCACGAGACTTTCGGCCCGCTGGCCTTTACCTTTCACGGCATCGCGATCGGCCTGCGCGATCTGGGCATGACGATGAACCCGCAAGCCGCGCATTACACGCTGATGGGGATCGAGACCCTCAGCCTGCGGATGCAGCGCCATGTGGAAAATGCGGTGGCCGTGGCTGGCTGGCTCGAAAAGCATCCGGCGGTCGATTACGTGACCTATGCGGGACTGCCCTCCTCGCCCTATAACCACCGCGTGGCAACGATCTGCCCCAAAGGTGCGGGCGGTTTGTTCACGGTGGCGCTCAAGGGCGGCTATGACGCCTGCGTCAAGTTTGTCGACAGTCTGGAACTCTTCAGCCACGTCGCGAACCTTGGCGATACCCGCAGCCTTGTGATCCACTCCGCCTCTACCACGCATCGACAATTGTCCGAGACTCAGCAGGTCGCGGCAGGTGCCGGCCCCAATGTTGTGCGGATCTCGATCGGGATCGAGGATACCAAGGATCTGATGGCCGATCTGGATCAGGCGCTGAAAAAAGCCACTGCCTGATCGGTTCCATGTGAGGCAAAACATCAAAGGGGCGCGAAAACCGCGCCCTTTCTTCTTGCCCGCAATATCCCGGGGGGAGTCCGCAGGACGGGGGGCAGCGCCCCCCTGACAGCCTGCCTTACTCAAGCACAAAGACCATCTGGACCGAGGCGGAAATGCCGATCTCTCCCGCGGCCACCGGCACGGAATCAGCGCGCATCGCGGCCATTTCCATCATCATCGGGCGCGGGCTTGACCCGCCCGTTTCGGTCAGGCTGACCACCGCGCCAAGGCTCACACCCGCCGCTTCTGCGTAAAGGGCCGCCTTGCGCCGAGCATTCTCGACCGCCTTGCGCCGCGCCTCGTCCTCTGCGTCATCTGCGGCCTGCAAGCCGAAGCTGACCCCGTCCAGCCGGTTCGCCCCGTCGGACACCAGCGCATCCAGCACGGTGCCAACACTGTCTATATCGCGCAGGCGCACAGTCACGACATTGCTGGCCTCAAAGCCCCAAGGCACAGTCTGGGCTTGCGGGTCGGGCCGGTCACGCCAAACCGGGCCCAGCGACAGCCCCGATGTCTGCACATCCCGCGCCTCGACCCCCAGACCGGACAGGCGCTCCAGCATCGCCGCAAGCGCGTCCGAGGTCTGTTGCAGCGCCTCGGCAGCAACCTCGGCTTGATGCGTGACGCCGATCCGGATCGTGGCCATATCGGGTGCCATATCCACGCGTCCTGTGCCCGATACGACAATCTGGCGCAGGGTCTCGGCGGGGGCCATTGTCTGTGCATGGGCCATATAGGCACCACCCGGCAATGGCAGTTGCGCCCCCATCAAAGGCAGCATGACAAGTGCAGCCCCGCTGCAGGCTGTCAGCATCAGCGGTTTGAACAGGTTCAGCATGGTTTTCCCTTTCAGTCCAGATGTCCGGAATTGAACCGGATTTCCGCGTCAGACTGCACTACCCTGCGTGTCCGGCCAAGGGTCGCCGTCTCTCCTTCTGGGTGTTTTTCTTTCCCTCGGCAATAAGCTGCTGTAAAACCGGATTGTGATTGGCGCGGACTCCCGTCGCGCGCCTCGGGGTGGTATTAAAAGGCATATGAAACCGAACTTTGCCCTGACCTTGTCTTTCGACGGTATCGGATTGCTGCATCGCGCTGCATCCGGCTGGCATGTTGTGGGCGAAGTAGCGCTGGATACCGATGATCTGGCGGCAGATCTGGCTGTTTTACGCCGTACCGCGGTGCAACTGGACAGCGCGGGCCTGCGCAGCAAGCTTGTCCTGCCGAACGAGCAGATCCGCTATCTGTCATTGCCTGCGCCCGCCAAGGGCGTCGATGTCGCCGCTCATGTGGCCGACGCATTGGACGGCACCACACCCTATGACGTTGCGGATCTGCGGTTCGACTGGATCATTGTGGGTAACGATCTGCATATTGCCGCCGTGGCCCTTGAAACGCTGGACGAGGCCGAAGCCTTTGCCGAAGAATATGGCTTTGGCCCTGTCAGTTTTGTGGCCACCCCCGCAGCAGACAGTTTTCCCGGAGAGCCCTTTTTCGGGCTTGCCAAGGCCGCCGCGCGCCTGATTGATCCATCGGACCGGCTGATGCGCGACAGCCATGCGATCCGCGTTCTGGGCCGCGCGACGCTTCCCGTGCCCAAGGCGGAAGGGATTGCGGCGGATCAACCCGTCTTGCATGCGGAACCGAACGCTGCGCCACTCGCCGATACAACGACCGCGGATACGCCCATGGCGCCGGATCAGCTTGGCTCATCCGACACTGTCGAAACCGCAGCGGATAGCGCATCGCCGAAAAACCCCGCGTCTGAGGGCTATGCAGCGCATGTGGCGACCAGAACGGCCGAGGATACAACCGGATCAGAACTGGATTCACAGTCGGCGGATGAAAAGAAAGCGGATGACGCAGACAGCGCGCCCGACGCGCTGCCCAGTTTTTCAAGCCGCCGCCGAGCACCGGAATTGCCGGAGGTAAGACCTGCCGCGCCGCGTCGCCCGATCGTCGTCGACCTTCCGCCTTTGCCGAAATCCTCCCCTGCCCTGGCCGCGACGCGCGCGGGCGCGCCGGTTACGCCGCCGTTGACCGGTTTTGCGGAAACCGGCCCGTCCTTTGCGGGCAAGAATGCCAAGAACAAATCCGCGGCACCGGCCTTGGCGGATGAAACCCTTCCCCAACCCGCAGCCTTTCGCTCGCCGCCTGCATCTGCGGCCCCGACAGCGCCGCAGGCTGACTCTGCAGGCGTGCTCGCACCTTTGCTCAGACGTCTGGCGGGCGCGGATGCAGAGGCAGACGGCACCACGGCAACGCCTCCCGGAACCAAGCCCGCCTTCATCACCCAAAGCGAAAAGCAGCGGCTGACAATCTTCGGCGCGCGCAAGCCTGACTCGGCAATGGCTATGACCCGTGGAAGGCCGCGTTTTCTGGGCCTCATCCTGACCGGCATTCTGTTGCTCTTCATGGCCGCAGTCGCCGCTTGGTCGGCAATGGTCAGCGACACGGGGTTTATCAAGGGCTTCTTCGGCGCGCCCGATACGGAATTCGCAAGCCAGCCCCCCGACGGAGAGCAGCGCGGGCTCGCCGATGCGCTGGTGTTGGAAACCGCACCCCGGGGAACCGCGCCGGATCAAACCGGCATCGAACTGGCACGGCTGGACAGCAGCGACATGCTAACAGATCTGACCGCGGAAGAACTTGCGCCAGGGCCAGCCGATACCGCGCCTGCCGATACCTCCGCGGCAACCGATCCGGACCTCATGCCGGACGGCACAAGCCCCAGCTATGCCGCCTCGGGGATATGGCAGGTTGCGCCCGCGCAACCCGATGCGCCACCGGCCCAGACGCTCGACGATCTTTATCTCGCCTCCATCGACACAAGCCTACAGAATTTCGACGCGGTGGCCCTGCCCGAACCGCGTAGATCCTCGCCCGACAATATGCCCGTGGCGCAGTCCAGCCCTGCCCCCCAGGGCACCCGTTTCGACATGGATACGCGGGGCCTTGTCAGGGCAACCCCGCAAGGCGCGCAAACCCCTGATGGCATCATGGTCTTCGCAGGCCGCCCGCCAGTGACGCCCGAGGGAATGCCGACGCGCTTTGAACGCACACCCGCAGCCGAGACGCAAGCCGATCCCGCTTTGGCGGCTTTCCGTCCCCGCGAGCGTCCTGACACGCTGGCCGAAAGCAACGAAAGGGCGCAATTGGGCGGGCTGAGCCGCAGCGAATTGTCCAATTTGCGTCCCCGTTTGCGCCCCGCGACACTGGCAGCCGTTGCACAAGCCCTGCAAGAGGACGACACTGCCGAAGCGGCAGAAGACGAGGCCGAAGTGGCGGCGCTGGAAACGGCCACAGCGCAGGCAATCGCCACATCGCTGAAACCGCTGGCGCGCCCGCGCAACTTTGCTTCGACCGTAGACAACACCCGTCAGAGGCAGCAACAGCAACCGGCCCCGCAGCAGGTGGCCGCCGCAGCGACCCTTGCCCCGCAACGCAATGCCGCACCGCAAATCCCCTCGTCGGCCTCGGTTGCGCAACAAGCCACAGTCCGCGGCGCGATCAATCTGCGGCAAGTCAACCTGATCGGCGTCTATGGCCAACCCTCGAACCGCCGCGCCCTGGTCCGCCTGTCAAACGGACGCTACCAGAAAGTGCAGGTCGGTGACCGGCTGGACGGCGGACAGGTCCGCGCCATCGGCGAAAGCGAGCTGAGCTACGTCAAGGGCAACCGCGCCATCGTGCTGACCATGCCGCGGGGGTGACGTGGGGGTGAAGCACGCAGGATACCCGGACAGGGCATAACCGAATGCCGTTAGCTCTCTACGCAAATGACCGATAGCGGCCTTTTGTGGCCAATACAGCGGAAGTCTGCTTTGAGCCAACACTAACTTCAAAGAAATGTTGCCGAACCAACAGCCCAACCCAACGTAAGTGGTATCCCCGAAGGCAAGATGCTGGTTTGCGCTTGTCCAGGGTCAATCTTGAGTTCGAATCGTTCAGCAAAAGCTTGGAAGTCTTCAATCCAGCGATGCTCCTGTGAAAAAGACTGAACAATCATGCCAGCCTTATCCGTTCTAAAACGATTTGCTTCGAGCACCGCAGCAGCTGTTCGGTGTAACAACTGGTAACGCAGATTTCCGGGTGGCGGTGCGCTCAACCCCAGTAGATCGCAGATGAAACCCATGCGTTCAATCTTCCCTTTGCTCGCATTCATCATCCACTCACTGACCGTCGGACCAAAAGGCTCGTTCACCTTTTCCTCTACTGCGATTGCCATTGATTCATTGCCAACCCGAACCAATGCAAACACGTCACATTGGCTTTCTCTACTCCCGCCGGGCAACGCAACCTTGTGTTCCGGAATCGCCAGAAGGAGTTCAACTGATTCACCCAAAAGTTTTGAAATGTCCGGGGGCAAACCGTTTGCAGCCTCCCACGACAATGCAGTTGCCATAGCTGAGTAACCGCGTTTCCATTGCTTCTCTGGGTCAGCAAGAAAGCGCCGCCAATCGTTGGGCCCTGTAGTCGGAATAAATATCGTCACAACGAAAACCCCTTGGTTCGAAAATTGAATGACAGTTCGGACGATAGAGCCACTGCTTTCCAAGTCTACGAATGATTCTCGACCCCTGAAGTTGCCAATGTCCCCCTCGTCCGCGTACCGGACATCCGTGCCCATTGCAGCGAAGACCGCTCTCTGCCCTTGCGCCAGACCTGCTGTCGTCCCGCTAAGCAGCGGCCTTACCGCGGCAATGATTGGGGGCCTCCCCAAGGCAACCCAACCACCGCCAAACCCCTAAAATAAGGTAAACGCGCCCGCCCAATCCGTTGACATCATTGGCCTCAAGAATACGCCATCACGGGACACACCCAAAAAAAACGCCCCCGGCGCACCGGAGGCGTTTGCGGCGCTCAAGGCAGACCGATCACTCGGCGGCGGAAATCTCGCCCGCGTTGATCTGCTCCTGCTCGATCGACTCGAACAACGCCTTGAAGTTGCCCTCACCGAAACCGTCATCGCCCTTGCGCTGGATGAACTCGAAGAAAATCGGCCCGATCACGGTTTTCGAGAAGATCTGCAGCAGGATCTTGGTCTCGCCGCCATCCACCACGCCTTCGCCGTCGATCAGGATGCCGTGCTTTTGCATTCGGTCCAGCGGTTCTTCGTGGTCTTGCACGCGGGTTTTGCTCAACTCGTAATAGGCCGGCGGCGGTGCGGGCATGAAGCGGATACCGCGCGCGTAAATCTCGTCGGTGGCATCATAAAGCTTGTCAGTGCCCACCGCGATATGTTGGATACCCTCGCCGTTATACTTCTTGAGATAGGCCACGATCTGCCCTGTCTCGCCACGATCCTCGTTGATCGGGATGCGAATACGCCCGCAGGGCGAAGTGAGCGCGCGGCTGAACAAGCCGGTAAACTTGCCCTCGATATCGAAGAAGCGGATTTCGCGGAAATTGAAGATCTTGCTGTAGAAGCTGAACCACTTGTCCATGTTGCCCTTGTAGACATTGTGGGTCAGGTGATCGAGATAGAAGAACCCCACGCCCGCAGGCTTGGACGGGGCCAGCCAGTCGAATTCGCGGTTATAGGGGCTGGTGTCGTGGTATTCGTCGATGAAATAGATCAGTGATCCGCCGATTCCCACAATCGCGGGCACATCCATCGTTTTGTCGGCGCCTTTGTATTCCTCGGCACCGCGCGCCACGGCATGGGCCAGCGCTTTGTCCGCATCGACAACCCGCCACCCCATCGAGGGCGCGCAGGGCCCGTGATCCGCGACAAAGCGCGTTGCCATCGCGCCCGGCTCGGCATTGATGATATAGGTGATATCTCCCTGCTGCCACAGCTCGATATTTTTGGTCTTGTGGCGTCCGGTCAGCGCATAGCCCATCTTGGCGAAAAGATCGCGCAACTGCTGCGGTTCGGGATGGGCGAATTCGACAAATTCGAACCCGTCAGTACCTGCGGGATTGGCCGGAGTGATGGCCGATTTCGGGGCGTCATGTGGAAATGGTCCCATTGCGCGGTCTCCTGTCGAGTGTTCCTGTTTCGCTGCTGACAAGATAGCGCGAACAAGACCGGATTTCTGCGCGTTTTTAGGATCGCTTTTGGTTGTTCATGCGCTATGCTGACGGAAATTGACGGACAGGCGCGGGATTTACGCATATGCTGGATGACACCGATAAACGCCTTCTGGCCGCGCTGCAAAAGAACGCCCATCTGACCGCGCAAGAACTGGGCGAGGTGCTGAACCTGTCGCCCAGTCAGGCCGGACGCCGCCGCCAACGGCTCGAAGCCGAAGGCTTCATCACCGTTTACGCCGCACGGCTTGATCCGTTGAAGCTGGGTCTCTCCGTGCAAGCCTTCGTGCAGGTTCAACTGGCCACTCACGGACCAGAGCAGTCGCGCAGCTTCGCGCGACTTGTCGCCACACAGCCTGCGATCATTTCGGCATGGACCCTGACAGGCGATGCGGATTACCTGTTGCGTGTCTACTGTGACGACCTGCCCGCGCTGAACCGGCTGATCCACGAGGTACTGTTGCCGCATCCTGCTGTGGCCCGCGTGCAAAGCCAGATCGTGATGGACCAGTTCAAACAGGACGCGCCCCTGCCGACCTGAGCGCAACAGCAAGGATGACCCATGGAAAGTTTCCTCTATCAGGCCTCGATCTACCTTGCCGCCGCCGTGATAGCGGTGCCGATCGCCGCAAGGCTGGGGTTGGGCTCGGTGCTGGGCTATCTGGCCGCAGGCATTGTCATCGGCCCGGTTCTGGGGCTGGTCGGCACCGAAACGCAGGACTTGCAGCATTTCGCCGAATTCGGCGTCGTGATGATGCTGTTTCTGATCGGACTGGAACTGGAACCCCGCGCGCTGTGGGATATGCGGCACAAGCTGTTGGGTCTGGGGGGCGCTCAGGTCTTGCTGACCATGGGCGCTGTAATGGCTGCAGGCATGGCGTTCGGTCTGGGCTGGAGCACGGCGCTGGCCGTGGGGCTGGTGCTGTCGCTGTCATCCACGGCTATCGTGCTGCAGACTCTGTCGGAAAAGGGGCTGATGCAAACGGGCGGCGGGCGATCCGCCTTTTCCGTTTTGCTGACGCAGGATATCGCGGTGATCCCGATGCTGGCCCTGATGCCGCTTCTGGCCTTTCCGATGCTCGCGCAGGTCGGTCCCAATGGCGAGGTGTTGCGCCCCTCTGAATTGGCAGATCACGGTCATTCAATGTCGCTGGTCGAAGGTTTACCGGGCTGGGGCGTGACACTGGTCACCCTGGGGGCCGTGGCGCTGGTGATTCTTGCGGGCATCTACCTGATCAGGCCGCTTTTCCGCTACATCCATCAGGCCCATCTGCGCGAGATGTATACGGCGCTGGCCCTTCTGATCGTGCTGGGCATCGGGTTTCTGATGATGCTCGTCGGCCTGTCCCCCGCGCTTGGTACGTTTCTGGCCGGTGTGGTGCTGGCAAACAGCGAATTCCGGCATGAGCTGGAAAGCGATATCGAACCTTTCAAGGGCCTGTTGCTGGGTCTGTTTTTCATCACCGTGGGCGCGGGGATCAACTTTGGCATGCTTTTCGGTGATCCGCTGCTGCTGATCGGTTTGACGCTTGGCCTGATCCTGCTGAAAGGCGTGATTCTGTTCGGTCTGGGTCTGATTTTCAGACTCAAGGGCCGTGACCAATGGCTGTTCACACTGTCGCTGGCGCAAGCGGGCGAATTCGGCTTTGTGCTGCTGTCCTTTTCGGTGCAGCAAAACGTGCTGCCACGCGGTTTGGCGGATCAACTGCTCTTGGTGGTTGCGCTTTCGATGCTGATCACGCCGCTGTTGTTCATTCTCTACGAAGTCCTGTCGCGCCGCATGGCTGAGGCAGACAAATCCCGTCCACATGACGAGATTACCGAGCAAGGGACAGTGATCATCGCGGGCATTGGCCGCTTCGGTCAGATCGTCAACCGCCTGGTGCAAGCCAGCGGCTTTACGACCGTGGTTCTGGACCATGACATGGCGACAATCCAACTGATGCGGCAATTCGGTTTCAAAGGGTTTTTCGGCGATCCTACCCGCCCCGAATTGCTGCATGCGGCGGGGCTGCACAAGGCAAGCGTGCTGGTCGTGGCGCTGGATGATCCCGCAGCGGCGACCCGACTTGTGACCTTTGCCCGTCAGGAGCGGCCCGATCTGCATATCATCGCGCGCGCCCGCGACCGCGTGCATGTCTTCCAACTGGTCAAGGCAGGTGCCAATGACGTGGTGCGCGAAATGTTCGACAGCTCGCTGCGTGCGGGTCGATATGTTCTGGAGAATATGGGACTGACCGAATACGAGGCGGCGCAAGCGGAAACCGTCTTTTACCACCACGACCGCGACGCCCTGCGCGAGTTGGCAGAACTCTGGGACCCGACCCTGCCGGCCGATCAGAACACAGCTTATGTCAAGCGCGCGCGCGAGTTGAACAAGGAACTCGAGATGATGATGCTGGCGAAGATCGAATCCGAACGTCCCGCAGAGGCGGGTTAACCCGCCCCCGCCATTGAGGTTCAGCCCTCGGACACGCCCGCCTCGGCAAAAGTGGCCATGCCCGAATGACAGGCGACCGCACCTCTGAGGATACCTATCGCCAATGCCGCGCCCGATCCTTCGCCCAGCCGCAGACCCAAAGACAGAAGCGGAACCTTACCCAAATGGGCCAGAAGCGGCGCATGGCCTGATTCGGCGCTGACATGCGCCGCAAGGCAATGATCCAGCGCGCCTTTTTGCGCAGCCTCAAGGCAAGCGGCGGCAGCGGTGCAGATAAACCCGTCCAGCAACACCGGAATCCGCAGGCTGCGGGCGCGGGCTATCGCCCCCGCCATGGCAGCCAGTTCGCGCCCGCCCAAGCAGCGCAGCGCCTCGATCCCGTCGGCGCGGGCCTCGCCGTGCAGCGCCAGACCTTCAGCCACGACCTGCGCTTTCAGCGCAAGACCCGTATCATCGACGCCTGTGCCGCGCCCGACCCAATCGGCAGGTGCGCCGCCACAGATCGCAAGGGCCAGCGCCGCCGCCGATGTCGTATTGCCGATGCCCATTTCACCCGTCACCAGAAGGTCGGCCTCGGGATCGACCGCCTCCCATCCGGTGCAAAGCGCCTCAAGCAGTTCGTCCTCGGTCATGGCGGGCTGGAGGGTAAAATCCGCTGTGGGCCGGTCCAGTGACAGCGCATGCACATCCATTCGCGCGCCAAAGATCTTGGCCAACTGGTTGATCGCCGCCCCGCCTGCCTGAAAATTGAACACCATCTGTTCCGTAACAGCCGCCGGAAAGGTCGACACGCCCCGCGCGGTGACCCCGTGATTTCCCGCAAATATAATCACTTGTGGCTGATCAACATGGGGTTTGTCAGTGCCCTGCCAGCCCGCCATCCAGATCGCCAGATCTTCGAGCCGCCCCAAAGCCCCCGGCGGTTTTGTCAGCATCCCGTTGCGCGCAGTCGCCGCTTGCATCGCCCCCTCATCTGATGCGGTTAAAGAGCGCAAGGCGGCGCGGAACGCGTCAAGGGTCTGGAAGCTGGGAGGCATCTGCTCTCTCATTGATTAGGTCTTTGATCCCGTGTTTAACCGACGGGTCCCCCGTGACAAGCTATGAAGAGGCATTGTGATGGCGCAAAACGACAAGCTGGCAACCGCCCTGTCCGATCTGGCCGCAGGATTTGTCCTGCTGACCCGCCTGCCAGTGCGTGCGCCTGACGGCGCCTTTGCGCGCGGTGCGGCGGCGGCATGGGGCTGGCCGCTGGTGGGTGGCGCGCTGGGTGCGATGACAGGCTGTGCAGCATGGGCGCTGCTGGCGTTTGGCTTGCCCGCGTTTTTGGCAGCGGGGGTCTGTCTGGCGCTGGCGACAGCGATGACAGGGGCCATGCATGAGGACGGACTGGCTGACAGTGCCGACGGGTTCTGGGGCGGCTGGGACCCTGCCCGCCGGATGGAGATCATGAAGGACAGCCATATCGGCAGCTACGGTGTGATTGCGTTGATCCTGTCGCTGGGCCTGCGCTGGATCGCGCTGTCGGCAGTGTTCGAGGCAGGGCTGGCCCTGCCTGTGCTGGTGGCTGTGGGGGCGCTGTCGCGTGCGGCCATGCCCGCGCTGATGCACACGCTGCCCGCTGCCCGCGATGGCGGGCTGTCGCGCTCTGTCGGGCGGGTGCCCTTTGACACGGCTGTTCTGGCGGCTGTGATCGCTGTCATCCTTGCCTTGCTGGTTCTGGGGCTGTCGGCCATTGCGCTGGCCACGGCAGCGATCATCGCCACATGGGCCGTGGCTGCGCTGGCACGCGCCAAGATCGGCGGACAGACCGGCGATGTTCTGGGGGCAGCGCAGCAACTGGTCGAGATTACCTGCCTTCTGGTGCTGGTCAGCCTCTGACCCGGCGCAGCCGATGAAAAAACCGCGCCCCGAGGGACGCGGCTTTCAGAACTTGACGACAGAACCAAGGGATCAGGCGATCACGCGGCGCGCGATACCAGAACCTCGTCCACCTGCTTGGCAGCCATCACCTCATCGCCGCCGCTGACAGCAGCCACTTCACGGGTCAGACGCTCGAGAGCAGCCTCGTAAAGCTGACGTTCGGAATAGCTTTGCTCGCGCTGGTCGTCGCTGCGGTGCAGGTCGCGCACCACTTCGGCGATGGCGATCAGGTCACCGGAGTTGATTTTCTGTTCATATTCCTGCGCGCGGCGCGACCACATGGCCCGCTTGACCTTGGCTTTGCCTTTCAGCGTGGTCATCGCCTTCGAGACCACATCAGGGCTGGAGAGCGAGCGCATGCCGATCTCTGTCGCCTTGTTGGTCGGTACCCGCAGGGTCATCTTGTCCTTTTCGAACGAGATCACGAACAGTTCCAGCGCGATTCCCGCGATTTCCTGCTCTTCGATCGAAATGATCTGACCCACGCCGTGGGCCGGATAGACCACGTAGTCATTGGGACGAAACTCGGACTTTTTCGTTTTGCTCATGCAATCTTTCCTCACTGCGACCGTCTGGCCCTGCGCGACAAAAAAACGGCCGAGATTATTGCTAATCTCGTTGACCGGGAATTGTCTCGCAGAATGTCCGTCCACGGGCTGTGGCTTGGCGGGACGGGGGCCATGGGGTCTACATCATGTTTCCCTAAGGTATCACAAAAAATACATATAAGAAAGCTGCACGCGCGGCGACAGTCTATTGGCAGCGTCAATCCCTTGATAAACCATAAGGTTCACCCAAATCACACGGGCATCAGACCCCTCGGGCAGTCAGCGCCGCATCACGGCAACCGCGAATCGGGTTGGTCAGCCGCCTTCGCCGGGTGTTTCGGAGAAATACTTCTCCAGCTTGCCGGACTCGCCGTCACGTTCTTCCGCCTCGGGCAGCGGATCTTTCTTCGAGATGATCACCGGCCATTTTTCCGAATATTTCCGGTTGAATGTCACCCATGCATCCATGTCCGGTTCGGTATCGGGACGGATCGCATCCGCAGGACATTCCGGTTCGCAAACGCCGCAATCAATGCATTCGTCAGGATGGATCACCAGCATGTTCTCGCCCTCGTAGAAGCAATCCACAGGGCAAACCTCGACGCAATCGGTGTATTTGCAGGCGATGCAATTATCTATGACGACATATGTCATTTTATTCTCTCAACTCTGCGGTCTGTGACAAACCCGTTAGGGCCTAGCTAGAACAGGCTGTAGCGTCATTCAAGCATGCGACGACGATCAAGATCAAATATCCGGCGATCACGCTTGGTCGGGCGACCGCCTTCGCTGTCGGGTGCGCCGGACGGAACATCGTCCCTTGCGGGTGTCAGATCCTCGTAAAGCGCCTGTGCCTCACTGGCGGGACCACGGCGCACACCATGCGCCAGAACACGGACAACGCGCACCAAATCGCCCTGCGCGAAGGTCAGAACATCCCCCGCTACAACGCCATGCGCCGGCTTGGAAGCTTTGACGCTGTTGATTCGCACATGGCCCGCGCTGACAGTGGCGGCGGCTAGCGTGCGCGTTTTGAAAAAGCGCGCATGCCACAGCCATTTGTCGATCCGCATACGCGGGACGGGCGCGTCCAAGAGCGGCCTGCCTCAGGTTTTGTCGCGCAGACCCATCAGGGCTGCGGCAAAGGGGTTGTCAGGGTCAATACGGTCCTTGGCGCGCGGCGGGCGCGCCTCGTAGGTTTTGGCACCCTGCTGCGGCTTGTCCTGATCACGGCCCCGACCCTTGTTACGATCATCACGCCCACGGTCCTTGTTGTCCCCGCGAGACCCATCGCCGCGTGGCTTGCCCTTGCCGCGTGGCTTGCCACCACTGTGCTCGCCGCGCTGTTCGGTTGCATCCCGCGACGGGGAGGCCTGCGTCGCCGCTGGCGCATCGTGACGCGCGCGCGCCGGTCGGCCCTGATGGGATGGCGGTTTGCGCCCCCATGTGAAGGTATAGAACACCTCCATCTCGGCGGGTTCGCCAGCGGTCTCGGTCGGCGCTATCGCGCTGTCGTCGGGTTGCGGAGCGGCGGGTTCTTGTGCCGGTGGCGCAACGGCCTCGGCCTCGGCCTCGGCCTGCTGGCCTTCCGCCATATCGGGCGTGGCCGCGTCAGACGCGACCGGCGCAGGTACATCTGCGGCAACCGGCTTGACCTTGGCACGTTCGCCGCGTTCCGCCTTGTAGCCAAGCCCCTGCATCAGATCGGAAAACTGCTCCAGAGTCATGCCGGTGATCGACAACATATCGGCTTTGGCCTCAAACCCTGCGCGGCTATCCTCGGCGCGCAGCATATCGGCCAGACGTTCCAGCATGTCGATACGGATCGCCCGCTCGCCTGCGGCGCGGTATCCCGACATGATGTGAAACTCTGGATGCGCATCCTTGACCGTGGGAACCGTCACCAGTCCCGGTGGCGGGGCTTCGGGGAATTCATCCAGACCGCGCGCCAGCGACCACAACACAACCCGCAGGCGGGTCGGTGCGGGTTTCAGCAACAGGGGCATGAACACGGTAAATTGGCCGAACCGGATACCGTGTTTGCGCAGGGCGCCACGCGCCTCCTGATCCAGTGCCTTGACTTCTTCGGCGACATTGGCGCGGGGCATGATCCCCATATTCTCGACCATGCGGAAGGCAAAGCCGCGCGCCAGACCGTTGAGCGCCTCGTCCCGACTGAGAGCCAGCAAGGGCTCGAAGAGGGCGGCGATCTTGCGGTCAATGAAATGCTGCAGACGACGCTGCACCTTCTGCGCCACGTCGGGGCCCGCTTCCTCGTCGACAAAGGCCGCGACCTGCGGCTTGAGCGGGTCGGCACCAGCCACCAGCTTGCCCACCGCCTGTTCGCCCCACATGAGGCCGCCCTGTTCGGTATAGTCAATCTCGGTGTCGGGCGCGTTATAGAAACGGTCCGCGCGCAGATTGAAATGCGGCACCAGCGCTGCGGTGCTGGCCTGACGGATCGTCTTGGCCTCCTGCGCGGTGGCATCACGGTCCTGACGGAACCGGAACCCTTCGAGACGACCGACGAATTCTCCTTCGACGGTCACTTCACCCTTGTCGTTCACTTCGGCCAAAAGGGCCTCCTTCTGCTTGAGCCGCCGCAACAGGACAGAGGTCCGGCGATCCACAAATCTCTGGGTCAGCCGCGCGTGGAGCGCATCCGACAGTCTATCTTCTACAGCGCGCGTGGCCTCGCGCCAATGGCTTTCGTCACGCACCCACCCGCTGCGCTGCGCGACATATGTCCATGTCCGGATAAAGGCCAGACGTTTCGACAATGTGTCAATCTCGCCTTCGGTCCGGTCGATGCGCTTGATCTGCGTCGCCAGCCAGTCATCGGGGACGCGGCCCGACTGGTGCAGGAAGTTAAAGATCGCCTCAAGCAGGCTGGAATGCTCGGCCTGACTGATCCCCCGAAAATCGGGGATCCGGCAGACATCCCAGAGCAACCGGACCGAGGCGGCATCCGAGGCCCGTGCGCGGACTTCGGCGACTTGCGACAGGGATTTGAGCGCCAGCAGGTCATCCGCCTCGCGGGCCCTGACCAGAATCTCGTCTTTCGGCGTATCCTCGAGTGAGGCAATCAAAGGGTCAAGCGCGCCGAATTGCAGGTTGGGATTGCGCCATTGCAACTTGCGGATCGGGGTGAAGCGATGCTCCATGATCGCCTCGGCCACCTCGTCATCCAGCGGTTCGGCCTCGCCGGTCACGCCGAAAGTGCCATCCGACATGCCACGCCCTGCCCGCCCTGCGATCTGGGCCAACTCGTTCGGGGCAAGGTGGCGCATCCGCCGCCCGTCGAACTTGGTCAGCGCCGAGAAGGCGACATGGTTGATGTCAAGGTTCAGCCCCATGCCGATAGCGTCAGTGGCCACGAGGTAATCCACATCGCCATTCTGATAAAGCTCGACCTGCGCGTTGCGGGTTCGCGGGGAAAGCGCGCCCATCACGACCGCCGCACCACCCTTCTGACGACGGATCAGCTCGGCGATAGCATATACATTATCAACCGAAAAGCCGACAATGGCGCTGCGCGCAGGCATTCTGCTTATCTTTTTCGAACCTGTATAGGTCAGCTTCGACATCCGGTCGCGCCGCATGAATTGCGCCTGCGGGACCAGTGCAGCGATAGTGCCGCGCATCGTGTCCGAACCCAGAAACAGCGTTTCATGCAAGCCGCGTGCCCGCATCAAGCGGTCGGTGAAGACATGACCGCGCTCGGGATCGGCGCAAAGCTGGATCTCGTCCAGTGCCAGAAAGTCGACCCCCATGCCTTCGGGCATCGCCTCGACCGTGCAAACCCAATATTGCGTGCGCGGCGGCACGATCCGTTCTTCGCCTGTAACAAGCGCCACCACCGACGGCCCGCGCGCCCGCACGATCTTGTCGTAAACCTCACGCGCCAGCAGACGCAACGGCAGGCCGATGATGCCTGTCCGGTGCCCTAGCATCCGTTCGATGGCGTAATGTGTCTTGCCGGTATTCGTCGGCCCTAAGACCGCCGTGATCCGTGAAGGCTGCGCCATGGGCCTGTTCCCCGATCAGAGTTTGAGACCCTCGACGCGGGTCTTGAGCCGCGTCGCCGCTTCCGCGGCGGGGTCGTAATGGGGATGTATCGAAAGCACAAGGCGATAGGCCGCATAGGCCTGTTCAGGAAGGTCCAGATCTTCCAGCACAACGGCCAGCCCGTGGGCGGCCTCGAAATGGCGCGGATCAAGGATCAGCGCTTGCTCCAGATCCGCCAGCGCCGGCCCCACTTGTTCGGCGCGAAAATAGGCCCGCGCCCTGATGTGATAACCCTCGGCAACATCCGGTGCATGATCGGTCAAAGCGGTCAGATGCTCGATCGCGACACTGTACTCTCCCCGCTCCAGCGCGTCACGCCCCCGCTTGAGCAGAAGATCCATCGCGGGTGATCCGGTCTTGCGCCACTCCAGCTTGATCTCGCGCACGATCCCGCTCGCATCGGCGGGGCTGGCTGTGGCCAGATCGTCATAGAGGTTGTCCAGACGACTGCCCGGTTCCGTCCCGTCCTGCGCGGACAAGGGTAGGGAATACATGACTATCGCGAACAGTGCCGCGACGATAGGTTTGAGATTGAAACGGTTCGCGCTCATAACAGATGAGTGTAACGCGCGCTTCGGGAATTGTTAGCCCCTCGTGCATGAAAAAGGACCATATGAATGAGCGATGTAATCGACGCGGCCGTAGCCGCACTTAACGAAAAGATGGGCGGTTCCGGCTTTGACGGTTCGGCCAAATTTGTCATAGAGGGCGAAGGTGCCGTCATGGTGGATGCGACAGGTGCCCGCGCAGCTGACGAGGCAGCAGATGTGACGCTGACCGCCAGTGCCGAAACATTCGAGGCGATGATGTCGGGCGAGATGAACCCGACCTCGGCTTTCATGAGCGGCAAACTGGCTGTGGATGGCGATATGGGCATGGCGATGCAACTCGGCTCTGTCCTGAGCTAAGCCATGGATCCCGCGCCGCTTTTTCATGACGTTGCAGATGGACCGGCAGGCGGGCAAGCCTGGTGGGTCAAGACGTCTGATGGCTGTCGTATCCGGCTGGGGCATTGGCCCCGCGCCGGAGAAGACAGCGCGCGCGGCACCGTGCTGCTGTTTCCCGGACGCACGGAATATATCGAAAAATACGGCCGCGCTGCTGCCGATCTGGCGCAGCGCGGCTTTGATACTTTGACCATAGACTGGCGTGGCCAGGGCCTGTCCGACCGCCTGCTGGCAGACCGTAGGGTCGGTCATGTCGGGCGTTTCACGGATTATCAAAAAGACGTGGCCGCAATGGTCGCGGCGACACAGGCGTTTGATCTGCCGCAACCCTTCTATCTGCTGGCCCATTCGATGGGTGGCTGCATCGGGTTGCGATCCTTGATGGAGGGACTGCCCGTGGCGGCCTGCGCCTTTACGGGGCCGATGTGGGGCATCCAGATGGCTGCGGCCACGCGCCCTGCGGCTTGGGCGCTGTCATGGGGCAGCGCGCGGCTTGGTCTGGGGCACTACCTTGCCCCAGGGACAAAGCCCGAAACCTATGTGCTCGCCGAGCCCTTCGACGATAACAGCCTGACCCGCGACCGCGACATGTATAGCTATATGCAGCAGCACATGACCGCCTATCCTGATCTTGCGCTTGGCGGGCCCAGCCTGCGCTGGCTGAACGAGGCGCTTGTCGAGATGGCGCATCTGGCACGCAGACCAGCGCCCGACCTGCCATGTCTGGCCTATCTGGGCACTCACGAGCGCATCGTCTGCCCAGATCGAATCACCTCGCGCTTCGACAGTTGGCCGAATGCCACATTGCGGACGGTGCAGGGCGGCGAGCATGAGGTGATGATGGATACGCCAGCCACCCGCGCGATGGTATTCAACGGGGTTGCCGAACATTTCGCATCCAACCCCGCAACGACCCTGACCCTGCAAAGCGCCTGAAACGGGCGCTTTGCGAAGCGGTTAGTCACATCGCTCAGGCGTCGCGCCGCACCTCCTGTCGTTGCTGGCCCAGCCCCTCGATCTGCAATTCCATCACATCGCCCTCGGTCAGATAGCGTGGCGGCTTCATCCCCATGCCAACCCCCGGCGGCGTGCCTGTGGCGATCACATCGCCCGGTTGCAGGCTCATCATCTCGCTCAGATGGGAAATGATCTGCGCCACGGAAAAGATCATCGTAGCCGTCGTGCCAGTCTGCACGCGCTGGCCGTTCAGATCCAGCGTCAGGCCAAGGGCTTGCGGGTCGCCCGCCTCGTCCGGTGTGACCAGCCAGGGTCCGATGGGGCCAAACGTATCGGCGCTTTTGCCCTTGGTCCACTGGCCCACACGGTCAAGCTGGAAGGCGCGCTCCGAGACATCGTTGATCACGCAATAGCCCGCGACGTGATCCAGCGCCTGCGCCTCGGTCACGTATTTCGCGGTCTTGCCAATCACGACGCCCAACTCCACCTCCCAGTCGCCTTTTGCAGCGCCGCGCGGCAGATAGACCGGATCGTTCGGCCCGCAGATCGCGGATGTGGCCTTCATGAAGACGATCGGCATGGCGGGCGGCTCCATCCCTGCCTCGGCAGCGTGATCGGCATAGTTCAGCCCGATGCAGATGAATTTGCCTACCTGCCCCACAGGTGCGCCAAGACGCGGATTGCCTGCAACCAAAGGCAGGCTGTCAGAATCAACTTGTGGCAGGCTCGACAGCACAGCCCCCGCCAGATCCGGCACAATGCCCGACAGATCGCGGATGCGCCCCTGTGCATCCAGCACGCCGGGCTTCTCGGCCCCGATCTCACCGTATCTGACAAAACGCATTCTGGCTCCTCCCGCTGGTTTGCGGGTTACCCTAGCCAGCCCTCCGCGATGTGCAAGACGGCTTGGGACTGGTTTCACCACCCGTTGCGCCCTAGCTTTCCCCTAACCGCAGCAACTCCAAGGAATACCGATGCCCGCCCCGGTCCTCACCCTGACAGATCGCGGGCTTTATTGCGCGGCGGGGGATTTCTATGTCGACCCGTGGCGTCCGGTGGATCGCGCACTGGTCACGCATGGCCATGCTGACCATGCAAGGCCGGGGCACAGGCACTACCTTTGCACCGATGCCTGTATGCCGGTCATGCGGCACCGTTTGGGAAACATCACCGGCGAGACAATAAGCTATGGAGAGATGCGCCGGATCGGGGATGCGCAAGTCAGTTTCCACCCCGCAGGCCATGTGCCGGGATCGGCGCAGATCAGGGTCGAGGTGGCGGGCGAAGTCTGGGTGGTATCGGGCGATTACAAAACCGAAGCGGACGGTTTCTGCGAGACATTCCAGCCCGTACGCTGTCACACATTCATCTCGGAATGCACTTTTGGCCTGCCGGTGTTCCGCTGGCAACCGCAGGCAGTGGTAGCAAAGCAGATCAACCAGTGGTGGGCCACGAACAAGGCCGAGGGGCGCACCAGCCTGTTGACAGCCTATTCGCTAGGCAAGGCGCAGCGGGTGCTGCACCTGCTGGACCCGACGATCGGTCCGATCCTGACCCATGCAGCGGTCGAGAATACCAACGCGGTCTTGCGCGCCCAAGGCCTGACCCTGCCGGATACCACCCGCATCACGCCGGAACTGGACCGTAAGGCCCAATCCGGCGCGCTGATCGTGGCACCGCCCTCGGTTCTGGGCAGCACTTGGGCGCGCCGCTTCGGGCCGTTATCCACGGGCTTTGCGAGCGGCTGGATGCAAATGCGCGGCGTGCGGCGCAGGCGCGCGGCCGACCGCGGCTTTGTGATCTCGGATCATGCGGACTGGCCCGGACTGCTTGGGGCCATCAGGGAAACCGGCGCGGAAAATCTTTTTCTAACGCATGGTTACACAGAGATCTTCACACGGCACCTGCGCGAGCAAGGGTATAATGCCCATATCCTTGCGACCGAGTTCGGCGGCGAGGAGGCGGATGATACCCCCGACACCGGAGAAACTGCATGAAAGGCTTTGCCGCGCTCTTTCTGGCCATCGACCAGACCACTCGCACCTCGGTCAAGGTCGCGGCATTGGCGGACTATTTCAACGCAGCCCCCGACGATGACAAGCTCTGGACCATCGCGTTGTTTTCCGGTCGCCGCCCGAAACGGGCAGTGACGACCACACGCCTGCGCGACTGGGCTGCCGAAGTGGCGGATATCCCGCTTTGGCTGTTCGAGGACAGCTATAGCATCGTCGGCGATCTGGCCGAGACAATCGCCCTTGTGCTGCCCCCTGCCCACCATAGGTCAGAATCCTCTTTATCTCATTGGATCAATGTATTACGCTCCATATCTGATTCAAATGACGAGGTTCGGAAAACCACTGTGCTGGCTGCATGGGACAGGCTGGACACGACCGAAAGACTGGTTTTCAACAAACTTCTGACGGGCGGGTTCCGCATGGGCGTCAGCCAGAAGCTGATGACGCGCGCATTGGCGCAGGCCACGGCCAAGCCCGAGGCGGAACTGGCGCACCGCCTGATGGGGGACTGGTCGCCCGACACGACCAGCTTTGCCAGCCTGATCGAGGCGGATGACCCTGCGGCGGACCTGTCGCGCCCCTATCCGTTCTGTCTGGCGCATGGAGTCGATGATCCCGACAGCCTTGGTCCCCTGACCGACTGGCAGGCCGAATGGAAATGGGACGGCATTCGCGCGCAGGTGATTGCCCGCGGCGGCGCGGTCCATATCTGGTCGCGGGGCGAGGAACTGATGACAGACCGCTTCCCCGAACTGGCGCGCCTGGCCGTTGACCTGCCGGACGGCACCGTGCTGGACGGCGAACTTGTGGCATGGGACGGCGCATCTCCCCTGCCCTTTGCCATTTTGCAAAAACGCATAACACGCAAGACCGTGCCGAAGAAACTGCTGGCCGAGGCACCCGTCATTCTGTTGGCCTATGACCTTCTGGAAAGCGCGGGACGTGACTTGCGCGCAGCCCCGCTGCACCAACGGCGCGCGATGCTGGACAGCCTTCTGGCGGCTGGTCCCCAAGACAGTCCCCTGCGCCCTTCGCCGTTGATCCAATCTGCGAACTGGGACAGCCTGCGCCACAGCCGATCACAGGCCCGCGACATGAAGGCCGAGGGGGTGATGATCAAACGCCTCTCCAGCCCCTATCACGTGGGCCGCAAGCGCGGTGACTGGTGGAAATGGAAGCTGGATCCGCTGACCGTGGATGCCGTGATGATCTACGCACAGGCCGGCCACGGGCGCCGCGCCAACCTCTTCACGGATTTCACCTTCGCGGTCTGGCAGGGCAACGAGCTTGTCCCCTTTACCAAAGCCTATTCCGGCCTGACGGATGCGGAATTCACCAAGATCACCCAATGGGTGCGCCGCAACACGCTGCAACGCTTCGGCCCTGTGCGGCAGGTCACCCCCCATCATGTGTTCGAGATCGCTTTCGAGGGCATTCAGGAAAGCCCGCGCCATAAGTCGGGTATCGCCCTGCGCTTTCCCCGCATGCTGCGCTGGCGGCAGGACAAGACCGTGGATCAGGCCGATACGTTGGACCACCTGCGTGAAATGCTGGCGCAATATGGCTGATCCGGCTTGAGAGCCTGCGGCCAAGCCCCTATGTCTGACGGAACGCAACAAGACAGGTGATCCCATGTTCCAGCTTCCCTTTCCCGCCCTTGATCCCGTCTGGGACGCCCATGCCAGCCGTGGCAGCAAGGATCTGGGGGATTTGCCGGAATGGGATCTGTCGGATCTTTACACCGCAGAGGATGCGCCCGAGTTGAAGCGCGATCTGGATTGGCTGGAACAGGCCTGCGCCAGTTTTGCGGCGGATTACGAGGGTAAGCTGGCCACGCTGGATGCCAAGGGAATGCTGGATTGCGTGCTGCGGAACGAGCGTATTTCAAGCATTGCAGGGCGGATCATGTCCTTCGCGGGCCTGCGCTACTACCAGATGACGATCGACGCCACCCGCGCCAAATTCATGTCGGATTGTCAAGAAAAGATCACCAATTTCACGACGCCTCTGGTCTTCTTCACACTGGAACTGAACCGGCTGAACGATGACCATGTGGCAGGACTTTTCGCTGCCAGCGACGAACTTGCGCGTTACAAGCCCGTATTCGACCGCATCCGCGCGATGAAACCCTATCAGTTGTCGGACGAGATGGAGAAATTTCTCCATGATCTGGGCGTTGTGGGCGACGCATGGGAGCGTCTGTTCGATGAAACCATCGCCGGTTTGGGCTTCGAAGTGGATGGCGAGCCGCTGAACATCGAAGGCACGCTGAACCTGCTGACCGATCATGACCGCGCCAAGCGTGAAGCTGCCGCAACCGAACTAGCGCGCGTTTTCGGCATGAATATCAAGACTTTCGCGCGCGTGCACAACACGCAGGCCAAAGAGAAAGAGGTCATCGACCGCTGGCGCGGCATGCCCACGCCCCAGACGGGGCGGCACCTGTCCAACGATGTCGAACCCGACGTGGTTGACGCGCTGCGCAACGCCGTGGTCGCGGCCTATCCCAAGCTGAGCCACCGTTATTACGAATTGAAACGCAAATGGCTGGGCCTTGACCGCATGCAGGTCTGGGATCGCAACGCGCCCTTGCCGGTCGAGGAGGTCAAGACCGTCGACTGGCCCACTGCGCGCAGTATGGTGATGGATGCCTATGCCGGTTTCGATCCCCGCATGGCCGATCTGGCCGCACCCTTCTTCGACAAGGGCTGGATCGACGCAGGCGTGAAACCCGGCAAGGCCCCCGGTGCCTTCGCGCATCCGACCGTGACCGAAGTGCATCCTTATGTGATGCTCAACTATCTTGGCAAACCGCGTGACGTGATGACGTTGGCGCATGAACTGGGACATGGCGTGCATCAGGTTCTGGCCGCAGGTCAGGGAGAAATGCTGTCATCCACCCCGCTGACACTGGCCGAAACCGCAAGTGTGTTCGGCGAGATGCTGACCTTCCGCAAACTGCTGGACGGGGCAAAGACACAGGCCGAGCGCAAGACCCTGCTGGCCGGCAAGGTCGAGGATATGATCAACACGGTCGTGCGCCAGATCGCGTTCTATGATTTCGAATGCAAACTCCACGCCGCGCGCCGCCATGGCGAGTTGACGCCGGATGACATCAACGACTTGTGGATGAGCGTGCAGGCCGAAAGCCTTGGGCCGGCCTTCGATTTCATGGACGGATACGAGACCTTCTGGGCCTATATCCCGCATTTCGTGCATTCGCCCTTCTATGTCTATGCCTATGCCTTCGGCGACGGCCTCGTGAACGCGCTCTATGCGGTCTATGAGGAAAACCCCGAGGGCTTTCAGGACAAGTATTTCGACATGCTCAAGGCAGGCGGGTCAAAGCACCACAAGGACCTGCTGGCCCCCTTCGGCCTTGACGCCTCGGACCCCAAATTCTGGGACAAGGGTCTGTCGATGATCTCGGATATGATCGACGAGCTGGAGGCGATGGAGGGGTGAGGGTCACGCTGGCGCCCTTGCGCCTGACCGATTTCCCCCTTGTCGCAGCCATCAATGTGCGGGCTGACCAAATACTCTTTTCCGGCTCGGTGCGCGAGGTGTTTGAAAACCCTGCGCCGGATGTGGATGTGGATGTGCTCGCGATCAACTCCGACGACGCGCCTGTCGGTCTCTTCAGGATCGACACGGGATATACCGCCGCATATGGATTTGCCCTGCAGGGCGATCTGGGCTTGCGAACCGTCATGATCGACGCGGCCCGTCAGGGCAAAGGGATCGGCACATCCGCCATGCGCGCCCTGCCTGCCTTTCTGCATGAAACCTATCCGTAGGCTCGTCGCCTCTGGCTTACCGTCAACCTGCAAAACACTGCCGCCATTGCCAGCTATCTCACAGGCGGCTTCACCGACACTGGCGCGCTCTGGCCGCATGGCGATGCCGGACCGCAGCATATCATGCGCCTCACGCTCTGACCGGCTTCATCTTGCCGCAAATATCCCGGGGGAAGTCCGTCAGGACTTGGGGGCAGCGCCCCCTATTTCATCTGGCTGTCTTTTGATCCGCGCCGGTTGATCCCGCCGCGGCGCTGATTTGCGCCCTGCCGCTCGGACTGGCAATCGATGCACAGCTTTACCGCCGGCAATGCGGCACGCCGTGCCTCGGGGATGGGGTCCTCGCAATCGGCGCAATGGGTCAGGCTGTCGCCGACCGGCGTGCGCCGCGCCTTGAGGCGGGCCAGTTCGTCTTGAATGGAGGCCTCGATCTGTTCATTGACCGCGCCATCGCGCGCCCAGCCACCTGCCATGATCCCGCCCTCCGTTGCACAATGCAAAACGGCACCAGCCTAAAAGGCCGGTGCCGTCATGTTCAAGCCCTTTGCGTTCACGCGCTTTCCAGCATGCCCTTGGACTGCGCCAGTTCGCGCATCCGCTTTTGCAGTTTCTCGAAGGCGCGCACCTCGATCTGGCGGATACGTTCGCGGCTTACGTCATATTGCGCGCTCAGATCCTCAAGAGTCACAGTCTCGTCCGACAGACGCCGTTGGGTCAGGATATCGCGCTCGCGTTCGTTCAGCACATCCATCGCTTGCGCCAGTAAGGCGCGGCGTGCTGTCATCTCGTCACGCTCGGCATAGTCATTGGCTTGGTCGGCATCCTCATCCTCAAGCCAGTCCTGCCACTGCATCGAGCCTTCGCCCTCGGAGCCGACCGTCGCGTTCAGCGATGCATCGCCCCCCGACAGGCGGCGGTTCATGCTGATAACCTCGGCCTCGGTCACGCCCAGATCGGTCGCGATCTGCTTGACGTTCTCGGGGCGTAAGTCGCCCTCTTCCAGCGCGCCGATCTTCGACTTCGCCTTGCGCAGGTTGAAGAACAACTTCTTCTGCGCCGAGGTCGTGCCCAGTTTCACAAGGCTCCACGAGCGCAGGATATATTCCTGGATCGAGGCCCTGATCCACCACATCGCATAGGTTGCTAGGCGGAACCCCTTTTCAGGGTCGAACCGCTTGACGGCCTGCATCAAGCCGACATTCGCTTCGGAAATGACCTCGGCCTGCGGCAGCCCGTAGCCGCGATAACCCATGGCAATCTTGGCGGCCAGTCGCAGGTGGCTGGTCACCATGCGGTGCGCCGCCTCGGTGTCCTGCTCTTCGACCCAGCGTTTGGCCAGCATATATTCCTCTTCCGGTTCCAGCAGAGGAAACTTGCGGATTTCCTGCATATACCTGTTCAGACCGCCCTCGGGCGTTGGTGCCGGAAGATTTGCATAATTGCTCATATAAACAGTCCCTTTCGAGATGAGGGACCCCTCGCTTAAGTTAAGGGGCTTAACATTACATTTATGGCGCTCCACATGGCGTTTCAAGTCTGATGGAGCGAAATGTTTCACGAACCATAACCGATTTTCCGTCACAAAGGACAGCGCATGTCACAATAGTAACGCCGATGTGCGCGTATCGGTTCCCCCTGAAAGGACCTTAACCGCGCAGAACGTCGATCAGACCGGCCATATCCTGCGGGATTTCCGCCTCGAACCTGAGGGTTTCACCGCTGACCGGATGCACGAAGCCCAGCACCTGCGCGTGCAGCGCCTGACGCGGAAACGCCCGCACCGCGAGGGCTGCCGCCTCGCTGACCGCCCCCTGCGCCAGCTTGCGTCGCCCGCCATAGGTGGGATCACCGACAAGCGCGTGCCCTGCATGGGCAAGATGCACCCTGATCTGGTGGGTGCGGCCTGTCTCCAGCCAGCATTCCACCAGACTGGCCACCGCAGGCGCACCGAAGGATTCGACGATCCGCGCCCGCGTCACCGCATGGCGCCCGCCGTGGAACAGCACCGCCTGCTTCTGGCGGTCGGCCTTGTGCCGCGCCAGTTGGGTGGTGATCTTCATGATATTGCCCGGCTCGAAATTAACGCCCTTGATCCCGCGAAGACGCGGATCATTGGCATCGGGCACGCCGTAAGCGACCGCTTTGTAATAGCGCTCGACCGTATGTTTCTCGAATTGCGCAGCCAGCCCGTGATGGGCACGGTCGGATTTCGCCACAACCAGCAGACCTGAAGTATCCTTGTCGATCCGGTGCACAATACCGGGGCGTTTCATCCCCCCCACACCCGACAGGGCATCGCCACAATGGGCCAGCAGCGCATTGACCAGCGTGCCAGAAGGCGAGCCGGGGGCCGGATGCACGACCATGCCGGCAGGCTTGTCGATCACGATCAGGTCCTCATCCTCGAACACGACCGACAGGGCGATATCCTCGGGGCCGATATGGCTATCCTCGGCCTCCGGCACGTCAATATCCACGATATCGCCTTCTTGGACCTTGGCCTTGGGATCGGTAGCGACCTGCCCGTTCAGCGTGACATGGCCGTCAGCGATCAGGCGCATCAGTCGCGTGCGCGACAGGTTCGCATCGTCTGGAACATCCCGCGAAAGCGCCTTATCAAGACGCTGTGGTGGATCGGCGAAAATCCGGACAGAAAGGCGACAAATGCCCATGAGCGATGACTCTCCTACACCCGAACCGGGCAATCTTCGGTTTCTGCGCCTGCTGGTGACGGTTCTGACGGGCACGATGATTGCAGGGCTTCTAGTGCTGATTGCCCTGCTTGTCATCCGTTTCCCCAGCGCCACGCCGCCTTTGCCCGATACGATCACCCTGCCGGACGGCGCGCGTGCGCAGGCTTTCACGGCAACAGCGGGTTGGTATGCTGTGATCACCACCGATGACCGCATCCTGATCTATAACCGCACTGACGGGCAGTTGCGGCAGGACATCACCGTCCAGATGGATTGACCAAGGTTCAGATGGTACCACCTCCCCGGCTCGAACGGGGGACCTCTTGATCCACAATCAAGCGCTCTAACCAACTGAGCTAAGGCGGCACTGTGGCGGATTTAACCGCAAGCCCCACTGATTGCAAGAGCGTCAGAGATCAATTTGCCAGCTTTGTTCGACCAGAGCGCACCCGAAGGAATGCACCGGTCTGGAGGCTGTCATGCGCCAGCCCGTGGCCGCATAGAGCGCGCAGGCAGCCTTGTGGCTTTCATGGGTCCAAAGCTTCATCTGGCTGTAACCGGCTCGCCGTGCGAAGGCCATGCAATGCGCCAGCATCAGCTTGCCCAGCCCCTGCCCGCGCATCTGCGGTTCCAGCAGGAACAAGCGCAGCTTGGCTGTTTGGTTATCCAGACGCACACAAAAGATGCTGCCCACCCGCAGCCCCGCATTCTCGGCGATCCATCCGGCCTCGGCCCCAGGATCGCGGGACGCGATGAATTCATCCAGAATCGTGGCGACAAGCGGGGCGAATGTCGCGTCAAAACCGTCGGCTTGTGCGTAGAGTGTGCTGTGGCGTTCTATCAGCCAAGGCGCATCGGCAGGATCAAAAGGGCGCAGGGTTGTCTCGGGCATGGCGGGATATGATCCTGCCCACGCTTGCCAAGCAAGTGGGAAACAGGTAGCACCCCTCCCCATCCAGCGGAGAATGCATCATGGGTATCAACAGCGAGCGCGACATCGAGGCGAACCTTCAGATCGGACCGACCGAACTGGGTATGGTGCGGATATTTGTCGAGTCGCAGGGCATCGAGGTGCCGATGGATTTCGACCCCGAAGAGGCCGAAGAAATCGCCGAAGAAATTCGCGCCGCAGCTGCTGCCGCGCGACTGGTCAAGCGCTAAGACACTGATATCATAAGACGATCCGCGCGTCTGGATCACGCAAGACCTGCAGTCGTTGTGCGGCGTGACGTGCGAACATTTGCGTCAGCTTGCGCCGCCGCGCAGGGGCCAAAGGCGTTGAAGGGGCCATCCGCACAATTTCGGCATCATAGGGATCGGACAGGATCAGCCCGCTGTCATCGGGCAGCAGTTCCACCGGAAATTCCGCATCGACCGCCCAGAAGAAACGGTCGCACCAGTCCAGATAACCCTGCCATTTCGCATCCTGCATGAAATCCGCACGGCTGGATTTGCACTCGACCACCCAGATCTCGCCCTTGTCGGACAATCCCATAAGATCGACGCGCAAACCGCGCGCTGGCACGAATTCTTCGATCGTGACGACCCCGTGGCCCAGCAGGTGCCGCGCGACACCCCGCGCCAGAAGGCGACCATGCTGGATTATCTGGGGTGCTACATTGCTCATGCCGCGAATATCGAACAGAACAGGAACGCTTACAACCCCTTGCCGAAAGGCATAAGAGCGCCTAACTGTTGGCGTGGCGGGTGCTGCTCTTCACGTGAACGGTTACATTCCAGTGGCCATAAAAACTTCCGAGGGAGTTGGCTCTGATCTGACCCTGGTCTTATTACCTGACGCCCACCTGTACTTACAGGCTCTCGGGAATGCATGAACCACACGGCTGCTGCGGGCCCGCCACTCTCGCACAAATAGATGGTCCGCCGGTCTGCATCAGGCAGAAATCCTAACGACCGAAATGCAAAAGGGGCCGCGAAGGCCCCTTTGTTGTCGGTTATCGGGTAAGACTTAGCGCCTCGGCCCGCGGCCGCCCTTGGCCGCGACCCGCACAGGGATCATCCGCGATGTATCCACACGGATCGGCTCACGACGTCCGCCGCGCGGTTCGTCATCGTCATCGTCCTTCATGCGCATCACGGCAATTGCGAATTGCACACCGCCAAACACCACGCCGTTTGACACCCACAGGATGAGGACAGCCAGAAATCCCATGTCGGAATGCGTCACCAGATGCCACAGATTGGCAATATTGAACCACAACAGCATCGCCACAAACACGGCTGCCAGCCCAAAGCCAATGGCAGCTTGAATGATGTAAAGGCGGATGAGTTTCGGCATGTGGCCCTCTTTTCGACGCTTAACCCTAATGTAACGCCCTTTCGCTGCGTCACAAGGGGGCAGTTGCAAGACGGGCCATTCACCGCTTGAAAACCCGCTCTTGCGCCGGAAAACATTATCCGAGGCGCCGTCACGCCCGCGGAATTGCACTTTTTTTTCGCAGCCTTCGCTTGTGATTCGACTCATACGCGATAAGGTCATGCGCGACTGATATAGCAGGCGAAAGCGGACAGCATGGCCACGGCACAAGAAATAGAAGACCTGATTTCACGCGTCGCCCTTGGGGACAGACGTGCCTTTTCGGCGCTTTATGACAATACCAGCGCGAAACTCTTTGGTGTGGTGCTGCGTGTCTTGAATGACAGGGCCAGTGCAGAAGATGTTGTGCAGGACGCCTACATGAAGATATGGCGCCACGCCGGACGGTACAGCGCAAATGGAATGAGCCCGATGACCTGGATGATCACGATTGCCCGCAACACCGCGATAGACCGGATCCGCAAGACCCGCGCGACCGTCGATCTTGACGGTGTGGCCGAGCATCTGACCGCCCCCGGCCCTAATCCTGAACAAAGCGCCGTCGCTGCGGGGGAAGCCAAGCGGATCGCAACCTGCCTTGACCAGTTGGAACAGGATAAGGGTTCAGCGGTGCGCGGGGCCTATCTGGAGGGGCGCAGCTATGCCGATCTGGCAGCGGCATTCAATGTCCCCCTGAACACGATGCGGACATGGCTGCGGCGTAGCCTGCAAACCCTGCAGGAGTGTATGGCAAAATGAGCGACCGCATCGACGATATCCCCCCCGATGACAGCATCCTGGCCGCAGAATACGTGCTGCGCCTGCTTGATCCGGTCGAGGAAGCGGCCGTCGCCGCACGCCTTGCCAGCGATCCCGCACTGGCCGCAGAAGTCGCGGCCTGGACAACCCGTTTCGCTGGTCTTGACGCCGAGGTGGACACAATCGCGCCACGGGCATCAGTCAAGGCAGAGCTTGAGAAACGCCTGTTCGGTCTGCCTGATCGGAAGTCTTTCTGGCAGCGCGCCGGATTGTGGCAGGGGATCAGCCTTGCCTCGGTCGCGGTGGCTGCATTCTTTGCCTTCCAGACCCTGCAAGTTCCACAAGCCACGGCCCCTGCCCCGCTATTCGTCAGCGACATCGCCGCCGAGGATCAAAGCCTGCGTCTGCTGGCTGTCTATAACAGTGCATCGGGCGAAGTCCGCCTGACCCGCACCACCGGCAGCGCCGCCAGCGGGCGTGTATTGCAACTCTGGGCCATCGCTGGCGAGGCGGCACCGGTATCACTGGGCGTTTTGCCCGAGGATACGACAACAGCCGTGGTCCTGCCCGAAGCCCTACGCGAAGGTGTGGCCGATCTGGTGCTGGCGGTCAGCGACGAACCCCCCGGCGGCTCACCCACCGGCGCGCCCACAGGGGCGGTTCTGGCCGTGGGTCAGGTTAGCGCGCTGTAGGAAAATTTTGCACGGAACAGGGTCGCTGTCAGGGCCGGGTGCCGGCCCTTCCTTCACCCCAGTTCAATGCTGTGCCTATGACGCGATAGCAGGCCGGAACCGCCAATCGTTCGCTGCTACCAGCGCAACCACATGGTATAGGCTGCCAGAAGCAGCACCACGACAACGATCTGGAGCACCATGGCCACGATCAGGAAGCGCGTGCGCTTGTAGTCCTTGTCGACATCAATCTTTTTCATACTGTGCCTTTCCAAAACGGGACGAAACCGCAGACCAACCTTGTGATGCGAGGTATCGCATATCTTGCGGAACATCATTCAGGCGCGCCGCGATGGTGGGAACCCAGCATCCAGCTTATGAACAACCTGTGCATTTCTGACGCGGATTCAAGTGATGGCGTCGGTCTCGACGCTCTGGCATGCAAGCAGACCCGCCGCCGCTTCGGCCAGTTTTTCGGTCAGCGCTTGCGCTGTCATTGATTGGCCAAGCCCTGCCGACTGACCCGACCAGAGGGGCATAAAATCACCTGATCCCTGCGGCTCGGTGGCCGCGCGCAGCGGTGCCATTGCGGCTGCGGCCAAGGGAAACGCGGGCGCGTCTGGCGCAAGACAGCCCAGTTCGCGCATCGCGCGGTTGACCACGCTGCGCGCCGGACGACCCGTAAAAACCGTGGTCAGGGCGGTTTCACGGGTGTTGCCATCCGCCAAAGCCTGCCTGTGGGGTTGGCTGATCGTTGCCTCGGGACAGAACAGATAGGCTGTGCCGATCTGCACGGCGGATGCGCCCAGCATGAAGGCCGCAGCGATACCGCGACCATCGGCTATCCCGCCCGCCGCGATCACCGGACAGCGTACCGCGTCCACGATTTGCGGCACCAGTGACAGGGTGCCGATCTGCGTGGCCACATCACCCGTCAGAAACATCCCGCGATGCCCGCCAGCCTCGGCCCCCTGTGCGATGATCGCATCAACGCCCTCAGCCTCCAGCCAGCGCGCCTCGGCTATTGTGGTTGCGGATGACAGGATTTTTGCGCCTGTTGCCTTGACACGGGCCAACAGGGCGACATCGGGCAGGCCGAAATGGAAACTGGCAACCTCGGGGCGCACCTCCTCGACCAGCGCGCATAGAGTGGCATCGAAAGGCGCACGATTGGACAGCGGCAAGGGCGCATCCGGATCAAGACTCTGCTCGGTGCAATACGGAGCAAGACGCCGCTGCCATGCGGCAAGCCCTGCCGGATCAGGCTCTGGCGCGGCGTGACAAAAGAAGTTCAGGTTGAGCGGCCTGTCGCTGTGCTGACGGAAAGCCGCAACTTCGGCGCGGATTTGATCGGTGACAGCATGGCGCAGGGCAAGGCCCCCAAGCCGCCGGCTTGCGCCACGGCAAGGGCCAGACGGTGATCGCCCGCTCCAGCCATCGGTGATTGCAGGATCGGCAGGGCGATGCCCAGCAGTTTCTGGGTCGCATCGGTTGGAAACATCGTGCCGTCCTTTCCGGTTGCCACACGGCTATCCTGACGGATAACGCGGGCAGGAAAAGCCGTAGCAAGTTGTGTGTTAAAACGCCTCGGGCTGCGCTTCGCGGGCCATATGGTCCAGCACAGCATTCACGAATTGAGACTCTTTGCCTTCGGGAAAGAACGCCTGCGCCACGCCGACATATTCCACGATCACCACTTTGGGCGGCGTATCGCTTTGCACCAGTTCGGCACCGGCGGCGCGGAAAAGCGCGCGCAACACGGGGTCGATCCGTGCTATAGGCCATTTGGCCACGAGCGCGCGATCTGTCATCTGGTCGATCTTGGCCTGCCAGTTTACCGCGTCTTCCATGATCTTGCGGAACAGGTCAACATCGCCATCCAGCATCTCGGTGCCGTCATAGGTTGCCCCGAAGCGGTGCTCCAGAAATTCGTGCCGCACGACCTCGACCGTCTGGGAGGAATGCTCCATCTGAAACAGCGCCTGCACGGCATAAAGCCGCGATGCCGTACGCATCTTGCGCTTGGCATTACCGGACAGGGTTTTCAGCGGAGCAGTTTCGTCGATCATGCGGTGGATGTGCCTTTGGTGGACCCTGCCAGTCTGTATTCGTCAGTGGCCGGTTTGAACCCGACCCCCTTGCTGGCCGTGCCCCACTTACGGGCGAGCGCGACCAGATGCAAGGCCGCAGCGGCCGCGCCGCCGCCCTTGTTCTGCCCTGCCGGATCGGCGCGCACCTCGGCCTGAGGCCGGTTCTCGACCGTCAGGATGCCGTTGCCGATACACAGGCCCTGCAACCCAAGAAGGCTGATCGCGCGGCTACTGTCGTTGCAGACCGTGTCGTAATGCGTGGTCTCGCCACGGATCACGCAGCCAAGGGCGACATAGCCGTCAAAATTGCTCATCCGCTCGGCGATGCCGATGGCGGTTGGCAACTCCAGAGCGCCCGGCACCTCGACCAGATCCCATGTGCCGCCAGCCGCCTCGATTTCCGCCTTGGCACCAGCCACAAGGTTATCGGCGATATCCTTGTAATAGGGCGCGACGACGATCAGTGTCTTGACCGGCTTGTCGAATTCCGCGCGCGGCAGGATGTAATGCGCCTCGTGTCCGGCCATATCAGTGTCCTTCCGTGATCTTGCGGGTGCCGGTAATTTCCAACCCGTAAGCCTCAAGCCCCACGATCTTGGGTGTGGGCGAGTTGGTCAGCAATTCCAGCTTGGACAGCCCGAGCGAGGACAATATCTGTGCCCCAAGCCCATATTGGCGCAGGGTTTGCGGGCTGACCTCGGCCCCGGTGGCCAGCTTCATATGGGTATCGCGCAGCAAGACCAGCACGCCGCGACCTTCCTCGGCGATGGTCTGCATCGAATTGGTAAACTCGAACGCCCGCCCCTTGGGACCAGCCCCGACCATATCCTTGAGCGGATCAAGCGCGTGCATCCGCACCAGCACAGGTGCATCGCCTGCGATATCGCCCTTGATCAGCACGATATGTTCGGCACCCTGTGTCTCGTCCGTATAGATCCGCAGCGTCCAGTCACCGCCGAACTCTGACTGGATCACCTCTTCCGAGCGCACCTTGACCAGATTGTCATGGCGGCGGCGATAGGCGATCAGGTCGCTGATCGTACCGATTTTCAGCCCGTGTTTCTGCGCGAACCCTACCAGATCGGGCAGGCGCGACATACTGCCATCCTCGTTCATGATCTCGCAGATCACACCCGACGGGTTCAGCCCCGCCAGACGCGCCACATCAACAGCCGCCTCGGTATGGCCCGCGCGCACCAGCACGCCGCCATCTCGCGCCCGCAGCGGGAACACGTGGCCTGGCGTCGCGATATCGGCGGATGTCTTGCCAGCGTCGATCGCCACGGCAATCGTGCGCGCGCGGTCATGGGCGGAAATGCCGGTGCTCACGCCCTCGCGCGCCTCGATGGATACGGTAAAGGCGGTCTCGTGCCGCGACGAATTGTAGGAGGCCATGAGCGGCAGACCCAAAGCATCCACCCGCGACCCTGTTAGCGTCAGGCAGATCAGCCCGCGCCCATGGGTCGCCATGAAATTCACAGCCTCGGGCGTTGCCATCTGCGCGGGAATCACCAGATCACCCTCGTTCTCGCGGTCCTCGTGGTCGACAAGGATGAACATGCGCCCGTTGCGCGCATCCTCGATGATATCCTCGATGGAACTGATCGCATCGCGCCAGTTTTCCTCGACCGGGCCGGGTGTCTCGAAAGGGGCGCTATCAGCCATGGGACGTTCCTTTTTCTGTTGCCCCGCAGATAGCGCAGCAGCCCCGCATTGGCCAGAGGCTACGCGGCGGCACAAGGCCAATCGCGGGCGCGCAAGCCGTGCAATAAAGCACAGATCCCGCGCCCGCAAGCCGGTAGCAGCCCCCTGTCAGCCCTCAAACTGCCACAGCGCAGGCAGGAAACGCCAGCTATCCCCTTCGCGCAGCACATGGCCCACCCCCGGGAAAGGGAAATGGTAGCCCAGCACCGCGATCCGGTCGGCTGCGGCCATATCCAGCAGGCGTATCCGTGTCTCGACAGTTTGCGGGCCATCGGCATCGAAGCCGTTATACCATTCGGGATGGGTAAAATTCGTATAGGCATGGCTCATTGCATCGCCAAGCGCCATCAACTGCTTGCCACCACTTTCCAGAACCACGCTCATATGGCCGGGTGTATGGCCGGGTGTGGCGATCATCCGCACCCCAGGCACAACCTCTTCTCCGTCTTCCAGAAGCCGCCATTCAACGCCCTCCAGCGTCAACGAGTTCACGGCGCCCAGCACGAATTGCTGATCCGCAGCAGGCACCTGGTTGACCAGATCGTCCTGCAGCCAATGGGCATGCTCGACCGCGCCGATCACATATTCCGCATCCGGAAACAGCGGTTCGTCGAAATCATCGCGGATGCCCCAGATATGATCGGGATGGGCATGGGTGATCACCACATGGGTGATGCCGTCCGGATCGACACCCGCCGCCGCAAGATTGGCCATCAGCCGCCCCGTGGTAGGCATGAAGCGGCTGCCTGACCCCACATCGACCAATACAACCGCATCTCCTGTCTCGATCAGCAGATGGTTTGTATGGGAATATCCCTCGTCCGGTGACAGGTAGTGCTGTTCCAGAAAGGCGCGCACCTCGGCGGGATCGGCATTCACACCCAGTCCCGAAGTGGGAAGCGAGAAAAAACCGTCCGACAGGATCGTCAGCCGCGCCTCTCCCAGCGTGAAGCGGAAATGCGCGGGGTTGTTCTGCGCCGGCGTGCCCAATTGGGCGCGCGCGCCTCCGGCACCAAGGGCCGGCACCGCAAGGGATGGGGCTATCGCGGCCAGTTTCAACATCTCGCGGCGGCTGGGTTTGAATAGTGTCATGTTGTCCTCCCTCTTTGGGCGCAGGATAATCCTGCCCCCAGACAACGCAACCGAATTCATGAATATGTTGCAGACATCCGCCCGCTTCTTCTTGCGCCAAATATCCCCGCCGGAGGCATCAGCGGCGCGTCACGCAACCACCGGCAAGAGGCTCAGGACATCTCGGCCAGACGCGCGACATAGCGCGCCAGCGTGTCGATCTCGAGATTGACGCTATCGCCCACCGCCACATCGCCCCATGTGGTCATCTGCTTGGTATGCGGGATGAAATTGATCCCGAAATCGCACCCATCCACCTCGTTCACAGTCAGCGAGGTGCCGTTCAGCGCAACCGACCCTTTGGGCGCAATGAACCGCGCCAGCGCTTTCGGCGCGCGCAAGGTGACGCGCGTGCTGTCACCGTCATCCCGCATCGCCACCACCTCGGCCAACCCGTCGACATGGCCGGACACGATATGTCCGCCCAGTTCGTCGCCCACCTTCAACGCGCGCTCCAGATTGACGCGCCGGCCCTGCTGCCATGCGGACAGGTTGGTTTTCGACACGGTCTCGGCCGAGATGTCGACGTCGAACCAGCCGCCCTGCGCGGCATCCTGCCCCTTGGCTACAACCGTCAGGCAGACACCGTCACAGGCGATGGAGGCCCCTAGATCAATACCGGCAACCGCATAGCCCGTGCCGATCCGCGCCCGCAGATCGCCGCGCTGCTCGACGGCGCGTAGGGTGCCGATATCGGTGATGATGCCTGTAAACATACGGGTTTTCCTTTCCTGCCGCAGCAAGGTGACTTGCCCCTTGCCCCGCCGCCGGTGATGCGTCAGCGTGTTCAAGACCTAGCCCCTGCCCGCACCGGAGACAAGATGCCGCGCGAGAGAGCCATAATTTTGCCGCGGATTCCGTTTACGTCTGGACCCGTGTGATGGTTGAATTGGTAGTGATGGATATGAGTACACGCCCCACGGCCCCGGCTTCTGGCCAGAAGGCTGACCGTGTTTTCCTGTTTCTCCAAGGACCTCACGGGCCTTTTTTCAACTCGCTTGCCAAGATGCTCAAGGTCGCGGGCGCGACAGTCTGGCGCGTCGGTTTCAATGCGGGCGATCGTGCCTTCTGGTTTGATCCGGCCAGCTACATCCCGTTTCGCGACCGTCCAGAGGATTGGCCCGAACGCATCCGCAGCCTGATCGCGGAAAAATCCGCAACCGATCTGGTCCTTTACGGTGACACCCGCCAGATCCATTCGCAGGCGATCACCGCGGCGCGCGCCGCCGGACTGACCGTGCATGTCTTTGAAGAAGGCTATATCCGTCCCTATTGGGTCACTTACGAGCGCGGCGGTGCCAACGGCCATTCGCGCCTGATGCACATGTCCGTCGCCGACATGCGCGCGGCACTGTCGCTGTCGGACATGGACACACCCGAGCCGCCCGCGCGTTGGGGCGAGATGCGCCAGCACGTGTTCTACGGTGCGCTTTACCATTGGTTCGTGATGTTCCGGAACGGCCAGTATCGCAACTTTCGCCCCCATCGCGACCTGCCGGTGACACAGGAATTCCAGCTTTACCTGCGCCGCCTGGTCACTATGCCGTGGAATGCCATTGAACGGCTTGTGGCGCAGTGGCGTATCCGGCATGGCGGCTTTCCCTATCATCTGGCGCTGTTGCAACTGGAGCATGATGCCAGTTTCCGCAAACATTCACCCTTCGCCAGCATGACCGAGTTTCTGGAGGTCGTGATAGGCGGCTTTGCCGCCGGTGCGCCCGCGCATCACCGGCTGGTGATCAAGGCCCATCCGCTGGAGGACGGGCGCGTGCCTCTGGCGCGCGAGATCAAGCGCATCGCAACCGACGCCGGCGTTCAGCGACGCGTGCATTTCGTCAGCGGCGGAAAGCTGGCGCAACTGTTGCAGGGCGCCCGCAGCGCCGTCACCGTCAATTCCACGGCCGCCCAGCAGGTGCTTTGGCGCGGGATTCCACTCAGGGTTTTCGGACAGGCCGTCTATGCCAAGCCTGAATTTGTCTCGGCCCAACCACTGCCCGAATTCTTTGCCGGGGCAAGCCGACCCGACCGTCGCGCTTATCAGGATTACCGCCGTTACCTGCTGGAAACCAGCCAGATCTCCGGTGGTTTCTATTCCACCCGCGGACGACGCCAGTTGCTGCGACAGGTGGTCGATATGTTGCTGGCAAAGGAAGATCCTTATGACGCGCTGCGCTCGGGCACCGCGGCACCGCGGCAACAGTTGCGGCTGGTGACCTGAAGACGCCGCGTCGAAAGACTGGATTTGCGAATGTCTTCGCGCTACTGTGGCCTGAAACACAAACTTCGCCGTGCAAACAGGCGTTGTAAAAACAAAAAAGTGTTCTTGAGGCAGTAAATTCAGGTCGAGGAGACCGTGCAGTGAAATCCCGAGCAAATCCATGGGCGAAGTATGTCGCCCTAGTTCTCGTTGTGTCGCTTGTGGCGTCCTGCGGATTGCCCCGTGTCGGGCCAAATAAACGCGAGATTTTTGCAGGCTCTGTCCAGAAAGAGGGCGACGCCTTTGTGGTGCAGGTCAATGACCGCGTGACGCGCGCTACCGCTGTTGTGCCTGCCTTGGGCTTTTCAGATGCATTCCTGAATGCGGGTGTTGTGGGCTCCGACACGATCTCGTCTGGCGATACGCTGGGACTGACCATCTGGGAAAACGTCGATGATGGCCTGCTGGCCAGCACTGGCGCGAATTCGACAATTCTGGAAGAAGTGCAGGTTGACGGATCGGGCTTTATTTTCGTGCCCTATGCAGGTCGCGTCAAAGCCTCCGGGAACACGCCCGAAGCGTTGCGGCGCATTGTCACGGACCGGCTGAAAGACCAGACGCCTGAACCGCAAGTGCAGGTGCGCCGTCTGGCCGGTGACGGGGCGACCGTGTCGCTGGTGGGGGCCATCGGCGGACAGGGTGTCTATCCGATCGAACGCCCGACGCGCACATTGTCCGCCATGCTGGCACAGGCTGGTGGCGTGACAATCGAACCTGAAATCGCGCAGGTCACGGTGATCCGCGGAAACCATACTGGCAAGGTCTGGTTTCAGGATCTTTTCCGCCATCCCCGTTTCGACATCGCCCTGCGCGGCGGTGACCGTATCCTGATCGAGGGCGACACGCGGTCCTTTACCGCCTTGGGTGCCACAGGGTCGCAATCACGCGTGCCCTTCGAAAGCCAGACCCTTTCCGGTGTTGAGGCCATTGCACAGGTCGGCGGCCTGATGAGCACCAGTTCCGATCCCACCGGCGTTTTCATCCTGCGCAACGAGCCTGCGGATATCGCAAACACCGTGTTGGGCCGCAACGACCTGCAAGGCCCGCAGCGTATGATCTATGTGCTCGATCTGACCAAGCCCAACGGCCTGTTTACCGCCCGCGACTTTTCAGTACGCGACGGTGATACGCTTTACGTGACCGAAGCACCGTTCACGCAATGGAGCAAGGTGATCTCGGCGCTGACCGGCTCGCTGGGCGCTGTCGACACGCTGGCCTCTGCCCCGTCAGGTCTGTGATCCAACATGCCTGAAACGGCAAGTGATATGGCCGCTGCGGGGCAAACCTCGCGGCGGCTTTTCTATTACAATGCAGGCTTTCTGACCCAACCCCGTATCCGGCGGATACTGGAACTGGCAGGCCATGACCTGCGCCTTGGTGTTCCGGATCTGAATGACAGGATCGCGGTCTGGGGCCATTCACCCTATGCCGCACGGGGTGAGGCGATGGCGCGCCAGACAGGGGCTGGACTAGTCCGGATCGAGGATGCCTTTCTCCGCTCGGTCCATCCCGGCCGGAGCGGCGAGGCACCTTTGGGTCTGGTAATCGACAGCAGGGGGATACATTTCAACCCCGACCAGCCCTCTGATCTCGAGGTGCTGCTGGCCACCCATCCGCTGGATGACAGCGCCTTGCTGGAAGCGGCCAGAAGCGCCATGGCAAGACTGCAAGAGGCGGATCTGAGCAAATACAACGCCCATGATCCTGACGCGGACCCGCCCGCGCCGGGCTATGTGCTGCTGATTGACCAGACACGCGGCGATGCATCGGTCAGCCACGGGCGCGCCGATGCCAATACATTCCGCGAGATGCTGTTTCACGCGCATCAGGACAATCCCGGCGCGCGGATCGTGATCAAGACCCATCCCGAAACGGTCGCAGGCCATAGGCAAGGCTATTTCGACGCCGCAACGCTGGCGCTAGCGCCCGGTGCGGATGTGACCTTGCTGGACGCCCCCGTCAGCCCCCGCACTTTGCTGGAAGGTGCGGTGGCCGTGTACACAGTATCGTCGCAAATGGGGTTCGAGGCCATTCTGGCCGGCCACCGCCCGTATGTCTTCGGCCAGCCCTTCTATGCCGGCTGGGGTCTAAGCGAGGATTTCACACCGATCCAGCGCCGCCAACGCCGCCTGACACGCGCGCAGCTTTTTGCGGCAGCGATGATCCTCTATCCGGTCTGGTATGATCCCTGCCGCGACAGGCTCTGTTCGCTGGATCAGGCGATTTCCCTGCTCGAAGCGCAGGTGCGGGCATGGCGCGAGGATCGCCACGGATGGCAGGCCAGCGGCATGCGTCTATGGAAACGCGGGGCCGTGAATGGCTTTTACGGCGGGGTCAAGCCGGTGCTGTTCCGCGAGGGACTGCCCAAACACGGCAGGCGTGCGATGGTGTGGGCCAGCAAGGTGGGCGATGCCCCTCAAGGCACGGTCCGGATCGAAGACGGGTTCCTGCGCTCGCGCGGGTTGGGGGCCGATCTGGTGGCCCCGCTATCTCTGGTCTGCGATGATCTGGGCATCTACTACGACCCGCGCGGCCCAAGCCGTCTGGAACGTATGATCGCCGCGCGGGCCAATATGCGCCCCGACCAGAGCAGGCGCGCGCAAGACCTGATGGCCGCGCTGGTGGCGCAGGGGGTCAGCAAATACAACCTTGGCCAAGCCGCACCGGATATCGCGGCACAGGCGGCGGGGCGCCCTGTGATACTTGTGCCGGGACAGGTCGAGGACGATGCGTCGATCCTTGCCGGCGCGGGCGAGATCCGTACCAACCGCGCCTTGCTCGAGACCGCGCGGGCAGACCATCCCGAGGCTTTTCTGATCTACAAACCCCATCCCGATGTCGAGGCAGGCCTGCGTCCTGGACTTTTGCCGGATGCTGACAGACTGGCCGATCTGGTTGCGACACAGACCGATCCTGCCGCCCTGCTGGGGCAGATTGATACCGTCTGGACCATGACATCGCTGCTGGGCTTCGAGGCGCTGATCCGCGGGCGGCGGGTCGTGACACTGGGCGCGCCATTCTATGCGGGCTGGTGCCTGACCGAGCACCGCGGCCCTGCTATGCCACGACGCGGGCAGCGGGTCAGTCTGGAAGGCTTGGTGCATGCCGCGCTGATCGACTATCCGCGCTACCGCGATCCCGTCAGCGGCCTGCCCTGCCCTGCCGAGGTTGCAGTTGAAAGGCTGGCACAGGGCGAGATCGCACAGGGCGGGCTGACGAACCGGCTGCTGGCAAAATTACAGGGGTTGTTGGCCGGTCACGCCTATCTGTGGCGCTGATCCGGATGCAGCCGATACTGGATATTTGAGGCAAGAAGAAGCGCGGATCAGTCCTGCGGCTGCCAGCGATGCAGGATGTCCGGCCCGACAGGACGCGCCTCGATCAGGCGATAACGCGGCGCATGGGCCAGTTGCGCGATCCCCAAAGCCCCGAAACCGGGACGGCCTTCGGCACCGATCATCACACCTGCGGTAAAACCGATCAGTTCGTCCACCAGCCCCGCCGACAGCAGCGACGCGGCCAGGGCGCCGCCACCCTCGCAGAACACCGAAGTGAGGCCAGCCTGACCAAGCGCCTGCAATAGGGCCGCCGCGTCGATCTGTCCGGCTTGGGTGGCGCAGGGCAACAGTTTTGCGCCCAGCCCTGTCCACGCCTCGACCAGACGCGGATCGGCGCTGGCCCCGTGGCACAGCCAGAGCGGTGTATCTGTAGCACTTTGCGCCAGTTTGCCGGTCAGCGGCAGATCCAGATGGCGCGAGACCACAATCCGGACGGGTTGATGCGTGATGCCAAGCCCGCGCACGGTCAATGACGGATCATCCGCCCGCGCCGTGCCAGCCCCCACCATCACCGCATCATGGCGCGCACGCATCGCATGCACGACACGGCGCGCCTGTGGTCCGGTAATCCACTGGCTATCCCCTGTGGCCGTAGCAATGCGCCCGTCAAAGCTGGAGGCGAGCTTGAGCGTCACAAAGGGGCGGCCCGCCTTGATCCGCAGGAAAAAGCCCGCAAGATCCTGTGCTGCACGGTCCGCCAGAACGCCCGTCGTCACGCTGACACCCGCGGCGCGCAGCATGGCAAAACCGCGCCCCGATACCCGCGGGTCGCTATCCTGCAATGGGGCGACAACGCGGCTGATCCCTGCCGCGATCAGCGCCTCGGCGCAGGGCGGTGTCTTGCCGTGATGGGCGCAGGGTTCCAGACTGACATAGGCGGTTGCCCCACGTGCCGCGCTGCCTGCACGGGCCAGCGCCTGCGGCTCGGCATGGGGCCGCCCACCGGGTGCTGTCCAGCCCCGCCCGACGATCCGGCCATCACGCACGATCACGCATCCCACGGAAGGGTTGGGCCAGGTCTGCCCATGACCGCGCCGCCCCAATGACAGGGCGAGCGCCATGTAACTTGTATCAGCCCAGGACACGGGGCCGCGTCACGTCTCGGGCGTGGTGTCGGGGCGCAATTCCGAAACGAATTTGTCGAAATCATCCGCAGCCTGGAAGTTCTTGTAAACACTGGCAAAGCGCACATAGGCCACGGTATCTATCCGCGCCAGAGCTTCCATCACGATCTCGCCGATCACCTTGGAGGGAATGTCGGTCTCGCCCATGCTTTCCAGTCGCCGGACAATGCCGGATACCATCTGGTCCATCCGTTCGGGCTCGACGGGGCGTTTTTGCAGCGAGATACGGATCGAGCGTTCCAGCTTGTCGCGGTCGAATTCCTCGCGCCGGCCATTTGATTTGATCACAACAAGATCGCGCAACTGCACCCGCTCGTATGTGGTGAACCGCCCGCCGCATGCCGGACAGAACCGCCTGCGCCGGATCGAGACATGATCCTCGGCTGGGCGGGAATCCTTGACCTGGGTATCTATATTTCCGCAAAACGGACAGCGCATTGCCGGTTCCCTCTATCTACTCTGCCTCTGGTTATGGGGTTCAGCCCCCACTTATCCACAGGCACTATAGGGTAGCGGCCAAGTTTTGGGTAGCGGGAAAATAGCACCGCAAGATAGGGCGTGACCTTTTGGTCATGCGACCCGAGCAGACAGGGACTGTCACGGATCGTCATAGACTAGGGCCTGTCAGAAATGCTTGAAAAAGTCTTCGACCCGGTCCCAGCAAAAACTGGAGGCATGACCGATCGACAATGAAAATCCGACGTCATTCAACGAGACACTATATTTGCTGTCCTGCTGCGGCCCCGTCGGCGCAACGGGTTCGGGGCTGAACCGGATCGCGGTCCGTCCGCCCGCCAGCGCGCTGGGTCCACGGCCCTTTGCGATATAAAGCCGTGTCGCTGTGGGCAGGCGCAGCACATCGCGGGCATGTTCGGCCGCGGCGCACCATACTTCGCGCGGGCCAGATGCATGCTGCTGGACCACCTCGAAATTGCGACTGCCGGGCACCTGCAAGACCGGTAAATCGTGGCTGGGGCGAAACGCCTGGGCCGGTTGGCCTGCTGTCAGGGCAAACGTCGATACAACAACTGTGAAAATGGCGATGCGGACACCGGAACGGGACATCGTCAGAAACCTTCCGTATTGAAATCAAGTCTTGTCTGCTAGGGCACGCTCATGTGGTCTGTGCAGTATTGCAGCGCCTGCGTCAGGTTCATGCTAGCCCCTGCGCTACGAATGGTTGTGTAAGTCAACAGCGTCAGCGGCGAAGGTTTCGGCTTCTCGGCTTCGACCTCAGCGGCAGATAGGGTAAAACCTACGGCTTTGCGGCCCGGTTCGATCTGGCTGGCCCCCAAGGGTCTTGCAACATAGATCCGTTGGTTTGACGCTGCGCCCAGAACGCGGCGGGCATGGTCTGCAGCGACGCACCAGAAATGGGTGGGGCCGACCCCGCGCGACTCGAACACTTCAAAACTTGTTGCACTGCCTGATGCGCGCACATCCAAAGGAATATGCGGCTGGAACGCGGCGACAGGTGCGGAGCACAGCAGTGCCAGTGCTATGGCAGATAACAGGCGCGGACGTGACGGCATGACAGCGTTGCTTTCGCATAGGCTCAATCAACTGACAGGATAGTGCATCCCCCGGCCCGCGTAAAACGCTTCCGCAACACAGATGCGTGAGACAAAACGGGGCGGTCCTGCCTGGAGCGCCCCGTTTTAGTTGATTACTGGTCCAGAAAGCTGCGCAGCTTGCGCGAACGGCTGGGGTGTTTCAGCTTGCGAAGCGCCTTCGCCTCGATCTGGCGGATACGTTCGCGGGTCACGCTGAACTGCTGACCCACTTCTTCCAGCGTGTGATCCGTATTCATGCCGATCCCGAAGCGCATGCGCAGCACACGTTCCTCGCGCGGGGTCAGGCTGGCCAGAACGCGGGTCGTGGTTTCCTTGAGGTTTTCCTGAATGGCGCTGTCCAACGGCAGCACAGCATTCTTGTCCTCGATGAAATCGCCAAGCTGGCTGTCTTCCTCGTCCCCGATGGGGGTTTCCAGCGAAATCGGTTCCTTGGCGATCTTCATCACCTTGCGGACCTTTTCCAGCGGCATCTGCAGCTTTTCGGCCAACTCCTCCGGTGTCGGTTCGCGGCCGATTTCATGCAGCATCTGGCGACCCGTGCGGACCAGTTTGTTGATGGTTTCGATCATATGAACAGGGATACGGATCGTACGCGCCTGATCCGCGATGGAGCGGGTAATCGCCTGACGGATCCACCATGTCGCATAAGTGCTGAATTTATAGCCGCGACGGTATTCGAATTTATCAACCGCCTTCATCAGGCCGATATTGCCTTCCTGAATAAGATCAAGGAATTGCAGGCCGCGGTTAGTGTATTTCTTGGCGATCGAGATCACCAGACGCAGGTTCGCCTCGACCATTTCCTTCTTGGCCTGACGCGCTTCCTTCTCGCCCTTCTGGACCTGGTTCACGATGCGGCGGAATTCGCTGATATCAAGGCCCACATACTGGCCAACCTGTGCCATATCGGCGCGCAATTCCTCGACCTTGTCGGCCGAGCGCTCAATCAGCGCCTGCCAGCCGCGACCGGGCTTTTCGGCCATCCGGTCAAGCCAGTTCGGGTCCAGCTCGTAGCCGCGATATTCGTCCACGAATTCGCGGCGGTTGATCCGAGCCTGGTCCGCCAGTTTGACCAGCGCCGAGTCGATCTGCATCACGCGGCGGTTGATCCCATAAAGCTGGTCGATCAGCGCTTCGATGCGGTTGTTATGCAGATGCAGCTCGTTCACCAGCAGCACGATTTCCGAGCGCAGCGTCTGATACGTGCCCTCGTCATCGACCGAGAAGCTGGAATCCTCGTTCAGCGTGGCCGAGATGCGGCTATCCTGCATTTCCGACAGGCGCGCGTAATCGTCGGCGATCCGGTCCAGCGTTTCCAGAACCCGCGGCTTCAGCGCGGCTTCCATCGCTGCAAGGCTCATATTGGCCTGTTCGTCCTCGTCGTCATCATCCTCGCGGCTGATCGGGTTTCCATCCGCATCAAGCTCCTGCTCGTCCTCGCCCGCAGCGGGACGGGGCGCACGGCTGACATTGGCAGCCACGGCGGGCGTATCGCCGACCTCCACCTCGTCACCCAACTGCGTGCCGAATGTCGCCTCAAGGTCGATCACGTCGCGCAGCAGGATGTCCTCGGACAGAAGTTCGTCGCGCCAGATCGTGATCGCCTGAAAGGTCAGCGGGCTTTCGCAAAGCCCAGCGATCATTGTGTTACGCCCTGCCTCGATCCGCTTGGCGATGGCGATCTCGCCCTCGCGCGACAGCAGTTCGACGCTGCCCATCTCGCGCAGATACATGCGGACGGGGTCGTCTGTGCGGTCAAGTTTCTCGGAGGTGCCGGATGCCAGCGCCAGATCGCGGTTGGACGAGATATCGACAACGGCAGTCGATTTCGCTTCTTCGTCCTCGACCTCGTCATCCTCGATGATGTTGATGCCCATTTCGGACAGCATAGACATCACATCCTCTATCTGCTCGGACGAGACCTGCTCGGGCGGCAGAACCTGGTTGAGTTGATCATAGGTGATGTAACCCCGCTCACGCGCGTCGGCGATCATCTTTTTGACCGCGGTCTGGCTCATGTCGAGAGAGACTTCGCTGTCCTGATCGTCCTGCGGCGTGTCGTCGGTGTCTTTTGCGGCCATGAAATGCTCCTGCATTGGCGGTCGGTCTGTCGCGGTCGAAAAGCGACACACGGGCTGTGCTTGGGCGGCACTGATTCGGAAACGAATCAACCCTGATTCAAAGTGATTCGCAAATTGTTTACCCTCTTTTGTTTACCAATTCCCTCATAAAACCTCTATCGATCGCGTTTGGTAAAGGTAATCTTGTCCATTAAAGCATCAAGCGCGCTGCGTTCGCTACGATTGATTCGCGCGCCATTGGGGCCGGTATCGTATTCGGTCTGGTCCTCGTGCTGGCTGCGAACAGCCCGATTATTGGCTTCGGCTGCCTGGCTCAGGCGCCACGTCACCGCCTCATCGGCCAAGCCCTCAAGATCCTCCTCCGCCTCGGCGATTTCCGAGATCAGGCCCCGCTGACAGGTCAGCTTGGCCAATTCCTCTGCCACCGTCATCCGCGCCATTTCGGTATTACCCGGCTGGCGGACAGGGGGCACGATACGGACATGGGGAAGCGCAAAGAGGCTTTCAAGGGCCTCGCCCCCCAACTCTTGGGCCAGAGCCGCCTGCAGGGACTGATCGTCATGCGCCTGCTGTGCCGTCAGTCGCAACAATGCATCGCGCAGCGCGGCGTGACCTGCGGCAAGGCATTCCATCCGCTCGATCTCGCCCTCGAATTCCTCGATCACGGAAGGGGTGCAGATCAAAGTGGCCAGAATGACCGCCTCGCGCAGCTGGTCCCCGACGGCGTCACCGGCCTGAGCCAGAAACGAGGATTTCGTGCTGGATTGCGGCACAACAGGGGCCTGCCAGCGCGGACCACCGGGGGTCCATGCCGCCTTTGCGCGATCCAAAGCGGTGGCCTTGCGCCTTGTGCCGAACAGCTCCCACCGCATTTCCTTGATCGCCTCGCCATAATGGGCGCGGATCGAGGGGTCCTTGATCAGCTTGATCTTGGCACGCAGGGATTTGTCCAGCATGGCGCGGCGTTCGGGGCTGTCGAAAACCTGCCCTTCTGTCTCGCGCCGCCAGAGCAGATCCACCATCGGCAGCGCCTGATCCAGCAGCGACTGCATGGCACCGGCACCGCCTGCGCGGATCAGATCATCGGGGTCTTTGCCCTCGGGCATCATTGCGAAACGCAAGGACTGTCCCGCCTCCAACAGTGGCAAAGCCAGATCAATCACGCGCAGGGCTGCGTTAAATCCGGCGCGGTCACCGTCCAGCGCGATGACAGGTTCGGGTGTGATACGCCACATCAGTTGCAACTGTGTATCGGTCACGGCCGTGCCCAGAGGGGCTACTGCGGCGGCAAACCCGGCCTCCGACAGGGCGATCACGTCCATATAGCCTTCGGCCACGATCAGCGGCTTGCCCTTGCCCGCCGCTTCGCGAGCCGGTGCGTGGTTGTAAAGCGTGCGCCCCTTGTCGAATAGTTCCGTATCGGGCGAATTCAGGTATTTCGCGTTGTCATGGGGGTCCATCGCCCGCCCGCCGAAGGCGATACAGCGCCCGCGCACATCGCGGATCGGAAACATGATCCGGTTGCGAAATACATCAAAGGGCTTCTTGCCCTTGGTCGAGGCTTTAGCCAATCCCGCATCAAGGATCAGATCCTCGCTGACGCCCTTGCCGGTCAGATGATCCCATAGCCCTTGCCAGCCATCGGGCGCAAATCCGATCCCGAACCGTTCCAGCGCAGCGGGCTTGAGTCCGCGTTTGGCTAGATAGTCCCGCGCCGCCCCCGCCTGTCCGGTGCGCAGTTGCAAGACAAAGAACTGCGCCGCCTGCTCCATCACCTCGGCCAGTTGCGTGCGCCTGTCGGCCTTTTGCTGGGCTTGCGGATCGCGGACGGGCATCTGCATACCGGCCTCGCGCGCCAGAATCTCGACCGCTTCCATGAAGCCGACATTCTCGGTCTCCTTCACGAAGGTTACGGCGTCGCCCTTGGCATGACAGCCAAAGCAATAATAGAAGCCTTTTCGGTCATCCACATGGAAAGACGCGCTTTTTTCCTGATGGAAAGGGCATGGCGCCCACATGTCGCCCTTGCCCTGATTGGACTTGCGCATGTCCCACATGACCTTGCGCCCCACAACCTGAGACAGGCTGACGCGTGTGCGTAGTTCGTCAAGGAATCCGGGTGGCAGGCTCATGCCGGACAATATAGGCCCATCGGTCAGGCAAAGCCATGGCCGGCTGGTGGATCATCTGTGGATATCAGGGCTTGTAGCCAAGGCATTGCGTTTCGAATGCTGCGGCTGTCTCGGCGGTCATCTGATCGGCGGGAAGCGAATAGATCCAGCCCACCAGAACCGAGATCGACGGCGCGTATTTCGGATCAATGCCGCTGTCGCTGCCCTCAAGCCGTGCCAGAGCGCCGTTCTGGTCTGCGCCGCCGCTGCGCAGCGCGACAGCGCTTGAGACGATCTGCGCCTGTCCGGTGCAGCGCGCCGCGCGTTCGGCGTCGGTTTCGGCACTGGCCGATGTTGCCCCCAAAGCAAAGCCCGTCAGGGTAAGGGTCGACAGGACAATGGCGCGCATCATAATTGTGTTCTTTCAGTTGAATACTTAACGATGCATTAAATGGCAGCGTCATGCGCGGGCTGCAACCCCCTCCATCGCGGTTACAAGATCATGTGACATTGTCCGCGCCATCGAGCGGAAGACCATGATCTGGAAAGCCGTCTCGCCCAGCCGCGTGATCGAGGCATGCATATGCGCCAATTCGGTGCGCGCGGTGTGGCCGCGTTTGAAATGCCCCGCCCGCAAATCAATCGGCACAAGACGCGCCAGCACATCGGCAGCCCCTGCCCCTTCCAGACGCGCGACGGCCCAGCCATCGCTGATATCCGTCACGGCTGCATGCGCGGCGAGACTGGGATCGGGGACCGGCCCCATCAGCAGGATATGGGCGTGCCCGAACCAGATAGCCCGCGCACCATCCTTGCCGGTGCTGCGCCCTGCCGCGGGCAGTGCCATGCCATGCGCGGATTTGAGCGCCGCAGCAAGATCCTTGCCCCTCAAGGGTGCCAGAAGCGTCAGATGGCCAGCATGGACCCCAGACAGGGTTATATTGCCAACAGTTGACGGCAGAAGCCCCGCAAAAGGGCTGAGTGGTTTCAAAACGGCAGCAGGATCAGCCACGGGCGCGCCCTCCGTCTGGATCGAAAAAGACCGGATCGGACACTTCGCACAGGGTCTCGATCCCGCGCAGGTGATCGACAAGGCGTACCACCTCGCCATGCCGCGCGCGCCCCTGTTTCAGGAATGCCAACCCGAGAAAGACCCCTAGCGTTGGCGAGAACCCGACCGAGGTGACATGCCCCTGCGAATTCTCGCGCGTCACTTCTGCGTCCTTTTCGAACAGATGCGCGCCTGCTGTCAGTTGTTTGACCGCTCCGATCGGCTTGATTCCCACCAGTTGCGGTCGGTCGGGATCGACCAGTCCAGGTCGAGCGGCAGCCGCCTTGCCGATGCAATCCTTCCTGGCCGAGATCATACGCTCCAGCCCCAGATCGAAGGCCGTTGTACGCCCGTCCATTTCGGCATGGGTCAGGAAACCTTTTTCGATCCGCAAGACATTCAGCGCCTCCATCCCGTAGCCCCCCCCGCCCAGCGCCTCGGCACGTGCAATTAGCAGACGGAACAGGCTGTCGCCATAGCGCGCGGGAATGGCAATTTCATAGGCTTGCTCACCCGAGAAAGAGATGCGGAACAGCCGCGCCGCGATCCCCTGCACGGCCACGTCGCCGCAAGCCATGAATGGCAGGCGGGCATCATCCACAGGGGCATCCAGCAACCCGTTCAGCAGATCGCGCGACTTCGGCCCCGCGACGGCGAATTGCGCCCAATGCTCGGTCACCGAGCACTGGCTGACATCCAGATCGGGCCGCAGGCCCTGGTGCACAAACTCCAGATGCCGCATCACCGCCCCCGCAGCAGCGGTGGTTGTGGTCATCACGAAATGATCCGGCCCCAGCCGCGCGGTGGTGCCGTCATCCATGACATGCCCATCCTCGCGCAGCATCAGACCATAGCGCACACGTCCCACCGGCAGGGTCGAAAACATGTTGGTATAGACGAAATCCAGCAGCGCCCCTGCGCCCGGACCTTTGATGTCGATCTTGCCCAACGTGGAGACATCGCAGATCCCCACGGCATTGCGGACCATAGTGACTTCGCGGTCGCAGGATTGCCGCCACGTGGTCTCGCCCTTGCGGGGAAAATAGCTGGGGCGATACCACAGCCCCGCCTCGACCACCGGGGCACCTGCCGCCACACTGGCCGCGTGGCTGGTGGTGAAGCGCTGCGGCGCAAAGCCCGCGCCCTGCGCACCCGCCCCCATCGCCGCGATACTGACCGGACTATAGGGCGGGCGGAAGGTCGTGGTACCGGTTTCGGGAATCCCCCGCCCGGTTGCATCGGCCAGCACCGCCAAAGCCGCCACGTTGGAGTTCTTGCCCTGATCCGTCGCCATACCTTGGGTCGTGTAGCGCTTCATATGTTCGACCGAGCGGAAATTCTCGATCGCTGCTTGCTTGATATCCTTGACCGTCACATCGTTCTGGAAATCCAGCCATGCGCGCCCCTTGCCCGGCACAGCCCAAAGCGGCGCGATAGCGTAAGGCGCATCCTCGGCTTGCGGCAGCGCCATGTCCGGCACCTTGAAGCCCAGATCACCCAGTGCTGCCGCAGCGATACGCGCGCCTTCCGCCAGACAACCATGCGTCGACATGGTACCGTTGCAGGCCCCTGCCGCAACAAGCCCCGGAACCGCGTCGGGCGTCGGCACGAAACTGGCCAGATCTGCATTCCATGTCGGGCGACCATTCATGTGGCAGGTCAGATGCACGGTCGGGTTCCAGCCGCCGGACATGGCCAGACAATCGGTGCGCATCTTCTCGATCCCCGAGGTGGTGGCGATGCTGATGGATTCCAGCCCTTTGCGCCCCTGCGCGTCACAGACCTGCGCGCCCTTGTAGAAAGGCACGTCCAGATCAGTCACCGCATCGGGGCGACTGTCGATCAGCGCAGCGACATGTACGCCTGCCGCCATCAGATCGGCGGCGGTGCGATGGGCACCGTCATGATTGCCAAAAACCGTGACCGCCCTTCCGGGGCTGACCGCCCAGCGGTTGACATAGGCGCGCACGGACCCTGCCATCATCACGCCCGGACGGTCGTTGTTCTGGAACGCGACTGGCCGTTCCAGCGCCCCCGCGGCCAGCACAGCGCGACGTGCCACGATGCGCCAGAACGCCTCGCGCGGGGTATTGGGGCGCGCGGCCACTTCGGGGGCCAGCTTTTCCAGCGCGGCAAAGGTGCCTTGGTCATAGGCCCCCGTCACGGTCGTGCGGGTCATGATCCGCACATTGGGCATGGCGGCCAGTTCAGCCGTCACCAAGGCAGCCCAATCACTGCCGGGCTTGCCATCCACCTCAAACGTTTCGGCATTCAGCCGTCCGCCGGTGCGCGTATCCTCGTCGCACAGGATCACATCCGCGCCCGACCTTGCCGCCACCTGCGCTGCCATCAGACCCGCAGGCCCCGCGCCGATCACCAGCAGATCGCAATAGGCAAAGGCCCGCTCGTAGCGGTCGGTATTGCTTTGGCCCGACAGCGCACCAAGCCCTGCAGCGCGCCGGATCAACGGTTCGTAGACGCGTTCCCAGAAGGCACGTGGCCACATGAAGGTCTTGTAATAAAACCCCGCCGCCAGAAAAGGGGCTGCAAGATCGTTCATCGCCAGCAGGTCCATCTCGAGAGAGGGCCATGCGTTTTGCGACCGCGCCGCCAGCCCTTCGGACAGTTCCAGCACCGTGGCGCGGATATTCGGCTCTTGCGTGCCGCCCCGCCCGACCGTGACAAGCGCGTTGGGCTCTTCCGAGCCTGCCGTCAGAACCCCGCGCGGCCGGTGATATTTGAACGACCTTGCGACCAGCCGGATATCATGCGCCAGTAAAGCCGAGGCCAACGTATCCCCCGCAAATCCCTCATAGCGGTGCCCGTCGAAACTGAAGCCGATCCGCTGACTGCGGTCGATCTGCCCCCCCTTGCCCAGCCTCATGCGGCACCGCCCGGGTGACGGCTGACCAAATCCGCATCCAGTACGGCATGGGTAACGGTGTCGCGTGTCACCACCAGCCACGCAGCGCAACCCGCCTCGTGATACCACAGATCGCGCGTCACACCGGCAGGGTTGTCGCGCAGATGCAGATAGGCGTCCCAATCTTCGGGCATGTCATCGACAGCAGGACGGCGCAGGGCGACCGCATCACCCTGATAGGTAAACTCGCGCCGGTCTCTCTCACCGCAGATGGGGCAGGTGATCCTCATGCTTGCTCCGTTCCAGATGGGCGGTTCTTGCCCTTAATGCAGGTTGTGTTGCGATCCCGTGCCTTCTTCATCCATCAGCCCGCGCCCTGTGCGGAACCGGTCCAGCCGGAACCGAGCCGCGGGCGCGTGATGGCCATCGGTGGCGATCAGATGAGCAAAGGAAAAACCCGATCCCGGCACCGCCTTGAACCCGCCATAGCACCAGCCGCAATCAAGATAGAGCCCGTCGATATGAGTTTTGTCGATGATCGGGCTGCCATCGGGCGTCATATCCATGATCCCGCCCCATGACCGCAGCACGCGTGCCTTGCCGATCATCGGCATCAGGGTCATCCCTGCCTCCATCACATGCTCGACCATCGGCAGATTGCCCCTGCTGGCATAGGAGGCGTAGAAATCCAGATCGCCGCCGAACACCAGACCGCCCTTGTCGGACTGGCTGATATAAAAATGCCCCATGCCGAAACTGACAACATGGTCGATCACCGGCTTGACCCCTTCGGTCACGAAAGCCTGCAGGACATGGCTCTCAATGGGCAGGCGCATCCCCGCCATGGCCGCCACCTGACCCGAACGGCCTGCAACGACAATGCCGACCTTCTTGGCGCGGATCGCGCCGCGCGTGGTCTGCACGCCTTTGACCACGCCGTTCTCGATATCGATCCCCGTCACCTCGCAGTTCTGGATCAGATCGACGCCGCGTTGGTCGGCACCGCGCGCATAGCCCCATGCCACCGCATCATGGCGCGCCGTGCCGCCCCGCGGATGCAACAGACCACCAAAAATTGGAAAGCGGGTATTGTCGAAATCAAGGTAAGGCAGATATTTCCGCACGCCTTCGCGGTCCAGCAACACGGCGTCATCGCCCTGATTGATCATCGCATTGCCGCGCCGTGCAAAGGCATCGCGTTGCCCGTCGGAATGGAACAGGTTGATCAACCCGCGTTGCGAGTGCATGACATTATAATTCAGGTCATCCTCAAGCCCTTCCCAGAGCTTGAGCGAATGCGAGTAGAATTCCGAATTGCCCTGCAGGAAATAGTTGGCGCGCACGATGGTGGTGTTGCGCCCGACATTGCCGCCGCCGATATAGCCCTTTTCCAGCACGGCGACATTGGTCAGCCCGTGTTCGCGTGCAAGATAATAGGCCGTGGACAAGCCGTGCCCTCCGCCGCCGATGATGATGATGTCATAGTCGGATTTCGGCGCAGGGTCGCGCCAATGCGGCGCCCAGCCACGGTTGCCGGTCGAACCTTCCTTGAAAACCCGAAGGCCCGAAAAGCGCATTTTGCCTGTCCCCTGTGCTCCGGACGCCCGCCTTGCGCGGCAGTCAATCGGTTCACAGCCGAGTCTTCAACAGGCAATCGCAAAAGCCTTGCCCGTTCGCGACATAGATCGTCGTATTTCTCTGACGATCGCCGCGTCTCCAATTCTGCTTGTCCGCCCTGCGGGCGTCTGCGCGTCCCGTCGCAGCGCGGACGTCTGCAAGACGGACAAGCGCGTGCTTCTGTCAGATCCCCTTGGCCTGATAACTTGCAGCTACTTTGCTGATCGACACGATATAGGCGGCCGTCCGCAAATCCTTGACGTCTTCGCGCGCATGCCAGACCGCGCGCATCGACTGGTAGGCGATCCGCATCGTGTCATCCAGCCCCGAGCGCACAAGTTCCAACTCGTCGGCGCCGCGCAGATACTTGTCCTTGAATCCCGGCGACAAGGTCCAGCCAAGTCCCTTGTCGCTGCTCAACCGCTCCAGTTCATTGACCAGCATCAATGTGCGCGCTTCCTCGGCGCGGCGCTGCATCCGGCCAAAGCGGATATGGCTCAGGTTCTTGACCCATTCGAAATAGGACACCGTGACACCGCCTGCATTGGCATACATGTCCGGAATGATCACTGTGCCTTTCTCCCGCAGGATATCATCGGCAGCCGCAGTCACCGGACCGTTCGCTGCTTCGATAATCAGAGGCGCCTTGATCCGGCTGGCATTGCTGCGGTTGATCACCCCCTCAAGGGCCGCGGGGATCAGGATATCGCATTCCTCCTCCAGAACATCCGCCCCGTGGGCGATATGGCCGGCATCCGGAAAACCTTTGACACCCCCGTGTTTCGCAATCCAGTCGCGCACAGCATCTACATCCAGCCCGTCCGGATTGAACAGCGCGCCATCGCGTTCGATGATCCCGGTGATCCTGCACCCGTCCTCGGCGCGCAGGAAACTCGCGGCGTGATAACCCACGTTGCCAAGGCCCTGAACGATCACACGTTTGCCATCCAGATCGCCGCTGAGCCCTGCTGCTTTCACATCCTCGGGATGGCGGAAGAATTCGCGCAGCGCATATTGCACACCGCGTCCCGTCGCCTCGACCCGCCCCGCGATACCGCCCGCGTTCAACGGCTTGCCTGTCACACAGGCGCGCGCGTTGATATCGGTGGTGTTCATGCGGGCATATTGATCCGCAATCCAAGCCATTTCCCGTTCGCTCGTGCCCATGTCAGGGGCTGGCACATTCTGCGCCGGGTCGATTAGATCGCGCTTGATCAACTCATAGGCGAAACGACGCGTGATCAATTCAAGCTCATGTTCGTCATAGGCGCGCGGGTCGATCCGCAAGCCGCCCTTGGAGCCACCGAAAGGCGCTTCGACAAGCGCGCATTTATAGGTCATCAGCGCAGCCAGCGCCTCGACCTCGTCCTGGTTGACGCCCATCGCATAGCGGATACCGCCCTTGACGGGTTCCATATGTTCGGAATGAACAGACCTGTATCCGGTAAAGGTGTGGATCGTTCCACGCAGTCTGACGCCAAAACGCACGGTGTAGGTAGAATTGCACACGCGGATCTTTTCCTCGAGCCCCGGCGAGAGGTCCATTAGCGCCACGGCGCGGTTGAACATGAGATCGACGCTTTCGCGGAAACTGGTTTCATTCGGTTCAGCCATAATGTGTTCCTTCCTGTTCCGTCGCGGGCGGGACGACCTGTGCAAAGCTTGTCGCACCACCGAGTAGAACAAGAGTTAACAGTTGCCCAAACTTTGTGCACCTTTTTATCTATTCGCCAGCTTGCCGCAGCACCGGCGACTCATTTCGCAGCACTCAACTTTAGATATCTTCCGACCAAGATCGTCTTAATGGCGAATATTGAAAATCCGAGGCCGCCTCAACTTTGACACGCTGTTTCTGCGCAAGGAACAATCCACGGAAAAGCAGCAAGAATGTACCCCAAACTCATGTAAAAAAACGAACAAATTTTGCCTAGAGGACAAAATTCAGCCATAGTCTAAGGGCATTTCTAGATATCCGAAGATAGCTTGCGGGTTTGCCCTGAACATTTGCAGGGCGATTTGATTCGAGGTTCACACTATGACCGGTATTTCAAAAACGGTCCAAAGCGCCATCACGACTGCGGCGTCACGGACAGCGACATGTGCCCACGGCCAGAGCCGTCAAAGGACGGTCTCGGGCCGCGCCTTCCGCTGGCTGAAACTGTCGCATTTCCGCCGTGACGAAGACGGGGCAATCGTGATCTTTTCGGTCTTCATGTTTCTCATCATCGTTTTTCTCGGCGCGCTTGGTGTCGACCTGATGCGCTTCGAGATGGAGCGTTCCAAGCTACAAAGCACGTTGGACCGCGCTGTTCTGGCCGCGGCCGATATCGACCAGAGCCTTAATCCCTCGGCTGTTGTGAACGACTATTTCACCAAATCCGGCCTTGAGGGTTCTGTCGGCAGCGTGACTGTAACGGAAGGTCTGGGGTATCGTGCCGTGAGCGCGACAGCCAGCAAATCCATCAAGACGCAACTTGTCCATATGTTCGGTGTCGACACGATGAGCGCCCCTGCTGCGGGCGCCGCCGAAGAACGCGTGGACGCCGTGGAAATCTCGCTAGTGCTCGATATCTCGGGCTCGATGGGCAGCAACGGTCGCATCGGGAACCTGCGTACTGCCGCATACGATTTCATTGACGCGATTTTCGAGAACAGCGCCGAAGACAAAGTGTCGATGTCCATCATCCCCTATAACGGACAGGTCAATGTCGGGCCTGATCTGATTTCGAAATACGCCGTAACGGACCGGCACAACCAGAGCTATTGCGTCGACTTGCCGACATCGGTCTATACCACGGCGGCGCTGTCACGCTCGCTGACCATGCCGCAGCATGTGTTTGCCGATACGTACAACTCTTCCAATAGCAGCAACAGCTATGACACGTCGAGTATGACGCCCTCTTCCTCGAACCGCTGGTGTGACCCCAATTCGGCCAACCGCATTCGCGTGCACAGCAACAACGTGGGCCATCTGAAAGGTCACATCCAGACACTGCAACCCATTGGTGCTACCTCGATCGACGCAGGTATGCGCTGGGGTGCGGCATTGCTGGACCCAAGTGCCCGTGGCGTCGTGACCGAACTGGTCGCGGAGGGCAAGGTGATCGCCCCCTTCTCGGGCCGCCCCTTGGACTACGGCGATCCCGAAGTGCTCAAGATCATGGTGCTGATGACGGATGGTGAGCATTGGCCCAATGAATACGTCAATGACGGCTTCCGCTCTGGTCCGTCCACAGTGTTCCGCAACAGCTCGGATGACCGGTATTCGATCTACCACGCCAGCAAATCTGGCGACAACAAGTACTGGGTGCCCCATAACGACACCTGGAGCCAGGTTCCCTGGGGTGGGTCTGTAACCCAAACCTGCACAGGCCGGTGGTGGAGCCAAACCTGTACGACAACACTGTCCAACGGCAACGCCGTGCGCCTTGACTGGCCGCAAGTCTGGCAACAGTTGCGCGTACAATGGGTTGCGAACCAGCTCTATCGCCGCGCCCTTGGCGGCTCCCTCTCCAGCTGGATTGATACACTCCGGACTCGCGAGGGCACAGTCATCGGTTCCGGCCCGCATGAAGTGTCGATGATGAATACCCGCCTCAAGAACCTGTGCGGCAAGGTCAAGGACGAGGGTGTCGTGATCTACACGATTGCCTTCGAGGCCCCGACTGTCGGTAAAAGTCTGCTGCGCGATTGCGCCAGCTCGGTCAGCCATGCCTTCGACGTGGACGGTCTCGAAATCAAGAGCGCGTTTGCATCCATCGCCACATCCATCCGCAAATTGAGGCTGACACAATGACGGGGTCAAAAAGCACAAAAAGCGGTCGGCGTGGATGGGCTTTGCGCCTGTGGCGCAGGGCGCAGCGGGACGAGGGCAATGCCACGATCGAGTTTGTTATTCTCTTTCCGATGTTTGTCTTCCTGCTGGTCTCGGCGGTCGAGTTGGGTTTCATCACCATGCGCCACACCATGCTGGACCGCGCGGTGGATCTGACCGTGCGCGACATACGCCTTGGCACCGGAACAGCGCCGCAATACGCGCAGATCCGCGATACGATCTGCGAACGCGCAGGCGTCATTCCGGATTGTCAAAACAACATCAAACTCGAAATGATCCGTATGGACCTGCGCAATTGGCAGTCCCCGCCTGCCGATTACGACTGCATCGACCATTCCGAGGAGGTGCAGCCCGTCCGCACCTTCACCAACGGGATGGAGAACGAGATGATCCTGCTGCGGATCTGCGCCATGTTCGAACCGATTTTCCCCTTGTCGGGACTGGGTCGCGACCTCAAGGAAACCAGTGTGAACGGCTATAAAGCCATGGTCACAGCCACAGCATTCGTTCAGGAGCCGACATGACATTTTCATCCTGTGCCAAAGTGATGCAGAGGTTGCGGCGGTTCGCACGCGACACGCGCGGATCGTTGACTGTCGAAGCCTTGATCATGTTCCCGCTGCTGTTCTGGGCCCTGCTGTCGATGCTTGTATTTTTCGACGCCTACCGCCAGAGCAGCCTGAACGTAAAGGCAGCCTATACGATCAGCGACATGCTCTCGCGCGAGGTGGAACCGATCACGCCCGCTTATCTGGATGGCGCGCGCAACCTGTTCAATGAACTGGCCCGCACGGCGACACCGTCGCGCATGCGTGTCACGGTTGTCTATTACAACGCCGGACAACAAAAATTCTACCGCGATTGGTCGCAAGAACGGGGCGGCGTCGCAGTCCTTAGCAATGCCGATGTTCAGACAATGCAGGACCGCCTTCCCGCAGTGCCGGACAACGAGCGTCTGATCTTGGTCGAGACATGGGCCGATTATAACCCGCCCTTCAATGTGGGCATCGACCGTCAGGATCTATATAACTTCGTCTTCACCCGCCCGCGCTTTGCGCCGCAGGTGAAGTTCGAAAGCTAAGACCGGATCACGACGCCAAACCAGACAGTCCAGACGACACTAGCGTTGTTTGGTCAGAAGTGTCTGGATCGTCTCGGCCATAAACTTCGTCTGGGCCGGTGGCGTGACACCACCAACACCCACACGCCGCCCGATGCGCCACCACAGGCCCGGGCTCCAGTGCCGGTCTTGCGGTGCGGTTGTCACCAGAACAAAACCGTTAGACGGTTTGAACGCGAACATCCCGCGATTGACGCTTTGGATCTGGTCCAGCCGCGCCAGAACGCGCCCGTCGCTGTCGCGCAATTCGTCGCGCGTCAGTTCCAGCGAGGCAACGCTTGCGCGGCGCATTCTTTCGGTCAGCACCAGCGTCACCACGCCTGCGGCCAGCAAAATGACCTGCCAGCCGAAAGTGCCGGGGGGCTGCATCAATCCAGCATAGACCAGCAGACCACCCAGCAACGCCAAAACGACAATTCCCATCATCCGCCGTGGGGCCGAGGCGGAAACAGTGGCCAAAATCTCTTGCTGCATATCCTGTCCATTGCTGCTGAGCGGGCTGCGCGCCCTGATCCTTGCCCCTCTCCCTAGCGGGGTTCATTCCGCGACGCGAGAGTATTTGAACGACTGCCTATGCTGAAACGGTCTTGCGGATCATGTCCCAATAGATCGATTCCACCTCGGGCACGGTCAGACGGCCTTGTGCCCGGTACCATGTGGTCACCCCTGTCAGCATCGCAATCACGGCCAGTGTTGTGATCTTGGTATCCGCGACGCCAAACAGACCCTGTTGCACACCATCGCGCAAAATCGCTTCCAACTCGTCCTCGTAGCGGCGGCGCAGCCCTTCGATCACGGCAAAATTCTCGGGCGAGAGGTTGCGCAACTCCATGTAGGAGACAAAGACCGCATCAAGCCGTTCCAGATGGAAATGGATATGGAACCGCGTGAAACCCTCAAGCCGCGCCACGGGGTCTTGCAGCATCGGGACAGCGGCACGTGCGTCAAGCAGTTCGTCCATATGCCCACGCATGAGATCAAATAGCAGGCTTTGCTTGTCAGCAGTGTAGTTATAGAGTGCGCCCGCCTGCACGCCAACCTCGGCCGCGATCTGACGCATGGATACGGCCGCGTAGCCATGGCGCGCGAACAGGCGCAGCGCTGTCTGGGCGACGCGCGGGCCGGTAATATCGGAATGAGAACCTGCGGTACGTGCCATACTACCTTCATAACTGAACATCCGTTCAGATCAAAGACTTCCCTGTCAGATACGTTCACCTGTCGTCACAGGGTGTCAGCCGGTCGCGCACCCTCGCCGCTTGCGCTGCGGGCGCGGCTGTTGCATGACAAGATAGCCCTCGAAAGTGACTGCTGATCATGCCCGCTGCCAACCCTGACCTGATGCCATACTCGACCAAGCCCCGCGCGCAGCATGGCGGACGGGTCATACTCACCGCTGTTTTACTGGCAAGCGGATTTGGCATGGCAGCCTGCACCCATTTTCCTGAAATGGGTGACAGACTGACCCAAGCCGAGGAAAATCAGACTTTTCCCAAGCTGGTGCCGGTCGAGACCTTGCTGGCGGGGGTTGAGCCGGAAAACCTGCAACCCGACACCAAGGACACGCTGGAGGACAGGATCGCCGCCTTGAACAGTCGCGCCGATGGCCTGCGCGCTGCGGGCATGGACGACGACACGCGCGACCGCATGCAACGCGGTGTGACCCTGACAGACGACTGAGCACTTGGCGGACAATAGGGAGCCATCCAGCGGCACAGAACCCAAAACCCGCAGTTGCAAAAGACACCGCGCGCGCCACTCCGCCAAGCGATCAGGACTAAACCACAGGCACGGCGTTGCAAGGCTGATCCGAACCCGATACATCGCCCATGATCACAGCATTTTACGGAGGCACCGATGACCCAACCCCTGCGCCTAGGCATTGCCGGATTGGGCACTGTCGGCATCGGTGTCGTGAAGATCATCAAGCAGCAAGCAGCACTTCTTGCCGCGCGGACGGGACGCGAGATCACGATCTCGGCCATCTCGGCGCGGACGCGCGACAAGGATCGCGGTGTCTCTCTGTCGAAATTCGCATGGGAAGACGATCCGGTCGCGCTGGCCACCCGCGACGATGTGGATGTGTTCGTGGAATTGATGGGCGGTTCGGACGGCCCCGCCAAGGCCGCGACCGAAGCCGCCATTGCCGCAAACAAGGATGTGGTGACCGCCAACAAGGCGATGCTGGCGATCCACGGGCAAGCCTTGGCCGAAGCCGCCGAAGCCGCCGGCAGCGTCATCCGTTTCGAGGCGGCTGTCGCGGGCGGCATTCCGGTGATCAAGGCGCTGACCGAGGGACTGGCTGGCAACCGGATCAGCCGCGTCATGGGCGTGATGAACGGCACCTGCAACTATATCCTGACGCGGATGGAAGCCACAGGCCAAGGCTATAACACGCTGTTCGAGGAAGCCCATAAGCTGGGCTATCTGGAGGCTGACCCCAATCTGGATGTCGGCGGCATTGATGCCGGTCACAAACTGGCGCTGCTGGCCTCCATCGCGTTCGGCACCCGTGTCGATTTCGAGGGGATCGAGTTGGAAGGTATCCAGCGCATCAGCCTTGATGATATCCGGCAAGCCGCCGATATGGGCTACAAGATCAAGCTCCTGGGCGTAGCACAGATGACCGGACGTGGACTGGAACAGCGGATGTCGCCCTGCCTTGTGCCCGCAGCCAGCCCTCTGGGTCAGTTGGACGGCGGCACAAATATGGTGGTGATCGAGGGTGATTCCGTAGGCCAGATCGTGCTGCGCGGAGCCGGTGCGGGCGAAGGCCCGACCGCCAGCGCCGTGATGGGGGATGTCTGCGATATCGCGCGCGGTTTCCGCCTGCCTGTTTTCGGCCAGCCGGCCGCGAGCCTGACAACCGCACTGCGCGCGCAATCGGTCCTGCCCGCGCCCTATTACCTGCGGATGAGCCTGCGCGACAAACCGGGCGCCCTGGCCAAGGTAGCGGCCATTCTGGGCAATGCAGGCGTGTCGATCCACCGGATGCGGCAGTATGACCACGTGGACGACAAGGCGCCTGTCCTGATCGTGACACACAAAACCACTCGCGCCGCCCTTGACGAGGCGCTGGTCGCGATCTCGGAAACCGATGTGGTCACGGATACGCCCGTGGCCCTTAGGATCGAGACAGTGTGAGCAGGGCTGCATCCGCTCAGGGCGTTCTGCGAACCACAACCGCGCCCTGTAACGGATACGCCGTGCTTGGATATTTGGAGCAAGAAGAAGCAGAGGCAGGCGCATGAGCTTTCTGGGGGTTGATCAATCGCTGGGCGGGCGCCGCTGGGTCGGCCCAGCCACCGAAATCACCCGTCACGCCGAAGCGATTGCCCAGAGCACGGGCCTGCCCGACGCGCTTTGTCTTGTGCTGGCAAGACGCGGCGTCCAGCCCGAAGAGGCTGCGGGTTTTCTGGAACCGCAACTACGCGACCTGTTGCCCGATCCGCGCAGCCTGCGCGATATGGAAACCGCCGCGGCGCGTTTTCTCAAGGCGGTGGACGGACGCGAACGGATCGCGGTTTTCGCGGATTATGATGTGGATGGAGGCAGTTCCGCGGCACTGTTGATTCTCTGGTTGCGCCAGATTGGCCTTGCGGCCACGCTCTATATCCCTGACCGGATCGACGAAGGCTACGGCCCCAATGACACCGCCATGGCGGCCTTGGCACGCGATCACGCCCTGATCATCTGTGTCGATTGCGGAACCCTGTCGCACGGGCCGATTTCCGCGGCGCAGGGCGCGGATGTGATCGTTCTGGACCACCATCTGGGGGCCGAAACCCTGCCGCCCGCGCTGGCCGTGGTCAATCCCAACCGGCAGGATGAAAGCGGCGATCTGGCCCATCTCTGTGCCGCCGCCGTAGTTTTTCTGATGCTGGTGGATGCCAACCGGCAACTGCGCGAGGCCGGTCGCAGCGGCCCCGATCTGATGGCGCTGCTGGATCTGGTGGCGCTGGCGACCGTCGCCGATGTCGCCCCCCTGATCGGCGTCAATCGCGCCCTTGTGCGGCAAGGCCTGCGCGTTATGGCCCGACGCGAAAGACCTGGTCTGGTGGCGCTGGCAGATGTCGCGCGGATGGACGGACCGCCCTCGACCTATCATCTGGGCTTCCTTCTGGGGCCACGCGTCAATGCGGGGGGCCGGATCGGCAAAGCCGATCTGGGCGCGCGTTTGCTGGCCTGCGACAACCCGTTCGAGGCGCAAGCCATGGCGGAACGTCTGGACCAGCTCAATACCGAGCGCCGCGAGATCGAGGCCGCGGTGCGCGCTGCTGCACTGGCACAGGCCGAGACCCGCGGGCTGGAGGCGCCACTGGTCTGGGCGGCGGGCGAGGGCTGGCATCCCGGCGTCGTGGGAATCGTCGCGGCCCGCCTGAAAGAGGCCACCGGCCGCCCTGCTGTCGTGATCGGGCTGGACGGTGACGAGGGCAAAGGCTCTGGCCGCTCGGTTGCGGGCGTGGATCTGGGAGCCGCGATCCAGCGAGTAGCCGCCGAAGGTCTGCTGATCAAGGGCGGCGGGCACAAGATGGCAGCGGGCCTGACCGTGGCACGCGACAAGCTGGAACCTGCGATGGCGCGTCTGACCGACCTGCTGGCGCGTCAGGGCGCGGGCGAAGGCGGTCCCGCCGACCTGAGGCTGGATGGTATGCTGATGCCCGCCGCAGCAACCGTCGAACTGGTCGAGCAGATCGAGACCGCCGGCCCCTTTGGCGCAGGCGCCCCTGCCCCGCGTTTTGTCTTTGCCGATATGGTGGTTCATTTCGCCAAGCGGATCGGCGACAGCCACCTGAAACTGGGCTTCGGCGACGGTCTGGGCACGCGGCTCGAGGCAATCTGCTTTGGCGCCTATGACACGAATCTGGGTCCCGTGCTCGAAGCACATGGCGGCGCCAGATTCCATCTGGCCGGACGGCTGGAGATCAATCGCTGGGGCGGACGGCAAAGCGTGCAACTCCGGCTCGAAGATGCCGCGCCCGCCGCGCAGTGACCGCTGGGCGACGCGAAATACCGCCCTTGGCAGCATTCCCGACAGAGGACGCCAGCATCCGAATTATTTTGCAAAAAGGCACGAATTTCCGCTTGCGCCGGATAGCACCTTTGCCTAGATACGCGTCACGTCAGCAAGTGGCCCGTTCGTCTATCGGTTAGGACGCCAGGTTTTCAACCTGGAAAGAGGGGTTCGATTCCCCTACGGGCTGCCAATTTTTCCCACAAAGTACTGATAAAAAATGCTTTTTCGGCCACTACGGCGCTCTTCCCATCAGTTTGCCCATCATAGAGTAGCCGGCACATCTGCTGTATCAGGCAGTCTCATCCTGTTGCATGCCGTGTCAGTTGGCTCCTTTGTCGTACGGAAAACCGAAACAAAGGTACTCTCAACGGCTGCCAGTAGGTGAGTAGCAGCTGGAACTCGCAGAAATCGAACCCGCTATGCGGCTTCTTTCTTGTCCGCAGGTTCATGGTGCAGAGAAACGACCTTGTGTCTTACTCGGAACTGCAAGCCCGAAGCATCGTGTTGATGCTGCGACCAAAACGCAAGCTCGTTGCCTGCAGGGTCGTCAAATGTACTTATGCCTTCGTTTCTATCGCCGAGTTCTTTGCGCCATCGGGCTAGCATAGCCTTGGCATCCCGGTTTTTGCAGTAGATGACGACTTCGCCCTGATCTTGGCCATGCACGCCAGTCGAGTACCTAGTGGCAAGCTGTTTGAAACCTTGATCTAGCCATCCGTATCGTGTGTGCCACTTTGCCTCAGCGAGCCACACAAACAGGTCTTTGCCGCGAATGACGATGTCACAATGCCCGCCAACTTGCTCGTCATGTCGTGGCTGAAACCCTAGCGCGCTCAGAAACTGGCAAATCTCTATGGTAAGTTGATCTTCACTAAGGTCTTGCTTGAGATGCTTGTTTATCTCCAGTTCGTTGCATGCGTAGTCTAATGCGGTTCTTACGGCCTCCAGCCTCGCCTCATGCGATTGGGCAAGGGTGTACTTGTTTGCGGCTTCAAGCGCCGTACCGCTTTGTAGCAGCAGCAACGTATCTACAGTAATTTCCTGTCCCACTATGACGCGCCCTTTGAAATCGCCCCTTCTCGTAGCGAGAAGAAAGGACAGACTTTGGTTGCCGCGTCTTCGACAGGTTGCCCAAGATCGGGATGAATTAGAAAATTTCTTCGGACAACAGCTTCAAATTCTTCAGCCGTCAGTTCATGGCTCTCGTCTTCCTCATCGATGAAAAAACCACCTGCATCTAAAATGGCAAACTCAGACGTCGTCAGAACATTTAGCGCGGCAACCAACTCGGGCGTGACGTGATCCTGACCGGTCAGGTCGAGAAGGTTACGATACGTAAGCGCAGCGGCTGCCTCGGGTTTGACCTGCCCCCCGAAGCTCCCTCATTCATACCGAGAGTT
>NZ_JAINWI010000013.1 GCF_021021435.1 Seohaeicola saemankumensis
CAAGGCCCACATAGCCCGTGCCAATCATCGCGATCTTCATAAAAAACCCTTTGCCAATCCAAATACCCGAAGCAATCTTGTGCGCGTAAATACGGGGTCGGTCAACGGCGCAGCGGTATCCGCAGCGATGCAAATGCACGTTCTGTGTGGTTTGTACCTGCTATGAGATCAACCAGCCAGAGAAGGCTGTATGTGCTCTGGAATAGTTTAGTGCGGCGTTCACATTACCGGTTCGGCATGTCACATATTGGCCTGCAGACAGGCCGAGAACAGCCGAGAAAGACAAAGGACTTACCCCGCTAAGTGCCTGCATCTGTAGCAGTTGAGTTTCGTCATTAATGGCAAAGCAGATCCGTCCATTTGTACTGCTGCCAAGAAATCCATTGATCAGGAAGCAGTAGAAGCCATCGACAGGGGCTGTAAAACGCGATGTCAAAGGGTCGTAGTGCCCGCCACGGTTCAGAACGGGCGTGTCAAAAATCAGATCGGTATGCGGGGTAGTGATGTTGAACCAGCCGCCAGCTGTGAAGGCCGTGAAAGCTGGGTTGCCCGGTGCCTTGACCGCGCCGCTGTGACGGTCGACGACAATGGCTTGGGTAAAACCCACTCCGTCTGCTGATACCTTTATTTCGAAGTCGTCGGATGCGGTGGTCCCCATTTCCGCACGACCTGACCATCCGGTTTGAAACAGCAAGCTGGCCGTATCTTCGGTTGCGGCCTTGTTGATTTTCAGCCTGTGATCTGATCCGTCATGTGTCAGAAGGCTAGCCTGCGCTGACACGGCTAGGCGATTTACTGTATCCGCAGTCGTGCCGACACCAAGTTGGGTCAACTCTTCCAATACAGGTATGACACTATCCCAATCGGTGCCGTTGAATCGGATTTGTCCACCGGATGACAGGTCGTCAGCCCGCCATCCGGTTTGCGGGACGTAAAACAGCCACCCTGCCGCATCGGCCACGGCAATCGCCCCATCCTGACCGGACCAAGATCCCGTCGCACCGGCGGCTACGATATAGCGGGCACCAACTTGGGGATTGACGGGTGGGTCAGTCAGGTCTGCCGAGGTCACGACAAGCTGGACAATTGCATCCAGAAGCTGGAGCGCGTCGTTATGGGTCACATGTTTCTGTGCCTGTGAAGGCTGGATATAAGGCAGGGCCAGAATCGGGGATGTGTCGGGCATCTTTGGTGTCCTTGTTTTCCTGTCCGGCAAGCAGCGCAATACCGCTTGCCCGAACCCGCGATGGGGGCGGCAATCTCGCGCTTAGCAATGCCCCGAACTGTGTAAACAGCGGGTAAGAGGGTCGTTCACCCTCTTGAGGAAATGTTGAGATCCCAACGATATCGACGGTCAGAAAGCAAAGTCGTCCGCCGTCAATTGCAACACATCTATCCCTGCCACAACCAGCAGATCAGAGCCGCCTGACCCTACCCGGATAAGGGCATCATCCTTGAACTGTGTGATGCCAAGATCGGTGAAGCGGCTTGCATCGGTCACTGCGCTGAAGTCGATCAGATCGGCGCCTGGCTCGAAATCGGCGATCACATCGCGTCCGAATCCGGGACGGAAGATGAAATCATCCGCGCCTAGGCCCCCGACCAGAAAGTCGTTGCCGGCTCCTCCGTCAAGACTGTCATCGCCGGGCCCGCCCAGCAATGTGTCGCGGCCGCCCCCCCCGATCAGAAGATCATGACCGCGCTCCCCGAACAGAAAGACGGGGTCGGCAAGCGCGCTTGCATCAATCGTATCATTGCCGGAATAGCCGTTGATCTGCTCGACCCCGCTCCACCCTGACAGGTGCAGCGCTACGCCGGAGGCTTGATAGATCTGCGCGCGGTCATAGCCCGTGTGCCCGCTATCGTTGATTTGGTCCAACGCATTGACCATGTAAAGGTCCGATCCTTCGGCACCATCCATGACGTCGGCACCCAGCCAGCCGATCAGAGTGTCGTCACCGTCACCGCCGAAAAGCGTGTCGTCGCCATTTATCCCTGACACCCAGTCGTGGCCATCGCCGCCAAAAAGGACATCGTCGCCCGGACCGCCCAGAATTGTATCGTCGCCCGTGCTGCCGATCAGAACATCATCACCGCGCTCACCGAACAACAGCATCGGATCACCGAGCGCGCTGGCATCAATTGTGTCATTACCCATATAGCCATTGACCCTTTCGATCCCGCTCCACCCTGATAGATCAAGCGTCACGCCAGACGCCTCGTAGATCTGCGCGCGGTCGTTTTCTGTCCGCCCGCTGTCGTTGATAAGGTCCAGCGCATCGACCATGTAGAGGTCAGAACCTTCGCCACCGTCCATGACGTCGCTGCCCAGCCATCCGATCAGGCTATCGTCACCGTCACCGCCAAAGATCGTGTCGTTCCCGACCGCACCCGACAGCCAGTCATGGCCCGCATCGCCGATCAGCAGATCGTTGCCCGCACCGCCAAAGATCGTATCTGGTCCGTAGCCTCCCGTCAGCGTTTCGTTGCCCGCGCCTCCGGTTAGGGCTGTTCCCGCCGGCAAGGTAGGATCAGTAACATCAGCAGGAACCGCAGGCAGTGATCCAGTTAGTAGGCGTGTCAGGTTCAAGACCGGGGTCCACAACACCTCTGACCGGCTGAGTCCCGTCCCTGTCTCGCTCCGAAGGTCCAGCACTTCGTCACGAAAACGGATTTCCGCACCCCAGTTCCTTGTAGTGACAGAAAGTTGGGACGGATCGGTTAACCCGACCCATGCGCTTAGGTCTAGACGGTCCAGACCTGTCTGGAAGTCGGTGATCACATCCGCTTGCCCGTCGGCTGCAAGAACGAACAGATCGGCACCTTCTCTGCCTGTCATCCTGTCGCTGCCGTGACCATCGAACAGAATGTCATGTCCCGTCCCGCCGGATAGCGTATCGTTTCCCCCCTTTCCGATCAGGATGTCGTCAAGACCACCTCCGGTCAGGTTGCTTGATTCATCATTGGCGATAAGGCTATCGCCGATAGAGACGATGTTGACGGATAGTTGGGTGATCCCCTGCTCGCGTTCACCGGTTGCAAAAATCTGCAGGTTCTGGCCGATGTGGACACCAGTCAGTGCCGCGACATTCGCCAGTGTTGACGTCGTGGTGTCGGCAAAGCTGTCCAGATGAACAAGCCGCCCCCCCGGTAGCAGAAGGAATAGCGACACGCCGTCATCACCGCCGCCAGCAAAGACAAAAACGCGGTCACTGACCGTGACGGTTTCCAGCGCGGAAACGCGTTGGAAACGTGTGTGCAGGTCGTCAATCACATGATCGACCGGGATCAGAATGCCACCCGCCCCCAGTTCGAAAACGCTGAGCGACCCGCTGAGTGTCGAGGCAGCGATAATGTATTGCGTCTGACCAATGGTGGCGGCGGTCAGGGCGGTTGGCGCGTCGATCCCAAGCCCCTGTGCCGCACCATAGTCAGATGTCCGTTGCAGCGCGCCGTTTGCATTGACGCGGAACACGGAAAGCGCATCGGCTGTGGCAAAGCTTGTGACGATGTAATCCTGCCCGCCTAGGTTTACCGACAGGATATCGCTGACTATATGTCGGGTGCCAAAGCCACTGAGGGCAAGATGCGGCGCTGCAAATGTCGTGTCGCTGGTTGGTTCAAGCCGCAGCAGACCTGTTCCACGGATACTGCCATAGTGAAATATGTTACTATCCGTCTGCGCGGTCACAAGCCCTGTCAAAAGCCCCAGATCCTGACCCGAGGATTCAAGCCGACTGCTTAGGCCAAGGGCACCGGATTGCGGTATCGTCACTGTCTGAATTGCTTGATCGCGCAGACCGAGGATTGCGAAGCGGGTGTGTGTCCCGCCGAGTACCTCGAACAGTTCTGGCGCGGTCAGTTGCGCCAGATCTTGCGACAGGCCCACCGTTTGCAACAGGGTGCCGGTTGTGGCGTCGAACGCTGCCAGTCCACCGCCCGCCCGTGTGGTTGACAACAGTATCGGACCATCCGGTCCATTGTGGATCGCAAGATCCGTGATACCCGAAACAAATGGCTGCACTCCTGCACCCAGCACACCGCTGAACGCGATCTGGTAATTTTCCATCCCGATTTCCCCCGGCCCCCCGGCCGTTAACTCACCACGTTCAGGATGGTGGCTGACAGGTTAACGTCACCTTGCGGTACTGTGGCGGAACTGGGGCCTTTGGCTTGGATTTGATCGACTCGGACCGGTCTGTCAGCGGGAAAGCACCTTGAGCACAGTCGCCGCGATCAGGCGGAGATCCAGCCAGAGAGTCCGGTTCTCAGCATAGATCAGATCAAGCCGCGCCTTGCGGGGAATGCACCTGCGTATGTAGACATCCTCGGTTTGCGCTGCTGTTGCACATCGCGACAGCAACCTTGTTTCACTCTTGTGAAACACAATCGTGGCAAGCCCTGTCAGTCCGGGGCGTTGCTGGAGAATTTGGGCGTAAAGATCGGGGAAACGCTCGACATAGCGGCGTAGTGGCGGACGCGGGCCAACCATACTGATATCACCACGCAAGACGTTGAAAAGTTGCGGTAGCTCGTCAAGTCTGGCGCGGCGCAGGATATGGCCCAGTTTGGTGATCCTGTCGTTCTTGTCGCCGCCAGATACCCCTGTGTCCATCTCGACAGGGCGCATGGTGCGGAATTTCCAAAGCAGGAATGCCTGCTCCGGCGTCTTCATCCGCTCGGACAGATAAAGCACAGGTCGACCGTTGCAGATCAGTATTGTCAGGGCCACAACGACGATGACCGGCGCCAGAATAAGCAACAGCCCCAATGCAACAACGATGTCCAGAGCCCGCTTTGCTGGTGTCACAGTTGCGGCCCTTTCAGATGTGCCCTGTCCCTTGCCACGACTTCCGTCCAAGGCCAATCGGCCAGCAAATGTGCAGGCGTCGCGCTTGCGGGTCCAAGATCCAGTAGCGTCCGCAACCGCGCAGTCTCAAGCTCTACCCGAGGGGCGGCTTGCGAAGGGGCGTCCTTCCAGGCGAACTCAAGCCCTGCATGGCGCAAGACTGCGTCCATCGCGGTGGCTTGCGGCGCGGCCAGATTGATGAGTTCCGGCAATTCCTTGATCGGGCATTCTGTCAGAGCGGTCAGACAGCGGGCCAGATCAGCACCTGACAGAAAGCTGCGACAGGCGGCGCGCCCGTTGGCAAAGCGGTCCAGTGTGATCTTTTGGCCTGTTTCACCGGCCGCGCGCATGGAGGCAGACAAACTGTCCGCCCCCATCACATTGCCGATACGCATCACGCAAATCGACGGCTTTTCGCCGGAAGTGCCGCGCCAGGTTCGCAGCGCCTGCTCCATCGCCAGCTTTGAATGCCCGTAGGCACTTTGAGGGCGGGGCAGGGTGTCTTCCCTCAAGGGCGCAGGCGCAGGTTGATAGACGGCCGCGCTGGAGCAATGAAGAACACGGTTCGCGCCCAGTTTGCTGGCGACCTGCATGGCGCGCAGGGCGAGGTTCGTATTGTCTTGCAGGTCTTGGCCACTATCAGGCACGACGCCCCAAAGGGACAGAACCGCGCTGATCCGCAGTTTGCCACGACCTGCGTCGTTCAACAGGTCTTCTTCGGTTCGAAAAGGAAACGAGTCTTCATAGCAGCGTCGCGCCTGCCAGATCACATCCGGCCGATTGCGCCAATGCTTTCGCAGAATCAAACCCAAACGACCGGTGCTTCCCAGCACCAGCACCGAAGGGGCTGCTTGATTGCCTGTCACGTCACGTCACCGGGTCAACTCTCTACACAGATGATGTTTAGCATTCCGGTCGCGTTGCAAAAAGCACAACTTTTGCAACGGCCAAGGTGTTGAATCCGGCCAAGTCGAGGGCGGTTTCATAAAAAAGAAAGGGCATTTTGCACTGGTCGGGCTGAGAGGATTCGAACCTCCGACCCCCTGCTCCCGAAGCAGGTGCGCTACCAGGCTGCGCTACAGCCCGACCGTGTGAGAGGCGATTAAACCCGTCACAGTGGATTTGCAAGGGTCGAGTTGGGACATGACTCCCGACCTTGCAGTGTTCCTTGGCGGGTTCGGAATGTTCCTGTACGGCATGAAGATCGGGACTGAAGCTCCGCGCGAGGCTGCAGACGGCTGAATACGCAAGCTATTGGCACGCTTTAAGATAACCCCTCCGGTTAGCGTCGCAACGGAAGATGCGGCGACGGCGCTTGTCCAGTCGTCCAGCACCACAACAGTGATGACCACCGGATCCGCGCGTACCGGCCTGTCGGGGTTTCCGCAGGCTGCTGGTGTGGTCTATTGCGCGAATGGCGGCACCAAAGCTATTGGCTGGATGGTGACGCTTTTGGGGTTCACGCTGAAACTGGGTGCGCTTGTCGGATTTTCACAAATCTGGAGCTGCTATAAACCGGAGCGTTGGGTGAGATGTTTGATCGTAGCGATCCGATGTGGTGATTGCATCGGGTCAGGGACCACGCGTCGCGCATTGCTATTTTACAACGAACGGTTGCCTGAAGCAGTAGGGTCACCGACCCCGGACGAACCAGAGCCGGTGTTAGAGAATATCAGAGCGATGCGTTCAAAGCCGCGACAATCGCGTCGCCCATCTGGCTTGTTGTTACATGCGCGCCGCCTTCGGGGCCCATCAGGTCCGCAGTGCGCAAGCCGTCGGCCAGCACCTCTTCGACAGCCTTTTCCAGCCGGTCCGCCTCGGTACCCATGTCGAAGCTGTAGCGCAGCGCCATCGCGAAGCTGAGCACGCAAGCGATGGGGTTTGCTTTGCCCTGTCCGGCAATGTCGGGGGCAGAGCCGTGCACGGGCTCGTAAAGCGCCTTGGGCCGTCCATTGGCCATCGGCGCGCCAAGGCTGGCCGATGGCAGCATGCCCAGCGATCCGGTCAGCATGGCCGCCAGATCGGACAACAGGTCACCGAACAGGTTGTCGGTGACGATCACGTCGAACTGCTTTGGCCAGCGGGTCAATTGCATTGCGCCTGCATCCGCATACATGTGGCTCAGTTCGACATCGGGGTATTCGGTGTCACCGATGCGCTGGACGACTTCACGCCACAGCACACCCGATTCCATCACATTTGCCTTTTCCATAGAGCACAGCTTGTTGCCGCGCTTGCGGGCCAGTTCGAAGGCGGAACGGGCGACACGCTCGATCTCGGATTCGGTATAGCGCTGGGTGTTGATGCCCACACGCTCGTTGCCTTCTTTGAAGATGCCGCGCGGCTCGCCGAAATAGACACCTGAAGTTAGTTCGCGTACGATCATGATATCAAGACCGGCGACCACATCCTTTTTCAGGGACGAGAAATCGGCCAGCGCATCAAAGCACTGTGCGGGGCGCAGGTTGGCGTACAGGTCCATTTCCTTGCGCAGACGCAGCAGGCCGCGTTCCGGCTTGACGCTGAAATCAAGGTTGTCATATTTCGGGCCGCCCACGGCACCCAGCAGAACAGCGTCCACGTCCTGCGCCTTGGCCATCGTATCGTCATGCAGCGGAGTGCCGTGTTTGTCATAGGCGCAGCCGCCCACCAGATCCTCGGACACATCGAAGGTCACACCGCGCCTGGCACCATACCAATCGATGATCTTGCGCACTTCGGCCATGACTTCGGGGCCAATGCCGTCACCGGCGAGGATAAGAAGCGAGGGGTTGGTCATTGCGGTCTGTCCCTTGTGACATTTGTTCGTCACTGGCCTAGCGATTGCCGGACGCAGGGTCAAGAAACCACGCGAAAAAGGGCCTTATATCGGGATCAAACGGGGGGACAAACCCTCTGCCAGCAAGTCCCAGATCCGTTTGATCCGCGGAGTTGACCGCATCACTTGCAGGGCGGCCAACCAAAGGGGAAGGCGAGGCAGTTCAAGCCCCAATTCAAGTTCAACCATGTCGGGGCTATCCACCATAAGATTTGCCTGTGTAAAACCGATTCCACACCCTGCGCGGATCAGTTCCAGATAGGCGGTCTGGCTGTCGCAACGCACGGCAAACATTTCGCGGGTCGCTGGCCATCCAAGGCTTCGCATATGGCGCAGGATCAGGTCGTTGCAGTCATATCCGATCAGGTCATGTTGCAGCAGGCACTCGATGTTTTCCGGTGTACCGCAACGCTCCAGATAGGAGGGGGCGGCAAAGACACCCAGCCTCAGATCACCCAGATGCCGTGTGACGATATCGAGTTGCGTACTGCGATACATCCGTAGCGCGATGTCCGCCTCGCGGTAGAGCAGGTTGTCGCTGCTGTCTGAGGCGACAAGCTCTATCTGGATTTGTGGCTCGGCCTGCCGGATCTGGGCGATGATCGGGGGCAGAAGGGTTTGGGCTACAACGGTGCTGGCGGTCAGGCGCACCGTGCCTTGCAACGCATCGTTCCGGCCTGCGGCAGTCAATGCAATTGCGCGCAAGGCGTCGGCCATCCGTCTGGCTTGTGGCAATAGGGCCAAACCCGCTTCGGTCAGAGCCAGACCGCGCGGCTGACGGGTAAAAAGCGCAAGATCAAGATTCTTCTCAAGCTGACGGATCTGTCGCCCCAGTGTCGGCTGGCTGGTTCCGATCCTGCGTGCCGCAGCGGACAGGCTGCCGGTTTCCGCGACCCCGAGAAAAGCGCGAATAAGAGACCAGTCAAGGGTATCAGGAATAATTGCCATTCGTTATTGAATACATAATATACGAAAACAGGCAATTTTTTATTCATTTATGCATGTGTACTTTGTTCCCTCGGACCTATCGAAAATGGAGGCGGCAATGACGGGAACGGTTCTTATCCTTGGTGGACGTGGAAAGATCGGACGGCATAGTGCGAAGGCCTTTGCCGCTGGAGGCTGGACGGTGCGCCACTATCGTCGTGGTACGGACATGACGCAGGCGGCAAAAGGCGCGGATGTTATTGTGAACGGGTTGAACCCGCCGCATTATCACAACTGGGCCGTTTGATCCCGCAGATCACGGAACAAGTGATCGCCGCGGCAAAGGCCAGCGGCGCGATAGTGATCTTGCCCGGCAATGTTTACAATTCCGGAGCTGAAGGTGGGATCTGGTCGCAAGAAACACCACATCGTCCTGTCAGTCGCAAGGACCGTATCCGTGTCGAGATGGAAGCGGCCTACGGCTTGGCGGGCGTGCAGACCATCATCCTGCGTGTGGGCAATTTCATCGACCCTGAAGGTCAGGGCGATATCATGTCCATGTTCATCCTGCGCGACATCTCACGCGGAAAGATCGTCGGCGGGGGTGCGCCCGATGTCACGCAGACGTGGTGTTATCTGCCTGATTGGGCGCGGGCGGCAGAACTGTTGGCACGTATGCGCGCCGATCTGCCCAGCTTCGAGGACATTCCTTTTCCAGGACATAGCTTCACCCTGACAGACCTGCGGGCGCAGCTTGAGGAGCATCTGGAAAGGTCTTTCCGGATCGTTCGTTTTCCATGGCGGCTGATGACAATGGCCGCACCATTCTGGGAGCTGGCGCGCGCATTGCGCGAGATGCGCTACCTTTGGGACACCCCGCACAGTTTGAGCGACAGGAAATTCAACCGTCATTTGCCTGACTTCCGGCATACGCCTGTGGCTGATGTCATGCTGGATAGCCTATCACCCGTTTTGAGGGCCGTTGATCAGGCCGATGCTATGGCACGGTCAGCCTGATGGTGCAATTCACGGCCAGTCCAATGTGACGCTCACCAAATTGTGGCGGCTTGCCTGCTTCACGGTTTCAGCCATCGGATCGGTCTTGTCAGGCCAGTAGACTTGCGCGTCCTGCACGGTGAGGTCAGCTGAAGGAAGGATGTATTCTGCCCGCAAATTTCCTGGTCCAGGTGCTGGCCATCTGGCCGTATCAAGCGCCGGATCGCCGTTCTGCCCGGCGGTTGGCTCTTGCCATCCGCCGCCGCGTGGACGCGGGTCAGTCAGCCTTGGATCGGACAGAAGCGCGCGCATCGCTTGTGGCATGCCGTGGCTATCCGCGATGTCCATATTGCTGCCACCGATGATAACAAACCGCTTCGAGGGCGGCGGGCCTGTCAGCCCGTCAAGAAATAGCGACCAGAAACGCGTCTCGTCATGATTGCGGCGTTGGTTTCTGCCTTCGACCCCGTCAAAGACCGGTGGCGTGGCGTGAAAGGCCAGGAGCCATAACTCGTGATCCCGCACGCTGACGGGAACGACCCAATGCGCGGTGTTTGACAGGCGCAGCATGGCCGACTCATCACGCATCAACAAGGGCGTGTTATCCGGCCCTGTCAGTAAGGCATCCGGCAGGTCGCGCCAGAGAAAGGTGCTATGATCCTGCACCCCTTCCTTGCGGATCGGATAGCGCGCGAGAATGGCCATGCCGCCCTGACCGGAAAACCTCCCATAGCCTTGCGCGTCCCTTGGGCCACCCAATCGACCATCCCCGTCCAGATCGAAACCTGTGGCGCGTCCAGTATTGGGAGGAAGAGCAAACACATGCGGATAGGTCATACCTGCGTCCGATAGCGTATCGCGCAAGGCCGTAAGCGCGACCAGATCATGATCATAGTCGAAATCCAAAAGCAGCAGAATATCGGCGGCGGCTTGAACGATGACCTGCGTGACAGCAAGTACCTGCGGGTCAATGCCAGTTCGGATATCCCGCAAAAGCAATCCTGGTCCAGGCCTTGCAAGGCTTGTGTGATAGACGGCGACAACAAGAGGGTCAGCCAAAGCCCGCTGGGGCAAGGCTGCAAGGATCAACATTGCCCCTAAGCCCACAATATGGGCTGAAAAGAACCAGCTAATTCCATTTTTTCGGGAATAGCGGCCGCCGTTCAGATTGCCTGCAAACCTTCGGCTGCCGCATAGGTGCGGCGCCGCTTGTTTTCGATCATGCTGGCGATACGGGCCATCGCTATGCCGCGCATCATCAGACTGGCAGGCAGAAAGGCCCATAGGCACATCACCCAGATCAAAATTTGCGGTGTCGCCAAGGCCCCGATTTCAAGTTTTTCGGAGGCGGCGGAAACCAATGCTGGAATCAAGAATGGTAGCAAAAACCCTAAAACCAGATTAATGCGCGCATGTCTTTTCAGCCGTGCGATAACATCGCCACCCGAAGTGGCGTCAAACATCGGCAAATTGACCCAGACGTTGAAAGCCCCGCTGCGGGTTGGCCACCCGTAGACATGGACCAGTACCACAAATGCCAGCACCATCATCATTGACAGTGTGTAGCAAACTCCGGCCGCCAGACGCACAGCGTTCACAAGCCCATCCGAAGTCTCGAGAGGCAGCATCAACACTGCAAGACGGACTGGGGAATAAGGGAAATCAGCTGAATTACCAAGGATCACACCGATCGAGGTCATGATCTGCGTAACCGTGTCAGGGTCCTGGAAGCCGCGGAACGCAAGCGTCAGGATCAGAACGGCCAGAAAAATCATGCCGAACCGCAGACGGTTATAGGGTGGGGCGTGACGAAAGGTGATCAGGCTGGGATAGGCCGAGTTGTATTCGACCATCACAAGTCCTGCGGTCAGCAGCGCCAGCAGCATGACAAATTGCGATGCGTCAACGCCAACGCCTGAGATCAGTAGGGACGGCAAAGCAATCAGCAGCGCCACAAGCATGGCGCGCAGGGCCGCGCCTGTCAGTTGTCCGATCACGTTCTGCCCCTTCCAAACTGGCCGAGCGCGATGCAATGCCGCGCTCTGTTTCCAACTTGAATCCGCCGATAAAGGCGATTTGCCTCATTATTGCCCAAGTTTTGCCTTCTTTCATGAGAGGCCACAACTTACCATTTTAGTTAACTACGATTTTTGGGCTATTTGATGGTTTCACTGGTGCGGAAATGTACCATCACAGTGACAATTTCTGGATGATATTCAGGTATTTACAACATCTTGTGTTCAAAGGCGGCGCCTACACAAGATGAGAAAGGCCATCCTTTGCAGATGGCCTTTCAGGTGGAGCGTGCAATTTAAAGCAGGGACGTGATCAGACCCACGGCCGTTCTGACGCCAGTTTCGCCTCGTAGGACGTGATCGAGGACTTCTTTTCAAGCGTCAGCCCGATGTCGTCCAACCCGTTCATCAGGCAATGTTTCTTGAATGGATCGACATCGAAAGTGAACACCTCGCCATCCGAGGATGTGATGGTCTGCGCGTCAAGATCGACTTCGATACGCGCGTTCGCACCTTTTTCGGCATCCTTCATGAGGATATCGACTTGCTCTTGCGGAAGCACAATCGGCAAGATGCCGTTCTTGAAGCAGTTGTTGAAGAAAATATCAGCATAGCTGGGCGCGATCACGCAGCGGATACCAAAATCCAGCAGTGCCCAGGGCGCATGCTCGCGTGACGACCCGCAGCCGAAATTGTCGCCCGCAACAAGAATCTCTGCGTTGCGGTATTGCGGTTTGTTCAGCACGAAATCGGGGATCTCGTTGCGGTCGTCGTCATAGCGCATCTCGTCAAACAGATTCACGCCAAGGCCTGATCGTTTGATCGTCTTCAGAAACTGCTTGGGAATGATCATGTCTGTATCGATATTGATCAGTGGCAGTGGCGCGGCGATGCCGCTGAGTTTGTTGAACTTATCCATGGTTTTTTCCTGTCTATGGGCGCTCGGTCCGCCCCTCCGGGACGTCCTCGCGAGGACGCCTGCAAGGGCGGATCGAGCAGCGGCCAAAATCACATCATCTCGCGTATATCGGTCAGGTGCCCCGTTACTGCGGCAGCAGCAGCCATGGCAGGGCTCATCAGATGCGTACGGCCACCACGTCCCTGACGGCCCTCGAAGTTGCGGTTGCTCGTCGCTGCACAACGCTCGCCCGGGCTCAACTGGTCAGGGTTCATCGCCAGACACATCGAGCAGCCTGCCAGCCGCCATTCAAAGCCCGCGTCGATGAAAATCTGTGCCAGTCCTTCCTCTTCGGCCTGAGCGCGCACAAGGCCCGATCCAGGCACAACCATGGCCCGCATTCCGTCCTTGACCTTCTTGCCTTTCAGAATCTCGGCAGCAGCGCGCAGATCCTCGATCCGGCCGTTGGTGCAGGACCCGATGAACACGGTGTCGATCTTGATCTGGTTCAGCGGTGTGCCGGGCTCCAGACCCATGTATTCCAAAGACCGTTTGGCTGCTTCGACTTTGCCCCCTGTAAAATCAGCGGGAGCAGGCACGGTGCCGGTAATCGGCAATACATCTTCCGGTGAGGTGCCCCATGTCACGACTGGCGCGATATCCTCGCCCTTCAGGGTCACGACCTTGTCCCAATGCGCGTCATCATCGGAATAGAGCGTCTTCCACCACGCCAGTGCGGCTTCCCATTGTGCGCCCTTGGGGGCATGCGGACGGCCCATCACATAGGCAAAGGTCTTGTCATCCGGGGCGATCAGGCCGGCACGCGCGCCGCCTTCAATCGCCATGTTGCACACCGTCATGCGACCTTCCATCGACAGATCACGGATTGCCTCGCCGCAATACTCGATCACATAGCCGGTACCGCCGGCCGTACCGGTTTTGCCGATCACCGACAGGGTGATGTCTTTGGCTGTCACACCGGGAAGCAGTTTGCCGGTGATTTCGACCTTCATGTTCTTGGATTTTTTCTGGATCAGCGTCTGGGTTGCCAGCACATGCTCGACTTCCGACGTGCCGATCCCGTGCGCCAGCGCGCCGAATGCTCCATGCGTTGCCGTGTGACTGTCACCGCAGACAACCGTCATACCAGGCAGGGTCCACCCCTGTTCGGGGCCGACGATATGCACGATCCCCTGACGGATATCCGAGACAGGATAATAGTGGATGCCGAAATCCTTCGCGTTCTTGTCCAGCGCCTCGACCTGAATCCGGCTTTCCTCGTTCTCGATGCCTTTGGCGCGGTCCAGCGTGGTTGGCACGTTGTGGTCCGGCACGGCAATCGTCTTGTCGGGGGCATGGACGGTGCGGCCTGTCATCCGCAATCCCTCGAAGGCTTGCGGGCTTGTCACCTCGTGAACAAGGTGGCGGTCGATATAAAGAAGGCAGGTGCCATCCTCGGCTTGGTGGGCGACATGTGCGTCCCAGATTTTATCATAGAGCGTTTTGGGGGACATTGGTCCTCTCCCTTTGGCTGGTGTTCTGGCTGTAGGCGTATGAAAAAGACGAAGGAGAGGCCGTTATAGACGGGCCAGCACCGTCAGGGATGCCCCGAAGAAGCGTTCGCGCAGGCGCGCGCGGTCATCCATGTCGAAAATGCGTATCATGCCATGCGGAATACTATGCCTATCCGAGTCTATCAAGGCCCGCGACATAAGGCTGCTCACGCGAGACTTGTCCAATAGGTTTGGCCATGCGACGCTTGCACCGATACGGGAGACACATGAACGAGGAATTCAACACCGACGACGCGATGGAGGTTGCCCTTGGCATGTTGGGGCAGCTTGAGCTGTTCCTGACAAGTATCATGCGACCTTGGAACGCCTACCAGATCGGCATGGCATTCGCATTGCTACTGGTGGCGCATCTTCTAGCACATGTTCTGGCCCCACGATTCAGCGAATGGCTGCGCGGTCAGGAAGGCTGGCCAAAATGGCGCATGCGACTGGCGGTGACATTCCGCAACCGGTTGCGGCTGATCCTGTTTGTGGGAATGATCTGGCCGCTTGTCTGGATTCTGCGTGAAGTGACATGGCCAAGCCGCTCGTATCTGCTGGCAATCGTGGGCCAACTGGCGGTCGCGTGGCTGCTGATAGCCATTCTGACACGGATCATCGGCAATCCCGTTGTACGCGCGCTGGTGCGCTATATCGGCTGGGCTTGGGTCTCGTTGTCGATTCTGGGTCTGACCGACGATACGCGGAGAATCCTTGACGGGATCGCGGTCGAAATTGCTGATTCCCGCATATCTGTCTGGCTGGTCGTGCAGGCTGTCCTGCTGCTTGCGGTTCTATTTGCGCTAGCGCGGTTTATCACAAAGCAATCCACGCAGCGCATCCGCGCGAACGAGGATATCAGCCCCTCGATGCAGGTTCTGGCGGTCAAGGCCCTGCAGGTCGGGCTATACGGCGCCGCGTTCTTTATCGGCTTGCGGACGGTCGGTGTCGATCTGACCGGTCTTGCCGTGCTGTCGGGGGCCATCGGGCTGGGCCTTGGGTTCGGTCTGCAGAAAGTGGTGTCCAATCTTGTGTCGGGCGTGATCATCCTGTTGGACAAGTCGATCAAACCCGGTGACGTCATCAGCCTTGGCGAAACCTTTGGCTGGATCAACGCGCTGGGCGCGCGCTATGTCTCGGTGGTGACGCGGGACGGGCGTGAATACCTCATCCCGAACGAGGATCTGATCACTGGACAAGTGGTGAACTGGTCCCATTCCAACGAATTTGTGCGGTTGGACATTTATTTCGGAACCGCCTACGGCGACGATCCGCATTTGGTGCGACGTGTCGCGACAGAGGCCGCACAGAAGGTCGACAGGGTTCTGGATTTCAAAAAACCCGTCTGTCACATCGTAGGGTTCGGCGACAGTTCCGTTGATTATATCCTGCGTTTCTGGATCAGTGATCCGACACAGGGGCTAACCAATATCCGCGGGAATGTCTATCTGGCGCTTTGGGATGCGTTCAAGGAAAATGGTATCTCGATTCCCTTCCCGCAACGCGAGGTTCGTATGCTGGAACGTGAAATCATACAGGCTCCGGAACCGACAGTCGATTGACTCCACCGGCAGAGGCGTGCACAGGGCATGCGCCGCTCATTGAGATTTGCCCTGCGCGATGCTATATTTGGAATATGCCCAGCGCCGGGGCCCTGTCGGCGTGCCACAAGGAGGACAATGTCCTGTCACTCAACTTTGAAGCGGCATCTGCCGTTCCTGTCGGTGCCCCGATGACCGCAGCCCCGACACAAGTCACAAGCGAAGAGCTTTTGGCGGCTATCCTGACCCAGCTTGAAGACGACAAGGCCGAAGACATCGTGCAGATTGATTTGCGCGGCAAGACGGCTATTGGCGACTATATGATCATCTGCTCGGGCCGGTCCTCGCGGCAGGTTTCGTCCATTGCCGAGAAATTGGCGGACCATCTCAAGCAGGATTTCGGCCGGCTCAGCCGCATTGAAGGCAAGGAAACCGGCGATTGGGTTTTGATCGACACGGGCGATGTGATCGTTCACGTGTTCCGGCCCGAAGTGCGCGATTTCTACCAGCTTGAGAAGATGTGGTCGCCCAGCGGCGTCACGCAATCGGCGGCTGCTACGACAGTCTGATGCGGGTGCATATCTGTGCTGTGGGCCGGTTGCGAACTGGCCCCGAGCGCACACTGATCAACGATTACCTGACGCGGCTAGACCGGAGCGGGCGGGCCTTGGGCCTTGGTCCCGTGCAAGAGCACGAAGTCGAAGATAAAAAAGGTGGCGGCATGGCGGCAGAGGCGGCCCTGCTGGAGCGCGCCATACCGACCGGTGCCGTGATCTGCACGCTGGACGAGCGTGGGTCTGTTCTGTCCTCCCCCGAATTGGCCGAACGGATGGCTGGATGGCGTGACGCGGGGCGCGGCGATCTGGCGCTGGTCATCGGTGGCGCGGACGGTATCGATCCTGCTCTGCGCGCGCGTGCGGATTTCAGCCTTTCCTTTGGCAAGATGGTCTGGCCGCATATGCTTGTGCGCGTGATGCTGGCCGAGCAACTCTATCGCGCGGCCTCGATCCTCGCAGGCTCACCCTATCACAGGGTTTGATCTGCGGGCCTGCAGTATTATTCGCCGTAGGGCACCCATATTGTCTTGGTCTCCGTCGCCTGTTCCAGAAATGCACGACCCTCGCCGGACGTTCCCATCCAGTCACGCGCCTTGCCATCATTCACCCAAGTGCGCTTGAGGTTGCCGGCGCTGGCGGCCTCGACCATCTGTGACAGCGGGGTGGAGGAAAAACACCAGACCGCATCCACATCCATATGGGCGGCCAGTGTCGGTGCCAGTTCCGCGTGACAGCCTGTCAGGATATTTACAACCCCGCCCGGCACATCGGATGTATCCAGCACCTGATAGAAATCTGTTGCTGCCAGAGGGAAGGCTTCGGATGCGACCAGAATTGCGCGGTTGCCCATGGCAATGGCAGGGGCCATCGCCGAGACAAGGCCCAATAGCGGGGACTCGTCAGCGCAAATCGCGCCGATCACACCGACGGGGGCGGGCATGGCCATGGCAACCCCGCGCAGCGGTACACCTTTGACAGAGCCGTCGTATTTATCGGCCCATGCAGCATAGGTGAACAGTCGGCGGATCGCGGCCTCGACCTCTGCCGTGCCTGTCTTGCCGCCCTGCAACGCATTCAGGGTAGCTGCGAATTCGGATGCACGGACCGACAGGTTTTCCGCAATGTAGTAGAGGATTTGCGCCCGCAAATGGCCCGTTGTTGCGGACCAGCTTGCAGCCCCGCGCGCCGCTTCGACCGCGTTGCGGATATCCTTGCGGCTGGCGATTGGCACCTGTCCCAGAATGCGACCCGATTTGCCAAATACCGTGCGCGAATACCCGCTATCGGGGCGCGTCTGCTTGCCACCGATGTAAAGCTTTGGGGTGCGGTCCATAGAAAAGTCTGACGGATCATCATTCCTGCCGCTGAACGGAGCGATCCGCGCCAGAGACTTCACCTTTCCGCGCGGCTTTGAATATGCGGTCAGTCCTTCCCGTCCACCTTCCCGACCAAAACCGCTTTCACGCATTCCACCGAAAGGTGCAGCGGCATCGAACATGTTGCTGCCGTTCACCCAAATCACACCGGCTGCCAGCTTGGGGGCCACATCCAGCGCAAGGTTCACATTCTCGGACCAGACTGACGCGGCCAACCCGTAGCGGGTGTTGTTGGCCAGTTCTACAGCCTCGGACGGGGTGCGGAACGTCGTCGTTACAAGGACGGGACCAAATATTTCTTCCTGCATCAGCGGGGATGCTGCCGAAAGACCTGTGATCAATGTTGGCGGATAGAAACACCCAGTTTCCGGTACTGTTGCAGCACTGCGATACACCTGTCCGTCCGCGCAGGCATCGACCATCGCACTGACGCGTGCCAATTGTTCGGGACTGACCATCGCGCCTATGTCGATACTTTTGTCCAGCGGGTTGCCGATCCGCAGCTTGTCCATCCGCGCGCGCAGCTTGGCATAGAACGGCTCAGCCACACCCTCTTGCACCAGAAGGCGCGAACCGGCGCAGCAGACCTGTCCCTGATTGAACCAGATCGCATCGACCAGACCCTCGACGGCTGAATCAAGATCGGCATCGTCAAACACGATATAGGGGGACTTTCCCCCCAACTCCAATGTCAGAGCCTTGCAGCTGCCTGCCGTGGCTTGTCTGATGCGGCGTCCCACCTCGGTCGAGCCGGTGAAAGCGATCTTGTCGATGCCGCTGTGGTTTACGATCATCTCGCCCACGGCACCATCGCCTGTGATAATGTTGACCACACCTTTGGGCAAACCGGCCTGACGGCAGATATCCGCAAACAGAAGCGCCGTGAGCGAGGTTTGTTCCGCTGGTTTCAAGACCACCGTATTGCCCGCCGCCAACGCAGGCGCGATCTTCCATGCCAGCATCAACAACGGAAAATTCCACGGGATGATCTGCCCGCAGACGCCCAGCGCCTGACGGTCGGGTTGTTCCGTGTCCATCAACTGCGCCAATCCGGCGTGGAAATAGAAATGCCGGTGCACCAAGGGCACGTCGATATCGCGCGACTCGCGGATAGGTTTGCCATTGTCGAGGGTTTCCAGAACTGAGAACAAGCGCGCGTTCTTCTGCACCAACCGCGCCAGGGCATATAGATGCCGCGCCCGCCCGTGCCCGCCCAGCGCCTCCCATTTGGCCTGCGCGCGTCGCGCTGATGCAACGGCGTCATCCACGTCGGCTTTCGTTGCCTGGGTCAGGGTTGCCAAAACCTCGGATGTGGCGGGATTGCGTGCCTCGAAGCCTTCGCTGGCAGCGGTGAATTTGCCACCGATGAAATGGCCGAAACGGTCACCCTGATCGACCAGCCATGCCAGCGCATCGCCTGCCGCTTCCGGTGCGCTGCCATAGTCCATCGACTCGAAGATATCCTTGACGCTCATGCTTTCATAAATCCCTTGATAAGCATTGCCTTGACGCCTGCCGATCTTAGGCCAGCGCGTGCCGCCACGCGGCGGAATAGGCGCCTGTGACATGATGTTCGAGTTGACGCTCGATATCACCAAGCAGGCTGGACGCCCCGAAGCGGAAAAGATCGGGCTGCACCCAGCGCTGCCCCAGCTCTTCCTTGATAAGGCTCAGATAGACCAGCGCATCTTTGGCCTTGGATATGCCGCCAGCGGGTTTGTAGCCGATCCTGATGCCCGTGCGCTCGTGATAGGCGCGGATCGCACGGATCATCACCAGACTGACTGGCAGGGTGGCGTTCACGCTTTCCTTGCCGGTGGATGTCTTGATGAAATCGGCACCTGCCATCATGCAGACAAGGCTTGCGCGGGCTACATTGCGCAGACTGCCAAGTTCCCCTGTAGCAAGGATCGCCTTGACATGCGCGGCACCACAAGCCGCGCGCATCTGGCGCATCTCGTCGTAGAGGGCCTGCCAGTTTCCAGTCAGAACGTGACGCCGCGAGATGACGATATCTATTTCCTCAGCGCCTGAGCGGACGCTTTCACCGATCTCGGCCAGTCGCAGATGGAAAGGTGACAATCCCGCCGGAAAGCCAGTCGATACGGCTGCAACGGGAATGCCGCTGCCCTCCAGCGCGCGCACCGCAGCCGGAACCATCTCGTGGTAGACACAGACGGCTCCGGTAGTGATGGCGGACATCCCCAACGCGTCCAACAGGTCGGAACGCACCGGTTGCCGCGCTTTGGCGCACAGCCTTGCCACCCTGCCTTCGGTGTCGTCGCCAGCGAGCGTTGTCAGATCAATGCAGGTGATCGCCTTGAGAAGCCACGCTGCCTGATAGTCCTTTTTCACTGATCTGCGTGCACCAAGACCGGCCGCCCGCCTTTCGATAGCCGGACTATTCGCCTGTACCCAGCGCACCCAGTCCATATCAAGCTCCATCCCCGGATTGCGCGCATCCTGCATGGGCAGGGTTTGCGGCAAAAGATTTGCTTGCGGAGCATCTGTTTTCTGCATGTCACACTCTGTCTGTCTCTAGTGGCAAGGTTGCATGTGCCCGATCCCGAGGCAAGTGAAGGCCTGAAATGGACGCAAAGGTAGTTTGTTTTGCGAATAATTCGCAATAGCATTGACAAAGGTGCGAACCGTTCTCATTATTAGAACATCATTCCTGAAAGCCTGACTGTATTTGACTGGGTGACCACATGACACTGACCCGACGCTCTGTTTTGTCGGCCTTTGCTGCAAGCATTCTTTTACCGCGACACGGCATGACCGCGGACGCGCCTTTGTCGGTTGTTGCCACGACCGGTATGGTGGCCGATGCTGCCCGTCAGGTCGGGGGTGATCTTGTGACGGTGCAGGCGTTGATGGGGCCGGGCATCGACCCGCATTCCTACCGGCAGACACGGAGCGATATCGTCGCCATGACACGGGCCGATCTGGTGCTCTGGCACGGCCTCTATCTCGAGGCGCAGCTTGAGGAAGTCCTGCTTGATCTTGGTCGGACCCGCAGCGTGATCGCCGTGGGTGAGGCTGTTCCCGAGGCCAAGCGCATCGCCCATCCCGATTATCAGGACCGTTTTGATCCACATGTGTGGATGGACCCTGATCTGTGGCGTTACGTGGTTATTGCCGCGCGCGACGCTCTGACCACCGCGCGCCCTGATCATGCCGGTATTTTTGCTGCAAACACTGAGCGCCATCTGGCCGATCTGGCGCGGCTTGCGGATTACGCAGCGCGCAGCCTTGCCTCGGTGCCCGCCGATGCGCGGGTTCTGCTGACAGCACATGACGCCTTCGGGTATTTCGGTCGCTCGCACGGGTTCGAGGTTCTGGGCATTCAGGGGATATCGACCGAGTCCGAGGCAGGTCTGAACCGGATCGGCGCTTTGGTCGATCTGCTTGTCGAGCGCCGGATCGGGGCTGTTTTCGTGGAAAGTTCGGTCTCTGATCGCAACATCCGTGCCTTGATCGAAGGCGCCGCCGCGCGCGGCCACGCGGTGCGTGTCGGCGGCGAGGTCTATTCGGACGCGATGGGCCCCGAGGGGACGTATGAAGGCACTTATCTCGGGATGCTTGACCACAACGTCACTGTGATTGCCGCGGCACTGGGCGGTGATGTGCCTGCGCGCGGTATGGATGGTCTGTTGAGTGCGGGCATCTGATGATGGGACCGGATGCAGTATCCCGACAACGGATCGAGTTGGCATCGTCGGCGCGCCAACGCCAAAGCGCGGCCGCGCCGCCGCCAGCACTGGCCGTGTCCGGCCTGACTGTCGCCTATGGCGAAAAACCAGCGGTTTTTTCGGTGGACATGACCGTTGCCCAGGGCACGATGACAGCGATTGTCGGGCCAAACGGCGCGGGGAAATCGACACTGCTCAAGGCAGTTCTGGGGCTGGTGAAACCCTTGTCCGGCGAAGTCCGCCTGTTCGATCTGCCATTGTCACGGGTCCGCGACCGTTTGGCTTATGTGCCGCAACGAGCCAGCGTCGATTGGGATTTTCCCGCCCGCGTGATTGATGTCGTACTGATGGGTCTGCACCGTGAGTTGGGCCTGCTGCGTCGCGTCCGGCCTGAACATCTGGATCGCGCACGCGCCTGTCTTGCCCGCGTGGGTATGGAGGATTTTGCCACCCGCCAGATCGGTCAGTTGTCAGGTGGACAGCAGCAGCGCGTTTTTCTGGCGCGCGCCTTGGCGCAATCGGCGGATCTCTATCTGCTGGACGAGCCCTTTGCGGGGGTTGATGCCGCGACAGAAAAAGCGATCATCGCCGTACTCAAGGATCTTCAGGCCGAAGGGCGCACCATCGTTGCCGTGCATCATGATCTGTCGACGGTACGCGCCTATTTCGACCATTTGTTCCTGATCAACACGCGCCCTATCGCCGCCGGACCGGTTGCCGAGGCGTTTACCAGCGCCAACCTTCAACGCGCCTATGGCGGGCGTCTGGGCGAGGCGCAGGTGGCCGGCATGCAGGCTGACGGCGTGCAAGGCCAAGATACAATCCGATGATCTGGCAGGCCCTGACGTTCCAACTTGGTTATAACGCCACGCTGGTGGCCATTGGCGCAACCTTGCTCGGGATCGCGTCAGGGGTGACCGGCAGCTTCCTGTTCCTGCGCAAGCGGGCTCTGGTATCGGATGCCGTGTCGCATGCCACGCTTCCGGGCATTGCTCTTGCTTTTATCGTGATGGTTGCGCTTGGAGGTGAGGGGCGGTTTCTGCCGGGTCTGATGCTGGGGGCTGCTTTGTCGTCGGGTCTTGGGCTGATCGTGATCGGCTGGATGATCCGCAACACGCGCCTGACCGAGGATGCGGCGATCGGGGCTGTCCTGTCCGTTTTCTTCGGGGCGGGTATCGTGCTGATGACCGTGATCCAGTCGATGCAATCGGGTCGTCAGGCAGGGCTGGAATCCGTGTTGCTGGGATCGACCGCAGGCATGTTGCGGGCTGATGCGCTGGTCATCGGGGCTGGTGGCGCGCTGGTGCTACTGGCCGTGCTGATCCTGCGCCGCCCGATGCTGGCGGTCGGTTTTGATCCTGATCATGCGGCGGTGACAGGTCTGAATGTCGCGCGCACCGATCTTGCGATGATGGGGCTGGTGATGGCCGTCACGGTCCTCGGTTTGACCACAGTCGGTCTGGTGCTGATTGTGGCACTGCTGATCATCCCTGCGGTGACAGCACGGCTCTGGACAGAGCGCGCCGAGGTGATGGTCGCTTTCGCGGGCGTTGCGGGCGGGCTGGCCGCCTATTTCGGGGCTGCGTTCTCGGCCTCCGCGCCGGGCCTGCCGACGGGACCGATCATCGTTCTGGCAAGCTTCACGCTTTTCGCGCTGTCCCTTGCGATTGCGCCAACACGCGGCGGTCTTGCCTCGCTTCTCAAGCAATCCCGCTTCCGGCGCAGGGTGCACAGGCGGCAGGGCCTGCTTGCGCTGGCTTTGGGGCAGCCGATCCATGAAAGCTTTACCCTTGCCCTGCTCCGGCGCGAGGGTCTGGCCAGAGCGGATGGAGAGCCTACGGATACCGGTCGCGCTGCGGCGGCCAAAGCGTTGTTGGACGAGGCGCGCTGGGCTGCGCTGCGCGCCGATCCGGCGCATGGGCTGACCGCCACACGCTATGACGGGTTGACCCCGATCGAGACAGTTCTGACGCCAGACCAGATTTCCGAGTTGGACCGCCATTTGCCGCGTCCGCAGAAGGTGATATGATGGGGGCTGAATTTGTCGCACTGTCGCTGACGCCCATGCTGATCGGGACTATGGCCGCGATCGCCTGCGCTTTGCCCGGCAATTTTCTGTTGCTCAGGCGGCAGGCGCTGATCGGCGACGCCATCAGCCATGTCGTTCTGCCGGGGATTGTCGTTGCCTTCCTGCTGACCGGAACTGTTGCCGCCCTGCCGATGATGCTGGGCGCCGCCGGTGCAGCCCTCCTCTGCGTCGGGATGATCGAGGCAGTCCGCCGCATGGCAAGGATCGAGGCGGGGGCCGCAATGGGTGTGGTGTTTACCACGCTTTTTGCAGCCGGCGTCTTGCTGCTTGAACAGTCCGATACCAGCGGCGTTCATTTGGATGTCGAACACGCGCTTTACGGTAGTCTGGAAAGCCTGATCTGGCTGGATGCAACAGGCTGGTCTTCGTTGCTGGACCCTGTTGCCTTGGCGGGAGTGCCTCCGGAACTCCCACGTATGGCTTTGGCATTGGCTGTGGTGACGCTGGTGATCGGACTGGCTTGGCGACCGCTGGCCTTGTCGACATTCGATGAAGGCTATGCCGCGACGCTGGGTCTTCCCGTTCGCGCGCTGGGACTGGGGCTGGTGATGCTCGCAGCCCTCGCGGCTGTCGCTGCCTTTGATGCGGTCGGCTCGATCATCGTCATCGCAATGTTCATCTGCCCGCCGGCAGCAGCGCGGATGATGACGGACCGGCTGTCGCGGCAAGTTGGATGGAGTGTGGTTTTCGCGACCCTGTCAGCGGTCGTCGGCTATACACTCGCAGGCTATGGTCCGCTCTGGCTTGGATACAACAATTCGGTCAGTGCGGCAGGCATGATCGCGACTGTATCCGGCCTTATCCTTGGCGTTGCGATGGCTGCGGGCCCTTGCCGCCGCCGCGCAGGTGCCGCTTCTGCTGTCTGAACCTGCCATTCTACCTGCGGTAAATATCCCCGCCGGAGGCATCCGTCCGCGCGGCAGTTCTCTGGCTTAGCCGATGGCCGCGCGCAGGGCGATCAGGCCTTCACGGGTGGCATCCTGTCCGTCCACCATGTTGACGGGCACTCCTTGCGCCGAAATCGCGGCTGAATAGAGACTGTTTTGTCCGATTACGATCACCTGCTGACCCAGCCAATAGGGTCGCATCGCCGCCAGTTCCGCCCCGACCAAATGACCCGCAACCGCCTCCGGATCTGCTTTGAGCGTCGCGCTACGAAGATGCAGCGACAGCCGCTCTGGTCGTGACATCGTATCGGCCAGAGCCTCCGGATCTGCCTTTTCCGATGCGCCAAGCGCTTGCGCCAGACGCGGTGTAAGCGCGGATTGAAAGCTTACCACCTCATCCGCGCTGACCTGGCACCAGTGGGTGACATCGCTCATAGGCAGGCAGATCACCCCGTCCCATCCTTTGTTCAGCGCCAGTGCACCTGCAATCCGCAGCCTAGCGGTGTGGCCTAGCAGCCCTTTGGGTTTATCCTGATGCAGGGCGCCGAAAGGAAAGGTGGCGGGCAAAACGAGGGCTGGTACGCTTTGCGATGCAGGTCCGTCCTTGATGATCAGGGCAGACGTGTCACTGATGTCACGCAGCACATCCGCAGCAAGACCCGATATTCCGGTCTGTGCCGTGTTACCGTCAAAGCGCCAGCCCTGCGCCCTGTCATTCTCGATTTCGATGCCGATCCAGATATCCTGTGCCATGACGCTGCAATTAAGGTGCCTGTCAGGCTACGTCAATCAAGGTCGCCGTGGCATAGGAAGGTTCAGGCCTTGGCCGGGCTGGTCAGGGCGATCATTGCGTCATATTGCGACAGGAAAACCTGCCCCGTCAGGTCGTTAAGGAAGTGGCTGCGTTTCAGGCGGTCCATGACAGGGCCTTTCACCTCGGACAGGTGCAGCGAGATACCCATATCCCGCAGGCGCGCATTGATTGCCTCAAGACTTTCGAGCGCGGACATGTCGATCTCGTTGACAGCAGAACACATCAGCACGACGTGACGGATCGGTTCGTCGCAGGTCACGCGGTCTGTCACGTAATCCTCCAGAAAGCGCGCATTGGCAAAGTAGAGACTTTCATCAATGCGCAATGTGACCAGATGCGGATAGGTTTCGACCTTGTGGCGCAGGATGTTGCGGAAGTGCTGAGTGCCCGGAACAAGGCCGACCTCTGCCACATGCGGGCGCGAGGTTTTGTAGAGAAACAGGCCGATTGACAGGATGACCCCTGCCGAGACTCCCATCTCGACCCCGAGTCCCAATGTGATGGCGATGGTGGTCGCCACGGCTGCAAAATCCAGCCGAGAGTAGCCCCAACTGCGTTTCAGGATGGACAGATCCACAAGGCTGAGAACCGCAATGATGATTGTCGCTGCCAATGTGGCCTTGGGCAGGAAGTACAAAAGCGGGGTCAGGAACATCGCCGCCATAAGGATGCCGATGGCGGTGAAGGCACCTGCTGCGGGCGTTTCTGCGCCTGCGTCGAAGTTCACGACAGATCGTGCAAAGCCACCGGTGACCGGGTAGCCACCAGACAGCGAGGCTGCGATATTGGCGGTGCCAAGGCCCACAAGTTCCTGATCGGGGTCGATCCGCTGGCGCTTGCGTGCCGCGAGGGTTTGGGCAACCGAAACGGATTCCACGAAGCCGATTACCGATATCAACAAGGCCGAGACAAACAATTGCCCCCAGATATCGCCGGAAAAGCTGGGCAGGCTGAAAGGGGGTATGCCGTTCGGCACATGTCCGACTATAGCCACGCCTTTCTCGTCCAGATCGAAGACCCAGACAGCCAGCGCAGTGACTGCCACGGCGGCCACCGGCCCCGCTTTTGCCAGAAGGTCGGCAAGACGGGCGCGCAGACCGATGCGAACCAGAATTGGTTTCAGACCCTTGCGGACCCAGAAAAGGAAGGCCGTTGTCGTAGCGCCAATAACAAAGGTGAGTGGGTTCACAAGATGCAGGCTTCCAGCCAGATTGCGCGCCAGCTCGATCAACGAGTGACCGCCTGCATTAATGCCCATCAGTGTGCCGATCTGACTGGCCGCGATCAGCAGCCCCGAGGCGGTGATGAAACCCGCGATCACCGGATGCGACAGGAAATTCGCCAGAAACCCCAGACGGAACAGGCCCATGACAGTCAGGATCAAACCCGAAATAAAGGCCAGCGTTATGGCCGCCACCCCATATTCCGCAGTCCCCTCCAACGCCATGTTGCCCACAGCGGCAGCTGTCATCAACGAGATGACCGCGACAGGACCAACCGCCAAGGCGCGACTGGTGCCGAAGACGGCGTAGGCGACCAGCGGCAGGATCGAGGCATAGAGGCCCATTTCAGGCGGCAAACCTGCAAGTAGGGCATAGGCCAGTGACTGCGGGATCAGCATGATGGTCACGATCACAGCAGCCACGCTGTCCGATGTCAGGGCGTCGCGGTCATATGTTTTGGCCCAGGTCAGGATCGGGAAATAACGCGCAAACCCATTGGAACCGGCGCGGCTCTGGGGGCGGTCGGAGTGTCGGGATGTGCTCATGAACGTGCCGGTCCTGTAATTATGCCAGCAATGTATAGGCCAGCGTGATAGGTCATATAATGTATTTCGAATGTGATTTTCAACTGGTCTGGCGCAAACGGTTTCATGTCGGTCTCGGTGGGCAAGGGACACCTTTCTGCGTCGTGAACTCAAGATTCTGGCGTTTCCTGCCTGCCCGAATTCTTGCAGGCTATAATTTCGCAATTTTCTATCTGGCAGGCATATGACCTGCGAAACTCGGAAACAAAGGCCAGAAAGGGGGTTCGCGGGGCCAATACGGGAACCAGTCATATATGTTTTGCACAACTGCTGCGCTAAACTGTCGCGGCATCACGGAATGCAAGCCAACACGCAGGAGGGACAAATGTCTGCAAAATTCGTCGTCGGCTATGACGGTAGCGAGGCCTCTCGACGGGCGCTCGACTTTGCCGTGGGTCGGGTAAAGCTTCAGGGGGGCACGGTGGTCCTCGTTCACGTTCTGGAATGGTCGCCTTATTCGTTCCTGAGCGCATCTGAACTGGAAGAGCGTCACAAGCGCCGCCGGGAAGAGTTGGAGCGGGCCGAGAAGGCGCTGATCTCTCCGGTGTTGGAAAAGATCCGCGTTGAAGGAATCGAGGCGGAAAGTGCAATCCGTTACGGGCATATTGCCGAAACGATCTGCAAGATTGCCGAAGAGATGGCAGCGGTCCAGATCGTGATCGGACGCAACGGACACACACAGCTTGGTAGCCGGATTTTCGGCTCGGTGGCTGGACATCTGGCGCAGGCGGCCCCGGTGCCCTGCACCATTGTACCATGAGCAGGGACAGGGAACACAGATGACACATAAATCATTCTCCGCAGCCTTCGCTGCAGTTGTTGCCTTGATGCTGTCGGCGATGTCAGCACAAGCGCAAACCGTCGACGAGACCGTTAACCGGGTTTTCGCAGATTCGACCGGCTGGTTCGTCAATTTCATTTTCGCCTCGATCCCCGGAACATCCATCGCATGGATCGTTGTCTGGCTGGTTGTGGCGGCAACGGTTTTCACAATTTACTTCGGTTTCATCCAGTTCCGTGTGGTGGGTCACTCGCTGGCGCTGGTCAGCGGAAAATACTCCGATCCGAATGACGCGGGCGAGGTCAGCCACTTTCAGGCGCTTGCTACCGCATTGTCCGGCACTGTCGGTCTGGGCAATATCGCAGGTGTGGCGGTCGCGGTCAGTATCGGCGGGGCAGGTGCAACCTTCTGGATGATCCTTGCGGGTCTTCTGGGGATGGCATCCAAGTTCACCGAATGTACGCTGGGTGTGAAGTATCGTAACGAATATCCCGACGGGCGCGTATCCGGCGGCCCGATGTATTACCTGACCAAGGGCTTTGCCGAACGTGGCCTGCCGGGTGGCAAGTTTCTTGCGGTTCTGTTCTCGATTTTCTGCGTGCTGGGTGCTTTGGGCGGCGGCAACATGTTTCAAGCCAATCAGGCGCATCAGCAGTTGTCGGGTGTGTTCGGTGAGTATCCGGGGTGGATCACGGGGGTGGTTTTCGCGGTCGTCGTCTTCGCGGTGATTGTTGGCGGGATCAAATCCATCGCCCGCGTGACCGAGAAAGTAGTGCCGTTTATGGGCGTTCTCTACGTCGGTACGGCGCTTGTGATCATATTGATGAATTTCGACATGGTCGGTGCAGCTTTCGGTCAGATCTTTAACGGCGCCTTTACCGGAAACGGTATCGTCGGCGGTATGATCGGCGCGCTGATCCAGGGCTTCCGCCGTGCCGCCTTTTCGAACGAGGCGGGGGTCGGTTCTGCGGCTATCGCGCATTCGGCAGTGCGCACCAAAGAGCCGATCACCGAAGGCTTTGTGTCGCTTCTCGAGCCGTTTATCGACACGGTTGTGATCTGCACGATGACCGCCTTGGTCATCATCATCAGCGGTCAACTTCTGACCGATCCTGAAACCGGCCTCTATATCATCAACGAGGCAGGGCAGGTTACTACGGCAACAGGTGCAACAGGTGTCGGTCTGACATCGGCTGCGTTTGAATCCGCCTTTTCATGGTTCCCCTATCTTCTGGTAATCGCGGTCGTGCTGTTTGCCTTTTCGACCATGCTCAGCTGGTCCTATTACGGTCTGAAGGCGTGGACCTACATGTTCGGTGAAGGGCAGACGCAGGAACTGACGTTCAAGGTCATATTCTGCATCTTCATCGTGATCGGTGCCGCCGCCAGCCTTGGGCCGGTCATTGATTTCTCGGATGCGGCGATCTTTGCGATGGCGGTGGTTAATATCGCTGGGCTTTACTTCCTGATGCCTATCGTCAAGCGCGAGCTTGACAGCTACCTCAGCCGGTTGAAATCGGGTGAGATCAAGCGCTTCAAATAAAACCCAAAAAACGCATATTTCAGAAAGGGCCGGAGCGAAAGTTCCGGCCCTTTCTTGTGCCTGCGCGGAACCTCTTGAACAGGTGTAGTCTCAGCTTCTGCGCTGGAAGGCGATCATCAAAAGCGCCAACACGCTGGAGCCCAGCATCAGCAGAAGAGACACGGCATTCAGGAGCGGGGTTGATCCAAGTTTCAGGCGGTCAAACATGGCAATGGTCAAGGGCGAGTCCGATCCGACCAGCATCAGCGTCGTGTTGAAATTCTCAAAGCTCATCAGGAAAGACACGACAAAGGCGCCGATCATGGCGGGGGCCAGATAGGGCAGGGTAATCGTTCGAACGGCTGTCAGGTGATTGGCCCCAAGGTTCAGCGCGGCCTCTTCCAATGTGCGGTCGAACTTCTGCAGGCGGGCTGCAATGACCAAAGTGGCAATGGTAGTGACAAAGGAAAACTGTCCTAGAATGACCAACACCAGACCTGGCCGCAGCGCTTGAAGGTCGATTTCCGCTGCATCCCATGCGCTATTCGCCAATGTGCTGGAGAAGACGAGGATCGAGATACCCAGCACGATACCGGGAATGACCAGCGGCAGAAGCATCAGCACATAGAGCAGCCCGCGCCCGCGAAACTGGTAGCGGTTGAACAAGAAGGCGTTGGTTGTACCAACGGCAACCGACAGGGTTGATACGGCAAGCCCGATCGTAACCGATGTACCGATTGCGCGCAGGATCGGGTCTTCGTGGAACACCCCGATCACGGGCCGCTCGGACCCGAAGAACCAACCCAGCGTAAAGCCTTCCCACGGAAGCGACGGGAACTGGCTGTCGTTGAATGCAAAGACTGCCACGACCGTCAAAGGCAGCGCGAGATAGAGGAAGAACAGCGCAACATAGGCGCCATAGGCGACGCGGATCAGCGGGTTTTGCGGGATTGTCGGGATCATGTCGCTACCTACCCCATCGTCTTTTCAAGCGTTTGACCGGTCATCCGCAGCACCACCCAGACGATCAGGGATGACAATACAAGCAGCATGAAACCAAAGGCAGCGCCCAGCTCCCAATTGAAGCGGACGATGAACTGGGAATAGATCATTTGCGTGAACCACAGACTGTCCTTGCCACCCAGCATGGTCGGGGTCAGGTAATTGCCAAGGCTTAGCATGAATACGACGATGCTGCCCGAGACAATACCGGGAACGGCGTGGGGGATCACGATTTCACGCAGGATACTGGGGCCGGACCCGCCCAGATCATAGCCCGCCTCGATCACCGCATCGTCCAGACTGTCCAATGTCGTGACCAAGGGCACGACCATGAACAGCATGGATGTGTAGACAAGGCCCACCATGATGGACGCGTCGTTATAAAGCATCTCGACCGGCCCCGCCGCCAGCCCTGCCCATTGCAGCAAGCCCGAGATCACACCGCTTTCGCGCAACAGGATCATCCAACCGAAGGTGCGTACAAGCTCGGACACCCAAAAAGGTATCAAGCACATCAGAAACAACACCGACCTTGCACGGCCACGGACCATCTTGGCGATATAGTAGGATACGGGAAAGGCGATCAGCAACGTCAGGGCCGTGGCGAGGATCGACATGATCGCGGTGCGCGCGAAGGTGACCATGTAAAGCGGTTCGGTCAGGATCGTAGTGTAGTTGGCCAGGCTGGTTTCATACTGGCGCACACCCACCCGTTCGCGCAGCGACAGCAGGAACAGGTCGATATGCGGGATGATGATCAATAAGGATAACCACAGCAAAAGCGGTGTCAGCAGAAGGATCAGCCCGAGTTTCTGTCCCGCCCGCATCCGGGTCACCGCCCCTGCGCGGCAAAGCAATTGCCCTGCTCGCCGGACCATCCGATATGTACGGTCATACCGCGTGACAGATGCGCGAACTCGCCGGATTGCGGCAGGGTCACCTCAATCTCGGCGCCGCTGGCATCTGCCACGATCACGCGGCTGGCGGCCCCGTTAAACAGGATTGTGCTGACATGGCCGCTGATCTGCGTGTCGAAATGGGACAGTTGCGCGGTGTTCTCGGCCAGCCGGATCGCTTCGGGTCGTACAAATACCTCGGCTTTGTCGCCAATGCCAAGGCCGCGTCCGGGACCGACCCCGCGCAGGATCAGGCCGCCATCGGTCTTGATCTCCAGCGCCTCACCTTCAGCCCTGATCACACGGCCCTGCCAGCGGTTCGCATCACCTACGAACCCCGCCACAAAGGCGGTCTGCGGACGATAATAAAGGTCGCGCGCAGTGCCCATCTGCTCGAACCGCCCAGTGTTCATCACGGCAATCTGGTCGGACATGACCAAGGCTTCGGACTGGTCATGCGTTATATAGACAAAGGTGGTGTCGAATGCGGCCTGAAGCGCCTTCAGCTCGATCTTCATATGCTCGCGTAGTTTCAGATCAAGCGCGCCTAGTGGTTCGTCCAGCAGCAGAACATCCGGCTCCAGCACCATGCAACGGGCAATGGCAACGCGCTGTTTCTGCCCGCCTGACAGTTCGTCGACACGGCGCGTGCCAATGCCGGGTAGCCCGATCCGGTCCAGTACCTCGTCCACCTTGCGGGCGATTTCGCCTTTGGCCATGCCCTTGCGGCGCAGACCGTAGCCGATATTGTCGGCAATATTCATCATCGGGAACAGCGCCAGATGCTGGAACACCATGTTCACAGGGCGCTTGTTGGGCGGTACATCCAGAACCGAGCGGCCCTTGATCCGGATATCGCCGCTGGTCGGTTCCAGAAAGCCTGCGATCATCCGCATGATCGTTGTCTTACCGCAACCGGATGGTCCGAGAACCGAAAAGAACGATCCCGCCGGTACCGAGAATGAAACGTCATCCACCGCGACTGACGCGCCGAAATGCTTTGTCAGACAGTCACATTCAAGATCGGGAAGGGTGGAAGCAGTCATTTTGGTGATCCGGTCCTGATGTGTCGGCAAAACGAAAGCGGCACCCGAAATCTGCGGGTGCCGCCCTCTGACGTCAAATGATCAGCGTGCGGCCTGAACGCGGTCCAGTACGGCACCCTCCAGTGCTTCCAGTCCTGCGGGAACGGGCGGATACCATTTGATGTTATCCACAGCCTCTTGCGGGAAGCTGGCCTGATAGCGGGCCTTCAGCGCGTCCGAGACAAATTCATCCGCACCTTGCGACGCAGTAAAGTTGCCAGCGGATTCGGTGATCATCGCAGCGACTTCCGGCTTCATTACGAAGTTGATCCAGGCATAGGCGGCATCATCTGCCTGACCTTTGGCAGGGATCACGAAAGTGTCGATCCAACCCAAGGCACCCGATGCAGGTGCAACAAACGTGACATCCGCGTTATCCTCGTTCAACTTCCAGCCGCCGGTATCCCATGCCATCGCAGCCACGACCTCGCCCGAGCGGACAAGTCCCATTAGCTCGTCACCGCCAGACCAGTAGGTTTTGACATTGGGTTTGCACGCGATCAGCGTTTCTTCGACCTTGGACAGCATTTCGGTATAGGCGGCCTCGTCCGCATAAGCCTCAAAGGGGTCCATTCCCATCGAGAAGGCAAAGCCGATCAGCGTTGGACGGCGCATGCGATAGGAAACCTTGCCTGCCACCTCGTCGCTGCAAAGGTCGGTATAATCCTTGATCGAAGCAGCTTCGGCTGTGTTCAGAACCAGACCATCGGTGCCCCAGACATGCGGGACGCCGTAAACCTCGCCGCTGACGGTAGTGTTGGCTTTGGTGGCCTCAAGCATCGAGGGAATGAACAGGGCCGCGTCGATCTTGGACAGGTCCATCGGCTTGTAGATGCCGAATTCTTCCTGCGGACCGGCGATGCGGTCTTGGCTGGGCTGGGCCAGATCGAAGCCACCGCCGCCGGTGGCGCGCAGCTTGGCGATCATTTCCTCGTTGTTGGAAGTGGTCACTTCGACCGTGTGGCCGGTCTCGGCCTCGAACATCTCGATGACATTCTCGGGGGCGTAGCCGCCCCATGTCAGCAGGCGCAGCGTGTCGGCGTTTGCAGGTGCGGCCAGCCCGAGAGCCAAAGCCGAGGCGGTAAATTTCAATCCGAAGGAAAGCGTTTTCATCTTTTATCCCTGTGTCTGGAGAACGGTTCTACCCAAGGCGACCTGCCACAATTTCGAAACAGTTTTGCGAAGGCATTCCGTTTTCATGTTCTTTTTTGATCGTTTGGTAGAATTTAGACATTCGGATCGCGCCAAAGTCAACTTTTTCGCGCATGGCTTTCATGTGAATTTCCGAAACAGCTTGGAGCGGTCAAACATGTCCTCCAGTTCCTGCATTCTTGCGCGGGTGCTATCCCATGTGCGTTCCTGCACTTCGGCGATCACCGCTTCAAGCATCAGCATCAGGGTTACCAGACTGTCCCATGCGCTGGGCACCACGATCCGCCCGCAGAAGGTGCAGGCCGCGAATTCATGCACGGGCGAGCGCCACTGGTCGGTGAACAGGATGATCTTAGCGCCTCGATCGCGCGCCAGTTCCGCCAGTTTGAGTGTACTGTTCTCGTACCGGCGCACGTCGAAAATCACGACAACATCTCCGGTCCGCAGATCAAGCAGGTCATGCGCCCAACTGCTGGACATTGCGTGGACATGGGTCACACCTGCCCGCAGAACCTGCATATGCAGGAAAAGATACTCGGCCAGCGCATGGGTGATACGCCCCCCTGCTACGAAAATCCGCCGGTCGGGGTGGGCCAGTAGAGTGCAAGCCTTCTCGAATGTCTCAAGGTCGATCTGGGTCAGGGTCTGGCTGATATTGCCGATCACGGCATCGGTGAACCTGTTAAGGATATGACCCTCGGGCGCGGATTCCACCCAAGTGTCGCGTTTGCTGATCGGGTCCGAGATCCGCGCCTCAAGCTCGTGGCGGAGCGCAGTCTGGAATTCGGGAAATCCGGAAAAACCCAGTTTCTGCACCATCCGGACAACGGTCGGGGTGGACACTCCGGCGGCTTTGGCAAGATGCGTGATCGAGGCCAGACCGGTGACAGGATAGTTCTGCAGCAAGGTATCAGCCAGTTGCCGCTCTGCCCGCGTCAGCGTGTCGAAGGCGGCTTGCAGCCGTTCTGCGATGGTCTGGCTGTCGTCGGTCACGGCGGCTGATCCTTTTTTGTTCAATATATGCACAGACCGATTCGGGGTGAAGAAAATCTTTCAGAAACATCGTTGACAGGTCGGGGGGGCTTGGATCACGCTTGCCCGACAGGGGGCCTTACATGACCTTTTCGCCGGATCATTCAGTCGTGACGTGCCACATCGCCAGGCAGGTATCATGCACAAGGTGATGCGTGGCTATATCCGCGCGGTGGACGCTGTAAACTACCGGCTGGGGCGGTTGGTGATGTACGGCATCTTCGTCATGGTGGCCATTCTGCTCTGGTCATCCTTGTCCAAGACGTTTTTCACGCCGACATTGTGGACGCTGGAAATGGCCCAATTTGCCATGGTCGCCTATTACATGCTGGGCGGTCCCTACGCGCTGCAAATGGGTGCCAATGTGCGGATGGATCTTTTCTATCACACATGGGACGACCGCCGGAAAGCTTGGTTCGACGCCTTTACCGTGCTTTTCCTTCTGTTCTTTCTGGGTGTACTTCTCTGGGGCGCGCTGAGTTCAACTGCCTACGCCTTGGGATATTTCGGGCGTGATCCACTGGCGTTCTATGGCGATCTGGTCTGGTCCTTTGTCACGGGTGGCCTTGCGGGGGCATCCGAGGTGCTGGGCCGGTTCGAGCGCAGCCCGACCGCGTGGCGCCCCTATATGTGGCCGATCAAGGTACTGATGACCCTCGGTATCTTCCTGATGCTTCTGCAAGCGATGTCGGAGTTTTTCAAAGACGTGTTGCGCCTGCGCGGTGAGGCTGCGTGATGTCATACGAGATGATCGCGATCTTCATGTTCTCGCTGATGATGCTGATGCTTTTCACCGGCCAGCGCGTGTTTGCGGCTATCGGTGGTGTTGCGGCGGTTTCGGCGATGATGTTGTGGGGTACAGGCGGAGCGGAGATTCCGTTCTCTGCCGCGATGAAGCTAATGAAATGGTATCCGCTGCTGACGCTACCGATGTTCATTTTCATGGGCTATATCCTGTCCGAAAGCAAACTGGCCGACGATCTTTACAAGATGTTCCATGTCTGGATGGGGCCGGTGTCCGGGGGACTGGCTATCGGCACCATCGGGTTGATGGTTCTGGTCTCGGCGATGAACGGCCTCAGCGTGGCAGGCATGGCGATCGGGGCGACTATCGCGCTGCCCGAACTGCTGCGGCGCGGCTATGACAAGCGGATGGTCACGGGAGTTATTCAGGCGGGATCAAGCCTTGGCATTCTTGTGCCGCCTTCGGTGGTGCTGGTGCTTTACGCCATGATTGCGCGCCAGCCCGTGGGACAGTTATGGCTGGCGGGTGTCGTGCCGGGGTTGATGATGGCCGCGATGTTTGTCGCGTATATCTATATCCGCTGCCGGTTGAACCCTTCACTTGGCCCAGTGCTTCCGGTCGAGGAACGCAACGTGCCTACGGCCGAGAAGTTGCGGCTGCTATCGGCGGGCCTGCTGCCGCTGGTGATCTTTGCGGCTATGATGGTGCCCTTCGTGAACGGTTGGACCAGTCTTGTCGAAAGCTCGGCCATCGGGGCGATGACCGCGTTCTTCGCCGCGGTCCTGAAAGGCCGGATGACCCGTACGGTTTTTGAAACCTCGGTTCGGCAGACCTTGATGATTTCGTGCATGTTCATGTGGATCATTCTAGCGGCACTGGGGTTCGGCGCGATCTTTGACGGGTTGGGCGCGGTGCGGGCTATCGACATGCTGTTTACCGACAGGCTTGGCCTGAATCCTTGGGTCATCCTGATTTTGATGCAGTTGTCATTCCTGCTGATGGGCACCTTTCTGGACGACACCGCGATGCTGGTGATCGTCGCGCCGCTATACGTGCCGCTGGTGGGTGCGCTGGGGTTCGATCTGATCTGGTATGGTATCCTTTACACAATCACGACCCAGATCGCCTATATGACACCGCCCTTCGGCTATAACCTGTTTCTGATGCGCGCGATGGCCCCGCCCGAGGTGACATTGCGCGACATTTACAGTTCGATCCTGCCTTTTGTTCTGGTGATGTTGGGTGCGCTGACGCTGATCATGGTCTTTCCGCAGATCGCGCTGTGGCTGCCCGAACTTGTTTACGGAAAATAGAACTCCGCGAGGAGCAAGACGAAGAGGAATGGCAAGAACCACCCTTTTGAAACAGACCAACAGGAGATGACGACGATGACAACAAGACGCAAATTCCTGACAACCGCTGCCCTTGCAGGGCCTGCTGCCCTTGCCACTCCCGCATTGGCGCAATCAACCATACGTTGGCGTATGCAAACCTATGCCGGTGCTGCCTTGGGCGAGCATGTGATCAAGCCTGCAGTTGATATGTTCAACAAAATCGCGGGCGACCGCATGCAGATCGAACTGTTCTATGCGGATCAGATCGTTCCTACGGGCGAGCTGTTTCAGGCGCTGCAGCGTGGCACAATCGACGCAGTACAGTCCGATGACGATTCGATGGCCTCACCAACAGAGGTGACGGTGTTCGGAGGCTATTTTCCCTTTGCCTCGCGTTATTCGCTCGATGTGCCGGTGCTGTTCAACCAATATGGCCTGAACGAAATCTGGGATGCGGAATATTCCGCTGTCGGCGTCAAACATATCAGCGCGGGCGCATGGGACCCCTGCCATTTCGCCACCAAGGACCCGATCAACAGCCTTGCCGATCTGCAAGGCAAGCGGGTTTTCACTTTCCCCACAGCTGGCCGCTTTCTGGCGCAGTTCGGCGTCGTGCCAGTGACGCTGCCTTGGGAGGATATCGAGGTTGCAGTCCAGACTGGCGAACTGGACGGTATCGCATGGTCCGGCATCACCGAAGACTACACAGTTGGTTGGGCGGATGTGACGAATTACTTCCTGACCAACAATATCTCGGGCGCCTGGGCCGGGTCGTTCTTTGCCAATATGGATCGCTGGAACGAGTTGCCCGAAGATCTGCAAACCCTGTTCCGTGTCTGCTGTGACCAATCCCACTATTATCGCCAGTGGTGGTATTGGGGCGGTGAAGCGAACCTTCGCGTCAACGGGACCAAGTTGCAACTGACCACGATCCCGGACGAAGAATGGAAAACGGTTGAGGATGCCGCGCTTGTCTTCTGGGATGAAATCGCCTCGGAGTCCGAGGTGAAGGCCAAGGTGGTCGATATCTTCAAGAAATATAACGCCGATATGCAAAAGGCCGGACGGCCCTATCGTTATACCTGATCCCTCTTGCGGGCGGGCGCGTCCCTATCAAAGATAACATGCGGCCCCGGCTTTGGCGCGGGGCCGCATGCGGGAAAGACAAAGTGCAAGAGGAGGCCGCGACATGGCTGGTTTGATGACATTCGAGGCGCTGAAATCTGCTGTTACGGCAGGCACGGTTGACACGGTTCTGGCTTGCATGGTCGATATGCAGGGCCGTTTGCAGGGCAAGCGTTTTCTGGCCCAGCATTTCGTCGAAAGTGCTTGGGAGGAAACCCATTGCTGCAACTACTTGCTGGCGACCGATATCGGGATGGCCACGCCTGACGGCTATGCCGCGACAAGTTGGCAGGCGGGTTACGGCGATTACATGATGAAGCCGGATCTTGGCACAATCCGGCCCATGCCGTGGCTGGATGGCACGGTGATGGTGCTTTGCGATGTGATGGATCACCACGGGCATCACGAGATCGGCCATTCCCCACGCGCCATGCTGAAAAAACAGATAAAGCGCGCCGAAACGATGGGTCTGACGCCGATTATGGCGACCGAGTTAGAGTTCTTCCTGTTCGCGCGCTCATTCCGCGAGATCGCTGCCTCAGGCTTCCGCGATCTTGAGCCGATCAGTGATTACAACGAGGATTACAGCATCCTTCAAACAACCCGCGAAGAGCACGTGATGCGGCCTTTGCGGAACCATCTCTATGCTGCAGGCATTCCCGTCGAGAATACCAAGGGCGAGGCCGAGGCAGGGCAGGAAGAATTGAACATCCGCTATGCTCCTGCGCTGGATACCGCAGATCATCACACGATCGCCAAACATGCCACCAAGGAAATCGCCGATCAGCACGGTCACGCGGCAAGCTTCCTGCCGAAATGGCATCACGACCGTGTTGGCAGTTCCTCGCATGTGCACCAGTCGCTCTGGAAAGATGGCGCGAACGCGTTTTTCGATCCTGACGCGGAATATGGCATGTCCGACCTGATGCGGCAATATATGGCCGGATTGATTCGCTATGCGCCTGAAATAACCGTCTTCATGGCCCCCTATATCAACAGCTACAAACGGTTCTCGAAGGCGACTTTTGCACCGACCAAAACCGTCTGGTCCGTCGATAACCGCACGGCAGGCTTCCGCCTTTGCGGTGAGGGTAGCAAGGCGATCCGCGTGGAATGCCGTATTCCCGGCTCGGATATGAATCCTTACGTTGCAATGGCGGGCATGCTGGCCGCTGGACTTGCTGGAATCGAGGAAGGGTTGGAGTTGCAGCGCCCGACGACTGGTGACATCTATCAGGCCGCACAAGGTGGCGAGATTCCCAAAACCCTGCGCGATGCCGTGGACACGTTACACCACTCGAAAATGCTGCGCGCCGCAATGGGGGATGACGTGATCGATCACTATACCCGCGCCGCTGCATGGGAGATCGAGGAATTCGACCGCGTGGTGACCGACTATGAAATAGCCCGCGGCTTCGAGAGGGCCTGACCGGAAATGACCAAGATGATCAGATGTATCTCGCCTATTGACGGATCGGTCTATGCCGAGCGTCCCGCACTGACGCTGGGCGCAGCACAGGCCGCCGTTGCCCGCGCCCGCGCCGCGCAAAAAGGCTGGGCTGCGCGCCCCTTGTCCGAGCGGATCGCGCTGGTGCTGAAAGCGGTCGAGGCTGTGGGGGCGATGAACGACGCAATCGTGCCGGAACTGGCGCATCAGATGGGCCGGCCTGTGCGCTATGGCGGCGAATTCAAAGGCTTCAACGAGCGTGCTACCTTTATGGCCGAGATCGCTGAGACTGCGCTTGCTCCCATCGTGCTGGAAGACAGTGCCGCCTATCGGCGTCACATCGCACGCGAGGCATATGGCGTCGTGCTGGTGATTGCACCTTGGAACTACCCCTATATGACGGCGATCAACACTGTCGCCCCCGCGCTGATTGCAGGCAATACCGTCGTGCTGAAACATGCCAGCCAGACGCTGCTGGTAGGCGAACGGATGGCGCAGGCGTTTCACGCGGCCGGTATTCCTGAAGATGTGTTCCAGAACGTGTTTCTGGACCATGACACGACATCGGCACTGATCGCGGCGCGAGCCTTCAATTTTGTGAATTTCACCGGTTCGGTCGCCGGTGGTCGCGCGATCGAACGCGCAGCGGCAGGCACATTCACCGGTTTAGGCTTGGAACTGGGCGGCAAAGATCCGGGCTATGTGATGGAAGACGCCGATCTGGACGCTGCCGTCGATACGCTGATGGATGCCGCGATGTTCAACTCGGGCCAATGCTGCTGCGGGATCGAACGGATCTATGTTGTGGAAAGCCTTTTCGATGCGTTTGTCGAGAAGTCGGTTGCGCTGGTATCCGGCTACAAACTGGGCAATCCGCTGGAGGCGGACACGACTCTGGGGCCGATGGCGCAGGTGCGTTTCGCCGATCTGGTGCGGTCGCAGACCGCCGAGGCTGTGGCGGTCGGCGCCAAGGCTCTGATACATCCTGCGCAGTTCCCGACGGATGGTGGCGCGTATCTGATGCCGCAAATTCTGGTCAATGTGGACCATTCCATGCGTGTGATGCGCGAGGAAAGCTTTGGTCCTGTCGTCGGGATCATGCCGGTCAAGGATGATGCCGAGGCACTGCGCCTGATGAATGACAGCGATTATGGTCTGACAGCCTCGCTCTGGACCGCCGATGTGGACCGTGCCGAACGTTTGGGCGCGCAGATCGAAACCGGCACCGTGTTCCTGAACCGCGCCGATTATCTCGATCCCGGCCTATGCTGGACCGGATGCAAGGACACCGGACGCGGTGGCGGATTGTCGGTGATCGGCTATCACAACCTGACCCGCCCGAAATCATACCACTTAAGGAAACAGCAATGACTCTGCGCGCCAACTGGTCCTATCCCACCGCTATCCGTTTCGGGGCGGGCCGTATCGCTGAACTGGCCGAAGCCTGCGCGGCGGCAGGCATCCGCAAACCACTGCTTGTGACTGACAAGGGGCTGGCCGGTCTGCCCATTACAGCATCCACGCTGGATCTGATGGAGGCCGCAGGTCTGGGCCGCGGCATCTTCGCAGATGTCGATCCCAACCCGACTGAGATCAATCTTGCCGCCGGAGTAGCCGCATACAAGGCGGGCGGACATGACGGGGTGATTGCGTTTGGCGGTGGCTCTGGCCTTGATCTTGGCAAGGCGGTTGCCTTCATGGCAGGGCAGACGCGCCCCGTCTGGGATTATGAGGATATCGGCGACTGGTGGACGCGTGCCGATGCCTCGGCTATTGCCCCTATTGTCGCGGTCCCGACTACAGCGGGCACAGGGTCCGAGGTCGGGCGGGCTTCGGTGCTGACCAATTCGATGACGCATGAGAAAAAGATCATCTTCCATCCCAAGATCCTGCCAGCGGTCGTGATCTGTGATCCGGAACTGACCCTAGGGATGCCGCCCGCGATCACAGCGGGTACGGGCATGGATGCTTTCGCGCATTGTCTTGAGGCCTATTGCTCGCCGCATTTTCATCCGATGAGTCAGGGGATCGCGCTGGAAGGGATGCGGCTAGTCAAGGAATATCTGCCGCGTGCCTATGCGGATGGCACCGATATCGAAGCGCGTGGCCAGATGATGGCGGCGGCGGCAATGGGGGCTGTGGCGTTCCAGAAAGGCCTGGGTGCGATCCATGCGATCAGCCATCCCATTGGAGCGGTGCACAACACGCATCACGGTACGACAAACGCTGTCGTGATGCAGCCGGTGCTGCGGTTCAACCGTGCCGCTATCGAGGCGCGCATCGAACAGGCGGCAGCCTATCTGGAGATTTCCGGAGGGTTTGACGGGTTCTATGCCTTCGTTGGCGCGTTGAATGCGGAACTTGGCATTCCCGCCAACCTGACCGCCTTGGGCGTTACAAATCCGGATCTTGCGGGTTTGACAGCTTCGGCACTGCAAGACCCCAGCACGGGCGGTAATCCCGTCGAGATGACGGCCGCCAACACCAGAGAGCTGCTGGAAGCCTGCCTGTAATTCTGGTCAACCAATGATAAGGCCTGCCTTCGGTTCAGAAGGCAGGCTTTGACTTTTCAAAGGCGATCAGTCCAACTCTTTCGGCAATACCAGATTGAGCAGGATCGACAGGCCAGCCGCAGGCAGAAGGCCCGAGGTTAGCAGGATCTGCAGCGTCCTTGGCAGATGTTGCAGGGCAGTGGGTTCAAGCTGAAGGCCAAGCCCGACGGACAAAGATACTGCAAAGATCACCATGTTGCGCCGGTTCCATGCGACATCTGACAGCATGTTCACACCCGCCGCGCAGACCATGCCGAACATGACGATCACGCCGCCACCCAGAACGTTGATCGGCACTGTCGACACGATGGCGCCGAACTTCGGCACCAGACCGCAGACGATCAGGAAAACGGCGCCTATGGTCACGACATGGCGGCTCATCACGCCGGTCATGCTGATGAGGCCCACGTTCTGGCTGAAGGATGTGTTCGGCAACCCGCCAAAGATACCTGCGACTGCTGTGCCCACACCATCGGCATAGGTTGCGCCCTGAATCTCGGTATCTGTCGCCTCGCGCCCCGCGCCGCCTTTGCAGATACCCGACACGTCACCCACGGTTTCGATAGCTGATATAACGGCCATGAAGCACATGCCGATGATGATGGCGGCGTTGAATTCGATACCCCATTTGAAAGGTGTCGGCAGTTCGAACAGACCTGCGCGCGCCACGTTGCCGAAACTGACCTGACCCATCAGATAGGCGACCGCATAACCTGCGATCAGGCCAATCAACACGGCTGCGACCGACATCATCCCGCGCGTGAAGAACTTAAGTGCCAGGGTGACGACAATCACCACCAACGCCGGTGTCCACATTGCCAGCGAACCGAATTCCGGCTTGCCCATCAGGGGTACGCCGCCAGCGGCATACTGGATGCCGACCTTGACCAGCGCCAGTCCTATCATCAGCACGATCAATCCGGTGACGAGCGGCGGCAGGGCAAAGCGCAGCTTGCCGATGAACGTCCCGATCAGGATGTGGAACAATCCGCCGATCACAACGCCAGTCATCAAACCGGCTAGTCCCGCCGTACCCATTCCCGCAACAGCTGGGATCATGACCGGCAAAAAGGCGAAAGATGTGCCCTGTACGATTGGCAGGCGCGAGCCCACCGGGCCCATGCCGATTGTCTGAAACAGCGTGGCGATTCCGGCGAACAGCATCGACATTTGGATCATGTAGATCATGTTCGGAAAATCGGGCGAGTTCGATCCGAAGCCAAATCCCGCCGCGCCAGCCACGATAATCGCGGGTGTCACGTTGGATACAAACATCGCCAGCACATGCTGGATGCCCAGAGGCACGGCCTTGGCAAGGGCCGGAGTATAATTGGGGTCGCGCAATTGTTCGGGCGTGCCCAGTGAAGTGTCAGCCATCCCAGAAGTCTCCTTGTTGATACATGGGGGAACCCTCTTGACGGGGTCTTGTGTTTTCAGCGCTTGATCGTGCGGGGCACCTCAAGCGGAAATTCTTCAAGGTTCGTGGTGTCACCGATCCGGTCGACCACGACGAAAAGTCCGGGCGCATGCAGCGGTGTCAGCACCCCGTGCCACGTGCCACGGTACAGGTTGATGCCTTGCCCCGGCGCGGCAATGAACGCTTCGATACCGCTCGGTGCTCCGCGATCGTCTTCGGCGACAATCACCAGCCATTCGGTCATCGACATGGGAATGAACGCCTGACACCCGTCCGGATGCCGCTCCAGCAGATCAAGCTTGTAGGGCATGTCGCGTGGTTCGGCCTTGAATATGCTGATACCTGCGCGGCCATCGGTGCCGAAATCCAGTTCCGCCCGATTATGCCAGCGTCCGCAGAAGCCCTGATTGATGATCTTGTCCGGCTGGCCTGCCGCCTCAAGCACGTTGCCGTAAGGGGCGAAGTCCTGCGCCGTGAGGGGGCGGGCCGTGATGGTTGTCTGCATCTGATCCTCCTGTGGCATGGCGAGGGTGGATTTGAGTATTTGTGGCAAGATGAATCAGGCGTCAGAGCGTCAGGGATACGTGGCGGTTCACGTCCTTGTATAGCAGGTAGCGGAAATCCTCGGTTCCGGTGGCGATGCAGGCTTGCGGGCAAAAGGCGCGCAGCCACATGAAATCACCGGGGCCAACCTCGACCCAGTCGGTGTTCAGCAGGTAACGCGCCGTGCCCTGCAAGACATAAAGCCCGTGTTCCATCACATGGGTTTCGGCAAAGGGGATCAAGCCTCCGGGACGGAATGTGACGATATTCATATGCATGTCGTGCCGCAGGTCGCTGGGTTCGACAAAACGGGTGGTGCCCCATTTGTCGGTGTTCGGCATCCAGTTGACAGGCGTATCCTGATCCGAGGTTACGAAAGCTGTCGGTCGGTCGATACCCTGAGCCGCCTTGTAGCGTTTTCGTATCCAATGGAATTGGAGCGGCGTTTTGCCGGAATTGGTCAGCGCCCAAGTGCAGCCAGCAGGGATATAGGCATAGCCGCCTGCCGTCAGATCATGCGCGGTGCCGTCGATGGTCAGGCGCATCCGGCCTTTGGCGACAAGGATGGTTCCTTGCGCAGTCTTGTCTGGTTCCGGCTTTTCGGACCCGCCGCCGGGCGCGACCTCGACCGCGTATTGGGCGAAGGTTTCGGCAAAGCCGGACAGGGGGCGCGCGATGATCCAGGCCCGCGTAGCGGTCCAGCCGGGAAGATAGCTGGTGACGATGTCGCGCATCGTATTGGCGGGGATGAAAGCATAGGCGGTGGTGAAGACAGCCTTGCCGTCGGGCAGTACATCCTGCTCGGGCAGTCCGCCGGGGGGGAAGGCATAGGTCATAGCAGTTCCTCGAGACGCAGTCGGGCGATCCGTTCCACCTGTGCGCAGGCGGTGGCGAATTCGGTGGCGCGGTCATTGTTCAGGCGCGCCTCGAAGGCTGCCATTATGCTGGCTTTGGTATTGTCGCGGACTGCGATGATGAAGGGAAAGCCGTGCCGCGCGACATAGGCGTTGTTCAACTCGGTGAACCGCGTGCGTTCGGCGTCGGTCAGCGCATCAAGGCCCGCGCTGGCCTGTTCGGCGGTTGATTCCGCCGTCAGACGCTTTGCTGCGGCCAGTTTTCCCGCAAGGTCGGGATGCGCTGTCAGGACACCCAAACGTTCATCTTCGGACGCGCTGCGGAACATCCGTGCCAGCGCGTTGTGCAAGCCTGCGGACGTGTCATGTGCCGGACCCAGTTCCAGTTCCCATGCACGTTCGGCGATCCAAGGTGAATGCTCGAAGATACCGCCGAAACGCGCGACGAAACCGTCGCGGTCCATCTGGCTGGGGCGCGTGCGCCGCTGATGCCGATGGGTCCTGGCCCAATGCTGCGCGATGTCGATCCGGCGCGGACACCAGACATCATCAAACCCCGCGACATAGTCGATGAACCGCTTGAGGCCTGCCAGCTTTCCGGGACGGCCGATCAGGCGGCAGTGCAGCCCCACGGACATCATCGCAGGCCGGCCTTGCGTGCCTTCGGCGTAAAGCACATCGAAGGCATCTTTCAGATAGTCGAAGAACTGCCCCCCAGTGATGTAACCCGGTGCCGTGGCAAAGCGCATGTCATTGGCTTCCAGCGTATAGGGGATGATCAACTGGTCGCGTTCTCCTGCTTCCAGCCAGTAGGGCAGATCGTCATCATAGGTGTCGCTGATCCAGTCGAACCCGCCTTCTTCGGCCACAAGCCGTACCGTGTTTTCCGAACAGCGCCCCGTATACCAGCCGCGAGGACGCTCCCCCACGACTTCGGTGTGCAGGCGGATCGCCTCGGCTATGGTGGCGCGTTCCTCGTCTTCGGGCATGTCGCGGTGATCGACCCACTTCAGCCCGTGACTGGCGATTTCCCATCCGGCGGATTTCATCGCCTCGACCTGTTCGGGGCTGCGCGCCAATGCCGATGCGACGCCAAAGACGGTGACGGGGATATTGCTGCCAGTAAACAGGCGGTGCAAGCGCCAGAACCCTGCCCGCGCGCCATAGTCATAGATTGATTCCATGTTCCAGTGGCGCATTCCAGGCCAAGGGGCGGCCCCTGCAATATCGGACAGAAACGCCTCGGACGCGGCATCGCCATGCAGGATGCAGTTCTCGCCGCCTTCCTCGTAGTTCAGCACGAATTGCACGGCCACTTTGGCGCCGCCCGGCCATTGCGCGTCAGGGGCGTTGGCCCCGTATCCGGTCATGTTGCGTGGGTAGCGGTTCATTGCAGTGTCCTTGCTTTGCATATTCAGACTCTATGACAGTCGTTGCATTTGGATTTTCAAGAAATCCGATAAAGACTTATCTGACAATCTCTGCGCGGCTTTTGGCCCTGACCTGCGCTATGACTTTGGCTAGACTGTAGCGCAGTGCCACAAGAAGGAGCATCCAATGTCCGAGGGCTATCTGACCACACATGTTCTGGATACCGCACGCGGCTGTCCCGCTGCTGGGCTGGCGATCGATCTTTACCGGATCGAAAACGGCACCCGGGTGCATCTGGCGCGCAAGGTGACCAACAATGATGGTCGCACTGACGGACCGATCCTGCCCAAAGGGGCTTTTGCGGTCGGCACCTACGAGCTGGAATTCCATGCAGGAGCCTATCTGGATGCCACAGGCACCCCGCCGGAAGCGCCCCGCTTCCTTGACGTTGTGCCGATCCGCTTCGGGATCTCGGACGCCGCGGCGCACTATCATGTGCCGCTGCTGCTGTCGCCTTTCGGCTATTCCACCTATCGGGGCAGTTAGGGGTGTTTAGCCCGCCGGATGGACAGTGCCGCGCGCACGGGATATTCAGCGCGCATGGCCCAGACGAAATCAGACCCCAATTACAAGATCATCGCCGAGAATCGCCGTGCGCGGTTTGATTATGCGATCGAGGAAGATATCGAATGCGGTATCATCCTTGTCGGGTCCGAAGTGAAATCACTGCGCGAGAACGGCGCGAATATCGCGGAAAGCTATGCCTCGGTTGAGGATGGCGAGCTGTATCTGATTAATGGCTACATCGCGCCTTTCCAGCAAGCGCGGGTCTGGAAACACGAAGAGCGGCGGCGGCGCAAACTTCTGGTGTCGCGCAAGCAACTGGCGCAGTTGTGGAACGCGACGCAGCGCAAGGGTATGACGTTGGTGCCGCTGGTGATGTATTTCAACGATCGCGGTCTGGTAAAGTTGAAGATCGGTGTCGCCAAGGGCAAAAAGAACCACGACAAGCGCGAGACCGAGGCCAAGCGCGACTGGGCCCGCCAGAAACAGCGGCTTCTGAAAGAGAACTGATTCCGCTTGAAAAGGCGTTGATCCGGTCTGATTTGACGGGCCTTTGACTTGCCAGCAGGGGACCCCCGATGTAGGCAGGATGTGACGCATCGACAGGGGTTCCCATGGCAAATGATGATCCAAGAACGCTGGTGTCTACCGACTGGCTGGCGGCACATCTGAAAGATCCGGATCTGAGGATTCTGGATGCGACCTTTGTCATGCCGGGCGATCCGCGCGACGCGAAGGCGGCCTATACGGCGGCTCACATTCCCGGCGCGCGTTATTTCGACATTGATGAAATCAGTGATCACCGCTCGGACTTGCCGCATATGGCGCCGCCGGTTGAAAAATTCATGTCGCGGATGCGTGCGATGGGTATCGGCGACGGGCATCAGGTCGTCGTCTATGACGCCGAGGGCCTGTTCTCGGCGGCTCGCGTCTGGTGGCTGTTTCGCCTGATGGGACAGATGGATATTGCCGTGCTGGACGGTGGCTTTCCCAAATGGCTGGCCGAGGGGCGCGAGGTCGAGGACATGCTGCCGATGGTCCGCGACCGCCACATGACGGTGCGGCGCCAGAACCAGTTGGTCAAGGATGTTACGCAGGTCTCTGCCGCGTCTAAACTGGGCGATTACGAGATCATTGATGCCCGCGCCGCCGAACGCTTCCGTGGTGAGGTTGACGAGCCGCGCCCAGGTTTGCGCAAGGGGCACATTCCGGGTTCGAAGAACCTGCCGTTCAAGGACATCCTCAATCCGGACGGCACGATGATGGACGCCGACCACCTGCGCGCGGCTTTTGCTTCTGCCGGTGTGGATCTGTCCAAGCCGGTCATCACAACATGCGGCTCTGGCGTGACCGCCGCCATTCTGAGCCTCGCACTGGAACGGATCGGCAAGACCGACCATTCGCTTTATGACGGATCATGGTGTGAATGGGGCGCGTTCCCCACATTGCCCGTCGCCACCGGAAAGGCCTGATACAGACATGTTCTCGAATCTCAAAGAACACCCAGCCGACAAAATTCTTGCGCTGATGCAGCTTTACAAGGACGACCCACGTCCGACCAAGATTGATCTTGGGGTGGGCGTCTACAAGAATGCCGAGGGCGTTACGCCCGTGATGCGCGCCGTTAAGTTGGCAGAACGCAAACTGGTGGAAGAGCAGACGACTAAATCCTATGTCGGTCTGGCGGGGGATCCCGCTTTTTCGGATGTGATGATTGATTTGGTGCTAGGCGGCGTTGTGCCGCGTGACAGCATCGCGGCGGCGGCGACCCCGGGTGGTACGGGGGCTGTGCGGCAGGCCTTTGAACTGATCCGCATGGCAAACCCTGAGGCACGGGTTTTCGTGTCGAACCCGACATGGCCGAACCACGTCACCATCCTGAACTATCTGGGGATGGATGTCGCCGAATACCGCTATTTCGACGCCGAAACACGCGGTGTCGATTTCACCGGCATGCTGGAAGATCTGGCTGATGTGCGCGCAGGCGATGTGGTGTTGCTGCATGGCTGCTGCCATAACCCGACGGGGGCCAACCTGAACCTGACCGAGTGGAAAGCCGTGGTTGACCTGCTGCTCAAATCCGGTGGCGTCCCGATGATCGACATTGCCTATCAGGGCTTTGGCGATGGTCTTGACGTTGATGCGCAGGCCGTGCGGTTGGTCGCATCGTCGGTGCCAGAATGCTTGATTGCGGCAAGCTGCTCCAAGAATTTCGGGATCTACCGCGAACGGACCGGTTTGCTGATGGCTGTAGCGCAGGACAAGAGGTTGCGCGGGCTGACGCAAGGCTCGCTGAATTTCCTCAACCGACAGAACTTTTCATTCCCGCCGGATCATGGCGCGCGGGTCGTGACGGAAATTCTGACCGATCCGGTGCTGCGCGCTGACTGGACTTCCGAACTGGAAGAGGTGCGCCTGTCCATGCTGGAATTGCGCAAACAACTGGCGGCGGAACTGCAGCGGCTTTCAGGCTCTGACCGGTTCGGCTTCATCGCACAGCATCGTGGCATGTTCTCGCGTCTTGGCACCACCCCTGAAATGGTGGCTCGCCTGCGGGAAGAGCATGCAATCTACATGGTGGGCGATAGCCGCCTGAACATCGCCGGTTTGAACAAGACCACGGTGCCGATCCTTGCCAAGGCGATTGTCGATACCGGTATCTGATCCGGAAAAGGGCGGGGTTTTCCCGCCCTTTCTTACTCTGCCTCGACTGCGCGCGAACACCAGTAGGAAATCAGCGCATTGCGCGACATGCCGCGACCTTGTCGATATTAGTCAGCAGATCGGCATTGAAGCGCAACGCGACAGGAACCTTGACCGCGCGTTGCGGTGCCTCAGGCGGCTTTTCGGCTTTTTCAACGGCTTTTTTGGATTTCTTGGCCATTTGCTCCTCCTGCCTTCAAGCTGAATGATAGGAAAAGTATATCACAAAAATGGCGTATAGGCATGAAAAACCCCCGTTGAACCATCGGGGGTTTTTTGAAAGAGCGAGCCAGTCAGTTGATCAGGCCGGCAAAACGCATCGCATCGTCCATCCGCGCCTTGACCGCATCAGTCAGTCCGACCAAGGGCAGACGCACTTCGTCGCTGCACATGCCCAAACGTGACAGACCGTATTTCGCGCCCGCCACACCCGGCTCGGCAAAAATTGCCTCGTGCAATGGCATCAAACGGTCCAGCAAGGTCAGCGCTGTGGCATAATCGCCCTTGAGCGTGGCTGTCTGGAATTCGGCACAAAGTCTTGGTGCGACATTGGCCGTGACCGAGATACAGCCCACCCCACCATGTGCGTTGTAACCAAGTGCGGTTGCATCCTCGCCAGAAAGCTGGATGAAATCGGGCCCGCAGGTCATCCGCTGCTTGGGCACGCGGCTTAGATCGCCTGTTGCGTCCTTGACGCCGACAATGCGCGGGAGCTTGGCCAACTCACCCATCGTGGCGGGCAGCATGTCGACAACGGACCGTCCGGGAATGTTGTAGATGATGATCGGCAGGTTGCAGCAATCGTGGATCGCCTTGAAATGCGCGATAAGTCCGGCCTGCGTGGGCTTGTTATAATAGGGCGTCACCACCAGCGCGGCATCGGCCCCGACCTCTTCGGCATGCTGGATCAGGCGGATGCCTTCGGTGGTATTGTTCGAACCGGCACCGGCAATCACGGGGATACGTCCGGCGGCAGCCTTGACGACCTCTTCGATCACAGTCTCATGTTCGCGATGCGATAGGGTGGGGCTTTCTCCAGTCGTGCCAACGGGCACCAGACCATGCGAGCCTTCGGTCACGTGCCAATCTACAAGTTTCTTAAGCGTCTCGATATCCAGCGCGCCGTTCTTGAACGGCGTGATGAGGGCGGGTATGGAACCCTTGAACATGACACGCTCCTTTTCTGTTGTCGTGATGGCATGGCGCCGTTGGTTGAAGCCTAGGTAGGAGTCTGTCACCAACGTGATTTGAAGCGCCAGACTCAAGGCTGTAATCTGGCGCTGTCTATCCTTTGTCCCTCTGGAAAAAGCAAGTGATGTTGCGAAAAGCAATCCAAAACGCCCTGTTCGTCGGCCTGATTATGTCATCTGCATTGCAGGCGCAGGATACCGGGCCGCAGCCGCTGGCCTCTGCGCTTTCAGCCGTGCGCGCGGGGAACTGGGATAACGCGGCCACTCTCGCTTTGCGCGCCGGACCCGAGGCTGTCGATCTGGTCGAATGGCACCGTTTGCGGGCGGGTCGCGGGCGTGCCGAGGATGTACTGGCTTTTCTGGAACGTAATCCCGATTGGCCGGGGCTTGCGCTGCTGCGGCACCGCTCGGAAGAGGTATTCGTGACCGCCAGCGATGATCAGGTCTTGCGTTTCTTTCAGAACCAGACGCCACAAACCGGTGTCGGCTTGCTGCGCTATGCCGATGCCCTGACGGCCAAGGGCCGTGCAGGTGACGCCGAAGCCAGCCTTGTTCTGGGGTGGCGGACGCTGGCGATGGATCAGAGAGAGCACGACACCTTTGTCCAAAGACATGGTCCCCTTCTGACACCGCATCACGCGGCGCGGCTTGATATGGCTTTGTGGCGGGGTCTGAACAGTGATGCGGACCGTGTTTTGCCGCTGGTCGATGCCGACCGGCGCGCACTGGCGATCGCCAGACTGGCGTTGAAAGCCCAGCGTGACGGGGTGAACACGCTGATTGATGCGGTTCCCCAACCGCTTGTGTCCGATGCCGGTCTGGCCCATGACCGTTTCAACTGGCGTATCCAGAAAGGATTTACCGACAGTGCCATCGAGCTTTTGCTGGAACGCTCGACCTCGGCTGCTGCATTGGGAGAGCCGCAGCGCTGGGCCGGTTGGCGCAGCTATCTGGCACGGGCGCAAATGCGGGCGGGCAACAGCGACCTAGCCTACAGGCTGGCGGCCTCGCATCAACTGGCGGAAGGGTCGGACTATGCCGATCTGGAATGGCTGGCTGGCTATATCGCCCTGACCTACATGAAAGACACCGATCTGGCGCTGGACCATTTCCAGAGGTTCCGGATGGCTGTCGCAACGCCGATCTCGTTGGGGCGGGCGGGTTACTGGATCGGGCGCGCGCAGGATGCTGCGGGCGATACCGAAGCGGCAGCCCAAGCCTATGCCGAGGGGGCGCAGCACCAGACAAGCTTTTACGGATTGCTGGCGGCGGAACGTGCTGGCCTTGCCTCCGATCCGTCCTTGAAGGGTGCCGACGTGCCGCCCGATTGGCGCAGTGCGCCGCTGGCGTCCTCATCCGTTTTTCGCGCGGGCCTGTTGTTGCAACGCGCGGGCGAAGCGGGGCTGGCCAAGCAGTTTTTCACCCATCTGGCCGAAAGCCAGTCCGAGATTGGATTGGCCCAGCTTGGAGAGATGGCACTGGATCTGGGTGAGCCGCATCTTGCTGTGATGATCGGCAAGGAAGCGGCGAACAAGGGTGTTGTGCTGCCCCGTCCTTATTACGCGCTGCATCCGATGCGCGAGATGGGGCTGCCTGTCCCGATGGAGTTGGCCAAGGCGATTGCGCGGCGCGAAAGCGAATTCAATCCGGTGGTTGTCAGCGGCGCAGGGGCGCAAGGCTTGATGCAACTGATGCCCGGCACCGCCGCCGAAGTGGCGCGCGATCTGGGGCTGGAGCATGATGCCGGGCGGGTCCTGTCGGATTGGGCCTATAATGCGCGGCTTGGCAGTGGCTATCTGGCGCGGCTTGGGGCAGATTTCAGCGGCAATATCGTTCTGGTCTCGGCCGCCTATAACGCGGGCCCCAGCCGCCCGACCCGCTGGATGGCAGAGCAGGGCGATCCCCGCGGCGCGTCCGAGGAAGCGGTGGTCGACTGGATTGAACATATCCCGTTCACTGAAACGCGGAATTACGTGATGCGCGTGGCGGAATCCCTGCCGATCTATCGGGCCCGTCTGGGGCGTGAACCGCATCCGGTCCCGTTCAGCCGTGAATTGGCCGGTTCAACGGTTCTGCCGCTCGCGCCATAGGGTGAACAAACCCGCGGCAACGATCAGCGCCGCACCTACCGCGACATTTGTGCGGATCGTTTCCGAGAATACCGCGATGCCCAGAACCGAGGCAAAGACCAGTTGCAGATAGGCAAAGGGCTGCACTGCGCTTGCCTCGGCAACCTCATAGCATTTGATCAGCAGCCAGTGACCCAAGGCACCTGTGATGCACAAAAGGCCCATCCAGCCCCAATCCGGGCCGGTCATGGGTTCCCAGAACCACACGCCGACAATGGTCATCGCCAGCGATCCGACTGTCCCTGTCCAGAAAAAGCTGGTGGCGGTGCTGTCCTTGCGGGCAGCATAGCGTGTCAGCAAGCCATAAAGTGCGAACATCAACGCCGCGATCAGTGGCACGATCGCCTCGATCCGGAAGACACCAAAGCCGGGTTGCAGGATGATCAGAACGCCGATGAACCCCACGCCGATCGCTGCCCAACGACGCCAGCCGACTGTCTCGCCCAGCACAGGTCCTGACAGGGCTGCGACCAGCAACGGATAGCAGGTGAACACCGCATGGCTTTCGATCAGGCCAAGCAAGGTGAAGGCCAGCACCATAACGCAGATCTCGGTGACCAACAGAACCGCGCGAAACGCCTGCAACACAGGCTGTGATGTTTTCGCCGCCGCCCGCAGACCGCCAGCCTTACGCGCAGCTATCGACATGACGAACGCGGCAAAGAACCAGTAACGGATCATGATGACCATGAAGACGTTGTATTCCCCCGCAAGATGGCGCGAGATTCCGTCCTGCATGGCAAAGACAAATGTGGTTGCAATCATAAGCATGATCCCAAGGCGGGTGTTCTGTTCGGTCATGCTTGGGCCTTCCGTGCCACGGTCATATGTCTTTTGGTGCCGTATCCCTGCCGTCTTTGGACGTCAAATCCGGCCGCTTGCAACCCGCGCCTGACAAATCCGGCGGCTGTATAGGTGGCGGCTGTTCCGCCGGCGTGGGTGTGGCGCCCCACTTCTGCTAACAGAGATTCCTGCCACATCTCGGGATTTTTCGCGGGCGAAAAGCCGTCCAGAAACCACGCATCGGCCTGTCCGGTCCAATGCGGAAGGGTTTCGCGCGCATCGCCGGAAACCATTGTGAATTGCAGGTCGGGCAGGGTGAATCCTGCGGGGTTGTCGGTCCAGAACGGTGCGAGTTCGCTGCTGAGCGGTTCCAAAACCGGAAAGGCCGATTGCGCGCGCAGCATGTCGGCGGCGCGGAGCGGGAATGCCTCGAATGTGGTGAATTGCAATTGGCCGGACTGCCCGCTGCCACGCCATAGATGAAGCGCGGACAACAGGTTCAATCCGGTACCAAAACCAAGCTCTGCGATGTGAAAACCGTCACGGAAACGCGCTGGCAAGTCATTGCCCGCCAGAAATACATGTGCGGTCTCGGCAAGCCCGCCCTGCAGCGAGAAATAGGGATCGTCAAACCTTGTAGAAACGGGCAGATCCCCGTCGCGCCAAGCGATTAGTGCGGTCTGGTCTTGCAAGGGGGCATCCCTTAGGAAGGGCATTGAAAACAGCGCGACAATGCAAAGGATGTCAGGGAATGGCAATGGCGGATGTGACCGTGCTGGGAGCCGGAATTTTCGGCCTGTCGGTTGCCTGGGCCTGTGTCGGGCGCGGTGCAAAGGTGCGTGTGATAGACCCTTACGGACCGGGTGCGGGCAGCAGTGGCGGCATCGTTGGGGCGCTTGCGCCGCATGTGCCTGAACAGTGGAATGACAAGAAGGCGTTCCAACTCGACAGCTTGCTGATGGCGGCGTCTTTCTGGTCGGGGGTCGAGGCGTCTTCCGGCATGTCCACAGGCTATGCGCGTCTGGGTCGCTTGCAGCCCGTCACGGACCTTGCAGCGCTGGATCTGGCCAAAGCGCGCGCACTGTCGGCCGCGGAGTTGTGGCAGGGACAGGCGGTATGGGAGGTGCTGCGCGCCGATACGCTGGGTGACTGGTCGCCGCATAGCCCCAGCGGTTGGGTGATCCGCGACACGCTGTCGGCGCGGCTACATCCGCGGCAGGCCTGTGCGGCGCTTGTGGTTGCATTGCAGGCGCATGGCGCCGATGTGGTAAACGAACACCGCGTTGAAGGGCGTGTTATACATGCCAGCGGTCTGGCGGGACTAGAGGCGATCAGTGCCGATCTGGGGCGCAGCTTCGGTAATGGCGTCAAAGGGCAAGCGGCGCTGCTGGCCTATGATGCGTGTGATCTGCCGCAGCTTTTTGTCGATACGGTCCATGTTGTACCGCATGCCGATGGAACGGTCGCTGTCGGATCGACCAGCGAGCGGGATTATGAAGATGCCTCCGTCACGGACGCACAGCTCGATCAGGTGATCGCCCGCGCCCGTGACGCCGTTCACGCCTTGCGCGATGTCGAAGTGATCGAGCGTTGGGCCGGTGTGCGCCCCCGCGCCCGCAGCCGTGCGCCGGTTCTTGGTGTGCATCCGGTTTACAGCGACCATTTTATCGCCAATGGCGGTTTCAAGATCGGTTTTGGCATGGCCCCGAAAGTGGCAGAGGTTATGGCCGATCTGGTGCTGGACGGGATCGACACGATCCCTGCGGGTTTCCGTCCAGAGGCGAGTCTCTGACCCTCAGCTTGCCTGGGCTTGCATACATTGCCGCCCATCCGGACCGCGCACCCACATCGTTCCATCGGCACACCAGCACAGATCTGCGGCTTCGAAATGCATCAGGGGGGCGGTTGCCCGAAAACTGAATGTGCGCAGCGTGCCCAGTTGCTCGGTCGCCAGCAGAATCAAATGCTGCGCCAGCAAAGGGCCATGGGTCACCAGGCCCGCGTACCCCTCGACATCGCGGGCATAGTCCAGATCATAGTGGATACGGTGCCCGTTGAATGTGAGCGCCGAATAGCGGAAGAGCAGGGTACTGTCGAAATGCACGGTCCGGCAAAGATCTTCATCGCGTCGTGCGATCGGTGCCGCGGGACTTGGCGCATCCGACGACAGGTCTTCGCGATAAACCAGATCCTGCGATTCGGTCACGCAGACCCGCCCGTTCTGGACGATTTTGTGCCGCAAGGTGACAAACCCAAGCGGACCGGTGCGCCCATCCTTTCGTGTCACGCTATCGATGGTGGTTGTCTTGTGCGCGGGCTCTCCTGCCATCATCGGCGTATCGAATGCCAGCCGTCCACCTGCCCACATCCGGCGCGGAAGGCCCAGATCGGGGATAAGGCCAAGCCCCGTGGCGGGATGCCCGTCGCGTCCCAGTTTTGCGGGTGGCTGGGGCTCCCAGAAATACAGTTGATGGAAGAAGGGCGGCAAGGTTGCGCCTGCGATAATCGTTGCCGGTTGCCCCAAAGCGACCTGCAAGGCAGCGCTGCGGGCGGGGTCCATCACATCCGTGACGGTTTGACTGTCGGGGTGGGCTGGCACATGTTCCATCCGCGCAGATTAGGCATGCTTGGGACAAGGAACAATCGTGAAATGACACCACGGATCAAGGCATTGGACCATCTGGTTCTGACGGTTGCTGACATTGCGGTGACTGTCGATTTCTACACGCATGTCCTTGGCATGCAGGCAGAAAGCTTTACGCCTGCAGGGGGTGCCCCGCGTATGGCGCTGCGCTTTGGCAGCCAGAAGATCAACCTGCACCGGACAGGGGCCGAATTCCGCCCGCATGCAGGGAATGTGCAGGCAGGTTCAGCCGATCTGTGCTTTCTCAGCGATACGCCGCTTGCGGATTGGCAGGCGCATCTTTCCGCAAAGGCGGTGCAGATCGAGGAAGGTCCGCTTCGACGCACAGGCGCTGAAGGGCCGCTCATGTCGATCTATCTGCGTGATCCGGATGGCAACCTGATCGAAATTTCCAACCGTTTGCCGGCGTCATGCTATCTGCCTCACGGTGTGACCTGACGTACCAGCCCTTCTTGTGCGACATTTGCGACCAGTCGCCCGTCGCGGGTGAAAACGCGGCCACGGTTGAAGCCGCGTGCCCCTCCGGCCCACGGGCTGTCCATCGTGTAGAGCAACCAGTCGTCCATGCGGAAGGCATCATGCACCCAAAGCGCGTGATCCAGACTGGCGAATTGCATATCGGGATCGGTAAATGTTTTGCCATGCGGCATCATCGAAGTGCCTAGCAGCCCCATATCCGAGGCAAAAGCCAGTGCCGCGCGATGCATGGCGGGATCATCCGACATGCGCCCCTTTACCCTGATCCAGATGGTCTGCACCGGTTCCCGATGGCTGCGGTCAAAAGGGGGGCGCGGTGTGATCGACCGCATCTCGACCGGACGGGGAGTCTTCAGCCAGACCCGAAAGGCTTCGGGCAGTGCGTCGCCCATCCGCGCGGCCATAGCTTCCTCGGTTTCCAGTTCCTCGGGGCTGGGCACATCTGGCATCGCATCCTGATGGGCCAGTCCCGGTTCGGGCGCATGGAACGAGGCAGCAAGGTTCAGGATCGGCTTGCCATGCTGGATCGCCACAACGCGACGGGTGGTAAAGCTGCCGCCGTCGCGGTCGCGTTCGACACGGTAAAGCACTGGTTGCGTCGCATCACCCGGACGCATGAAATATCCGTGCAGCGAATGGTTGGGCCGCGCGGCATCAACCGTCATTGTCGCTGCCATCAAAGCCTGCCCAATCACTTGCCCGCCGAAACTGCGCCCGCGCCCCTGTGGTGTGGCGATGCCGCGATAGAAATCCTCCTCGATCCGTTCGACAGTCAGAACACTGATCAGACTGTCAGCCAGTTGCTGGTCTGTCAGTTTCGATTCGGTGTCGGTCATCGGGTCTTTCCTTCATATCGGTTCAATGTGCTTCGGCCCAGTTGTTGCCGGTGCCCCCATCGACGATCAGCGGCACATCCAGCCTCAGCACAGGCTCGCAAGCCGATTGCATGATGTCCCGCGCGGTCTCGATCAGTTTGTCGGCGGCATTTTCATCCACCTCGAAAATCAGTTCATCATGGACCTGTAGCAACATTCTGGCAGGCTGGTTCTTGATGGCCGCAGGCATGCGGATCATCGCGCGGCGGATGATATCGGCGGCAGTGCCCTGAATAGGGGCGTTGATCGCCGCGCGCTGGGCAAATCCGGCTGTCGGGCCTTTGACGTTGATATCAGGAGTGTGGATCTTGCGCCCGAACAGAGTCTGGACATAGCCGTGCTCTTTCGCAAAACCCTTGGTCGCGTCCATATAGTCGCGGATACCCGGAAACCGCTCGAAATAGCGGTCGATGAACCCCTGTGCCTCGGCCCGCGGGATTCGCAGGTTGCGGGCCAGACCGAAGCCCGAAATACCGTAGATCACGCCGAAATTGATCGCCTTGGCGCGGCGGCGCACTTCCGATGTCATCTGGTCTATCGGCACGTCGAACATCTCGGACGCGGTCATCGCGTGAATGTCCTGTCCCTCGCGGAAGGCTTGTTTTAGGGCGTCGATATCCGCGATATGGGCCAGAATACGCAGCTCGATCTGGCTGTAGTCCAGACTGACCAGCACGCGCCCCTGTGGTGCGACGAACGCCTCGCGGATGCGGCGGCCTTCCTCGCTGCGCACGGGGATGTTCTGCAGGTTCGGATCGGTCGAGGACAGCCGGCCGGTGTTCGCGCCGGTCTGCATATAGGACGTATGCACCCGGCCTGTTTCAGGGTTGATATGATCCTGCAAGGCGTCGGTATACGTCGATTTCAGCTTGGAAAGCTGTCGCCAGTCCAGCACCCGCCCGGGCAAGTCGTGCATCGTGGCCAGATCCTCCAGCACATCCGCGCCGGTCGCATAGGCGCCTGTCTTGCCCTTCTTGCCGCCTTCCAATCCCATCTTGTCGAACAGGATCTCGCCCAGTTGCTTGGGAGAGCCGACATTGAAGCTTTCGCCGGCCAGTTCGTGGATCTCGGCCTCCAGAGCCGCCATTTTCTGGGCGAAGGCATTGGACATGCGGCTCAGCGTGTCGCGGTCGACCTTGACGCCGGTCATCTCCATCTGCGCCAGAACAGGCACAAGGGGACGTTCCAGTGTCTCGTAGACCGTAGTCACGCGGGTGCGGTGCAGTTGCGGGCGGAATAACTGCCACAGGCGCAGGGTAATATCGGCATCCTCGGCCGCATAGGTGACTGCCTCGTCGATCGGTACGCGGTCGAAGGTGATGGCGGATTTCCCGCCGCCCAAAAGCGATTTGATCGGGATCGGCTCATGCCCCAGATAGCGCTCGGACAGTGTGTCCATGCCATGGCCGTGCAGGCCTGCATTCAGCGCGTATGACATCAGCATGGTGTCATCTATCGGCGCCACGGCAATGCCGTTGCGGGCAAATATCTTGGCATCGTATTTCATGTTCTGCCCGATCTTGAGGATGCTGTCATCTTCGAGCACGGGTTTGAGCGCGTCCAGAACCGGCTGGAACGGCAACTGCCCTTCGGCCAGCGCGTCCGAGCCGAACAGATCATCCGCGGCACCCGCTTTGTGGCCCAGCGGGATGTAGCAGGCGCTGCCAGCTTCCACGCAAAGCGAAATCCCCACCAATTCGGCGCGCATCTCGTCCAGACTTGTCGTCTCGGTATCCACGGCCACATAGCCACGGTGTCGGATCAGGGCGATCCAGCTTTCCAGCGCAGCCATATCCGACACACGCTCATATGCCTTGGGAAAAGGAATGTTCTCGGGTTTGTCACTCTCGCCGGCCGGTTCGGCACCGGCGGGGTCGGTATCTATCATCACAGGTGCCGCAACACCCAGCGCGGTCGAGATTCGTTTGGTCAGTGTGCGGAATTCCATCTCAGCCAGAAAATCCAGCAGCTTTTCCGGCTCAGGCTCGCGGATCTCCAGATCGTCCAGCGTGAATTCCAGCACCATGTCGCAATCCAGTTGCACCAACCGTTTGGACAGTTCGATCTGCGCGCGGTGCTGTTGCAACACCTCGCGCCGCTTGGGTTGCTTGATCTCGTCCGCGCGGTCCAGCAGCGCCTCCAGAGAGCCGAATTCGTTGATCAAAAGCGCCGCCGTCTTGATCCCGATCCCCGGCGCGCCCGGCACATTGTCGACCGAGTCGCCTGCCAGTGCTTGCACATCCACTACATGTTCAGGACCGACCCCGAATTTCTCGATCACACCCTCGCGGTCGATGCGGCGGTTTTTCATCGGGTCCAGCATCTCGACCCCGTCGCCCACCAGTTGCATCAAATCCTTGTCCGAACTCACGATGGTCACGCGCCCGCCCGCCGCGCGGGCCTGACAGGACAAGGTGGCAATGATGTCGTCAGCCTCGAAACCCTCAAGCTCCTTGCAGGCGATGTTGAACGCCTCGGTTGCGGCACGGGTCAGGGGGATTTGCGGACGCAGATCTTCGGGCATCGCTTCGCGATTGGCCTTGTAGAGGTCATACATGTCGTTGCGGAACGTGTGGCTGCCCTTGTCGAAAATCACGGCTACATGCGTTGCCGCGTCCGCACCGCTGTTATTCTCGACATAGCGCTGCAGCATGTTGCAAAAGCCCGACACCGCCCCGATCGGCAAGCCATCGGATTTGCGCGTCAGCGGTGGTAGCGCGTGATAGGCGCGGAAAATGAAGGCCGAGCCGTCGATCAGATGAAGGTGGCAACCTTTGCCGAATGTCATGCGCACCCCTTTCGCCGGCGTAGCGCCCGCTGCTTCTTCTTGCACAAATATCCCCGCCGGAGGCTTCCGACGGATCATCCGGTTCCGCGATCAGCGGTCAGACCTTGCCTTCGAAATCCCGATGGACGTATTTGCAATCGCAATATGGGCATTCCACCCAACCGTGTTCATGGGGAATCTGAAGCCAGACACGCGGGTGGCCAAGCGCCCCTTCGCCCCCGTCACAGGCTATACGATAGCTGTCGACTAGCTTTGTCTCTGGTGCCTCGATCGTCATCTCGGGACATTTCCTTTTCCGGTCAACTGGATTAGGACCGTTATGAGCGATGAGACGGGCAGGAGCAAGTAGACCATGAGCGCCAATGCAATCGAAATCCGCGGTCTGGTGAAAACCTATGCCGGTGCCAAAGGTCAGCCCGAGAAAAAGGCGTTGCAAGGCATTGATCTGGATGTTCCGGCAGGCTCGGTCTTTGGGCTTCTTGGGCCTAACGGGGCCGGAAAATCGACGCTGATCAACATTCTGGCCGGTCTGGTTGTCAAGACGTCAGGTGATGTGAAGATCTGGGGCTTCGATCAGGATGTGAATCCGCGCCAGTCGCGCGCGGCTATTGGTGTGATGCCCCAAGAACTGAACCTTGATCCATTCTTCACCCCGCGTGCGGCGCTCGAGGTGCAGGCGGGTCTGTATGGCGTGCCAAAGGCGCAACGGCGCAGTGATGAAATCCTTGCTCTGATCGGACTTGAGGACAAAGCCCAAGCCTATGCACGCACGCTATCGGGCGGGATGCGGCGGCGGCTTTTGCTGGGCAAGGCACTGGTTCATCATCCGCAGATCCTGGTGCTGGACGAACCCACCGCCGGTGTGGATATCGAACTGCGCCAGATGCTTTGGACCAATATCCGCAAGCTCAATCAGGACGGTATGACCATCATCCTGACCACGCATTATCTGGAAGAGGCCGAGGAGATGTGCGACCAGATCGCCATTATCAATCAGGGACAGGTCGTCGCGCGCGACAGTACCTCGGCGTTGCTTGGGCGTATGGACCGCAAGACAATGGTGATTCATCCTGCAAGCCCCGCCGCGCAGATGCCGGAAGGCGCGGGTCTGGACGTCACGCAGCGCGCTGACGGATCACTGGCGATCAGTTACCACACCCGTCAGACGACGGCAGAACAGGTGCTTGAAGCGGTGCATGACGCGGGCGTGTCGATCCGTGACGTCAAGACGGAACAGGCCGACCTGCAGGATGTTTTCCTGAACCTGACAAGTTCTGCCTGAACCCCGGGCGCGCTCCGCGCGGGGATATTTAAGGCAAGAAGAAACGGGCACAGCGCTTCAGTCAGCGCGTTGCAGCATCCGCCCCAGAATGCGACCGCCAAGGATGTGGATATGCAGGTGCGGAACTTCCTGCACACCTGCTTCGCCAGCGTTGGAGATCGCGCGGAAACCGCCCCCGCCCATACCTGGTTGGACCTCCATGATACGGCAGACCTCGCCAATGGTGCGGGTAAAATCCACGATTTCAGCTTCCGATGCGGCCTGTGCGAAATGGTCGTAGGTGACATAGGGGCCTTTGGGGATCACTAGCACATGCACCGGCGCCTGTTCCGAGATGTCATGGAAGGCCAGCGAATGCTCGGTTTCCAGCACTGTGCGGTTCGGGATTTCGCCGCGCAGGATTTTTGCAAATACGTTTTGGTCGTCATAGGTATAGGCCATGGGGCACCTCAGTCTGCGTAAAGATAGTCGGTTGAGGCGATTTCATGCGCCTTGTCGCTGGAAATGGCAAGAAACTGCGCCAGTTTTCCCGTGTTTTCCTCGACTGGATCGGCCTCACGAATGCGCTGGTAGTTCTCGAAACCCTGATCGCGGATCTGATCGCTTTCAAAGGTCATGTCATTGCGGATCGTGGGAAGCAGCCGCGCCAATGTGTCGGGCGGTGTCTGGTCGCCCGCCAGTCCGACACGTTTGGCATGGCCGACCAGATAGTCGTCCGAAAACTGGCATTCGACCTCGAGAAGGCGGGTGGTCGAGCGGTCGCCACAGAAATCCTGCAGAAGATCAAGATTTCCCGGGTCCATGCAGACGATCAGACGATCGGTGTCGTAATAGTCGAACAACATCCGCATTAGCGCGCGGCGGTGACGGGTGCGTTTTCCAAGACTGGACTGGATGCCGCCTAGATCGGGTAGATAGGTGCTTTCCTCGTTGAACAGGTATTCGATGGCAGGCATGTTGGTGACCTGCCGTATACGGTGCAGAAGGCGCTTGGCGACGTGCCATTTCTTGCAGATCACGATCAGAAGTTCGCGCTCGCGGCCAAGAGTGCTTTCGGTTTCCCAGAACCGCGAGGCAAAGCGCCGCCCGATCCGGCCTCGACCCGCCAGAAATTTGTAAAGGCTGCGCCCCTCATTCGAGATCTGGAAGCGCACACCCTCGGCGGCATAAAGATCGCCCAGACGTTCCTTGAGGTCGATGGCACCCGGACTGATCTTGCGCGCGAACAGAAAATCCTGACTGAGCAGCAAGTCATAGTGATCATTGTAGAACGTGACGGGCATCCCGTAATCCGAGAACATCAGGAATGTCAGGGTGCGGGATCTGATTTCGTTCTTGGGAATCAGATGGCGCACCAGAGTCTGGAAAAAGGTTTCGTCCGGAATCCATGTCGTGCGGAAAAAGCGCATCACGTCGGGACGCTTGCGGGTGAATTGCAGGATCTGTTCAATTGTCCGGCGGCGCAGGCACCACCACTGGCTGCCAATCTGGACCTGAATGTCCTGCGGTATCGCCCGCTTGAGCCCGAGTTTCCGTTGCAAGTTGAAGGCTGCGTAGAAAAGCCGCTTATGGGTGCGTTCGTTGAAGAAATGGCGGTAGGTCAGCCGCTCTTCCTTGATGCCGGTCTTGATCCAGTCGCTTTCGAAATAATCGAAGCTTTCGATATAGTCGGCATCGGCCGAGTCCAGAAAGCTATGGGCATATTCAGCTGATTTGATGGCCATGCAGTCGCCAGAGAGCATGTAGAAATGCGTGGCACGCGGAAAAGCCTCGACCGCCGATTGGACGGCGTTGAGGGTTGCCTGCACCAGCGACCATTCGCCCCAACCGCATTTGATGCGGCGTTTGGCGAAAGTGACGTTCGGATTGTCCTGCAAGGCGGTCCGGATCATCCGGTAATGCGCTGCGCTGGCGCGGGCATCGAAATGAATCGCCATATAATCGCCCACCGCCGTCAGGCGGTTCGCCTGGGCGATGATCGCTTCTGGGTCCTTGTGGCACAGAAGAATGAATGCAATTCTTGCCATTAGGGGAACCGGAAGCCTTTGGTTACAAGTATAGGGAAGGGTGATACCGACCCTTGCGGTATGAATAAACAGGCTTTCTTTCGTTTTTGCAAAGTTGGTATAAAGCGTCGCAATAAAAAGACGCATTTTTGGAGGCGGGTCGATGGGATTTCCGGGCACATGGATGACGGAAAGCGAAAGCGTGGTCTATCGTGTGGTGCCGAAATGCGCCTGCTCGACCATCGGTCAAATCCTTTACTATTCGGATCACGGCACGTTTTTTGACGGGGACATTCACGACTCGACGGCTGGTCTGCACAAATGGGCGCAACCCGACAGCCAGACGCTGATCGAAAAAAACGTCAAAAGCCACGGATCCTACGCCTTTACCTGTGTCCGCAATCCCTACACACGTATTCTGTCATCCTTCTTTGACAAGATTTGCGGAATCCAGCGTAATGGGCGGCGCTACCGTGGCAATCTGGTGCCGATGCTGACCCAGAAATACGGCGTCGAAGTCGGCGGAGAGGACGGGACAACCGAGTTTGACCAGATCCGCAGTTTCCGCCGCTTCCTGCTGTTTGCGCGCGATACCATCCGTTGGCGGCGCCCGATGGAACCTGATATCCACTGGTCCGCGATGTCGGGCCATGTGTCGACCTTCATCGTGAATGGCGGCAGCTATGACAGCATTTTCTGGACCGAAGCGTTCAATGACGGGATGCAGAAGGTTCTCGATGCGATCGAGACACCGCATCAGGTTGATCTGAAAACAATCCCGCGCTTCAACGAATCCGAAGGCCACGGCCCCAAGCGGTTGCATCCGGTCGAGGATTATTTTGACGATTTGTCGATGCATCTTGTCTATGAAATCTACAAACGCGATTTCGAGTTGTTCAAATACGATTTCGAGAACCCTGCCAACAAGATGCCGCTGGGTGAAATTGATCTGGACGAGGTGCATGCCAAGCTTGGTGACTGACGGTCCTGTCAGCCGCGCATCAGGTCAGGTAAATCACCCGTCAGCCCTGCCGCCTCGCGGATGAAACCGCGACGCAATCCGGGCAGCGCGTTGATCACACCCATGCCGATATCGCGGCCAAACCGCAGCAACGGGTTGTCGCTGGCAAAAATCCGGTTTGTCAGATCGGTCGCCACGGCCAATGTCGCTGTGTCGAAACGGCGCCATTGCTGATAGCGTGCCAGCACCAGTTCCGAGGCGATATCCTCGCCCCTCTTGCGGGCATCCGACACAACCTGTGCCAAGGCCGCAATGTCGCGCAGACCTGCGTTCAGCCCCTGTCCGGCAATTGGATGCACGCCATGCGCGGCATCTCCCACCAGTGCAAGTCGGGGAGCGACAAAACTGTTGGCCAGCGTCAGGTTCAACGGATAGGTATAGCGCGCGCCGGACAGACGGATTTCCCCCAGAAAGTCGCCAAACCGCGGGCGCAGCATGTCGAGATAGGCGTTATCCTCAAGCGCATGGAATGCGGCTGCATTGGCATGGGTTTCCGACCAGACGATCGAGCTGCGATTGCAGGTCAGCGGCAGGATTGCCAATGGTCCGGGGGGCATGAAGAACTGGTGCGCGATGCCGTGATGGGGCAGATCATGCTCGATCGCGCAGACCAGCGCCGTTTGTCCGTAGTCCCATCCCGTGCGGGAAATCCCTGCGCGTTCGGCCGTACCGGATGTGCGCCCGTCAGCCCCGACCAGAACGCGTCCGGTCAGCCTGCGGTCATCCTCCAGCGTAACACTGATCCCTTGCGGACCAGTTGCCTGACGAACAACGCGCGTATCATTCAGACGTGTTATCAGCGGGTGTCGGTCTAGGGCCTCCAGAACGGCCTTCCGCAAGTGGCGATCCTCGACCATGTGACCCATCGGGCCTTCTTCGATCTCGGCATGGTCGAAATGCAGGTGGAACGGCGATAGCGGCCCCTCGCCTGCGCGCCCGTCACTGACCTTGATTTCCAGCATGGGCTGGGCGTTGTCTGCGATGCTGTCCCACAATCCCAGATGCCGCAGCAACCTGACCGAGGCCAGCGCCAGCGCATAGGAACGACCGTCAAAGCCCTCGGCTGCGAGTTTTGCTGCCGGTTGCGCGTCGATCACGGTGGAGGTCAGGCCGGAGCGGGCCAGTGCAAGAGCCAGAACAGGACCGTTCAGTCCGCCGCCCACAATCAGGAAATCGCTGTCATATGTCATGGGGCAAATATGGGGGAAGAGGCGGGATTGTCCATGCGCCTCTGTGCCGCTACCGTCCGCCCTGTTACATTCAGGGAGGGGGCTGGGAATGCAGGAATGGTTGGGCCGCATGGCAGCGGAACAAGGGCGGGCGATTGGAGCCGGTGAACTTGATCCGGTGGATCTGACACAGGCCTATCTGGATGCGATTGCCGCGCATCCCTTGGCAGACAGGATCTATGCCCGCCTTATGCCCGAACGCGCCCTGGCCGAAGCAGGCGCTGCGCGCGACCGCGCGCAGTCGGGGCAGCGCCTGTCGGTGCTGGATGGAGTGCCGATCAGTTGGAAAGACCTGTTCGATACAGCAGGCGTTGCGACCGAAGCAGGGTCTGCCCTTTTGAAAGACCGCGTGCCGGATCGGGATGCCGATGTCTTGCGAAATGCCACCGCCGCAGGTTTGGTCTGCCTTGGCAAAACGCATATGAGCGAGTTGGCCTTCAGCGGCTTGGGTTTGAACCCTGTGACCGCCACCTCGCCTTGTGTGAACGATCATGCTGCGGTGTCGGGCGGATCAAGCTCGGGTGCGGCGGCCTCGGTCGCGTTCGGACTGGCAGCCTGCGGGATCGGCACAGATACGGGCGGGTCGGTGCGGATTCCGGCGGCATGGAATGATCTGGTGGGCCTAAAAACAACTGCGGGGCGGGTCTCGTCGCGCGGGGTCGTGCCGCTTTGCGCGAAGTTCGATACCGTCGGGCCACTTTGCCGCTCGGTCGAGGATGCAGCGCTGATGCTAGCCGCACTGGAAGGCAGGCGGCCTGCTGATTTGCGCGGGACCAGCCTGAAAGGACGGCGGTTTGCCATCCTCAAGACTGTCGTAATGGATGATCTGCGCGACGCGCCGGCCAGCGCTTTCGCCTCGGCTGTCGCACGACTTGAAGCCGCAGGCGCGCTTATTTCCGAGGTAGAAGCACCGGAACTGGCGGCCTCCATGACGCTGGCGCCAGTCCTGTTCACGGCCGAGGCCTACGGCATTTGGCGCGATGTGATCGAGGCAAATCCGCATCTGATGTTTGACCAGATACTCGAGCGGTTTCGTGGCGGGGCAGGGGTGAAAGCTTCAGATTACGTAGCAGCATGGCGCAAGCTGGAAGAGACCCGTCGCACATGGCATGCGCGTATGGCCGGATTTGATGCCGTGATCTGCCCGACCGCACCGAACCTGCCGCCCGATCTGGACAAGTTGATGACCGATCACGATTACTACGTGACCGAAAATCTGCTGACCCTCCGCAACACACGCGCAGGCAATCTGATGGGGCTGAGCGCGGTTACATTGCCGACAGGGACGCCAAGTTGCGGGATGATGCTGATGGGTGCCCCCCTGGCCGAAGAACGCCTGTTGCGCCTTGCTGCCGCCGTAGAAACCGCTCTGCGATGATCGGTTTGCGGCTTTGCAGACAAATTTGCCGCAACGATTTTGCTGAAATGCCACAAGAGTCGGGAATCCCGCTGCTTTTTCTGGACGCAAGCGCCGCAGTTGGATAGTTTGCAACCAAACGGGGCGCAATGATCCCGATGATTGAGGCAGTATAAGAATGTTCCCCGAGCGGTTCTCGAACCTACCGGCCTATGCGTTCCCGCGTTTGCGGGCGCTTCTGGACGCGCATGCGCCCGGTGGTCCGGTCGTGCATATGACCATCGGTGAACCGAAACACGCCTTTCCCGACTGGATCGGACGGGTGATTGCCGAAAACGTCGCGGATTTTGGCCGTTACCCGCCCAATGAAGGCGCGCCGGAACTGTTGAATGCCATCGGCGACTGGATCAAGCGGCGCTACGATGTGCCCGTTGATGCACAACGTCAGGTGATGGTTCTGAACGGCACGCGCGAGGGACTCTACAATGCCTGCATGGCGCTTGTGCCCGAACAAAAAAACGGGACAAAGCCCGTCATCTTGATGCCGAACCCGTTCTATCAGGTCTACATGATCAGCGCGATTTCGGTTGCGGCAGAGCCTGTGTTTGTTCCTGCGACGCGCGACGGGGGCTATCTGCCTGATTACACCGGGCTGCCTGCGGATGTGCTGAACCGTACAGCGGCTGCTTATATCTGTTCGCCTGCCAATCCGCAGGGCGCAGTTGCCAGCCGCGCCTATTGGCGTGATCTGATCGGCTTGGCCGAGCAGTATGATTTCAAGATATTCGCGGATGAATGCTATTCCGAGGTCTACCGTGACGCAGCCCCCGCTGGCGCGCTTGAGGTCGCCGCCGAGATGGGGGCCGATCCTGAACGCGTAGTGATTTTCCATTCGCTGTCCAAGCGATCGAACCTTCCGGGGTTGCGGTCCGGCTTCATGGCGGGCGGACCGGACAGCATCGCGCGTGCGCGGCAGCTTAGGGCCTATTCCGGTGCGCCCGTTCCCTTGCCGCTGCAAAAGGCGTCAGAAACCGTGTGGGCGGACGAGGCCCATGTAGTCGAGAACCGCCGCCTTTACGGAGAGAAGTATCTGGCCGCCGACAGGATTTTTGCCGGCGTAAACAGCTACAAAGGGCCTGAGGCGGGCTTTTTCCTGTGGCTGCCGGTTGAGGATGGAGAGGTTGCCGCGCTGAAGCTTTGGCAACAGACAGGTGTGCGGGTTTTGCCCGGTGCCTATCTCAGCCGCGATGTGAACGGGGACAACCCCGGCAAAGGTTATATCCGGGTCGCTATGGTGGCCCCAATCAACGAGATGCAGGCGGGGCTGATCGCCTTGCGTGACTGCATTTATGGGTAAAAGGACGAGGGCAGGCATGGCATATCAAACCCGTGGGCGCGATCCGCTGTTTGACAGCAACGTTCAGGCAGCAATCGAGAAACGCGGCAAGGAATTGCTGGGTTTGGCGTTGCTTGTGCTGGGATGTGCAGCAGCGGCGATGGTCATGTCCTATAATCCCGAAGATCCGTCTTTCCTGTCGGCCACCGATGCGCCCGTCCAGAACTGGATGGGTCGTTTGGGGGCCACGATTGCCGCGCCGTTGTTCATGATCGCAGGCTGGGGTAGCTGGGCCATCGCGATTGTGCTGTTTGCCTGGGGCGTCCGCTTTACTTTGCATCTCGGTGAAGAGCGCGCTGTCGGGCGGCTAATTTTTGCGCCCATCGCGGTGGCGCTCTGCTCGGTCTATGCGGCGACGTTGAATCCCGGCGAGATATGGCAGGATACCCACCATTTCGGCTTGGGCGGCGTGTTCGGCGATATGATCATGGGCATGATCCTGACGGCCATCCCGCTTGGCAGCACGGTCGGGATCAAACTTGCCTCGCTGGTGATGGCGGTTGTGATGCTGGCCTTGGGCGCTTTTGTCATGGGCTTCACGCGACCCGAATTGAAGCGGATCAGTCGCTTCCTTCTGGTCGGTATGATCCTCTCCTATGCCCGTCTGATGCACGTGATGGGGCGCGGTGCCTCGGGCACGGTGCAAATGGCGCAAGGGTTGCAAGCTCGCGCAGCCGAACGCCGCCTGATCCGGGAGCGTGAGTCCGAAGATACCGCCGCTTGGGCGGCAACCAATATGCGGGAGACTGCGACACCCCCGATGGCGCAGTCCGCCCGCGCGCCATTGGTGGCGCGCCGTCATGACGTGCCGCCCGCGCCCGTCCAGCAATGGGACGAGCAAGACGATTGGCCGGAGGAGGAATATCATACGCCTGCAGCCGGTCCCGTCGAGAAGATCAAGACTGGTCTTCTGGCGCGTGTCCCCGGCTTTGGTCGCCGCGTTGAGGCGATGCCGGAACCCGAACTGGTCGAGCAGTATCCATCGGACACCTATCTCCAGCATGACCTCGCGCCGGGGGATGACCGTATCCGCGCCAAGATTGCCGATGTGATCAAATCGCGCGTCCGTCCTGTGGCACCGATGGCACCTGTCCAGCATGCGCCGCTGACCCGTGGACGCGGGCGCGGGCCTGACCCCTTGTTGTTCAATCCGGCCCGCAGCGGTGCTTTGAAAGCCGAACCTCCTTTGACAGCGGCGCATCGCCCTGCTGTAGCGGCGACCGCGGCAACAGCCGCAAGGATGATACCGCCGGTCGTGGCAGCCGCTGCGCCTGTCAGTCAGAATTTCGCGCATCAGGCCGATGATGATGACGAGGGTAATATCTTCGATGATTCCTATGACGCGTCGTTCGACTCCGCATATGACCTGCCCGAAGATACACCATTCGACATGTCTGATGGCGTCGAGGATGACGGATACACAGCCTACGCTGCTTCGACGGATATGCAGGCCGCACCGTTACAAATTCCCGTCGCCCAGCCGCGCAGTGTCGTCCAGAACCCCGTCCGCAAGCCGCTCCAGCCTTCGACCCGCGCCAAGGCCGAGGCGCAGCCGACGCTGAAGTTTGACGCGTCCGAGGCGGTTTACGAGCTTCCGCCGCTTGCATTGTTGTCAAACCCCTCGCTGATCACGCGCCATCACCTGAGCGACGAGGCACTGGAACAGAATGCCCGCATGCTGGAATCCGTGCTGGATGATTACGGCGTGAAAGGCGACATCGTATCTGTCCGTCCCGGTCCTGTTGTGACCATGTACGAACTGGAACCCGCGCCCGGCCTCAAGGCCAGCCGTGTGATCGGTCTGGCCGACGACATCGCGCGCTCCATGTCGGCCCTGTCTGCGCGTGTTTCGACCGTGCCGGGCCGCACCGTGATCGGTATCGAATTGCCCAACGAGAACCGCGAGAAAGTGGTCCTGCGCGAGATCCTGTCCGCACGTGATTATGGCGACAGCAACATGAAACTGCCGCTTGCCCTTGGCAAGGACATCGGCGGAGATCCGATGGTGGCCAACCTTGCCAAGATGCCCCACTTGTTGATCGCGGGAACCACGGGATCGGGTAAATCGGTGGCGATCAACACGATGATCCTGTCGCTGCTCTATCGTCTGACGCCCGAAGAATGCCGGTTGATCATGATTGACCCCAAAATGCTGGAATTGTCTGTTTATGACGGAATTCCGCATCTGCTGTCCCCCGTTGTGACCGATCCGAAAAAAGCGGTCGTCGCCCTGAAATGGGTCGTCGGCGAGATGGAAGAGCGTTACCGCAAAATGTCCAAGATGGGCGTCCGCAATATCGACGGCTATAACAGCCGCGTAGCGGATGCGCTGGCCAAGGGCGAGATGTTCAGCCGCACGGTGCAGACCGGCTTTGACGACGAAACCGGCGAACCAGTCTTCGAAACCGAAGAACTGATGCCCGAAAAGATGCCCTATATCGTTGTCATCGTCGACGAGATGGCCGACCTGATGATGGTCGCAGGCAAGGAGATCGAAGCCTGCATCCAGCGTCTGGCGCAAATGGCGCGGGCGTCCGGTATCCATCTGATCATGGCCACACAGCGCCCCTCGGTCGATGTGATCACCGGTACGATCAAGGCGAACTTTCCCACGCGGATCTCGTTTCAGGTCACCTCGAAAATCGACAGCCGCACAATTCTTGGTGAAATGGGTGCCGAGCAGCTTCTGGGGATGGGTGATATGCTGTATATGGCTGGCGGCGCCAAGATCACGCGCTGCCACGGTCCTTTCGTCAGCGACGAGGAAGTCGAGGAGATCGTGAACCACCTCAAAGCTTTCGGTCCGCCGAAATACATGAACTCGGTTCTGGATGGTCCTGACGAGGACCGCGAGGCCGATATTGATGCGGTGCTTGGTCTGGCCAGCGGCGGCAACACCGATTTGGAAGATGCGCTTTATGACACGGCGGTCGCTATTGTTGTGAAAGATCGCAAATGTTCGACCTCCTATATTCAGCGGAAACTGGCGATCGGCTATAACAAGGCCGCGCGTCTGGTCGAGCAGATGGAGGAGCAAGGCGTTGTCAGTTCCGCGAACCATGTTGGCAAACGCGAGGTGCTGGTGCCCGAACACTGAAAGGCGGGCACTTCACAAACCCCTCTCGGTGGTGTCTCGCTTTCGTGACGCAAGACTAGGGTGCAGAAGGCGCATATAGCGTTTATATTGATACTATGAACATGATGCGAATTTTGCTGGCCCCTGTCCTTGTGGTGGTGATGGCCCTTCCGGCAGCGGCAGAGAAACTGTCTTTGTCGACTTTGTCCCAATATCTGAACAACCTGCGGACAGCGACCGGCGCCTTCACCCAGATCAACGGGGATGGCACGATCTCGACCGGAACGATCTATATCAACCGTCCGGGGCGGATCAGGTTCGAATATGCCCCGCCGGACGATACGCTGGTGATTGCCGGTAGTAGCAGCGTTGCGATTTTCGATGCCAAGTCGAATACGGGGCCGGAAACCTACCCTCTGGCACGCACGCCCTTGTCGATCATTCTGGCCGACACGGTCAATCTTGGACAGGCCCGTATGGTCGTGGGACATACCTATGACGGCACTGCGACGACCGTGACAGCGCAAGATCCGGACAATCCTGACTATGGCAATATCCAGCTTGTTTTTACCGGAAACCCGATCCAGTTGCGGCAATGGTTGATCAATGATGATGCGGGTAACAGCACAACCGTGGTGCTGGGTGACATGCAGACAGGCACCGCGATGTCTGCATCCCTTTTCAACATCCAGCTTGAGGCGAACCGGCGGTCAAGCAACCGCTGACTGCTTTGGCACGGCTTATCCCCGCCCGATCTCGGCGCGCAGAGATGCCATCAGGTCTTTCAAAGTTTTGATGTAAAGATCGCCCTTCAGATGCCCGTCCTCATCGAACTGCACCGAGGTTTCGGCCAGAAACATCTCTGGGCCTTGCAGTATACGCGGACGAAACGCGACCATACTGTTGCGCAACATCACTTGCGCGCGTTCACCGCCAGCGCGCCCTGCTGTGGCAGACAGAATGGCGACCGGCTTCCCGGACCACGGCGTACCTTTGGTCCGGCTGACCCAATCCAGTGCATTTTTCAGAACGCCGGAAATACCCTTGTTATACTCGGGCGTCGAAATCAGAACCGCGTCGGCTGCAACAATCTGATCTGACAAAAGCTGCACGGCTGCAGGGATACCTTCGGCGTCTTCCAGATCTCCATTATAGAGAGGCAGATTGAGATTCGCCTCGGTATAGTTGGCCTCGCCAAAAAGGCGTGCGGCCTCGGCCAAAAGTTTGCGATTGAAAGACCCGCTCCGCAGCGAGCCCGAAATTCCCAAAAGGGTCGGATTGGGCATGAAAACTACCTTTGCTTGGTGCACATTTCAGGCCAGGACCTAAACCTGATGCCCACCAAGACAAGTCGCGGTGTTGCGCATAAGCTGTTGAAAAACGCATGCGATCGCCAGGACAGCACGAAAACGCCCCGCCAGTCAAGGCAGGGCGTTTCCAAAGCGTTAAGGCTGTCAGGGGCCTATCAGGCGTTGGGCACGATCACGATTTCAACGCGACGGTTCTGGGCGCGGCCCTCGGGCGTCAGGTTCGATGCGATCGGCTGATCCTCACCCGCACCGAACGTGCGGACGCGTCCGGCAGAAACACCGCCGCTGATCAGGACGCCAGCAACAGCGCCGGCACGACGCTCGGACAGCGCCTGATTATAACTTGCGGCACCGGTATTGTCGGTGTGGCCGACCACCTGAACGGTTGTATTCGGATAGCTATTCAGGCTGCTTGCGATCGTCCGCAGATCACCCTGCAGATCGGAGCGCAGCGTCGCGCTGTCAGTGGCGAAAAGAATATCCTGCGGCATCGACACGATCAGGCGATCACCTGTGTTGGTGATCCGGGCCTGGTTGCCCAGATCGCGGCGCAGTTCCGCTTCCTGCTTGTCCAAATTGTTGCCGACAACGGCACCAGTTCCGGCACCCAGAATGCCGCCGATCACGGCCCCGCGTGCACGGTTGTCACTGACGAGCGCACCGGTTGCTGCGCCCAGCATCCCGCCAACAACTGCACCCTGACGGGTGTTGCGGTTCGGATCGTTGGGATCACCCATCGTTCCGGGTTCGGTGCAGGCTGTCACGGCGACCAGCGAAAGACCTGCCAGCAGCAGGAAGGGTTTTTGAGCTCGGATCATGTTATGCCTCTTGGTTTCGTCCATTCATCGGACCTATAACGCTTATAAAGCATGGATGGTTCCCACCCAAGAGAATGAAAACTCCTGTTTGGCAAGAAACCGCCGATTCTCAAGGCATTGTGAAAGCAAATTGTCAGTACTCGCCTTCCGGCTTGACTTGGTCATGCTTCGGCACGCGCTGCCTCATAGGCCAGCATGGCGCGCTTGACGGGAAGACCCCAATGATAGCCGCCAAGACCGCCTGATTTCCGCAAAGCCCTGTGACACGGGATCAACCAACTGACCGGATTGCGCCCTACCGCGGTTCCGACCGCCCTCACAGCGCGCGGGTGGCCTACGGCGCCTGCCAACTCGGAATAGGTTGTGACATGTCCTGAAGGTATCGCGAGCAACGCTTCCCATACCTTGATCTGGAAGGGGGCCCCGATCAGATGAAGTGCTGTCTCGCCCGTGCCGGCAAAGGCCGAGGTCACCCATCCTGCCACGTCTGAGGGCTGCTCGACATAGCGCGCCAAAGGCCAGCGGGCGACCATGTCGGCCATCGCGGCGTCGCGCCCAGTTTCTTCGGAGAACGCAAGCCCGCACAAGCCGCGGTTTGTCCCCATCGCCAATACCTCGCCAAAGGGGCTGTCAAACCAGCCATAGCGGATCTGCAAGCCTTCGCCACGCTTCGCAAATTCGCCTGGGCTCATGGCTTCCCAGCGCAAAAAGAGGTCGTGCAGTCTCCCCGAACCTGAAAGGCCGGTGCTTATCGCGGTCTCGAGCGTGGTCATCCGCCCCGCCAGAAGCGATTTGGCGTGATCGAGTGCAAGATACTGCTGATATCGTTTTGGGGATACGCCGACCCAAGCCGAGAACAGTCGTTGGAAATGGGCGGCGCTCATCCCCATCTGCGTAGCAAGTTCGTCCAGCGCCAGCGGTTCCTCGGCCAGGTCGATCGCTTCGATCGCGCGGCGCATGACATGGTAGTGATAGCCGCGATCCTGCTCCGCAGCGGATATAGAAGAGTTGATATCTGTCATCACGTCGCTGCTTTCCTTGTTGTTTACAAAGACTAGCGCAGTGGGCTGGTGTCTTTCGACCCGAATATTGCGGTTTAGGCAGGCTGGTGTCTATTGATTGTCCAGGTCCATGATCGCGCCGCGCGGTTGAATCTTTGCTTGATGACCGGGACCAAGACACCCTGTCGCTTATCGAATTCAGGCACGGGCCTTGGTCACGCAGCAAGAAGTTCCCGCAAAGATAATGACTGCGGCATTGTATGACGCAGAAATGCTGCCTCCGCGCTGGTCAGCGAAGGGCGGGCCAGGCGCCGGTTGCCTTGTGTCAGCGGTGCAGAGGCATCCTTGGGAAGTGCGGCCCCCAGACTGTCCGCGATGTCCGGACAGGTGCTTTCGACCCATATACCGCCCACCAGTATAAGCTCATGTCGGGCAAGGATTAGATGATGGTATGTCAATTGCCCCAATTCCGGATCAGGTCGCGCAATGCGCCTGCGGGTCAGATCGCAGGGGCGGGCCAATGCCTCATCCAGTCCGAAATTCAGTTGAAGCGCATAGTTCATGACCAAGACACGGTGGCCTGGTGCCAAGCGTAGCCTGTCCCAAGGTTTAGTGTCGGTATGGTCGCTACGGGGGCCGAGGGTCGCGGGGTCCGGTAGTAGTGGTGCACCATCGCCTGCGCTGTTGCGTTGCCGGACCAAGCCGCGCAACGGTTGCGCGCCATGGTCGCGCGTGATTACCCTGTCGCCCGCTGCCAGCCATTCGACCGGCAATTCGCCATCCGTCGTCATGACCATAGAGCCGGGTCCAAGACCGGACATGCTGTCGTCCACATGACCTGCGGCGCGCAACGCTGTTGTGGTCCGGTCCATTTTCTCTCCGCTATGCTTTGAAACTTGAACGGGGATACGTCGGATCGGGTTAATCCTCCCTGAAGACTTGCGAAAAAATGTAGCGGTTTTGAACGATCAGGCGGAACGGTGCCCCGGCCCCCTTGCCCGATAGTGGCAGTCAGGGCATAGACCTAGAATGGTCAAGCAACTCGGTTATCACGACATACGCGCGATATTCACGCGCTTTCAGGAAAGCGATCCGGAACCGAAAGGGGAACTGGAGCATGTGAACGCCTATACGCTGGTCGTGGCTGTCGCGCTCAGCGCGCAGGCGACCGATATCGGTGTGAATCGCGCCACGCGCGCCTTGTTCCAGATTGCCGATACACCGCAAAAAATGCTGGATCTGGGCGAAGAAGGGCTGATCGAGCATATCAAGACGATTGGCCTGTTTCGCAACAAGGCCAAGAATGTCATTAAATTGAGCCGAATTCTGGTTGATGACTACGACGGAGAGGTGCCCAATTCCCGTGCGGCTCTTGAATCGCTGCCCGGTGTGGGGCGAAAAACTGCCAATGTGGTGCTAAACATGTGGTGGGGCATGCCGGCACAGGCGGTCGATACCCATATTTTCCGTGTCGGCAATCGCACCGGCATCTGCCCTGGCAAGGATGTGAATGTGGTCGAACGTGCGATCGAGGATCATATTCCCGCTGATTTCCAGCATCACGCGCATCACTGGCTAATCCTGCATGGCCGCTATACCTGTGTTGCCCGTAAACCCAAATGTAATGCCTGCCTGATCCGTGATCTGTGCAGATTCGAGGATAAGACCCCATGAAAACCTATCAGGTTGTCGGCATCGGCAACGCCATTGTCGATGTGATCAGCCAGTCCGATGAGTCATTTCTGGATCTGATGGGCATTCAGAAAGGCATCATGCAACTGGTCGAGCGCGAGCGCGGCGAACTGCTGTACGATGCGATGGAAAACCGTCGTCAGGCACCGGGTGGATCGGTGGCCAATACGTTGGCAGGACTGGGCAATCTGGGTCTTGATACGGCCTTTATCGGGCGTGTGCGCGATGATGCCTTGGGACGGTTCTATGCCGACGAGATGGCCAAGGGCGGAACGGATTTCGTGAACGATCCTGTGGCGGGAGGGGAGTTGCCCACCTCGCGCAGCATGATTTTTGTCTCGCCGGATGGCGAGCGGTCGATGAATACATATCTGGGGATTTCCGCTGAGCTTGGGCCGGATGATGTCTCGGACAACGTTGCCGGACGTGCCGCGATCCTTTTTCTCGAAGGGTATCTTTATGACAAGCCCAAAGGCAAAGAGGCGTTCGAGGCTGCAGCCTCGGCCTGCCGAAAGGGTGGCGGAAAGGCGGGGATTGCGCTCTCCGACCCGTTCTGCGTGGATCGTCACAGGGTAGATTTCCGGCGTCTGGTCAAGTCGCTGGATTATGTGATCGGCAACGAGCACGAGTGGAAATCGCTCTATCAAACCGACGATCTCGGACGGGCGCTTGAGCAGGCGGCAGCAGAGTCCGGTTTGATCGTCTGCACGCGTTCGGGCCACGATGTTGTTTTGGTCGAAGGCGATCAGACCGTGGCTGTCCCGGTCAATGAGATCGTGCCGGTCGATGCGACAGGCGCGGGCGATCAGTTTGCTGCAGGTTTTATCTTTGGGATGGCAACCGGACAGCCGCTTGATGTGTCAGGCCGAATGGGATGCGTCGCCGCGGCCGAGGTGATCAGCCATTTCGGTGCCCGCCCTGAGGCGGATATGAAGGCCTTGTTCAAACAGGCGGGACTTATCTGACGAGAGAGAGAAGCAGCCTTAAAACGGAACCGGCGCGCGAAAGACCATGCCACGACCGGACTCTGGATGGTTCAAGCGCAACTCTTGGGCATGCAACATCAGACGGGGATGATCCGCCGCCTGACCGGTCGCATAGATCGAATCGCCAAGGATCACATGCCCCAAAGCCAGCATGTGCACGCGTAGCTGATGCGTGCGCCCTGTGCGCGGCATCAGGCGCACTCGGGTGGTGCCGTCCTCGTGTCGCAGCACGCGCCAGTCGGTGGTCGCAGGGCGGCCTGTGTCATGGCAGACCATCTGGCGGGGGCGGTTTTCCCAATCCACGATCAGAGGAAGCTCTACGGTGCCTTCCCGTGGCTCAAGCAAACCATCCAGCCGCGCCTGATAGGTCTTTTTCGTGCGCTTCTCCTCGAACTGCATGGACAGGTTTCGCTGGGCATGCGGGGTCAGGGCAAAGACGATCAACCCCGATGTATCGCGGTCCAGCCGGTGCACCAGCAAGGCTTCGGGGAAAACGGCCTGCACCCGTGTGATTAGGCAATCAGCCAGTTCCGGTCCACGACCGGGAACCGACAAAAGGCCGGCCGGCTTGTCCAGAACGACGATCTCGTGATCCTCGTGCAGGACGGTCAGCGGATCGGTCGGGGGGGAATAGGCGCTTTGCATGCTCTCCCAGTGCCGCATCATCGCGATGTGTTCAAGCCCCGCTTGGCGGCGCAGGGGGCAAGGACAGGCCCAGCAGGATGCCGTAAAGGATGAAACACAAGGCCATGCCGCGCCTGAGCCAGACGTTGAACACGGCACCCAAGGCAGCGCGGCCCAGACCTGCGCCCAAGGCTGTGTAGGTCACATAGCTTGCCGCCGTGATTAGCAAGGCTGTGGGAAAGATCGTCAACATCTGCAGCGCGATAGGGACATCGGGCTGCACGAACTGGCTGAAGGCGGCCAGATAGCCCGCAACGCTCTTGGGATTGATCGTGGCGATCATGAAGGCACGTGTATAGATTGAACCGGCATGGGGCATGACGGCTGGTGCAGGCTTGGCCGCATTCAGCCAGCCGCGCAGCCCTAGCCAGATCAGAACGGCGGCTCCAGCTAGCTTGGCGATCCCGAAGGCTTGCGGCGAGGCTGCGATCAGGGCGGTCACACCCAGCGCCGAAAGGGTTAGAAACAGCGTAGATTGCGTCAGGATGCCCAGCACACCCCACAGGCTGCGGCCAAAGCCATGTGTCATCCCGTTGGTGATACAATTGACCGCATTCGGACCGGGTGTTGTGACAAACACGACCCAGAACAGGGCAAAAACAGTCCAGCCTTCAAAACTCATAGAGTGACATCCCCGGGCTGCGAGTCATTCCGCATGCCCGAAGACATCCGCAAGGATGGATTGAAGCGCCGTTGCATCCTGCGTGGTGAAAGCGTCCGGTTGGTCGCTGTCGATATCGAAGACACCCACCAGCACGCCGGACCCGTTGAAAACGGGCAATACCAGCTCGGATCTGGTCGAGGACGCGCAGGCGATGTGGTCCGGAAATGCGTCGACATCGGGCACAAGCTGCACTTGGCCCGTGCGCGCCGCCGCACCGCAGACACCGCGTGAAAACGGAATGACAAGACAGCCATGCCCGCCCTGATAAGGCCCGATCTTGAGAAGTTCCGGCGCGGTCACACGGTAGAATCCTGTCCAGTCAAAGCGCGCATCGCTGTGATGCACCTCGCAGGCGACCGTCGCCATGAGGGCGACGGTGTCGTTTTCACCTTCGGTCAGCGCCGAGATCGTGGCGGCTAGCGTAGTGTAATTGACCCTCATGTTCTCTCTTTCATAGCAGGTGGGGGGCTTTCCGCCCCTTGTCGCCGAACAAGGGCTCGACGTCTCCCCTCGATGATATTTCCTGCAAGAAAAAACGTTCAGGCCAATTCGATCGCAATGGCTGTGCCTTCGCCACCACCGATGCAAATAGCCGCGACGCCGCGTTTAAGTCCGCGCGTCTCCAATGCGTTCAGCAAAGTGACCATGATCCGCGCCCCCGAGGCCCCGATCGGATGACCCAGCGCGCAAGCACCGCCGTTTACGTTCAGCTTCTCGCGCGCGATACCCATTTCCTGCATGAAGGCCATCGGCACAACGGCAAAAGCCTCGTTCACCTCCCACAGGTCGACATCGGCGACGCTCCATCCGATCTGTTCCAGCAGTTTGCGGGCCGCAGGGACCGGAGCGGTTGTGAAAAGGCCTGGTGCCTGCGCGTGGCTGGCATGACCAAGGATGCGGGCGCGGACCTTGAGGCCCTGTGCCTGTGCAGCCTCCTCCGAGGCCAGAACCAGTGCCGCCGCCCCGTCAGAGATAGACGAGGAATTGGCCGCTGTCACCGTGCCATCCTTGCGAAAGGCCGGTTTGAGTTGCGGTATCTTCTCGGGCTTGGCTTTGGCGGGCTGTTCATCAGCCTCAACCATGATCTGGCCGCTGCGGGTCGCAAGCGCCACGGGCGTGATCTCGCGGGCGAAGGCACCGGATTTCTGGGCCTCCAGCGAATTGGACAAGGATGTCAGGGCAAAGTCGTCTTGCGCCTCGCGGGTGAACTGGAAGGTTTCGGCGCAATCCTCGGCAAAGGTGCCCATCAGGCGGCCCTTGTCATAGGCGTCTTCCAGCCCGTCCAGAAACATGTGGTCGACGACCTGCCCATGCCCGATCCGAGCGCCGCCGCGCATCGCGGGCAGCAGATAGGGCGCGTTGGACATGCTTTCCATACCGCCTGCGATCATCGTGTCGGTATGGCCAAGCGCGATCTGGTCGAAGGCGATCATCGCGGCTTTCATGCCTGATCCGCACATCTTGTTGAGGGTGGTCGCGGGCACCTCTTCGCCCAAGCCGCCCGCGAATCCCGCTTGACGCGCGGGCGCCTGCCCTTGTCCGGCGGGCAGAACGCAGCCCATCAGCACTTCGTCGACGGTGCTGGCGCCGGCGTCGCTCAAGGCCGCCTTGATTGCGGCCCCGCCCAGAACGGCGGCCCCGATTCCATCGAATACGCCTTGAAAGCCCCCCATCGGGGTGCGGGCTGCCCCTGCAATCACAACGGTTTTCATATCTGGTCTCCCTCTTATCTGCGGCCTCTGAATACGGGATGGTAAGGAATTCCGTTTAGCCTTGCGAGGTCGAAATTAGAACGGGGTAGATGCAGATGCGACTGATATCGCAGGTCAGGCAAGGGTGGTGTGTTGTTCTGGTTGAGGAAAGCCGGATCGATGCGGCCGGTGCCATCGCCTTTAAGGAAGCCATGCGACGGGAAACAGACGGGGGGCAGGGTCCGGTCATTCTGGACTTGAGCAAGGTCGAATTTGTCGATTCCAGCGGACTTGGCGCTATCGTGGCTGCGATGAAACATCTGGGGGACGCGCGTCGTTTGCACCTGGCAGGGCTTTTACCCAATGTGGACAGGGTGTTCCGGCTGACGCGGATGGATACAGTTTTTCCCATCCATGCCAATGTCGATGCCGCGATCGACCCTGATGTCTGCTGAACGGTTGCCGCGGAATGGTGCCGTGTTGTCAGATCAAGGGCATGAGATCCGGCTGCGCTGCCGGACAAACCCGCCGGATATCCGCGCTACATTACTGGTGTGGCGGTATAGGTTGGCACAGATTGAACCATGCGAGGATCTTCTGGGGCGGAGCGAGATCGTTTTGGCCGAGATATTGAACAATATTGCGGAACATGGGCGGGGAGACGGGCAAAAGCAGGGGGAGGGCGACTGGATCGAACTCTGTTGTCACGGATCACCTGAGGGTATCCATATGCTGGTGAAAGACCGTGGCCGCGCCTTGCCGCAGCACCTTCTGTCGGGTGAGAAATACGTGGCCACCCCACTGGCAGGAGTGGCGCTTGATGATCTTCCCGAGGGAGGATTCGGGTGGTTCATGATCCGTGCGCTGTCATGCGACCTTCACTGCCAATGGACGGCAACAGGCAATCTGCTCAGCTTGACGGTGCCACGCAATCACAGCACGGGTGCAGCGGATGGGCAAACATCGCAGAAAAGCCCCAATCCAACCTGAACATCGCCCGAATCGCGAAGGATAAAGGCCTTTGTAGCTGCATAGCTTCTCCCGGCGTTGCGTTTAAAATTGCCCCCACCCAGTGCGTAGCGTCGGGAACTTCACCCTCTCCATCAGCTAGTTGGCATTCTTGTGCGCCGCTCCTACTGTGCGTGCAGAACAAACGGAGGGTTCCCCATGCGAGATTTCCAGATGCCAGGCCGGTCTACGGTCATGGCGACAAACGGGATGTGTGCCACATCACATCCGCTGGCTGCGAAAGTGGCTGTTGAAACGCTGGAACGCGGCGGCACCGCGATGGATGCCGCCATTGCCGGCGCCGTCCTTCTGGGGATTTGCGAGCCGCATATGTGCGGAATCGGTGGCGATTGCTTTGTGCTGATTTCCAAGCCGGGACAACCCGACATTGTGGCACTTAACGGGTCAGGGCGCGCGCCTGCGGCAACTGATGCTGAAGCCATGCGCGCCCGTGGCATGGCAACAGTGCCAATTCACGGCGTCGAGGCCGTGACAATCCCCGGTGCCGTGGATGCCTTTTGCGCCTTGTCCGAAGATCACGGCAAGCTTGGAATAGATGCGCTTCTTGCGCCTGCGATCCGCTATGCCGAACAGGGTGTCCCGGTCGGGCCGCGTGTGGCGATGGATTGGCCCGGTGCGGCAAAATCCCTTCAGGGGCATGCGCCGCAATTCTACCTTCCCGATGGCAAGGTGCCTGCGCAAGGACAGATCTTCAGCCTGCCCGCGCAGGCGCAGGCGTTGCGCCGCATCGCCAAGAACGGTCGCGCCGGTTTTTACGAGGGCGAAGTTGCCGAGGATCTTGTGGCGGCGTTGAAAGCAGCAGGCGGTGTGCATGAATTGTCCGATTTCGCGGGCCAGCGCTGCAATTACAACGATCCGGTTAGCGGACTGTATAAAGGCACCGAGTTGGTCGAGCATGCGCCAAACGGTCAGGGGGCGACAGCAATCCTGATCCTGAACATCCTGTCGCATTTCGATGTCGCAGGTATGGACCCGCTTGGGACAGAGCGTCTGCATATCGAGGCCGAGGCGACGCGTCTGGCCTATGACGCCCGCAACCGTTTCATTGCCGACCCCGATCACACGACGCGGCTGGATCATATGCTGTCACCCGAGACAGCCAGAAAACTGGCGGGGCTGATCAACCCCAAGCGGGCCATGGCCTCGGCGCATGAGGCCAGCGAGGCGATCCACAAGGATACGGTGTATATTACTGTGGTCGATAAAGACCGTATGGCGGTCTCGTTGATCTATTCGCTGTTCCATCCGTTCGGGTCTGGTATCGCCTCCGAGAAGTACGGGATTCTGTTGCAGAACCGTGGCGCTGGCTTCACGCTCGAGGCGGGGCACCCCAACGAGATGGCTGCCGGCAAACGTCCAATGCATACGATCATTCCGGGAATGCTGCGGGTGGACGGACAAGTGACGATGCCTTTCGGCGTCATGGGCGGAGCCTACCAGTCAACAGGTCATGCGCGTTTTGTTTCGAATATAGTGGACTTCGGGATGGATGCGCAGACCTCTATCAACGCACCACGCGCCTTTGCCGAAGGGTCGCTGCTCAAAGTCGAAAGCGGCTATCCGGATACCGTGCGCGCCGCGCTTGCTGATATGGGTCATCAGGTCAGTCTGGCGGAAAGTCCGATCGGCGGGGCCCAATCCATTCTGATCCGCGAGGATGGAGTACTGGAAGGTGCATCTGATCCGCGCAAGGATGGCTGCGCATTGGGATACTGACACGCGTGTTCGGGGCAGGCCGATGGACTGCCCTGACAGCTTGTCGTCAATTCAGTTGGAAGTGCAACGGGTAGTGCCCGTCCTGAAACGGCCCGAACAGATCGGGGATGTCAGGGTGATCGACAGGCTCGCCTGAATAGTCCGCGATCAGGTTCTGCTCGGACACATAGGCCACGTAATAGCTTTGGTCGTTTTCGGCGAGCAGGTGATAAAAGGGCTGTTCTTTGACAGGACGACTGTCTTCGGGAATGGCGTCATACCATTCCTCAGTGTTGTTGAACTGTGGGTCCACGTCAAAGACAACACCACGAAAGGGATGCTTCTTGTGGCGGACTACCTGGCCCAAATGATATTTTGCGCGTGTTTTCAACATTGCGATGCGGCCCCTATTCCCCCTGATTAGACCTTTCAAGGGCTATTTGTCCAATACTAGGGCGTAAATGCAGGGAAACAGTGTGTGGTCACTGCCATAACAGTGCCACAAATGCGTGCAGAAAAAGAGTTTTTTCTGTGGGGTCACGTTTTTGTGCGGAATTCAGCGAAACTGCGCCACAGGTCGGCAGTTCAAACGCAATTGTCATTCCATCCTCTTGATCTTTCCGTTAGGGTTGAAGGAATAAAAATCGTTCAAAGAAACGAGAGGCAGATGAGCAGATATCTTCGCGCCTTGATCCTGTTGATGGTTCTTGCGTCCTGTGGCAGCCCTGAATTCTCGGCGCCGCGCAATCTGGACAACGCATGTGCCCTTCTGGGTGAGCGCCCCACTTACGCCCGTGCCCTGCGTGCGACAGAAAGGCGCTGGAATGTTCCGGTCGCCGTGCAGATGGCCACGATCTATCAGGAAAGCAAGTTTATCGGGAATGCTCGGACTCCGTTCCAGTATACGCTGGGTGTGATCCCGATGGGCAGGCAAAGTTCAGCCTACGGATATAGTCAGGCACTGGATGCGACTTGGCGGGAATATCAGGTCGATCAACGCCGGATGAGCGCAAAGCGTGACCGGATCGAGGATGCGACCGACTTTATGGGCTGGTACATGAACCGCACGCGTGAGCGTAACGGCATTGCCCTGACGGATGCGCGCAACCAGTATCTGGCATATCACGAGGGACACACGGGCTATGCCCGCGGTTCCTATAACGCCAAAAGCTGGCTGGTAAGGATCGCGGGCACCGTGCAGGATCGCGCTGTGATGTATGACGCGCAATTGCTCTCTTGCCCTAACCGCTTGCGTTGACGGGTAGGTCGCAAGCCACAGCCGGGCTGCGGGTTACGTCCCTGAAGGCGCTTGATCCGGATGTCTACGCTGGGCGACGGCGCGCGCTGATGGACGGTTTGCAGCGTCCTGTGATGGTCTTCGGTATGGGCAGTGCGCTAGGTGGCGGAACGAAATCGCATGGTGCCCTGCGATATCTGACCGGTTGGGACGGACATGAATCCGCATCACTTCTGGTTTTGTCACCTCAAGGCGCAAGGTTGATCGTCAATAGCCCTTTTATGGCGCCTCTTGCGGTCGACAGCGTGCCGGAACTTGCCCCCGTCTATGCGCCGCCCGCGAACTGGATGTCGCTGATCCGCCTGCAAGTGCCCACTGGTGATATCGGGCTGATCGGGATCGACGAATTGCCAACGGGGATGGCGGGTCAGCTAGCCTTGGTCTTGCGTGATGATGTGGAAGCAGCGGGTTTTCTGGACAGTATGCGGCTGATCAAAGAGCCGTCGGCCCTGCAGGTTCACCGGCAAGGAGCAGCGATTTGCGATACGCTTTTTGTGGCGTTGCCCAAATTCCTGAGGCCCGGCACATCAGCGCTGTCGGCCCAGCGGGAGCTTGAGGCGTTGGCCTTGTCGCAGGGTGCAGATTACTGCCGCACATGGCTGACAGTGCGTCCGGTTGCCGATCGTCCCCGCTACTGGCCCTCGGAAACCGGTGATTTTGTGGCCGAAGGTGATCAGGTTCTGTTCGGTATTGCGCTGACAGTTGACGGGCACTGGGCGCATGGCATCCGGACGGGGTCGGTTGGTCCTTTGCGGCAGGATCATGCCGCCTTGCTGCGGATTGTGTCTGATTGTCTGGAAGCAGGGCTGGCACTTGCCCGACCCGGAGTGGCGCTGGCCGATCTGGCTGACGCGATGGAGGCGGCTTTCGCGGCTGGCACGTCCGGTCTGGATATGCGCGCCGCCCAACGGTTCCGTTTCGGGCACGGACTTGGCCTGTCTTATGAGGATCCGATCCTGACGGATGCCTTTGTGCAGGGCTATGGCCTTGCCGAGTTTCCGGCGCGTCCTGCCGGCAAGGGCTGTATCCTGGCGTCCGGCATGGTTCTGGAATTGCATCCCAATCTGTTTCTGCCCCGACTTGGCGGTGCCGCTTTGGGCGAGATGGTGATTGTCACGGATCAGGGGCCGGAACGGCCGATCCGTTATCCGCTTGCCCCGCGAGTGTTTGGCCAAGATTAAGTGATCAATTAATCTGATCGCATTGGATAAAATATAAAAATTCGACTTATGGCGATTGTCCAAGCTACCAATGCGTCTGTCCGTGACAGTCGCAGCATGGTCCCTGTCAGGCTCCGCTGCATGTCCCTTAAGGAGGCATCATGTCTGAAACCAATGCATCTGCAGACTCGCGCGTCACCGGCGAGAATGCGCGCCGTATTCTGCGCCGCGACCCGAACCCGCATCTGTTCCGTCCGATCACTTTCCGCTCTGTCACGGTTCGCAACCGGATCATGCTGTCGCCGATGTGCCAGTATTCCGCACAGGACGGGACACCCAATGACTGGCATTTCACCCATCTTGGCGCGCGGGCGACGGGCGGGGCGGGGATTGTGTGCACCGAAGCCGTGCATGTCGCGCCGCGTGGCCGGATCACCGCGCATGACCTCGGGCTGTGGAATGATGCACAGCGCGATGCGCTCGCACGGATTGCGGGCTTTGTGGCAAGACAGGGGGCTGTGCCTGCGATCCAGTTGGGTCATGCGGGACGCAAGGCGTCGGTTGGGCGGCCATGGGAAGGCACGCGCCCTGTCCCTCCCTCCGACGGGGGGTGGACCACGGTTGGTCCCTCGGCGTTGGCCTATGCCGATGGTTGGCCGATACCGACCGCCTTGGACAGTGCCGGCATTCAGGCCGAGCTTGATGCCTTGGCGCAGGCGACACGCCGCGCTTTCGAGGCTGGTTTCAAGATTGTGGAACTGCATGCCGCGCATGGCTATCTGATCCATCAGTTTTATTCGCCCCTCAGCAATGACCGCAGGGATAGTTATGGCGGCAGTTTCGACAATCGCATCCGGTTCCTTGTTGAATCGCTGGATGCCATGCGCAGCGAATGGCCCGCCGATCTGCCGCTTTTCGTGCGGCTGAGTATCAGTGACTGGGTCGAGGGCGGCTGGACCGCCGAAGACAGTGTGCGACTTTGCAAGCTTCTGAAAGCGCGGGGAGATGTGGACCTGATTGATAGCTCGTCCGGTGGCAATGATCCGCGCCAGCAGATTCCGATCCATCCCGGCTATCAGGTGCCATTTGCGCGGCAGATACGGACCGAAACGGGTCTGGCGACCGGTGCTGTCGGGTTGATCAATGCGCCCGATCTGGCCGAATCCATCATCGCCAACGGTGATGCCGATCTGGTGCTTCTTGGCCGTGGCTTGCTGGCAGATCCGCATTGGCCGCTGAAGGCCGCGACCATGCTCAAGGCGCAAAACGTCGTCTGGCCGGTGCAATATGAGCGTTCCAATATCTTCTGAACCTCCACTTGTGATAAGTAGAATTGATCGAAAGCGATGAAAACTTAAAATTCGACTAATTCTCATCTTTCGGGCTTACTTGCTCAAGAACATCCGCTTGAGATCTCTCGCAAACCGGAAAGACATCAGGAGACCTGTCCGATATGCCGCAGCAAAAAGCACCCGTTTTCGATACTGCTGCCGATCTTCGGCTGGCCAGCCGCGAAGGCAGGTTTGCCGCACCGACAAGTGGTCAATCGAAAGGGTTTCAGCAGGGCAATGTCGTGATCCTGCCGCGCGATCTGGCAGCGGACTTCTTGCGCTTCTGTGTGGTCAACCCCAAGCCTGCGCCCATTCTGGGGGTGTCCGAGCCGGGTGATCCGGCCTTGCCGATGCTGGGTGAAGGCATTGATATTCGCTCGGACGTGCCGCGCTACCGTGTGTTCCGCAATGGCGAACCGGCCGAGGGACTGACCGATATCAGCGAGCTGTGGCAGGACGATTTCGTGACCTTTGTCATCGGCTGCTCGTTTTCCTTCGAGACAGCACTGCTGCAGGCCCGCATTCCTGTCCGGCATATCGAGGCCAGCCGCAATGTGCCGATGTATGTGACCAACATCCAGACCCATAGCGCGGGACCGTTCGGCGGGCCGATGGTCGTGTCGATGCGCGGCTTTTCGACTCGGGACGCGATCCGTGCCATGGTAATTTCGGCGCAAATGCCGCAGGCGCACGGTGCGCCTGTGCATTTCGGCGATCCTGCCGCGATCGGGATCAAGGATATCAACGCGCCGGAATTCGGTGATGCGCCGATCCTGTCGCCCGGTGATGTACCCGTGTTCTGGGCTTGCGGCGTGACCCCGCAATCCGCGATCCGCAAAGCCCGCCCCGAACTCGCGATCATGCACGAGCCGGGACACATGCTGGTGACTGACCTTCCGACCGACGCATGACGGCACAACGCCGTTCACGTGTTCAAGACCAAGAACCGACCTCAACAAGGAGAAAACAGATGAAACCCGTATTCCGTTCCCTGCTCGCTTCTGTCGCTCTGGTGCCGCTGGCATTGACCGCGACTGCACAGGATCTGCCTGAAACCGAGTTGTCGGTTGTCGGCAGCTGGAGCAACCTGCCGCTTTACAAGAATTTCGAGCGCAACTTCTGGGAAGTCGCTGTTCCGGAAGCATCCGGCGGCAAGGTGACCGTCAGCATGACGACCTTTGACCAGATGGGCGTCGCCGGTGGCGATGTGTTCCGCATGCTGGGTGACGGCGTATTCGACATCGGGATGACCGTGGGTGACTATACCGTCGCCGATGCGCCGGAACTGGAAGGTCTTGATGTGCCGCTGCTGGCCATTGATGCCGACTCTGCACGCCAGATGGTCGAAGCCGCCAAGCCGATGGTGGCCGATATCATGCGCGACCGTTTCAACTCGCACATGCTGGCCATCGCGCCCTATCCGCCGCAGATCGTGTTCTGTAATGCCGAAATCGCCAGCCTTGCCGATCTTGAGGGCAAGAAAATCCGTGGTTCCGGTCGTATGACAACACTGTTCCTCGAAGCGCTGGGTGCCGAAGGCATCACGATGGCCTTCTCGGAAGTGCCAGGTGCGCTGGAGCGTGGCGTGATTGATTGTGCCGTGACCGGTGCCGGTTCGGGTTATGCATCGGGCTGGTACGAATCCTCGACCCATCTGGTCAATCTTCCGCTGGGTGGCTGGGACCCTGTAATCACTGCTGTGAACCTAGATGCGTGGGAAGCGCTTGATCCTGCCGTGCAGGAATTTCTGACCGAGCAGGCCAAGACAGGCTTTGAAGATCCCGCATGGGACGATGCCGGTGGCGCACTTGCCCGCGATATCGCTTGCCTGACTGGTTCAGGTGAATGCGCCGCCGGTGCAGCAGCCTCGATGACGCTGGTGGAACTGGGCGAAGCCGATCAAGCCCGTGCCGTCGAAGTGCTGGAAGCCTCGATCCTGCCGGACTGGGCGGAACGTGCCGGTGGTGACTGGGCGCAGCGCTGGAATGACAGCGTCGGCGCGGCACTGGGCGTCAGCATCACCAACTAAGCGTCCTTGGTGACACAGCAAAAAGGAGCAGGGCAATATGACAGATTCGGATAGACTGGCCGGAGGGGCGATGCAGATCGCCGGCATCCTCAGGACCGCCAACCGATGGATTGCCCTGCTCTGCGGGACCGTTCTTCTGGCAGCCGTTGCACTGATCATGACCGAGGTTCTGGGCCGCCAGTTTCCCGCGATGCGGGTCGGTGGCGCTGATGAACTGTCAGGCTATGTGATGGCAGCGATTGCCACATGGGGATTTTCCTATGCGCTTGTCGAGCGGGCACATGTGCGGATCGACCTGATCCATTCCCGTCTGCCAGTGGCTGGTCGCGCCGTTCTGGATATCGTGGCCATGGCCAGTGTGTTGCTGGTGGCCGTACTGGTCGCATGGCACGCTTATGATGTCCTGGCCAAATCGCTGGCGCGGGGGTCGCGGTCGAACACGCCTTTGGGCGTGCCCTTGTGGATGCCGCAGATCGTCTGGTTCGGCGGCTGGGCCTGGATGGTCGTTACCTCGGGACTCCTGCTGGGGATCACGGTTTTCCTGACAGCACTGCGCCGCTTTGAACTGGTCGAGCAGATTGCCTCGATCCCGGTCGAGACAGGAGATGTCGAATGATCTGGTATGTCTCGATCGGCCTTGCCGTTCTACTGGCGCTCTCGGTGCCGGTCGGTGCGGCGCTGTTTATCCTTGGCTTCGGTCTGGATGAGTTTTTCTCGGCCATGCCGCTTATGCGTGGCTTGGGGCAGATGGTCTATTCCTCGTCCGACAGCTTCCTTTTGATCGCCATTCCCCTGTTCGTGCTGCTGGGCGAGATTCTGGTGCGCGCAGGTATCGCCGAGCGTACTTACGCGACGCTGGACACATGGTTCTCGTGGCTGCCCGGTGGTCTGATCCATGCCAATATTGGAACGGCCACGATGTTTTCCGCGACGTCCGGCTCGTCCGTGGCGACAGCGGCGACAGTGGCCACAGTGGCCATGCCGCAAGCGCGCAAACAGGGTTATGACCAACGTCTGTTTGCCGGTGCGATTGCGGCAGGCGGGGCGCTGGGCATTCTGCTGCCGCCCTCGATCAACCTGATCGTTTACGGCTTTCTGACGCAGACATCCGTGCCGCAGCTGTTCATGGCGGGGATTGTCCCGGGCCTTTTGATGGCTTTGGGTTTCATGATCATCACGGCGATCCTGTGCACCATCAAACCCGCTTGGGGCGGGCCAAGTCGCAGTTTCACATGGGCCGAACGAATGGCAGGCCTGCCGCATCTTATCCCTGTGCTGATGGTTTTTGCCATCATCATCGGCTCGATCTATAGCGGTTGGGCCACCCCGACCGAGGCTGCGGCCATCGGTGTTGTGATGGCGCTGGGCATTGCGGCTTTTTATGGGGCGGTCACGCTTGAAAACATGCGCGCCGCCCTTCTGGGCACGATCCGCACCACGTCTATGGTTATGTTCGTGATCGTCGGGGCCTATTTCCTGAACTTCGCCCTTGGTGCAACTGGCTTGAACCGGGCCTTGTCGGGCTTTCTGGAAGGTTTCGGCCTTGGTCCTTACGGCATGCTGTTGATCATCGTACTGATGTATATCGTGCTTGGCTTTTTTATCGAAACTCTGGCGCTGATGATCGCGACCATTCCGATTGTCGTGCCCATCGTGATCGACCTTGGTTTCGACAAGGTCTGGTTCGGTATCCTTTTGATCGTGCTGATCGAGATGGCACTGATCACCCCGCCTGTCGGTCTGAACCTTTATGTCGTGCAGGGCGCGCGCAAGGAGGGGCGTCTGAGCGATGTGATGATGGGCGCGATACCTTTCGTCTTCGTCATGCTGGTGATGGTGGGGCTGCTGATTGCCTTCCCGTCCATAGCCCTTTTGTTTGCCCCGGTCTGAGGCGCGACAATCAACCATCCAAACTGCAGGAGCAAAATGCAACTATGGGTCAAGAACTGACGTTTGAACGCGCAGGCCATGGGCCGGTCCGGATCGATATCAAGGCTGGCGTGATCGCGGGCTGGACTGGCCGCAATGCCGATGCCGTGGCCCACCATATCGCGGAACTGGCCGAGATCGGTGTGCCTGCTCCGACGACAGTGCCGCTTTATTATCGCGTGTCGGATCTGATGTTCACGACCGACCGCCAGATCCAGTGTCTCGACGAGACCGCGTCCGGCGAGGCCGAGCCGACCTTGGTTGACGATGGCAGCCGACTTTATCTGGGGCTTGGATCCGATCATACAGACCGTAAGCTGGAAGCTTATTCTGTCGCCCACTCCAAGCAGATATGTCCCAAGCCAATTGCCCCTGTCCTATGGGATTTCGACGAGGTCGCTGGCCATCTGGACGAAATCCGCATTCGGTCCTTCATTCGCGATGGGGGGGATTGGGTGCCCTATCAGGACGGAAAAATCGCCTCGATCCGTCCGCTGTCCGAGCTTCTTGCCGCGAACCCGTTGACGCAGGGCGGTGGCAGACTGATTGCTGGAACGGTCATGATGTGCGGTACCTTTGCCGTGCTTTCCGGCGGGGTGCGTCCGGCAAAAGAGTTTCGGATGGAAATGATTGATGACAAGCTGGGCCGGCGCATCGAACATGCGTATCACATGATAACCCTTCCCGTGATTGCCTGACCGCTAGGAACCCAATGACAAACTCGCCTCTGACGTCGCCCTGCGGGCGCATCACCTTCCGCGCCGAAGACCGTGCGCGCCATCTGATCGACCGTGCCATGGATATGCCCGCTGCGGTCATGTCGCGGATCTATACCAGATTTGACGCATCCCGCGTCATGCAGGATGCAAAGGCACTGGACGCGGATCAGACCCGCCGTGCCGGACCGCTGGCGGGCCAGTTCGTGTCGATCAAGGACCTTTTCGACGAGGCAGGGCATGTCACCACGGCAGGTTCGGTCATTCTGGCTGACACGCCTGCGGCACATTCGGATGCGCCTGCTGTTGCCAGGCTCAAGGCAGCTGGTGCGGTGCCTTGCGGGCGTACCACCATGTCCGAATTCGCCTATTCCGGTGTCGGTTTGAATCCGCATACAGGAAATACGGGCAATGCGCGTGACCCTCAGCGGATTTCGGGTGGGTCCAGTTCGGGCGGTGCCGTGTCGGTCGCCCTTGGTCTGGCGGATATTGCGCTGGGCACCGATACGGGCGGGTCGGTCCGTATTCCCGCAGCACTGAACGGTCTTGCTGGGTTCAAACCCACGCAATCTACCGTGCCACTGGAAGGAGCGTTCCCTCTGTCGCAAACCTTCGACAGCATCGGGCCGCTTGCAGCGCGTATCGCAACCTGCGCGGCGGTTCATGCAATTCTGTCTGCCGGCACAGCACCTGCCAAAGCCGTTGAGCGTCCGCTAAAGCTTGCCGTGCTGCAAGGCCCGCTAATGGAAGGGTTGGACAAGCAGGTAGCCGCAGATTTCGATGCGGCCCTTGTCGCGTTGCGCGCTGCGGGGCACACGATATCCGAGACGCATTTGCCTGCGCTCGAAGGGTTTGGTGATGTGAACCGCATCGTTGTTGCGACCGAGGCCTATGCCATCCACGCGCACCATCTTGAAGGCTTGAAGACCCTTGGCGATCCGCGTGTTCTGCGCAGGATATTGTCGGCCGAAGGTTTTAACGCGACCGAATACACAGACAGGCTGGCGCAACGCGCAATGGCCATCGCTGCGTTCGAGGGCTTGGCCGCCGAGTTTGACGCCTTCATCCTGCCGACTGTCCCAACCGTGGCGCCGCTGATGTCCGAGGTCGAGGCTGATTTTGACCGCCTGAACGCCTTGATGCTGCGCAATCCATCTGCTGTGAACTTTTTGGACGGCTGTGCCGCCACCCTGCCGATGCAACGGGCGAAACGGCTTGCAACCGGCCTGATGATTTTCGCGCCCGGCGGTCAGGACTGGCAGGTTCTGGATGCGGCACAGCGGATCGAATTGCTTTTGCAGTCGTGACCGATCCGGCGGTCTGGAGCGAATTTGCCGTCCGAATGGCGGGTACGGCCTTCATCGTTGTGATGATCTCGTGGATTGCAGCGCGCTTGGGCCCGAGCATTGGCGGCGTGGTTGTCGGTCTGCCCATCGTGCTGGCACCTGGCCTGGGTTTCATGCTTTTCGACCAGTCGCCGGAGTTTGTCTCCCAAGCTTCCGCCGGTGCGCTGTTCTCGCTTTGCGCCACGCAGGCCTTCCTGCTGGCCTTTGTAGCACTCGCTCGTGGCAACGGGCCTTTCAGATCGGTTGCGGGCGGGGCCTTGGCTTGGCTGATGCTTGCCCTGCCTCTGGGCATGATGCCGCATAATCCGCTGGTCGGTGCGGTATTGTTCGCAATTGTCACCTTGCTGGCGCGCAGGTTGGGGCGGCGCTTGATCTCGGGTCAGGTGACCCGCACGGCGGGCACCAATTGGGGTTTGCTCGTTCTGCGCGGCTTGCTGGCGGGCCTTCTGGTCGGGGCTGTCACCTTGGGAGCGTCAGCGCTGGGCGCGGGGTTTTCCGGTGCGATCATGGCCTTCCCCATCGGCTTCACCGTGATCGCCATATCCTTGCATCTGGATCACGGCGGTGATTTTGCCGGACAGACGGCCTATGCGGGTCTTAACGGCCTTAGCAGCCTTGCAACCTTCTGCTTTTGTCTGGCGCTGTTTCTTGTGCACCTTCCAGCAGGTCTTGCCTTTGCCGTGGCGCTTGCAGCATCAGTTCTGGCAACTGTCATCATGGCAGTGATCGCGGGCCGGAAGGGTCGGTCCAGCCATGGGCAGGCTTGACATGCCGCGCGGCACAGGGCTGGCTGACGCCCTGACCTGCCACATTGGATGGACCCGATGGTAGATTTCAAAGGGCTTGAAACCTTTTTATGGGTGGCCGCGCTGGGCAGCTTCCGTGGGGCCGCGCAGAAACTGAACACGACCCAACCGGCCATCTCGCACCGCATTGCGCAACTCGAGGCGGAAGTGGGTGCGAAACTGCTGACCCGCGAAAGCCGCAATGTCGCGCCAACGCTGCGCGGGCGTCAACTGCTGGTCTATGCCGAGAAAATCCTTGCGATGCGCGCGGAAATGCTGGCCAGCCTGCGCGACGCAGAAGCCGTGCGCGGTGTGATCCGTCTGGGTGTCGCGGAAACCATCGTGCACACGTGGCTTCCCGATTTCATCAAGGAAGTGCACCGGATCTACCCGAACCTGTCGATCGAAATCGAGGTTGATATATCCCCATCGCTGCGCGCGCGCCTGCTGGCGCAGGAAATCGACATCGGCTTTTTGCTGGGGCCATTATCCGCGCCATTGCTGCGCAACAGGCTGCTTTGCGAATACCCTGTCAGTTTTATCGCCAGCCCTGCCTTGCAAGTACCGAATCCAGCCGATGTGCGCGATCTGGCGCAATTTCCACTGATCACCTTCGCGCGCAAAACGCAGCCCTATGAGCAGGTGAAATCCCTGTTCAACCGGCCTTATCTTCCTCCTATCAACCTGCATGCCAGTGCCTCGATGGCGACGGTGGTGCATCTTGCTACCGAAGGCATCGGCATCGCCGTGATCCCGCATGAACTGGTCGAGGCGGAACTGCGCCAAGGGAAACTTGAGCGGATCGCCACCGAAGCGACCATGCCGCCGCTGTCATTCTGCGCAAGCTGGCTGGAATCGCCCGACACACTCGCCGTCGAGCTTGTGGTAGACATCGCCGCGCGCATGGCCAGCAACTGGAACAAACCCGAAAGCGCCGCACGCCAAGATCTGATCGGCTCGTAACCGACCGGCTGCGCGGGTTTTCTGGTGACCCCGGCAGGATTCGAACCTGCAACCTGCCCCTTAGGAGGGGGCTGCTCTATCCAGTTGAGCCACGGGACCACGCAAAAACCTCTTAGCCCGACCTGCGCGCTTGAACAAGTCCGGCACTTGTCGCAATGTTTGGTCAAGATCATTCTCAGAAAGCCATTACGTGAGCCGCAACGACCCCCGCCCCCTAACCCTGCGCGACGTGTCCGAGGCATCCGGCGTGTCAGAGATGACCGTTAGCCGTGTTTTGCGAAACCGTGGCGATGTCTCGGTCGCAACGCGTGATCGTGTTTTACGGGCTGCCAAGGCGCTGGGCTATGTGCCCAACAAGATTGCCGGGGCCTTGGCCAGTCAGCGGGTCAACCTTGTGGCGGTGATTATTCCCTCGCTGTCGAACATGGTCTTTCCCGAGGTGATGACAGGGATTAGCCGAGTTCTTGAGGAAACAGACCTGCAACCTGTTGTCGGCGTGACGGACTATCTTCCTGAAAAGGAAGAGAAGGTTCTCTATGAAATGTTGTCATGGCGACCGTCCGGCGTGATCATTGCAGGGCTGGAACATTCCGATGCCTCGCGGGCGATGTTGCGGGCATCAGGCATTCCCGTGGTCGAGATCATGGATACGGACGGCACGCCGGTCGATGCGATGGTAGGTATCTCGCATAGGCGCGCCGGTCGCGAGATGGGCGAGGCGATCCTGGCAGGCGGCTATCGCCGGATCGGGTTCATGGGGACGCAGATGCCGCTGGATCACCGTGCGCGCAAACGGTTCGAAGGGTTTACGCAGGCGCTGGCCAAAGGGGGCGTCGAGGTGGCGGATCACGAATTTTATTCGGGCGGGTCGGCACTGGCCAAGGGGCGCGAGTTGACGCAGGCGATGATCGCGCGGACACCGGATCTGGATTTTCTTTATTACTCGAACGACATGATCGGGGCCGGAGGCCTTCTGTGGTTGCTGGAGCAGGGATATGATATCCCCAACCGGATCGGCCTTGCTGGTTTCAACGGGGTCGAGTTGCTTCAGGGCCTGCCGCGCCAACTGGCCACGATGGATGCTTGCCGCGCCGAAATCGGACGCCGCGCGGCGCAAATAATCGTGGACCGGACAGGCGGGATCGAAACGGATGCGTCAGTCGTTCTTAAGCCGCAGATTAGCTATGGCGATACCTTGCGCCGGCCATAGGCGATGGTCATGCTCCGCCTGCCCAATGAAGCTGCCCGCCGGTTGTTTCTGGAGCGTCACGCCTTGTCGGGGCCTTCTTTTGGGCGCGGTCCTGCTGGCCTTGCAGAGCTGATCACCCGGCTGGGTTTCGTGCAACTTGACAGCATCGCCACGGTCGAGCGCGCGCATCATATGATCCTGTTTGCGCGGCGTCAGGGATACAAGCCACGCGAGTTGGATAATTTGCTGGCGCGTGACCGCGCAGTGTTCGAACACTGGACCCATGATGCCGCTGTAATTCCGATGGCGTTCTATCCCCATTGGCGTTTGCGCTTTGCCCGTGATGCCGAGACCCTGCGCGGCCGCTGGCAGAAATGGCAACGACATGGGTTCCTGGACCGGACCGCAGCGGTCATGAAACAAATCCGTCAGGACGGTCCTGTCTGTTCGGCTGATTTGCGGGGCGATACACCGCGCAAGGCAGGTGGCTGGTGGGACTGGCACCCCGACAAGACGGCGCTTGAATATCTCTGGCGTGCGGGCGATCTGGCCGTGACAGCGCGTAGCGGCTTTCAGAAATACTATGATCTGGCCGAAAGGGTAATCCCTGACCAGTTTCGCGCGATCGCGCATGATCCTGCCCACACTGTCGACTGGTGCTGTGGACAGGCGCTGGACCGGCTTGGCTTTGCAACACCGGGCGAGTTGGCCGCGTTCTGGGACACGGTCACACCGGCCGAGGCGCGAACATGGTGCAAATCGCAGGAAATGAACGGCCGCCTGATCCAGATCGAGGTGGAGGCCGCAGATGGCAACCTGCGCCGCAGCTATGCGCGCCCCGATGTAGCGCAACTGGCGTCGGACGCGCCCGATCTGCCCAAGCGCCTGCGCGTGCTTAGCCCCTTCGATCCGGCGCTGCGTGATCGCAACAGGGTAGAGCGCCTGTTCAATTTCCGCTACCGGATCGAGGTGTTTACGCCCGCCGCGAAAAGGATCTACGGCTACTATGTTTTCCCGCTTCTGGAAGGGGCACGTCTGGTGGGGCGGATCGACATGAAGGCGCATCGCGACGAATCCGTTCTGCGCGTGGCAGGTTTGTGGCCCGAGGCAGGGGTGGCTTGGGGCAAGGGCCGTCAGGCGCGGCTTGAGGCCGAACTGGACCGCGTCGCGTGTTTTGCGGGCTGCGACAGGGTGGAATTCACAATGGGTTGGCTGCGCGATACGGTTTGACGAATGGCAAAGGACTCAGACAACCTTTATAACGTCCTTGTCCACAGCCAGCATATAGCCGCGTCTTGCGATATTCTTGACCAGCAATTCACTGACCATCTGGTTACCCAACGTGTCGCGCAACCGTTTGATCCGCGTTGCGCCCGCCGCCTCGTCGCAATCGACGGCGTTCCGGCCCGATACGATGGCTTCGATTTCGGCACCGCTCAGGACATCGTCATCCAGACGCGCCTCGGCTAGAACCGACAGGGTTTCCATCGCGGCTTCGGTCAGTCTGAAACCCATATTGTTCAGATAAACCGTGTTTTCCTCGCGGCTGATCAGCAGCGAGGAGACCTGAATCCCGGCATCCTCGATCAGGGCCATGCGCCGGTTCAGCGCGACAAGCATCGCCAGAAGCGCAAGCGCTGCAATCAGCAAGGCGGTTGCAAATACCAGCAGCACAAAGATCGCAACACGGTAAGAGGTAAGGGTTTCCGAGAAAGCTGTCCCGCTCTGGGCCAGGATTTCGAGCAGTCTGATCTCGGTCTCGTTCGTCAGATCATCGTTCTCGATGAAAAGGCGCTCGACTTTCATGTTGAAAGCGTTGGCGTCGGGAAGATTGCGAAACAGCAAGACGGCGGTGATGCTCAGGATCGCGACGATCCCGACCAGTCCGAAGGTGACGATCCGGCTACCGGCCCGTCGCGCTTCAGAAGCGGAGGTAGAATTGTCCTGCACTGCGCTTTCTCTCTTCCAGACCAGAGGCATCGAATAGGGACAAAACGTTCAGAAGTGTCCATCCATTCCGCTGCAAACGCGCGGCAATCTCGTCGCGCGCCTGCGAGTTAGAGCATGGGCCGGTGACCTGCACCACGCCGTAGTGCAGCCGCAGCGGATTGTCGCGCTTGGCCTTGTAATCGGCAAAACATTCCGCGGCGCTGGCGGTAGCTCCCAGTCCAAGAAAGAACGGAACCGCAAAGAGGAGTAAAGCGTTTTTCATACTGGCGAGAATGCGCTTATCCCTAAGGTTATTCAATATCCATGAGGGGTTAGAGCCGCTGTTATCGGATAACCAAAGGCTGATATTGCCTGTCTTGGCCGGTCAGAGCTTTTTCGGGTCATGCGTTCTACCAACGGATCGGTCTGTGGTCTTCGTTGGATGATCAGCCAAACATGAGAAAAGGAAACAAGCATGGCCCTGAAATTCATTGCTTCAATTCTGACTGCTGCAATCGTTGTCACAGGCTTCAATGCGGCCCCTGCCCGCGCGGATGTGCGTGATCTGGCGACAGCCGCCGCGGGGATCGCGGCTGTGGCGATAATTGCCAATCAGTTGAACAAGTCACGTGATCGCAGCAAGGAAAGTGTGTCCAGCCGCAATCACCCCGGACAGTATTACGCGCCCGCCTATCGCGCGCCACAAAAGAACCACGGCACGCATTTCATCCAGCCGCGCCCCCTGCCGGATCGCGTCAGTCGCAAGGCATTGCCTGCCGCCTGTGTGCAACGTGTCGAGGACAACCGTGGCCGCGCTGTCAACGTATTGGGCCAGCGCTGTCTGCAGAACAACTTTCGCGGTGCCGGCAACCTGCCACGCGCCTGCACCGTGGACGTTCAGACCAACCGGAACTGGCGGACCGCCTATGACGCCGATTGTCTAGCACGGGCAGGATATACAATCGCCCGTCGCTGAGGCGAGCAGAGGTGTCGGGTCACAACCATGACACCGAAGGGGGAGGGCCTTGGGTGGCCCTCCCTTTTTCATTGCCAAAACGCTCGAACTGCGGTTTCTCGGATGCATGAATGCACCTGACTATACGTTCGAAGCAGCTTTGCATGAACGCGGTTTGTCCCGCGTTGCAGGCGTAGACGAGGTGGGGCGTGGCCCTTTGGCCGGACCCGTCACGGCGGCGGCGGTTGTACTTGATCCGGGGCGGCTTCCGGGCGGATTGAACGATTCCAAGGTCTTGAGCGCGCGCCGCCGTGCCGATCTGCTGGTGCAGATCACCGCAACAGCCGAGGTTTCGGTCGCGCATGCCTCGGTCGAGGAAATTGACGCGCTTAATATCCTGCGCGCCAGCCATCTGGCGATGGAGCGCGCCATCGCAGGGCTGTCCCGCCCGCCGGATCATGTGCTGGTCGATGGCAACCTGATCCCGCGCGGTTTGAAGATGCCGGCGCAGGCAATCATCAAAGGCGATGCGCTGAGCCTGTCGATTGCGGCTGCTTCGATCGTCGCAAAAATGACCCGCGATGCGATCATGTGGGATTTGGCGCAACAGTTCCCCGGTTACGGGTGGGAGACCAATGCGGGCTATCCGTCAAAAAGCCACAGGTTGGCGCTTCAAAATCTTGGTGTGACCCCTCACCATAGGCGTTCGTTCAAGCCGGTGCACAACATATTGTATCAACATAAAAATCTAAGTAGCTGATTCAAAAAAGAAATTGACCGCGAATCGCGTTTGAATCATCTTTGGCCCTAACCACAGAGCGCACAAAGCGCCGGGACAGAGGCAGAGAATGAAGACAATGACGGACGCAAAGGGTGCAGCCACGCTGCCTCTGAACCAAATCCTTGCGGGTGACTGCATCGAGATTATGAACAGCCTTCCCGAAGGTTCTGTAGATCTGATTTTCGCGGATCCTCCCTATAACCTGCAACTGAAGGGTGATCTGCACCGCCCCGACAACTCGCGTGTCGATGCGGTTGATGATCACTGGGACCAGTTCGACAGTTTCGCCGCCTATGACCGGTTCACGCAGGACTGGCTGAAGGCCGCGCGCCGCTTGCTGAAACCGCATGGTGCGATCTGGGTGATCGGCTCCTATCACAATATTTTCCGTGTTGGCGCGGCAATGCAGAACGCTGGCTTCTGGCTGCTGAACGATGTGGTCTGGCGCAAGTCGAACCCGATGCCGAATTTCCGCGGCAAGCGGTTCACCAATGCGCATGAGACGATGATCTGGGCCAGCAAATCCGAAGGTGCGAAATACACTTTCAACTACGAGGCGCTGAAATCGCTTAATGATGGTGTGCAGATGCGGAGCGACTGGGTTCTGCCGATCTGCACCGGCCATGAGCGGCTCAAGGATGACAATGGCGACAAGGCGCATCCGACGCAGAAACCGGAAAGCCTGCTGCACCGCGTGCTGGTCGGTTCGACCAATCCCGGTGATGTGGTTCTCGACCCGTTCTTCGGCACAGGCACGACCGGCGCTGTCGCCAAGATGCTGGGGCGCGAGTTTATCGGGATCGAACGCGAGGAGGCGTATCGCCGCGTCGCTGAGAAACGCCTGTCAAACACGCGAAAATTCGACCGTGACGCCCTGCAGGTTTCCACCTCTAAACGGGCAGAGCCGCGCATTCCTTTCGGCCAACTGGTCGAACGCGGCATGCTGCGCCCCGGAGAGGAACTCTGGAGCATGAACGGTCGCTTCAAGGCCAAGGTCCGTGCAGATGGCACGCTGATCGGCGACGATATCAAAGGCTCGATCCATCAGGTCGGCGCCCATCTGGAAGGCGCGCCAAGCTGCAATGGCTGGACCTACTGGTGCTTCCGTCGCGACGGGCAGACCATCCCTATTGATCTTCTGCGCCAGCAGATCAGGGCTGAAATGGAAAACGGCCCCTCCTGATCCTGTCAGGGAACAGAACACCGCCGGTGTTCATGGCCTGACATCATGAACACTACACTGCTCCGCCATATTACGGCGGAGCTTTTTTGCGTTCTCGCACTATCCTGCCCGCAATTCTTCTTGCGTCCAATATCCCGGGGTCCGGGGCAGCGCCCCGGTCTTGCTGCCTGTCACGGCGGCGGCGGATTGAGCGCCTTATTGTAGGGTTTCCAGTCGGTGATCTCGGGGTAATACATCTCGCGCCAGCGCCGCACTCGCGGGTTCATGAGGTGTCGCCAGACGGGCGGCACCATGGCCGCCATGGTCATCAGCGGATAGCCATAGGGCAGTTGAGGCGCCTCGGCTTGTGTGTAGTTTTGCAGCAGCGGGAAGCGCCGGTCGGGTTTGTAGTGGTGGTCGGAATGGCGTTGCAGGTTGATCAGCAGCCAGTTCGACGCCTTATGCGCGGCATTCCACGAATGGTGCGGTTTGACATGCTCGTATTTGCCGCTTCCCAGATGTTTGCGGGTCAGGCCGTAATGTTCGATATAATTCACCAGTTCCAGCTGCCAGATTGCGATCCATGCCTGCCAGATGAACAGCGCCAGACCGGACCAGCCGCCAATGACGAATGCCAGCAGCAGCATTGCCGCTTGCATGATCCAATAGCGGAAGAAAGGGTTGGACAGATCTGTCCATGGCAAATTGCGCCGTGCCAGCATGTCACGCTCTGCCTTGAAGGCCGAAGCCAGGGACTGCCGCAAAACACGCGGGAAAAAGCGGTGGAAACCCTCGTTGTAGCGCGCGGTTACAGGATCGCGCGAGGTGCCGACATGCCAGTGATGCACCAGCAAATGCTCGGACCGGAAATGCGAATAAAGAACCATCGCCAGCAGCAGGTCTGCCAACCGGCGCTCGGTCTTGTTCTTCTGGTGCATCAATTCATGGCTGTAGTTGATGCCGACTGTCCCCGTGATGACGCCCACGCCGAAGAACAGCAGGATCTTTTCCAGACTGGACAGATGGCCTGTGTGTGTCACGTACCATATCAGCCCGAACAGCGTCAGAAACTGCGCAGGAGCCCAGATCAGTGTGATAGCGCGATACCATGTCAGCTTGCTTTCTTCGATGTCGGGGTCGGCGTTTTCTTGGTAAAGCCCCAGTAAAGCATCCAGAAAACTGAAGAAATACCATGTCATCACCGGCAGCAGGATCACTGTCCATCCGCCTTGGACAGCACCAAGCCACGCAACTGGTATCAAGATCAGCGACATCCAGAAAGGAAGAGCACGCCCGATGCGGGCAACCTGTTCGGCAGGGATCAACATGGGCATCGGTGGCTCCCGCAACGGTTTATCTAATCACATATCAGTGTCGAACACCGGTCTCGCAAGGTCAAAGATCTTTCGCATCACCGTGGGCAGGTCCGAGGGCGTGAAAGCCTCGCGCGCAAGGAAGTGCCCCGTTTCGGGGTCTGCGTCCAGCGGAAGCTCCACGACATAAATCCGCAGTCGCAAATGGAAATGCGTGAAAGTGTGCCGCGCCTCGGCCTCAAGCGGTTGCCAGTCAGCCCTGATTGGCGGGGTTTCCTGTGGCATAGCTTCCGCCCAGTCACTGCCGGGCCAGCCCAGCATGCCGCCCAGAAGGCCGCGATCGGGGCGTCGTTCCAGAAGATAGGCTCCATCCTTGCGGCGTGCGACATAGGCCATCCCGAACCTGACAGGTTGCGGTTTCTTGGGCGTCTTGCGGGGCAGTTCCGCTGCGGTGCCGTTCGCCCTTGCCTGACAGGGGGTGCGCCACGGGCAAATCCCGCAAGCGGGCTTGCGCGGGGTGCAGATCGTGGCACCCAGATCCATCACCGCCTGTGCGTAATCGCCGGGTCGCGTTTCGGGCGTCATTGCGGCAGCGGCCTCGGTCAGTTCCGGTTTTGCGGCTGGCAATGGTCTGTGGATATCATGCAGACGCGCCATCACGCGCTCAACATTGCCGTCCACCACGGTTTCCGCGCGGCCAAATGCAATCGCGGCAATGGCCGAGGCTGTATAGGGTCCGATCCCCGGCAGGCGTAGCAGTTCCTCCCGCGTGTCGGGAAAGACACCGCCGTGATCGGCAACAACCGCGCGGGCGCATTTCAGCAGGTTGCGTGCGCGGGCATAATAGCCAAGGCCGGCCCATTCCCCCATGACATCGGCATCCTCGGCTGCCGCCAGATCGGAGACACGGGGCCAGCGTATTGTGAAACGTTCGAAATAGGCTTTTACGGCCGCCACGGTCGTTTGCTGCAACATGACCTCGGACAGCCAGATGCGATAGGGGTCGGGACGGGTGCCAACCTTGCTCTGATCCGGTGGCACGCGCCACGGCAGGTCGCGGGCATGCCGGTCATACCAGTCCAGCAGACCGGCAGAGAGATCCGGCACAGTGTCTACTGACGGTTGGGCGTCACGCAATCTTTATCCCCTTTGACCCGCTTATTGTCTGGTATCGGCTCATATGGCCATTAGAATAGAGCGCAAGCGAAGGATGCAAGTCATGGCCGCAAGGCGCCCCACAGCACATCAGTTTACCCGCGCCGCGACCTTGCTGCAGGGTCAAATCCGGCGTGCGGGCGAGACACGCGGATTCGCAGTGACGCGCCTTCTGACCCATTGGCCCGAAATCGTGGGCGAGGATGTGGCCCGCGTCGCAAGGCCCGTCGAGGTTTCCTACGGGCGGCAGGGCATGGGTGCGACCCTGTCGGTGCTGACGACGGGGTCGCAGGCCCCTATGCTCGAGATGCAGAAGGAACGCCTGCGGGAAAAGGTCAATGCAGTTTATGGCTACAATGCCATAGCGCGTATCCGTATCACGCAGACCGCACCCAACGGCTTTGCCGAGGGTCAGGCGGATTTCAGCTATGCGCCGAAATCGCGCCTGACATCTGCTCCTGATCCAGTCGTGACGCGCAGCGCGGCAGCAGTTGCCGAAGGTGTGGGCGATGAAAAACTGCGGGCAGCGATTGAATCGCTGGCCCGTAACGTTCTATCCAGACCGAAACAATAGGCGGCACATTCAGGTTGCCTCCCGATACTTGCAGAAAAGGTGTAGACATATGAACCGCAGAACCGCCCTGATTGGCATTTCCGCCGTGGCTTTGGCCGCTGGCGGCTGGTCGCTGGCTCTCACGTCCAGCGGCACCATGCCCGAACTTGGTATGGCTAACGCACAGACTGCAGATGTCGATACTTCGGGCATCGTCGAGATGGTGCTTGGTGCCGATGACGCGCCGGTCACCTTGATCGAATATGCCTCGTTCACTTGCCCGCATTGCGCGACATTCCATAACGGCCCTCTCAAGCAACTCAAGGCCGATTATGTGGATACCGGCAAGGTAAAGTTCATCTATAGGGACGTCTATTTCGACCGTTTCGGTTTGTGGGCTGCCATGGTCGCGCGCTGTGAGCCATCCAAGTTTTTTGGTATTGCCGATCTTCTCTACCAGCAGCAGTCCGAATGGATCGCGGGCGGCGGCGATCCGGCCCTGATCGCAGAAAACCTGCGCAGGATCGGACGTGTGGCGGGATTGGAAAACGCGCAGCTTGAGGCGTGCCTTGCAGACAATGACAACGCGCAGGCGCTTGTTGCGTGGTACCAACAGAATGCCGAGGCAGACGATGTGAACTCGACCCCGACGCTCGTGATCGACGGGGAAAAGCACGGCAACATGGCCTATGCCGACCTCAAAGCTATTCTGGACGAAAAACTGGGTGAATGATGGACGCTCCGCTTGCCGGCCTGAAGGTCATCGAACTGGCACGTATTCTGGCTGGTCCATGGGCTGGCCAGACACTTGCCGAACTGGGTGCCGAAGTCATCAAGGTGGAATCGCCCGAAGGCGATGACACGCGCCAATGGGGTCCGCCCTTTGTCGAGCGTGAGGGCGACAGGTCCGCGTCGTATTTCCATTCCTGCAATCGCGGCAAGTCCAGCGTCACAGTCGATTTCCGCACTCCCGAAGGGCAGAAGAAAGTCCTGGAGATGGTGCGCGATGCCGATATCCTGATCGAGAATTTCAAGCTGGGCGGTCTGAAGAAATACGGTCTGGACTATGCCAGCCTTTCGGCCATTAACCCCGGATTGATCTATTGTTCCATCACCGGTTTTGGGCAGACGGGGCCATATGCCCATCGTGCGGGCTATGACTACATCATTCAGGGCATGTCCGGTCTGATGTCGATCACTGGCGAACCCGACGGCCAGCCGCAGCGCGTGGGCGTGGCGGTGACGGATCTGTTCACGGGTGTCTATTCCGTGGCAGGCATCCTTGCCGCGCTTTACCAACGCAGCCGGACAGGGCGTGGCCAGCAGGTCGATATGGCCCTGATGGATGTGGCGGTTTCGGTCACGGCCAATCAGGCAATGAACTACTTGACCACTGGCACACCGCCCGGGCGAACAGGGAATTATCATCCTAACCTGACACCTTATCAGGTGTTCGATTGTGCGGACGGCCATATTATAATAGCGACCGGCAATGACGGCCAGTATCAGCGGCTATGCCAGCTGTTGGGGTTGGACTGGATGGTGACGGATGCGAAGTTCCTTAAGAACGCAGACCGTGTGGCGAACCGGCTCGAGATGATCGCGCTTCTAAGTGGTGAGATAGCTAAGCGGAGCAAGGCCGATCTGCTGGCGGGGTGCGAGGCCAGCGGGATTCCTGCCGGACCGATCAATGACATGGCCGAGGTCTTTGCCGATCCGCATGTCATCGCGCGCGGCATGCAGATCGAACCGGGTGGCATCCCGGGCGTACGGGGGCCGATCCGGTACTCGGACGCTGAACTGGCGTTGGACCGCCCCGCACCGAAACTGGGGCAGGAAAACGCAGGCTGAGGGGGCGTATCCCGTCGAGCGACATTTCTCTTGGGGGGAAAGGCCTCTTGCTCCACCGCTTGCGTCTGTTTTCGAGCGTCGGAGTTTGAGTATTTTTGGCAAGATGAGCCGAGTTTAAGGGCTTTGGGCGTGGACGCCTGTGGCGCAGGTTACGGCTGGTCATATGCGGCAGGAAGCAGATCAGCGCCTATCCGGATGAGGTCAGCAAGGACCGAAGACGGCCGCGCAGCAGGTCGGGCTGATCCAGCGAAAGACGCACTGGTAGCGTGATGACCTTGGACCGGAAAGCAGGCGGTAGGCGCACGGCGTCTTTCTCGGTGGTGACAAGCTGCGCGCCGCGCAGTTTTGCCTCGTTTTCCAGCCGTGTCATCAAGGCTTGTGTCAGGGGTTGGTGATCCTCAAGCGCTTCGGCACGTATCAGGTTGGCCCCAAGACTGCGCAGGGTGGCAAAGAACTTCTCGGGATGGCCGATCCCCGCGAAGGCGAGAAAGGGTGTGTCGGTCCATGTCATGCCGGTTTGCAAAGGCTCTAACTGTCCGGTGGCGTGGGGGATGGCCACAGCGTCATCCCATTGCGCGGCAAACACCGTCTGCGCTTGGGCGGGACCGATGGACAAAAGGATATCCGCGCGGGCCAGTCCGGTTCCGACAGATTCGCGCAGCGGTCCTGCGGGTAGGCATCGCCCGTTGCCAAAACCTTTGACAGCATCGACCACGACGATGGACAGATCCTTATGCAAGGCGGGGTCCTGAAAGCCATCATCAAGCAGGATCACATCCGCCCCCGCAGCCACAGCCGCCTCTGCACCTGCCACGCGGTCGCGCGCGATCCAAACCCGTGCGAAAGCGGCCAACAACAACGGCTCGTCGCCCGTCTGTGCCGCTTTGTGGTGACGCGGATCAACCTCGACAGGGCCTTGCAGCGTGCCCCCATAGCCTAGCGAGACAACATGCGGTTCCAGATGCAACTCCTGCAACAGCTGTATCAAGGCGATCACGGTCGGGGTCTTGCCGGTTCCACCCGCATTCAGGTTGCCAACGCAGACAACCGGCACCTTGACCCGCACTGTGGGCCGCTGCGCCAACCTGCGCGATGTTCCGCGAGCATAGAGTGCGCCAAGCGGGGCCAGAAGCCGCGCCAGCAATGCGGGTTTGTCGGGCGTGGTGAACCAGAAATCCGGCGCGCGCATCACAAGGCAACCTTGCGGTCGAGCGTGTCCTGAATAAGTTCCATCACGCGGTCGGTTACCTCGGCCCCCGAAGTGGTGACTTCCCAAGCGGCATGGGCCATCGAGGCCGCCTGATCCGGCGCGGTCAGCAGGGTCACAGCTGCTGCAAGTGACTCCGCGTCGCGGACCACTCTTGCTGCACCAGCATTGGCCAGCCGCGCATAGGTGGTTCGATGGCGGCTAATATTCGGACCATGCAAGATCGCCGACCCAAGGCCTGCCGGCTCGAACGGGTCTTGCCCGCCATGGCCTGCCTCCAGGGAACTGGCCATGAATGTGACCGGCGCAAGCCTGTACCACAGCCCCATTTCCCCCCGCGTATCGGCCACAAGGATCTGGCTGCTTTCATCGGGATGTTCTCCCCGCGACCATTGTGCGACACGCCAGCCTTCAGCGCGCAGCGCCTGTGTCATGTCCTCTCCATCGGTAATCGTGTCGGGCACGATGATCAGCAGGCGCCGATGCGCGCTACGCAAGGCGATGCGATGTGCGGCGACCACAAGCGGCATCTCACCGGGTTGGACCATCGCGGCCAGCCATACGGGACGACCGTCCAGAACGCGGGCCATCAGGTCGCGTGCAGCCTCGTTGCAGGGCAGGGCGGCGGTGCCTTCGATCAAAGGTCCGGTGATGGTGATATCCTGCGCCGCAACACCCAGTTTCAGAAGGCGGTTTGCGGAGTTTGCGGTGCTGGCCAGAACCTTGCCGAACCGGCGCAGGGTGCCGCGCGTCAGATCTGTCATCCAGCGCCATCTGCTGGTGCCAAACCCCGTTTCGTCTGCATCTATCAGAAACAGGGGGATGGCACGATCGGCGGCTTTGTTGATCAGGGCAGGCCGCAGATGACCGCCAGCCCAAAGGCACATGTCAGGGGTCCAGTGATCCAGAAAGGCCGCTATATTTTCGGGTGTTTCCGCAGGAACGGGCAGGACCGTGACGAACGGTCTTACATTATCAGGCGGTGGAAGGTCCGGCACAAGCGTCAGCAGCAGGTTCAGATCGGGACGATGAGCGCGCAGGCGCGTCGTGATCTGGATTAGTGCAGCCGCGCGGGTTTCCGAGGTGGCATGCCCCCAGATCAATTCACCCGACGGGCGCGCAACACCCCGGTTGGCGGTGTCGCCACCCGAGTTGCTCTCGCCGGATCGCTGGCGCGACAGGGCAAGATAGGCTGACAGGCTGATAGACCGTGTCATGAAGTTTCAGCCAATCTCCTTGGTCGGAGATGTTTCGGTTCCCTCGTCCAGCATACGGTGCATATGTGAGATAAAATAGCGCACATGTGCATCATCCACCGTCCGCTGCGCTTCTGCCTTCCAAGCGCGATAGGCGCTGGCGTAGTTGGGGAAGATCCCGACGATATGCAGGTTGTCGACATCGCGGAACTGGGTTGTGTCCGGACTGGTCAACTCGCCGCCGAAAACAAGGTGCAGACGCTGTGTCATCGGGTTCTCCTTCAGAGTATCTGCTTAGGGTAAGCGCTGTGCCGGTCGGTCGCAAGCTATGTCAAAACAGCCTGCCGGCCTCGGGGGGACTCGTTTTGCCCGATCACCGCGCCAGACGACTGGACAGCGCCTGATGCAAGCCAGCGCCAGCCGCGATCACACCGTTGACCTGTGGATGCGGGTTGTTGAACCGCAAGGTTCCCCCTGTCCGATCGGTGCCCAGTGCGCCCGCCTCTTGCAGAATCAACGCACCGGCGGCGATGTCCCATTCCCAGCTTGGGCGTAACGTCAGCATCGCGTCAAAGCGACCTTCGGCCACCAGTGACAACCTATAGGCCAGTGACGGGCGATGATGGCGCACCATCTGCGGCACCTCGCGCCCACGCCAGTTTTGCGGTTCATAGGACGGCTTGGTGGCCAGAATGGATGCGCCAGACAGGTTCTGCTGGTCCGAGGCGCGGATCGCCTGCCCGTTCAGAGATGCGCCAAGCCCCGCAGCGGCGCTGTAAAGCTTGGCCTTCAGCGGCAGAAAAACCACCGCCGCGATGATCCGCCCCTCATCCGCCACGGCAAGGGAATGCGCCCAAGTGGCAGAGCCTTCGATGAAACTGCGTGTGCCGTCGATCGGATCGACAATAAACACCCGCCGCCGCGACAGGCGGTCGGGGTTATCCGGTGTTTCCTCGGACAGCCAGCCGTAATCGGGGCGCGCCGACATGAGCCGTGTCCGTAACAAGGCATCCACGGCAAGGTCGGCCTCGGTCACCGGACCCTCATTCCCGCCTTTGTCCCAACGCTTGGCATCGGGACCGCTATAGCGCGTCGCCAGACTGCCCGCCTCATGCGCGGCAGAGATCAGCAGTTTGAGATCAGTCGCCGGCAAGGGTCATCCCTTCGACCAGAAGCGACGGCACGACGCGGCTGAGATGCGCGCGCGCGTCATTGGCGGGGATAATCCGTCGCAGCATGTCGCGCAGGTTGCCCGCGATGGTGCATTCATTGACCGGATAGGCGATCTGACCGTTCTCGATCCACAGGCCCGATGCGCCGCGTGAATAATCGCCGGTATTCGGATTGATCGTCGAACCGATCATCGACGTGACCAGAAGCCCCGTTCCCATATCGCGGATCAGGTCTTCGCGGCTGGTGCTGCCCTGAGTCAGTTCAATGTTCCAGTTCGACGGTGACGGCGGGGCTGATGTGCCGCGTGCAGCATTCGCGGTCGAGGTCATCCCCAGTTTGCGGGCGGTGGAAAGATCCAGCGTCCAGCCGGCCAAGATACCTTGATCGACAACGGCGCGTCGCTTCGTCGGCAGACCTTCGGCATCAAAGGGGCGTGACCCGTTGGCGCGCGGACGCAGCGGGTCTTCGATGAGGGATAGCGTATCGGGTAGCACGGGTTCTCCCAGATCATCCAGCAGCCATGACGAACCGCGCGCGATAGCAGAGCCACTGATCGCGGCCAGCAGATGCCCGATCAGCGATGACGATACCCGTTCATCAAAAAGAACCGGATAGCTGCCAGTCTTGGGCTTGCGCGGGTTCATGCGTTCAACAGCCCGCTGCCCTGCGCTTTGTCCGACATCCTCGGGGCTGCGCAGGTCTGACTGGAAAATCCGCATGTCGCCGTCATAGTCGCGTTCCATGCCTGTTCCGCTGCCGGTGATCGCCACACAGCTTATCGCGCGGTCCGATCGGGTGTAGCCACCTGAAAACCCGTTGCTGGCCGCCAGATGGATATGACGCAGCCCATAGGCGGCAGTGGCCGATTGCACCTGCGTCACACCCTGCACGGCCAAGGCGGCAGATTCCGCGCGCGCCGCGTCCTGTTGCAGCACATGGGCGTCTGGTTCCGGCGTCGCATCGTGCATTTCCAGCGCGGCAATGTCCCAGTCGCGTGCAAGCTGGGACGGATCGGCCAATCCCACATAGGGGTCCAGCGGCGCTTCGCGCGCCATAGCCACAGCGCGTTCTGCCATCGTCGCCAATGTTGCGGGGCTGATATCCGAGGCTGACACATTCGCCTGACGCTGCCCGATCATGACCCGCAAGCCAAGATCAATACCCTCGGACCGCTCGGCCTGTTCCAGAACGCCGCCACGCATGTCGATGGTCACAGAGGTGCCTTGCACAGCCATCGCATCTGCCGCGTCCGCGCCCGCGCGCTTTGCGGCTTCAAGCAAAGCGGCGGTCAGGCTTTCCAACGTCGGGGTCGTCATGGGTAGTTCTCCTTGCTGGCAGAGAGGTAGGCCGAGGGGTCGTGATCCGCAAGGGCCGGTGTTTCGCGCGCCGCGCGAAAAATGGCGGGGTTGCCCGCATTCAAGCGGACAACCCCGTTGATGGTAAAAAATTGCAACTGTGCCAAGCGGCCTTAGCGCAGCCGTTGCCCGTTGGCCAGAACCTGACCATCCTCGGTCACTTCGATGCGCGATGTCAGGCTGTCGGGGCCCGATCCGGGACGTGCGAACATACCCAGCATCATGCGTGCGCCCATGGCCTGCTCTTGCGGCAGAAGCCCCATTGCCACCAATGTATCCAGAAGCGCGTTGCCACCTGTCAGTTCCAAGTTGAGCGCGCCGGTTGGCTTGGGCATGCCCGGGAAGGTCGACAGATCGTCATTGTCGAAGGTGAAATCACCACCGCCGGTCAGCCGTGCCCCCGCTATGGCAAGGGTCAGGGCGTTCACGGTCAACGCGTGGATCTCGCCCGGTGGGCTTCCTGCGGCCATCATCATGGCTTGCTCGTCCATGATGTTCTGCGTCACCCGGGCCTTGCCGGTCAGATCAATTTCGATGGTTGCAGGGTCGCGCGGCAGTTGCCCTGCCGGATCGACCATGCCCCAGATCGCATCCGACACCGCGACATCGGCCAGTGTCAGACCCAGACCGAAATCGGTCGGCTCTTCGGTTTTACCGATGGGGAACAGCATGTTGAACGCAGCCTTGGCCATGCTGACCGATACGGGAAGCGGGATCTCGGTGCCGGCATAGTTCATGGTCACACCGGTGACTTCGCCAGTGTAGTTCATATTCGTGTCGTTCATCTGGAAGGTCAGGTTGCCTGCATCCGAACTGCTGTTGCCCTCGACATTCTGGCCCTGTCCTGTGATCGAGAATTCGGAATTGCCGGACGTGTAGGAATAACCGCCATCAATTGAGAAGCCCGCGGCCAGGGCTGAGGCCATATCCGTCATGTCGACATCGGCGGGCAGGCGCGCCTCGCCCTCGAAACCCAAATCCGACAGGCCGCCAGTGATTGCAACCCGCCCGCTTGGATCGTCGGGGTTGGCAATGTCGACGACATAATTCAGCGCTGTCGCTGTCATGGTCTGCGCGGTCACGCGCAGGTCGCTGCCTGACATGTTGCTGCGTCCGGCGATATCGCTCATGGACATGCGTGCCTGTTCAATTTCAACAGGTTCCCCGTCAACGATCAGGCTGGACAAGGCAAAGGCCATTTCTGCCGCGCCGTAATCGTATTGCATGTCCTCGGGCGCGCCCGAAACGATCATTTCAAAGCCCGATTGTGAGTATTCGACAACGCCTTGCACCTCCTCGGCCCCTTCTTCGGGCGGGCGGGCGGTAAAGGTTAACGGCATCGTTTCAGGCAACGCGACGCGTACGCGCCCGTCGCCGGTTTCGGTGAACGAGATGTTGTCCATAGCAATGCTGGCGGCGGTGCCGGAGGCATCTTCGTCCATATTCAGCGTCAGGTCGGTAATCGTGACCGTTCCACCGGATGCCTGTTCGTTGCCGTTGACGCTGTAGCCGAATGCCTCAAGATATGTCTTGAAATCGGTCCAGACCTGTTCGGCAGTCACATCCGCCCAAGCACTCGATCCCGTAAGAAAAATTGCGATTGTGCCGCTGCCAAGCCGGCGAGACCAAATGCCCATGAGATTAACCTTTCGAGAATTTTCGGGCGCAGTGTGACTTATGCAGCCCAAGGGTCAAGGCCTCTTGGTGCTGGACCCCGTGATTTGAGCGGTTTACCACAGGGAAAACAGAAAGAGGACAGGATGGACGCGACCAATGGTAGAACGGTTCTTATTACAGGTGCCAGCCGTGGCATCGGCGAGGCTGCGGCTCGCGCTTTCGCGGCGCAAGGTGCACATGTCGTGCTGGCAGCGCGCGACGGCGCGGCCGTCCAACGGATCGCCGCAGAGATCGGCGGGCAGGCCGCAGGTATTGCCTGTGATGTGACGGATTTTGCACAGGTTGAAGCCGCGATTGATCTTGCGGTCGGTCGTTTCGGCAAGCTGGACATCCTGATCGGCAATGCCGGTGTGATCGAACCGATCGCGCGGCTGGACGCGGCTGATCCCGCCGATTGGGGCCGCGCCATCGACATCAACCTCAAAGGTGTGTTCCACGGCATGCGCGCCGCGCTGCCGGTGATGCAGGCGCAGGGGCAGGGCACGATCATCACGATCAGTTCAGGTGCCGCGCATAACCCTCTAGAGGGCTGGAGCAGCTATTGCGCGTCCAAGGCGGGTGCCGCGATGCTGACAGCCTGCGCGCATCTTGAGGGGCAAAGCGCAGGTCTGCGGATCATGGGCCTGTCGCCCGGAACGGTGGCTACGGATATGCAACGTGTCATCAAGGCCAGCGGTGTCGGCCCGATTGCCCGTCTGGAATGGGAAGACCACATTCCGGCCGACTGGCCTGCGCGCGCGTTATTGTGGATGTGCAGCGCGGATGCGGATGACTGGCTGGGCAAGGAAATCTCGTTGCGCGATGAGGCGATCCGTCGTCGGGTGGGTCTGATATGATCGAGTTGGACAAGGACGGTGGCCTCTGGACGGTCACGATCAACCGGCCCGACAAGGCCAATTCCCTGACGGCAGCCATGCTCGAAGAACTGGCCGATATCGCCGAAGCTGCCCGCGAGGCGCAGGTTCTGATCCTGACTGGCCGTGGCAAGGTCTTTAGCGCGGGCGCGGATCTTGAGGCGGCGCGGGCAGGTCTTGCCACCAGCCCCCTGTGGGAGCGGTTGTCGGGTGCTGTCGCGGCACTGCCCGGTCTAAGCATTGCGGCGCTGAATGGCACTTTGGCCGGTGGCGCAATGGGCATGGCGCTGGCCTGCGATTTGCGGATTGCCGTGCCTGACGCAAAGTTTTTTTATCCGGTGATGAAGCTGGGTTTTCTGCCGCAACCCTCTGATCCGAAAAGGATGGTCGCCTTGGTCGGGCCGGCGCGGGCCAAGCTGATCCTGATGGGAGGCCAGAAAATCACCGCCGAGGAGGCCTTGTCCTACGGGTTGATCGACCGCGTTGTCGACAGCGTTGCCTTGCTGGATGTTGCCCGTGCAATTGCGGCGGATACGCTGGCGGCGAAGCCTGATTTTGCCGGCACCATCAAGGCGATGTGTCACTAGAGATGTCTGCCGGAGCGAATGTTCGGGGCAGGTGGCAGCACAGGGCACACTAGCGTTTGCGTCTTGCACCGGGACTTTTCGACAGAAAGCCCGGCGGGCGTTTGGCGACCCAGACTGCAAAGCGGGCAATGCGTGGATGGGCGCGGAGCGCATCAACCGTATTGAAGTTACGGGCCAGTTCCGCCTCGGTCAGGGTGGCATGGATTTCCGTGTGGCAGATGTGATGCAACAGAACCACTGGGCCGCCCTTGCCGCCCTTGAGCTTGGGGATCAGATGATGCAGCGATTGCGGCGCATCCGGCGGTATCGGGCGCAGACATAGCGGGCAGATCGGGGTAGCGGTGCTCTCCATGGCCGACAAGATTGGAACGGGTGGTGACAAAGGCAAGGACGGGAATGACGCAGGCTTTGGTGATCGGTGCGGGACCGGCAGGATTGATGGCTGCCGAAACGCTGGCCTCTGCGGGCCTGTCCGTGATTGTCGCCGACGCCAAACCTTCGGTCGGGCGCAAGTTCCTGATGGCTGGCAAATCCGGCCTGAACATCACCAAGGATGAAGCGCAGGTCCCTTTTTTGGAGGCTTTTTCCGAGGCCGCGCCTGTCTTGCGACCCGCACTTGAGGCATTCGCACCGGACGCCGTTCAGGACTGGGCCCGCGGCCTGGGGCAGGAAGTGTTCACCGGCAGTTCCGGACGGGTGTTCCCCGTGGCGATGAAGGCATCACCTTTGCTGCGCGCATGGCTGTTGCGGCTGGAAGCTTTTGGGGTCGACATCCGCACCCGCTGGCGCTGGACTGGATTCGACGACAGATTCAGGTTCGATACGCCCCAGGGTGTGCAGGTTCTTGCACCGGATGTCGCGATACTCGCCTGCGGCGGGTCAAGCTGGGCGCGTTTGGGGTCGGACGGGCGCTGGACCGCGTTGCTGCCTGATGTGCCTCTGGCGCCGTTCCAGCCCGCAAATATGGGCTTCGCTGTTGCGTGGTCGGGGCACATGACGCCCCATCTTGGCCATCCCGTGAAAGGTATCGCGCTACATGCGGGCGATACTGTGTCGCGCGGAGAGATCGTGCTGTCGGCAAGCGGAATCGAGGGCGGCGGCATCTATGCAGTCTCGCGCGCTTTGCGCGAGGGGGCGGGTCTGAGATTGGACCTGCTGCCCGACCTGTCCCTGGCGCAGGTGACCGAACGGCTTGCGCGCTCGCGTGGCAAGGCCACCCTGTCGAACCATCTTCGCAAGGTCCTGCGGCTTGATCCCGTCAAACTGGCGCTGCTGATGGAGTTTGGACAGCCTGTTCCAAAAGATGCAGTCTCGCAGGCGGCGCTGGTCAAGGATTTGCCTGTGCCCCTTTGCGGTCCGCGCCCTATGGATCAGGCGATTTCCACCGCAGGCGGGCTGCGTTTCGCGGCGCTGGACGAGGGTTTGATGATCCGCCAGTTGCCGGGCGTGTTTGCCGCAGGCGAGATGCTCGACTGGGAGGCGCCTACCGGCGGCTACCTGATCACGGGGGCATTGGCGACAGGGCGCTGGGCCGCACAGCACGCGGTTCGATGGGCGGCCGACCAAGGGGCGAAAGCCCCTTGATCCGGTTTGAACCTAGCGCTGCACCTATTTGGCGACAGCGCGTTTGAAGGCGTCACGGCTTCGCATGACCTTGGCATACGCTACCAGCCTGGGTTGGTCGATCTCGAATTTCGCGTTGAAGGCCCAGTTCAGGCAATGGGCTGCGATGATATCGGCGACCGTCATTTTGTCGCCCATCAGGAACGGGCCCTTCATCGTATCGGCCAGCCGCTCGATGTTGCGCGAGAATTCCCACTTCAGGCTGTCCTTGATCTCGGGCAAGCGCTTGTCTTCGGGCAAGATGAAGCTGTGCCGTGCCGCTGTCCAAAGCAGGGCATCCAGTTCGTCCAAAACCATATGCGTCAGCCCGTCCTGCCTTGCACGATCAACCGTGCCTGCCGGATAGGTCAGCTTGCCGTGCTTGTCCGCCAGATAGGTCAGGATAGCGGTTGAATCTGTCAACACGGCATCCCCGTCCCGCAAAGCGGGGATCTTGCCAGATGGGTTGGCGGCAAGGGCTTCGGGGCTGTGGGGTTTTACCGCGATGTGGTTGTAGGGTTGTTCAAGTTCTTCCAGCATCCACATCACGCGAAAAGCGCGGCTTTGGGTGCCTCCGATAACGTCATACATGGTATTCTCTCCCTCTCGACGCGTTTGCGTTGTCTCCGTTCCCATGTTGATCTGTTTTATTGGCGGATTTCCAGAGGGCGAAAGCAGAATGACAGGCCGCGACGCAAGGTTTCTGGATGGGAACGATCAACGCTTCGCCATCATGGCCAGTTTGATCAGCGTTCGCTCCACGAGCGCCATGGCTGGTGCGTGCTGTCCGGCAGAACGCAGTTGCAGATCCGTGTCGGTAATCAGACCCAGAGCCGTTTCCAGGCGTTGCACCCGCCAGCCTTGCGCCTGTCGCAGGATACGGTCGCGGCGGGGACCAAAAACGGGGGGGCGCAGTTTGCCGATTCCCTGAGCGGGACCGCCGGGGTCGGACGCGGCGGTATAAAGTGTGCGGAAATGGCGCGCGGCGGCGATGCACAGGCTGACGGGTTGCACACCTTGCGCCAGCAGTTTCCGCATGACTGGCCCGATCTGTTCATCCCGTCCTTCGGCCACGATGTTCAGGATATCATCCAGATCCGCCTCGGATGTGGCGGGGGCACAGGCTGCGATATCTGCGGCGCTAACCGGGCCAGCATCGCCCAGTTTGTAAAGCGACAGCTTTTCCAGCGTCTGGCGGAAATCGCCGGGTTCGATATCCTGCGCCAATGCGGTCAGCGCGTTTGTTGCGGCGTTTTCCAGATCGTTCAGCCCTGCGCGGGCCAGTTCGGCGGCAATCTCTTCGCGCGTGGGGGGATTGTCGTAAAGGCCTGCCGCATAGGTGTTGGGATGGGCCTCGAACAGGGTGCGAAGTTTGGATTTCGCAGTGAGCGCGCCAGCGGTGACGATGATCTGCGCGTCACCTGCCTGCCAGTCAGCCAATGCAGCGGCGACAACATCAGCCAATGTATCTGTTGCGTCCTCGACAAATGCGACACGCGGGCCGGGGAAGAAGCTGATAGCTTTGACGGCATCCTGAAGCGCGGCGGGGTCTTTGCGCAGATCGGCAGCGGGCAGGCGTGCCAGACGCATTTCCTCTTCGCCTGCGGGGCCGATCAGTGCGGCGATCACCTCTTGCCGTTTCAGGGCCACACGCATCGCGTCGGCCCCGTAAAGCAGTAGGCCCGTCTTAGCCGGATCGGGGTGGGCGAAATACCGTGTCGCGTCGCGCGGGTTCAGTTTCATGCCGGAAGATTGCCTGCAGCGGCGGTCAGGCGGATAACCATCTGGTCCGCAAGCAAGACGGCAAGGCGCGCACGGGCATCGCGGCTGGCCGCCTCTGTCGCCGTGGTCGACCCTGTTGTGGAGTAGCCGGTAAAGCCATCGACACTGCCGCGCAGCAGCACCGCATCTGTGACGCGGTCGCGCAGCACGAAACTGACGCGCCCGACCAGATTGACCCGCGCTGTCACGTTCTCCGCGGTTATCGCCATAGACGCGCCGCTGATGGAATAACTGTAGCCCAGCGCATATGGCCCGTCCGAGCCGCGCCCCAGACGGGACTCGAACTGCTGGATCAGCAAAAAGTCATCCCTGTTGGCGGGCGCGTCGGCCAGAATGCTATCCTGCAAACGGCTGCCCTGTCCCGTCGGGCCATAGGCGGGGGTAAAGCCGCAAGCGGCAAGCCCAAGACCCCAAAGCGCCAAGCCGCGCAGGACAAATCTGCGGTCAGATAACAACATTCACGATCCGTCCGGGGACGATGACCAGTTTCTTGGGCTGGGCCCCTACCAGCGCCTTGACCACAGCATCGTGGGCGAGAACGATCTTTTCAAGCTCTGCCTTGTCGATCTCGCGCGCGACGCTGATTTCCGCGCGACGTTTGCCGTTGATCTGGATCGGCAGCGTTATCGTGTCGTCGATCAGCATTGATTCGTCCGCCACGGGCCAAGAGGCGGCGGCGATCAGGCCTTCCCCACCCAGAAGGGTCCAGATTTCCTCGGACAGATGCGGGGTCATTGGCGACATGAGTTGCGCCAGTGTGCGGGCGGCTGTGCGCCGCGCCTCGGTGCCGGCGGTGGATTTGGCTAATGTATTGGTAAAGGCGTAAAGTCTTGCGATGGCAGCGTTGAAGCCGAAGGACTCAATACCGCCTGTCACTTCGTGGATGCATTTATGCATGGCCCGTAGCAGCGCCTCATCCTCGGCATTGGGGGATTCGCTTGAGGCGGCGATATCGGCCGCGATGCGGTAGACGCGGGCGAGGTGCTTGAACGTGGCCTCGGCACCGGAGGCTGTCCATTCGACGTCACGTTCGGGCGGGCTGTCCGACAACACGAACCAGCGCGCGGTATCGGCGCCGTAGGCCGAGATGATATTGACCGGATCGACCACGTTTTTCTTGGATTTCGACATCTTGGCAGAGGGGATGATTTCCACCGCCTCGCCTGTTGATTTCAGGTGACCGTTCTCCACGTCTTCCGGCAGATGATAGACGGGTCGGTTAAGTGCGTCGCGGGTCTGATAAATCTCGTGCGTGACCATGCCTTGGGTAAACAGCGCGTCGAAAGGTTCGATCGCCGATGCGGGCAGATGTCCGGTGGCGTGCATGGCCCGGGCGAAGAAGCGGGAATACAGCAGATGCAGGATCGCATGTTCGATGCCGCCGATATACTGGTCGACATTCATCCAGTATTGCGCCTCGGCCAGGTCAGTGGGCGTGCCTGCACGCGGAGCCGTGAAGCGTGCATAATACCACGAACTGTCCACAAACGTGTCCATTGTGTCGGTCTCGCGCCGCGCGGGGGCGCTGCATTTCGGGCAGATGCAGTCGCGCCATGTGGGATGGCGGTCCAGCGGATTGCCGGGCACGTCGAAGCTGACATCATAGGGCAGTTCGACAGGCAGGTTTTCCTTGGCTTCCGGCACCACGCCGCAGGTGTCGCAATGGATCACAGGGATCGGGCAGCCCCAGTAGCGTTGGCGGGACAGGCCCCAGTCGCGCAGACGGAACTTGGTCACGCCGTGACCGACGCCATTGCCCTCGCAGAATGTGATGGCGGCATCGACAGCCTGTTCGCCGGTTTGCCATGCCTCACCTGCGAAGCCTTTGGTGTAGAATACCTTTTCTGATTTGAGCGGAACGTAAGCCTCGTCCAGCTCGGTCGAGCTGTCCTCGGACGGCAGGAAGGTTGCGATGATGGGCAGATTGTATTTGGTGGCGAAGTCGAAGTCGCGCTGGTCATGCGCGGGGCAGCCGAAGATCGCCCCTGTGCCGTAATCCATCAGGATGAAATTCGCGATATAAACCGGCAGTTCCCATGCGGTATCAAAGGGATGACGCACGCGCAGGCCGGTATCAAAGCCCTTCTTCTCGGCCTTTTCCAAAGCTTCCTCGGTCGTGCCGCCCTTGCGACATTCGGCACAGAAAGCCGCAATTTCGGGATTGTCCCGTTCCAGTTGACGTGCCAGCGGATGATCTGGCGAGATGCCGATAAAGCTGGCTCCCAGAAGGGTATCGGGACGCGTTGTGTAAACCTCGATCCGGTCGGCGCCGTGTGGACCGTCGATCAGAGAAAAGGCGAATTGCAGGCCGCGCGATTTGCCGATCCAGTTGGATTGCATCAGCCGCACCTTGGCGGGCCAGTTGTCCAGCCCGTCCAGCGCCCCCAGCAATTCCTCGGAATAGTCGGAGATTTTGAAGAACCACTGCGTCAACTCGCGCCGCTCCACATCCGCGCCCGAGCGCCAGCCCTTGCCGTCGATGACCTGTTCATTGGCAAGAACGGTCATATCGACAGGGTCCCAGTTCACGACTGCGTTCTTGCGGTAGACCAGACCTTTTTCCAGCATATCGAGGAAAAGCGCCTGCTGCTGGCCGTAATATTCGGGATCGCATGTCGCGAATTCGCGGCTCCAGTCAATCGACAGTCCCAGCGGTTTCATCTGGGCACGCATGTCGGCGATGTTCTGGTATGTCCAGTCCTTCGGGTGCCCACCAATCGCCATTGCCGCGTTCTCGGCTGGCATGCCGAAAGCGTCCCAGCCCATCGGATGCAACACGTTGAAGCCTTTGGTCACCTTGTAGCGCGCGATCACGTCACCCATCGTGTAGTTCCGCACATGGCCCATGTGGATGCGTCCCGACGGATAGGGGAACATCTCCAGCACGTAATATTTAGGCTTGCTGGTCTGCGCGCCGGGAACCGCGCGGAACAAGGCGGCCTTGTCCCAGGCTTCCTGCCATTTCGCTTCGATCTGGGCTGCATCATAACGGGACATCGGGCTGACCTCTTGTTCATCCTGCGGGTCGCTGTGGACCTGTTCACAAGGGGTGATAGGCCCGCTTTTGCCCATGGTCTAGGGGCGGCGCGTAAAAATGCGGGTCTGGGCACGGGTAAATAGCCCTGTATAAAGGCACTGCATAAAGAGTAATGAGCGACTTGCCCCGTTGAAGATCCTGTTTATCCATCAGAACTTTCCCGGTCAGTTCAAGCACCTCGCCCCTGCGCTTGTGGCAAGCGGGCATGACTGCCTTGCATTGACCCTGCGCGTCAAAGAGCCCGGAACATGGAACGGGGTGCGGTTGATCCCTTACAAGATACAGCGCCGGTCAGGGCAAGGCGTGCATCCGTGGCTGGCCGATACCGAAACCAAGGTGATCCGCGGGGAGGCGTGCTACCGTGTGGCACGTGCCTTGCGGGACCGCGGCTACAGGCCCGATATCATCGTTGCCCATCCCGGTTGGGGCGAGGCGATGTTTCTGCGCGATGTCTGGCCCGACGCGCGGATCGGGCTTTACTGCGAGCTTTATCATCTGACGGATCGCGACCATCTGGGGTTTGATCCTGAATTCATACCGCAGGTCGATGAGGCAGAGCATCTTCGCATACGTTTGAAGAACCTCAACAACCTGATCCATCTGCCCCTGTGCGATATGGGGATCAGTCCGACACGGTTTCAGGCGGGCACTTATCCCGCTGCCTATCGCGACCGGATCAGCGTGATCCATGACGGAATAGATACGGACCATGTGCGTCCCGATCCCTATGTCCGCTTTGATCTGCCGGACGGCAGGGTGCTGACGCGGAACGACGAGGTGATCACCTTCGTGAACCGGAATCTTGAACCTTATCGCGGCTATCACATCTTCATGCGCGCTTTGCCCGCACTCCTGAAGAACCGGCCTGATGCGCGGGTGCTGATCATTGGCGGGGACGAGGTGTCCTATGGCGCGAAACCGCCCAAGGGTCAGACATGGAAGCAGGTCTTCATCGACGAGGTGCGCGCATCCATCCCTGATGCCGACTGGCAGCGCGTCCATTTTCTGGGACGAATCCCCTATGAGCGGTTCGTTCTCCTGCTGCAAGTGACGCGGGTTCATGTCTATCTGACCTATCCCTTTGTCCTCAGCTGGTCGCTGTTCGAGGCCATGAGCGCGGGGGCCGCTATCGTCGCCAGCGACACCGGACCTGTGCGAGAGGCGATCACGCATGGGCAGACAGGAATGCTGGTCGATTTCTTCGACGGGGTGGCTTTGGTCGAGCAGGTCTGTGCCTTGCTGGAGGATGCTGGATTGCGGGATGGTCTTGGGCAGGCGGCGCGGGCGCATGTGCAGGCGGGTTACGACCTGCGCAACATCTGCCTGCCGCAGCAGCTTGACTGGATCGACAAGCTGGCTGCGACCAAGGCGGGGGTAATGGAAGGCTAAAGGATCAGCGGCGACCGTCTGCGATGCGCAACTGGCGTGCACGGGACAGGATTGAATCCTCGACCGCGCGTTGCGTGCCGGCTGCCACCGGACCCGAGCGCGTCTGAAGTGCGACGGTCAGCGACCGCGCCTCAAGCGCGGGGTCCTTGACATAGACAGTACCGCGATAGGCCTGTCCCCCACCCGGAGGTGTGCCAAAGCCGAAGACGATTACGCCGGTAAAGGGATCAACCGATTCGATGGGCATGAAATTCAGCACATCCAGCGAGGCGTTCCACAGGTAGCGGTTCACCTCGACGGTCACATCAGGCTCGGAGCGGTTGAAGATATCAAAGATAGAGCTTCCGGTGTTGAAAGCGTTGGCGTCACGCCCGGCGTCGAAAATGACGGGACGATCCGCGTTTTCATCCTCGTCCTGGTTGGCGCAGGCGGCAACTGCCAGAAGCAGCGCCGCGCATGTGACGACCTTGGTAATGTGTTGTCTCATTCTTGGCCCAGTCCGATTTAGCGATCTGTTGCCACTGTCCTAGCCAAGCCAGTGCTAAGGGGCAAGCAATTTACTGCAAACAGCGGCTTTGGTGTATGGAACATCGCTTTGAAGCGGGGTGGAGGGGGTTTGGGTATGTGTGGCATAGCTGCACCATGTCCGGCGGCTTTGCGAATGTGTTTGCTGGGAAGCTTGCATCTGCGCCCCTAAAAGAGCGAAACGATTGAGCATACCCAAGGCAGACTCGCTGTTTTGGGCCATCTCTGAAAAACCGAGGGCAACGAAATGAAAAATATCCTTATCGCAACAACCGCGCTGGTCGCCACCGCAGGTGTTGCTGCAGCCGACGTGAACCTGTCCGGCTATGCACGCTTTGGTGCAACCTACAATGACAGCGCTGCAGCTGGCGCTGACGACGTGAACACATCCAGCCGTCTGCGTCTTCAGTTCGACATGACCACAGAGACCGATGGCGGCCTGACACTGGGTGCACGCATTCGCGCACAGTTTGAAGAAGACGGAAATGCGCAAGACACCGGTGAGTTCAACACCGCTCGTTTCTTCGCAACTTTCGGTGGCCTGACTGTTGCTATGGGCAACATTCTGGGTGTCGTCGAAGCAGCACCCGGCCTGTACATGGGCACGAAGTCGGCTGGCATGGGCCTGGAAGGCAATGGCTTCACCGCACTTGCAGCGAACACCGTTTCCAACGGCGGCTCGTTCGGCTGGACAGCGTTCCAGAGCGAGTCGGCGCTTGAAGACATCAACGGCAGCGTCGCAACTGATGGTGTTGAAGTGATCTACAGCATGAACGGCTTTGGCTTGCATGTGCACAGCACTGACAACAGCTACGCTGTTGGTGCAAATTACCGGTTTGCCGACTACGTCGCCGCCGTTGCTTACGAAGAATGGGACAGCGCCGCACGTGATGGCGATACCCTGTTGTTCGCTTCGCTGGGTGGCAAGTTCGGTGCATTCGACGCCACCTTGTCTTATGCTGACACTGAGTATGGCGCTACGTCTGCAGAGAAAATCGCTCTCAAAGGCGGCTATACTGTAAACGACGCGCTGTATGTCTATGGCTTCGTTGCTGACGAGAACAATGGCATCGATCCGGTCTATGGCTTGGGCGCATCCTACAACCTGGGCGGTGGCGCTTCGATCGAAGCTGGCTGGTCGTCCAACCGCAACGCGGCAAACGCAGAAACCAACCTGGTTTCCGCAGGTATCTTCTTCGCGTTCTGATCCAGAACAGGTTAGTTGAACAGGAAGGGCGGGTCTTTGGACCCGCCCTTTTCTTTTGCGCGGCGATGGTGTTTTCATGCGGCGGCAACGCACCATCAGGGGAAGTCAATGTCGCTGTTCGAAATCAAGGCCCGTATCGCCAAAGCCTGCCAAGCCGCAGGGCGCAACGCGGATAGTGTGACGCTGATCGCTGTTTCGAAGGTGCAGCCAAATGCGCGCGTTGCGGCCGTGCTGGACGAGGGTCATAGGGTGTTTGGCGAGAACCGCGTGCAAGAGGCGGCCGCCAAATGGCCGGATTTCCGTGAAACCTATGACGGGATTGACTTGCACCTGATCGGACCGTTGCAAACCAACAAGGCACGGCAGGCGATGGAGCTGTTTCAAGCGATCCATTCCGTGGACCGCCCCAAGGTTGCCCAAACCATTGCAAGATTGGCGCAGGAGTTGGGGGGGTGCCCTGACATTTTCTTGCAGATCAATACGGGCGAGGAGCCGCAGAAGGCTGGCGTCATGCCTGCCGAGGCGGATGCTTTCGTGACCGATGCACGCGCGCTGGACCTGCCGGTGCGCGGGTTGATGTGCATACCGCCGGTTGACGAAGAACCATCGCTGCATTTCGCGTTGCTGGCCAAGATCGCCGCCCGCAACGGGTTGGCGGGCCTGTCCATGGGCATGAGTGGCGATTTCGAATCCGCTATCGCTCTGGGCGCGACGCATATCCGCGTAGGGTCGGCTATTTTTGGCGAGAGAGAATATTCTTGACGTCAGTGGCTTAATCAGGCTGCTTTCAAGCGTAAAACAACTTTAAGGTAATATCATGCGGATCAGTTCGCTCGTGGTGGTTCTGTCGTTTTTTGTCGCGCCCGCCTTTGCAGATTTCAAAGTGTCATTCGAATGGGGCGATATCCCGCGATGCACCACGGGGAATCCCAATACGGTGGGCAACCCTGTTTTCAAGCTGGAAGGCGTTCCTGCGGGAACGACGTCCGTTCAATTCAAGCTGAAGGATCGTAACGTGCCGGGCTATGATCATGGCGGGAGCAAGCGCCTTGGCATCGGTGGCGATGGCACGGTGCCGACTGGGGTGTTCAAATATAAAAGCCCCTGTCCGCCCAATGGCGTTCACACCTATGAGTGGACCGCGACGGCAAGAAACGCCAATCAGGTGATCGGGCAGGCTGTCGCGCGGCGAAAGTATCCCGAGTAGATCACCCGACAATCAACCGACATCCGTGACGCAAATTCTGGGCGATCCAGAGAAGATGGTCGCGCCGCAGCGCCACGCAGCCTTCTGTCGGATATCCCGCGCGGCGTTGCTGGTGGATGAAAATGGCCGAGCCGCGCCCGCGTTCCGCACGGGGCCAGTTCCAGTCTGAAATCAGCACCAGATCATAAAGCGGATCGGCGCGGCGCAGTTTCTCGTGGCTGTGCGGGTAGGGCGCGCGGACCATGAGGTTGTAATCCTCGTGTTTCGGATCGTCCGACCACAGATCGCCGGGGTGGATCGGCACGGCCCAATCGGCGGGTTGCGCCATGCGGTCGGGACGGTAAAGCATGCCGACAATGCGGTGGATGCCGCGCGGGGTGGCGCCATCACCCTCGCGCTTGTCAGAACTGACGCCGCAGCGCCCGATTGTGCAGGGAAAGGTCCGGCTCTGAAAGCGCAGACCCATCGGGGTCAGAACCATATCGTGCCGTGTTGCGGCCGTCACAGCAGGTGCCCCGATTTGGCCGATTTGGTCGCAAGATAGGCACGGTTGAAGGCGTTCTCGCCTACTTTCAGCGGCACACGCTCGGTCACGGTGATGCCCTGTTTCTCCATCATGGCGATTTTGCGCGGGTTGTTGGTCAGCAATCGGATCGTGGAAAAACCCATGGATTTCAGGATCTCGGCCCCAAGGCGGAAATCGCGCTCGTCATCCTCGAACCCAAGGCGATGGTTCGCCTCGACCGTGTCAAAGCCCTGATCCTGCAGCGAATAGGCGCGCATCTTGTTTGCAAGGCCGATACCGCGCCCCTCCTGATTGAGATAGAGCAGAACGCCTGCGCCTTCCTGCCCCATCTGGTCCAGCGCTCCATGCAGTTGCGGGCCGCAATCGCATTTGAGACTGCCCAGCACATCACCGGTGAAACAGGCCGAATGCAGTCGCGCCAGCACCGGCTTGTCGCGGTCCGGTTGCCCGATCTCGAATGCATAATGTTCTTCGCCGCCATCTTCGGGGCGGAAGATGTGCAGGCGTCCGGCCTCTGCTGCCGAGACAGGCAAGCGGGCGCTGACCACCGGATGCGGTTCAGGCGCGGCAGCCAGTAAAGGCTTGGCGCGCGCCGCGTCGATCCGTGTCAGCCCGTGGGTTGCGGCAAAGCAGGCAGGATCGCCAAGCGGCAGTATCAGGGCGGCAGGTAAAAGCCGTGCTGTCTTGGTCAGGTTCACGGCCAGGCGGTGTAGGTCCGCCGCACCCTCGCGCTGGGTGATCAGCGGCCCTTTCATCGGCGTTTTCAGATCATCCGCCGGATCGGCCACACCCAGCACCCATGTCAGACCTGCTTCGGGTGGCAACAGCACGCGGGCGACATCGCCATCATAGGCGCGTGCCTTCAAGGTTGCGGCGCGTCGGGCCGTGAGCGCCAGAACAGGAGCCCCACCCAACGCGTGCAGATCGGCCAGACGTTGGGCGTTGAGTGTCTCGGCGGCCAGAACAAGCGCGCCGCCGCTGTTGTCAAACAGCACAACAGGCACACCCATCCGCAGATCCGCGCGGGCGCGAGCCAGAATTTCTGTAACATCCGGAGTGAAACTCATGCGGCGCCTGTTGCGTTGTCATGGTCAAAAATGGCCAATGACGGTGATAACTGAAACATTTGCACACTGCTTTACACGACAGCGTGAGAGAATGGCACCCCGACTTGTCGCTTGAGTCAACCGTAGTCATCTTCACATCAGGAACAGGAGGGAAACCCCATGGCTCAATTGAAGAAAATACTTCTGGTGGATGACGATGAAGACCTGCGCGAAGCGCTGAGCGAGCAACTTGTCATGACCGAGGATTTCGACGTCTTCGAGGCAGGCAACGGTGTGGAGGCGATGAAGCGCGCCAAGGAAGCCCTGTATGATCTGGTGATCCTTGATGTCGGCTTGCCCGATACCGACGGGCGCGAGCTTTGCCGCCTGATGCGCAAGCAAGGTGTAAAATGCCCGATCCTGATGCTGACAGGTCATGACAGCGATTCAGATACCATCCTTGGGCTGGATGCCGGCGCCAATGACTACATCACAAAGCCGTTCAAGTTTCCGGTCTTGCTGGCTCGTATCCGCGCACAGCTTCGTCAACATGAACAAAGCGAGGATGCTGTTTTCACTCTTGGGCCGTATACTTTCAAACCCGCGATGAAGATGTTGATCACCGAGGATGACAAGAAGATCCGTCTGACCGAGAAAGAGACAAATATCCTCAAATACCTTTATCGCGCGACCGAATGTGTGGTGCCGCGCGATGTGCTGCTGCATGAGGTTTGGGGCTATAATGCGGGTGTGACAACGCACACGCTTGAGACACACATCTACAGGTTGCGGCAGAAGATCGAGCCCGATCCCTCCAATGCGCGCCTGCTGGTGACCGAGTCGGGCGGATACCGTCTTGTTGCATAAGGGATGCAGTTACGCAGCGTAAGGAAAACCCTACTGTCTTGACGCAGATCAAAGTGGTATTCTGCAATCAGAATTAGTTTTGATGGCAAGAGATCCCGTCGCATATGCGGGTTATCATATGCACCTCCCTGTTGGACTGCCCCGGCCTGGTGCCGGGGTTTTTTTTGGAGCGCCGTTGCCGCACCGTTCCTTGCGTGACGGGTGTCTTGATTCTGCGAAAGGCGCCGCTTGCGTTTTCTTCCACCCGTGAATCTGTGCCCTCTATCGCTTAATAAATCGGCATTTGCCCAAAATTAGGCAGAATTGCTGTTGGTGCATTGAAAAATGCTGCGCCTGCAAAGACTGCAATTGCGCAACTGTTCGGCGATGTTCTCAATCATCCATGCGGATGCCGCTCGGGTGGTCCGCAAATGCCGCGCAGAGGTCCGATCCTGGCAGATTGCCCCTGCGCGACGGCAACAATGATGTTGCGGATGGATCTATGCCTCTGCGCGCGCAAGTGAATTGCCCGCTTCAGGCTAAAGACCCTTTCCGCAGGTATATGACTGGGGACATAATTCAATGACCAAAAAGACAAAATTCGCAGCCCTCGCCGCAGCTGCTATCGTGGCAAGCGCCGGAACAGCCTCGGCGCAAGATTGCCCGATCAAAGTCGGCGTGCTGCATTCGCTTTCAGGTAGCATGGCCATTTCCGAGACGACTCTGAAAGACGTGATGCTGATGCTGGTCGAGCAACAGAACGCCAAGGGCGGTTTGCTGGGGTGCCAGCTAGAAGCGGTTGTGGTCGATCCCGCTTCCGATTGGCCGCTTTTCGCTGAAAAAGCGCGCGAGTTGCTGACCGTGAACGAGGTTGACGTGATCTTCGGTAACTGGACCAGCGTGAGCCGCAAATCGGTGCTGCCGGTGATCGAGGAGTTGAACGGCCTGCTGTTCTATCCGGTGCAATACGAAGGCGAGGAATCTTCCCGCAACGTATTCTATACAGGCGCTGCGCCGAACCAGCAGGCGATTCCCGCCACAGATTATTTCCTTGAGGAACTCGGCGTCGAGAAATTCGCGCTGCTGGGGACCGACTATGTTTATCCGCGCACCACGAACAACATTCTCGAAAGCTACCTGATCTCGAAAGGGATCGCGAAAGAGGACATCTTCGTCAACTACACGCCTTTCGGCCATTCCGACTGGGCCACGATTGTGGCCGATGTCGTGGCGCTGGGCGCTGACGGCAAACAGGTTGGTGTGATTTCGACCATCAACGGTGACGCCAATATCGGCTTTTACAAGGAACTGGCCGCAGCGGGCGTGTCGGCGGAAGATATACCTGTCGTTGCCTTCTCGGTCGGGGAAGAGGAATTGTCGGGTCTGGATACATCAGAACTGGTCGGCCATCTGGCAGCGTGGAACTACTTCATGTCGGCTGATACGCCTGCCAATGCAGAATTCATCACCGCGTGGAAAGCCTTTGCTGGCGAAGACCGCGTGACCAACGATCCGATGGAAGCGCATTACATCGGCTTCAATATGTGGGTGAATGCCGTAACCGCTGCGGAAACAACGGATGTGGATACCGTGCGCTCTGCCATGTACGGGCAGGAATTTCCGAACCTGACCGGCGGCACCGCAGTCATGCTGCCGAACCACCATCTGGCTAAGCCTGTCCTGATCGGCGAGATCCGCGCTGACGGTCAATTCGACATCATTACCCAGACGCCCGAAGTCGAGGGCGATGCCTGGACGGATTACCTGCCGGAATCGGCGGTTCTGACCAGTGACTGGAAAGAACTGGGTTGCGGGATGTATAATACCGAAACCAAGACCTGCGTTCAGCTGACATCGAATTATTGATGTGGCGATCAGGGGGCGCGCCTTTCCGCGCCTCCTTTTCCGGCAAATCCTTCTGATTCCAGATCAAGGGCATCCCATGATTTTTCGCCTCGTCTGTGTCGCTTTCGCGATTTGCCTCGGGCTGTCCGCTGCGCGAGCCCAGGCTCCTGCCACGCCCTTGCAGGACGTCCTGCAGCAGAATGCCGATGCCGTCGCCAATCCGTCACGCGGAACCGTCGACAGCCTGATCGCGGCGCTGCTGGAAAGTGATCTTGACGGTGTTCCCGTGTTTCTGGAGCGTTGGCGCGACCGTGCCGTCTATCAACGGGTCAGCGACGGCCTTTTCTTCTTTGGTACTGCAACTGATGGCGGCTTTGACCTCACCGATGTTGACACCGGGGCAGACGCGGGGCGCGCGACAAGCACCGAAGTGTCGGAACTGCGACCCAACGCAGGTGTGCGGCGAGTGATCGGTGGTGCGCTGGTGGCGTTCCAGCTTCTGGACAATGATCCAGCCAGACGTGTTGCCGCCTTGGACGCGATTGCGCGCAGCCCTTCCGACGACCAGTTGGGCCCATTGCGCCGGTCCATCGAAGATGAACCCGATCCGGCGCTGAAAGATCGCAAAATCCGGCTGGAGCGCTTGCTAGCCGCCCGTTACGCCGAATCCGAAGCCGAGCGGATCACAGCGATTGAAAGCCTGCGCGGCGATCTTGGGGTGGATGCGCGCGCGGTGTTGAACCTGATCCTGACAAGCAGCCCAGCTGTTTTTGCGACCATGCCGACAGACCGTAACATTGCCGCTGTTCTGACGCCGGGCAGTGACGATCTGAGCGAGGAAGCTGCCTATGATCAGCTTGTCTCGGCTGATCTCGCGCCACCTCTGACGGGGGTAGAGCCGATCAAGGCGGCATTGATCGCCGCGATTGATGGCGGGCAGGTTGCGGGTATCCCCGTGGCCAGCCTGACAACCGATGATGCGCGCGAGTCAGCCTATGAAGCCTTGGCTGCAGCGGGTGCGGTGCCACCTTTGGTCACACTCGAGGATCAGGCGGCGTCCCTGGCCACGCATAGTTTCGTGCTGCTCTATGCCGAACCGAACAAGGCCATCACCGATGCCGCGCGCGAGACTCTTGACGCAATCGGGATGCAGGTGGCGAGGAATCAGGCCGCAGATCTGGCGCTGGACGGGTTGTCGCTGGCCTCTATCTATTTTCTGGCGGCTATTGGTCTGGCCATCACATTCGGGGTGATGGGCGTTATCAACATGGCGCATGGCGAGTTCATCATGATGGGCGCCTATACCGGTTATGTGGTGCAACTGTTCATCCCCGATTACACGCTGTCGCTGATCGTGGCGCTGCCTTTGGCCTTCGCGGTGACCTTTGGCGCAGGTGTCGCGATGGAACGGCTGGTGATTCGCTGGCTCTATCACCGGCCGCTGGAAACGCTGTTGGCGACATTCGGGATTTCGATTGCCTTGCAACAGCTTGCCAAGAATATTTTTGGCACGCAGGCGCGGCCTCTGACCTCTCCTGCATGGCTCAGCGGTAACCTGACCTTCAACGAGGTGGTCTCGATCAGCATGATCCGCGTCGCGATCTTCGTGCTGGCGCTGATGTTCCTCGGGCTGCTCATCTATATCCTCAAGCGGACCCGCCTGGGGCTTGAGGTGCGCGCGGTGACGCAAAACCCCGGCATGGCCGCGTCCATGGGGATCAATCCCGACCGGATCAATATGCTGACTTTCGGGCTTGGTTCGGGCATTGCAGGCATTGCGGGTGTCGCCATCGGGCTTTACGCCAAGGTCACGTCCGAGATGGGATCGGAATATATCGTGCAAAGTTTCATGACGGTTGTTGTCGGCGGTGTCGGCAATGTCTGGGGCACCCTGGCCGGGGCGACGCTGATCGGGTTCCTGCAAAAGGGGATTGAATTCTTCAACCCCAGCAACACGCTGGCGGCGCAGACCTTTATGATCCTGTTCATTATTCTGTTCATCCAATTCCGGCCCAAGGGCATCGTCGCCCTCAAAGGCCGCGCGGCGGGAGATTGACGCCATGACACGTTCGTTCATTGCCAAAAACCCGTCGGTCCTGTGGTTCCTGCTGGCGCTGTCGGTCTTTTCTATCGCGGTTACATTGCTGTCCGAGGCGACGGGTACGGGTCTGATCTCGACCTCCTTCGTCAAGACATTGGGCAAGACGTTGTGCCTGTGCCTGATCGCCATCGCGATGGATGTGGTCTGGGGATATTGCGGTATCCTCAGCTTGGGGCATTTCGCTTTTTTCGGGCTGGGTGGCTATGCTATCGGGATGTGGCTGATGTATGCGCGGACCGAATTGATCGTGGTCGAGTCCCTTGCCAATGCCGCCCTTCCGCCCACGGACAAAGAGGTGGTGGATGCCATAGCAAGCCAGATTTTCGGGGTAGTCGGCGCCTCGGAGTTTCCGCTGATCTGGTCATTTGCCCATTCGCTGACGCTGCAACTGGCGATGGTCGTGCTGGTGCCCGGTCTGCTGGCGTTGGTGTTCGGCTGGCTGGCCTTCCGCAGCCGCGTCACAGGCGTTTACCTGTCGATCCTGACGCAGGCGATGACACTGGCGCTGTCGCTCTATCTTTTTCAGAACGACAGCGGATTGCGGGGCAATAACGGGCTGTCGGGTTTGCAGAATATTCCGGGGCTTGATGCGGTGCCGCAATCAGTGATTTCCATCGCATTTTTCTGGGCCTCCGCCGTGGCGCTGGGCGTGGGCTATGTCCTGTTCGCATGGGTCGTGTCGGGCAAGATGGGTAGCGTGATCCGTGCCATCCGCGACAATGAAAGCCGCGTGCGGTTCCTTGGCTATCATGTGGAAAGCTACAAGCTTTTCGTTTTTACACTGACTGCCATTGTCGCAGCTATCGCCGGCGCGCTCTACTATCCGCAGGCTGGTATCATCAACCCTGCCGAGATCGCGCCTATTGCCTCGATCTATCTGGCGGTTTGGGTGGCTATCGGCGGGCGCGGACGGCTATATGGCGCGGTGATCGGGGCTGCGTTTGTGTCGTTGCTGTCGTCGTGGTTCACGGGTGGATCGGCCCCTGCGGTCAATCTGGGCTTCTACACGATCAACTGGACCGACTGGTGGTTGGTGCTGCTGGGCGTGTCTTTCGTGGCGGTCACGTTGTTCTTTCCCAAAGGCATTGGTGGTCTGTTCGACTTGATCGTGCTGAAACCCGTGGCCGACCGGCAAGGCGATTACGGCCCCGACAAGGGCGCGTGGCGCAAGGAGGAGGGTGAGCCATGAGCACGCTGCTAGAAGTCTCCGGTGTCAGCGTCACCTTTGACGGGTTCCGCGCGATCAACAACCTGTCCATCAGCATCGGACAGGCCGAATTACGCGCGGTGATCGGGCCGAACGGGGCGGGCAAGACTACCTTCATGGATATCATCACCGGAAAGACCAAGCCGGATGTTGGGCGTGTGATCTGGGGGCCGCGCAGCCTGTCGCTGCTGGATATGTCGGAAAGCGAGATCGCGCGGCAGGGGATCGGGCGCAAGTTCCAGAAACCGACGGTATTCGAGGCGCAGACCGTGCGCGAGAACCTTGCGATGGCGCTGAAGAACCCGCGCGGGCCGTTTGACGTGCTGTTCTACCGCAAAAGCCGCGCCACAGCGGCGCGGATCGACGAGATCGCGGAAGAGATCGGCCTGACCGACGATCTGCCCCGTCGTGCCGGAGATTTGAGCCACGGACAGAAACAATGGCTGGAAATCGGGATGCTACTGGCGCAAGACCCGCAACTGTTGCTGGTTGATGAACCTGCTGCCGGTATGACGCCAGCCGAGCGCGAGCACACAACCGCGCTGCTGGTGCGCGCGGCGCAGACGCGTGCGGTGGTGGTGGTCGAGCATGATATGGAATTCGTGCGGCGGCTGAACTGCAAGGTGACGGTGCTGCACGAAGGTTCGGTTCTGGCTGAGGGCAGTCTGGATCATGTGACCAAAAACCAAGACGTTATCGACGTCTATCTGGGACGCTGACATGCTGGAAATTTCCGATCTGACCCTGAAATACGGGCAAAGCCAGATCCTGAACGGGATCAGCATGACCGCCAAGCCGGGGCAAGTGACAGCTGTGATGGGCACCAACGGGGTAGGCAAGACAAGCCTGCTCAAGGCTATCGCAGGGCGGCATCCCTATTCCGGCGGCACGATCACCTTGGACGGTAGCGTTCTGGACCACGCCAGCGCGTTTCAGGCGGCGCGGGCGGGTATCGCCTATGTGCCGCAGGGGCGCGAGGTCTTTCCGCTGATGAGCGTGACCGAGAACCTGATGACGGGTTTTGCCTGTCTGCCCAAGGCCGACAAAGCCATCCCGCCGCGCATCTATGATTTGTTTCCCGTGCTGGCCGAGATGAAGGACCGGCGCGGCGGGGATCTTTCGGGCGGGCAGCAACAACAGTTGGCGATTGCGCGGGCGCTGATCACCAGGCCGCGCGTATTGTTGCTGGACGAACCGACCGAAGGTATCCAGCCCAATATCATCAAGCAGATCGGTCGCGTGATTGCCGCTTTGCGTGATGAGGGCGAGATCGCGATTGTGCTGGTCGAACAGTTCTTCGATTTTGCCTACGAACTGGCAGACGAATTTGTAGCGCTGAACCGCGGTACGGTGGTGTTGAGCGACCCCAAAGCCAAGGTGGATCGTTCGACACTCTTGTCCCGCGTTTCCATCTGACCACACGGCATCCGTCTGTTGCATGCCTTGATGCGGGTATTATCCCGTTGCATTTGCCGCTATACCCCCCGTTCCCGCGCTGGCTGTCCTGAGGGCTGCGCCACTGAATGCAATAACCGGATCGGAACCCCATGCGCCTCGAGATTGACGTCAATATGCAATATATGCTGGGCGACGGATCCATGGTTCTTCTGGTTATCGAGGCTGCGCGGACGCAAGGCCAGACGGTTCTGCACGAACAGCTTGATATTGCGGATGCCACGCTGACCCGTATCGCCGGAGAAGGCGGCGTGGGGCACCGTCTATGGGCGCAGGTCGCCACAGAACAGATGAACCTTCGCTACCGCGCCGAGGTCGAGATTACGCGCCCGCAGATCGCACTGGAAAGCCTTGGTCCGACCCCGATCCACGACTTGCCCGGCGATATCCTGACCTATCTGCGGCCATCGCGTTTCTGCCAGTCCGATCTGTTTCAGGACTTCACCGTGCAAAACTTCGGCGCGCTTGAGGGTGGTCGCAAGATAGTGGCCATCAGGGACTGGATCGCCAGCGAGATCAGGTATGTTCCCGCCAGTTCAAACCCCGAAACCACGGTTGTCGACACATTCGCAACGATGGAAGGGGTGTGCCGCGACTATGCCCATCTGGTTTGCGCCCTGGCGCGGGCTGCTGACATTCCTGCGCGCTATGCGTCGGTCTATGGGCCGGGTGTTGATCCGCAAGATTTCCACGCCGTGGCACAGGTCTGGCTTGAGGGTGGCTGGCACATTGTCGATGCCACGGGCATGGGGTCGGCGGCTGATCTGGTTCTGATTGCAGCGGGGCGGGACGCCTATGACATTGCTTTCATGGAAACACGTTCTTTGGCGCAACTGGTCAACCAGACGGTCGACGTACGGCGCCGGTAACCCCGTCCTTTCGCTTCGACAGGGGATGCTGTCTGGCATACCCCTTCCCCCTTGCGGTTTTCCTGTGCTAACCCTCGGCCCGAAACAAAGGATCGGAGACGCGCATGCCCTTTACCCTTGCAACCTGGAACATCAATTCTGTTCGGCTGCGCGAGGGGCTTGTTTGCAAGCTTTTGTCCGAAGAAGCGCCGGATGTCCTGTGCCTTCAGGAATGTAAAAGTCCGGTAGACAAGATCCCCCTCGAAGGGTTTCAAGCGCTTGGTTACAACCATATCGTGGCGCGCGGGCAGAAGGGTTATAACGGGGTTGCGATCCTGTCCAAGCTGCCGCTGGAGGATATGGGCGAGATGGATTTCGCAAGCCTCGGACATGCCCGCCACGTAGCGGCGCGGTTGCCCAACGGGGTCGTGGTCCATAACTGCTATGTTCCCGCAGGCGGCGATGTGCCCGATCGCATGGTGAACGAAAAATTCGGCCAGAAACTGGATTACCTGACCGAGATGCGGGACTGGTTTCGCGGTGACCGCCCCGAGCGGGCCATTCTTGTGGGTGATCTGAACATCGCCCCGCGCGAGGATGACGTCTGGAGCCACAAACAGTTGTTGAAGATCGTCAGCCACACACCGATCGAGGTGGACCATCTGGCGCAGGTGCAAGAGTCCGGAAACTGGATCGACGTGACCCGCGCCGATATTCCCGAGGGGCTATTGTATAGCTGGTGGTCCTACCGCGCGGCGGATTGGAACGCTGCCGACAAAGGGCGGCGACTTGATCATGTCTGGGCCACTAAGGACATTGCACAGGCAGGGCATTCCAGCCGCATTTTGCGGGATGCCCGCGGATGGACGCAACCCAGTGATCATGCACCGGTCTTTGCGACCTTTGACCTTTGAATTCACTGACACCCTGCCCCATATATGGGAAAAGCGATATGGCCCGTTGCGGGCCGCACAAAAAGGATGATGCAAGATGCTGGAACTGGGACAGAAAAAACCTGAGCCGCAGAATGATCTGATCAAGGACGTGACCGAGGCCGATTTCATGGCCGAGGTTGTCGATGCCTCGATGACCGTTCCCGTGATCGTCGATTTCTGGGCACCATGGTGTGGTCCTTGCAAGACATTAGGGCCACAGCTTGAAGAGGCTGTGACCGCCGCAAAGGGCGCTGTCAAAATGGCTAAGGTCGATGTTGACCGCAACCAGATGATCGCGGGGCAGTTGCGCGTGCAATCCATCCCCACAGTCTATGCCTTCTGGCAGGGACAACCCGTTGACGGATTTCAGGGGGCCGTGCCTGCATCCGAGGTGCAGGCCTTCGTCAAGCGCGTGGCTGACTTGGCCGGCGAAGCCGATGGCGGATTGGCGGACGCGATTGAAGCTGCCGAAACCATGTTTTCCGAAGGTGCCTTTGATGATGCGGCGCAAACCTTCGCGGCTATCCTCGAGGAAGACCCTCTTAACATCGCATCTTATGCCGGTCTTGTGCGCTGTCATATCGCCAAGGGAGAACTGGAAGAGGCTGAGGCGGTCTTGAACGGTGCCCCCGTCGAGATCGCCAAAGCAGCCCCGCTTGAAGCCGCGCATGCCCAGTTGGAGCTTGCCAAGCAGGCCGCTGGTGCTGGGCCCGTCGCCGAGTTGATTGCAGCTGTCGAAGCGAATCCTGATGATTTGCAGGCCCGTTTCGATCTTGCGCTGGCGCTTCAGGCGGCCAATCGCATGGAAGAGGCGGTTGAGGCGTTGCTGGAAATTTTCCGACGTGATCGCGAATGGAATGACGGGGCTGCAAAGCAGCAATTGTTTATGATTTTCGAAGCTCTCAAACCGAACGACCCCGTTGTGCTGAACGGGCGGCGCAAACTGTCCTCAATGATATTTGCCTGATGGGCATTCCGGTCTAGGTCAGGGTCATGGGCAAAAAAATTGACATGCCGGAAGTGATCGCGGTGTTCCCGCTGCCCGGGGCACTGATGCTGCCCCGGTCGCGCCTGCCTCTTCACATCTTTGAACCGCGTTATCTGGCAATGCTGGAAGACGCGCTGAAAACACCTGAACGCCTGATCGGGATGGTGCAACCCAACAAGGTGCCGGGTCGTGATGGTCACGGGTTGCATCAGATCGGTTGTGCAGGACGCGTCACCCAGTTTTCGGAAACCGAGGACGGTCGCTATCTCATCACCTTGTCGGGAATGTCACGGTTCCGTGTGATCAAGGAAGTCACAGGGTTTACGCCCTATCGCCGCTGTGAAGTGTCGTGGAGCGGGTTCGAACGTGATCTCGGGCGCGACGAAACAGATGATGGATTTGATCGCGAAACGTTCATGAATCTTCTGTCGCGCTATTTCACGGCACGTGACCTTCAGACGGATTGGGAAAGCCTGCAGGATGCGGATGACGAGTTGCTGATCAATTCGCTGTCGATGCTGCTGGACTTCGATCCCGAGGACAAACAGGCGCTGCTGGAAGCACCTTGCCTGTCAACGCGGCGCGAAACGCTGGTCACATTGATCGAATATTCGCTGCGCGGCGGCGATTCCGAGGAAATCATGCAATGATGGATGGTCCGCTGTTTGACCGTCGTATGCTTGAGGCCCTTGTGTGCCCCCGCACGGGCGCGCGCCTGAACTATGATGCAGAGGCGCAGGAACTGGTTAGCAAGCCAGCGCAACTGGCCTATCCGATCCGCAATGGCATTCCTGTGATGCTTGTCGACGAGGCGCGCAAGCTGGCGTGAACGCGCGCCCGGTTTTGCGCTTTTCCGGCCTATGAAAAAAACCGCCGCCCGGCGTCCCGGACGGCGGTTTTTCATTTCATTGCCGGTGGGTTACTCGGCGGCCCAGCCGGCGACCGATTTCACCTCAAGGAAATCTTCGATCCCCCAAACGCCACCTTCGCGCCCGTTGCCGGATTGCTTCATGCCGCCAAAGGGCGCACCTGCGCCGCGCGACTGGCCGTTGATCTCGACCATGCCCGAACGCAGTTGCAGGGCGACGCGGTTCGACTTGCTGCTGTCCTGCGTCTGGATGTAATTGGTCAGGCCATAGACCGTATCATTGGCGATCCGGATCGCCTCTTCTTCTGTCTCGAACGGGATGATCGACAGCACAGGGCCAAAGATTTCCTCACGCGCGATGGTCATGTCGTTGGTCACATCGGCAAAGACCGTAGGTTTGACAAAAAAGCCGCGGTTAAAGCCTTCGGGACGACCTGTGCCGCCTGCAACAAGGCGCGCCCCTTCGTCGATGCCCTTTTGGATCAGGCCCTGAATCTTGTTGAACTGCGCCTCGTTCACGACGGGTCCGATGTGGCGACCAGAGTCATGCGCGTTGCCGACCGTGACGGAATTGGCCACCTCAGCTGCGGTTTCAACGGCTTTTTCATAAACGCCCTTCTGCACCAGCATACGGCTGGGCGCATTGCAGGACTGGCCTGAGTTGTTCATCATATGCATCACGCCGCGCTTGACGGCTTTGTCGTCGGCATCTGCGAAAATGATGTTGGCCCCTTTGCCGCCTAGCTCCAGGTGCACCCGCTTGAGCGTATCCGCTGCCGCCTTGGAAATCGCGATCCCTGCGCGGCTTGAACCAGTGAAGCTGACCATGTCCACGTCCTTGTGGCACGACAACTGGCTGCCGACACCGACACCGTCACCGTTCACAAGGTTGAAGACGCCTTTGGGGAAACCGGCCTCATGCATCATCTCGGCAAAGATGATCGCGTTGAGTGGGCTTTCTTCGGACGGTTTCAGAACCATTGTGCAGCCAGAAATCGCCGCCGCGATCACCTTGAGGGTGACCTGGTTCATTGGCCAGTTCCAAGGCGTGATCAACGCGCAAACGCCGACTGGTTCCAGAACGATGCGGTCATTTGGGGCGTGATCGCCCAAAGGACGACTGAATTTGAATTCCTTGGCCGCTTTCAGAAAGTTACTGATATGCCATGTACCAGCCCCGACCTGCGAGGCGCGGGACATGTCGATGGGCGCACCCATTTCGGTGGTCATCGCCTGCGCCAGATCATCGCCGCGCGCCTTGTAGACTTCCAGCAGTTTTTCCACCAGCGCGATGCGCTCTTCCGGCGGGGTTGCCATCCATGCAGGGAATGCGGCTTTGGCAGCGGCAACAGCCGCATCGGTATCGGCCTGACCGCCCAGCGAGATAACGGCGCAAGGCTCTTCGGTCGAGGGGTCGATCACGTGGTGATCACGACCTTCAATAGGGTCGACCCATGCACCATTGATATAGAACTGACGTTTCTCGATCATCGTGGAACCTCCAATTGCAAGTGAGGTGCGGTGCCGCGTACTGCACGGGGCGCCGGACCTGTCCGGTATTCCCGCGCAATCTGTCAGTGCTTTCGCCCCGCTGCAAGAGTAAGGGACGGGCAGTTGAGAAATTTGATCAAATTACTCACGGTAACATGATGGAGCGCAGCCTTGCCTTGAGGGTGGTTGCGGGCGTATGCGTGCCGCGAATGCTTCGATGACAACAGAAGGGATTAGACCATGGGCCTGCGCATTAATGATATCGTTCCGAATTTCACCGCCGAGACAGATCAGGGCAGCATCACCTTTCACGACTGGATCGGGGACAACTGGGCGATTCTCTTCAGCCATCCCAAGGATTTCACGCCAGTCTGCACCACTGAATTCGGGGCCGTGGCGCAATTGGCCGAGGAATGGGCCAAGCGTGGCACCAAGGTGATCGGCCTGTCGGTCGATGGTCCTCAAGAGCATGTGAAGTGGAAATCCGATATCGAGGGCTTTTCTGGCGCCAAAGCGGGTTTCCCGATCATTGCGGACAAGGATCTGGCCGTGTCCAAGGCGTTCGACATGCTGCCTGCCGATGCCTATCTGCCGGATGGACGCACCGCGGCGGATTCGGCCAGTGTGCGGTCGGTGTTCATCATCAGCCCCGACAAGAAGGTGCAGTTGATTATGACCTATCCCATGTCGGTGGGGCGAAATTTTGCCGAGGTGCTGCGCGCGCTGGATGCCCTGCAAGCCAGTTTCGGCGTGCCGATCGCCACGCCCGCCAATTGGGTGCCGGGGCAGGATGTGATCGTCGCGCTAAGCCTGAATGACGAGCAGGCCCGTGCCCGTTTCGGCGCGTTTGACGCCAAGCTGCCCTACCTGCGGACAATCAAGCTTTAAGCGCAGGGGTAACCGCCCTTGCGCCAGACCCTGCGGATATTTTCCGCAGGGTTTTTTCATGGATAGTTCATACGGATGATGGACAAAGCCCAAGCGCGGGAATAGGCGGCGCGCCGGGGGATGCGCGGGCGACGTCGGACTGATAGACTCGGAGCGTGCACATCACGGGATCACCACATGCCGGAGACAACAGGCACCATGGCCACTACCAAATCCGGCAAGGTCAAACCGCCGTCCATACTGATCGGATGGCGTGAACGTATCGCGCTGCCTGAGCTGGGAATCACGCTGTTGCAAGCAAAGATCGACACGGGCGCACGTACGTCCGCGCTTCACGCCACGCGGCTCAAACGGTTCGAGAAGGACGGCGCCGAATGGGTGCGGTTCCATATCCCTCATGCCAGCGGTCTGGCGGCCCGCGACGTCGAGGCGCCGCTGGTGGACCGGCGGCAGATCAAGAACACCTCCGGCAAGGGCGAGAACCGGTTGGTGATCGAAACCCTGCTTGTTCTGGGAGCGCGCCAGTGGCGGATCGAGGTTTCATTGGCGGACCGTTCCGAGATGGCCATGCCGATCATTCTGGGCCGGACCGCAATCCGCAAGCGCGGCCTGCTTGTGGATGCGGGCAAATCCTTTCTGGCAGGCAAGCCCGCGCCTGCATCTGCTCTACATCCTCAGCCGCAAGGCTGATCAAGACGTCACAACGTCTGAATTCGTTTCTCCGGAAGGACATGTTCCATGAAGATCGCCATGATGACCCGAAATTCGGCCCTTTATTCGCATCAGCGATTGAAGGAAGCCGCTGAAGCGCGCGGTCACGAACTGGATTTCGTCAACACTCTGCGTTGCAGCATGAACATCGCCTCGCGCAGGCCCGAGATCTATTATGACGGGCAAAAACTCCCTCGCTATGACGCGGTGATCCCGCGGATCGGGGCCTCGGTCACGTTTTACGGGCTTGCCGTGCTCAGGCAGTTCGAGATGCAGGGCGTGTACCCCTTGAACGAAAGCGTCGCCATCGGGCGAAGCCGCGACAAATTGCGCTCGATGCAACTGCTGGCGCGCGACGGGATCGGCTTGCCGGTAACGACGTTCGCCCACGACCCCAAACAGACCGAGGAAGTCGTCAAGCTGGCGGGCGGCGCGCCCTTGGTCATCAAGCTGCTGGAAGGCACGCAAGGGATCGGTGTTGTTCTCGCGGATACCGACCGTTCCGCAAAATCGGTGATCGAGGCGTTTCGCGGCGCGGGTGTGAACATCCTTGTGCAGGAGTTCATAAAGGAAGCGGGCGGCACCGATATTCGCGCCATCGTCGTCGGTGGTAAGGTGGTCGCTGCGATGCAGCGCACAGGGGCAGAAGGCGAGTTTCGGTCCAACTTGCATCGCGGTGGCAGTGCAAAACCGATCAGAATTTCACCAGAGGAACGCTCGACAGCGATCCGTGCGGCGAAATCTATGGGGCTGAATGTCTGCGGTGTGGATATGCTCAGATCGAATCACGGACCAGTGGTGATGGAGGTCAACTCCAGCCCTGGTCTGGAAGGTGTCGAAAAGGCGACGGGAAAGGATATCGCGGGCATGATCATCGAATTCATCGAAAAGAATGCGCGCGACGGTGCCACGCGGACCAAAGGCAAGGGCTGATGCCGTCTGCGCCTGTGTTCGAACTGGGCGGTATCGCGGTTCCCGCGGGGACACGGCAGACCATAGACTTGCCGGTGTCGTCCCTGTCGGATCATACCCCCGTGTCGATGGCGGTGCATGTCGTCCACGGGCGCAAGCCGGGGCCAGTGATGTTCGTATCCGCCGCGATTCACGGTGACGAGGTGATCGGCGTCGAGATCGTACGCCGTTTGTTGCGGACACCGAACCTTGACCGCATGTCCGGCACTTTGCTGGCTGTGCCTATCGTCAACACGTTCGGATTTTTGAACCACTCGCGCTATCTGCCCGACCGGCGCGACCTGAACCGGTGTTTTCCCGGCTCTGCCGAGGGCTCGCTTGGTGCGCGACTGGCGCATATTTTCCTGACCCAGATTGTCAGCCGCGCCGATTTTGGCATTGATCTGCATTCAGCGGCGGTGCAGCGCGCGAACCTGCCGCAGATCCGCCTGACGCCCGGCAATACAAGGCTGGAGCATCTGGGTGAGGCGTTTGGCGCGCCGGTCATGCTGCATTCCAAACTGCGCGAGGGCTCGCTGCGGATGGCGGCCGAGGCGGCAGGCGTGGATGTCCTGCTTTACGAGGCTGGTGAGGGGTTGCGGTTCGACGAGTTGGCAGCGCGGGCGGGTCTGTCGGGTATTCTGAGGGTGATGCAGGTGTTGGGCATGATCGGCCCCAAAGGTGTGCCACGTCTGCGCGCGCGTCCGGTGATCTGTCGGCGCTCGAATTGGTATCGCGCGCCTGCTGGCGGGTTGCTGCGGGCGTATCGCGGGATCGGTGATCTGGTCGAGCCGGGAATGGTGTTGGGGGCGGTGTCTGACCCCTTCGGCGTGGCCGAGATGGAGATTGTCGGACAGTCCAACGGTATCATCGTCGGGCGCAGCAACATGCCCGTAGTGAACGAGGGGGATGCCCTGTTCCACGTGGCGGAAACCCCCAAGGTCTGGCATGCCGAGGCCGCAATGGAAGGCGTTGCCGCGCAGATGGAAGAGGCCCCCCTGTTCGACGAGGACGAGATTATCTGATCCAGTCAAGCCGTGGGCGATACGACTTCAATCGTCGTAGGGCATGCGGGTCGTATCATCCAGATCTTCGGGCAGAAACTTCTGGAAGAAGCATATATCGTCGAAGAACTGCTTGTGGTCTGTCTTGTTCGTCAGGCGACCCGTGGCGGTTACCTTCGTCGCACGATCAAATCCGCTGCGCTGGTCCACCTCGCATATGATCTGAAAGTTGGGGTTACGCGAGGTGTAGCTTTTCAGGTCTTGTGGCGGAATGTAGGGGGCCATCGCCATGTCTGCGCTGGGCAAATGCTCTTCGAACGGTTGAATTGCGATTAATAGCAGATTGATGTCCCATGTGATCATGCAGATCGCTTCAAAGTCGATCACGCTGCCGTCGAAACGAACTTTCGGCTGAAAGCGCCGTTGGTCTTCGGGGCTGGGTTCAAGCATCCCATCAGCCTTTCAGCACATCCCCGACAAACATCGAAAGCGCCGGTTCGATATCTGGCAGGTTCTGAACCGCGCCATGTGGGTCGAGGGGAAGTTGCGGCCCGACACGCATGGACAGCCAATGCACCGGCCGCCCGAATCCAAGGCCGACACCGGTGGCAGAATTGATGTCCACGACACCATCATGCAGTTGTGGTGACGGGTTGGCATGGCTGAACCCTATGGCCGTCACATTCTTGCGAAAGGCCGCTTCGGTAGCGCTTTTGTTCAGTTTGCCCAGATCCTGACTGACCGGCATCATGGACATTGCGCCGTGGTTGATCGGCGGCACATGTAGCATCGTCCCCAGATGCGGCGTGCAATAGGTGAACAGGCGTCTTGGTTTCAGACCATTGGCAATCATCTGTCGCGCGACCAGTCCTCCCATGGAGTAGCTGAAGATCGAAAGGTTGTTGGTGGGGATATTGTTATTCTTGAGATATGCCGCGATTTCTTGAGCGCCATAGACGAATGACTGGTGCGTATTGTATCGTCCGAAAATGACCTGATAGCCCTGCTTTTCCAATTTGAAGCGTAGCCAGTCCACGGCAACAAGCAAGGCCTGACCCGGCTGATGGTTCTTCATCAGATCAAATCCATGGAGCACCAGCGCCACGCCCTTTGGTGTGGACATCGTGCCCATGTCGGGCGTCATATCCGTGCTTAGACGGACGCCATCATAGATTTCTGCTGCGGGGATTACGTCAGGGTATTCTGTGGTCATAGCTACACGCTCACTCGTTAACCAAAAAAGTACGAACCAATACGCTGAGGATGTACAGCGCCGCGCAGGCTGTCAATCATCTTGAATAGCCACACGAAAAAGGCCCCGATGAAACCATCGGGGCCTGAAGTTTACTTGCGGTAGATGCGGCTTATTCGCCTGCTTCTGCCTGTTCCGGCGCGTTCTCTTCGCCGGTTTCCTGATTGACGGTCTTCATCGCCAGACGGACCTTGCCGCGATCATCGAAGCCCAACAGTTTCACATAGACTTCCTGACCTTCCTTGAGCACATCCGACGGATGGTTCAGGCGGCGGTTTTCGATCTGGGACACATGGACCAGACCATCGCGCTTGCCGAAGAAGTTCACGAAGGCACCGAAATCGACCAGTTTGACCACGGTGCCCTTGTAGATCTTGCCTTCTTCTGGCTCGGCCACGATGGACCAGATCATGTCATAGGCTTTCTTGATCGCTTCCCCGTTCGGCGAGGCGATCTTGATGATGCCATCGTCGTTGATGTCAACTTTGGCACCCGAGACTTCCACGATCTCGCGGATGACCTTGCCGCCGGAACCGATCACTTCACGGATCTTGTCGGTCGGGATCTGCATGGTCTCGATGCGCGGAGCGTGGATCGAGAAATCAGCAGCACCGGAAAGCGCTTTGTTCATCTCACCCAGAATATGGATGCGGCCGTCCTTGGCTTGCGCCAGTGCCTTTTCCATGATTTCCGGGGTGATGCCCGCAACCTTGATGTCCATCTGGAGGCTGGTGATCCCGTTTTCGGTGCCAGCAACCTTGAAGTCCATGTCGCCGAGGTGATCCTCGTCGCCAAGAATATCCGACAGGATTGCGTAGGAGCCATCTTCCTCGAGGATCAAACCCATTGCCACACCGGCAACGGGGGCTTTGAGCGGAACGCCTGCATCCATCATCGACAAGGAACCACCGCAGACCGACGCCATCGAGGACGAGCCGTTCGATTCGGTGATCTCGGACACGATGCGGATCGTGTAGGGGAAATCCGTCGAGGCAGGCAGTACGGCCTGCAGGGCGCGCCATGCCAGTTTGCCGTGACCGATTTCACGACGACCCGGACCCGACACGCGGCCAACCTCGCCCACCGAATAGGGGGGGAAGTTGTAATGCAGCATGAAGTTCGATTTGAAGTTTCCATGCAGCGCGTCGATGAACTGCTCGTCATCGCCAGTGCCCAGCGTCGTCACAACCAGACCCTGTGTTTCACCACGGGTGAACAGGGCCGACCCATGGGTGCGCGGCAGAAGGCCGGTTTCGCAGACAATGGGCCGAATGGTCGTTGTATCACGTCCGTCGATCCGCTTGCCGGTCTTGACGACATCGCCACGCAGAACGCTGGCTTCCAGTTTTTTCAGAGCGGTGCCCAGATTGGAATCGGCCAGTTGCTCTTCCGTGAGGCTTGCCTTGATGGCGGCCTTTGCATCGGAAACCGCCGTCGTGCGCGCCTGCTTGTCGGTGATCGCATAGGCGGCGCGAATCTGCGCCTCGCCAGCGGTTTTTACGGCGGCATATAGCGCGCTGTAGTCTGCAGGCTGGAAGTTGAACGGCTCTTTCGCGGCTGCTTCGGCCAGATCAATGATCAGGTCGATCACGGGCTGGATCTGCTGATGCGCGAAAACAACGGCACCCAGCATTTCTGCCTCGGTCAGTTCGTAGGCTTCCGATTCCACCATCATCACTGCGTCTTTGGTGCCAGCAACCACCAGATCAAGGCGTTGCTCGGGTGTCAGGCGCAGGTTCTGCATGTCATCCACCGATGGGTTGAGGACATATTCACCGTCGACAAAGCCGACGCGGCAGCCTGCGATCGGACCCATGAAAGGGGCACCGGACAGGGTCAGCGCGGCCGAGGCAGCGATCATGGCCACGACATCGGGATCGTTTACCAGATCATGCGACAGCACGGTGCACATCACGAGCACTTCGTGCTTGAAGCCATCCACGAACAACGGGCGGATCGGACGGTCGATCAGGCGCGCGGTCAGCGTCTCTTTCTCGGTCGGGCGCGCCTCGCGCTTGAAGAAGCCGCCCGGCACTTTACCGGCGGCATAGTATTTTTCCTGATAATGCACGGTCAGCGGGAAGAAATCCTGACCGGGTTTGGGTTCCTTGGCGAAGGTCACGTTGGCCATCACCGAGGTTTCGCCCAAAGTGGCGATGACAGAGCCATCGGCCTGACGGGCAACCTTGCCCGTTTCCAGTGTCAGCGTTTCTTCGCCCCACTGCATAGATTTTGTCGTAACGTTAAACATCTCGTATCCTATCATGGTCTCCGGGGCCCATCCCCTTTGACCGTTTCATCAGGGGCCGCATTGCCCCTTGGCTTTTGGTGTTCTCATCCAGATTCCCCACAAAGCCAGATGGGGAACCATGCGGATAAAGTCAAAACCGCGCCCTTTGCGGGGGCGCGGTCTGTGTTCGCTTAGCGACGAATTCCAAGGCGCTTGATAAGGTCCTGATAACGGGCCTCATCCTTGCCCTTCAGGTAATCCAGCAGCTTGCGGCGCTGGGCCACCATCATCAGAAGGCCACGGCGACCGTGGTTGTCCTTCTTGTGGGTCTTGAAATGTTCGGTCAGGGTCGTGATGCGCGAGGTCAGAATGGCAACCTGAACTTCGGGCGAACCTGTGTCGCCTTCTTTGGTTGCGAATTCCTTCATCACACGTGCTTTTTCTTCGACAGTAATCGACATCGGGGTCTCCTTTAATGAAAGGTGAAGGGCGCAAGCCGGGATGTCGTCCAGCAGGGTCCGTGGAGATATTCGGCGGGTCAACCGCTTCGAATGCCCCGCCTATAGGGGAAAATCCCCAAATAGGAAAGCAGAAATAGCATTCCTGCCCAGCGGGTCAGTCTTGCCAATGGCTGGTTCCCGTCACGCTGGCAAGTCCGGATTCGGCGATCAGGATGATGTCGGAAAGTTGCAGACTGCCCGTACCCGCAAACGAGGCGACATGAACACCGTCCAAATACAGTTCTGTCCTGTCTTCTGCAGGGCTTCCGTCGCGCAATTCGACATCTGGTTCCTCGTTTACGGTGTCGTCAAACAGGACAAGCAAGCTGTCTTCGGCAGTGTCGAAATCCATGACTTGCACGGGATCTGCAATCCAGTGGCCAAGTGTAAAAAGGTCAGCGCCACGGCCGCCGCTGACAATATCGCCGTTGCCCGAAGATATTGTGTCGTCGCCATCCCCGCCGTTAAGATAGCTGGGCGGGGACAGATCATCCCCGGTGGCCACATTTCCGACAAGCAGGTCGTTCCCTACGCCGCCAAAAACGGTGTCCGCGCCGGTTCCACCGATCAGCGTGTCATTGTCCAATCCGCCATGCAGTGCATCGTTTCCGTCGCCGCCGAACAGCAGATCGTTGCCGGGGCCACCTTGCAGGCTGTCCATGCCGTCGCCACCGTAAAGTGTGTCATCGCCGGATTGCCCGAACAGCAGGTCGTCACCCTCTTCCCCGAACTGCGTGTCATTGCCGTCGCCACCGTAAAGCGTATCGGCATCATGACCGCCCAACAGCCTGTCTTCACCCTCGGCACCGTGCAGATCATCGCGGCCAGCGCCACCGATCAGCGTGTCATCGCCGCGCCGCCCGCCGATCTGGTCTTCGCCTGCACCGCTTGGGATAAGGTCGTTGCCTGCGCCGCCGGCAAGGATATCATCCCCCGAACCGCCGGCGATCACCGTCCCGCCGCCCTGCAGATCATCCAGTGCAAGGGTCAGCATATCAGGCAGGCCGGTCTCCGCTTGCTTTGGCGATGCGTCCGTTCTGGATGGCGCGCTTGCGTCTTCCTTGCCGTCGGCCGGGTCTTCCGCGCCAAAGGGATCAGCAAGGCCAGTTAAAGCAACACCCGCAACCAGAAGGCCGATCACCCCCGTCAGAATCAGCATCGCCGAACCCTTCACCGCACATCGCCCAAAAAGGCACACTGCATAACGCCATGCCGTCCGGCCTCCGGTCAAACGCAATCAGGTGACTTGGTTAATCCTGCTCGGGCCTACCGACGTCCCGCGGCAATTCGATCTCGCTGGCCAAACGCGACGCCCAATCGCCGATGATGGGCAGGAACTCGATCTGCGACAGCCACCAGGCCAGAACGGAGACAAGAATGGACGCGCCCAGAACCGAGCCCAGACCGAAGGCCAGACCGCGTGCGAACTGGAATCCGATCAGACGCCAGACAGAGTTGTGCACCTTGATGAAACGATGGGCGTTGAGGCGCTCGACCTCACGTGCCAATTCGCGCAGGGCGTCGGCTTGATCAGAGACAGGTTTGTCACGTGCGTCGTTGGGCATGGGACGTCCTTTCGGGATTTGAACCAGTGCGTGGCTCAGCCTTGCGCAGGCCACGGGATCGGGGGCTGGCTGTAGGCAATATAGAGCGGATGCTTGGGATGCCCTTCTTTTGTAAGGCCAAGATGGTGAAGCGGGCGCTGGGTCGCGCGCAGCAGGTGTTCTACTGTGCTGCCGCGCGCCATATGGGCGCCGTGCGTGCCCCAAGCGGCAATAATGCGGTCCGTGAAGGCTGCTGCCCAGTCGCAACTGTCGGAAATAGCATTATCATTCGCGGGGCCAACCGGGTCAGCGGCGGCGCGCATCGCGCGCGGATCGGTGTCGCGCCATGCAAATATATTGGTGACGCGAAAGCTTCCGAACCCCAGCGCACGGGCGCGCCGCTCGCATCGCTCTACCGTCGGGTCATTCTGCTTTTCGGTGGCGGTCGACGGGTTCAGCATCACGAACAGCGCGCGGGGGCCGTCGGGGTTCCAGACCCGCGTCAGCAGGTAGCGGTAGCGTTCGCAATCCGAGTAAACAGCCGTGGAAAGAGCGTCGCCCTTGAGGAATTCACGCGTGATCATGGCCTGTTTGTGCCTGTTGCACAGTCGATTTGCAATGCGTCGCGCCCTAGCTCTGGTTGAAGACGCGGCTCGGGTGAAGCTCGCCTGCCTTGTAGACACCGACCGCGACGGCGCGACCATCCAGGCTGGCCCATGCCTCGTCGCCATATTCCACGCCACCGGCATTCAGAACCATGCCCGGATTGCCGTTACGCAGCCGCGCCGCACCTTCCGGCGTGCAATGCAATTCGGGCAGGTCCGCAAGTCCGGTTTCGAGGGGCAAAAGATGTGCGTCCAGTTCCGGCGTGCGGGCCAGCGCGTCGATTGTCTCAAGGCTCAGCCCTTCGGTCGCATCGAACGGACCCGACCAGACGCGGCGCAGGGTGACGACATGGGCATGACAGCCTAGCTTGTCGCCCAGATCGCGGGCGATGGAACGGACATAGCCGCCTTTGCCGCAGGTCATTTCCAGCACGACATGATCAGCGTCGGGGCGGTCGGTCATCACCAGCTCCTCGACCCACAGGGGCCGCGCCGCGATCTCGAATTCTGCATCTTCGCGGGCCAGATTATAGGCGCGTTCCCCGTCGATCTTGACGGCGGAGAAGCGGGGCGGCACCTGCATGACGTTGCCTACGAAGGCGTGCAGCGCTTCTTTGATGGTGGCGTCATCGGGGCGGATATCGGAGCTAGCAATCACCTCGCCCTCGGCATCGTCGGTATTGGTGGCCTGCCCCAGCCGGATCGTGAAACGGTAGGCCTTTAACGCATCGGTGATATAGGGAACGGTTTTGGTCGCCTCGCCCAACGCGATGGCCAGAACGCCCGTTGCCTCGGGGTCGAGAGTGCCGGCATGTCCGGCCTTGGTGGCCTCCAGCGCCCAGCGCACTTTGTTGACCACGGCGGTCGAGGTCAGGCCCGCGGGCTTGTCCACCACCAGCCAGCCAGAAATGTCACGACCCTTGCGCTTGCGTCCCATGGTTCCGTCCCGTTGCTGTCAGAGCGCGGGGCCTAGCCCAAGGGCAGCGATGTGTCAAACGCAGCTGTTCCGCGCGTGATCGGTGGTGGGAGCCGTATTTGGTGCGAGATCAAGCGGGGTCAGTCGCTTTTGGGAACCGGTAGGCCCACGATCGGCCCCATACGAAAGCCCGCATCCGAACGGTTCAGCGCAGGCGCGTGCAGACGCGATACATTGCCATCGAAATACAGGGCCTGCGGCAGACCAAGCGCATCGCGGAAGAAGCTACCGAACTGGTGGAACGTGACCGGATTGCGCGAGATCACAAAAACCGCCCTATCCCCTGCGTCCGAGGTGCCGACACCATTGCGAATATACCGCGAAGTGCTGTCGGGCAAAAATCGCGGATGCAATCGCCCGTCAATCACCAGCATTGGCCCAGATTGTGTGGCATCGCGGCAAGCGGGCTGGGTATCACGATAGCGCAATGTCTCGACCACGGTCGCGGTGGTGTCGGTCAGGCAGAGCACGCCATTCGGCAGTAAGCCGAAATTGCCATAGCTTTCCTTGGTCTGGAGGGGGGCAAGCGTCTCGCCGTCCTCGATATACAGGCCGACCGGACGGCGGTCCTGATGATACATACCTGCATTCATAGCGAAGGCCAGAGCCTGCCCATCGGCGTCCAGCGCTGTCTCGATTGTCGAGAAATGCGCGTAAGGCGTGCCCGACGGATCGTTCAGGAAAAGCTGTAGCTTTTCAGTGGCGGGATCGACCTCGCACAGGGCATAGCGAATGCCCTCGTAGGTCATTTCGCGGCAATCAAGGGCCAGGACAGGCGTGCCTGCTGTGACGGCCAACACAAAAGCCCACGGCGCGAACCGGCGCCGCATCATTCGTCAAGGTCGCGCCGGACCTCGTCCTGCGCGAAAAGGCGACGTGTTTCATCCATGCGATCAAAGGTTTCATCCAGTTGAAAGCGCAATTCCGGTGTGAATTTCAACGCAACCTTCTTGCCAATGATACGGCGCAATTCACCCTTGTTGCGGGCCAGCAGTTTGATCACCTCGTCCTTGCCATGACCGCCCAGCGGCAGGACATAGATCGTCGCCACCCGCAGATCCGTGGTGACGCGCACCTCGCCCACCGTGATGGACAGGCGGTTGAGGTCGGGATCATGGATATCGCCACGCATCAGCACCTCGGAAAGGGTGCGGCGGATCAATTCGCCGACGCGCAACTGTCTTTGGCCGGGGCCGGTGGGGGATGTGCTTTTTACCATGACGCTCATCTAAGGCCTCTGGCGGGCTTTGCCAAGCGGCGGTTGCTTGGATATGAGAGGGAAAAGCGGTGCAGCGTCGCGCAGGATGAAGGAGTGTGTGGGATGACGGATTTACCGGGTATCGTGGTGACGGGCGTATCGGGGCGTATGGGTCGGATGCTGGTGCAGGCGATTGCCGACAGCGATCAGGCGCATCTGGTCGGCGCTGTCGAACGGTCGGGACATGAGTGGATCGGGCAGGATCTGGGCACCGCGATGGGGCAGGGTGCAACCGGCGTTGTTGTGACTGACGATCCGCTGGAGGCATTCCGCCACGCGCAGGCTGTGATCGACTTTACCAGTCCGGCTGCCACTGTCGGCTTTGCTGCGCTGGCGGCGCAGGCGCGGGCCGTTCATGTCATCGGCACCACGGGGCTATCCGATACGGATCTCGAGGCGATCAAGGCTGCGGCGCGCCATGCTGTTATTGTCAGGGCCGGCAATATGTCGCTGGGTGTGAACCTGCTGGTCCAACTGACCAAGCGCGTTGCGGCAGCGCTGGACGAGGATTTCGATATCGAAGTGATCGAAGCGCATCATAACCGCAAGGTGGACGCCCCGTCAGGTACGGCCTTGATGCTGGGCGAGGCGGCAGCGATCGGGCGCGGTGTCAGGCTGGAGGATGTGCGCGACGCGGCCCGTGAAGGCATGACTGGTGCAAGGGCGCGCGGCCACATCGGATTTTCCGCGATTCGCGGAGGCGATATTGTCGGCGAACATGATGTGATGTTCGCCGCTGCGGGCGAGCGGGTGATCCTGCGCCATGTCGCGACGGACCGCGCGGTTTTCGCACGCGGCGCTCTCAAGGCGGCGCTTTGGGGGCAGGGGCGGCATCCGGGTGAATACGACATGGTGGATGTTCTGGGGCTTTCGGCACATTAGGTTGGCAGGGATTGGCAAAAAGCAGCCCAGCCTCTCGCGGATGTGATCCTGTTCATGATCCGCAAAGGCTTTCGGCGCGTATACTACCGAAACACCCCTAGCCAGATGAGGCCGATCATGAAGCCTGCCATCCTAATCTCGAGCCTGTTTTTGTCTGTGGCGAATGTCTCTTTTGCCATGGCAGAAGAGTTCACACCCATACCGGACCGGTCGACATTCCTGTCGCAGGTGGTGGGCAAGGATCTGCGACTCAAAGGGTATGGCCCGATCAATGTCAGCCTGACCGTTCTGCCGGACGGCGAGATTGAAGGCCGCGGACTGGGGCGCCCTGTAACAGGTGCTTGGCGCTGGCAGGACGGTTTCTTCTGCCGCGACCTGTATTGGGGTCAGCGCGATCTAGGCCCGAATTGCCAGGCCGTGCAGGTACAGGGCCTGACGGTTCGGTTCATCGCAGACCAAGGCAAAGGCGATTTTGCCGATTTCGCAGTTCAGTAAAGCCCAGCGTGGAGTCCCAGTCTGATTTTGACGTTAGGCCATAGCCCTGCCGTCAGAAATCTATGGCGATGCCCTTTTTCTCCCAGTCGCCGAAGCGCACAGGATCAAGACCGTCACGGCCACCGAATTCCTTCGGCAGTTCTTGTGCATTTGCGGTCCGGCGCCGTTCCTCTGCTTCGGCCAGTGCGCGTTGTGCGGCAGGCGGCAGATCGGCTTCATTCGGGCTTTGATCGGGTGTCGGGATATCGTCTGTCACGTCTGTCTTCCTTCTGGCGGATGCTCTTGATATACGGCGCAACCGCCTGCAAGCAAGGATATCGCGATGCCCGCCCCCATGACCACCCCCCGCCGTGTGGCGCATCATCTGCTGGACCAGATCACGGGTGAGGGACGGTTGATGCCCGAACTTGTGGCTGCCGGAAGCCTTGACCGACTAGACCCAGCAGATCGCGCCCGCGCACAACGGCTGGCGCTGGACACGTTGCGCGGACTGGAACGCGCGGATCGTCTGCTTGAAAAACATCTGCGGAAAAATCCCCCTCTGACAGTGCGGAACATGTTGCGGCTGGCCACTGTAGAAATCTGCATGGGCGGTGACGCGCATGGCGTGGTGAACGAGTCGGTCGCGATTATCGGACAGGACAAACGCGCAGGCGCGCTCAAAGGGCTGGTCAACGCCGTGCTGCGCAAGATCGCGGTCGAAGGGCCTGCGGCATGGGAGAAGCTGCGCGTGCCGCGTCTGCCGAAATGGTTGCGCGCGCCTTTGGTCGAGGCCTATAGGGCGGCCGTTGTCGCGGCGATCGAGTCGGTGCAGTTCGCCACACCGCCACTGGACCTGACACCGAAAGGTGATGCAGCGGCGCTGGCAGAATTGGTCGGGGGGGCGGTGCTGCCGACCGGGTCGGTCAGGCTTTCCACTGCGGGGCAGGTCACGGCCTTGCCCGGTTATGATCGCGGTGACTGGTGGGTGCAGGACGCGGCGGCGTCAATCCCCGCGCGTGTTGTGGCTGCAAGGCCCGGCGAAGCGGTTCTGGACATGTGTGCAGCGCCCGGAGGCAAGACCATGCAGCTTGCAGCAGCGGGTGCACAGGTCACAGCGCTGGATATCTCCGAGGCACGGATGGCGCGGGTTGCGGCCAATCTGGCGCGCACAGGGCTGCAATCCGCGATTGTGGTGGGCGACGCCATGACCCATCAGGGGCAGTATGACGCGATCCTGCTGGATGCGCCCTGTTCGGCGACAGGCACGATCCGGCGGCACCCCGATCTGCCCCATGCTAAGGACGGATCTGATTTTGGTACATTGATCGAGATGCAGACGCAGATGCTGGATCATGCCTTGAGCCTGCTGAAACCCGGAGGGCGGTTGGTTTATTGCACGTGCTCTTTGCTGCCCGACGAGGGCGAATGTCAGGTGGAAGAGGCGTTGGAGCGTCATCCCGACCTGACTGTGGACCGTGATGCGCTGGATCTTGCCGGAATTGACAAGACCTGGATCACCCCTGAGGGTGGTCTGCGTTTGCGCCCTGATTTCTGGGCGGATCAGGGCGGGATGGACGGTTTTTATATCGCCTGCCTGCGGGTTAAAGCTCGCGACTGACGGGTTTTTGTCCGCGTTTCCATGCGGAGCCGGACGCCGTTCGTGTGCGTGAGGCGCCGCGCTACGGATATTTGCAGCAAGAAGAAGCAGAGGCGGGAATTCGGCGGTGACTTGCGCGCATCGTCCCGCTATGGTGCTGCAAAGACGCGTCAATCCGCGCGAGAGGCAGAGCAATGTCACGACCCGACAGCTTTTCAGCGCGTCGCAGGCGCTGGATGCACCGCGTTCACGCAAGGCTGAGCGCGTTGTCGCGCCCTGCCACGGGATTTGTCAGCCAGCCGGAACCCCGCACCATCGGAAGTTTTGCGCGAGGCCGGCAACTGCTGGCCGGCAATTACCTTTTCGCAGGTCATCTGATCGAGGCTCCGGGGCGCACGCTTTGGGATATCGCTGCGCCCGATGACTTGTTCGAGGACGAATTGCACGGCTTTGGCTGGATGGATGATCTGGCGGCGGTCGGCGATGCCAGCACGCGCGCGCTGGCACAGGAATGGCTGTGGGCCTGGATTGCACAATTTGGGCGCGGGCGCGGTCCTGGCTGGACGCCTGATCTGACGGGGCGGCGGGTGATCCGCTGGATCCATCATGCGCTATTCGTGCTGCGTGGACAGGACCGCGACGCCTCGGAAGCGTTTTACCGCTCGCTAGCGCAGCAGGCGATTTTTCTGGGGCGTCGCTGGCGCACGGCCTCGCCCGGATTGCCGCGAATCGAAGCGCTGACAGGTATGATCTATGCGGGGTTGTCGCTGCAGGGGATGGAACGTCTGGTGGACCCTGCCATGCGGGCGCTGGCCAAGGATTGCCGCGTGCAGGTCGATGCACAGGGCGGCATTCCCACACGCAATCCCGAGGAACTGCTAGAAGTTTTCACGCTGCTGACATGGGTTGCCGCCGCGCTGGGCGAGGCAGGACGATCTGTTCCGCCCGATATACTGGCCGCCATCGACCGGATTGCCCCAAGCCTGCGGACATTGCGCCATTCCGATGGCGGGCTGGCACGGTTCCACGGAGGTGGGCGCGGGCTGGAGGGGCGGCTGGATTCGGCGCTGGCCTCGTCGGGTGCGAAGGGGCGGATGCCGGAGGGTCTGTCGATGGGCTTTGCGCGGCTGGGGGCGGGGCGTACCAGTGTGATCGTCGATGCGGCACCGCCGCCGACGGGGGCCGCTTCGGTCAATGCCCATGCCTCGACGCTGGCGTTCGAACTGACATCGGGGCGGCGTCCGGTTGTGGTGAATTGCGGATCGGGCGCTGCTTTCGGGGCCGAATGGCGACGCGCCGGACGCGCAACGCCCAGCCATTCCACATTGACGCTGGCGGGATATTCCAGCGCGCGGCTTGGCAAAGCCAAAGGCGGTGTGCCGGGGCGTGCAGAATGGCTGATGGATGCCCCGCGCAACGTGCCGGTCGAGATGTCGCAAGCGCCTGACGGTATCCGGTTTCAGGGCGGGCATGACGGCTATCTGCGCACGCATGGTCTGACCCATGCGCGCACACTGGAGATGACCTTCGATGGCAGTGGGCTGGCGGGCGAAGACTTGTTGATTGCGTTGAACGGTGCAGGTCAACGGACATTCGACCGTCAGATGGATGCGGTGCGATTGCAGGGGCTGCCTTTTGCCCTGCGCTTTCATCTGCATCCCGAGGTCGAGGCCGAGCTTGATATGGGTGGCACGGCTGTCTCGCTGGCGCTGAAAAGCGGCGAGCTATGGGTGTTTCGCCATGACAGCCGTGCGGAAATGTCGGTCGAGCCGAGCGTTTATCTGGAAAAAGGCCGCCTTGCGCCGCGTGCGACCAAACAAATCGTTTTATCCGGTCGCGCGATGGACTATGCGACCCGCACCCGGTGGTCTCTGACCAAGGCGCAGGATACACCGATCAGTATCCGCGACCTGAACCGGGACGAGATGGATGTGACAACCTGAGCTTTTGCATCGTAAGAGCCGAACCACCCCGGGGGCCAAGACCTATGACGACCAACCTGCATCCGGTGCGCCGCGCACTGATTTCCGTATCCGACAAAACCGGCCTGCTGGATCTGGGGCGCGCCCTTGCCGCGCGCGGGATCGAGTTGCTGTCTACCGGCGGATCGGCAAAAGCGCTGCGTGAAGCGGGGCTGGTGGTCAAGGATGTGGCAGATGTCACGGGGTTTCCGGAAATGATGGACGGGCGCGTCAAGACGCTGCATCCGGCGGTCCATGGCGGTTTGCTGGCATTGCGCGACAACGAGGCCCATCAGGGTGCGATGGTGATGCACGGGATCAAGGAAATCGACCTGCTTGTGGTCAATCTTTATCCGTTCGAGGAAACTGTAGCCAAAGGCGCGGATTACGAGACCTGCATCGAGAATATCGACATCGGCGGCCCTGCGATGATCCGCGCGGCTGCGAAGAACCATGCATTCGTGAACGTCGTGGTGGATGTCGAAGATTATCAGCCGCTGATGGAGGAACTGGCCGCAAATGACGGGGCGACCTCGCTGGCTTTCCGCCAGAAGCTGGCACAGACCGCCTATGCAAGAACCGGTGCTTATGATGCGGCTGTGTCGACTTGGATGGCCGCCGCGATCGGCGAGGCATCACCGCGCCGCCGCGTTGTGGCAGGCAAGCTGGCGCAAGGCTTGCGCTATGGCGAAAACCCGCATCAGGGGGCGGCCTTCTATGTTGATGGCAGTGCGCGGGCAGGTGTTGCGACGGCAAAGCAACTGCAGGGCAAGGAATTGTCCTATAACAACATCAACGACACAGACGCGGCATTCGAACTGGTCAGCGAGTTTTTGCCCGCTGATGGGCCGGCATGTGCGATCATCAAACACGCCAATCCTTGTGGTGTGGCGCGCGGGACGACATTGCGCGAGGCTTACGGGCGCGCCTTTGATTGTGACCGCACCAGTGCTTTCGGCGGGATCGTCGCACTGAACGCGCCGCTGGATCTGGCAACAGCTGAGGAGATCTCGCAGATCTTCACTGAGGTGGTGATCGCGCCGGGGGCCGATCAGGGTGCGCGGGACCTGTTCGCGGCCAAGAAGAACCTGCGTCTGCTGATCACGCCGGGACTTGCCAATGCAGCCGAGGCCGCGCTGACATGGCGTCAGGTCTCGGGCGGGTTTCTGGTGCAGGACAAGGATAACGGGCAAGTCCTGCCCGCCGATCTAAAAGTGGTGACAAAACGCGTGCCAAGTGATGCGGAACTGGCGGATCTGCTGTTTGCGTGGAAAGTGGCCAAGCATGTCAAATCGAATGCTATCGTCTATGTGAAGGATGGCGCGACCGTGGGTGTCGGTGCCGGACAGATGAGCCGTGTCGACAGTTGCCGGATCGCGGCGCGCAAGGCGCAGGATATGGCAGGGGCTTTGGGCCTGTCTGCACCGCTGACACAGGGCTCGGTCGTGGCGTCGGATGCGTTCTTTCCCTTTGCCGACGGTTTGCTGACAGCCGCTGAAGCCGGGGCAACGGCTGTGATCCAGCCGGGCGGGTCGATGCGCGATGACGAGGTGATTGCCGCAGCGGATGAGGCCGGTCTGGCGATGGTGTTCACGGGGATGCGCCACTTCCGCCATTAAGGCGCAAATCTGCGCGGCGCAGGGATGTTTGAGACAAGAAGAAAAGTCGGCAGACCTGTCGGGGTCACGGCAGGCAAGGAGGGTGGATGAGGCTGGTATTCTGGGTGGCTGCGGTGATCTTTGTTGCCGATCAGGTTGTGAAATACCTTGTGGTCCACATTCTGGACCTTGCCTTTGTGGGGGCGATAGATGTGTTTCCGCCCTATCTGAACCTGCGGATGGCATGGAATTACGGAATCAATTTCGGCCTTTTCGCACAGGCCTCGGATTCTGTGCGCTGGGTGCTGATCGCCGTCGCGCTGGTGATTTCAGCCGGTGTTTTGTGGTGGATACGCAAAGACCCGCCGGGACGCTGGGGGCTTGTTGCGGCGGGATTGCTTGTTGGCGGGGCGCTTGGCAATGTCGTGGATCGTGTGATCTACGGGGCTGTAGCGGATTTTCTGAACATGTCCTGCTGCGGGATCGAGAACCCCTATGCGTTCAACATCGCGGATATCTCGATTTTTGCAGGGGCGTTGGGCCTTATTCTTTTTACTTCCGAGAAAAAGGCCCCGTGACGATTGGCTGTCGATGGTCTAATGCTGGAAGCGAAAATGTCAGGAGGGTGGCAATGCGTCTGCCGCATGGGATAATCTTGGTCGCCATATTGGCTCTTTCGGCCTGCACGGAACGGCAGGGCGATTTGAACCTGCGGAATCTCGGCACGCCAGAGGCGGGGCCGGACGAGTTTTCTGTGCTTCCGGGCAAGCCACTCGAGATGCCCGAGCAACTGGCCAGTTTACCTGAACCTACGCCTGGCGGTGCGAATCTAACCGATCAGAATCCGTTGGCTGACGGTGTCGCGGCTTTGGGCGGGCGGCCCGGTACGCTTGTCGCACAGGGGCCGTCCGGCGCGGACTCAGCGCTGGTGCAGCACGTCGCGCGTAACGGGGTGAATGGCGATATCCGTATGACACTTGCCGCGGAGGATGAAGAATTCCGCCGCCGTCGCTCGCGCCTGACGCAATTCCGGCTGTTCCGTGATGTCGACCGCTATCACGAGGTCTATTCCGGGGAGATGACAGATCCCGCTGCCGAACTGCGTCGCTTCCGCCGTTTGGGTGTGGCGACGCCTTCGGCTCCCCCGTTCTGACAGGGCTGGCGCGTCACACTTGCGTCAACCCGACTTGAAGCGCGGCGGGGATCGCTTACCCTTGAGGCGTCATGTCAACAGGAGGACCGCCGTGTTTCGTCTGACAGCCCTTGTTTTGGGACTCTCTCTGGCATTTGTGCTTTTGCAGCCAAGCGCAGTGCTGGCCGATGATCAGGTCACGCATTTCACGCTGGAAAACGGTATGGATGTGGTGGTGATCGAGGATCACCGCGCCCCTGTCGCGGTGCATATGGTCTGGTATCGTGCTGGCTCGGCGGATGAGCCTGCGGGCGCATCAGGTATCGCGCATTTTCTGGAACATCTGATGTTCAAGCGCACCGAGAACATGGAGTCCGGTGAATTCTCGCGCACGGTGGCCAGCAATGGTGGGCGCGACAACGCTTTTACCAGCTATGATTATACTGCCTATTTCCAGCGTGTTGCAGCCGACCGTCTGGGTCTGATGATGCGGATGGAAGCTGACCGCATGGTCAATCTGCAACTGGACGATTCCGAGATCGCCACCGAGCGCGAGGTGATTATCGAAGAGCGCAACCAGAGGGTCGAGAACAGCCCCGCTGCGTTGTTTCGTGAACAAAAGGACGCGGTGCAATATCTGAACCACCGCTACGGTGTGCCGATTATCGGCTGGCGGCACGAAATGGTGTCGTTGGACCGCGATGATGCGCTGGCGTTTTACGACCGATTCTATGCCCCCAATAATGCCATCCTTGTTGTGGCGGGCGATGTCACGCCCGACGAGGTGCGCGCGCTGGCCGAGGAACATTATGGTGTGATCCCCGCCAATCCAGACCTGCCCGAACGGGTGCGCCCGTCCGAGCCGCCCCAGACAGCCGAGCGCCGTATGATCTATCGTGATGCGCGGGTGGCCCAGCCCTATGTCAGCCGGTCCTATCTTGCGCCCGAACGCGATAGCGGGGCGCAGGAAGACGCGGCTGCTTTGACCATCCTAGCCGAGGTGCTTGGTTCGGGCACAACATCCGTGATGTCCGAGGCGCTGCAGTTCGACAGCCAGATCGCCACTTTCACAGGGGCTTTTTACGGTGGCATGTCGCTGGATAGCACGACATTCGATCTTGTGGTGGTTCCGTCCGAGGGTGTCAGCCTTGAAGAGGCCGAAGCGGCGATAGACAAAGTGCTGGCCGATTTCTTGGAAACAGGTGTCCATGCCGAAGATCTGGACCGGATCAAGATGCAGTTGAAGGCGTCGCAAATCTATGCCCGCGACAGCGTTGAATCTCTTGCCAATCGCTATGGCAGGGCGATGACGCAGGGACTGACGGTTACGGATGTTCAGGAATGGCCCGATCTGTTGCAGGCCGTGACAGCGGATGATGTTCTTGCGGCGGCGCGTATGGTGTTGGACCGCCGACAAGCCGTGACGGGCTGGTTGATGGCCGAGGAGGTGACACAGTGATGTTGCGTTTGATATTGCCGTTCTTGCTGGCTTTTGCGGCGCTGCCGCTGCGGGCCGATGTTGCAATCAAGGAGGTCGTCAGCCCCGGCGGGATCACAGCATGGCTGGTCGAGGATCACACGATCCCCTTTACTGCGCTGGAGATACGGTTCCGCGGCGGCGCTTCGGTCGAGCCTGCGGAAAAGCGTGGCGCGACGAATCTGATGGCCGCCTTGCTGGAAGAAGGCGCGGGCGATCTGGATGCGCGCGCTTTTGCCCGCACCCGCGACGGGTTGGCCGCGTCGTTCCGGTATTCCGTTTCGGATGATGCGGTATCGGTTTCAGCGCAGTTCCTGACGGAAAACCGGGACGCGGCAGTCGAATTGCTGCGTGCATCGCTGGTAGCACCGCGTTTTGATCAGGATGCGATCGAACGTGTGCGGGCGCAGGTTATCTCTGGCCTGCGCTCGGACGAGAAGGACCCGCGTTCTCTGGCGACGCAACGGTTTGACGCCACGGTTTATGGCGCGCATCCCTATGGCTCTTCGCTGGATGGCACAATCGAGACTGTCAGCGCCCTGACGCGCGAGGACCTGGTGGCCGCTCATAAAGATAGCATGGCGCGTGACCGGATCTATGTCTCGGCTGTCGGTGATATCACAGCTGAAGACCTTGCAGCGCTTCTGGACAGTTTACTGGGCGAACTTCCTGAAACCGGTGCAGCGATGCCGGTTGCTGCCGAATTGAACTTTCCCGGTGGTGTCGATGTTGTGGAATTCCCCACGCCGCAATCTGTCGTGCAATTTGCCCAAGCCGGTGTCGCGCAGCAGGACCCGGACTTTTTTGCCGCCTTCGTGCTGGATCACATTCTGGGTGGAGGCGGATTTGAAAGCCGTTTGATGACCGAGGTGCGCGAAAAGCGCGGTTTGACCTATGGTATCTATACCTATCTGGCTGACCGCGACCACGCGCAGATCTGGGGCGGTTCGGTCGCATCTGCAAATGACAGGGTAGCCGAGGCCCTCGAGGTGATCCGCGCCGAATGGGCGAAGATGCGTGGCGAAGGTGTGACGCAGCAGGAGTTGGACGCGGCCAAGACCTATCTGACGGGGGCCTATCCCTTGCGGTTCGACGGCAATGGCACGATTGCCAATATCATCGTCGGCATGCAGATGAACGGGTTTCCCATCGACTATGCCGCGACCCGCAATGACAAGGTCAATGCGGTTAAGCTTGAGGATATCAACCGCGTCGCGGCAACGCGACTTGATCCCGAAGCGCTGACTTTCGTTGTGGTGGGGCAGCCGGAAGGTCTGGGGGCTACATCGAACTGAGGACGCCCAACCAAAAGTTGTTTGCGCGGTTTCGCGGCTCTCTTCTGTCTGAAAGCGGTTCACCCCTGCGTCACAACAGGCTAAGAGGCACCGTATCACGCAGGAGACTTGGAAGATGACGATCCCGAAACCGGTTGTTCTGTGCATTCTGGACGGTTGGGGCCACAGAGAAGATCGCGCCGCCAATGCGCCCGCGCTGGCGCATACGCCGACATTCGACAGGATCATCGCGACTTGCCCGCATAACCTTTTGATCACGCATGGCCCCGATGTGGGCTTGCCGACCGGTCAGATGGGCAATTCCGAGGTGGGGCATACCAATATCGGCGCGGGCCGTGTCGTCGCAATGGATCTGGGGCAGATCGACCTTGCGATCGAAGATGGATCGTTCTTTGCCAATGAAAGTCTGCTGGCCTTCATCGCGGCCCTCAAGGTTTCGGGTGGTACGGCGCATTTGCTGGGTCTTTTGTCGGATGGTGGCGTGCACGGGCATGTCAGCCATATGTTGGCCGCAGCCCGCACGATCGCCGAGGCGGGCGTTCCTGTTGCGCTGCATCTGATGACTGACGGGCGCGATGTGGCCCCTCGATCGGCTTATGGCTATCTGGAACAGTTGCAGGAGGCGCTTCCTCAAGGGGTGCGTATCGCCACGCTGACGGGGCGGTATTTCACGATGGACCGCGATAATCGCTGGGAACGCGTGGCCGAAGCCTATGGGGCGATGATCCTTGGCAAGGGAATGCGGGCGACCAATGCACATGCGGCGGTTACAGCCGGATACAACCGTTCCGAAAGCGATGAATTCATTACGGCAACCGTGATCGGCGATTACAGCGGCGCCCAGGATGGCGACGGGTTCTTTTGCCTGAACTTCAGGGCAGACCGCGCGCGCGAAATCCTGAGTGCGGTGGCTGATCCTGCCTTTGATGCGTTTGACACAGGCGCTAGACCCCGCTGGGCGGCGCTTTTGGGAATGGTGGAATATTCCGAGGCACACAACGCTTTCCTGTCCACGGTATTCCCTGCGCGCGAGATCACCAACACTTTGGGTGAATGGGTGGCCAAGCATGACAGGCGACAGCTTCGTCTGGCCGAAACCGAAAAATACCCGCATGTGACCTTTTTCCTGAACGGTGGCGAGGAGCAGCCCGAACAGGGCGAGGATCGCTATATGGCTCCCTCACCCAAGGTGGCGACCTACGATTTGCAGCCGGAAATGTCTTGCGACGAGGTGACAGACCATTTCGTGCAGGCCATCCATGACAGGTATGACCTGATCGTGGTCAATTATGCCAATCCCGACATGGTCGGGCATACCGGCGATCTGAAAGCCGCGATTGCAGCTTGCGAGGCTGTGGATCGCGGCCTTGCCCGTGTTGTCACTGCACTCGAGGCACAGGGTGGTGCCATGATCGTGACAGCAGATCACGGCAATTGCGAGGTGATGGTCGATCCCGAAACCGGCGGGCCGCATACTGCGCATACGCTGAACCCCGTGCCGGTGGCCCTTGTCGGCGGACCCAAGGGCGTTACACTCAGATCAGGCCGGTTGGCCGATCTGGCGCCCACATTGCTGGCGCTGATGGGTTTGCCAAAACCGCCCGAGATGACCGGAGAGAATCTGATCGTATGATCCGCACCGCTGGCCTTGTCTTTTTGATGATGGTTCTGATGCTGACGCATGCGTCAGCGCAGGAGCAGAGCGAGGCAGCCATGGCGGCGCGTGCGGCATCGGAACGTCTGGGGCAGGCTACGCGGCAACTGGATGCGGCGCAATCCGCACGCGACCGTGTGCGCGCCCTGACAGAAACGGTGTCGGCTTTCGAGGACGGACTAGAGGCGATGCGCGACGGATTGCGCCGCGCCAGCCTGCGCGAAGCGCGGCTGACCCGCGAGTTGCAGGCCCGCGAAGGTGAAGTGGCACAGCTTCTGGGAGTCTTGCAAAGTATGGGAACACGGCCCTCGCCTGTGATGTTGTTGCATCCGGCGGGGCCCTTGGGAACAGCCCGTTCCGGCATGATTCTGGCGGATGTGACACCTGCCCTCAATGCCCGCGCGCATGATCTGCGCTCAAGGCTGGCCGAAATCACGACCTTGCGCCTGTTGCAGCAGAACGCCGTTGAAACGTTGCAAAACGGCCTGAACGGTGTGCAAGAGGCGCGCACGGCGCTGTCGCAGGCTGTGGCGGAACGCACCGATCTGCCGCGCCGCTTTACCGAAGATCCGGTGCGAACCGCCATACTGATTTCCTCGTCCGAGACACTGGAAAGCTTTGCAAGCGATCTGTCAGAGATCACAACCGACGAGGATCGCAGCGACCTGCCTGACATATCGGGCTTGCGCGGGACGCTTCCCCTGCCAGTACAGGGCCAGATGCTGCGACGCTATGGCGAGGCCGATGCGGCTGGTGTTGCGCGTCCGGGGGTGTTGCTGGCGACACGTCCGCGAGCCTTGGTCACGTCGCCCACAGCGGCCACGATCCGCTATCGCGGCCCGCTTCTGGACTACGGAAACGTGATGATACTGGAGCCTCAAGCGGGCACTCTTTTCGTGCTTGCCGGACTGGATGTGGTCTATGGTGAAATCGGACAAGTCATTCCCGCCGCAAGCCCGATCGGGCTGATGGGCGGGCAGGAAGCGGAGATTGGCGAGATTATCGCGAATTCTGGCAATGGGACTGGCACAGGGCGGCCGGAAACGCTCTATATCGAAGTCAGGCAGGATGATGCGCCGGTCGACCCGGAAGCATGGTTTGCAACGCAAGAGGAAGACTAGGTATGAACAAGTTCGTGATGGCTGCCATTGGCGGCACAATGGTCGGGGTATTGGCGACAACGCAGTTGGCGGCACCCCTCCTGGCGCAGGAGACATCGAAGAACAGCAGCGTATACGAGCAGTTGGACCTGTTCGGCGACATCTTCGAACGTATCCGCGCCCAATATGTCGAGGAAGTGGACACAAGCGAGTTGATCGAGGCCGCCATCAACGGGATGCTGACCTCCCTTGATCCGCATTCCAGCTATATGTCGCCGGAAGATGCTGCGGACATGCGGGTGCAGACGCGTGGCGAATTCGGCGGTCTCGGGATCGAGGTCACGCAGGAAGAGGGTTTCGTCAAGGTGGTCTCGCCTATCGACGGCACCCCCGCTGACTCCGCCGGGATCGAGGCAGGCGACTTCATCACCCATGTCGATGGTCAAAGCCTGATGGGTCTGAACCTTGATCAGGCCGTGGACATGATGCGCGGTCCAGTCGGCAGCGAGATCGTGATTACGGTCCTAAGGGAAGGCACGCTTGAACCTTTCGACGTGTCGATCATTCGGGACACGATCAAGCTGACGGCGGTACGGACCCGCACCGAAGGGCAGGCTGTCGTGCTGCGCGTTACGACATTCAACGACCAGACCTTTGCCAATCTGGAAAGCGGACTGGCGGAAGCGGTTGAAGAGGCGGGTGGCGAGGAAGCCGTAAGCGGTATCGTACTTGATCTGCGTAACAATCCGGGCGGCTTGCTGACGCAGGCGATCCGTGTCTCGGACGCATTTCTGGACAGCGGCGAGATTGTCTCGACCCGTGGCCGCGCAGCAGAGGACGGCGAGCGCTACAACGCCACTCCGGGCGATCTGGCGAATGGAAAACCGATTGTCGTGCTGATCAATGGCGGCTCCGCCTCGGCCTCCGAGATCGTGGCTGGCGCCTTGCAGGACCATCGCCGCGCTATCGTAGTCGGCACGAAAAGCTTTGGTAAAGGCTCGGTGCAGACTGTGATGCCGCTGCGCGGTGATGGCGCGATGCGCCTGACCACAGCACGGTATTACACCCCGTCAGGCCGTTCGATCCAGGCGCTGGGCGTTTCCCCCGATATCGTTGTGGAACAGCCGCGCCGCCAGCCCGCAACCGAGGAAGAGGATGAAACGACCCGTCCCGGCCGTTCCGAGGCCGATCTGCGCGGCTCGCTGAACAATGACAGTTTGAGCGAGGACCAGATCCGCCAGATCGAGGAAGATCGCGCCAAGGCCGAACTGGCCGCCAAACTGCGCGAGGACGATTACCAGTTGGCCTATGCGCTGGATATCCTCAAAGGTCTTTCTGCCTTGGCACCCACACGTTGAGCCTGCCTTGCCTCGCATCGTTTCGGTGCGGGGCAATCCACCGGAGACCGGAATACATCGCATGACCCTGACCTCAGACCAGATCGAGCGCCTGCCCTACCGGCCCTGCGTGGGCGTGATGATGGCAAATGACCGTGGACAGGTCTTCGTGGGCCAGCGTCTGGATAATGACACGCCCGCATGGCAGATGCCGCAAGGTGGTATCGACGAGGGCGAAGAGCCTCGTGAGGCCGCCCTGCGGGAGCTGTGGGAAGAGACCGGCGTACTACCCGAACTGGTCGAATTGGTGGCTGAAACACGTGACTGGATTCCCTATGATCTGCCCCATGAGATCGTGCCGCGCATCTGGCAGGGCCGGTTCCGCGGGCAAAGGCAGAAATGGTTTCTGATGCGTTTTCACGGCAGTGACGACCAGATCAATATCCTGACCAGCCACCCTGAATTCGCGGAATGGCGCTGGCTTGATCCGGATGATCTTGTCGATCGCATTGTCCCGTTCAAGCGGGAGGTCTATGCCAGTGTTCTGGCGGAACTCGGCCCGCTGATCTAGTCCGCGACTGAGCTGCGCCATAAGCCTTTGATGCCTGTCGAAAGTTGCTTCCCAGATCGCATCCTTTCGGGTAACTGCGACGCATGGGTAAGACGAAAATCAACACACAGGCCATTGGCCTTGATGTCGGGCTGTCATTCACCAAATGGCTGACCGGCGCCGAAAACCTGCATTACGGCTTGTGGGAGGGGCTGGATGTCAGCGCCGCAAACCTGCGTGCCGCGCAGGAAGCCTATACGGACAAGCTTTTCGCTCTGTTGCCTGACCGGCCTTGCCGGATCCTCGATATCGGCGGCGGTGCGGGCGAGACCGCGAAAAAGCTGATCGCGCTTGGCCATTCGGTCGATATAGTTGTGCCAAGCCCTTTCCTTGCAGGGCGTTGCCGCGTCAATGCGCCGACGGCCCGCGTCCATGAATGCATGTTCGAAGCGTTCGAGGCTGCGCCGGCCAGTTTCGACATCTGCCTTTTCTCGGAAAGCTTCCAGTATATCCCGCTGGATCAGGGGCTGCCGAAATGCCTGACCCTTCTGGCGCCGGGGGGCGAGATTATCGTGGCTGACTGCTTCCGCAGCCCCGCCTATACGGGCGACCGGATGCTGGCCCCCGTTGGCGGTGGCCACCGCATCGCCGCCTTTCGCACAGCGCTTGCAAATCTGCCGCTGGACGTCGTCAGCGAAGAAGACGTGACCATGTCCGCCGCCCCTTCGGTCGAGATCGAGCAGGGTTTGTTTAATGTTTTCGGATACGGCCTGACCCGCGTGGATCAGGAGCTGTCCCTGCACAAGCCGCGCCTGCGTTGGGTCTTGCAGCGTGCGATACGCACGCTGATCGGTGAACGCAAACGCGCGCGGCTGGACCAGCGCCTGAACCAGCAAGCCCGCAACCGCGACAGCTTTGCCAAGTTCAACATTTACCTGCTGATGCGCCTGCGTCCGACAGGCTGACGCGTTCCGCCGACCTGGCCCCTTTCTTCTTGCCTGAAATATCCAAAGCGCATGATCTGCCGCAGGCAATCCCGTTGATAGGACTCGAAAAAGAACAAAACGTGAATATACTCTGGAATCATGTTTGCGGAACTTTGCATCACCTCCAATTTCACCTTCCTCACAGGGGCGTCGCACCCCGAGGAATATGTCCAGCGTGCCGCCAGTCTTGGCATCACCGTGCTGGCCATCGCGGATGTCAATTCGGTCGCGGGGATCGTGCGCGCCCATGCGGCAGCGCGGGATATCGCGCGCAGGGTCGCCGCGCGGCAGGCGCATGATGCCGAACACGGGCTGATCGGCCCGCCCGATCCCGCGCGCAGCCCCGACGATCAGGGGCCGCGCTTCATCTGCCCGCGCTTCATCCCTGCCACTACCTTGCATCTGGCGGACGGGCTGGTGCTGACCGCGCTTCCCGAGAATCGGAGCGGCTGGGCACATCTGTGCCGTCTGCTGACTCTGGGGCGTCGCCGCGCGCCGAAAGGGGGGTGCGACTTGTATCTGGCCGATCTGGACGGGCATACCGAGGGGCTGCAATTCCTGCTGCACCCGCCAACCCCTGACAGCGGCGCGGATGCATGGCTGCCGCTGGCGCGCGGGTTGACGCGCCGCTTGGGTGCGCGGATGCACCTGTTGATCTTCCCCTGCTATGACGGTCAGGATCGCCCCCGGTTTGATCGCCTTTCGCAAATGGCTGCCGGTCTGGGTATCCCCACGCTCGCCTCGGCCCGTCCCCTGATGCACGAGGGGCGTCGCCGCCAGATGGCCGATGTGCTGACCGCGATCCGTAGTGGTATCACCGTCGACCGGTTGGGCCGTGCCGCACTGGCCAACGGCGAACAACGCCTGCGCGGAGAAGACGACCTGCGCCGCCTGCTGGGCCCTCATGCCGCTGCCGTAGACAGGGCGGGCCTGCTTGCACAGCGTCTGACCTTCTCGCTGGACGAATTGCGCTATGAATACCCGTCCGAGGTGACAGGGGGCGAGACCGCCGCCGCCCGTCTGCGCCGTCTGGCCCTTGCGGGGTTGAACTGGCGCTATCCCGACGGTGCGCCCGACCGCGTGCGGGGAATGCTGGAACACGAACTGACCCTGATCACCAAGCTGAAATACGAACCCTATTTTTTGACCGTGCATGACATTGTCGATTTCGCGCGCGGGCGCGGCATCCTGTGTCAGGGGCGCGGATCGGCGGCCAATTCGGTGGTCTGCTATTGCCTTGGCGTCACCTCGGTTTCCCCCGAGATCGGCACGATGGTGTTCGAGCGTTTCGTGTCGGAAGCCCGTGACGAGCCACCCGATATCGACGTGGATTTCGAACATGAGCGCCGCGAGGAGGTGATCCAGCATATCTACGAACGCTACGGTCGCCACCGCGCGGGTCTTTGCGCCACGGTCATCCACTATCGCGGCAAGCGCGCCATCCGCGAGGTAGGGGCCGCGATGGGCCTGTCGCAGGATACGGTCGCGGCCCTCAGCTCGCAGCTTTGGGGTTTTTACGGGATGTCCGGAACCGAAGATGCCCGCCTGCGCGAGATCGGCCTTGATCCGACCGAGCCGCGTCTGGCCCGCACCATGGCGCTGATCCACGAGATCGTCGGTTTCCCCCGCCACCTGAGCCAGCATGTCGGCGGCTTCATCATCACCGAGGGTCGGCTGGACGAGTTGGTGCCCATCGAGAATGCCGCGATGGAAGGGCGCACTGTCATTTGCTGGGACAAGGATGACATTGATACGCTCGGTATCCTCAAGGTCGATGTCCTGAGCCTCGGGATGCTGACCTGCATCCGCAAGGCCTTCGATCTGATCGCGCAGCATCATGGCGTAAAGCACCGGCTGGCGACGCTGCCGCCCGAAGACCCGCGCGTCTATGACATGCTGTGCCGCGCTGATTCCGTAGGTGTGTTTCAGGTGGAAAGCCGCGCGCAGATGAATTTTCTGCCACGGATGCGACCGCGCACCTTCTATGATCTGGTGATCGAGGTCGCGATCGTGCGGCCTGGCCCCATTCAGGGCGATATGGTGCATCCCTATCTGCGCCGCCGCAACGGGCAGGAGAAGATGGAATTCCCCTCGGACGCTTTGGGCGCTGTGCTGGCCAAGACGCTGGGCGTGCCGCTCTTTCAGGAACAGGCGATGCAGATTGCCATCATCGGCGCGGGCTTCACGCCGGATGAAGCAGACCGCCTGCGCCGTGCGCTCGCCACCTTCAAGAAACATGGCAACGTGTCGGAATTCCGTACGCGGTTTTTGCGCGGCATGGCGCGCAACGGCTATGACACGGATTTCGCGGAACGCTGCTTCAGCCAGATCGAAGGCTTTGGCAGCTACGGTTTCCCCGAAAGTCACGCCGCCAGTTTCGCGCTCTTGGTCTATGCCTCGGCTTGGATCAAATGCCATCACCCCGGCATCTTTGCCTGTGCGCTGCTGAACGCGCAGCCGATGGGGTTCTATGCGCCTGCGCAGATCATCCGCGATGCGCGCGAACACGACGTGCAGGTGCGCCCTGTGTGCGTCAACAACAGCTACTGGGACAATGTGATGGAACCTGACGGTCTGGGCGGGCTGTCCCTGCGCCTCGGTTTCCGGCAGATCAAGGGCCTGCGCGAGGATGATGCCGCATGGCTTTGCGCCGCGCGCGGCAATGGCTATCTGTCGGTCCCCGAGGTCTGGCGCCGTGCGGGTCTGGCCCCCGCCGTGGTGGCGCGACTGGCCGAGGCGGATGTTTTCGCAAGTCTCGGCCTGTCCCGCCGCGAGGCCCTGTGGGAGGCCAAAGCCCTGACCGCCGATGCGCCCCTGCCACTTTTCGCGCTGGATATAGACGGCGAGGGGGTCATGGAACCCGTCGCCCATCTGCCGCAGATGAGTTTGGGCGAGGAGGTGGTTGAGGATTACGTCGCCATGCGCCTGTCGCTCAGGGCGCATCCTCTGGCATTGCTGCGTCCGCTTCTGTCCCCTGCATCCGCACCGCTCGGCGTGCCAGCTTGGCCGCAAGATTAAGGCCGACGCCCGGGCGTGACCATGGGCACACGGCAATGCAGATCGCGCAACCATTGGTCTGGTTGAAAAACGGCAGGCAGCGGTCGAAATCCACATACCATTTCTCGACGCCGCGCACGGTCTGCTTGTCAGGCGCGATGGCGAACGGTGGGCAGGCATCCTCGCAGATGCGGCAACTGTTGCAGAAGTCGTCAACGCCAAGATTCTGCGGTGGAGTCGGGGCAAAGGGTGCATCGGTCAGAACCGCCGACAACCGGAAGGATGATCCCATCGCGGCGTCGATGATCGAGCCGTGCTTGCCCAACTCGCCAAAGCCGCAGGCGAGCGCCGGCGGGATCAGCATCAGGGCGCCGGTCATCGGGCCGGTCACCGGTTCTGCCTCCCATCCCTGCTGGCGCAACCAGCTTGCCACGCCCTTGGCGGCACCTGCCGCGCGGCCATATTGGCGGATCACCTCGCCACCTGCACCGGCACCGGGCGCGGTGCTGATCGCGTCGAAATCATGCTGCACGCCCAGCACGATCACCCGCGATTGCGGGATGATCTGCCCCTCATAGGTCCATGCCGGGTCCATCACGGCAACGCCGGTTTTCTCGCAAAGGCCCTCCTCGACGAACCGCGTCAGGGACGCGGTCCACTCTTCGGGCTGACGCGCCGCCCGTTCCGGTGCAAGACCGGCCAAGGGCGCTGCAAGGATCACCTGCCGCTCTGCCCGCGCCGCCCTGATCGGGGCAGCATCGGGATCGACCGTGTAGAACCAGCGCTGCATCGCGCCATGCGGGATCGTATCCGGATCGGGTGCCCAGTAGACCATTCGCGCGGGTCGGGCGGCCACCTCGCCCAAGCCGTTGATTTTATTTCCGGATATCTGCGGTGCCAGCGCCATCTGCGCGGGATCGGGGGTGAAGGGACGATGCGGATTCTTGCGTGGCATAACCGCAGGCTACACCCGTCGCCACCCTTCCATGCAAGCGTTTTAACGCCTGCATTTCCTCTTGCCCCAAATAACTGGCATCACGACAACGGCAGCCCTGTGCCGCCGTCGTGAAGTTTCTAACCGGCTAGCGCTTCAGGAGGGCCAGCACATCCTGGCTGGGAAAGCCGTCTTGCGGCACGCCCACCGACGCCTGAAATGCGCGGATCGCATTCACGGTGTTTGGCCCGATGATCCCGTCGATCTTTTCGACAGGATAGCCCCGTGCCTGCAGACGTTGCTGCATCTCCATCCGTTCGTCGAAGGACAGCGGCGCATAGCCGCGCGGCCACGCGGTCTGGATCTCCGGCCCGCCCTTGATCCGGTCGGACAGGTGGCCCACCCCGATCACATAGGCCTCGGCGTTGTTGTAGCGCGAGATCACTTTGAAATTGTCGAAGATCATAAAGGCCGCGCCCGCTGTGCCCGCAGGCAGCAATATCGAAGCCGCGCCATGGTTGGGCACTGCGCGCCCCTGCATGTCGGTCACGCCCATTGCCGCCCATTCCGATGGCGCGCGCTTGATATCCCGTGAGGCCAAACCCGCGTTGAATCCCGAGGGCAGGCGCACTTCCACACCCCAAGGCTGGCCCTTGGTCCAGCCAAACCGCTTGAGATAGGCGGCGGTCGAGGCTAGCGCATCCGTCGGATCATCCGACCAGATGTCGCGTTTGCCATCGCCGCTAAAATCCACCGCATAGGCAAGATACGAAGTCGGAATGAATTGTGTATGTCCCATTGCGCCAGCCCAGCTGCCGGTCATGCTGCGCGGGTCCACATCGCCTGCCTGGATGATCTGCAAGGCCGCGATCAATTGCTTCTCGAAAAATGCACCGCGCCGCCCGTCATAGGCCAGTGTTGCCAACGATTCGATCACATCCAGCGTGCCGCGCCGCTCGCCATAGGTGCTTTCCATGCCCCAGACGGCGGTGACGACTTCCTTTTCCACGCCGAAGCGGTCTTCGATAGCTTGCAGGGTGCGGCGATGCTGTTGCAATGCCGCCTGTCCGTTGGCCACCCGCTTGGGCGAGGCGGCACTATCCAGATAGTCCCAGATTTCCCGTTTGAATTCGGATTGGTTGCGGTCGCTGGTGACGACATCGGGGTTATAGCCTATTCCGGCAAAGGACCGTGTCACGACATCATTTCGGATCCCTTGCGCCTGTGCGCGGCTGCGAAACCCGTCAACCCATTGGCTGAAGGCGGCTTGGGTTTCAGGGGCCACCTGACGCACGGGTTGCTGCACCACCGACAATCCCGAAGGACGCGCTTCTGGACGCAGCGAGCGGTCAACGGGACCGGCGCATGCGGCATTTGTCATCAGGATTGCCCCCGACAGCGGTAGAAGAAAGTATTTCATGTTCATTTTGCTCGGCCTCGCTTGTGCTTGGTCTTTTTCCAGCATCGTAGCGCAGACAGAGATTTTTCAAAAGCCTTCAATGGACGCGTGCAGTGCTGCCGCAACCTTCCGCTTATGGGCGAGCGCCGCCGGTGTTACCGGCGACGGTCAGCTTTGCGTTTCAGTTTGTCGGACTTGCGTTTGGCCTTGACCAAGGCCCGTTTCGGCGGCTTGCCGCGCGCACCGGGAGGACCTTTGGGCATGTCGCGCCCTTCGATGCTGATCAGCTCCAGTGCGATGCCGCCTGTCACTGGCGCGGCTTCGGTCAGTTTGACCCGCACGCGCTGGCCCAAGCCGATGATCATGCCGGTTTCCGAACCCATCAGCGTGCCGGCGTCGCGGTCGAAATGGAAATATTCGCGCCCCAGCGAGCGGATCGGGATGAGACCGTCTGCACCGGTTTCATCCAGTTTGACGAAGGCCCCGAATTTGGCAATCCCGCTGATGCGGCCCCCGAATTCCGCGCCCAAACGATCCGACAGAAAGGCCGCGAGATAGCGGTCATTGGTGTCGCGTTCCGCCATCATCGAGCGGCGTTCGGTATCGCTGATATGTTGTGCGGTTTTCTCCAGTCGGTCGATTTCCTGATGGCTCAGGCCATCATCTCCCCATTTATGCGCCGAGATCAGCGCACGGTGCACAACCAGATCCGAATAGCGCCGGATCGGTGATGTGAAATGCGCGTAGGCCAAAAGCGCCAGTCCGAAATGGCCGAAATTTGTCGGGCTGTAGTAAGCCTGCGTCATGGCGCGCAAGGTCGAGATGTTGATTAACTCGTCATGGTCCGTACCTTCGGCCTGTGCCAGCAGGGCGTTCAGATGCGCAGTTTTCAGAACCTGCCCTTTGGCCAGCACCAGACCGGCGGCTTGCGCCGTATCACGCAGGCTGTCCAGCTTTTCTGGGCTCGGCTCCTCGTGGACGCGGAACAGCAAGGGAGATTTGCGAGAGATCAGCGTTTCAGCGGCGGCGACATTGGCCAGCACCATGAACTCCTCGATCAGCTTGTGGGCATCCAGCCGGTCGGTGAAATTGACCGATGCAACCTTGCCATCTTCCGACAGGATCACCTTGCGTTCGGGCAGGTCCAGATCCAGCGGTTGGCGGCGGTTGCGGGCTTTCACAAGCGCATCATAGGCTGCGTAAAGGGGGTTGATCACCAGATCCATCAGCGGGGCGCATTTCTCGTTAGGGGCACCATCGCGCGCCTCTTGCACCTCGCGGTAGTTCAGCGATGCAGCGGACCGCATCAGCCCGCGCACGAAGCGGTGGCTGATTTTCTGGCCCTCGGCATCGACTTGCATCCGTACAGCGATACAGGCACGCGGCACACCCTCATGCAGCGAGCACAGATCACCGGACAGGCGGTCCGGCAGCATCGGCACAACACGATCGGGGAAATAGCTCGAATTGCCGCGCTTGCGCGCCTCGATATCCAGTTCCGAACCGGGATGGACGTAATGGGCCACATCGGCGATGGCGACCCATATCACATGGCCCCCTTCATTCGCCGGATCGTCATCGGCATGCGCCCAGCAGGCATCATCATGGTCGCGCGCGTCCCACGGATCAATCGTGATCAGGGGCATATCGCGCATATCCTCGCGCCCCGAAAGGCCTGCGGGTTTCATCGCGTCGGCCTCGGCCACAACCTCGTCGGGGAAATCGTCGGGAATGCCGTGCTGGTGGATCGCGATCAACGACACGGCTTTGGGGGCAGAGGGATCGCCCAGACGGTTGATGACGCGTGCGCGGGGCAGGCCCATGCGGGCCTTGGGACCTGCCTGCTCCGCCTCGACCAACTCGCCATCCTTGGCGCCGCCTGTGGCGCCTTCCGGGACCATCCATTCTTTGCCGTCGCCCTTGTCGATGGGCAGGATGCGTCCGCCCTCGGAGGTTTTGCGGAACACGCCAAGCACTTTCGCGGGATTGGTTCCGATACGGCGGATCAGCCTTCCCTCGTAGTGATGTGTCTGGCCGCGAACCTCGGTCAGTCGCGCCAGGATACGGTCGCCCTCGCCCAGGGCAGGATCGCTGCTGCGTGCGATCATCAGGATGCGGGGCTCGGGTCCTTCGCCTGTCCATTCCAGCGGGCGGGCTGTCATCTCGCCATCGGCATTGGGCGCACCAACCTGCACGATACTGACCGGCGGCAGGCGGTCGGGGTCGCGGTATGTCTTCTTACGCTTTTCCAGATGCCCTTCATCCTCAAGTTCCTTGAGGATACGCTTCAGATCAATGCGCGCAGCGCCTTTGATGCCAAAAGCCTTGGCAATATCGCGCTTCGCGGTGAGGGTCGGGTGGTCCGAGATCCATGACAGGATTTCAGGCTTGGTGGGTATCTGGCTCATGCTGTCCGGTTATCACAGGCGCAGGGTGTCGTCATGCGGGAATCGCTGCGCGACCGGCGACGATGCCCATCAGGGCAAAGAAGCAGCCCCTAGCCGAAATAGCTACGAAGGATTCGGGCGTAGATCGACTTGAGCTGGTGGATATGGGCAATCTCGACCCGTTCATCCACCTGATGCATGGTGCGCCCGACAAGCCCGAATTCCACCACTGGGCAGTGGTGCTTTACAAAGCGTGCATCCGATGTGCCGCCTGATGTTGACAGAACCGGCACCACATTGGTTTCGGCCTGCACGGCGGCGCTGACCATATCCGACAGATCGCCGGGGGGCGTCAGGAAGCTTTCGCCCGAGATTTTCACCGTCATGCCGATCTGCACACCGAATTCATCGGCCACCTTGTCTGCTTTGGCACGCAGCCAGTCGGTCAGGCTGGCCCCTGAATGGATATCGTTGAAGCGGATATTCACGCTGGCACGACATTGTGCGGGAATAACATTGGTCGCGGGGTTGCCGGTGTCGATCGTCACCACAGCAAGGGTTGACGCGTCAAAGTGGTCATTGCCCTGATCCAGTTCATGGCTCGACAGCCTGTCCATTAGGCGTGCCATCGCGGGCAGCGGGTTTTTGGCACGATGCGGATAGGCCGAATGGCCCTGCACGCCGGTCACCGTAAAAAAAGCCGTCAGCGATCCGCGCCGCCCGATCTTGATCATCTCACCCATGCGTTCGGGGCAGGTCGGTTCACCTACCAGACAGACGCTCATTGTCTCGCCCTGATCCCGCATCCAATCCAGCAGCGCGGTTGTGCCATCCACGGCGTCGCCTTCCTCGTCACCGGTGATGGTCAGGATCACAGCCCCGTCTGGTGGTGTCTGGCGCACGAAATCAACCGCTGCGGCGGCAAAGGCGGCGACACCCGATTTCATGTCTGTGGCCCCGCGCCCCCAGATCTGGCCGTCCTTGATCACACCGCCAAAGGGCGGGACAGTCCATGCGGTCTCGTCCCCGACAGGGACTACATCTGTATGCCCGTTGAAACCGAAGCTGTGGGCGTGCCCCTTGGCCCCCCAGCGGGCGAACAAATTGGACACAGCACCACGATCCACACGGGTGCAGGTGAAGCCTGCGCTCTCAAGCAAGCCCTGCAGCAGGACCAGCGCACCACCTTCCTGCGGTGTGACAGAAGCGCAGCGGATCAGTTGCACCGTCAGTTCGGCGGGATCAACGGGGCTGTGTGTCATGCTGTCATGTTGCATCCTGGACGGGTCCCTATGTTGCTGCGTGAAAGGACTATCCTTCTTTTCGGACAACGGCAAACAATCTGCGCACTGGAAGAATGTGTCAGAAATGGCGCAATTTCATGGCGATATGCCGCGCCTTTGCCCTAAAGGTTATCAGTCCTGCAATGAGGGTGCTAACGTCAGTCAAAATATAAAGACCCGAGGCAGGTCGAAAGCAGTCGGATCCAACGTGGTCCATTTCACCGGAAGGTATCGGGGAAACCCGATGCAGGACAGGTTGTCACCTGTCACCCGCTGCACGTCGTGCTGTCTTGGGCCATTTTGGGCAGGACAATAAATGGTTGCAGCGTCAAGACTACCCGTCAATACGAACGCCAACGCGATACAGATGGCCAACGCGATCTTCGGGGATGGTGTCACTGTCGTCAGCGCAAGCTACACCGGAGACAACCGGTCATCGGGCATCTACTCGAACGGTGATGCAGTATCGCCCGACGCCACCCCCGGCGATACCGGCGTCATACTTTCCACGGGCCTTGCGAACAACTTTACCAACGCGGCAGGCGGTTTCTTCTGGAGCCCCAATCAGGCCAACCAGAGCGATTCACGGTCGACCGATACGAACGGCGTCAACAACAACGCCCAATTCAATGCGGCAGCGGGTACAACTACCTATGATGCGGCATGGCTGGATGTGGATTTCATCCCGACCGGCAATGTGATGACGATGCAATTCGTCTTTTCCTCCGAGGAATATCCCGAATTTGCAAACGGCGCCTATCAGGATTTCTTTGGCGTCTGGGTCAATGGTCAACTGGTTCCGCTGGCGGTCGGTGACGGGGATGTCGACCCCAACAACCTGAATGCGGGCAGCAACCAGAATCTTTTCATCTCGAACGAAGGCAGCCCCTACAACACCGAGATGGACGGGTTCACCGTCACCATGACCCTGACAATGGTGGTCAATCCAGGTGAGGTGAACTCGATCCGCATCGGTGTCGCGGATGTTCTGGATTCGCAATATGACACCAATGTTCTGATCGCGGGCAATTCGGTTCAAACCGTTCTTGTCGCCACAACGGATACCGCCGAGATCTATCCCGAAGGCACCGTGACGCTGGATGTCCTTAGCAACGATGTGAACGCGACCGGTGGCGTGCTGACCATCACACATGTGAACGGTCAGGCCGTGGTGGCGGGTAGCGTGCTGACCTTGTCGACCGGACAACAGGTGACCATCAACGCCGATGGCACAATCACGGTTGTTGGCGATGGCAGTCTCGAAACCGCAAATTTCACATACACAGTCGCTAGCAGCACAGGCCAGACCGATACGGGCTTTGTCATCGTGGACTCCGTGCCCTGTTTCGTGGCGGGCACGCTTGTGCGGACACCTGCGGGCGAAGTGCCTGTCGAAAGCCTGTGCCCGGGTGATCTGGTGATGACCAAGGATGAGGGCGCGCAGCCCTTGCGCTGGATTGGCCAGCGCCGTGTCGAGGCGCAGGGCGAGTTTGCCCCGATCTGCATTGCGGCAAATACATTCGGGGATCATCGCCAGCTTCTGATCTCGCCGTTGCATCGTGTCCTGATCCGCGACAGCCTTGCCGAGATGCTGTTCGGCGAGAGCGAGGTTTTGGTCGCAGCACGCGATCTGGTCAATGACCATAGCGTGCGGCGCATCGAGGGCGGCACTGTCGATTACGTCCACATCCTGTTTGACCGGCATCAGGTCGTGTTTTCGGAAGGTCTGGAGACAGAAAGCTTCCTGCCCGGGCCGCAAATCGCCCATAGTTTCGAAGCCGATATGATTGGCGAGATCGTCGCACTTTTCCCCGATCTGGATCCGTTGACTGGGCACGGTTATAGCCCGTCAGCGCGCCGAACGCTTCGTAGTTTCGAAGCGCGCGTCCTGCGCGCAGATTTGCGCGTGGCCTGAACATGGCGTGGATTGCAATTGCCGACCGCGCTGATCCGCGGTTCTCCTGCTCTGGTCTCGGGGCTGATGCCGGACGCGCCGAAACCGCATTGCAGCGTGATGATCCGCATGCCTTGCTGACACGCGGCACCCTGCTGATCGAGGCGCGGCTGGCCCCTGACGGACGGCCGCAAACCCTTCTGGAATGGGATCACGCCCATCCGTGGCGGCGTGGCCTGTCATTGCAGGCCATTCCCGGAGGCGGAGTGGTGCTGGTCGTGTCGCAGGGCGGCGATGTCTGCCACGGGGTTGTCAGCCATGATGCGGTCAATGGCGATGATACATTGCGCATCAGCTATAGCTGGGACGCGCCCGCGCGAAAGGGGCGATTGGTGGTCGAAAAGGTCGGCATGCCAGGCTTTTTCCTGACCGAGCTCCGCGATCCGCCCCCCATGCTTCTGCGCGATGTACAGGCCGTCACGATGCATCCTGCCTTGCGGAAAATGGACCCCGATGTCAGTTTCTTTGCCGTGTCGACACGGGTCGAACCCGTCGGCCCCTTGCCCAGCCTCGACCCGCAGGTGCCGCTTTGCACGCCTTATGGATACCGCCCGCTGAACCGCATCGCACGGGGCGATATCCTCAGGCTTGCAGACGGCGGCAATGAGCCGGTGCTGCGGGTTCTGCGCCGTACCGTGCCTGCCTGTGGTATGTTGCGCCCTGTGCGTTTGCGCGCGCCCTATTTCGGGCTGCAGCAGGATATCGTGGTTGCCCCCGAGCAAAGGCTGGTAATCGGTGGTTCGGATGTCGAATATCTGTTCGATCAGGAATTTGTGCTGGTGCCTGCCCGCCATCTGGTCAACGGAACGGCAGCCCATTTCTGCGCTGCCGGGCCTACGGCCACTTATGGACAGGTCTTACTGCCGACGCATGAGGCGATCCTTGCCGCAGGGACCGTTGTGGAAAGCCTGTTTATCGGTCGTATCCGGCGGCATCAGGACAAGCTGGCGGCAAGTCTGCTGGCAGGGTTGGAACGTGCGCGGCTCCCCGATCATGCGGCTTCGGCCTATCCGGTGTTGCGCGCGTTCGAGGCCATCACTCTGTCAGAGCGGCGTGCCGCGTAGGGACAGGTTGGCACTATGCGGCAAGTGCGTTTGGATCAATCGTTGAACGGCGTGATCTGCGCCACGATAACCGCGTTTTCCTCAAGTGCGCGCGTCATCAGCGCGCGTTCTTCGGCTTCGATCTCCTGCCCGTCGGCAAGGCGTTCGTCCAGCGTTCCATAGCCGGTCACATCCAGCGGGGCCATGTCGGCCTGTTTCAGGATCGCCACGGTTTCGCGGACCGCCTCCGCCTCGTCCACGCCCGAAGCATAGATCATCAGTGCGGCCCCTGTCGATTTTGGCGGCAGTCCGTCCCCTTCTTTGCGGCCAACCTCGACCAGCAGGGTATAGACCTGCTGGCGCGAAGGTTTCTTGGCAGGCTTGGGCGCTTCTTCAGTCACGCAAAAGCTCGTTGATCGAGGTTTTGGAGCGTGTCTTTGCGTCGACTTTCTTGACGATTACAGCACAGTACAGATTGATTCCGTTCTTTGACGGCATGGTGCCTGCCACGACGACCGACCCTGCAGGCACTTCGCCATAGGTGACGGTGCCAGTCTCGCGGTCGACGATCTTTGTGGACTGACCGATGAATACGCCCATCCCAAGGACCGAGCCCTCGCGCACGATGCAGCCCTCAACCACTTCGGAACGCGCCCCGATAAAGCAGTTATCTTCAATGATCGTAGGGCCTGCCTGCATCGGTTCCAGCACGCCGCCAATACCGACGCCGCCGGACAGGTGTACGTTCTTGCCGATCTGCGCGCAGCTTCCCACGGTGGCCCATGTGTCGACCATCGTGCCGCTGTCGACATAGGCGCCAAGGTTAACAAACGATGGCATCAGCACCACGCCGGGGGCGATATAGGCCGAGCGGCGCACGACACAGTTCGGGACTGCGCGGAAGCCTGCGGAATTCCAGTCAGCTTCCTGCCAGCCCTTGAACTTGCTGTCGACCTTGTCCCACCAGCCACCACCTTGCGGCCCGCCGTCCTGGATTTCCATATCCTTGATGCGGAAACCCAGCAGCACGGCCTTTTTAGCCCATTGATTCACATGCCATGTGCCATCTGTTCCACGTTCGGCCACACGCAACTGACCGCTGTCCAGCGCATTCAGCGTCGCTTCGATCGCGTCGCGCGCTTCGCCTTTCGAGGCGGGTGTAATCGTGTCGCGCGCCTCCCAAGCGGCTTCGATTGCGGTCTCTAGGGCAGCATTGGACATGATGGTTACTCCGGCAGAAAGGATTTTGTGTTGCCACGCCTATAAGGCCAAGTCCGGCGTCGTGCAATCGCAAGGGTTCAGCTATAGCATGCGCCGGCTTCGTGACTGGCTTTGCTGTAGCAGCTTTGATAGTTCATCGGCCAAGCCAAGCAGAAAGCGACCCCGATGAGTAATGACCGATCAAGCCCGTTTCGTGACGCGCATACCGATATCGAGACAGCCACTGGTGTCCCCGCTACCGAGCAAACCCGCGCACCGGCATATCGGTTGGCCTTTGCGGATGATGATTTCCTGTGCCGTCCCGAACTGCGCCCTGTCCGGTTGCAGCTTGAACTGCTCAAGCCGCAGATGGCTCTGGATGAATACGGGGTGGAAAGCACTGTGGTTCTTTTTGGCGGTGCGCGTATTCCGTCCCCTGCCAACAAGGAAATGGCCAGCACCAAAACGCTGGCCGAACTGTCGTGTTATTATGAAGAAGCGCGTCGCTTTGCCTATCTGGTCACGACCGAGGCTCTCAAGACCGGCGCGCATCGGAACGTCATCACCACAGGCGGTGGCCCCGGTGTGATGGAGGCTGGCAATCGCGGTGCGAAAGAGGCAGGAGGCATCTCGATCGGGTTGAATATCGTGCTGCCGCATGAACAGGCGCCGAACACCTATGTGACGCCCGAACTGTGTTTCAACTTCCACTATTTTGCGATCCGCAAGATGCATTTCCTGATGAGGGCCAATGCGGTCTGCATCTTTCCCGGCGGCTTTGGAACGCTGGACGAGATGTTCGAGGCCCTGACCCTGATCCAGACTGGCCGGATGCGGCGCGTGCCATTCCTGCTGTTCGGGCAATCGTTCTGGACGCAGATCATCAACTGGGAAGCCTTGGCCGAGGCAGGCACGATCTCGCGCGAGGATCTGGCACTTTTCCGTTTCGTCGAAACAGCGGAAGAGGCGGTGGCTGCAATGGCCGACTGGGAAGGCGCAGGCGAAAAGCGCGGCGCGATTCCGGGTCGATCGTGACAAGACCGGTCTTTGCCGTGGATGCCTCAAAGAAATTGCCTGAGCCGGGCACTGATCTATAGTGTCAAAGCGGAACGGTCATCTTTGAGGAGACTGCAATGTTGCGTGCAGCCGGGCTATCACTTCTGGCCTTGTCAGTTCTGAGCGGTGCCGCACAGGCACGGTCTGTCGAGGGTGCGTTGACCTATCTGGCGCGGATGGCCCTGCCCGCAGGCACTGAAATCGTGATCGAAGCGCGCGGTCTTCAGGACACCTTGCTGGCTGAATCGCGGTTCCAGTCCGGTGGCAAGCAGGTTCCCTTTCCGTTTTCGATGACATTGCCCGATGATGTCAGCGCCACGATCCGCGCGGCGATGGTGCTGGACGGTCAGCCGATCTGGGTCAGCAACCCGATCACGGTGCAGGCTGGCAGTACCGCGCTGGATCTGGGCGAGATTGTGTTGACCAGCTTTCAACCGATGGGTTTTGCCAGCACGCTGCGCTGTGGTGAAGTGCGGCTGCGGGTCGGGTTCTTCGAGGACCGCGCGGTTCTGGAAACCGATGTGGACAGGTTCATCCTGTCGCAAGTGCCCGCCGCATCGGGCGCGAAATTCGAGGATGCGACAGATCAGGGCACGTTCTACTGGTCGCAGGGCGATACGGCCCTTGTGTCCCTTCAAGGGGAAGTTCTGCCAGAATGCGTGGCGGTTCCGCCTGAACCCGATCAGCCTTACCGCGCGCGCGGGACCGAACCGTTCTGGTCCCTGACCATCGCGGGCGGGCAAGTGGAACTGATCCCCAATATTGGGATGGCGCCGGTCAGGGCGCGACTTCCCCGCGCAGGGCTTGATGGGGCCGATTTTGTTTTCGACATGACCAGCGCGCAAATGCTGCTGCGACTGTCCGAGGTAATATGTCGTGATCTGATGACGGGAACGCCCTATCCGCAAACAGTCGTTGTGACATGGCAGGAGGGTGACTTGCAGGGATGCGGCGGAGAAACCATCGACCTGTTGGCCGGGTTGGAATGGAAGGTCGAGGATATTGGCGGTGCGGGAATTGTGGACAGGTCCGAGGTAACGCTCGAATTCGATGCGGTCACCCGACGTGTGGCCGGACGTGGCGGCTGCAACCGCTATAACGCGGCCTTCGACCTAAGCGGCGAAGGCCTGAGCATCGGACCTGCTGCGGCTACCCGTATGGCCTGCGTTGCCGCCCTGATGGAGCAGGAACAGCGGTTCTTTGAAGCGTTGCAACGCATCAGCCGGTTCGACATCCAACCAGATGGCGCATTGCTGCTTTATTCAAATGACGGTCAAGATCCCGTCATGACAGCGCGCGTTCCGGATTGAAACAACTGACCGCAAATAGTCGCATAAGCTCGCGAACTCTCAAAAATCGGCAAAAGAAATCATAAGAATAACGAATGCTTGTTTTTCTGATATCAAACCGCCGCTTCGCCAGGAACAGAGCAAACAGGCGTTCCGGTCCGTAGGCTTGTGACCAAGACACCGTCGTCAGACTGCACCAGATTGTAGCCATAGCCTGCAAGACGGTGTTTCCATTCGCGGGCCGACAAAGCCTTGCGACGTTCGCTGAGTACGAGATCAAGAACTTGGGCCGCCATGAAGGCGTCATTACTTTGGATAACAGACATGTTTTTCTCCCTGTGGATCAATCACTACAGGAAACAATCTGTTCGCAGATTCGGGCGTCAATTCTACCGGATCAGGGCAATTGCGTGGCGAAATGAAACAATTAAGGCAGGTCTGAGCTATTGGTTCCGATTGCGTGGCAATGGGTAAACGCGAACTATCCGAAGCGCTGAAAGATCAGCGTAATCCGGCTTCGGATTCGATCTGTGCACGGGACTTGCGCGCGCGTTCGGTGGCTGATTTCAACTGCCCGCAAGCCGCCATGATATCCTCGCCACGCGGGGTGCGGATGGGGCTGGCATAGCCGGCCTTATATATGATGTCGGCAAAGGCATGGATACGGTTGCCGGACGAGCGCTTGTAGGGCGCGCCGGGCCATTCGTTGAACGGAATCAGGTTGATCTTGGCCGGAATCCCCTCGATCAGCTTGACCAGTCGGTGGGCATCCGCGTCGCTGTCATTCACACCTGCCAACATCACGTATTCAAAAGTGATCCGCTCGGAATTGGACACTTTGGGATAGTCGCGCAGCGCCGCCAGCAGGGTTTCGATGTTCCAGCGCTTGTTGATCGGGACAAGCGTATCGCGCACCTCATCGGTGGTCGCATGGAAGCTGACCGCCAGCAAGCAGCCGATTTCCTGCGCCGTGCGAGCGATCTCAGGCACCACGCCGGATGTCGACAGCGTGATCCGACGACGGCTGAGGCTGATGCCTTCGGGGTCCATCGCGATCTTCATCGCATCTCGCACGTTGTCGAAATTATAAAGTGGCTCGCCCATGCCCATCAGTACGATATTGGACAGAAGCCGCGTTTCGTCCTTGGGATTGCGTCCGGGTTCCGGCCATTCCCCCAAATCGTCGCGCGCGACCATAACCTGCCCGATGATCTCGGCGGCAGTCAGGTTGCGGACCAGTTTCTGTGTGCCGGTGTGGCAGAAGGAACAAGTCAGCGTGCAACCAACCTGCGAAGAGATACACAGCGTGCCGCGCCCTTCCTCGGGGATATAGACCACCTCGACTTCATGCCCGCCCGCGATGCGGACCAGATATTTGCGCGTGCCATCCTCGGACAGTTGGCGGGTGACGACTTCGGGCACTTCGATCGTGAAATGCTCTGCCAGTTCCGCACGATAGGGTTTGGCCAGATTGGTCATCTGGCCGAACTCCCGCACGCCTTTCTGGTAGATCCACTGCCAGATCTGGCCCACGCGCATCTTGGCCTGCTTTTCGGGAGTGCCATGTGCGATCAGCGCCGTGCGCATCCCGTCGCGGGTCAGCCCGACAAGGTTCATCGGGCCCTCCGGCAGCTTGCGGGGGATGGTCATGACATCTTGTGTGATCGGTGCAGTCGCAGTCATCGGCGCGGATATCCTTGAGAACAGACACGGCACATACAGGATTCGTGAGACGAATCCAAAGGCAAGTTTCAAAAGCAAAAGGCAGCCCCTTGAGGGACTGCCCGTCAGGGTCGCATCGCTGCCTTTATTGGCAGCGGCGGCCCGCCTCTTCCGAGGCCGCAGTATATCCCAGAAGCGAGAACGTGTCTTTCGTGACCGTGCCACGGCTGGAACGTGCTGTCAGGATCGCCGAAGCACCACCTTTCATGGCCGCGATAATCCTTGCGTCATCCTCGGCCGAGGCGGGCCATGCCCATTCACCTTCGGTAAAAAGCTCGAACTGCGTGCCGCTGATATCCATGTTGACGGTTGATCCTGATGCGAACGGATAGCCGCCCGTAAAGGTGACCTGTCCGTTTACACCTGCGGCAGGACGGTAGAAGGTCATCAGAAGGATCTCGCCGCGCTGCACAGCGACCACGCGTCCGTCGCGTGTGTTGACTGTCTCTTTCGGGGATGACACGGCCCAGCATTCTTTCGGATCGGCATCCTCGAAAACGCTCCAATCCGTTTCTGCGGCAACCTGATTTGTGCTTGTCTGTTGTGCCCAAACCCCTGTGCCTGCCAATGCGCCGGTCAGGACGAACGCCGCCCCGACGCCTGCGCGGAGCCAACCGCGCGCCAATTTTGATGTCATCTGTCCAGCCTCCAAGCCGTACTCGCCTCAATTAACCGAGGGTTGCGGCCTACCGTTTTCGGCCTGTGCGCGCATCCCATTCCCTTCTCGACATTGCTACACTAGCCTGAAATCTGCCACATGCGAAAGAGTAGTTGGCGGAAAATCGCACAGCAAGGCGCGGTGATCGCGCAGAGTTTACGAAGGAAACCCTGATGATACCCCCCGTTCCCATGGCTGAGATCTGGCGCGGCCCGTTTCTGGAAAGTATCCACCACGGTCACGCAGTGATTTGTGACGCCTCGGGCGATATCGTCGAGGCGTGGGGCGACCCGCAGGCGGTGGTGATGCCGCGCTCCTCCTCCAAGATGTTGCAAGCCCTGCCGCTGATCACCAGCGGGGCCGCGGATGCGGCACGGCTGTGGCCCGAACATCTGGCGCTGGCCTGCGCCAGCCATCAGGGGGCCGCGATCCATACCGACCGCGTGCGCGGCTGGCTGGACCATATCGGCTGCACTGTCGATGACTTCCGCTGTGGCCCGCAGGAACCCGCAGACATTCCTGCACGCGATGCGCTGATCCGGTCGGGTCAGGCCCCGTGCCAGATTCACAACAACTGTTCCGGCAAACACGCGGGTTTTCTGACGCTGAACCGCCACCTGCGGGGCGGGGCCGACTATGTCGATCCCGACCATCCCGTGCAGCGCGCCTGCCTTGAGGTGTTTGAGGAGATCACGGAAGAGACCAGCCCCGGTTTCGGTATCGACGGCTGTTCGGCTCCAAACTACGCCACCTCGCTGCATGGAATGGCCCGCGCGATGGCGTTTTTCGCCGCAGCACAGGACGGGGGCACAGCCCAGCAATCCGCCGCCGCCCGGTTGGTGCAGGCCATGACGGTCTATCCCGAACTCGTCGCCGGAGAAGGGCGCGCCTGCACGGCCTTGATGCGCGCCATGAACGGGCGCGTGGCGCTGAAAACCGGCGCCGAGGCGTTCTTCATCGCGATCATCCCCGAGCGTAAACTGGGTGTCGCGCTGAAGATCACAGACGGCACGACGCGCGGCGCTGAATGTGCAATCGCGGCAATCCTTGTGCGTCTGGGTGTGCTTGCGGCCGATCATCCGGCCACGCGGACCTATCTCAACGCCCCGATCCTGAACCGACGTGGGATCGAAACAGGGATGATTCGCGCCGGTGCTGCCTTTGCCTGAAGCCAGTTTCCGCGATCAGGCCCCGACGAAATCCGTTCGTGCATAACCTTGGATATAGAGCAGCGCGGTCAGGTCGCCGTGATTGATCCGCACGTCGCATTGCGCGGCCACGCTGGGCTTTGCGTGTAGCGCGACGCCGGTGCCTGCGCGGGCCAGCATGCCCAGATCATTCGCCCCGTCGCCGACGGCAATGACATCTGCCTCGGCAATACCAAGCCGCGCGCTGATCTGCTCCAAAGCCTCAATCTTGGCCTGCCGTCCAAGGATGGGGCGGGCGACGTCGCCGGTCAGCTTGCCGGCCTCGACCAGCAGCGTATTCGCGCGGTTCTCGTCAAAGCCGAGTGTCTTGGCCACCTGCGCCGTGAAAGCGGTGAACCCGCCCGAGACAAGGGCCGCGTGACCGCCATTGGCCTTCATCGTCGCAAGCAAGGCGGCACCGCCGGGCATATAGGTGATCCGCTCGCGTAGCACCTGATCTATCACGCCTGCATCCAGTCCCCGCAGCAGGGCCACACGCTCCAGCAGTGCGGCCTCGAAATCCAGCTCGCCATTCATCGCGCGCGCCGTGATCCCCGCCACATGCGCGCCGACGCCCGCCATATCGGCCAGTTCGTCGATACATTCCTGCTGGATCATCGTGCTGTCCATATCGGCCAGCAGCATGCGCCTGCGCCGCCCCTGCGCGGGCTGCACCACCAGATCCAGACCCATGGCTTGCAGATCCTCCCAGACCTGCCAGCGGTTGTCCGGCATGGCGGGCAGCGGGAACTCTGCGGTCTCGTCAGGGTTCAGCCAGACCACGTCGCCCCCGCCCCAAGCATTCCGAAGCGATTCCAGCAAACTGCCTTCAAGATTGCGCGCTTGGGGATTGGCAAGAATGGTGGCGATGAACATGGGGCAAGTTTCCGATCGTGGATGGTGATGTCGCAAATTGCGTCAGATGCGGCGCTATAGCCTCATTTTCTCCGTTGTGAAAGCCGCTGAACCCTTCTATCTGCAGCGGTGGGACACCCCTCCCCAACGGGGGGCGCTTATCTGGAAGGATAGCATCAATGACGACGACGAAACCGGCATCGCGGCCGGAAAATCCGCGGTTTTCCTCTGGCCCATGCGCCAAAATCCCCACATTCTCGCTTGATTTGCTGGCAGATGCGCCTTTGGGCCGCAGTCACCGTGCAGGCGTTGGCAAGGCCAAGCTGAAAGCCGCCATTGACGGCACGCGCGAGATTCTGGGTGTGCCCGCCGATTACCGTATCGGAATTGTGCCCGCCTCGGATACCGGGGCATACGAGATGGCGATGTGGACCATGCTGGGCGAGCGCCCTGCCGAGATGGTTGCGTGGGAAAGCTTTGGTGCAGGCTGGGTGACCGATGCGGTCAAGCAACTTAAGATCGAAGCAACCGTGCACGAGGCGCCTTATGGCCAGATCGTGGATATGGCTGCGCTCAATTTTGATCACGACGTTTGCTTTACGTGGAACGGCACGACTTCGGGCGTGCGTATGCCCAATGGCGACGCCATCCCGTCCGACCGCAAGGGCCTGACGCTTTGCGATGCGACCTCTGCCGCTTTCGCGCAGGATCTGCCCTGGGACAAACTGGATGTGACCACTTTCAGTTGGCAGAAGGTGCTTGGCGGCGAGGCGGCACATGGCATCCTGATCCTGTCGCCCCGCGCTGTCGAACGGCTGGAAAGCTACACGCCAGCATGGCCGCTGCCCAAGATTTTCCGTCTGACCTCGAAGGGCAAGCTGATCGAGGGGATTTTTGTCGGCGAGACGATCAATACCCCGTCGATGCTGGCGGTCGAGGATTATCTAGTGGCGCTTGATTGGGCAAAATCCGTGGGCGGCCTCAAGGGGTTGATGGCACGAGCCGATGCCAACGCCGGCGCGATCTGGGATTTCTGCGAAACCCGTTCGTGGATTGCCAATCTGGCGGATAATCCGGCGACACGGTCCAATACCTCGGTTTGCGTCAAGTTCACCGATGACCGCATCGCTGACGGTGCGGCCTTCGCGAAGGCTGTTGCGAAGCGCCTTGAAGCCGAAGGTGTGGCGCTGGATGTCGGTGCCTATCGTGACGCGCCCGCCGGTCTGCGGATCTGGTGCGGTGGCACGGTCGAGACAGCGGATATCAAGGCGCTGCTGCCTTGGCTCGAATGGGCTTTCGAGACGGAAATCGCGGCCCAGTCAGTGGCTGCCTAACCTGCATTCCATTTCGGGTGCGCGCCAAAGCTGTGCGCGCCCGCTTCCCCCTTATTCATAAAGGACCACTGATATGGCTCCCAAAGTTCTCATCTCCGACGAATTGTCCGATGCCGCCGTGCAGATCTTCCGCGACCGCGGGATCGACGTCGATTTCCAGCCCAAACTGGGCAAGGACAAAGAAAAGCTGCTGGAAATCATCGGCAATTACGATGGTCTGGCGATCCGCTCCGCTACCAAAGTCACCGACAAGGTGTTTGAGGCGGCAACCCATCTCAAGGTCGTGGGCCGCGCCGGTATCGGTGTTGACAACGTGGACCGCGAAGCGGCCAGCAAGAAAGGCGTGATCGTGATGAACACGCCCTTCGGCAACATGATCACGACTGCCGAACATGCGATTGCGATGATGTTCGCCGTCGCGCGCCAGATCCCCGAGGCCTCGGCTTCGACCCATGCGGGTAAATGGGAAAAGTCGAAATTCATGGGGGTCGAACTGACTGGCAAGACCCTTGGCGTGATCGGCGCGGGCAATATCGGCGGTATCGTTTGCGACCGTGCACGCGGGCTGCATATGAAAGTGATTGCCTATGATCCCTATCTGTCCGATGAGAAAGCCGCCAAAATGCATGTCGAGAAGGTCGAGCTTGAGGATATTCTCAAGCGCGCGGATTTCATCACGCTGCATGTGCCGCTGACCGACAGCACCCGCAACATCCTCAGCCGCGAAAACCTACAGAAAACCAAGAAAGGGGTCCGCATCATCAACTGCGCGCGCGGTGGTCTGGTGGATGAACAAGCTTTGGCCGATCTGCTGACATCCGGCCATGTCGCAGGCGCAGCTTTCGACGTCTTCGCCGAGGAACCCGCAACCGAGAACCCGCTTTTCGGTCTGCCCAACGTTGTCTGCACGCCGCATCTGGGTGCTGCCACCACCGAAGCGCAGGAAAATGTCGCGCTACAGGTGGCTGAACAGATGGCCGATTACCTGCTGACAGGGGCCGTCACCAATGCGCTGAACATGCCTTCGGTCACCGCCGAAGAAGCCAAAGTGATGGCGCCATGGGTCAAGCTGTCGGGGCATCTGGGCAGCTTCATCGGCCAGATGACGGAAGAACCGATCAAGGCGATCAATATCCTCTATGATGGTGTCGTGTCGGACATGAACCTTGCCGCGCTGAACTCGGCCGTTGTGGCCGGGATCATGAAGCGGGTGAACCCCGATGTGAACATGGTGAGCGCGCCGGTCATCGCCAAAGAGCGCGGCATCAAGATATCGACCACAAATCAGGATAAATCCGGTGCCTTTGACGGGTATATCAAGGTGACAGTGGTGACCGAAAAGCGAGAGCGTTCCATCGCCGGTACGGTGTTCAGCGATGGCAAGCCGCGGTTCATCCAGATCAAAGGCATCAATATCGACGCCGAAGTGGGGGCACACATGCTCTATACCACAAACGAGGATGTGCCGGGCATCATCGGCAAGCTGGGTATGACCATGGGCGAGGCGGGTGTAAACATCGCCAACTTCACGCTGGGCCGTTCCGCTGCCGGAGGCGAGGCGATTGCGATCCTCTATGTCGACGAGGCTGTGAACGACACTGTCATCAAGCAGCTAGAGGATACCGGCATGTTCCAGCAGGTCAAACCGCTGGCTTTCGAGGTCAACTGAACCGCTTGATAATCTGATCAAGCCCGTAACGCCGCCTCTGTACGGGGCGGCGTTTTCCGTTTCTGGACAGCGGTCCTTTTCGACCGTTGTGATCTGCGCTATCCCGTTCATGCAAACACCGGAAAGGCTGATTTCATGAACCAACCGCTTTACGTGATCGGCGACATCCACGGGCAGATGGCGATGCTGGACGTCGCGCTGGACAGGATCGCAGCGGATGGCGGGGCGGATGCGCCGATGATCAGTCTGGGTGATCTGGTTGACCGCGGACCCGATAGCCGCGCCGTGATCGACACATTGCTGACGGGGCAAGCCGAGGGACTTGACTGGACCGTGCTGAAAGGCAATCACGACCGGATGTTCCAGAACTTTATCGAGGATGCGCGCCTGCATGATGCGCGGGTGCTGTCGGGAGTTGACTGGCTGAACCCGCGACTGGGCGGTGTTGCGACACTGGCCTCCTACGGTATAGACGGTGCAGAAAAATACATTCCGGAAGACTTGGCGACGGCAACCCGTCAGGCGGTGCCCGCCACCCATCTGGAATTCCTGCAAGCGATGCCGCTCTATCATCAGGTAGGCAATCTTCTGTTCGTCCATGCGGGTATCACCCCCGGTGTTCCGCTGGACAGGCAGACCGAGGATGACCTGCTCTGGATACGCGCGCCTTTTCTTGACCATACGGAGCCGCATCCATGGCTGGTTGTGCACGGTCACACTGCTTTGCAGGCACCCGCCCACTATGGCAACCGGATCAATCTGGATAGCGGGGCGGGCTATGACCGGCCCCTGACCGTGGCGGTTTTCGAGCAAGACAAAGTCTGGACTCTTGGGCCTGACGGACGCAAACCACTGCTGCCCTGAGGCTTGATATCAGCTGGTGACGATGCGTCACGACTGAGCTTGCCGTTGACTTTGAGGCCGATGGCACTGACAAAAACGCGATGGTTACCCCAATGAGACGAGGACACATATGACCGATATCGTTATTCTGGACGGCGCACGCACGGCAATAGGCACCTTCGGCGGTGCGCTTGCGGGCATTCCCCCTACACAACTGGGCGCGGTTGTCGCGCGCGAAGCCTTGGCCCGTTCCGGCGTCGAGGGCGGTCAGATTGGGCATGTTGTCTTTGGCAACGTTATCAACACAGAACCCAAGGACATGTACCTGTCCCGAGTGGCTGCCATGCAGGCCGGTATTCCCGAGACCGTCCCCGCCATGAATGTGAACCGGCTTTGCGGGTCCGGCGCGCAGGCGGTTGTGTCGGTGATCCAGTCGCTGATGCTGGGGGATGCACAGTTCGGTCTGGCAGGTGGTGCCGAAAGCATGAGCCGTGCACCCTATCTCGTGCCGGATCAGCGCTGGGGCGCGAAAATGGGTGATATCCGCACGCTGGACATGCTGCTTGGCACGCTGAACTGTCCCTTCGGATCGGGTCATATGGGTGTCACGGCGGAAAATGTTGCTGGCGAGCATGACATCACACGTGCCGATCAGGACGGTTTTGCGATGGAAAGCCAGATCCGCGCAGCGCGGGCGATTGCCGAGGGGCGTTTCAAGGATCAGATCGTGCCTGTCGAGGTGACGGTCAAGCGGCAGGCTGTGGCTTTTGACACGGACGAACATCCCAAGACGACAAGCCTCGAGGCGCTGGCAGGCTTGAAACCTGTGTTCAAGAAAGACGGCTCGGTCACGGCTGGTAACGCGTCGGGCATCAATGACGGAGCCGCTGCGATGGTTCTGGCGCGGGCCGAGGCTGCGGAGAAAGCGGGGCTTAAACCCCGTGCCCGTGTGCTGGGCTATGCCCATGCCGGTGTCCGCCCTGAAGTGATGGGCATCGGCCCTGTGCCTGCGGTCGAGTCTTTGTTGGCTCGGACTGGCCTGAAGGCCGGTGATTTCGATGTTGTCGAAAGCAACGAGGCTTTTGCGGCGCAGGCTGTCGCTGTGAACCGTGGTCTGGGTCTGGACCCTGCGATTGTGAACCCGAACGGTGGCGCGATCGCGCTGGGCCATCCGGTTGGCGCAACAGGGGCTATTCTGGTGATCAAGGCGCTGGCCGAGTTGGAACGGATCGGTGGAAAGCGCGCGTTGATCACCATGTGCATCGGTGGCGGGCAGGGTATCGCGCTGGCGATCGAACGTATCTGATCACTCCAGCACAATACGCACACGATCGGCGCGGCCAGCCGCGTCGATCACCGAGAGGGTCACATGTCCCGTGCCCAAACCGGTCAGCGCGACTTCGCGACGATGTGTTCCAACGACCAGCGGCGCGCCATCTGCCAGCCATGTGAAGGGGGCTACCCCGTCCCGCAGCTTCACCGTCAACGCCTGACCATGCAGCGGCAATGTGGCCCCGTCCGGCGGAAAAGCCAGTTTCGGGGCATCGGCTTGCGCCGCGCTGCGTGCACCGAATCTTTGCAGTGGCAACGGCAGGCTCGCATTGGGCAGGATCAGTGTTTCAGGTGGCGGCGGTGGCAGGGGCGTGGCGCGCGCTTTCAGCCGCTGGAAGGCTTGGAACAAGACGGGCGCTGCCAGATCGCCGCCGAAGGCGCCGGGTACCGGCGTGCCGTCAGGACGACCGATCCACACACCGATGACATGCGCCCCGTCAAAGCCCAAGGCCCACGTATCGCGGTGCCCGTAGGAGGTGCCGGTCTTGTAGGCCAGCCGCATCCGCGTGGCACCTGCCGGTGGCGCGATACCTGTCAGGATATGCGCGACCTGCCATGCGGCAGCACGGCTGGTAATGCGGGGTTGCTTTGCGTCATTATCGGGCGTGCTCCAGTGCAACGGCACTGCTTGGCCGCCATTCGCCAGCCCTGCATAGAGCTGCACCAGCCCCTCAAGACTGACACCCACACCACCCAAGGCGACCGCTAGTCCCGGCTGGCCACCGGTTAGTGCGGTCGTGACACCGGCGCGGGACAATCCGGCCATCAGATTGGCGGGGCCAAGCATTTCGGTCAGGCGGATGACAGGGATGTTCAGCGAGAGTCGCAACGCCTCTGACACGCGGATATCACCCCTGAACTGGCCGTCGAAATTCTGCGGTGCGTAGCTGTCAAAGGCGACGGGCCTGTCTTCAATCACCGTTTCGGGATGGGCCAGTCCACGGTCAAAGGCCAGTGCATAGACCAAGGGTTTCAGCGTCGATCCCGGAGAGCGCATGGCGGTGGTCATGTCGACATGGCCCTGTCGTGCATCCTCGGCCAGCCCCGCCGATCCGACCGAGGTGAGAACCTCGCCCGTGCGATGATCCGCGACAAGGATTGCGATGGACAGACGCTCGCCCATGCCGCGTAGGGCATCTGTGGCAAGGGATTCCAGCTTGCGCTGGAGGGTCGCATCCAGCGTTAGATCGTGGCGCAGCTTGTCAGGAAAGCTGTTGCGCGCGCGATCTGCCAGGTGTGGCGCAAGGGCCGGAAAAGCGATGCGCCGGTGTGGGACGGGTTCGCTTGTCGCCGCTTGCGCGGCCTCGTCGCTGATCACGCCATGTCGCGCCACCCGGGCAAGCACGCGGTCGCGGGCAATGCGCGCAGCATCCTGCGCACGATCTGGTCTGCGCGCCTCAGGCGATTGCGGCAACGCCACCAGCAAGGCGGCTTGCGCGGGTGTCAGACGGATGGGCTCCTTGCCGAACCACATCAGACTGGCGGCACGCAGTCCTTCGATATTGCCACCGTAAGGTGCCAGGATCAGATAAAGGTCAAGGATCTGTTCTTTGGTGAGTCGCCGCTCCAGGGCCAGCGCTACCCTGATCTGGCGCAGTTTCCCCGCCCATTGGCCGGTGCCCGACTCTTCCAGAAGGCGGGCAACCTGCATTGTCAGGGTCGATCCGCCTGACACGATCTGCCCTGTTTTGACTGCTTGAAGCGTGGCGCGGGTCAAGGCCAGCGGGTCAACGCCGGAATGGCGCAGAAAGCGCTTGTCCTCATAGGCCAGCAGCATGTCGATGAATCGCTTATCAACCTGATCGGGATGCAGCGCCAAGCGCCAGCGCCCGTCCGCAACGGTATAGGCACGCAATAGATCGCCATGCCTGTCGCGCATCTCGACCGAGGTGGCGGGCAGGACAGAGGGCAGTTGCGTTCCCTCGATCCAGCGATCTGTCGCATCGCGCGCGATGGCTGCAACAAACAGGGCAGCCGCAAGAGCAAAGGGCCAGAGGCGCTTCATCCTGTCAATCCGTGACCACGACCCGACCCGAAGCGGTGTTGGCCCGATATTCGGGGCGGTACATATCCTCGACCAGTGCGGCCGGGTGATGGAACTCACCCGGTGAAATCGCGCGCACGATATAGGCCAGTGTGAAGGGTTGATCCGATTGCCAGTCCACAGCGGCAAGAAAGCGGTCGCTGCGAAATTCCGCGTGTTCCGCATAGGCAGGGTTCAACCATTCAAGGGCTGCGATATCGCCCGCGTTCAGCAGGTTGGGGTTGTCGATCTCGAATCCGGAAGGCAGGGGATCGTTGACCATCAACCGCGCGCCGCTCCTGTCGGACGGGGAAACCGTAAGCACTACAACCATACGGGAGCCGACGGTCACCTGATCCGCAGCCACAGGCGCACCGTCCAGCGTGTAATAGCTGCGCGCGATCTGGTAGCCATAGCCGCTGGCCGTTGTCGCCCCTTCCGGCGCCCCGTAAGTGGTCAAGGTCACGTCGACCGGTGCATCAGAAACGTTGCGCAGGTTCACGGGTGCCAATGCCAATGCAGTATCGGTGCTGCGCAGAACCGGCCCGTCAAGAGGGAGGCCGTTCACCTCGAGGCCGGTCAGGTTTCCGTCACGCACCAAGGCATGGGCGGCCAGCAGGGACCATGATGCTTCCTGTGGCGAGAAAGGCCTGTTTGCTGCAGCGATCTGCTGCGCAAGGATGGACATATCGACAGCGTTGCTGCCGGCCTCTGCTGCTAGCGCCAGAACACCGGCTGTATCGCGCAGGCTGGTGCCGAAATCGGCGCGCCAGACAGGTGTTTCCACGCCGCTTTGCGCCTCGATCATGCCAGCGGCGCGGACAAACAGACGGTCTGCACGCGTCTGGTCGCCATATAGCGCAAGGGCCGCGCCAAGTTGTGCTGCGGCAAGCGGTGTCGCCAGCGCGTCGGCTTTCTGATCGGCATAGTAGCGCAAATCGCCCATATTCGCAGCACCTTCGCGGGCCAGCACCATCAGGGCATAGGCCAGATCCTCGCCGCCGCTGTCGAAATCAGGTGCATAGTTGATACGGTTACGCAGATTGTCGATGGCCAGCCGGAACGCAGTATCGGGCACGGTATGACCACCTGCGCGGGCGCGGGACAGAAGGTCGGTCACATAGGCGTCGAGCCAGAAATCACCGCTGCCTGCCTGCCACAGACCAAAGCCGCCATTGCCGGATTGCCGTGTCAGGATACGGTCGATGCTGCTGGCGATGCGGTCATTGATGCGGTCACGGTCGCCCAGACCCAGACGTTCGACCATGTCTTGCATCGACAGCAAAGGCATCGTCTGGCTGGCAAGCTGTTCCGTGCAGCCATAGGGGTAACGGTCCAGCATCGCCAGCAATGCGGGCGCGTTCAGCCGTGACAGCGGTCCGGCGCCTAGGGTGACCGAGCCGGTTCCGCTTTGAAATCCCGCAAAGCTGGCAGACGACAAATCAAGACTTTCACTTGGCGCGAGGGTCAGACGTGACGTGACCGAGGTTTCAGGATCATTGGCCCGTACCGGCAGAACGAGCGTTTTAACCAATTGCCGCCCGTCCGCTGTGGTCAGGGCCACGCGGATACTGTGATCGCCGGGTTCATCCGCGTGAATTGGAACCATAAGCGACTGCTGCTCACCCTGTGCAAGCGTCACGCCGGATGGCACAGTGCCTTCCAACATGATGCCGTCGGCGGTGATATCCAGACCCATCCGGCCAACAGGGCCTTCGGCATGGGTCAATTCCAGCAACAGCCGGCTGCTGTCACCGGGGGCCAGAAAGCGCGGCAGGCTGGCGGCCACAACCACCGGATCGCGCACAAGCACATCGGCCTCAGCCTGACCGACCGCATGCGGGGACCAAGCCATGGCCATCAGCCGGACTGTTCCATTGAAGCTTGGCAGATCAAAGCCGATCTGCGCCAGACCATCAGCCCCAACAGTGATGGGGCCACTGAAAAAGGCCAGCAGTTCCTCGGTTGGCGGGGGCGATTGCAGGCGCATCTGGCTGCCTGCATCGCCACCCGAACGGACCTGCCCCATCGCGCCGTCCATGCCGTCGATCAGACGGCCATAGACGTCGCGCAATTCCATTCCCAGACGACGCTGCCCGAAATAATGGGCGGAAGGGTCAGGACTTTGAAAGCCGGTCAGGTTGAGGATACCCAGATCGACAGCCGCCAAAGTGATATGGGCTGTCTCGCCTTCCGCGATACCGTCGACCTGTACCGACAAGTCCAGCGGCCCGCGTGGATCGGCGGCTTCGGGGGCTGCAATACTAACCTGCAACTGTTTGTCCGCAGGGCCAATGGCAGCATGCGCCAGTCCGAGCGCGCGGGCAGGCATCTGGCCTGCAGCCACATCCATCGGGCGGATCACGGTCGCTGTTACATAGGCTCCCACGCCCCATTCATCGGTGACGGTCAGGGGGATCAGGTTCTCGCCCTCGGTCACTGTCACGGTCTGCATGTCGATCAGGCGGTTTGCCATCACAGCGATACTGGCGATCCCTGCATGGCGTGGCACTATACGCAGCATTGCCGTTTCGCCGCTGCGATAGTTTGCCTTGTCCAGAGACAGTTCCAGCATATCCGGTGTTGTCGCGGTGTCGGCGGGGGCATACCAGCCCGCATCGAAACCGATGGAAGAGGCTGCATAGGCACTATCCAGAGTCTCGACGATCAACTCGAAGCGGCCCCAATCCACGGCGGTCGCGATCTCAAGCGGCTCGGTTCCCAGAGTGGCCGCATCGGTTGCAATACGGGTGCGGTTCGTGACCGGCTCCCACTGCCAGCTGCCGTCTTGCTGATACCATTGATAGCGCGTTTCGATCCTGTTCACGGTCCAGCGGACCCGCAGCGGGGCAGGGGCCAGATCGGGTGCAAGGCCGATCACACGGAATCTCGCTTGGCTGCCTTCGGGCAAGATATCGTCGAACAGCGGGCGGATGCCGATCATCGGCGTGTCGGGTGCCAATGCGCGGGTCAGTTCACGCTCGACCGGACGGTTCGAGGCTTCGCTGACGCGTAGAGTGACGCGTGCTTCAAGCGGGCTGCCTGCAGATTGTGTCTGTGGCAGTATCAGCGGCAGGGTTGCGCTTCCGTCCGCATCGGTGCGGGCAGGCTCTAGCGCGCGACTGCGCGGGCTGACCGGCTCATCATGGCGGCCAAAGCGGTACATGGGGAAGGTGTCGATCCGGTCGGTGCCGCGCAGTTGAACCTCGCCCTCGATGGCGAGATCCGCTGCCGGTGCCCCGAAAAGGTATCGGGCTGTGACGGAGAGGGGCGGGATGTCGTCAGTCCGCAAGGCTCCATCCGGCAGCCTTGCCTCGAAGTCGATGCGTTCGGGCAGAAAATCTTCGACCAGAACTGTGCGGCTGGCAAGGGGGGCGGCATCCACATCAGCCTTGATGTCCAGTCGCCATGCCCCGCGCGGGACCGAATTGCCAAGGGGAAGGGCGAATATATGCCCACCAGCAAGCTCTTCGGTGGAGAGCGCGCGGGAATACTCGACCCCGTCAGGACGCGTCAGAATAGCTGTGACGGGCAGGCCCGAAATCGCGCCAGCCTTGTCGTCGCGGGTCAGCGCGGTTGCGTGGATCGTTTCGCCAACGCGGTAGGCGCCACGATCCGTTGCCAGAAATACGTCGATCGGTGGTGCAGGCGTGCGCCCTTCGACGCCGCGATCGGACAGATCAAAGGACGGATCGGTCAGCGACAGAAAAGCGATATCCTGCGCCGCGTTGTTATCCGCATCATGTTTCACAACAATCAGGGCAGGGGCTGCCGCGCCATTGCCCCGCGTCAGTCCCGCATCAAAGCGAAGATATCCCTGATCATCGGTCACGCCCTCGGCAATCACGGCATTGGCACGGCTCAACAGTGTCACCTGCGCGCCGTCCAAGGCCGTGGCGTTTGAAAGCTGTCGCACCATGACGTGCAGGCCATCTGTGCCCGACATTGTCGACAGGCCCAGATCGGATAGCACGAACCATTGCGTGGCTCCGGGATCGTCATAGGGATCGGCCCCCGGCACCTTGGCGGTCAAGGCATAGATGCCTGCAGAAACATCCGACAGCACCTCGCCCAACGGCAGGCGGGTAATCATGTCGCGGTTAAGGGTGTTTCCGGTCTCGCCCTGTCCGGTCCAGACCTTTTCGGCGATATCGCCGGCAAAGTTGCGGGACTGCCATTCCGGCAGTGTCGTGCCAAAAAAATTGTCCTGCATGGCGCGCAACAGGTTGCGGTCGCTGATCCGGTACAAAGTCAGGTCGATCTTGTCCAGATTGACGGTTTGCACCGGCAAGGCCGCATCAGCGCTGCGCGGCAGAACATAAGCCCGGCCGGGAAAGACGATGCCCGGTGATCTGTCACGCACATAAAGCACCAGTTCGACATCGCGCAAAAGCGCCTCGCCGCTGGCGGCAGGCAGGCCTGCGCGCAGCACGACCCTGTAGCGCTCACCGTGGCGCACGCCGTCGATGCAAAGCTGATTATCTGCCGCCGATACCGACAGGGTTGCATCGGGCAAACCGACAAACGGGGTGTAATCCTGCCCCGCCTTGATCAACGATTCTGAGAATTGCGCGCAGATACGCGGTGTGGCGCTGTCGCTCTCGGTGCTGTTGCCGACAATGCGGAAGCCGTATTTTCCAGTAGCCTCTTCCAGCAGCGCATCCAGATCAGCACGCGGTGCGATGCTTTGGGCCAGCCGCAGGGCGGGGATCATGTCGCGGCCACGCTCGGCGGCCTCAAGCTGCTGGGCCATGACCTCCAGCGCGCTGACTTGCTGCGCGGTTGAGGTCGCCCGCAGATACCCGTTGATAGCGGCCCCGACGGCGCGCTCGCGCAAGCGCATCTGCTGGTCATAGCGTTGCGCGGTCAGTCGCGCTGTCAATCTGGCATATTCCACCCAGAGATCGCTGCGATCCACCACTGAGACCGCTGCGCCGATCCAATAGGCGGCATTGGCATCGTCGCCCGCATTCGAACGGTCCAATGCCGCTTGCAGGATCTGGTCCAGATCGAAGCCGCCCGCCGGATGCAGCACGCCGATCTCTAGCGCTAGATCGCGTGCCTTGCTTAGTGTTTGTGTCCCCAGCCAGCCAAGATCGCCTGCCCTGTCGGTTGCGGTCTGGCGCAAGCTCGGATCAGTCTTGACCACCTCGGCGGATGTGGCACCCGCAAAGGGGATACGGTCCTGCACTGCGGATTTCGGAAAACAGGCGCGCGAGCGGGTGTTGAAGGTGAAGGCTTGGCAACTGTCATTCGCCAGACATGTCGTCTGGCAGGCTTCGAACGTCGTGTCGAACAGCGGTTGCAGATCGCTACCCGGAAAATCTGTGTCCTGCGTGACGACAAGCCTGCGTTCGGGAACAAGATCCTGCGCTTTCGCAGGTTGGCTGAAAAGGCTGCCATGACCGACCAGTCCGACGACAAGTGCTGCGATGGTCATGTTTGAAAAACGGCGCATCGGGGCCTCCTTTTTGTCAATGGTCCATGCTGCCATGGTGCCGCTTTGTCACGCAAGGATTCCTGTGCAACGGGTGGTTTTGTTTACCGCGAATTCACCTCGTCATCCGATGCTGGCGCGAAACCTTTGCCTTGATGCGCCCGTGACCCCGAAAGGACAGGCATGAGCCTTGCCAACAAACTTGCCGAAGAACGCCGCGCAAGGCTGGCTGCGGAACGTATGCTTGAATTGAAACAGGCCGAACTGTTCGCTGCCAATCGTAAACTGGGGCGGCATGCCAAAGCCCTTTCCGAAGAAATCCACGAGACACGCGCGCAGGTCCAGACGATCGAGGATGAGAACAGGCGCGTCAAATCCGACCTCAGCATGGCGCATCAGAAGATCGAGATTGCAGAGCGGCGTCTGTGGCATTCCATCGAGACAATTCAGGACGGATTTGCCTTCTTCGACCTTGATGACCAGATGATCGCTGCCAATCATGCCTATCTGTCGGTGTTCGACGGTCTGGAAGAAGTGGGGCCGGGCGCAAGCTATTCGCGCATCCTGCAACTTCTAACCGAAGAAGGCATCGTGAATATCGGCGCGCAAAGCCCTGCCGACTGGCGCGCCATGATGCAGAACCGCTGGGAAAAGCCCGATCCCGAACCCACGGTCATCCAGCTTTGGAATAAGCAATATATCAAACTTATCGACCAGCGCGGCAAGGGTGGCGATGTTGTCAGTCTTGCGCTGAACATCACCGAAACTGTCCGCTACCAGAAGGTGTTGAAAACCGCCCGTGTCCGCGCCGAGGCGGCGAACAGGGCCAAATCCGCCTTTCTGGCGAATATGAGTCATGAAATCCGCACCCCCATGAACGGTGTTGTCGGCATGGCCGAGTTGTTGGGCGACACCGCGCTGAACGAGGAGCAGCGGCTTTATGTGAACACGATCAAATCATCTGGCGAGGCGCTGCTGGTGATCATCAATGACGTGCTCGACTATTCCAAGATCGAGGCAGAGCGTCTGACGCTGCATCCCGAACCTTTCGATCTGGAACGCGCGATTCATGAGGTGATCTTGCTGCTGCAACCCAGTGCGCGACAAAAGGGACTGGATCTGGTGGTGGATTACGATCTGTTCCTGCCCACGCTTTTCATGGGCGATCCTGGACGTATCCGGCAAGTTCTGACCAACCTGATCGGCAATGCGGTCAAGTTCACCCAATCCGGTCATGTCCTGATCCGCGTTGTCGGCATGCAAGCCGAAGGCAGCACGCAGGGACAGGTCCATGTGACCGTCGAGGATACGGGTATCGGTATTCCCGCCGACAAGATCCAGCATGTCTTCGGCGAGTTCAATCAGGTGGAAGACGAGCAGAACCGCCGGTTCGAGGGTACAGGGCTTGGGCTTGCCATCACGCAGCGCCTGATTGCCTTGATGGGCGGGCAAATCTGGGTCGATTCAGAGGAGGGGCGCGGCAGTGCTTTTGGCTTCCAACTGATGCTGCCTGTGGTGGATACGGAAAAAGGCGATCCCGCATATCTGCGTTTTGCCAAGCCAGAGAAAGGTTTGCGAAGGGCACTTGTTGTCGATCCGTCCGAAGTGAACCGCCGCATTCTGACGCGGCAGATGCAGGCCTTGGGTATCATGGTGGATGCCTGCGCTACAGGGGCCGACGCGCTGGAGCGGTTGACCTTGCGGCATGATCTGATCCTGACAGAACATGCGATGCCCGATATGGACGGCCTTGAACTGGCCGATGTCCTGCGTGCGCGGGGGTATTCGGTGCCGATCCTGCTGTTCACTGCCAATCCGGCCTTTGCAGAACAGGACCCTGCCCATGTCTATCTGCATGCGATCCTGCAAAAACCCACGCCACGGCGGCTTCTGTTTGCCGCATTGGGCGGGTTGGAAGAGCCTGCGCCTACAGCCGCGCTGGACATGCTGCCCGGTATCCCCGACCCTCCGCCCGCTGCTTCGCATGACGCACGTCTGATGCGCGTCCTCGCGGCCGAGGATAACCGCACCAATCAACTGGTTTTCTCGCGGATGGTGCAGCATCTGCGGATTGATCTGCGCTTTGCCGCCGACGGCGTTGAAGCGCTGCGCCTGTATGAGGATTTCGCGCCCGATCTGGTGTTTATGGACATCTCCATGCCTCGCATGGACGGCAAGGAAACGACACGCCAGTTGCGGGCCTTGGAGGTGGAGCAAGGCAAGACGCGCCTGCCGGTTGTCGCCATGACTGCCCATGCAATGGACGGCGACCGTGAGGAGATCCTTTCGGCAGGGTTGGACGATTACCTCTCGAAACCGCTGCGAAAGGCGGAACTTGTTAAGAGGATACTGACCTATTGTCCGGCAGATGCGCTGGCACCGACGGGAATGCCCGATCAGGCACGTGAGGTTTCGGCCTGATTGCCGATCTCAGGCGGCCTTGTCTGCCGCTACCGCCTGGCGCAGGAAAACCGGACGGTCGCCTTCGCTCAGGTCAGGGCGGTAGGCATAGCCGCCGCTGTCGAAATCGTGAAGCCCTTCTGGGCTGGTCAGGCGGTGCTGGATGATGAAGCGCGCCATCGCGCCGCGCGCTTTCTTGGCATAGAAGCTGACGATCTTGGCCTCGCCGTTCTTTTCTTCTAGAAAAACGGGCGTGATCACGCGCGGCTTCAAACTGTTCAGGTCAACCGCACCGAAATATTCCTGACTGGCACAATTGACCAGAACATCCGTACCTAGCGCCTTGGCCTGCGTGTTCAGCGCCTGCGCGATCCGGTCGCCCCAATAGTCATATAGCGATTTACCCCGCGCCGTTTTCAACCGGCTGCCCATTTCCAGACGGTAGGGCTGGATCGCATCAAGCGGGCGCAGAACACCGTAAAGCCCCGACAAGATCCGCAAGTGATCCTGCGCGAATGTCATTTCATCAACATCCAGCGATCCTGCCTCAAGCCCTTGATAGGTATCGCCTGCAAAAGCCAATGCCGCAGGCTTTTCGGCCATCGTGCCGAAGTCACGGAAACGGTCGGCATTCAGCCGTGCCAAAGACTCGCTGATCCCCATCAGCTTTTGCAGGTCTTTCACAGTCAGGTCACGGGCGGTTTCGGCCAGAACTTCGGCGTCCCGCGTGAAATCCGGACGTGTGGGCGTTACATCGGCAACGGCGGACATATCCAGTTTCTTGGCCGGTGACACGGTGATCAGCATTTCATTCCCCTCAAGTCCAATTTTGCTGATGATCTAGCCCGCATCACGCAGGACGTCCAGAAAAGTGGAGCCAAAACGCTCGGCGCGTTTGTCGCCTAGCAAGCGTTCCATCTCGGCATCATTGCGCGGGCGCAGTTGTGCGACCTTGGCAAGCAAAGCAGCAGAGCAACTCAGCGGCTTGTCCACGCCGTCGGCACCCCGCGCAAGATCGGCCTGTGCCGCCAGCAGACGGTCGTACACCGTGCCTGCTGTCTGACCTGCCATCTTGCGGCGCGTCGGGTGCATCTGTTCGACAGCGCCGGTGATCACCTCCAGAAATGTGCGGCTATAGCTTTCCAGCTTCTTGGCACCCACGCCGCCGACCCGCGCCATCGCATCCAGTGTGGCAGGGCGGGTTTCGGCCATCTCGATCAGAGTCTTGTCGGTGAAGATCACATAAGCAGGCACGCGCGCCGCCTCGGCTAGTGCGCGTCGCTTGGCCTTCAGGGCAGATAGTAACGGTGCATCTTCGTCCGAGACCAGCGTTTTGACAGCCGGACGGCGATCGGGCTTGGCGATGGAATCCGCCCGCAGCGTAATCGTCGCCTCGTCGCGCAGGATCGGACGGGCGCTGTCGGTCATCCTCAGCGCGCCATGGCGTTCGGGATCGGGGCGGATCAGGTCATGCCCCATCATCTGCCGGAAAATCGCCTGCCATTGCGGTCGGTTGTAATCACGCCCCACGCCGAATGTTGGCAAGGCGTCATGCCCGCGCTCGCGCACTTTGTCTGTGGTATGGCCTGTCAGAATGTCGATCAGATGGCCTGCGCCGAACCATTCCTCGGTCCGCAGGATCGCCGACAGCGCCTTCCGGACGGCCAAAGTGCCGTCAAACACTTTGGCAGGCGAGTCGCAAAGATCGCAATTGCCACAAGGCTCCGGTGCTTCGCCGAAATACCGCAGCAAGCTTTGCCGCCTGCATTGCAGCGCCTCGGCCAGACCGAGCAGGGCATTCAGTCGCGCATGATCCGCCATGCGGCGATCAGCGGGGGCCATCCCCTCGTCAATCTGGGAGCGGCGCAGACGGATATCGTCGGGTCCGAAAAGAGTCAGAGTTTCGGCAGGCGCACCATCGCGCCCGGCGCGGCCGATTTCCTGATAATAGGCCTCGATCGACTTGGGCAAATCGGCGTGGACGACCCATCGGATATCCGGCTTGTCGATCCCCATGCCAAAGGCGACCGTCGCCACGACGATCAACCCGTCCTCCTGCTGAAAACGGGTTTCGGTGTCGCGCCGCGCCTCGGCTTCCATGCCGCCGTGATAGTGACAGGCGACATGACCCGCCTCGCGCAGGGCTTGCGCCAGCGTTTCGGTCTTGGCGCGGGTGCCGCAATAGACGATCCCTGACTGCCCCTTGCGGGCTGCAGCAAAAGACAGGACCTGGCGGCGTGGGTTGTCTTTGGCAGCAAAAGCAAGGTGGATATTCGGGCGGTCGAACCCGCGTAGAAACTTGAGCGGGGCCTGCCCGTCAAACAGTCGCGCAACAATCTCGTCCTGCGTTTCGGCGTCAGCCGTGGCGGTAAAGGCTGCCAGCGGAACATCCAATGCGCGGCGCAATTCACCGATCCGCAGATAGTCGGGGCGGAAATCATGGCCCCATTGGCTGACGCAATGCGCCTCGTCCACAGCGATCAGGCTGACGCCCGCACGTTTGAGCATTCCGTAAGCGGAATGTGAGGCCAGACGTTCCGGCGCGATATACAGCAGCTTGAGGCGCTTTTCCTCCAGCGCAAGCCAAACGGCATCCGTTTCCTCGGGTGTATTGCCCGAGGTCAGTGCTCCCGCCTCGACCCCGGCTTCGCGCAAGGCACGCACCTGATCGCGCATCAGGGCGATCAGCGGCGAGATCACGACAGTGACCCCCTCGCGCATCAAGGCGGGTAGTTGGAAGCAAAGGGATTTCCCGCCACCTGTGGGCATGATGGCCAGCACGTTGCGCCCTTCGGCTACGGCATCAACGATTTCTGCCTGACCGGGGCGAAAAGCGTCGAATCCGAATACATCGCGCAAAAGCGGGATGGCACCTTGCATGTGAACCCCTGTCGATCTGTCTATATCTGCTCTTGCTTGAGTAATCCCATACCATGGGTTGTTGGGCAAGAGGTCTATAACCCGATGTTTGACAGAAAGAGTTTCACATTACCCCAACAGGATCGCGGGCAGGATAAAGTCGCGCAGCGCGATCACGGCGATAAAGGCCACCAGAGGCGCCAGATCCAAGGGACGGGTATCGGGAAGGATGCGGCGGATCGGGGTATAGACCGGCTCGAGCAGGCGATTCAGGCCCGTCCAGATCTGGCTGACGAACTGCTGGTTCAGGTTCAGCACCTGAAAATTGATCAGCCAGCTCATGATGATATGGGCCAGCATGATGAAAAACACCACGTCCAGTATCAGAGCAAGGGTCTGGTAAAGCGCTATCATCCGTGTCGATCCTCCAGTTTGCCTGCACACAAGTAAGGGTGTCGTGCGTCGCTGGCAAGGTCTGCCCCAACGTCGGGGTTGACGCTGCCGTGCTGCAACCGGACAAAAGCGGCAGATAACAGGAGTAACCCCCGTGTATCCCGTCTTTCGACTTGCCCAGGAATTCATCCGCTTTCGCAACGCGCCAGCTTTGCCGCTGACAGGAACGCATGTGTCGCGCCACATGTGCCTGCCGTGGGATATCGACCTGTGGATGGAATTGAACAATGGCCGAACCCTGACGCTGTATGATCTCGGCCGCCTGCCACTGGCCAAACGGGCGGGTCTGCTTGGGGCGATGAAAGCGAATGGGTGGGGGCTGACGATGGCAGGGGCCTGTGTGCGCTATCGCCGTCGCGTCCGCATGTTCGAGGTCATCGAGATGCGATCCCGCGCGCTGTGCTGGGATGCAAGGTTCATCTATCTTGAGCAATCCATGTGGAAGAAGAACGGCGACTGTGCCAACCATATCGTCTACCGCGCCGCGCTGACCGATGCAGGCGGCATTGTCGCCCCGTCAAAGTTGGCGCGGGTCATCGCGGGTGATGCACCCTCGCCCGCGATGCCCGACTGGATGGCAGCATGGGTCAAGGCCGAGGATCTGCGCCCATGGCCCCCGATGCAGGAGTCGTTGCCTGCCTGAGCCTGGATGCCGCGCGGCGTCAGGATTGACTTGCTCATGTCATGATTTGGCTGTCTTATCCGGCAAAAGGCCGTTGCAAGGGCTGATCCAGGGGGACGGAATGACAGTAATTTCCATGCGTCGGCGCATCTGGGGCTGGTTCTTTTTCGACTGGGCCAGTCAGCCCTATAATACCTTGCTGATTACCTTCATTTTTGCACCATACGTCTCGGAACTGATGCAGGACGGGACTGCGGCACAATCAGCATGGGGTTTCGGGATCGGGGCCGCGGGCTTCATTATCGCTATTTTTGCGCCCATTCTGGGGGCGATGGCCGATACATCCGGCAACCGCCTACGTTGGATCTGGTTGTTTTCGGTCATGTATGTGATCGGGTCTTTCGGGCTATGGTGGGCTGCGCCCGACAACTTCAATCTGGTGCTAACGCTGGTGTTTTTCGCCATCGGCATGATCGGGATGGAGTTTGCAACCATCTTCACCAACTCGATGCTGCCCGACCTTGGCACCAAGGAGCAGATTGGGCGTATTTCGGGCAATGGATGGGCCTTTGGCTATCTGGGAGGGATGGTCACTCTGATCATTATGCTGCTGCTACTGGCAGAAAATGCAACCACGGGAAAAACATTCATCGGGATTGATCCGATCCTCGGGCTTGATCCGGAACAGCGCGAAGGCACGCGGTCTGTCGGGCCGCTGACGGCGATCTGGTACGCGGTCTTCATGATCCCGTTCTTTTTGTGGGTGCGCGACCCCAAGCCAGCCCGTGCCGTTAAGGGCGCCGTAGGCGGCGCCCTGCGCGCGGTTGTTGGAACGGTGCGAGCCTTGCCGCGAACACCATCGCTTTTTGCCTATCTTGCCTCGTCGATGTTCTACCGCGACGCGCTGAACGGGATGTATGTCTTTGGCGGAATCTATGCGGCGGGTGTTCTGGAATGGTCGGTGGTGGATACCGGCGTGTTCGGGATCGTCGCGATCATCGCGGGCACCATCTTTGCATGGATCGGTGGCATGGCCGACGACCGCTTTGGCCCCAAAAAGGTGATCCGAGTCTGCATTCTGGTGCTGACCTTCGTGGCCATCTCGATCGTCTTTGTCTCGCGTGACAGCGTCTATGGCATTCCGGTCGAGCCGACATCAAGCCTGCCCGATATCACCTTTTACATTATGGGCGCGCTGATCGGTGCGGCGGGCGGTGTCATTCAGGCGGCCAGTCGCACGATGATGGTGCGCCAGGCCAACCCTGCCCGCATGACCGAGGCATTCGGCCTCTATGCGCTCGCGGGCAAGGCGACGTCCTTTATCGCACCCCTCTCGATCGGGGTGATGACAGCCGTGACGCAAAGCCAACAACTTGGAGTGACGCCGCTGATCGTACTTTTCCTTCTGGGCCTGTTTTTGCTAGGCTGGGTGAAACCCGAAGGAGATGCCGAACTATGGTCCGAGCGCGCCGCCTAGTCCTGAGCCTTGCCATACTGCTGGGCGTCACGCTGTCGGGTGAGGTGCAGGCGCAGGCCGCCAAGCAATTGTTCGGCGCGCAAAAGGGCCCTGCCGCAGCGCAGCCCGCACCATTCGGCAGCTATGCCAAGGGATGCGTCGCGGGTGCCGTGCAACTGCCCGAAACCGGTCCGACATGGCAGGCAATGCGCCTGTCGCGCAACCGGAACTGGGGCCATCCTGATACCATCGCTTTCCTGCAAGACCTGTCCGGCTTTGCGGCGCGCTTGCCCGGATGGCAGGGCCTTTACATCGGGGATATCAGCCAGCCGCGCGGCGGTCCGATGCTGACAGGCCATGCCAGCCATCAGATCGGGCTGGATGCCGATATCTGGATGTTGCCGCCCAACCGGTTGAACCTCAGCCGGAACGAGCGCGAGAATATCTCGTCCATCTCGCTGCGCCGCGCCGAAGGGGCCTATGTCAATTCAAGCTGGACCCGCCAGCATCACGAGGTGATCAAGGCTGCGGCCTCTGACTCGCGTGTGGCGCGGATTTTCGTTTTTCCGGGTGCCAAGGTGCAAATGTGCAAGGACGAGGCCGGCAATCGCGCCTATCTGCGCAAGATCCGCCCGTGGTACGGGCATCATTACCATTTCCATGTGCGTCTGAACTGTCCCCGCGGGGCGCGCGGCTGTCTGGATCAGGATGCGCCGCCCGCCGGTGACGGCTGTGACGAGGCGCAGGGATGGGTGAACAATATTCTGAACCCGCCGCCCCCTGCACCGCGTGACCCCAATGCGCCAAAGCCGCAGCCGCGCCGTGAACTGACCCTTGCCGATTTGCCAGACCAATGCGCCGCCGTCTTGCGCTCGCGCTAGGCGCGGTCTCTACACTTGGATTTGGCTTCGGTTTTGCAGGCAATGCAGGCCAGCCCGGTTTGGCGACCTATCTGGACAGTTATCTCTGGGTGCAGGACGACCCCACTTTCGGGGGCTTTTCCGCGATCGAGATGAAAGACGGTGGCGAGTCTTTCGTGGCGCTGACCGACAAGGGCCATGTTACTGAGGGGCGGATGATCCGCAATGATGCGGGGCGTATCACCGGTATCGGAACTGTCGATCTGGTGCGATTGCGTGCCATTGTCGGTGTGCCGCTGGAAGGTCGCGCTTCGGATTCCGAAGGGCTTGCCTTGGCGCCGGACGGTGGATTTTACGTGTCCTTCGAGGGGAACCATCGTGTGCGCTTCTTTCCGACTGCATTCAGTCCCGCAGAAAGGATCACAGGTCATCCTGATTTTGGAGGGATGCAGTTGAATTCATCACTTGAGGCGCTGGCCATAGACGAGCGCGGGCATTTGTTCACTATGCCCGAACGTTCGGGGGCGCTGGACCGTCCCTTTCCAGTCTATCGCTTTGACGGCCAAAGCTGGGATATTCCCTTCGCAATCCCCCGAAGTGAGGCGTTTTTGCCCGTCGGAGCGGATTTCGGCCCTGACGGATGGTTTTACCTGTTGGAGCGGGCTTTGACCGGTCCGGGGTTCCGCACAAGGGTGCGGCGCTTCGATGTGACGGGCGATACCGTGAACGCCGAGGAGTTGCTGATCCAGACGCGGACACGTCAGCATGACAATCTGGAGGGCATTTCGGTTTGGCAGGACGGTCAGGGCCAGACACGGATCACCATGGTCGCGGATGACAATTTCAAGTTCTTTCAGCGGACCGAAATCGTGGAATATATGGTGAAACCGCCCCTTGCCAGCGCGTCTGACTAGGCGTAAACGGCAGCCTTAAATCGTATTGCCCCGATCGGGGCCAAGTCGCCGCAACCTTGTCAAAACGGGCACAAACATGAACCGAACTCATCTTCCCGGCATTCTTGCCATGGCCGCCATCGTTGTGGCCTCGAATATCCTTGTCCAGTTCCTCTTCGGCCAATGGCTAACTTGGGGGGCATTTACCTATCCGCTAGCCTTTTTGGTCACCGATGTGATGAACCGTGTCTATGGCGCAGGGCCTGCGCGCCGCGTGGTCTTTACGGGCTTTGTCGTCGGTGTCATCTGCTCGCTGATCGGTACGCAGATCATGGGCGAATTCGGCCCGCTGGTCACAATCCGCATCGCCATCGGCTCGGGTCTGGCCTTTCTGACCGCACAACTGCTGGACGTTGCGATTTTCGATCGCCTGCGTGCGGGTCGTTGGTGGCGCGCGCCGCTGGCATCCACGCTGGTAGGGTCGTCGGTCGATACAGCGCTGTTCTTCACCATCGCCTTTTCTGCCAGCCTTTCCTTCATCGAACCAGCAAGTGACGTGTCATGGGCGGGTGAAATCCTGCCGCTGTTGGGCGTGGGCCCGATGGCGCCGCTCTGGGTGTCCCTCGCGGTAGCTGACTGGATGGTGAAACTTTCGCTCGCTTTAGTGGCACTTGTGCCCTTCCGCATCATCGTGGGTGCACTTACGCCGCGCACCACATGATTTTGTTTTTGACATCTGCTGATTTTGTGGCAACCTGATCTCAGGTGAAACAATTGAAAGGAGGTGCTCTAGTGTCTAACGGGATATTGGAGAGAGGTGTCGGAACAGTTCGGGGGGCGCAGTCCTGAGGCAGCCCTTGGGTTTGCAACATCCGAATTGGTGAGAGCCTAACCGGCCCCACCTCCGTAAATCTCAGAGGGTCGCCTGTATCGGGCGACCCTTTTTGTTTCCATCCAGATCGGGCTACTGTCCCGCAACCGACCGACCGGAACAGGCCCATGCTACGGATCAACGATGACATCGCCATTGAGGATTGGGAACTGACCGAGCAGTTCATGCGCGCCAGCGGACCGGGCGGGCAGAATGTCAACAAAGTGTCCTCTGCGGTCGAATTGCGGTTCGAGGCGGAACGCTCGCCCAACCTGCCCGCGCCTGTAAAAAACCGCCTGCGCCGTCTGGCCGGCAGACGCTGGACCAAAGAGGGGGCCATCGTGCTGCAAGTCGATGAAACTCGCAGTCAGGTCCGCAACCGCGAGATCGCGCGCGACCGTCTGGCCGACCTGATCCGCGCCGCTCTGACCGCACCCAAACGGCGGGTTGCGACGAAGCCGACGTTCGGCTCGGTCAAGCGCCGGATCAAAGCCAAGAAAGCAAGGGGCGAGGTCAAGGCCATGCGCGGCAAGGTCGAGGGCGAGGAGTGACCGCAACGGCACGAGATGGCCCTCCCGAACCGCCATCGTCATCAGATTTTTACTTGATAGATGCAGGATTTGGCCCTATCCACCCGTTTTCGGTTTGGACCTGTCCGGTGCGATGCACGGGCGCTCAACGGGGGAAGGCAGAATGCTGCACACGCCTTACTACCTGATCGACAAGGCACACCTGCTGCCGAATCTCGAGAAAATTGCCCATCTGCGAGAGGCGTCCGGCGCCAAGGCGCTACTGGCGCTCAAATGTTTCGCAACATGGTCGGTCTTCGATCTGATGTCCGAGTACATGGACGGCACGACTTCAAGCTCGCTGTTCGAGGTGAAGCTGGGCCGCGAGAAATTCCCGGGTGAAACCCACGCCTATTCCGTGGCTTGGGCGGATCACGAGATCGCCGAGGTTCTAGCAAACTCCGATAAGGTGATCTTCAACACCGCAGGACAGTTGACCCGTTTTGAAGAGATCAGCCGCGGCCATAAGCGCGGCCTGCGCGTCAATCCCGGTGTCTCGACCTCGACCTTCGATCTAGCCGACCCCGCGCGCCCGTTCAGCCGTCTGGGTGAACATGACCCTGCTGTGATCGCACCCGTGCTGGACCGGATCAGTGGCTTCATGTTCCACAACAACTGCGAGAATGACGATTTCGACCGGTTCGACGCGATGCTGGGTTCTATCGAGCAGCGTTTCGGTCATCTGATCCGCAAGATGGAGTGGATCAGCCTCGGCGGTGGCATCCATTTCACCGGCAAGGACTATCCGCTCGACCGTCTGGCCGAGCGCCTGAAGCGGTTTGCGGGGCAGAACGAGGTGCAAGTTTACCTTGAACCCGGCGAGGCGGCGATCACCAATTCCACCACGCTGGAACTGACCGTTCTCGACACGCTTTATAACGGCAAGAACCTCGCGATCGTCGACAGTTCGATCGAGGCGCATATGTTGGATCTGATCATCTACCGCGAAAGTGCCAAAATGACCCCGAACGAGGGGCCTGAAGAATGGATGATCTGTGGTAAATCCTGTCTGGCAGGCGATATCTTCGGCGAGTTCCGTTTTCCCGCCGCGCTGAAAGCAGGCGACCGGATCAGTATTCAGGACGCCGCCGGCTATACGATGGTTAAGAAAAACTGGTTCAACGGGGTAAAGATGCCCGCCATCGCCATCCGCGAGCTGGACGGAACCGAGCGCCTTGTGCGCGATTTCGGATACGAGGATTTCGCGGCAGCCCTGTCGTGATCACCCCCCTGCAACAAGAACTTCAAGGAGGTCTGGTGACACCATGAAACGCAACGTGCTTATCATCGGCGCCGGTGGCGTGGCTCAGGTCGTGGCGCATAAATGCGCGCAGAACAATGACGTGCTGGGCGATCTGCATATCGCCAGCCGGACAGTCACGAAATGTCAGGCGATCCTTGATAGCGTCGCGGAAAAATCCGCGATGAAGGTCGAGGGCGTGTTCAAGGCCCACGCGCTGGACGCCATGGACACCGCTGCTGTCGCGCAACTGATCCGCGATACAGGCTGCCAGATCGTGATCAATGTTGGTTCGCCTTTCGTGAACATGACCGTGCTGCAAGCCTGTATAGACACGGGTGCGGCCTATATGGACACCGCCATTCACGAAGACCCCGCCAAGATTTGCGAAACGCCGCCGTGGTACGACAATTACGAGTGGCAACGCCGCGACGCATGCAAGGAAGCGGGCGTGACCGCGATCCTTGGCATCGGGTTCGATCCCGGCGTGGTCAATGCCTATGCGCGTTTGGCGGCCGATGATTACATGGACACCGTCACCTCCATCGACATCGTCGATATCAATGCAGGCTCGCATGGCCGCTGGTTCTCGACCAATTTCGATCCCGAGATCAATTTCCGCGAGTTCACCGGCACGGTCTATAGCTGGCAGGACGGCGCATGGCAGACCAACACCATGTTCGAGGTGGGCAAGGAATGGGACTTGCCTGTTGTCGGCAAGCAGAAAGCCTATATGACCGGCCATGACGAGGTGCATTCTCTGGCCGCGAATTATCCGGATGCCGATGTGCGCTTCTGGATGGGCTTTGGCGATCACTACATCAATGTCTTTACCGTGCTTAAGAACCTTGGTCTTTTGTCGGAACAGCCGGTTAGAACGGCCGAGGGGCTTGAAGTGATCCCTCTGAAAGTGGTCAAAGCCGTTCTGCCCGACCCGTCAAGCCTTGCCCCTGACTACGTCGGCAAGACCTGCATCGGCGATCTGGTCAAAGGCACGAAAGACGGGCAGGAGGTCGAGGTGTTCATCTACAACGTCGCTGACCATAAGGACGCCTATAACGAGGTCGGTAGCCAAGGGATTTCCTACACCGCAGGCGTGCCGCCTGTAGCCGCCGCGATGTTGATCGCCAATGGCACATGGGACACGGGCACGATGGTGAACGTCGAAGAACTGGACCCCAAGCCGTTCCTGACGCTACTCGACCAGATCGGCCTGCCCACCCGCGTCAAGGATGCGTCGGGCGACCGCGCGTGGAACGCGCAAACCTAACAGGCGCGTAGAACGCCTAATCCCAAGCGTCAGGCAGACCCTTCGGTCTGCCTGATCTCGCCCAGCGGCGAGATCACCATGCCACCCGCGGCCAGCGCGTCCTCCAGATCATGGGTCACTAGAATCGCAGGGATACCTTCGGCCCGCACGCGGGCCAAGACAAATTCCCGCATCTGCCGCCGTAAATCCGCGTCCAGCCGTGAGAACGGCTCGTCCAGCAGCAAGGCGCGCGGTGCGCTCAGCAGGCACCGCATCAAGGCCACCCGCGCGCGTTGACCGCCCGACAAGGTGGCCGGATCACGCCCCGCGAAACCGCCCAGATCTGCCGCCTCCAGCGCCGCATCGATGCGCGCTTGCCGCACGGCACGCCCCTTGACCGCTGCGGGCAGGGCAAAGGCCAGATTCTCGCCAACCGTCAGATGCGGGAAAAGCAAATCGTCCTGAAACAGCAGCCCGATCCGGCGGGCCTGCGGCCCCAATCCTGTCAGGTCGTCCCCGTCCAGCGTCACGCGACCCTTCACGTCAAACCCTTCATCCGGCTTGCCGATCATGACCGACAGCAGGGTTGACTTGCCCGAGCCTGACGGCCCCATGACGCTGAGAACCTCGCCCGGGGCCACAGTCTCGTGCAGGTTCACCAGCAACCGACCGTTAAGTGTGATCCGCAGGTGATCCAGTTGTAGTCCCTTTGCCATCCGTCATCCCCTGTCCAAAACGCCGCGCCGGTTTCGGAACAGCAGCGCAGGTAAAGCCAGCGCGAGCGCGAACACTACCAGCGGCATCATCGTCTGCGATAGCGCATAGACGCCGATCAGCCGCCTGTCGCCGCCTGATGACAGGGCCACGGCCTCGGTCGTCAGCGTCGTCACACGGCCCATCCCGATCAGCAGCGTCGGCAGATATTGCCCGACAGACACGGCAAATCCCACCGCCGCCGCCACCAGCACAGGGCGCAGCAGCATGGGTAGGCGCACTTGCCACAAGATTCGGCCCTGCCCTGCGCCAAGGCTCGCCGCCACCAGCCCTTGTCGCGCATCCCATGCCCGCCACGGATCGGAGAGCGACAGAAAGACATAGGGCAGCACGAAAACTACATGCGCGGCGATCACCGCGCCTTGCATGCCGGTCAGCCCTGAGCCGATTGCCAAGGTCTGCAGGCCGATCAGGAAGGTGGCCTGTGGTACAATCAGCGGCAGATAGAGCAACCACAGCACGCGGTTGGTCTGGCGCAGGCGGTGGCGATACTCAGCCTCAAGGCAGGCGATGGTCAACGCCAGACTGATCAGCACCGATGCGACGCCGATCACCGCTGTTTCTATCGCGATCCGCGACAGTCCACCCGACTGGCGCGCCCAGTTGCGCCATGTGAACTGATCTGGCAACAGGTTCGGAAAGCTCCAGAAGCCCGCGACGGACCAGACCGCCAGGCCGAGGATACCCAAACCCACCGCCAGCGCCGCGACCAGCGCCAGAACCATCGAAAAGGCCCGCATAATGCTGTCCTGTGCCATGCGATGCCCCATCTGCACACAGGTGCAGCCCAGCCGCGCGGCCGCGTATTCGCCGGCCCGCCATAGCAGCAGCAAGCCCATCACCAGTGCCAGTTGCAGCAAGGCCCCCGCCGCCGCCTGAAACCGTAGGCTGAGATCAGGATCGGACAGCCATTCAAGCACCTGCACCGCAAGGGTCGAGGGCCGTGTGGGTCCAAGGATCAGCGCCACATCAATCACCGAACAGGAATAGGCGAGCACCGCGTAAACCGGCAGGCGGATTTGCGGATAAAGACGTGGAAAAACGGTCAGAACCCAGCCCGCCATACGGCCGTAGCCCATCGTCTGCGTCAGCAACACTGACCGCCGCGCCGGTACCTGCCCCAAAGCGGCCAGCGTCATCAACAGCAGAAACGGTACTTCCTTGACCACCAGACCCGCCATGAGCGCCAGCCCGTTCGGGTCTTGCGTGATCAGCAGATCGGGCGGTTGGTCCCAACCCGTTGCCCAAGGCGACAGTGCTCTTGATATCCAGCCCGAGGGAGCGATCAGAAAGGCCAGCCCGAAAGCCGCCGCCGCGTGGGGCACAGACAATAGCGGCGCCAAGGCCCGTTCGATCAGGCCAAAGGCCCGCGTGCCCTGCCACGCTGCGCAGATCATTACTGTGATGGCCAGCGAAACCAGTGTCGCGCCCAGCCCTGTCGCGATGCTTAGCCAGACTGCACCCGACAGGCCTGGCCATGCGAAAAGCGCGCGCCAGGGGGCCAGCGACAGACTCGTGCCGCCCAGCGCTGGAAACCAACCGAATGCGGGGGCAAGAACCCCAGCAAGCCCTGCGCCGACCGGAAGCAACAGGATCGTGATGGTCAGAAGGGGGGCAAGCGGTAGCCAAGACAACCGCATGCGGCGCGGCGCCTTTGTCCGGCCCATGACCGTTTGCGATGCCGGATCCCGCAAACCCTAGCGGGCAACGCCGAAGCGCGCCTCCCAATCCGCGGCGATGCGCTCCATCCAGCTTGGATGCGGTTCGGGCAGGGCTGGCCCCAGATCGGCGGGCGACAGCGTGGCAATCCCCAGATCAAGCGCTGCAAAACGTGCAGCATCTTCCGGCGTCAGCTTGCCCATCGACAGGACCGTGGGTGTGCCCATCACAGCGGCGTCCTGCTTGTGCAATTGCGCTTCGACGGACATCAGATAGTCGGCCACGACCATCGCGCCGGCCTTGGCATTGGCGTTGAAAGGAATGGCGAGGAAACTGGCATTGCCGATGGTTCCGCCTTCCAGAACCATGCTGCGCACGGTGTCGGGAAGTTCGAAATTCGCAATGGCGGCCGAGGCTTCGCCGGGGCTGAATGAAATGGCAATGTCGATCTCGCCATCCGCCATCAACTGGCGCTGCGCCGGTCCGTTCTGCGGATAGGCCTTGCCTTCACGCCACAAGCCTGGCGTCAAGGCTTCGATATATTCCCACAAAGGCGTGGTCACGGCTTCATAATTGGCTTCAGTAACCGGCGCGTAGAGTGCCGTGCGATCCGTCACCAATTCAAGCAAGGCCTGCTTCAGAAAAGTCGAACCCAGAAAATCGGGCGGCTGCGGATAGGTGAAGCGGCCCGGATTGGCCTGCGTCCAGTCCAGGAAGTCCAGCATCGTGCGCGGCGGTTCCGATACGCGGGCGCTGTCATAGTAGAATACGACCCGTGCCATGCTCCACGGGGCTTCCAGCCCTTCCACAGGAACGGTAAAATCCTCGACCAAAGCGGGGTTCTCTTGGGGATCGACCAGCGACCAGTTCGGCAGATCCTCGGCCCAGGGACCGAACAGCAGATCGTTTTCCTTCATCGCCGCGAAATTTGCGCCGTTGATCCAGATCAGGTCGATCGACCCGCCAGCGGTCTGGCCTGCTGCTTTTTCACTGATCACGGTGCTGACGGCTGTGGCTGTGTCCGACAGCTTTACATGCTCCAGCGTGACGCCAAACTTGGCCTGCACCTGCTCGCCAGCCCATGCAATATAGTCATTCGTGCGCGGATCACCGCCCCATGCGTTCCAATAGACTGTCTGCCCGCGCGCTTGCTCGAGCACGTCATCCCAATCCTTTGGATTGGCTGAATCGGCAAGAACGGGTGTGCAGAACCCCAGCAGCAGGGCGGCGGTTGCAGTCAACTTGGTCAACATTCAGGGACTTTCTCCGGTAGTGAACACATACGATCAGGTTATAGGCCGAGAAACACCGTCCTGAATACATTCGTCAACAAGCACGCCAACACATTATCGTGGAGCTTGGTCTGCTTGGCCCCTTTACACCCCCGCCGCATTGGCCTTGACTGCCCAGGGGGACGAACAGGGGGGATGGATGGGGCTGCGTTTTTTCTCGGATCGTGACAGGCCCGTGCATCTGGGTCCCTATCCGCTGGAGCGGTTGGCGCGGCGGCATGACCTGACGGATCTGTCGGCCATGCAGCCGATGCCCGCGCTGGCCTTTGAGCGGCCTCATACGCCGCAAAGCATTGTCAATGCGATGGGCGAATATCAGGCAATGCTGGACGCAATCCGCGACGGCCTGGTCAATCGTGCCAAAGCTGACATTCCTGCCGATCCTGCGGAGCGCGCCAACCATCTGAAAGCGTTCGGTTATTTCTCGGACGCCTCGATGGTGGGGATCGGCCCTGTTCCGGTTGCCGCCCTGTTGAACCAGCCCCGCCGCAATGCCGATATCGACCGGCTGGCGCATGATCTGAGAACCCGGCAGACCAAGACTCTTGCCTCTGGCATCGACATGATCATGGCCGATCTGAAAGAGTCGATGGAGTCGCCGCCCCGTGGAATCGAGGGGCACCATACAGCGCTGGTGTTGGTCTACGAGCATCACCGCGATCCGAACCCGGATGAAGCGGGGGCAGACTGGATCACAGATGCGCAGGCGCATCGCGCCTGTCTGCGCGGGGCCGAAACTGCTGTTGTTCTGGCCAATTACATCCGCCTTCTGGGTTTCGACGCTTGCGCCCATAGCGGCACGACAACCGATGTCGATCTGCACCGTCTGGGGGTTGCGGCAGGGCTGGCCACGGATGAAGCAGGCGCTTTGGTTGTGCCGTGGCTTGGTACGCGATTTGGTCTGGCGGCGGTCACCACCACGATGGATCTGGCCCATGACAGCCCGCTTGCCCCGATGGCGCAGCAACCGTGGTTCCGCACGCAAGGCCCCGCGTGGTGGCTGGGCAAGGGCTTCGCCAAATCGGCCTTGAACCGCGACCCCTATCGCAAACGCGCCTATGCGATGGGTGCGCATCCGTTCGAGACGTTGAAACGCGTAGATAGACCCACAACCTATATCGACGAGCCGCGTGTCGCCCGTGTGCCCAAACGCGCCGACCTGTTTGCCCGTGCGCAATTCGGCGATATGGGCAAAGCCGCGCAAAAGGGTGCGACGGGTGGGCACTATGTCCGCAAATCCGCCCCCAGTTCTGCACAACGCCGCGTTCTCGGGGCTTTTGTGCTGTTGCAGGATGGTGAGCCGGTGCGCGAAAGGGCTGTGCTTGATCCGGCGAAAGCTGCCGATCTGGTCAAAGCGGCCGCCTATTTCCTTGGCGTCGACGCGGTTGGCATTTCGCGCTGTCCCGACTGGGCGTGGTATTCGCATGACGCGACGGGCGCGCCGATTGATCCGCCCCATGATCAGGCGATCAGCATGATCATTGATCAAGGCTTTGAGACGATGGAGGGCGCGTCGGGCGACGACTGGATCAGCGTGGCGCAATCCATGCGCGCCTATCTGCGGTTTTCGCTGCTGGGCGGTGTCATCGCGCAGCAGATACGCAACCTGGGTTACAAGGCCAAGGCGCATAGCGTGATGGATGGAGAAGTGTTGCAACCGCCGCTGCTGTTGTTGTCAGGACTGGGCGAGGTCAGTCGCATCGGCGAGGTGATCCTCAACCCGTTCCTCGGCCCGCGTTTGAAATCGGGTGTGGTGAGCACCGATCTGCCATTGGCTCATGATCGCCCGATCGACTTTGGATTGCAGCGTTTCTGCGAGTCATGCAATAAATGCGCGCGAGAATGCCCGTCAGGCGCAATCACTGCCGGTCCCAAGCTGATGTTCAACGGCTACGAGATCTGGAAATCCGACAGCCAGAAATGCGCGACTTACCGTATCACGACACCGGGCGGTGCGATGTGCGGGCGCTGCATGAAAACCTGCCCTTGGAACCTTGAGGGCCTGTTTGCCGAAAAGCCGTTTCGCTGGGCGGCGATGACCATTCCCGCAGCGGCCCCCGCACTGGCGCGGCTGGATGATGCGCTGGGCAAAGGCGGGCTCAATCCGGTCAAGGCGTGGTGGTGGGATATCGAGATCGAAGAGGATGGTGGCTATCGCCCGACACGTCATCCGGTGAACAGACGCGATCTGCAAAAGGATCTGGTTCTGCGCTATGAGGACCAGACTTTGGCGGTCTATCCAGCCCCCTTGGCCCCGCATCCGTGGCCCTATCCCGATCCGATGGATCGCGAGGCTGGTATCGCGGCCTATCAGGCAATGGTTTCGGCAAGCGACTATCGCGCGCGGCTGGCATCGGGTGATGACAGCCATGTCCATCGCTACATCGTGCCGCAGGATGCGCCGGTGATCGCGGTCACCGTGTCGGACGTTGTGCGCATGAGCCCCGACGTAACCAAGTTCGAATTCATGCGCCCCGATGGTAGTGACCTGCCCGAATGGACCGCCGGCGCGCATCTGGATATCGTCGTGGCTCCCGAATACTTGCGGCAATATTCGATGTCGGGCGATCCGGCGGACCGGTCGCGCTACCAGATCGGGGTTCTGCGCGAAGATGGTGGGCGCGGTGGGTCGAAGCTGATGCACCGGATTTTCACGAAGGGGCGGCGGGTGTTCATCTCGAAGCCGATCAACCATTTCGAACTGGCCGAGGATGCGGTCAAGACGTTGCTGATGGGGGGCGGTATCGGGATCACCCCGATGATCGCATTCGCCCATCGCCTGCACGCGCTTGGCCGTGATTTTGCCCTGCACTATTCCTGCGCCAGCCGCGCGGCAGCGGGGTATCTGGATGATCTGGCCGCCGTAGATTGGGCCGACAAAGTCCATCTGCATGTCTCGGATGAAGGCAGTCGCACCGATCTGGATGCGGTGCTGTCAGGCTACAAAGCTGGTTGGCATGTCTATACCTGCGGTCCTACCCGCTACATGGATGCAGTGATCGCGGCCGCTGCGCGGCAGGGCTATCCGGACGAGGCGCGGCATCTGGAATATTTCGCGGTGCCCGAAGTGCCCGATCACGTGAACCACCCCTTTACCTTGCGTCTTGTGCGGTCGGGACGGGATCTGCCGGTGCCTGCAGATCGCAGCGCGACCGATGTGCTGTCCGAGGCGGGTATTGCCGTTGATGTCAAATGTGCCGACGGTATTTGCGGCGTATGTAAATGCGGGCTGGTGTCGGGTGCGGTCGAACATCGTGATTTCGTGCTGTCGAAAGCGCAGCGCAAAGGCGCGATCATCCTGTGCCAAAGTCGCGCGGCCGAGAAGGACGGTGTGATCGTCGTTGATCTGTAATCCTTATGCCTGCGGTTTGTGCAATTGCTGGCAAGCCCCTGCGATCCGCCCGGTCGGGCGTCCTCGGGCCTTGCGGGGCCATGCTGCGGCTGGCTAGGCTTGCATGGACATCCTTTGCCTGTCAGGACACCCCAGACCATGCGCCAGCTTGCGCCCGCCAGTATCGCCCCTCCTTTTGCCCGCTATGCCCACGGTGTCGAACTGCCCGCCGGTTGGCGCATCGCGCGTACCTCTGGCCAGTTGGGGCTGGCGGTGGATGGCACCGTTCCTGATAGCGCCTATGATCAGGCCTGCATCTGCTTTGACAATATCACTGCCATACTGGCCGAGGCCGGAATGGCGGCGGTCGATGTGATGCATCTGGCGGCTTATGTTACCGACCGCGCGCATATGGCGGGTTACATGCAGGCGCGGGATGAATTTCTGGCGCAAGCGACGCGCCTGCCCACATCGACCCTGCTGATCGTATCGGGCTTTACCCGCCCCGAATTCAAGGTCGAGATCGAGGTGATCGCAGCGGCCCCTTCAGGCTCTCGCTAAACAAGCACATCCATGGCCGTCTGGTCGCCGACGCCGAAAACGCGCTTGTAGCGGTCAATCTCGTCTGTCGGACCCATCGCCTTGTTGGGATTGTCCGAAAGTTTGACCGTTGGCCGCCCGTTGGCTGACACAGCCTTGCACACCAGACTGAACGGGGCCAGCGCATCATCGGCCACCAGTCCGCGAAAATCGTTGGTCAACAGCGTGCCCCAGCCGAACGAAGGGCGCACACGGCCTGCGAACTGCTTTTGCAGTTCGGCGATCTTGGCTACGTCCAGCCCGTCGGAAAAGATCACCAGCTTCTGGCGCGGGTCTTCGCCACGGCTTTTCCACCAGTCGATGGCGACCTCGGCCCCTGCCGCAGGATCGCCGCTGTCGATGCGGATGCCGGTCCAGCCCGCCAGCCAGTCGGGGGCGTGGTCAAGGAAGCCTTTGGTGCCGTAGGTGTCCGGCAGGATGATCCGCAAATTGCCGTCATGTTCCTCGTGCCAGTCCGCCAGGACCTTGTATGGCGCGTCACGCAAGGCCGTATCATCCTCGGCCAGCGCGGCATAGACCATTGGCAATTCATGGGCGTTGGTGCCGATCGCCTCGATATCGCGTTTCATGGCGATGTGGCAGTTCGAGGTGCCCACGAATTTCTCGCCCAAGCCTTCGATCAGGGCCTGCACGCAGCGATCCTGCCAAAGATAGGAATGACGCCGCCTTGTGCCGAAATCGGCCAGACGCAACCCGTCCACAGCACGCAGCGCTTCGACCTTTTCCCATAGTTTGGTCATGGCGCGGGCGTAAAGCACTTGCAGTTCGAACCGGCCCATCGTGTTCAGCACCGCGCGCCCGCGCAATTCCATCAGCACAGCCAAAGCGGGGATTTCCCACATCATCACCTCGGGCCAGTTGCCCTCGAAGGTCAGTTCATACTGGTCGCCCTTCCGCTCCAGATGATAGGGCGGCAGGCGCAACGCCTCGAACCATTCCATGAAGTCGGGGCGGAACATCTGCCGTTTGCCGTAAAAGGTGTTGCCACGCAGATAGGTGCTTTCCCCGCGGGTCAGCGACAGCGACCGGATGTGATCCAGTTGCTCGCGCAGCTCGCCCTCGTCGATCAGCTTGGCAAGCGGCACATGGGTCGAGCGGTTGATCAGGCTGAAGGTGACCTGCGTATCCGGCTTGTTGCGGAACACCGACTGGCACATCAGCAGCTTGTAGAAATCCGTGTCGATCAGGGACCGCACAATCGGGTCGATCTTCCAGCGGTGATTCCAGACGCGGGTTGCGATATCGACCATGGGGTGGCTCCGTTCATGTGCCTCGCGGTTAAAGCAAAGGCGGGGTCAGGGCGCAAGCCGCGTCAGACCAGCCTGACACCCGCCGCGCGCATCGCATTGGTTGCTTTGTCCAGCGAGCCGTTCAGGTCAATCGCGCGGCACAGATCCATCTGCACGGTGACATCAAAGCCAAGACCAGCGGCATCGAGCGCGGAAAAAGCGACGCAGAAATCGGTAGCAAGGCCCGCCAGCGTCAACCGCTTGATGCCGCGAGTCCTGAGATACCCTTCTAGCCCTGTGGGCGTGGTCTGGTCATTCTCGAAAAACGCCGAATAGCTGTCGATGGCACGGCGGAAGCCCTTGCGGATGATCAGGTCGGCAGGGTCGATCTCCAGATCGGGATGGAAGACCGCACCGGCGCTGCCCTGAATGCAGTGATCCGGCCAGAGAACTTGCGGCCCGTAGGGCATATCCACCATGTCATAGGCGGCCGCACCGGGATGTTCCGACGCGAAAGAGGCGTGATCCGAGGGATGCCAATCCTGTGTCAGGATCACACAAGGAATGTTCTGCATCAGGGCGTTGATACCGGGCACGATCTGGTCACCCTCGGGCACGGCCAATGCACCGCCGGGGCAGAAATCGTTTTGCACATCTATCACCAGCAGGGCGTGGTCAGTATCGGACATAGGGGTCTCCGTCTTTGCGGGATAGGGGTACGGTGCTGCGACAGAGGCGTCAATGGTGCGGCGTTGACATGGCTTGCGCGGCGCGTGATCCGGGATTACATCGCGGCCCATGTTCACCGTTGCCGCACTCTACCACTTCACCCGTTTCGACGACCCTGCCGCGATCAAACCCGCGCTGGCGCAACTGTGCTGCGCGCAGGGCGTCACCGGCACGCTGTTGCTTGCGCGTGAAGGGATCAACGGCACCATTGCGGGCAACCGCGAAGGGATTGACGCGGTGCTGGGGCATATCCGTGCCTTGCCGGGTTGTGCGAATCTCGAATGGAAGGAAAGCACCGCCAGTGCACCGCCATTTGCGCGTATGAAAGTGCGGTTGAAGCGCGAAATCGTGACGATGGGCCAGCCGGATGTCGATCCTCTGGCGCGCGTGGGCCACTATGTGGAGCCCGCCGCATGGAACGCACTGATCACCGCGCCCGATGTGGCCGTAATCGACACGCGCAATGACTACGAAGTGGCGATCGGCACGTTTCAGGGCGCGGTCGATCCCGAAACCGCCAGTTTCCGTGATTTTCCGGCATGGTGGGAGGCGAACAAGCACCGCTTCCACAACAAGCGAATTGCCATGTTCTGCACAGGCGGTATCCGCTGTGAGAAAAGCACGAACTACCTGCTGGGGCAGGGGGTCGAGGAGGTTTATCACCTGAAAGGTGGTATCCTGAAATACCTTGAGGAAGTGCCCGCCGACGACAGCACATGGCAGGGTGAGTGTTTCGTCTTTGATCGCCGAGTCTCGGTCGGGCATGGCCTCAAGGAAGGTCCGCATCTGCTGTGCCATGCCTGCCGGCGCCCGATCCTGCCTGCGGATCGTGACCATCCCGCATTCGAACAAGGCGTTGCCTGCCATCAATGCGTGGACGAGACCTCGGAAGAGGACAAGGCCCGCTTTCGCGAGCGCCAGAAACAGATTGCCTTGGCCCGCCAGCGTGGCGAGGCGCATCTGGGCGGTGTGCCCGGTCTTTAGCGTCTACGCTGCCGCCAACCGCATCGCGCGGCGCGAGCGCGTCAGGATCAACAGCATGATCCCGATATTCAGGAAGTTCCACGCGATCCCGTTGATGAAGGCCATCCGGTAACTGCCCGTCAGGTCATAGATCCAGCCCGACATCCAGCCGCCAATCGCCATGCCCACAATCGTTGCCATGATCACAAAACCGACCCGTGCGCCTGCTTCACGCGCGGGCATGTATTCGCGCACGATCACCGCGTAACTGGGCACGATCCCGCCTTGGCTGAGGCCAAAGACTAGACTGACCAGATAAAGCGATACCAGCCCACCAGCAGGCAGATAGAGAAACAGAGCCAGACATTGCAGGGCCGATCCGATCAGCAGGGTCATGACCCCGCCCAGACGGTCAGCCAGCAGGCCCGACACAATCCGCGACGCGACGCCGCCCAGCAGCATCAGCGACAGCATCTCGGCCCCGACGGCAGGCCCGTAGCCCAGATCGACGCAATAGGCCACGATATGCACCTGCGGCATGGACATTGCGACGCAGCAGCCGATCCCCGCCAGCCCCAGCAGCCACATCAGCGCACGCGGCGAAAATCCTGCCGATTTTGCCCGCGATGCCGTGATGCTGTCGGAATGCGCGCTGGCTTCCAGCGGGACGCGTTCGCGCAGCAGCAGCGATAGAGGGATCACCCCCGCAACGGTCACGAAAGCAAGCACCATATAAACAGCGCGCCAGCCGTTTTCCTCCAGCACACCTGCCAGCAGCATGGGCCAGATCGCCCCCGACAGGTAGTTGCCGCTGGCCGCAATCGCCACCGCGATCCCGCGCCGCTTGAGAAACCATAACGAGATATCGGCGATTAGCGGGCCGAAACTTGCCGCCGTGCCGAAGCCGATCACGAATTGCAGGAATGTCAGCGTCCAGACCGACCCCGCGACCGAAGCCAGTCCGAAACCCGAGCCGATCAGCAAGGCCGAAGCTGACAGCGCCAGCGTGATTCCAAAACGGTCCACCGCGCGCCCGATCACCAGATTGCCAAGCGCAAAGCCGATCATGGTCAGCGTGTAGGGCAGGGATGCATCTGCCCTTGCCGTCTGGAATTCAGCCTGCATCGCGGGCATGATGACAATGATCGCCCACATACCGACATTCCCGATCGTGGCGATCAGAAGCGACACGGCAAGGCGTGTCCATGAATAGCGGCTGTCGAGTGCGTCAATTCCCATGGCGCGACGCTAGACCGCCATTTCATGCTTGTATAGAGCGGTTTAGCCGTCGTGATGACGGAGATGTGTTGCATCGGACAAGACAGGTGGTGGCGCTTCGGGTTAGAAGGCGGCATTCCATGTTCCGGAGGACAAGACCATGATCGACGCGCTGATCCTGCCCGCGCAGCGCCGCCTGTTGCAGCCTTTGGCGCAGGCGTTGCATCGGCGTGGAATTTGCGCGGACCGGATCACGCTGGCGGGGTTCGGAATAGGTCTCTTTGCCGTGCCTGCGCTGGCGCTTGGCTGGTATGGTGTGGCGCTGGCGCTGATCATGCTGAACCGGCTGGCCGACGGACTGGACGGTGCGGTGGCAAGGTTGGGTCAGCCCACGGATCGCGGGGCTTTTCTTGATATCGCGCTGGATTTCGTTTTCTACGCGCTGGTGCCTTTGGGGTTTGCCTTGGCCGATCCAGCCAGCAATGCGCTGCCCGCCGCCGTACTGATCGCGGCATTCGTCGGGACCGGATCAAGCTTTCTGGCCTTTGCCGTGATCGCCGGACAGCGCGGTTTGCGGACCGAAGACTACCCCGCCAAGGGGATTTTCTACCTTGGCGGGCTGACAGAAGGCACCGAGACAATCGCGCTTTTCGTTACCTTCTGTCTTTGGCCCGCGCTGTTTGCCCCGCTCGCCTATGTTTTTGCCACAGCCTGCACCATCACTACCCTTACTCGCTGGCTACAAGGCTGGCGCAGCTTTGGCTGAGCTTTGGTCCCGCCAACCGGACTGGGTGTTTATGTGCCAAGGCACGAGACAAATTCGGCCGCCATGTTCCGCATCATCTGCGCATACAGCCGGGGGCCCTGATCAATCTGGAAACCCAGTGGGTCCAGCATGCCGACAGTGGCCGCGCCTGCGAATACAGAATCGACAACGCTGCGGTTGAACTGGGGTTCAGCGAAGACACAGATCGCCCCCATCTCGGCCACAGCGGCTTGCAATTCGGCAATGCGACCCGCGCTGGGGGATGACGCATCGCTCAGCGAAATGGCCCCCGACGCAGACAGGCCGAAGCGGCGTTCGAAATACTGGTAAGCGTCGTGGAAAACGACGTAGCCGGTATCACCAAGGTCGGCCAGACTCGCGCGCAACTCCTCTTCCAGCGCCTCGAGCTCCGCCTGACCTGCCGCGGCGTTTGCGGCATAGGTTGCTGCATTTTCAGGGTCCAGCTCTGACAATTCTTCGGCAATCACGCCTATCCAGAGGCGCGCGTTCACCGGATCAAGCCAGGCATGGGTGTCGGCGCCGGAATGGTCATGGTCGCGATGGTCGTCCGACCCGGCCTCATCGGCGTGATCATGTTCATGATCGTCGCCGTGCCCCTCCGCTTCTTTTTCGTGGTCGTGGTCGTGGTCGTCATGATCGCCGTGGTCATGTGCAGCAAAAGTTGCTCCCTCACGATATTCATGAAGGATTGTGCCCTTGACCGACATCAGTTCAATCTTGTGGGCATCGTCTGCAAGCGTTTCGATCGGGCCATCCAGCGAAGGGGTCAAACCCTCACCGATCCAGATGACCAGATCAGCCTCCTCTAGCGCTTGTGCCTCGGACGGGCGCATGGAATATCCGTGCGGCGTGGCACCAGGGCGTACGATCAAGGCAGGTGCCCCCAGATCGCCCATGACCGTCGAGACCAGAGACTGCACCGGAGCGATATCCGTGGCGACTTTCGGCACATCCGCGATTGCGGCGCTGGACAGCAAGGTGGCCATCAGGCCGATGCAGGGCATGGCAAAGACAGGGCGGAGCTTCTGGAACATGGGATTTCCCTTGGTTGGATATGTAACGGCAATGCACTAGCTGATATGTTATAACATTGCAAATCGAATGTTATAACATTGCAAATTCCTGCCTGATCACTTAGGTCGGACGGATCATGACTGCACACGGATTCGACCCGCACGATCACGACCACTGCATCGCCGACGCGCTTTCGGCGGCGGAAGATGCCTGCGTGCAACGCAAGTTAAACCTGACGCCGGTGCGCCGCAGGGTGCTTGAGATACTTCTGCAGCAGCACAAGGCGTTGGGCGCCTATGACATTCTGGCCCGTCTGGAAACGGAAGGGCTGGGATCGCAGCCGCCCGTGGCCTACCGCGCCCTTGATTTTCTGGTCAGCAACGGTTTTGCCCACAAGATCGAGGGGTTGAATGCCTATATCGCCTGCTCACATCCCAATGCGACACATGCACCGGCCTTCCTGATCTGCCGCAAATGCGGAGTAGTGCAGGAAACGCAGTCCGAACCGGCCAAGGGTTCGCTCGGATCGGTGGCGCGGGCTGCGGGTTTCGTGATCGAAAGCACAGTAGTCGAAGCGCAGGGGCTTTGCCCTGCCTGTCAGGACGGGGTCGCAGCATGAGCCTGATCGAGGTGCAGAACCTGAGCGTTCGCTATGGCGGGCATCAGGTGCTCGACCATGTGGATATGACCATCTCGTGCGGCGAGATCGTGACGATAGTCGGCCCGAACGGGTCAGGAAAATCGACATTGCTGCGGTCCCTGATCGGGGCTGTGCCTGTCGCTAGCGGCAAGCTGACGCGCGCCGAGGGTCTGTCGATTGGCTATGTGCCGCAAAAACTGGCGATTGATCCTACTCTGCCGATGACCGTCGCGCGCTTCATGTCGCTGCCGCGCCGCCAGCAGTCGCGTGATGTGGCTATCGCACTTGAGCAGGCGGGCGTGCCGGACCTGAGCACGCGGCAGATGACAGAGTTGTCCGGCGGTCAGTTCCAGCGCGTGATGCTGGCGCGGGCGCTTTTGGCCAAACCTGACCTTTTGCTGCTGGATGAAGCGACACAGGGGTTGGACCAGCCCGGCTCCGCCGCATTTTACCGCCAGATCGAAGAGGTGCGCGCCCGCCTTGGCTGTGCGGTTCTGATGGTCAGTCACGAGTTGCATGTGGTGATGAGCGCATCAGACCGCGTGATCTGTCTGAACGGCCATGTCTGTTGTCAGGGCACACCCGAGATTGTCGCCTCGGCTCCCGAATACCGCGCCCTTTTCGGCACCGGCACCCAGGGCGCGCTGGCGCTTTACCGGCATGACCATAATCACAGCCATGACGACGGGTGCGACCATGATCACGGCCACGGTCGCAGCCCGGATAGTGGCGCGATCCCGCTGCATCAGGCAACGCGGAGCAAGGTGCACTGATGCTGGATGATTTTCTGATCCGTTCCACGCTTGCCGGACTGGGCGTTGCTTTGGCCGCAGCCCCGATGGGTTGCTTCGTGGTCTGGCGGCGCATGGCCTATTTCGGCGATGCCACGGCCCATGCCTCGATCCTTGGCGTGGCCATAGCACTGGCCTTGTCGCTCTCGGTTTTTCTGGGGGCCATGATCATGGCACTTTTGATGGCGCTGGCTGTTTCCGGCCTGTCGGGGCGCGGTTATGCGGTGGATACCTTGCTGGGTGTTCTGGCCCATTCCGCGCTGGCCTTCGGGCTGGTGGCGGTTTCCTTTCTTAGCGGTGTCAGGATCGACCTGATGGCCTATCTGTTCGGAGATATTCTGGCGGTCGGCAAGACCGATCTTCTGGTTATCTGGGGCGGGGCAGGTCTTGTGCTTGGATTGCTGGCATGGCGCTGGTCCGCACTGCTGACGTCCACTCTGAACCCTGATCTGGCCCATGCTTCGGGGATCGACCCCAAACGCGAGCAACTGGTGCTGACGCTGGCGCTGGCCGTCGTGGTTGCGGTCGCCATCAAGGTGGTGGGCGTTCTGCTGATTGCCGCCCTTCTGATCATCCCTGCCGCTGCGGCGCGCCCTTTTGCTCGCACGCCTGAAGGGATGGCGGTAATCGCCGTTGTCGTCGCCGCTCTTTCGGTGCTGGGCGGATTGCAGGCCTCGTTGATGATGGATACGCCCACGGGCCCCAGTATCGTCTGTGTCGCTGCCTTGATCTTTGCAGGCAGTGCTCTGGGCGCAACCCTGCACAGACGCTTGGCCTGACGCCACGTTTCTTCTTGCGACAAATATCCAGAACCGGACATGCAGGCGGATACCCCCCTCGCCCCCGGCGCGGGGCTGTGGCAGTCTTGTTCCGAAGACCTTCAAGGGGAATGCCGATGAAAGCAGTGTCTGATCTGATTGCGCAAGGCCGAGGTCAGAGCCCTGCAGATATCGTGCTGCGCGGCGGCAGGGTTCTGGATCTGGTCACCGGCGCATTGCTGGAAGGGGATGTTGCGATCTTCGGTGATACGATCGTGGGCACTTGTGACAGCTATGAAGCGGCACAGATCATCGACGTGACGGGTCTGACCCTTGTGCCTGGTTTCATCGACACGCATCTGCACATCGAAAGCTCGCTGGTCACACCGCTGGAATTCGACCGCTGCGTGGCGCCGCATGGCGTGACGACGGCGATCTGCGACCCGCACGAGATCGCCAATGTCATCGGCACGGATGGTATCCGCTATTTCCAGCAGGCCGCCGAACGCAGCCTCATGGATATCCGCGTGCAGATGTCCTCCTGCGTGCCCTCGACCGAGATGGAGACCGCCGGTGCGCGGATCGAAGCCGCTGATTTGGTGGCTTTGATGGATCATCCATCCGGTATCGGTCTGGCCGAGATGATGAACTATCCCGGTGTATTGGCGGGTGACAAAGGTATTCTGGCCAAGCTTGATCTGTTTCGTGGCGGGCATATCGACGGGCACGCGCCGCAATTGTCGGGCCGCGACCTGAACGGCTATATCGTCGCCGGTATCCGCACCGAGCATGAAGCCACGACCGAGGCCGAGGCGCGCGAGAAGTTGCAAAAGGGTCTGCGCGTCCTAATCCGCGAAGGCTCGGTCTCCAAGGATATGGCCGCCCTCGCCCCCCTTCTGACCGAGATAACGGCCCCCTACATGTGCCTGTGCACCGATGACCGCAATCCACTGGATATCGCAGAACAGGGGCATCTGGATTACATGATCCGCAGCCTGATCGGGCGCGGTGTACCTGTGCTGGCCGCTTACCGCGCCGCCAGCCTTTCTGCGGCCGAGGCTTTCGGGTTGAAGGATCGCGGGCTGATTGCGCCGGGAAAACGGGCTGATATCGTTGCTGTCGGCGCACTGGCGGCTTGCGATGTGCGCATGGTTTTCTGCGGGGGCGTGCACGTGTCGGATGCAGCGTTCGCCAAACGCACCTCGGTCCCGCCCGTCGGGCGGTCTTCGGTCAGGGCACCAGCCATGAGCGCGCGGCACTTCCGCACGGGCGGCGACCGCGAGGCGACAGACGTGATCGGTATACTTGAGGGCAAGATTATCACCGAACATCTGCAAGAGGTGATCCCGATCACGGACGGTGACAAGCGCCCCGACCCTGCACGCGATCTGGTCAAGATCGCTGTGGTTGAACGGCATGGCAAGAATGGCAATATCGCCACCGGTTTTGTGCGCGGATTCGGCTTGCAAGGCGGTGCCATCGCTTCGACCGTCTGTCACGACCATCACAATATTGCCGTGGTGGGTGTAGATTACGAGGATATGGCGTTGGCCGCGAACCGGCTTGGCCAGATCGAGGGCGGATTTGTCGTAGTGCGGGACGGTCGGGTTCTGGCTGAACTGGCCCTGCCTGTTGCCGGCCTGATGAGCCTTGCCCCGTTCGAGGAGGTGCGCGACAGGCTGGTCGATCTGCGCGCTGCCGCCCGCGATCTAGGTGTGACGCTGGAAGAGCCATTCCTGCAACTGGCCTTTCTGGCACTGCCCGTCATTCCCGCGCTAAAGATCACGGATCGCGGGTTGGTTGACGTGGCACGGTTCGAGATCATCAGTTGAGGCAAGCGCAGCAGGTCAGGTCCAATAAAAACGCAACGCGCGCAGGAAATTGTGGAGCGTCGTTGCGTCACAGACCTAATTCCGCAAAGCAAAACAGTATTCCACTGATTGACGGGTCTTGATCAAAACACTACCGTTTCCGACCAATGCGGGAGGAAAAAAATGTCTAAGACCACAGCGATAAACGATTGTATTTCAATCGAGATGAGCGGCGATATCGCCTTGATCTGCATCGACAATCCGCCAGTAAACGCCACGGGGCAGGCCGTGCGGCAAGGCTTGCAGGACGCGGTTGAGAAGCTGAACGCCGAAGGAAATGCACGCGTCATCGCGATCTACGCCGCCGGACGGACCTTTGTGGCCGGTGCTGATATCCGCGAATTCGGCAAGCCTTTCGTGCCACCCGCATTACCGGATGTGTTCAACGTCATCGAAGCATCATCCGTTCCCGTCATCAGCGTTCTGCATGGCACAGCACTTGGCGGTGGGCTGGAACTGGGACTGTCCACCCATGCCCGCATCGGTATCGAAGATCTGCGCGTCGGTCTGCCCGAGATCCTGCTTGGTCTGCTGCCCGGTGCCGGTGGGACACAACGCATGCCCCGTCTGGCGGGGATTCCTTTCGCACTCGAAATGATTCTTTCAGGCCGTCAGGTTCCTGCCAAGGAAGCCTTGGAGGCTGGGATCATCGACAGGCTTGAGGCAGGAGAGCCGCGTGATATCGCGCTTAAGGCGGCAAAGGACGTTCTGGACGGGACACTCCAGACCCGCCGGACCGACCAGATTGCCGTTACTCCCGATCAGGGCGCTTTGGACCAGACCGCCGCGCATTTGCAAAAGACGCAAGGCCATCTTTTCTCGCCCCATAAATGTGTCGAGGCGGTGGCGGCGTCAACCGAGCCTTTGGTGGCAGGCCTCAAGATCGAACGCGCTCTGTTCATGGAGTGCATGGACACACCACAGCGCGCGGGGCTGATCCATGCCTTCTTCGGTGAACGCGCTGTCAGCAATATTCCCGAGGCCAAAGGCCCTGCCCGCGAGATCGCCCATGTCGGTGTCATCGGCGGTGGCACAATGGGGTCGGGAATCGCGACAGCCTGCCTGCTGGCGGGTCTGAAAGTCACGTTGATCGAGGTCGCGCAGGACGGGTTGGACCGTGGTGTTGCAACGATCACATCCAATCTTGACGGTGCCGTGAAGCGCGGCAAGCTCAAGACGGATAAACGCGACGCCGTGCAAGCAATGCTGACACCCTCGCTGGACATGCAGTCGCTGGCCGATGTCGATCTGGTGATCGAAGCGGTATTCGAGGATATGGGCGTCAAGAAAGACATTTTCGGCAAGCTCGACAAGATCTGCAAGGCAGGGGCTATCCTTGCTTCCAACACCTCCTATCTGGATGTGGATGAGATCGCGGCCAGCACCACGCGCCCGCAGGATGTGATAGGGCTGCATTTCTTCAGCCCTGCCCATGTCATGCGCCTGCTGGAAATCGTTGTCGCCGACAAGACCGCACCCGATGTGGTGGCCAGCGGCTTTGCGCTGGCGAAAAAGCTGGGCAAAGTCGGCGTGCGCGCGGGCGTTTGCGACGGCTTCATCGGCAATCGCATTCTGGCACATTATAGCAAGACCGCCGCCTATCTCGTTCTTGATGGCGCGACCCCGCAACAGGTGGACAACGCGCTGGAAGGTTTCGGTTTCGCCATGGGTCCGCACAAGGTGGGTGACCTTGCCGGCCTCGACATCGGCTGGATGACCCGCAAGCGCAAAGCGGCCACCCGTGATCCGAATGAACGCTACGCCGGTGCCGTGGCGGATCGCATCTGCGAGGAAGGCTGGTTCGGACGCAAATCCGGCAAGGGATATTACGTCTATGACAGTAGGGATATCTCGCCCAACCTCGCCGTTGACACGTTCATCGCCGAGGAACGCGACAAAGCGGGCGTCACCCCGCGCAGTTTCACCGATCAGGACATCGTGGATCGCTACATGACCGCCATGATCAGCGAGGCGGCCCGCGTGGTCGAGGATGGTACCGCCAAACGCCCGCTTGATGTCGATATGGTCTTTCTTTTCGGCTATGGCTTCCCGCGCCATCGCGGAGGCCCGCTGCATTACGCCGATACAATCGGCGCGGAGGCACTGGTCGCGCGCATCAAGACCTATGCAAAGGAAGATGCGACCTATTGGCAGGTGCCTGCACTGCTTGAAAAGATGGCCGCGAGCGGCACATCTTTTGCTGACATGAACAAGGAGGCCTGAGAAATGGACCTGAGTTTTTCCGCAGAAGACAATGCCTTTCGTGAAGAGGTGCGTAGCTATCTGGCCGAGAATCTGCCCAAGCAGATTTCCGACGCTGTGCGTAACGGTACCGAACAGACCAAGGAAATGGCCGAGGAATGGCATGCCATCCTGAACCGCAAGGGCTGGCTTGCGACCACATGGGGCGTCGAATTCGGCGGGCCCGGCTGGACGCCGGTGCAAAAACATATCTTCGAGGAAGAATGCTGCCGTGCCTATGCCCCGCGTATCGTTCCATTCGGGCTGAACATGCTGGGGCCTGTGCTGCAGGCCTTCGGCTCCAAGGAACAGCAGGACTACTATCTGCCGCGCATCCTTGATGGCACCGATTGGTGGTGTCAGGGCTATTCCGAACCGGGTGCCGGATCGGACCTTGCCAGCCTGAAAACCCGCGCCGTGCGGGATGGTGACGAATATGTCATCAACGGCCAGAAAACATGGACCACGCTGGGCCAGCACGCCAACAAGATTTTCTGCCTTTGCCGCACCGATCCCGAAGCAAAGCAGCAGGAAGGTATCAGCTTTATCCTTGTGGACTTGGACACACCCGGAATCGAGATGCGCCCGATCCGCCTGATCGAGGGCGGGCATGAGGTGAACGAAGTGTTCTTCACCGATGTCCGCGTCCCCGTCACGAACCTTGTGGGCGAGGAAAACAAAGGCTGGACCATCGCTAAATTCTTGCTGACGCATGAGCGCACGGGTATCGCGGGTGTTGGCTTTTCCATGCAGTCGCTGGAAGAAGTCAAGGCGCTGGCGCGCAAGATCCGGCGCGGCGGTCGTCCTCTGATCCAAGACCCTCTGTTTGCCGCGCGCATCGCACAGGCCGAAATCGACCTTGAGGCGATGAAGATCACCAACCTGCGGATGCTTTTCAAGGCGCAGCAGCAGGGCGCTCCGGGGCCGGAGACCTCGATCCTCAAGATCAAGGGCACGGTGATCCATCAGGAACTCAAGGACCTTGCGCGCCGCGCGCTTGGCCCTGTCGCGGCACCCTTTCCCGGCTCGATTACCGATGGCAATATCATGTTCGGGCCGGAAGGCACGTCCAACAACGCTGCGCGCTATTTCAATAACCGCAAGACCTCGATCTTCGGCGGTTCCAACGAAATTCAGCGCAATATCCTGACCAAAACCATGCTGGAGCTTTAACCGATGGATTTCAATCTGACCGAAGACCGCCGGATGCTGCAGGACAGCCTGACCCGCTATCTGGGCGACAAGTACCCCGTCGATCACCGGAACAAGGTGGCCTATGCGCTGCCCTGCCATGATCCCGCGAAATGGACCGAAATGGCCGAACTGGGCGCTTTGTTTGCGCTGGCGCCCGAGGATGCAGGCGGGTTCGGCGGCACCGGATTTGATCTGATGGTCGTGTTCGAGGCATTGGGTCGCGCGCTGAACCCCGAACCGATGCTGGGGGCCGCCATGGCCAGCCGCCTGATGACCAAGGCAGGTGCCGATCAGGAGGCGCTGCTGTCCGGCGCTATGAAATACGCCGTTGCCGTGGGCGAGGTTGAAGCCCCCTACGAGCTGGACCAGATCGCCTGTACAGCCACTGCCAAAGGCGACGGTCATGTGCTGTCGGGGCGCAAATCCTCGGTCTATGGCGGGCAGGCGGCGGATGTGATCCTTGTTGCTGCCATGTTGGACGGCAAGCCTGCGCTTTTCGAGGTGCAAGCCAGCGACGCGCAGATTGCAGGTTATCCGATGATGGATGGCGGCGGCGCTGCCGAGGTGTTACTGGACGACACGCCCGCCAAACTGCTGCTGGCCGATGCGTCGGACGCTTTGAGCGATGCGCTGAATGCAGGAGCCTTGGCCTTGTGTGCCGAGGCCGTCGGCGTGATGGAAGTGACCCATGATATCACGCTGGATTATCTGCGGACACGCAAACAGTTCGGCGTGCCCATCGGCAAGTTCCAGGTGCTGCAACACCGCGCCGTGGACATGCTGACCGAGATCGAACAGTCCCGCTCCATCACGATCAAAGCGGCGTCCGAGTTGGAGGGCCCAGATGCTTCGCGCTTTGTGTCCATGGCGAAAAACCTAATCGGCCGCGCGGCCCGTCTGGTGGCCGAGGAATCGATCCAGATGCACGGCGGTATCGCGATGACATGGGAATACCCCGTCTCGCATTATGCCAAGCGTCTGGTCATGCTGGACGCGCAGTTGGGCGACACCGACTACCATCTGTCGCGCGTGATGGCAGGGCTACAGGCGGCTTGAACGGTTTGCAGCGCTGAAACGACAAAGGGCACCTCGTCAGGTGCCCTTTTGATTTTTGCGACCCCCGCGCGGGATCAAGGCGCGGCGGCACGAACTAATGTTCAAAGACTGGCCAACAACAAACTGCCCAGAACAACCGTCGCATCGCCTCCCCGCGTGTCGGCGACCGCGCGTCTTGGTTCCAAAGTTGGGTTGGAGGCCATCAGAAACATTCAGGCATGCCGCTGCATGAAAGGTCTTTTTGCAGTGGCACTAATGCTGCCGTCCCCTTTGCCGCAGTGCAAAGTTCAAGTGTTGCTCACCGAAGCTTCCGTTCAAACGAAATACCGTAGGATGTGGTCGTAGCCCACACAAACCAATGCTATACCTCTGCTGAAATGTGGCTTTTCCAGAAGAAACGTATCCTGCGCAGACCCATCTATGAAAATCAGTGGGTGTAAACGAGTCTGCCAGCGCGAACGTCCGCTCAAGTGCCTAACAGATTGCTAAAGCTGCGATCACGGACAGCTATTGTGCAGACGCAGCAAACGTCCGTTCCGTCCGCACAACAACCGACTAATCATCCAGAAAATTTACGCCAGCCACGCCTAAGTAGCTGCAGGTTAACCCATGCAAGCAGCCCTAAACCCTCGGTCTAAGCCCACACCACGACCCGAAACCGTAAAAAAAATCCCTAACGCGTCCCGCCAACTCATAAAAAAGTAACCCCAAAATATCCCTTCGAGGGACATTACCGGATTACCGCTTGCGATCACGCCGCGAGGACATCGGCTGGAACGCGACGCCCACATGGGCCTCGCAATAGGGTTTGCCTGCCTGCGTGGGCAGGCCGCAGAACCAAAAATCCTCGGTCGCGGGATCGCCTACGGGCCATTTGCAGGTCCGCTCCGTCAACTCCATCAGCGTCAGGCGGCGGGCTTTCTTCTCGATCTCCGAGACTTTGGCCAGCGCTTCGGGGCTGATTTCATTCGCGGAAGGCTGCGGCGGCAGAGGCTGTCCTGCAGGGATAATGGCCTTGCGCGTATGCGGGACGGTCACCGGACGGGTATCAACTTCGTCCTCCTCATCGTCCTCGGGCGTCATATCCGCCTCGACAGGTCGCGGCGCTGGCTTGGCGGCCGGCTTGGACTTGGCCTCTGCGGGCTTGGGCACAGGTTTGGCCTTGGCCTCGGGCTTGGCTGCGGCAGATGCCGGTGCGGCCGTGGCAGCACCCGAGGCAGGGGCAGCGCCCGCACGGTTGGACAGACCCAGACGATGGACCTTGCCGATCACGGCGTTGCGCGTCACGCCGCCGAGTTCCTTGGCGATCTGGCTGGCCGATTGGCCATCGCCCCACATTTTCTTCAACAACTCGACGCGCTCATCGGTCCAGGACATGGTCTTTCCTTACCCAAAAGGCGGCCCGCAATGTCCGGGGCCGCCCTGTCATCTTTGAGCGTCCTATTCTAAACAACCCTTGCCGAGTTACAAGGTGCCGAATCACACCTGACGCGGAGTTCCCGCAGGCGGGAGGGGTGCTTTCCGCTTTCATTCCCATCCTTCCTGAACTGCAGGATGGGTCACAGATGCGTTTCGTGGCCGTAACAACAGGTCGCAGCAACAGGAGAATCAGACATGCGTCAGACACTCGACATGGGAAGCCGCCGCTTTGGTCGGGTCAACTGGCTGGGGCTTTATACGTTGGCCCTGCGCGAGGTGATGCGTTTTGTATCCGTCTGGACGCAAACCCTGCTGGCGCCGCTGGTCACTGCCGGACTTTTTCTGGTGATTTTCAGCATCGCCATCGGTCCCGCGCGCGGGGATGTTCTGGGCGTTGCCTTCACGGCCTTTATCGCGCCGGGTATCCTGATGATGACGGTGATCCAGAATGCTTTTGCCAATACATCCTCTTCCATCGTGATCTCGAAAGTGCAGGGCAATATTGTCGATACGCTGATGCCGCCGCTATCCGCGGGCGAATTGGTTGTGGGCTATCTTGCTGGTGGCATGGCTCGCGGTCTGGCTGTCGCGCTGGCGATCGGGCTGGGTATTCTTCTGGTGCTGGGGGTGGGGATCGCCTATCCGCTCTGGGCGCTGGTCTTTGTGCTGCTGGGGTCCGCGATGATGGGGGCCGTCGGCATTGTAGCAGGCGTTTTCGCCAATAAATTCGATCAGATGGCAGCGATCACCAATTTCATCGTCACGCCTTTTGCTTTCCTGTCTGGCACTTTCTATTCTGCTGAGGCTCTGCCGCCCGTGCTTTACGAAATCACCCATGTGAACCCTGTTTTCTACTTGATTGACGGGGTGCGTTTCGGCGTGTTGGGGGTCTCGGACAGTTCGCCATGGCTGGGTCTGGCTGTCTGCAGCGTGACGACCGCCGTGGTTTGCCTGGTGGCCTGGTCGATGTTCCGCACCGGCTATCGCCTCAAGGCATGACCCGTCAGGGGGCAGCGCCCGCGCTTGGCGGCACGGCCGGTTTGCTCCGGCCAAGCCGCGCTTCGCGCCATGCCAGCAGCCCTGCGCCGGACAGGATCACACAGGCCCCCAGAACCGATATGACATCGGGCCGCGCCCCGAAGATGACCGCGTCATAGAGTGCCGCAAAAATCAGCGTGGCATAGCTGAACGGTGCGACGAAACTGGCATCGGCACGGGCCATCGCATTGATGAAGAACGTCTGCGCCATGGCCATCAGCCCCCCGATTGCGGCAAGGGCGGCCCATTGTTGTGCTGTGGGCATGGTCCAGACGGGCAGCACGGCAAGGCTTGCAATGCCAACGCCGATGGCATTGTTGATCAGCAAAATCTGGAATGGCGCCTCGCGCCCTGCCAGTTTCTTGATAAAAATCACCTCAAGCCCCATCGACACCGCAGCGGCCAGCGCCAGCAAGGCCGCAGGTTGGAAGCTGTCAGGCGTCGGTCGCAGCAGAATCATCGCGCCCAGCATCGCGATCAAGGCTGCAGACCAGCGGATGCGTCCCACACGCTCACCCAGCAAGGGGATGGCGAGCATCATCGCAAAAACGGGATTGAGAAAGCTGATTGCCGTGGCATCGCCCAGCGGGATGAAAGCGACAGCCGCGAACATGAGCGTCACACCGCCCCAGCCGAACAGAGTACGCCCGAGATGCAATCCGATGGCGGGTTTTTCGATCCGTGGCCGCATGATCGCGGCCACACTTGCGAAGAGCAGGAATGCAAAGACAAACCGTCCATGGCTGATCTGCAAAGGATGCAGTGGCGCTCCAAGATGCCCCGCCCCGATAGCCTTGGCCAGCAAGGTTGTGGATGCGATGAATGCTGTCGCGGCCAGCATGAGCGCAATGGCAAGGGGCGGATTGAGGGTGCGGGCAATGAACATCGGCAATCTATGGGGCTGCGCCCGGGTGCAGACAAGGGCAGGGCGGATATTTTGTCTTGGCGCGCCGCCTGAATAGGCGTAACAAGCGGGCATGAGCATGAACCGCATCCTGACTGTCACGATCCGACGCCGACGCAACCGCGTCTGACGTCCCGCCCGTTTTTGCCCCCGCGCTACGGCGCAACCCTCCTGAAAATTCGCCCTCGACTGGCTATGGTTGTCAAAAATTGCGTCAACCGCTGCCATTTCGTCGAGATTGTTGACTTGAGGCTCCTCGTATTGCACTCACAGAGCCTTGCCAGATAAGGAAGATCGCCATGATCCCGTCCATTTTGCCAACCTATAACCGCGCAGCGCTTCAGTTCGTGAAGGGCGAGGGCAGCTGGTTGATCGAGGCGGACGGACGACGCTTTCTGGATATGGGCGCAGGGATTGCCGTGAATGCGTTGGGCCATGCCCATCCCGCACTGGTGGCCGCACTGACCGAACAGGCGGGCAAGCTGTGGCATGTCTCGAACCTCTACCGGATCCCCGAGCAGCAGGACCTGGCGGACAGGCTTGTTGCTGCGACCTTTGCGGATACGGTTTTCTTTACCAATTCCGGCACGGAAAGCTGCGAACTGGCGGTCAAGATGGCGCGCAAATACTGGTATGACATAGGCCAGCCCGACCGGACCGATATCATCACCTTCAACGGCTCTTTCCATGGCCGCTCATCCGCAGGCATTGCGGCTGCAGGATCCGAAAAAATGGTCAAGGGCTTCGGCCCTCTGCTGCCTGGTTTTGTCCATCTGGACTGGGGCGATCATGATGCCTTGCATGCGGCGATCAATGACCGCACCGCGGCCATCCTGATCGAGCCTGTTCAGGGCGAGGGTGGTATACGCCCGCTGCCCGATCACTGCCTGAAAGGTTTGCGCGCCTTGTGCGACGAGACCGGCACGCTGCTGATCCTTGACGAGGTGCAATGCGGGATGGGCAGGACAGGCCGGCTATTTGCCCATGAATGGGCAGGAGTTGATCCCGATATCATGATGGTCGCCAAAGGGATCGGCGGGGGCTTTCCCCTGGGGGCGGTGCTGGCTACTGAAAATGCGGCATCCGGCATGACGGCAGGGACACATGGCTCTACCTATGGCGGCAACCCGCTGGCCTGTGCCGTGGGATCTGCCGTGATGGAGGTTCTGACCGCCCCCGGATTTCTGGACGATGTGCGCGCCCGCGCGGGGGACTTGCGCCAGAAGCTTGAGGGGCTGGTTGCCGCGCATCCGGACGTCTTTATCGGTGTGCGTGGATCGGGCCTGATGCTTGGTCTGGTGTGCAAACCGTCAAACCTTGATGTCGTCGCGGCGTGCTATGCAGAGCAACTGATCACGGTCCCTGCGGGTGACAACGTGATTCGCCTGCTTCCACCGCTCAATATCTCGGACAGGGATATCGCCGAAGCGGTGAACCGCCTTGATCGTGCCGCCACAACGCTCGAGGCGAAATCGAGCTGAGTTTCTTTTTGCCATAAATATCCCGGGGGATTGTCGAACGCAGTTCGACAAGGGGGGCTGGCCCCCCGCTCTCCGGCTTCAGGAACAGATGACCATGCCGCATTTTCTGGATATCAACAAAACCACACCCGAGGCGTTGCGCCATATGATCGACAACGCCCGCGCGATCAAGGATGCCCGCGCAGGGCGCCCCAAGGGCATGGCCGATGACGACCAGCCGCTAGCCGGCCATATGGTGGCGCTTATCTTCGAGAAACCCTCGACACGGACACGGGTATCCTTTGACGTGGGCGTGCGCCAGATGGGGGGGCAGACTATGGTGCTGTCCGGTGCCGATATGCAGTTGGGCCATGGCGAAACCATCGCCGACACGGCCCGCGTTCTGTCGCGCTATGTCGATCTGATCATGATCCGCACCTTCGAGGAGGCGACGTTGCTGGAAATGGCGGAACATGCCACGGTGCCTGTGATCAACGGGCTGACCAACCGCACCCATCCCTGCCAGATTATGGCGGACCTTATGACATTCGAAGAGCACCGCGGCCCGATCAAGGGGCGCAAGGTCGTGTGGTCAGGGGATGGCAACAATGTCTTTGCCAGCTTCGCCCATGCCGCCGGACAATTCGGTTTCGATCTGGTTTTCACAGGCCCGCCGCCGCTGGACCCCGAACAGGTGTTCATCGACGAGGCGCGTGCCAAAGGTGTGAATGTCACGATCGAACGCGACCCTTACAAGGCTGTGGAAGGTGCCGATCTGGTGGTCACAGATACCTGGGTCAGCATGCATGATCCACAATCCGCGCGCGAGCGGCGGCACAACCAGTTGCGCGCCTATCAGGTGAACGAGGCGCTGTTGGCCCGCGCCAAGCCGGATGCGCTGTTCATGCATTGCCTGCCCGCCCATCGCGACGACGAGGCAACCAGCGCTGTCATGGATGGTCCGCATTCAGTGATTTTCGACGAGGCTGAAAACCGTCTGCACGCCCAAAAAGCCGTCATGCGCTGGTGTCTCGACGTCTGACCTTCCCGGCGCCGGCCCAAGGGTTGGTGCCGGTGATCAGGTCTCGATCAGGGATAGCAGCAGGAATATGCCTGCAGACAGGGATGCCGCGGCAGGAACCGTGACGACCCATGCCGCGATGATGGTCAGGAAATGCGAGCGGCGCACCAGTTTGCGGCGGCGGCGTTCCTCGGGGGCGATGCGTTTTGCCTCGGGGGGAACGTGGCTGCCGTTTTTCAAGCGCCGGTCATGATCCCATTCGCGGAAGAAGCCCACGCCAAAGACGGCCCCCACAGCGATATGGGTGGAACTGACAGGCAGGCCCAGCCAACTGGCTAGAATGACTGTGATCGCAGCAGACAAAGACACACAATAGGCGCGCATCGGGTTCAGCTTGGTGATCTGGCTTCCGACCATGCGGATCAGCTTGGGTCCGAACAGGAACAAGCCGAACGAGATGCCGAAGGCGCCGATCACCATGACCCATGTCGGGATGGTGACGCGGTCCGAGGCGCCGCCATCCTCGATCGCATGTACAATAGCGGCCAGAGGTCCGACGGCATTGGCAACGTCATTGGCGCCATGGGCGAAGGATAGCAGCGCCGCCGAAAAGACCAGAGGCAGGCCGAACAGGGTCTTTAGCGATTTGTTGCGGTTCTCCATCCCCTCGGACTGTCGCTTGATCAGAGGCACACAGAGGGCATAGCAGCCCAGTCCGATACCCAGCCCGACCAGCAGAGCCACGCCCATGTCGATCTTGATGATCTTGTTCAGCCCTTTCAGGGCCAGATAGGTGCCGAAGGTTCCCGCCATGATCCCCAGCAGGATCGGCACCCATGTCCGCGCCGCTGCGATCTTGTCTTCGCGGTAGATGATCCGCGACTTGATCAGCGCCAGAAAGCCTGCTGCGATCACCCCGCCCAGAACGGGGGACACAACCCAACTTGCCGCAATGGCCCCCATGCTCGGCCAGTTCACGGCGGCAAAACCAGCGGCCATGATGCCAGCGCCCATCACGCCACCGACGACGGAATGGGTGGTCGATACCGGCGCGCCGATCCATGTTGCCAGATTGACCCAAAGCGCGGACGAGATCAGCGCGGCCATCATGGCCCAGATAAAGATACGCGTATCGGCGATGCCCGCAGGGTCGATAATGCCGCGCGAGATGGTCGACACGACATCGCCACCGGCCAGCAATGCGCCCGCACTTTCAAAAATGGCCGCAATCAGGATTGCGCCGCCCATGGTCAGGGCATTGGCGCCGACCGCAGGACCCATGTTGTTGGCTACATCATTGGCACCGATATTCAGCGCCATGTAGGCCCCGAAAACCGCAGCAGCGACAACGACAAGGTTCAGGTCGGCTGTGCCCATCAGAAGGGCAGCCGAAAGCCCCGCAAACACGATGAAAGCCAGTGCGATTCCGGGACCGACCAGTGGTCTGCCGACATAGGCCGTGGCATATTCGACCCGCGAGATGCGGTTCAGGTCCTTGTCCAGCGTGGCCCAGCTTTTGCCGGTCTCTGACATGTGCAGGCACCTTCATCGGGGGGCCGCATCCACGGGGGCGGGCCGTTGACTTACCGCCACGGCCCTAGAGCGGATCGGCTCCCGCTTCAAGCAGGCTGTCGTGAAATTGTGATGAAACTGTTACAATTGCTGCAGGATGTCCTGCAGGCCGGGTTCATCTACAAGGCCTGCCGCCTCGGAAGGTGACAGCCAGCGGCGGTTGCGTTCTTCCACTTCGGGGTAGCTGTCCATCAGTTTGACATCCTCGACAGCGTAGACTTTGACCTCGACACTCACCGGAACGCCACCTTCCAGCCGCTTGTCATAATCATAGCTTCCCAACGGAACCTCGGTGATGGTGCCGGTTTTGACGCCAGCCTCTTCCCAAGCTTCCTGCAAAGCTGCGCCGGGGGCTGTCAGACCGTCGATCGGCCAGCCTTTCGGCAAGATCCAGCGTCCGGTATCGCGCGAGGTGATCAGCAGGACTTCGCGTCCGGCATCCGTGTCCCGCAGACATAGAGCCGCCACCTGCAACCGCTTCGGGCGGGATAGAAGCGGTTGGACCATTCCGGTCCATGCGGCCTTGAGTTGGTTCATCATCTGGGTAGTCCTGCGCCTGTCCGGTTCTGATCCGGTTTTTCTTTGTTTTTCCTTTATAAACGGCTTTGTAGAAAAACGCAAAGCAAGCGTGGGAATGCTCGCGCGTCATGTGCCGCGCGGCTTGGCTCTCAGGGTGGGGTCGGCCTCTCGCGGGTTTTCCGGCCAAGGGTGACGCGGATAACGGCCCCGCATATCGCGGCGCACATCGGCGTAGGAGCTGTCCCAGAAGCCCGGAATATCCATCGTCACCTGCACCGGACGTTGTCCGGGTGACAGCAACGTCACGCGCAGTGGTTGACCCGCGACCATCGGATGAGTTGTTTGGCCGAACATCTCTTGCAGGCGCAGCTCGATCGCGGGAACCTCGCCGTCATAGTCGATGGGGATGCGTCGGCCCAAAGGCGTAGTGAAATATGCGGAGACAGCGCGGTCCAGTGCCTGCATCGCGTCCCAGTCCAGCATGGCGCGCAGGGGCGGCAGAAGGTCGAATGCCTTCCAGTCCGCTGCGGTCCGTACACCTTGCAGATGGGGCAGAAGCCAGCCTTCCAGTTTGTCCATCAGTGTCGCATCCGTCATGTCCGGCAGGTCCAGCCCGCCTTTGCGGCCAAGGCTTACACGGGCGCGAAAGCGCTGCGCGGCGGGCGACGGCGCAAGGCCAAGCGCGCGGATACCGTCCAGCATAGCGCGGGCGACCAGATCGGGCGGCGCTTCCGACCAGATACGGTCATCCAGTACCAAAGCGCCCAAACGCTCCTGCTTGCGGGCGACAACGCGCTTTTCGCGTTGCGACCATTCGCACAGATCACACCAAGCAATCTGATCGGAAAACAGGCCGCGCAGAGCGCTTTCGGAAATGGCTGTGGCCTGCCGGATCTTTGCCTCGCGCGGGTTGCCGTCCAGATCGGTGGCCACGATCAGCCGCGCACCGGCCAGCGGGTCGTGATCGTCCAGAACCGCGCCCTTGCCGCCAGACAGCAGAAACCGCGCAGCATCACCCTTGCGGCGTTGCCCGATCCTGTCAGGATAGGCTAAAGCGGCCATTTCAGCAGGGCCGAGCCGTCCTGCCTGGCCCGCGCCGGTTCCCGAAGCAAGGCGTTGCGCCTCGGCTTTGATCCGCTCGACGGCAGGGCGGTTTGCGGGATGCGGGCGGGTCTCGTTATAGCGGCGTAAGTCTGCAACCGCTTCCAGCCGCAGCGCCAATTCCACCGGCGCGCCGCGGGACAGGGGATCGCGGTCTGCCAGCAGGGCGGACAGAGGGGCCGCCTGTTTGCCCGCAACGGCCAGCATATGCGCCAGTCGCGGGTGCAGCGGGAGCGCAACAAGACTCCGGCCATGTGCGGTGATGTGGTTGGCCTTGTCCAAAGCCCCCAGCATCCGCAGCAGGGCCTGCGCCTCGGCATAGCTGCCCGCGTTGGGGGGGGTCAGAAACGCCAGTTGGTCAGGCGTAGCTCCCCATAGGGCAAGGTCCAATGCAAGACCGGACAGATCTGCAGCCTCGATCTCGGCAGGGGGATAGGCGGCCAAAGCCCCTTCCTCGCCCCGCGTCCAGAGACGGTAGCAGCTTCCGGGGGCAACACGTCCCGCACGGCCGGCACGCTGGGCGGCTTCGGCACGGGTCACGCGTTCGGTCACCAGCCGCGACATGCCTGCTCCGGGGTCGAACCGCGCACGGCGGGCGCGCCCTGCGTCGACGACCACGCGGATATCCTCGATCGTGAGAGAAGTTTCTGCGATGGAGGTGGCCAGCACGATCTTGCGTGCCTCGCCCTTGGCCACTGGCGCAATTGCGGCGCGCTGGGCCGCGAAATCCATCGCCCCGAAAAGCGGACGGATCACTGAACCGGCGGGCAAGCGCTTGCCCAGCAGGGATCCCACGCGGCGGATTTCACCTTCGCCCGGCAGGAATACCAGAACGCCGCCTTCGGTTTCGGCAAGGGCTTGCAGCACCAGATCTGCGCTGGCCTCTTCCAGCCTTGCGGTTTTGGGCAAGGGCGCTGTCAGCCAGCGCAGATCGACCTGAAAACTGCGCCCTTCGGATGTGATGACCGGCACGGCCTCGCCCATCAGCGCGGCTACGGGTTCGGCATCCAGCGTGGCTGACATGGCCAGCAGAATCAGATCATCGCGGAGCGCGCCTGCTATTTCCAGACAAAGCGCCAGCCCCAGATCGGCATTCAGGGACCGTTCGTGAAATTCGTCAAAGATCACCGCACCGATACCGACCAGTGCCGGATCGGACTGGATCATGCGGGTCAGGATACCTTCGGTCACCACTTCGATGCGGGTGTGCGGGCTAGTCTTGCTGTCGCCCCTGATCCGGTAGCCGACGGTTTGCCCCACGGCTTCACCCAGCGTTTCGGCCATGCGTTCAGCCGCAGCACGGGCCGCAAGGCGGCGTGGTTCCAGCATCAGGATGCGGCCTTGGGTCAATCCCGCCTCAAGCATCGCCAATGGCACCACGGTGGTTTTGCCCGCGCCGGGTGGGGCTTGCAGGACGGCGCGCCCATGCGTCTGGAGGGCCGCGATCAGCGGGTCCAGCGCATCATGGATGGGAAGGGTGGTCTGCATGCTGCCTTATCGGGGATTTCCGTCGTCCCGTCCATCGCCTGACTGGACAGGCCTCGCCCGCCAAGGCATGAAGACCGGACCAGACGAAGGACAGACCGATGGACATGACCGAGCTTGCCGCGCGTATCATGGCGCAGGATCGCCGCGCGCTGGCCCGTGCGATCACGCTTGTCGAAAGCAGCCGCGCCGATCACCGCGAACAGACGACGGAACTGATCGAGATATTGCGCGCAGGCTCGGACAAGCAGGCGCTCAGGATCGGGCTGTCCGGCACGCCCGGGGTCGGGAAATCGACGTTCATCGAAAGCTTCGGATTGATGCTGCTGGGCGAGGGTCTGCGTGTCGCTGTTCTGGCGGTTGATCCAAGCTCGGCGCGCTCGGGCGGTTCGATCCTTGGTGACAAGACGCGGATGGAACATCTTAGCCGCGAGCCGAACGCCTTTATCCGTCCATCGCCTGCAAGGTCGCATCTGGGCGGCGTTGCGCGCCGCACGCGGGAGGCCGTGGCTTTGTGCGAGGCCGCGGGCTTTGATCTGGTGTTGATTGAAACCGTGGGTGTCGGCCAGTCGGAAACCGTTGTGGCGGAAATGTCCGACCTGTTTTTGCTATTGCTGGCCCCTGCGGGGGGCGACGAATTGCAGGGCGTCAAGCGCGGCATTATGGAGATGGCCGACCTGATTCTTGTTAACAAAGCCGATGGCGATCTGAAACCGGCGGCGCAGCGGACCTGTGCTGATTACGCCGGTGCCTTGCGCCTGCTACGCAAGCGGCCGCAAGATCCGGAAGGCTATCCCAAGGCAATGACCGTGTCGGCCCTGCAGGTCGAGGGCCTGGGCGTCGCATGGTCCGAGATGCAAAAGCTGGTCGCGTGGCGGCGCGAGACGGGGCATTTTGACGGCCGCCGTGCGGCGCAGGCTGAATACTGGTTCGGGCAGGAAGTCCGGCAGGGTCTGTTGGCACAGCTTGACGAACCGGAGCCGCGCGAACGGATGCAAACGCTGGGGCACGATGTGGCGCTGGGGCGGATCACAGCGACCGCAGCCGCGCTTGTCATGCTGGAGGAATTGCGCGCGCATCGCTGACGCGCGCAATCTTTTGTATCACATTGCCCGCAGGCCAAGGATCTTGCGTGCCTTTGCAGGGGTGGCCACGGGGCGCTCGTATTTCTCGCACAGATCGGCAACACGCTTGACCAGCGCGGCATTGGACGGCGCCAGATTGTCGCGATCCAGCCGGATGTTATCCTCTAGCCCCGCGCGGGCATGGCCGCCTGCGGCCACCACCCATTCGTTCAGGACGATCTGCCCCGGCCCGATCCCTGCTGCGCACCATTCGGCATCGGGCAAAAGGCGCTCGACCGTCTTGATGTAGAAGTCGAAGGTCTCGCGGTCCACGGGCATCGCGTTTTTCACACCCATGACAAACTGCACGTAGAGCGGCGCTTTCAGCCGACCATCGCGGGCCATTTTCGCCGCCTGATGGATATGGCTGAGGTCGAAACACTCGATCTCGGGTTTCACATCATGTTTCACCATCTCGGCAGCCAGCCAGTCGATCAGATCTGGCGGGTTCTCGTAGACGCGGCTGGGGAAGTTGTTCGACCCGACTGAAAGCGAGGCCATATCGGGTCTCAGTGGCAGCATGCCGCCCCGTGTCTGGCCTGCCCCCGACCGCCCGCCGGTCGAGAACTGGATGATCATACCGGGGCAATGCTTTTCCAGACCTTCCTTGAGGCGTGCGAATTTCTCGGGGTCGGAAGACGGCGTGCCGTCATCGTTGCGGACATGCGCGTGGCAGATTGTGGCGCCTGCCTCGTAAGCTTCCTGTGTGCTTTCAACCTGCTCCGCCACCGTGATCGGTACTGCGGGGTTATCGGCCTTGGTTGGCACCGAGCCTGTGATAGCGACGCAGATGATGCAAGGTTTGGTCATGGTCAGGACTTTCCAGTTGCGCGTGATTTGATTGACACTGCCACATAACCGGAGCGCCGGGCAAGACCGTGATGCGGTATGACTATTTGATGCAAGATGAAAGCAGGGTCATTCCCTGCGGCGGCGCAACAAGACCCATGCCCGCAGATCGACCAGCACCTTGAGCGTGGCGGCAAGGACAAGGCCGGCAAGGACAATCTTTGAGACTTGGCCCATTGCGCCTTGTATCAAAAGCGCGTGCAGCACGGTGCCTGTCACGATCACCAGAGCCAGCGCCGAATGTCCCAGCCGCCAGATACGCAAGCCCATCCTGCGGCGGGACCGCAGGATGGCCAGCAAAGCGGTGGCAAAAATCGCCCACATCGCAACCACACCCCAGACCGAGAAGGTCGTGGCGGATACGAAAAGAAGTGCATCGACAACATCCGGAGGGCTTGTGATCCAGAGACCGGCGACATGGATCAGCACCGCGACGACCAGTGCTGCACCGGTCCAGCGGTGCAATCCGCGCCCGCGTTTTGAAGGCAGGCCGGGCAGATAACCGCCCACCAGAAGCGGTTGCAGCAAGATCAGCGCCATGCCTGCAACACCGGCAAACCCCGCTATGATATAGACCGGCTCGCGCCACTGAAGTAGCGGGCTTGTGGCCGCAATGGTCAGCGGCACCCCGATGGCAAGGGCCAGCGCCCCCCAGATCACGACGGATCGTAGCGGCTGCGTGCTGTTCAGCCGGGTTGCAGCACGAAATCCGCGCTGAGCGTTGTATCGTTCGGATTGGACATCACAGGGCGCAGGAAAACGGTCTGGAACGGACTGCCGTCAATGTCACTGTCATAGGCCAGATGGCCATGTGCCTGACCGAAAGCGGGCACAATCTGCGGCATTTCCAGCCGGAATGTGCCGTCCGCGGCCGTCAGGGTGGCACCGTGACTGTCGGCGTCGCGTTCGTGCCCTTCGGTTGTATGCGCCCAGATCTGGATGCGGATAGCTTCAAGCGGGGCACCGTCACCGGCGCGGCGGACTGTGCCTGTCATCACGAAGCCACCCCCACCGATACGGTTCACAATGGGTGCACCTGGGCGGTAGTTGTTGGAACCGCCGCGCATTGTGGGCGTAGGGGCAAGACTTTGCGCGCGCGCTGGGACCATCAGGCCTGTTGCGCCTGTCGTCAGGATTGCGCCTGCTGTGGCGCTGCCGGTCAGCAGGAAACGGCGGCGGGTCGGAGCTGTGAGGGGCATGGGGTTCTCTCCTGCTCTGGTCTCGCTCTATCACGCGATGCGAATGCGGTTGCGTTTCACACGATGAGTATGGCGCTAAAAGCCCAAACTGAAAGCGTATCTACGGATTTGTGATTGGTCCCGATCCAGCAGGATGCAGCCTGCCCGCAAGCAAAAGCCCCGCCGTTTGTGCGGCGGGGCTTTCGAAATGGTCTGTCTTCCAGGATCAGTCGAGCAAGCGGCGCGCGATGACCTGTGCCTGAATTTCGGCCGCACCTTCGAAGATATTCAGGATACGGGCGTCGCACAGGATGCGGCTGATCTTGTATTCCAATGCAAAGCCGTTGCCGCCATGGATCTGCAGGCCATTATCGGCGGCAGCCCATGCCACGCGAGCCCCCAGCAGTTTTGCCATGCCAGCCTCGAGGTCGCAGCGACGCTCGTGATCCTTCTCGAAGGCCGAGAAATAGGTCAACTGGCGTGCGACCATGATCTCGACCGCCATCATGGCCAGTTTGCCGGACACACGCGGAAAGTTGATCAGCGCCTTGCCGAACTGCTTGCGGTCTATCGCATATTGCATCGACACGTCCAAAGCAGCCTGTGCCACACCGACCGCTCGGGCGGCTGTCTGGATACGGGCGGATTCGAAGGTTTGCATCAATTGCTTGAAGCCCTTGCCTTCCTCGCCGCCCAGCAGGTTTTCGCCTTTGACATGGAAGTTGTCGAAGGCAAGTTCGTATTCCTTCATGCCGCGATAGCCCAGAACCTCGATCTCGCCGCCGGTCATGCCTTCGGTCGGGAAAGGTGCCTCGTCCGTGCCAGGGATCTTTTCGGCCAGGAACATGGACAGGCCGCGATGGTCGGTGCTGGACGGATCAGTTCGTGCCAGCAGCGTCATCACATGTGTGCGGGCGGCGTGGGTGATCCAGGTCTTGTTGCCGGTCACGCGGTAGTCATCCCCGTCCTTGACCGCGCGCGTCCGCAGGCTGCCAAGGTCCGAGCCGGTGTTCGGTTCGGTGAAGACGGCCGTCGGCAGAATTTCCGCGCTGGCGATACCCGGGAGCCATTTTTCCTTTTGCTCTTCCGTGCCGCCACAGATGATCAGTTCAGCCGCGATTTCGGAACGTGTACCAAGGCTGCCGACACCGATATACCCGCGCGAAAGTTCCTCGGACACAACCGCCATCGACGCTTTGGACAGGCCTAAACCGCCGTATTCCTCGGGGATAGTCAGGCCGAACACGCCCATCTCGGCCAGTTCGGTGATGATCTCCATCGGGATCAGTTCGTCTTTCAGGTGCCATTCATGTGCGAAAGGTTCGACCTTTTCGATGGCGAAGCGGCGGAACTGTTCGCGGATCATCTCCAGTTCTTCATCAAGGCCCGAAGCGCCAACGGTCACATTGGCGGACTGCTCTTGCATGAGGGCCACAAGACGCGACCGCGCGGCCTGTGTGTTTCCGCTTTCGGTCAATGTCTGGATAGACGCGTCTCTGAGGGCGCGGATATCTTCTACCTGCAACCCAAGATCCTGAAGGCGCACCATTTCGCCCTGGTTCATCTGGATGCCGCCGCTGATCTGCCAGAGATACTCGCCAAAGGCGATCTGGTGGATCAACTGTTCGGTCTCGCCGAACTTGCCTTGTGCGTCCAACCCTTCGGCCCATTTCTGCATCTGGCGCAGGGATTCGACATATGTGGCAAGCCAGGCAAGGCCATGCGCCGCTGTCTGCTCGGCTTCCAGAAGGGCTGCCGACACACGACCACCTTCGCTGACGCGGGCGCGCACACGTGCTTTCGCCGCGTCGAACAGGCTTTCGACCGGTGCCAGAGCCGCACCAGTCAAACGCAGCAGATCGGGCAGAATCACCACAGGGTTCATTGCAATATCTTGTCCGTCATGGGCCATGAATCACATCCTTTTTTTGCTGGTCACCGTCCTAGCCATTTCGCAGTTGCAGCGCAACAAAAATACCCAAGATAGCCATGCACATAACCGAAAATTGCGCATTGAATATTTGCGCTGCGGCACTAGCGGTTGCCGCGTCCTATGGTATGAAGTGCAGCATGACAGCAATCCTGACCTTCATGAGCCCTGAAATCCTTGGCTTTGCGCTTCTGGTGGCTCTTCTTGCGGGCGTCGTCAAGGGTATGGTGGGATTTGCCATGCCGATGATCATGATATCCCTGCTTGGCTCATTTGTCGCACCTGATGTTGCGCTTGCCGGTCTGATCCTGCCCACACTGGTTGCCAATGGCATGCAGGCCTTGCGACAGGGCTGGGCCGAGGCGTGGTCTTCGATCAAGCGGTTCCGTTTGTTCATGGCAATCGGGCTTGTCGCTATGTTGACCAGCGCACAACTCGTCCGGGTTTTGCCGCAAGACACCCTTTTGCTGATGATCGGCCTGCCGGTTGTGCTGTTCTGCGCTGTCCAGCTTCTGGGCTGGCAGTTGCGCCTGCCTGCGCGGGGGCGCGGCTGGATCGAGGCGGGGATCGGCGGCTTTGCCGGCTTCATCGGCGGGTTTTCGGGTGTCTGGGGGCCGCCGACAGTGATGTATCTGACCGCGCTGGATACACCCAAGGCGGAAAACATGCGCGTGCAGGGCGTGATCTACGGGCTGGGTGCGGTGGCCTTGTTCGGCGCGCATATCGGGTCCGGTGTGATGCGCGCCGAGACCTTGCCCTTCTCGCTTGCGATGATCATTCCGGCGATGTTGGGCACATGGATCGGCTTCCAGATACAGGACCGGATCGACCAGCGGGGCTTTCGCAAAGCAACACTGGCCGTCCTGCTGATTGCAGGACTCAATCTGGTGCGACGCGGACTGATTGGCTGACGCTAGCCTTGCTCAGCGCGCGGCGGTGCCGCGTGGTTCGGCGTTCTGACTGTTGGCGATCTCGGTGATGAATGTCCGGATCTGTCCGCGCAGGCGGTCATCCTTGATGCGCGTCAGCATTGATGCGATCTTGGTGGCTTCCTCGTCCAGAAGCTGCGGAGAGGCTGCGCCGCTTTCCAGTCCGTCAAAGAAGTAGGATGGCGCGACTTTCAGGATGTGCGACAGTTCGTACAGCTTGCTGGCCGAAATGCGGTTTCTTCCAAGCTCGTATTTTTGGACCTGCTGGAACGAAATATTCAGTCCGTCGGCAACATCGGTTTGTGTCATCCCGCGCAGGATACGCAACTGCTTTAACCGCTGGCCGACATGGATATCTACGGGGTGGGACATGTTCATCTCTCACAAATTTCTACTATGAAGAGAATGCCGCAACGACGGGATCAATCAACTTGTTAGATTTTTACTGTTTGGTTTAATTCATCGAACAGAATTTGACATACATTTTACATAGATGTATGATTTATTTACTCGTAATGTATTATAAATAAGCTGCACTGGACTAGCTTTCACTCCGGTTCGGTATCGAGTCGGGAAACGTGTCAAAGGTAGTTCGGGAATGTCGGAATGAGACAGCAAAGCAACCAGTCCCTCTTGTTCGAGATGCTGCGCTCCTTCGTGATGCTTGCTGATACCTTGAATGTATCGCGCGCTGTACAAGAATTGGGTGTGACGCGGCAAACCCTGCGGCGGCATATCGAATTGCTGGAAGAAGCACGGCAGCAGACGCTGTTCGTGGTCGAGGATCGGCAATACGGACTTACCGCGGAAGGGCAGGAAGCTGTGCAGGAAGCACGCAGCCTGCTGGAACGCGGGCGGGCATGGCTTGATGCCCAAGCAGCGCATCGCGCGGGCCTGTTCCGGTTTTCCCTCGCACGCGAAGATGGGTATTACTACCATCTCCAGCAGCACCCGATTGCGCGTATCTGGACGCAGGAAGGTCAGGTCTTGCGGGATGCGATCAAGGCATGGGCCGAGTCCGAGGGCGAGCTTGAGCATGCCGCATTCCAGAAGGTGCGGCCCTATGCACTGGTTTTCCGCTTCCTTGACGAACACTGGATCTGCGCCGAGGTGGGCGAGCAATCGGATTTTGCCCATTGGTATGGCTGGAGTTGGGCGCGCAGCAGTGTCGGGCGCAAGATTGACGGGTTGCCGGGGGCGGGCCGATTCAATTTCTCGGCGGCACAGTCTTATGACGAGTTGCGGTCCACGCAGGGTCTGCGGTTGGATCATATTGCAACACAGATGCCACATGGTCCGGATGACGTGATGCGCCCGATCTGTTTTGCCCGTCTGCTTTTGGGTTGCCGTTTCCCCGATGGCAGCTTTGCAATGGTCTCGATGGTGGATCGTGCCAGTAAGGTGGATATCCCCGGTCTCGACCCTGCGATCGTCCGGCAATCCGCCGAGGTCGAGGCGACCACGCACGAAAATTTCGGCAGGCGCGCTTAACCCCTGCGCGGAGCGCGGCTTCTGGTTTACAATCCTGAGTGGGCCTTAACCCTTCAGGAGTATCCCTGTCATGTCGATACATGATGTATTTTTGCGGTGGCCGCTTCTTTCCGAAGCTGCAAAAATTCTGCACGAGCAGAAAATGATAGTGACCGTCGGTCACGATTTTAACGAGTATAAGCGGATCGTCAGTGAAGGTAGGCCGCATCAGCCGGTCAGTCTGCCTTTTCGGGCCGACATGCATAACCTAACGAAAAATAACGCTTTTTGGGTATGTGGACATACAGCACAAGGTCAGCTTGCCCATACGCAAGCAGTCCGTCTGGTCGATGTCGGAGAGCAGTCCCTTGGCAGTTACCTGCGCCGTTCGTTCCGGCAGTTTCCGCCAGCGGGAGTGCCGCTGGACATGGCGGCCTCGCGCTACAGGGCGGGGCCGGGGGCGAAGCGAATCAAGGGCAAGCTTTGCTATCATGGCGAGATGTGGCTGGACGAGAATGAAGGCAATTATCGCGGACGTGGTCTGTCTTCGGTCTTGTCGCGGATGGGTTTTGCCCTTGCCTTGCGTGATCTGAACCCTGATTTTATTTTCGCATTCATGGTCCGTTCGGTCGCCTTCAAAGGGTTGGTCGAGCGTGCAGGCTTCATGCACACCGAACCCGCCTCGTTGTCATGGAAAGTCGTGGACAGGGAGCGTGCGATCGAAGCTTTTACCGCTTACATCTCGCGCGAGGATCTGCGCTATCTGCTCAGCGTCCGGATCGACGATCTGGTCAGTTGATCCTGCGCTAAGCACTCACTGGCTGCAGTTCGGCGGGCAAGCTTTTAGCAGAAACAGGAAACCCCGGTCTGGCGGGACCGGGGTTGTCTGAAATTTTGCCAAAGTCTTTGGGGAAACGATCCGGCTGGATCAGCCGATCGCGGCCGCTTTGACGTCGTCGTCGATGAACGGCACGTATTGGGCGAAGTTGTTGGCGAACATCTCGACCAGTTTTGCGGCCTGACGATCATAGGCTTCGGGATCGTGCCATGTGCGGCGCGGGTCCAGCAGAACTTCAGCCACGCCTTCGACTGCGACAGGCACATCGAAGCCGAAATTCTCGTCCTTGCGGAACTCGACATCGTTCAGGCTGCCATCCAAGGCGGCGGTCAGCAGGGCGCGGGTCGCCTTGATCGGCATGCGGCTGCCGGTGCCATAGGCGCCGCCGGTCCAGCCGGTGTTGACCAGCCAACAGGTCGCGCCATGCTTGGCGATTTTTGCCTGCAACAGCTTGCCGTAAGCCTCAGGGCGGCGCGGCATGAAAGGGGCACCGAAACAGGTCGAGAATGTAGGCTCAGGCTCGGTCACGCCGCGCTCGGTGCCTGCCACCTTGGAGGTGAAGCCCGACAGGAAGTGGTACATCGCCTGCGCCGGAGTCAGTCGCGCAATCGGGGGCAAGACGCCAAAGGCATCGCAGGTCAGCATGATGACGTTCTTGGGATGCCCGCCCAAAGCCGTTTCTGATGCGTTCGAGATATAATCGAGCGGATAGGCACAGCGCATATTCGCGGTCAGGCTGTCATCGTCGAAGTCCAGTTCGAAAGTTTCGGGATCGAAAATCATGTTCTCGATCACCGTGCCGAACTTGGAGGTGGTCGCGTAGATTTCGGGTTCGGCCTCGGCGCTCAGGTTGATGGTTTTGGCATAGCACCCACCCTCGAAGTTGAAGGTGCCGCGATCCGACCAGCCGTGCTCGTCATCACCGATCAGGGTCCGCGCGGGATCAGCCGACAGGGTCGTTTTGCCGGTGCCGGACAAGCCGAAGAAGACAGCGGTGTCGACAGGGTTGCCGGTCGCGTGGTTGGCCGAGCAATGCATCGGCATCACACCTTTGTCCGGAAGCAGGTAGTTCAGCAGGGTAAAGACAGATTTCTTGTTCTCGCCCGCGTATTCGGTGCCGCCGATCAGAATCACCTTGGCGTCGAAATTCATCGCGATGACGGTTTCCGAACGGCAGTTGTGACGCGCAGGGTCTGCCTTGAAGCTTGGGCAGTTGATCACGGTGAAATCTGCTGTGAAGCGGTCAAGCGCCTCGCGGTCGGGGCGGCGCAGCAGATGGCGGATGAACAATCCGTGCCATGCAAGCTCGGTCACCATCCGCACATTGATCGCCAGTTCTGGATCGGCACCAGCCACCAGATCCTGCACGTAATAGTCGCGGCCTTTCATATGGGCCAGCATATCGGCATGCAGAGCGTCGAAACCTTCGGGCGACATGGCCGCGTTGTTTTCCCACCAGATGCTGTCCTCGACGGAAGCAGTTCTGACAACGTGCTTGTCCTTGGGGGAGCGGCCTGTGAACTTGCCGGTCGTCACAAGGAATGCGCCGCCTTGTCCGAGAGTGCCTTCACCATTCTTCAGAGCCGCTTCGATCAGCGCGGGCTCCATAAGGTTGTAAAAGACATTGCCCAACCCGTTGATCCCTTGATCGTCAAGCCGGAATTGCGGGTTTACCCGTCCAAATGCCATATTGCCAAGCTCCTGTAGCCGCTTGATGGGCGGCGATCCATGTTCACGTGACGCCGTGGGCGCGCCGACGACCGGGCCTAATGCACCGTTGCGGTGCCTCTTAACATGACGATCCGATGAAGGAACAGGAGGGTTTTTCATAGTTAGCGCAACCAGTCGCAGGTTAGCGCAATCATCCGTCATTCTCTTGGATACTGTCCCATGTCGGAAAGCATACCTGATGCAATTTAGCCATTGCTTAGATATTTTACGATCAAATGCGACGCAGGCCTCAACTGATTCGCAGTTAGGGATTGATTGTAAAGACCAAAAAGACGATGAATTAAGGAAAAATTTAGGCGCAATGAGCAGTACAAGGAACTTAACCATGTCGAAGATCGCCCTTGTGGACGATGACAGAAACATTCTGACATCGGTGGCCATGACCCTCGAAGCTGAAGGGTTCGAGGTCGATACTTACAACGACGGCCAGTCCGCGCTGGATGCATTCAACAAGAAAATGCCCGATATGGCTGTGCTGGATATCAAGATGCCCCGCATGGATGGGATGGATCTGTTGCAGCGACTGCGGCAGAAAACCTCGATGCCGGTGATCTTCCTGACCTCCAAGGATGACGAGATCGACGAGGTTTTGGGCCTGCGGATGGGGGCGGATGACTACGTCAAGAAACCCTTTTCGCAGCGTCTTCTTGTTGAACGCATCCGCGCACTGTTACGGCGTCAGGAAGCGGTTGCCGGTGATGTCGTCGGGGACACTGAAGAGACCAAGGTGATGGAACGCGGCGACTTGCGGATGGACCCGCTGCGCCATTCCGTCAGCTGGAAAGGTCGTGATGTGTCGCTGACCGTGACAGAATTCCTGTTGCTGCAGGCGCTTGCACAGCGCCCCGGATTCGTGAAAAGCCGTGATCAGTTGATGGATGTGGCCTATGATGATCAGGTCTATGTGGATGACCGGACAATCGACAGCCATATCAAGAGACTGCGTAAGAAGATGCGGACAGCCGATTCCGAGTTTTCGGCGATCGAGACACTTTATGGTATCGGCTACAGATATAACGAAGAGTGATGGCTTTCGCAGAAAGGATCAGTTTGCGCGACGCAACGCCCCGGCGTGACGGTGATGTGATTCTGGGTGACGATTTCGTTGCTCCGGATACGACTGTCGAAGGGGAACTGCGTCACAGGCGTGAACGCCGCGGGTTGTTTTCGCTGAAAGACTCGCCTCTGACACGCAAGATCATCACCTTCAATCTGGTGGCGCTCAATATACTTGTTGCCGGAATCCTGCTGATGAACTCCTCGCGGGAGCCGCTGGCGGTCCAGCGTATCAACAGCCTTGTGGCCGAGGCCGAACTGATCGCAAATGTGTTCGAAGCCAAGGCCGCTGCCGGATCTGCAAGCAGCCTGTCAGGGGCCGACGAAGCGGATGTGGTCGAAACCATCGGCATGCTGAACTTGCGGCAGGGGCTTGAGGTTTTCGTGTTCGATGCCTCCGCCACCAAGGTTGCCGAAGGCACGGGCCGTGGCATCCTGCAGGCAGGTGACGAAGCGCCCAGTGATCCGACAGTGATCGTGGACTTTCTGTCATGGCTCTGGTCCGGCATCTCGGGGCTGGCATCTTTCAGCGAAAGCGAGACACCGCTGACCCATGAGGCACAGGCCCGCGAGCGTGTTCTGCAGGCCTTGACTGGCGGTACGACATATCAGACAGCACAGGACCCGGCTGGCACGACGACCTTTACCGTGGCAAGCCCTGTCCAATTGGGCGGGCAAACCATTGGCGCGGTGGCGCTTGTCAGTGCTGGCGGAGAGATCGACATGCTGGTGCGCGGCGAGCGGGAGCGTGTTTTGCAGATGTTCCTGATTGCGACGCTTGTCTCGATTGGTCTGAGCATCGTTCTGGCATCCACTATCGCCAACCCGATCTCTGATCTGGCGGCGGCTGCGGAAATCGGGCGCGATAAGGACCGGCGCAAAGCAGCGAACGGGCGCATCCGTATCCCTGATCTGACTGCGCGTCCTGACGAGATCGGGCGGCTGTCCGGCGCGCTGCGCGGTATGGTGTCAGCGCTCTACGATCGGATCGATGGAAACGAACAGTTTGCGGCAGATGTCGCGCATGAGATCAAGAATCCCCTAGCCTCGCTGCGGTCTGCTGTCGGGACGATGCGGGTGGCCAAGCGCGAAGACCAGCGGGAAAAGCTGCTGGAAGTGATTGAACATGATGTCCGGCGTCTGGATCGGCTTGTGTCGGATATCTCGAACGCATCGCGGCTGGACAGTGAGCTTGTCAAGGAAGAGCAGGAACCGTTCGACCTGCTGACAATGCTCGGCAATCTGGGCGAATATCTTGGACAGGAAGCGCGCGGGCAAGGGATCGACTTTATCACCGACTTGCCCGACAAGCCGATCATCGTGCATGGGCTCGAGGCGCGGCTGGCTCAGGTTTTTGTCAACCTGATCACGAATGCGATCAGCTTTTGCGAGGATGGCGACGCGATCCGTATTTGGGTGCGCCAGCGCGAGAACAGGGTTCTGGTAGTGGTCGAGGATACTGGTCCGGGCATCCCTGAAGAAGCGCTGAGCAAGGTGTTCAAGCGGTTCTATTCAGAGCGGCCAGCGGGCCAGTTCGGAAACAATTCCGGCCTTGGTTTGGCAATTTCCAAACAGATCGTCGAAGCGCATGACGGTGTGATCTGGGCCGAGAATATCCGTCCAACGGATGCTGATATCACCTCGGAGCCGCTGGGCGCGCGCTTCGTTGTGGGCCTTCCGGTCTGAGATGCGGGCAGGCCAGCGGGCAGGTTCAGGCGCGACGTATGACACCCCTTTGATCATACATGCCAGTTGCGTGTCCTATGACGGTCGGGCGGTCCTGATAAGCGGGGCCTCCGGCCGTGGGAAATCCGGTCTTGCATTGCAACTGATGGCGCTGGGCGCGGGACTTGTCGCGGATGACCGCACCTGTCTGACTGTCGCGGATCGTCGTGGCCAACCCCACCTGATGGCCTCTGTTCCCGATTCCTTGCGCGGCAGGATCGAGGCGCGTGGCGTGGGAATCCTCAATGCCGACGTCGTCGGCCCTAGCCCTGTCGCGTTGGCGGTCAATCTGGACCAGACCGAAACGCAGCGCTTGCCGCCCTCACGTCACTGCGAATTCTTGTCTATTCCGGTCCCTTTGCTTCACATGGTCGATAGCAGCGCTTTTCCGGCTGCTATTCTGCAATACCTCAAGGCAGGTCGTTTTGCATGATCACAAGACAAAGGATGGCGGGCAAAGGATGGCAGGCAAAGGATAGAATGACGGAAATGGCGACCTCTGGCAGCGATCAGCAAGCAGACAGGCCGGGTGCCGGGCAACGTGTTGTTCTGGTAACCGGACCCTCGGGTGCGGGGCGGTCGACTGCGATCAATGCGCTGGAGGATCTGGGATTCGAGGCGATCGACAACCTGCCGCTGTCGATGTTGCCGCGCCTTCTGGATGGCCCGCCGTTGAACCGCCCGTTGGCGTTGGGCCTTGATGTGCGGAACCGCGATTTTTCGACGAATGCGCTGATCGAAACCATCGACAGGCTGGGAACGACCCCGAATGTCGATCCGGAGCTTCTGTATCTCGACAGCCGCCCCGAAGTTCTGGAGCGGCGGTATTCCGAAACACGGCGACGCCATCCGATGGCGCCCGCAGAAAGCCCCGATATCGGAATCGGGCGCGAGATTGATCTTCTGGTGCCGATCAGGGCGCGTGCGGATATCCTGATCGACACCTCCGATCTGTCGCCTCACGAGTTGCGCGCCGAAATCGAGCGTATGTTCGCAGGTGCAGGTGGCCGGCATATGGCCGTCACGATCAACTCCTTCTCCTATAAGCGCGGCATGCCGCGCGGGATGGATATGGTGATGGATTGCCGTTTCCTGCGAAATCCCTATTGGGAAGAAAGCCTGAGAGGGCTGGACGGCCGCGATCCTCGCGTCGCCACCCATATCGCAACGGACCCGCGCGAGGGCGCATTCTTCGAAAAGGTGCTGGATCTGACAAAGTTGTTGTTGCCAGCCTATAGCGACGAGGGAAAATCGCATTTCGCCTTGGGCTTCGGGTGTACCGGCGGGCAACACAGGTCGGTTGCAATGGCAGAAAAGCTTGGCTTGACCCTTGCTAAGGACGGTTGGCAAGTGTCAATAAGACATCGCGAACTGGAGCGTCATGACGCCTCTTTATCTGCTGGTCGTCTTGCTACCAGCCCCATATCGAACTGAAGGAAGGCGTCCTTGATCGGGATCGTGATCGTAGCACATGGTGGACTTGCCCGCGAATATCTGGCGGCAGTCGAGCATGTTGTGGGTCAGCAGAAAGGTATTCTGGCAATCTCGATCGAAGCAGATCACGATCGCGCCATGAAACAGCAGGAAATCATGGAAGCTGCGGATGCTGTCGATAGCGGCAGCGGTGTCGTTGTCGTGACCGACATGTTCGGCGGATCGCCCAGCAACCTGTCCCTGCGGGCCTGTGCACCGGATGACCGACGCATTCTCTATGGTGCCAATCTGCCCATGCTGATCAAACTTGCGAAAAGTCGGCATCTGCCTGTCGGCGATGCTGTGCGCAACGCGCTGGAGGCAGGGCGCAAATACATTGACAGCCAGAACATAACCACAGACTAAGGCCTCCCATGTCGGACATAGTGCAACGCAGCTTGAAGATCGTTAACGAGAAGGGCCTGCATGCCCGTGCTTCGGCAAAGCTGGTCGAGGTTGTTGAAGGCTTCGACGCCCGCGCCGAGGTCAGCCGCGAGGGGCAAAGCGCATCGGGTGACAGTATCATGGGGCTTTTGATGTTGGCAGCGTCAAAGGGAACCACTATTGAGGTCCACACTTCCGGCCCGGACGCCCAAGCCTTGGCGGACGCATTGGAAGCGCTTGTTGCCGACCGGTTCGGCGAAGGAATGTAGCCTGCCCACATGCAGGCGAATACGGTGACATCGAGGTGGTCGATATTCAAGAACACAGCACGGCATCGGACCATGACGGAGAAGCCGCCCAGCATACGGCGCTCTATGACAGGCGAAGCCTGACCTATTCCAACACCTTCGACAGCCCGCTGCGCGGGACCATTATTCGTGCACTGGAATGGTTGACCGGCAAGCTGACCATCGTGCGCCGCGTGCGGGAGTTTGAACGGCGCGGTGCCCCGACAGGACAGGCCTTCTGGCCTGCGACGATGGATGTGATGGGCATAGACCTGCTGACACCGGCAGAGCAGCTTGCCCGCATTCCGGCAGAAGGGCCTGTCGTGTTCGTGGCCAACCATCCGCATGGACTGGTAGACGGGATGATCCTTGCCGATCTGATCGGGCGGGTGCGCGACGATTACCGGATACTGACACGCTCTTTGCTCACGGGCATCGACCAGAGTGCTGCCAGCTACATGATCCCTGTGCCCTTTCCGCATGAACCCGACGCACAGTCCAAGATGATAGAGATGCGCAACGCGGCGATGGAGCATCTGTCCAAAGGTGGCCTGATCGCGCTGTTCCCGTCGGGTGTCGTAGCCACGTCGCAAACGATGTTCGGCCCCGCTATCGAGGCCGAGTGGAATGTCTTTACGGCCAAGATGATCCGCCGGTCAGGTGCAACTGTGGTGCCCTGCTATTTCCCCGGATCGAATTCGCGCTGGTACCAGATCGCCAACCGTATTTCACCTGTTTTGCGTCAGGGCTTGTTGTTGCACGAGGTCGTGCACGCCTTTGACAAACCGCAGGCTCCTGTCATCGGCTATCCGATCTCGCCGGAGGAAGCCGAGAAGCGCGGACGCGATCCGCGGGCTTTTATGGCATGGTTGCGCGCGCATACTCTGGCTTTGAAAGACTGACAGGGCACAGGGGACTGTCTGCCCCCAGTCCCTTGCGGGCCTTCCCCCGAGGATACTTTGAGCAGAAAGAAACGCTCAGCGCGTCGGGACAGGAACCTCGCCACGGTAGTCGTAGAACCCGCGTTGCGTTTTGCGACCCAGCCAGCCTGCTTCAACATATTTTGTCAGCAGCGGGCAGGGGCGGTATTTTGTGTCGGCCAGGCCGTCATGCAACACGTTCATAATCGCAAGGCAGGTATCCAGCCCGATAAAATCGGCCAGTTCCAGCGGCCCCATCGGATGATTGGCCCCCAATTTCATGGATTCGTCGATGGATTTGACCGATCCCACGCCTTCGTAAAGCGTATAGACCGCTTCGTTGATCATCGGCATCAGAATACGGTTTACAATAAAGGCTGGAAAATCCTCGGCAGAAGCGGCGGTTTTTCCCAGCTTCTCGACCACCTTCAGGCAGGCATCGTAGGTCGGGCCATCAGTGGCGATTCCGCGGATCAACTCGACCAGTTGCATCACCGGCACGGGGTTCATGAAGTGGAAACCCATGAACCGTTCGGGCCGGTCCGTCCGGCTGGCCAGACGTGTGATCGAGATAGAAGAGGTGTTCGATGTCAGAATCGTATGTGGCGCGAGATGGGGCAGCAGATCGTCAAAAATCTTCTGTTTGATGGTCTCGCGCTCGGTCGCGGCTTCGACAATCAGATCGCAAGGCCCAAGATCGGCCAGCGTCGGGGTAGTCTTGATACGCGCCATGGCCGCGTCCTTGTCGGACTGGCTGATCTTCTCACGGCTGACCTGACGGTCAAGATTACGGGAAATCAGCGCCACGGCCGCATCCAGCGCATCCTGACTGATATCGGTCATCAACACGTCGTAGCCGGCCAAAGCCATGACATGCGCGATACCGTTGCCCATCTGTCCTGCGCCAACAATGCCGATGCTCTGAATATCCATGCGTGACCCGCTTTCCCGTTATGCCTGACCGCCCGACAATAGGCCGGAGGCCGGACCACCTGCAAGGGCACAGGCACCGGGTGCAATCGTTAAAACTTTTGACTGATTGAACTTTTAGGGAATTCGCAACGCCTTGCTGCGACTCTGCTGTCGGGTGAGTTTGAATTTATGGGTGGGTTTAATGACCTTTGACACGACAGGCCGTGCTGGCCTTGACTATCTTCCGTGCCGTTATGGCCGGTCGCGCTTGCACTTCAGAGGGCCGCGTCGCAGCCTGATCGGGGATTATGCGTTGTTCCTTGGCGGGTCCGAGACATTCGGGCGCTTTATCGAAAAGCCCTTTCCGGCCCTGCTAGAGGCTGAAACAGGCATCACATGCGTCAACTTCGGCTGGCAGAATGCGGGGGTGGATGTGTTTCTGAACGACCCTACAGTGGTCGACGTCGCCGAAAAGGCGCGCGTGACCGTGGTGCAGGTGATGGGGGCGCAGAACATGTCCAACAGGTTCTACACGGTCCATTCACGCCGCAATGACCGCTTTCTGAATGCGTCCGGCCTGATGAAGCAGATGTTCCGCGATGTGGATTTCACCGAATACGCGTTCAACCGGCATCTGCTATCCTCGCTCAGACAGTTGGCGCCAGAGCGCTATCTGATGATCCGTGACGAACTGAAATCGGCATGGCTGTCGGGGATGCGCCATCTTTTGCAGGCGATCGGCGGGAGAACGATCCTGCTGTGGTTCTCGGATCATACCCCCGATAGGGATAAGGGTTTGGCACTCGTTGAAAGGGCGCGTGGCGAAGATCTTGGGCAAGATCCGCTGTTTATCGACCGTTCCATGCTTGAGACCCTGCGCCCTTTGGTCACCGCATTGGTCGAAGTGACGGCCAGTCCGTCCGCATTGGCACAGGGCACGCGCGGTATGGTTTTTTCGCCTTTGGAAGCGCCTGCTGCCGCCGGCATGCTGGGACCATTGGCCCATCAAGAGGCGGTAGGTCAGTTGCGCCCTGTTCTGACGGCACTATGGGGATGACGGACCGAAGCACCTGAAAGCGAAAGGCCCGCCATTTCAGGCGGGCCTTGGATTGTGTCGCGACAGGCTGGATCAGATCTTCTCGATCAGTTCCGGCACGGCCGTGAAGAGGTCCGCGA
>NZ_JAINWI010000014.1 GCF_021021435.1 Seohaeicola saemankumensis
TCTATCTCAAACTGGATTAGTGGTAGGGGGCAACGTCAGGCGAAACCACGAACGGCCGCAGACCGCTGAAGAGCCCGTTACTAACCAAACGATTTATTCCGGCCGTACTGGACAGGCGAGACGTGTAAGTGCAGTAAGAAAACCTTCTGCTCACACTTGCTTAGTCGATATTGCAGGGGCATTGTAGCCCCTGGATTATGGGGGCCAACAAAACCTATCGCGTGCCTCCTGCTGGCGGCAGTTAATCTGAACACTTCGTTGGTTCGCGAAGCAGACACATTGGAGTAGGCAATATTGATGTAAAGTTAATTTTTTTACTGTACAAAAATTTGGACGATTTCAGATATATCTGAAAGCTGCGGGAGATACAAATAATGCGGGCATTTCTTTCACATTCTTCGCTCGACAAAGGTTATGTGGAGGCAGTAGTCGAGAATCTGCGCCCAGGACAATATGAGCTTGACGCTCATACATTTGAGGAGGCAGGATTAAATGGTTCAGAGATATTGAAGTCCTTGAACCGCTCAGATTTATTTTGTTTGTTTCTTTCTAAAAATGCTATTGATTCGGGTTATGTCAATTTTGAAATTGCCTTTGGAGCTGAATTAATAGCGAGCGGAAAAATAGAGCGTCTTCTAACGATATGTCTCGATGAAGAAGTGTTTCAGGATGCGCAAAAGTTTATTAAACATTACAACATGATCCGTAAACCTAGATCTCCAGAAAGTGCAGCCAGACTTATTGAGGGAAAGCTAATTTCGGCTCGGTATGCTAGAGAACTTAGTCACCACCCTTTTGTTGGTCGTGAGGAAGAGCTGAGGGTACTTGAAAAACAGGCGAACGATCTTACAAAGCCTCGGATAAAAGCGCTATATGTTTCTGGAAACACAGGAGCGGGCAGACGCACAATAGCTAAAAAATTCTACCAAAATCAGTATCCCCAAGTTGGAATAGTATCGCCTCACATCGAACTTGATAGCTTTGAAGGGTTCGATGACATATACCGTGCGATGGTTTCCTCAATAAGGCCAAGTATATCCATTACCAGATTGAGAGACAAGGTTGTGGAATTTGCAGATCTTGATGAGAATCAAAAAGCGAAGGCAATAGCAGATGAAATTAATGCTCTTCTGCCTGACCGCGAAGTGCTTTATGTTTTTGATAGCGGCGGCCTCTTAAGAGACGACGGCTCATTGCAGCCTGAGTTTGATGAAATTTTAAACCACATTGAAGACAAACCTTTTCCTCCTGTGGTGTTTCTGTCTTCGAGAATGATTCCTCATAAGCTTCGTCGAAATGCTGACGACCTTGCATATTTAAGTGTGTCTTCACTAAATAGGGAAGACACAGGCAGGATAATTTCTGGACTGCTTAAGGAAAAAGGAATTCATGCGGATTTAAATCAAGTCGAGAGCTTGATAGATATGGCGGATCAACATCCTTTCAATATTTATCGCATGATTGATCTGATTAAGCAAAGCTCAGTAGATCTTTTTTTGGCGGAACCGAGAGATTTTATAGACTGGAAGCATAAGCAGACTTCCGAGTATCTTCGCTCCGCTCAGCTTAGCAACCTTGACTTCAGAATACTTGCTATATTCTCAATTGCGCCAGAGTTGGACTTTGCCTCGCTTACTGAAGTCATTCCAAACACAGGAGCTGAAATAAGCGCGTCGATTCAAAACATGCTGGACCTGCATATTGTTAGAACTGAAGATGAAAGAATATCGATTTCACCTGCTCTGCGGATAGCTTCTGAAAGAGATCCAAGGACAGAATTGAAGGGCGATGAAAGAACTAAAATTATGCGTCATCTTGCAGAGTCACTCGTAGTAAAGTTAGAGGATGGAGAAGCACCGATATCTTTACTTGATTCTGCCATTTTAGCGTCTCTGGAGGGCGACAAGCCCACCAGCAAGCTCATGGAGGCCTTTATACTGCCTTCTCACCGCGTTTGGCTTGCGAAACGTCACTATGATATGAAGCGTTGGAAAGATAGCATTCGTATGGCACGAGAGGCTCTGGAGGGGCGGGGGCGTCTTTCAAGGTCAGGTGCTGTGGCAGCATGTCGCTATTTAGGATTGGCCGCTGCAAGAGTTAACGATCAGGAAACTTTTAGGTTGGGCATTTCTCAGCTTCGAAGCATAGCTGATGACAACTGGTCTAAGTCGAACGTTCATTTCCTGGAAGGGTTTAACCATAGACTTCAAGGTAAACTATACGAAGCGAGGGAAGAGCTGCTTGCATCTTATGGGTTGGCTCGCGGTAACAGATCAACTGCCCGCGAACTTGCATCGATATGCCTTAGTCTTGAACTCCCTCAAGAGGCAGAGACTTATGCCCGTGAAGCATACGAGACGTCTCGCAGCAATCCCTACATTATAGATATTCTTATTTCCTGCCTGATAAAGAATAAAAAGAGGTCTTGCGTAAACGATTCCGAAGTGGCTGAACTTCTCGCTTCCTTGGAGAAGATAGATGAGGAAGAAGGACGCTCCTTCCATGCAACACGGCTTGCAGAAATTGAGTATCTGTATGGAGATAATCGCAAAGCATTGAAGCTAATACAAGACGCTCTTAAGAAAACTCCAAGATTGTTTGATCCCCTAAGGCTATACTCAAAGATATTGCTAAAGGATGGAAACTTGTCTCGCGCAAAGGATCAAATAAACTTTGTTCAGAAGATTGTTTTTGACAAATCAGCTTTTGACCTTCGAGCGAACCACAGACCTTATCTTCAGCTTCTCGCAGAATACCATATCGAACTTGGTGAATATGGAAATGCATTAGATGTTTATAGAAATAACAAGCTATTCACAGAAGCTGACGTTTCTGCGATGCAGAGGGAAATTGAAACACTTAAGGCGTTAGCCGCGAAAAAGCGGTAGTGACTTGTCCGAATTAAGTTGGTATTTTTGAAAAGCCTCGGTCTCAATGCAGAAGGCTCCCGATATTCATTCTGAGTTTTCTGTTCTAGGAACAAAGTCGTTTCGGCAAAATTGTCTCATTCGCTCGAGAGTTTTGTAGGTTTATCTCTGTTTGATCGGCGTGTGGGTTGAGTTACAGCACGCGAACTATTTTATGTGTTTCACTTGAGCGTGATTTTTCCAGTTTATTTCATGTGTATCTGGTGCCTTTTTATTCGGTTGGTCAGGAATGCTAGAGCTTAGAAAAGACTGAGCCTACCTCCAGAATCGGTATCCTTATCCATCGGTTGCTTCGTGTTTTGTCCGCTTAGTTGCAGGGCACTTTACTCACTAAGCAACTCGCACTCCGGCCCGTGGGGCCTGCGTGCGAGCTGCGCGTTCGCTGGGGCTAAGCGCCCCAGACCCAGCGCCGCTGCGCGCCGCCAGGGAGACACCCATTCTCCCTGACCCTCTCGGGCAAGGGTGTCGTTCCGCACTCCCCCTTGCATCCACCTGCTCGCAGGGTCGTCGTTCGCCACTCCCCCTGCACCCCCTGGCGCCTTCCGGCAGACTTGGGCCGTCGTTCCGCACTCGCTCAAGACCCACTGCTCCCTGGGGAGCGTCGTTCCGCACTCCTTCCCAGAACCCCCACCTGCTCGCGCTCCCCACGCCAGGTCGAGAGGAGGAAAACTCCCTCTCAACGCTCTCCCCATCGCTGCCCGTTTGATGCGGCAGGATAGAACGCAATTCGGACAGTATCGCCACAAGAGGCTGAGGCTTGAGCCCAGGCTCTTTCGCGTGCGCGCGCCCTTTGACGCGCACGACGAAAGGCCTTCGCCCGAGTGGTGGAAGGTTCGGAAGGCGGACGCGTCGATCATTCACCTCGAAAGGAAGATCCGATGCTTGATGCAACCCCAATTACCCTGACCAAGACTGAAGCTTGGCAGGAACACATTTCCTACGGCGATGTCGTGTCGTTCCGGTTTCCTGTAGCCGAAGCGGGCGACGATGCCCCGCTGAAAGCGCGACCTTGCCTGATCCTCGACATTGAGGAGAAGAAGGGCGTGCGCTATGCCCTGCTTGCCTATGGCACCACATCACGGCGTAAAGCCAATACCGGATATGAGATCCACGTCCGGACTTCGTTCGCTTGTGCTGCGGTAGGGTTGGATGCACCCACGCGGTTCGTCGGCGCACGGAGGATCCTCGTTCCGCTGTCGCACAGCGGCTTCGTCATACACCCTGGACTGGGCGCGCCTGTGCTGGGTCGCCTTGAGGGTGACGAGTTCGAACGGATGAATGAAGTCCGCGCGCGCATCTTCGCGATGGCCGACATTCGTGCGGAACGGAAAGTGTGGACCTTACGGAAGCGCACTCGCAAATTCCTGAATACGTACACAGTCGAGCCCCGGCGCCTATCGAGAGCAAGGCCCGCGCCACAAGAATTAAGGCAGCTCGATTTGCCTCTGCCGACAGTGGCGCAACCCAAAAGAAGGTGACCGTCAAACGGTCCGGCCCTTCATGGGGGGGGGCCGGACACGATTTCCCGTCATCACATCGATTAACAGCAAAGAGAGAAACAAATGCTCGTAATACCGAACACCTTTCCCAACCAGAACAATCACCGCATCGCGCTGTTTCAGCCGGATATCGCGCGCACTGACTTCGACCGCATCGAAGACATCGGTGCCAATGCTATTTCGTCTGCTTGCTGTGCCGTGGGCCAGTTGGAACACCTTCCGCACGCGACCATCAAGCCGATCGACGGATTCGTGCGCACGATCAGAACCAGCGATGATCAGCGCCGGATTCTGACCGAGGATTTCCGGCACGCCGCGTTGTTGGTCCTGAAGCATATTGTCCGGGAGGATCGCGGCGATGAGATCACCGGTGATTTGGAGCTCTCCATGCGCTACCTACGAGATGCGCTTAACTACTCGAATAGAGTTAAGGATCTGCTAGCGGCAGAGAGAGACATCGGGAGGCATCGGGGAATATAGGACTTCCCATGCATCGACTTGCAAAACCCATCCAGGACATGAGGCGATGAGCGCCGTAAAGGTCTAGCCCATCAATTGCTGGCTGCGGAGTGAGCGACGATAGGTTCCTAATTTGTTCTTTCTCAGCTATGGATCTTGTGCGAGAGTTCACCTTCGCTGATTATTTGCCTTGGACAACCAATACTGGCTTGAGATAGTCAACATGTAGCAATGGAGGGACCATGCCGCACACTTACTACGATTTTTTCGCTGGCGGCGGCATGGCCGGTCTTGGCCTCGGATCAGAATGGCAATGCCTGTTCGCCAATGACATTGATGCGAAGAAAGCGGCCAGCTATCGCGCCAACCATCACGGTGGCAATGAACTGTTGCTCAAGGACGTGGCGATGGTCACGCTTGATGAGATACCGGGCACCGCTGATCTGGTGTGGGCCTCATTCCCCTGCCAAGACCTTTCGCTTGCAGGAAGAGGCGAGGGACTTGCAGGCAAACGTTCCGGCATGTTCAAACCGTTCTGGCAACTTGTCCGCGACCTTCATGCCGCAGGGCGAGGCCCAAAAATGGTAGCCGTCGAGAATGTTTATGGCGCGATCACAAGTAACGGCGGACGCGACTTTGCAACTCTTGCCGCGTCCTTCTCGGGTCTCGGCTATCACTTCGGCGCGGTCGTCGTCGATGCGGTTCACTTCCTGCCACAGTCCCGCCCACGCTTCTTCATCATCGGCATCAGCGGTGATCTTCGCGTCCCAGACACCTGCACCCAAGAAGCACCTTCGTCGATCTGGCACCCGCCCGCATTGATCGAAGGGCATAGCCTCCTTTCAGCAGCGGCCAAAGCGCGCTGGGTGTGGTGGAACCTGCCTGTGCCACAGATGCGCGAAACGACGCTCTCTGACCTTATCGAGGATCACCCGCAGGGTGTGAAGTGGCATACGGTCTCAGAGACAAAATATCTGCTCGACATGATGACCGATCTGAACCGCAAAAAGGTGGAAGCGGCGATGCTTCTCGGCACCAAAGTTGTCGGCACCATCTACCGCCGCACAAGGCCAGACGAGAACGGCATAAAGCGGCAGCGTGCGGAGGTTCGGTTTGACGAGGTCGCGGGTTGCTTGCGGACTCCTGGAGGAGGTTCAAGTCGTCAAACGATCATAGTGATCGAAGGCAAGAAAGTCCGATCACGCCTGCTGTCACCGCGTGAGGCAGCAGCCCTGATGGGTTTACCCAAGACCTATGAACTGCCTGTTCGCTACAATGACGCCTATAAGCTTGCGGGGGACGGTGTCGCCGTTCCCGTCGTTCAGTTCTTGGCGTCGTCAGTATTCGAACCCGTTATTCACAAGAATCGACTCGCCTTGGTCGCGTGATTTCTATTAACTATATGTCATGATAGACCGAAATGCCTTCGACACCAAAACACCTCCCTTTGAAACTGCGGAATTGCGGTCCAGCTTAGGCAAATTCATGCGCAGCGATTTTGTCGATCCTGTTACAGGCCTGACGAACAAAATTGGCAGTTTCACTTGGGGAGTTTACGCGTTCTTCGATTACGACGGCGAACCCATTTACGTTGGCCAAACGAAGGAAAGCGTCAGCGGGCGTGTCGGGCGGCATCTCACGGGACAGCGGACGGACGCTGTGGCGAAGTCAGTTCTCGATCCTCTCGAAGTCAAAGATATTCAGATTTGGCCCCTACCGCAATTCAAAGGGGTAACGGCCAAGAAAAAACCGCTTGAACATAAGATCGCAACACAGCATCTAAATGCGCTGGAATACCTGATCCATCAGAAATTGATTGCCGAAAGCAGGTTCAATGCGATTCTCAACGAGAAAGACCCACCAGTCCCCAAAATGGTTGTGACTGAGCCTGCATCGTTCAAAGGGCGCATCGTTTCTAACGCAGTTATTGAGATTCGCGGGCATCCCGACTTTCGCATTTCCAGACGAGCGATGGTCATAGCTCGACTCAGTCAAGGCATAGCAGAACGAAAGATCGACGGTGGAGAGGGCGGGCTTCGCCGAGTTCTGCTGACACAAGCAAAACGCCTGCAATGGCTGGCTGACCAAAGATACTTCGCCCTCGGAGGCGACAAAACGGTCCCGGTTGGTCAAGAAGAAAATAACGGCATTGAAGAATAGGTGCACCCGCGGCCAAGGGTGCTACCGGTGGACGATCCTTATCGTTTCAGCCGTTAAGCGGACTGAACCTAATAACGATTGAAAAGAATACGATTTTATCCTTAAGTGAAAAAATATTTTTTCATCAAACTATGAATGGAAATCAACTATGACACCCTTCTCTGTGAGCAACCTGCGTGACGAAACAGATAATTTAAGAGAAATAGAGGGGCCTTTAGAGAAGGGACTGTTAGAGCAGCAGCAGAAAATAATTAACCTAATGAATGATCGACCGGACCGATTTGTTCTTGGGAAATTACGGGATGTAAGAATTCGAAAGGCCATGCAAGCATTGAAAGCAGGTCAGGAGACTATGATCTCTTTGAAAATGACTCTAAGCCACTTAGAGATTGAGTTGAAAATTGCCCTAGATCGAGAAAGAGAAGCTTAGTCCAAGTATTCAAGGGGACACCTAAGAATGATTCTGTTTTGAGTATGGCGGTTCTATTGTTTTTCGGAAATTGGCTGCTTCGCACCCTCCAAATTTTTGCTGCCGCGACTGCCGAGGGTTGGTTCGCAAATTAAGCGAAAGGCAGCGTTGTCCGCCTTCCTGGCCTTCATTACTGCTCGAATGCTACAAGATGCACGAATGGTCTGTCTCGTGAATCTGCGCTGCGGCGTCGACAGTGCCTATGCATCGAAGGTCTGGCCCGGCCCCACGTCAGTTGAGCAGGTTTGAAGTCAGCTACCAAAAGATCCAAACATTGACAGGCATTGTGGAGCAGTTTGTGTAGCGTAAAAGCGCTCCAAAACACATGAAAAATACTTAAAGTATTGATATTAATAAATAAATTCTGCGAACAAAATCTGTGATGTGGCGGAGAGACAGGGATTCGAACCCTGGGTCGGCTTGCACCGACAACGGTTTTCGAGACCGCCGCATTCGACCACTCTGCCACCTCTCCGCGGGGGTCTGGAAGCTGCGTTTAATCTCTCCGGCCGCAGGTGGCAAGAGGGCTTTTCGGGTTTTTCGCAAGCGGGCGGACAAAGCGCCGGCATCGCCCTGCAAGCACAGATCAACTGCTTTTGCATTGTCACGGTCCGGAAATGTCCTAGGCTTGCGACGGGCAGGGGGCTTGACCATATATTGGGCATCCGTCCGCCGCCATGAACCCTATTCCGCGCCGTCAAGAACCGGCTGCAAACGCCCTACCATGATAAGGACCGCCTCAGTATGTATCAGACGGCCACGCCACCGACAGGCAACAGCGCGTTGCGGAATATCCAGTTTCATCTGCTGCAACTGGTCGCAGTCTTGATGCTTGTAACAGGCTTCGCGGGCGACAGCCAGACGGCCCATGCGCAAGCGCAACCGCCGCAATTTCAGGATAGGGACCGGCTTGAGGCGTTTCTGTCTGTTACCGGCTTTGACACGGCGCTGGAATCGATCACACTGTCGGCGGGCGATGCGCCGCTGATGCTGGGGCGTGAGAGCAGCGATTTCGGTGCCGACTGGAGCAGGACCGTCACCGAAGTGTTCGACCTGTCCGTGATGCGTGACATGGCGCTGGATATTCTTGGCAGGGCGATGACCGATGAACTGCTGAACCACGCGGTGGAATTCTATGCCTCGGATCTGGGGCAGCGGCTGGTGGCGGTCGAAAACGCAGCGCATATGGTAGAGGACAAAGAGGACACCCGCAGCGCGGGAGAGGCGATGATCGCCGACTTGCTGCGCGAGGGCGCACCGCGTCTGGCGATCCTGCAGCGGATGGGGCCTGCGATTGACCCGCAAGACAGCGCTGTACGCGCGGTCGAGGAAATCCAGATCCGCTTTCTGCTCAGCGCCTCTGCGGCAGGGGTGGTGGACATGCAACTGGACGAGGCCGTCTTGCGCAACTTGATGGAGGAACAGCGCGGCGCGCTGCGGCTGGCATTACAGGAATCGGCATTGGTGCACGCGGCCTATGTGTACCAAGATTTCACCGATGCGGAGCTAGAAACCTATGTAAAGGCGCTGGAACATCCCGATATGCAGAAAGTCTATGAACTGATGAACGCGATCCAGTATGAGATCATGGCCAACCGCTTCGAAGTGCTGGCCGGGCGCATGGCGGATTTGCATCCCGGCGAGGATCTTTGAGATGGTCTCATACCGACAAACGCTTGGCCGGCTGGCGCTGACTTTTCATGTCTTTGCCTTGTGGGGGCTGATCTGCACGGCGCTGACCTTTGGCGCGGCACCGGCAAAGGCGGATCAGGACAGGCAGGACGCCGCCATTGCGGTCCTGATCGACGAGATGGGGCTGGACGAGATCATCGCCATCATGCGCGAGGAAGGCCTGAGCTATGGCGAGGAACTGGGGGCCGACATGTTGTCGGGCGGGGGCGGTGCGACATGGCGGCAGATGGTAAATCGCATCTATGACACCGATGTCATGTCAGGGCTTGTGGTTGAAACCTTTACGGAGTCTTTCGGCGCGGCCGATCCCACGCCGCTGATCGAGTTTTTCCGCAGCGAAAGCGGCCGCCAGATCGTCACGCTGGAAATTGCGGCGCGCCGTGCCTTCATGGACGCGCAGATCGAGGAAGCCGCCCGCGAGCAATACCGCCGCGTGGCCGCAGAGCTTGCCGCCGACAGCCCCCGCGATATCGACGCGCATTTGGCGGCCATTGATTCCTATATCCAGACCAATGATCTGGTGGGATATAATGTGATGGGCGCGCTAAATGCGAATATGCTATTCTACCGTGGCTTGATCGAAGGCGGCGCTTTCGAGATGTCCGAGGCGGACCTTCTGGCTGATGTCTGGTCGCAGGAAGAAGAAACGCAGGCCGAGACCCGCGAATGGATTTACGCATTCCTGATGCTGGCCTACGAACCTTTGGACGCGGCAGAGATCAACACCTATGTCGATCTGTCCCGTACAGATTCCGGGCGCGCGCTGAACCGTGCGTTGTTCACGGCATTTGACCGGATGTACGGAACAATGTCACAAGCTTTGGGCGTGGCGATTGCCGGCCAGATGCTGGGCGAGGAACTCTAACAGCACCTCGCGTTGCAGCGCCAAGGGACAGGCTGAAAATGGCCAGATCACCCTTGACTTCCCGCCCCAAGCGCCGCATAAGCCCGCAACTCGGAAAGGGCAAACTGCCTTTGCCGTGCCTATTCATCATCGCTCGCAAGGGCGCGCTGTCCGCGGTGGAACCGGAGAAGGCCCAAAGGGTCATCATCCTGCCGAAACGCCCTCAGGGGGACCACAGGACGCGGTAACAAAGGAAGAGACAGATGTTCGCGGTTCTGAAAACCGGCGGCAAACAGTACAAAGTCCAGCCCGGCGATACGCTGCGCGTGGAAAAACTGGCCGCTGATGCAGGTGAGACTATCCAATTCAACGACGTGCTGATGCTGGGCGGCGATACGCCTGTTCTGGGCGCGCCGATGGTTGCGGGTGCCGCCGTGCAAGCCGAAGTGATCGACCAGATCAAAGGCGAGAAAACCATCAATTTCGTCAAGCGCCGTCGTAAACACGGCTCGCAGCGCACCAAGGGTCACCGCCAGAAATTGACCCTCGTCCGGATCACCGAGATCCTGACCGCGGGCGCGGAAAAGACAGGCGTGAAAGCCGCAACCGGCAAGGCACCTGCTGTGGCTGCCGCTGATGCGGCACCTGCCAAGAAGGCACCTGCCAAGAAAGCCGCCAAAGCAGCAAAGCCTGCCTCTGACGCCGCTGCAAAACCGAAACGCGCCGCCAAAAAAGCGGCCGAGACCAAGGAGTAATCCCCCATGGCACACAAGAAAGCAGGCGGTTCATCCCGTAACGGTCGCGACTCTGACGGTCGTCGCCTTGGCGTGAAACTGTTTGGCGGTCAGGCCGCTATTCCCGGCAATATCATCGTGCGCCAGCGCGGCACCAAGTGGTGGCCGGGCGAGGGTGTCGGCATCGGTCGTGACCACACGATTTTTGCGACAACCGAAGGCAAGGTGACTTTCCGCAAGGGCCTCAAGGGCCGCACCTTTATTTCGGTTCTGCCAGTGGCGCAGGCCGCCGAGTAAGCCGTTCTTCAGGTGACATACATCGGGGACCGGCGCGACAGCCGGTCCCTTTTTCGTTTCCGGATTCCGATTTTACGGGTTCCGGTGTCTGGAATTCGCTTCACTATGTTCACATATCCGCCATGCTGCGGTGTCACATAATGGCCGACCGGACAAAGACCCTGCGCCATCTCCGGGGAGGGGGGTGGCATCAGGCATGCGGGTCGGTGGCGCCTAGCAGCTTGGCAACCGGCCATTGACGACAGGAAGCGGAGGACTACGCGGATGAAGATCGACCCCATCACGACCCAGCCGGTAATCAGCACCGAGCGATTCAATCTGCGTCCGCTGCGTCTGTCGGACAAGGGGTTGATTGAAATGCACGGGTCGGACAAGCGTGTGGCGATGAACACACGCTCGATCCCGCACCCGCTGCCACCGGGGGCGACCGATGCTTTCGTGGCGCGCGCGATGTCTCCGGCCAGAACGGAAGACGTCTGGGCGATGGATGGCACGGATCACGGCGGTCCCGAAGTAATGGGCGTGATCAGTCTGGCACAGATGGATCGCAACCAGTCCGAGGTCGGCTATTGGGTGGCACCCGCCTATTGGAATTCAGGCGTGGCATCTGCGGCTGTCAGCGCGCTGGTGGCGGCCAATCCGCTCTCCTGCCGCACGATGTTCGCCGCGGTTTTTCAGGATAACCCGGCTTCGGCGAGGGTTCTTACAAATTGCGGGTTCGAATATCTGGGCGATGCCGAAACATTCTCGGTCGCGCGCGGGGCCAAGGTGGCCACCTGGACCTATAGTCGAAAACTGGATTGAGCAGAGCAAGGCCTTTGCGATAGGGGAAGACCATGAAGTTTCTTGATCTCGCAAAGGTCTATATTCGCTCGGGTTCGGGCGGTGGCGGGGCGGTCAGTTTCCGCCGCGAGAAATTCATCGAATATGGCGGTCCAGATGGCGGCGACGGTGGCAGTGGTGGCTCGGTCTGGGTCGAAGCTGTGGACGGTCTGAACACGCTGATTGATTTCCGCTACCAGCAGCATTTTTTCGCACATAACGGTCAGGCCGGCATGGGCCGCCAGCGCACCGGCAAGGATGGCGACGATATCGTGCTGCGCGTGCCTGTAGGCACCGAGATTCTGGACGAGGATGAAGAGACCGTTCTGGCCGATATCACCGAGTTGGGGCAGCGCGTATTGCTGGCACGTGGCGGCAATGGTGGCTGGGGCAACCTGCATTTCAAGACATCGACCAACCAGGCCCCGCGCCGCGCCAATCCGGGACAGGAAGGGGTCGAGCGTACGATCTGGCTGCGCCTCAAGCTGATCGCGGATGCGGGCCTTCTGGGTATGCCCAATGCGGGCAAATCGACCTTTCTTGCAGCTGTGTCCAACGCGCGGCCCAAGATCGCGGATTATCCCTTTACCACCTTGCATCCCAATCTCGGCGTTGTGGGCGTGGATAATGCCGAATTCGTCATGGCCGATATCCCGGGCCTGATCGCGGGCGCGTCCGAGGGCAGGGGGCTTGGCGACCGTTTCCTTGGCCATGTCGAGCGTTGCGCGGTGCTGCTGCATCTGGTCGATGGCACATCGCCCGCGCTGGACGAGGATTACCGCGCCATCATCAACGAGCTTGAGCTTTACGGCGGCGATCTGGCCGACAAGCCGCGCGTCACGGCCCTGAACAAGATCGACGCGCTGGACGCGGAAGAGCGCGCCGAAGCCCGCGCCATCCTGGAGGCCGAAGTGGGTGGCCCCGTGATGATGCTGTCGGGCGTGACGGGCGAGGGCGTGCCCGAAGTGCTGCGCGCCGTGCGCGCCCAGATCACCGAAGAGCGTCTGCGCCAGAAGCAACCCTCCGTGGAGGAGGACCAGACGTGGCGTCCCTGATCGAAGCTGTCAACGAAACGGTCATGCGCCTGTCCGAGGCGCGCCGGATCGTTGTCAAGATCGGCTCGGCGCTTCTGGTGGATCGCGCGACCGGCTTGCTGAAACAGGACTGGCTGGCGGCGCTGGCACAGGATGTCGTCTGGCTGAAGTCACTGGGCAAGGACGTGATCCTTGTCTCCTCGGGGTCCATCGCCTTGGGGCGCGGCGTTCTGGGTCTGCCCGCCACGGCACTCGCGTTGGAGCAGTCGCAGGCCGCCGCTGCTGTCGGTCAGATCCGGCTTGCCCGCGCCTATGAAGAAGTGCTGGCCCCGCACGGGATCACTACCGGGCAGGTGCTGGTCACGCTGGAGGATAGCACGGACCGTCGCCGCTACCTGAACTCGCGTGCCACGATGGAAATGCTGATCGGTCTGGGCGTCGTTCCGATCGTGAACGAGAATGACACTGTCGCAACCGATGAAATCCGCTACGGCGACAATGACAGGCTGGCCGCCCAAGTGGCCGTGACAGTCGGTGCCGACCAGTTGATCCTTTTGTCGGATGTAGACGGGTTTTATTCCGCCAATCCGCAACAGGACGCGACAGCAATCCATTTCCCCGTGATCGACCGCATCACCCCCCAGATCGAGGCAATGGCCGGCGATGCCGGATCAGGCCTGTCCAAAGGTGGCATGAAGACCAAGCTGATGGCCGCCAAGACCGCTACGGCATCCGGTTGCGCCATGGCCATCACCGAAGGATCGGCGCAACGCCCGCTCCATGCGCTGGAACACGGTGCCCGCGCGACATGGTTCACAGCGCAGCTCGATCCGCAAGCCGCCCGCAAACGCTGGATCGCCGCGATGAAACCACGCGGCGAGGTCATGCTGGATGCAGGGGCGGTGCAGGCCCTGAACGGCGGCAAAAGCCTTCTGCCTGCCGGTGTCACGTCCGTCTCCGGCCGTTTCGGGCGCGGCGATCCTGTGGCGATCCTTGGCCCTGACGGGGCCATTCTCGGACAGGGCCTGATCCGCTATACTGCGCAGGAAAGCGCGCTGATCCTTGGCCATCGCAGCGACGAGATCGAGGCGCTTCTGGGTTATCCGGGACGGGCGGCGCTGATACACCGTGACGATATGGCCCTGTAAAAGCTGCTTCTTCTTGCCCTAAATATCTCCGCCGGAGGCATCCGGCATCGCGACGGATACCAGACTGATGACCCAGAATTCCGACCTTTCCGCCCAGATGGACGCCCTTGGCCGCCGTGCCCGCGCCGCAGCCTCCGTGCTGTCATTCGCGCCCGCTGCCGCGAAAACCAAAGCACTGGACGCCGCCGCCGATGCGATCATCGCGCAGTCCGACACGATCATCGCCGCCAATGCGCGCGATATGGACTATGGCCGCAACAAGGGCCTCAGCCCAGCGATGATGGACCGCCTCATGCTGGACGGCGCGCGTATTCGCTCGATTGCGGAAGGTCTGCGCGCAGTGGCTGCGCAGGATGATCCCGTAGGCCGCGTTCTGGCAGAATGGGACCGCCCCAACGGGCTGCGGATCACCCGTGTTGCCACACCTTTAGGTGTGATCGGCGTGGTCTATGAAAGCCGCCCCAATGTGACCGCCGATGCCGGTGCGCTTTGTCTCAAGGCCGGCAATGCTGTGATCCTGCGCGGTGGGTCTGAAAGTTTCCATTCCTCGCAAGCGATCCATGCCTGTTTGGTTGCCGGTTTGCGTGAAGCCGGTCTGCCCGAGGACTCGATCCAGCTTGTGCCGACACGAGACCGCGAGGCCGTCAGCGCGATGCTGCAAATGACCGACTGGATCGACGTGATCGTGCCGCGCGGCGGCAAGGGGCTGGTCGGGCTGGTACAACGCGAGGCGCGCGTGCCGGTGTTCGCCCATCTGGAAGGGATCGTGCATATCTATGTCGATGCGAAAGCCGATCACGAACTGGCACGCCGCGTCGTCCTCAACGCCAAGACCCGCCGCACCGGTATTTGCGGCTCTGCGGAATGTTTGCTGATCCATCGCGATATCGCGGCTACTCTGGGCGCTGACTTGGTCCGCGACCTGATCGCCGCCGGTGTCGAGGTGCGTGCCGATGAGACGCTGCAATCCATTGACGGCACCGTTCCCGCCGAAGCTGACGACTGGGGGCGCGAGTTTCTTGACATGATCATCGCAGCGCGTGTTGTCGATGATATCGACGCAGCAATCGCGCATATCCGGCAGTTCGGCTCGAACCACACCGATTGCATCCTGACCGAGGATCACACCGCCGTCGCCCGGTTTTTCGAGAGGCTGGACAGCGCGATCCTGATGCACAATTCCTCGACCCAATTTGCGGATGGCGGGGAATTCGGTATGGGTGCAGAATTAGGCATCGCCACGGGCAAACTACATGCACGCGGGCCTGTCGGGGCCGAACAGTTGACCAGTTTCAAATATCTGGTGACCAGCAAGGGTGCCGTTCGGTCCTGATTGTCAGGCGGACGGGCTGTCGCGCCGTTCAGAACTGCATCATTATGGACTGGTCCGTCATTTGCAGGCGGATGGTGCGCCCCGCCTCTTCCAGCAGGACCGGCAACAAGGCGAACTGCACTTCCGATGCGCTTACCTCAAGGGCACTGCCCGCCGTTGCAAGACTGGACCAGAGCGCCGGTAGCGCACGCAACTTGTCGGCATCCCCGCTGATGACCCAGCTATCCCCGTCACGTGCCAGCGTGATACGCCCGCCGTAGGGCATCGCCGATTCCAGACATTGCGCCGCCAGAAAGGCCAGCCTTACCTCGGTCCGCCGGATGTCTTCCAGCGGTCCCCAGTGATAGCTGACGCGACTGCCCTGCGCCACGGCCTTGAGGATACTGACAACTTCGACGCGGCCCATAGGTTGCTGCGCCGAAGCCATCCCATAAGCCACACGAAAGAAACGGATGCGTGCATTCGCATTCTCGACCGATTCCGAGATCAGCGCCGCTTCGGGCGTGAGGGTCGCACCCGACATCTGCATCAGTTCCAGCCCGTTGGCGATGGCCCCGATCGGACTGATCAGATCATGACAGATACGCGAGCCTATCAAGGCGGGCAGATTATTCGTAATGTGACGCAATGATGTCTCCGATACGAGGTGAGGATGTGAGCGATCTGAATGCGATTCTGGAACCGGGCATGCTGGTGCGGCACCCTGACCAGCCTGATTGGGGCGTGGGACAGGTCCAGTCCAACAGCGGGGGTAAGATCACGGTCAATTTCCCCGAAGCGGGCAAGGTGGTCATCGACGGCTCCCGCATCTTCCTGCTGCCTGTGTTTGATCCGCTAAACTAGTTAAAAAAGAATTATCAAAGATAGTCTTTTTTCCATTTCGGGAGAAAAATCTTCGCTTTGACAGTCTGTTACACTCAGCCGCCGCAGTTGCTTTCAAGCCTGCACTTTCTTACAAATCCACAATCAGCCGCCCAACGGATGCCGCAAGATGACCCAGACCGAGCCGCATTATGCTGTCCGCCTTGCACGTTCCGAGGCTGATCTCCGCGCGGCCCAGCGGCTGCGCTATGCGGTTTTCGTCGAGGAGCTTGGCGGTGGCGGTGCGCTTGTGGATCACACCGCGCGGTTGGAGAAGGACAGGTTCGATCCCTTTTTCGATCACCTGCTCTTGCTGGACGAACACCGCCCCGTGGGTGACCGTGTTGTCGGGGTCTACAGGTTGCTGCGGCAGGATCAGGCGCGGCAGGCGGGACAGTTCTATTCTGAGGATGAATTTGACCTGACCGCGCTGACCGCCAGCGGGCGGCGTCTGTTGGAGCTTGGGCGTTCCTGCCTGCATCGTGACTATCGTGGCGGAATGGGGATGTATCATCTCTGGCATGCGCTGGCAGGCTATGTCGAAAAGCACCGGATCGAGATAGTGTTCGGTGTCGCCAGCTTTCATGGCGTTGACCAGCAGGCTTTGGCGGCACCGCTGTCGCTGCTGCATCACCGCCACTTGGCCCCCGCAGATCTGCGTGTCACGGCGCGCGCGACTGGTGCGGCCCCGATGGATCTGATCCCGCCCGAAGATCTGGACCGTCGCGCGGCCATGCTGGCGGTGCCTGCTTTGATCAAGGCCTATCTGCGGCTGGGCGGCTTTGTCGGGCAGGGGGCCTATGTTGATCGCGCATTCAACACCACCGATGTCTGTCTGGTGCTGGATGTGGCGCGGATGAATGCCAGCCAGCGCGCGATCTATACCCGCGAGGTGCGCGTATGAGCGCGGTCTGGACCCCGCCACCGGAACCCGCCGTGCAGCCACTCACGCCCGCCGACTGGATGCGGCTGGTATTGCGCGGCAGTATTCTGGGCACGATCACCTTTGGCGGGCTGGCCGTGATGTTGCTGCTACGCCTGATCGAGCGGCCGCTGTTCGGGCTTCATCGTCCGGTCACGCCCTACCTCACCCAAGGCGTCTGCCGCGTGGCCTTTGTGATCCTTGGCATGGGCTACGTCACGCGCGGCAAACGGATGGAGGAGCGTGGCGCGGTCGTGTGCAACCATGTATCATGGCTGGATATTTTCGCCCTGAACGCGCGCAAGCGGATCTATTTTGTATCGAAATCCGAGGTGGCGGGCTGGCCCGGTATCGGCTGGCTGGCGCGCGCCACGGGCACGGTCTTTATCAACCGCAATCCGCGCGATGCCCGCCGCCAGCAAGCACTGTTCGAACAACGGCTTCTGGCGGGGCACAAACTGCTGTTTTTTCCCGAAGGCACATCCACCGATGGCTGTCTCGTCCTGCCCTTCAAGTCAACGCTGTTTCAGGCCTTCTTTTCGGACGATCTGAAACACCGCACCAGCATCCAGCCCGTCACGCTGATCTATCATGCACCAGAGGGCGAGGATGCGCGTTTCTACGGTTGGTGGGGCGAGATGGGATTCGCGCCCCATCTGGTCAAGGTGCTGGCGGCCAGGCGCAATGGCAGTGTGGAACTGCTCTATCACCAGCCTGTGCGCGTTGACACCTTCCCCAACCGCAAGTCGCTTGCCGCCCATGTCGAGGATGTGGTGCGCACTGGTTTGCTGCACGGCACCGCACAGGTCGATAAGCAGGCCTAGATCCTGACCTGAGCGCAAACCTGCATCAAAGCTGCATCGCGGATGTCAGGCGGGCCAGTTCCGCGACGGGGTCTTGCGCCGTCCATATCTCTTCACCAAGGGCGATAAAATCGGTGATCGGGGCCAGCGTGCGGATCAGATCTTCGGTCAGAGCGCCTTCGGCGACGACAGGCACCTCGATGATCTCGGACCACCAGGCGAACACATCCATATCCACCTGCGTGCCATCCCCCAAGGGCGTCTGGCCCACGGGACCAAAGCTGATGTAATCCGCGCCCGCCTCGCCCGCCGACATGCCCTCGTGCCGCTGGATGCCACAAAAGGCACCGACAATCGCGTCGGCGCCCAGATCCTTGCGGGTCTTGCGGACAGAACGCGCGCCATCGGTCAGATGCACACCGTCCAGACCAAGCCGTTCGACCATCAGGATATGATTCTCGATCACCAGCGCCACATCGCGCGCATGGGTTACCTCGCGCAGCGCATCGGCGGCCCGCGCGATATTGTCCTCGTCCTTGCTGGCAAGGCCCAGACGCACGCAACCGACAGGCTGCGCGTCCAGCACGCGGGCCAGCAGATCGGGAAACACCTGCAGATCGAACGTCGCTGGCGAGATCAGATAGAGTTGCGGCGTTTGCGGGGCGTCAGGCGTATCGGCCATTGCGGTCAGGCTCCTTGCTTGTCATGGCTGTGTCATAACGGGGATTTACAGCTTTGACCATCGTGGCTTTATGGGGCAGGGCACGGGCGGAAGCGCTTGGAAATTGCCGCGCAGTGGCGTATCAGGCGGCCTGCCCGACCGGAGATGCCGCCGATGCCCAGCACCACGCCCCAGCCTGCCTTTGTTCTTGTGCGCCCCCAGATGGGCGAAAACATCGGGGCCGCCGCCCGCGCCATGTGGAATTTCGGTCTGGACCGGATGCATGTGGTCGGACCGCGCGACGGCTGGCCCAACAGCCGCGCGGTCGCGATGGCCAGCGGTGCAGGTCGGCTGCTGGACGAGGCGGTTCTGCATGACGATCTTGCGGGTGCGCTGTCGGATGTCACCTATACTTTCGCCACGACCGCACGGGCGCGCGGCCTGACCAAACCTGTCTACAGTCCCGAACGCGCCATGCAACTGGCGGCAGAGATGATTGCGGCAGGTGAAAAAGTGGCCGTCCTGTTCGGCCCCGAACGCGCGGGGCTGGAAAACGAGGATGTAGCACAGGCCAATGCGATCATCTCGGTGCCCGTCAATCCGGAATTTGCCAGCCTCAACCTGGCGCAATGCGTTTTGCTGACAGCCTATGAGTGGCAGCGGCAAGTAGCGGCAGTGCAACACGAAACCCATGAGATGGGACGCACTGACTGGGCCACTGGCACCGAAGTCGAAGCATTGGCACGCCATTACGAGGAACGGCTGGACGAGGCCGGGTTCTTCTTTCCCGACACCAAGGCGGCCAGCATGAAGCTGCATCTGCGCAATCTCTGGAGCAGGATGCGTCTGACCCGTGCCGATACGCAGATGTTCCACGGCATCCTGCGTCAAATGGTGCGCTGGAAAGAGCGGGGTTAGGTTCTGGACGAAGGGCAGCCCAGGCCCTAGTTTCGCAGCCAACAGGAGACAGCACAGCAATGACAAAAAAACGCGCTATTTTCGAAGAGGTTGCAGCCGACACACGGGCAACGCCCGCGCCGCAGGGCGGTTTGATCGACAAGGGCAACGCAGGTGCACGCGGTGCGATCCGTATCTGGCTGATGGTGCTGTTCGCGCTGGTCGTGGTCATGATCGCGGTGGGCGGGCTGACACGTCTGACCGATAGCGGTCTGAGCATCACCGAATGGCGGCCCCTGACAGGTGCGATCCCGCCACTGACGCAAGCCGACTGGGAAGCCGAATTCGCCAAGTATCAGGAAATCCCGCAATTCCAGATTATGAACCGGTGGATGGGACTGGACGATTTCAAGTTTATCTACTGGTGGGAATGGGGCCATCGACAGCTTGGCCGTGTGATCGGTCTGGTCTGGGGACTTGGCTTTCTGGGCTTTCTGCTGGCGCGCAAGATCCCCACAGGCTGGACGCCGCGCCTGTTGTTCATCGGCGCGCTTGGCGGCGTACAGGGCTTTATCGGCTGGTGGATGGTCGCATCCGGCCTGACCGGCAGTATGACCAGTGTGGCCAGCTACCGGCTGGCCACCCATTTGGGACTGGCCTTTGTGATCCTCGGCTTCATCGCGTGGTATGTGTTCCAGCTTGGCCGGTCGGAACGTGACCTGCTGCAGGCGCGCCGCACCAAGGAGGCCAAACTTTTCGGACTGTCGACGGGGTTGATGCATTTTGCCTTCCTGCAGATCCTTTTGGGCGCATTAGTGGCCGGGATCGACGCGGGGCGGTCCTATACCGACTGGCCGCTGATGGGCGGACAGATCATCCCGCCGCAACCCTTCATGCTCGAGCCGCTCTGGACCAACTTTTTCGAAAACCCCGGACTGGTGCAATTCATCCACCGTGTCAGCGGCTATCTGCTGCTGGTCTTCGGCGTTGTGGTCTGGCTCAAGGGTCGCAAAAGCGCGCATGCGACAACGCGCAGCGCCTTCAACCTCGCCTTCGGGGCATTGCTGGCACAGATCGTACTGGGGATTGTGACAGTCATGACAGCAGCCCCTTGGGAAATCGCGATCCTTCATCAGGTGCTGGCCGTGATCCTGTGGGTGCTGATCCTGCGCGCGCGCTATCTGTGCGGCTATCCTGTCGCCACCTCGATCCGCGGGGCCCGCGCATGAACCGTCCGAACGCCGCCTATACCGACCTGATGACCCATACCCGCCAGACGACCGCTTTGGGTCAGGTGGCAGGGCGTCTGGGTTGGGATCAGGAAACCATGATGCCACGCGGTGCCGCAGACCAGCGATCCGAGGAAATGGCAGCGATGGAGTCTGTCCTGCATGCCAGACGGACCGATCCCCGTATCGGCGACTGGCTTGCGGCGATAGATGCCGCAGCGCTTGACGACGTCGGGCAGGCGCAATTGCGCCATATCCGGCGTGGCTATGACCGCGCCCGCAAGCTGCCTGCCGCATTAGCCGAAGAACTGGCCCGTCTGACCAGCCGCGCACAAGGCCAATGGGCCGAGGCGCGCGCCGCCGAGAATATGGCAAGCTTTGTGCCGGTGCTGGAGCGTATCGTCGCCCTGAAGCGCGAGGAAGGGGCCGCATTGGCGGCAGGCGGTGATCCCTATGACGCGCTGTTGGACGACTACGAGCCCGACACCAACGCGGCCGAGATCGCAGCCATGTTCGACACCATGCGCGGCCCGTTAGTGGCGCTTCGGGATGCGGCCTTGGCACAACCTGCGCCTGCAGCGGTCAGCGGGGAATTCGACGAGGACAGGCAGATGGAACTGACCCGTCTGCTGGCACGGCAATTCGGCTATGATTTCAACATCGGACGTCTGGACAAGGCCGTGCATCCGTTCTCAAGCGGATCCGGACAGGATGTGCGGATCACGACACGCACCAATCTGGTCGATCCGTTCAACTGCTTCTATTCCACAATCCACGAGGTCGGACATGCCTGCTATGAACAGGGGATCGACACCGACTATGCGCTGACTCCATTGGGGCAGGGCGTGTCGATGGGCGTGCATGAAAGCCAGAGTCGCATCTACGAAAACCAGCTTGGCCGCAGCCGTGCCTTTACCGGATGGCTTTTTGCGCGGATGCGCGATGCCTTCGGTGATTTCGGCATCGTTGATGAAGATGCATTCTATGCCGCCGTGAACCGCCTGCAACACGGCTATATCCGCACCGAAGCCGACGAGGTGCAATATAACCTGCATGTCATGCTGCGTTTCGATCTGGAACGCGCGCTGATCGCGGGCGATCTGGCGGTGCGCGATCTGGAAGCCGCTTGGAATGACCGGTTCAAGGCCGATTTCGGCTTTGCTGTGGACAGACCGTCAAACGGGTGCTTGCAGGACGTGCATTGGTCGGTCGGTCTGTTTGGCTATTTCCCGACCTACAGTCTGGGCAATGTCTATGCCGGATGCCTGCATGCCGCGCTGCGTACGGCGCTGCCTGATCTGGATGACAGGCTGGCGCAGGGCGATACTTCGGGTGCCACCGCGTGGCTGCGGGACAATGTGCAACGCCATGGCGGGCTTTACCGCCCGCGTGAGGTGATCGCTCGCGCTTCGGGGATGGGGCCGTCCGCGGCTCCGCTTCTGGCCTATCTGCAGGACAAGTTCGGGCGTTTATACGGGCTTTGATCTCATGCAAAAAGGGGGGCTGTCCGCCCCCCTTCCAAACCCTACGGGTTTGACCCCCCGAGGATATTTTGCGCAAGAAGACGCCGAGATTTACCCGGCCTCAGGTGTTTCCGGCTCTTCCGGCCCATCAGTAATGTCCTCGTCACCCTGATCGGCAATGCGCGCGACCGAGACGACGAATTCATTCTTGGCCGTGTTGAACACCTTGACCCCGCCAGCCGAGCGTGACCGGAACGAGATACCATCCACCGGCACACGGATCGACTGACCCTTGGAAGTGGCGAGCATCACCTGATCGTCCAGCTCGACGGGGAAGGACGCGACCAGCGCACCGCCGCGCATTGCCTTGTCCATCGCGGTCACACCCATGCCGCCGCGACCGCGCACAGGATAATCATGGCTTGAGGACAGCTTGCCCGACCCGTTGGCCGTGATCGTCAGGATCAGGTTTTCAGCCGCCGACATTTCCACATAGCGCTCGTTCGAGAAATTCGGATCGGCTGGTGCCTCATCCTCTTCGCCCTCGGCATCATCGGCAAGACCCGCCATCGCGCGGCGCATCTTGAGATAGGCAGCGCGTTCCTCGGCGGTGGCGTCGAAATGTCGGATCACCGACATGGATACAACACGGTCGTCACCCAACAAGCGTATCCCGCGCACGCCGGTGGAATCGCGGCCCTTGAAGACGCGCACATCGGTGGTCGAAAAGCGGATTGCACGGCCCGAATCCGTCACCAGCATGACATCGTCATCCTCGGAACAGATGCGCGCATTTACCAGTTCGATCCCCTCGGGCAGCTTCATCGCGATCTTGCCATTGCGCATCACATTCGTGAAATCCGACAACGCGTTGCGCCGCACATCACCTGCGGATGTCGCAAAAACGATCTGGAGCGCGTCCCATTCGCTGTCAGGCCGGTCGACCGGCATGATGGCCGCGATCGAGACACCGACAGGAATCGGCAGGATATTGACAATCGCCTTGCCCTTGGAGGTCCGCCCCCCCAGGGGCAGACGCCATGTCTTGAGCTTGTAGACCATACCATCGGTCGTGAAAAACAATAGCTGGTCATGGGTATTGGCCACGAAGAGCGTGGTCACCACATCCTCTTCCTTGGTCTGCATACCGGAAAGGCCTTTGCCGCCACGCTTCTGGGCGCGGAAATCGGCGAGCGGCGTGCGTTTGATATAGCCGCCCGAGGTGATGGTCACAACCATATCCTCCCGCTCGATCAGGTCTTCGTCTTCCATGTCGCCCGACCAGTCGACAATCTCGGTCCGGCGTGGCACGGCGAACAGCTCGCGCACTTCGCGCAACTCGTCCGAGATGATGCCCATGATCCGTTCGCGGCTGGCAAGGATTTCCAGATATTCGCGGATCTTGGCGGCGAGTTCCTGCAACTCGTCCGTGACTTCCTTGACACCGATCTGTGTCAGACGCTGCAGACGTAGGTCCAGAATGGCGCGGGCCTGAATTTCGGACAGGTGATAGGTGCCATCCTCGTTGACCGTGTGGGTCGGATCGTCAATCAGGCGGATATATTCAGCGATATCACGCGCAGGCCAGGCGCGAGTCATCAACCGCTCGCGGGCATCCGCCGCATCGGCAGAGGCTCGGATCGTGGCAACAACCTCGTCCACATTGGTCACAGCGACGGCCAGACCGCACAGGATATGGCTGCGTTCACGCGCTTTGCGCAGGTCATAGGCGGTGCGGCGGGCCACGACCTCTTCACGGAACTCGATGAAGGAGGTCAGAAACCGGCGCAGCGTCAATTGTTCGGGGCGGCCACCGTTCAGGGCCAGCATGTTACAACCGAAATAGGTCTGCATCGGCGTGAAGCGGTACAACTGGTTCAGGACCACCTCGGGTGTGGCATCACGCTTGAGTTCGATGACCACGCGCACGCCGTTACGGTCGCTTTCGTCCTGCACGTGGCTGACACCTTCAATCTTCTTCTCGCGGACCTGTTCAGCGATCTTTTCGATCATCGCGGCCTTGTTCACCTGATAGGGGATCTGCTCGACGATGATGGCATAGCGGTCCTTGCGGATCTCCTCGACCCGGGTTTTGGCACGGATGATGACCGAACCGCGCCCTTCCAGATAGGCTTTGCGCGCACCGGAACGGCCCAGCATCAGCGCACCTGTCGGGAAATCCGGCCCCGGCACATATTCGATCAGGTCTTCGGTGGTCAGGTCGGGATTGTCGATCAAGGCAAGCGTGGCATCCACAACCTCACCCAGATTATGTGGCGGGATATTGGTCGCCATGCCGACAGCGATACCGCCTGCGCCATTGACCAGCATATTCGGGAAACGGGCGGGCAGAACCGTGGGCTCACGGTCCTTGCCATCATAGTTGTCCTGAAAATTCACAGTCTCGCGGTCGATATCGGCCAGAAGGAATGCCGCAGGCTTGTCCATCCGCACTTCGGTATAGCGCATGGCAGCGGCATTATCGCCATCCATGGAGCCGAAATTGCCCTGACCGTCCAGAAGCGGCAGCGACATCGAAAAATCCTGCGCCATCCGCACCAGCGCGTCATAGATCGCGCTATCGCCGTGGGGGTGGTATTTACCCATGACGTCCCCGACAGCGCGGGCCGATTTGCGGTAGGCTTTGTCGTGGCTGTTCCCTGCTTCGTGCATCGCGTAGAGGATGCGGCGATGCACAGGCTTCAACCCGTCGCGCAGATCGGGAATCGCGCGGCTGACGATCACGCTCATCGCGTAATCGAGATAAGAGGTCTTCATCTCTTCGGTGATCGAGATGGACGGGCCATCGTAGACATAACGCTGCGGAGCGTTTTCGTCTTCGTTATCAGGGGTTTCCGGCGTGTCGTTCACGTGATTTAACCGCTCTGTCCAGTTTTACAATATCTTGTTGGCCAGACTATAACAGAGGCTGGATATGGGGTGCAATGGCGCAGGGCAACCCAGTTTGGCAGCCAGCATAGTTGATTGCTAACATACTGTTTTTATTGAAAAGTAAATTATCCTTGGCATGATTTAATCAGCGATTCATGCAGGAGGTGCAAGATGCAGGCATCCGATACCGAGTTGATGCTGAAAGGGTATGGCCTGACGACAGCGGAATTTTACTATCGCATGCCCGATTACCAATCGGTTCTGAACAGTTTTATCTGGCAGGATTACGATCTGGCACCGGATCATCCGCGCCTGTTCAAATTCATCGACTTCTGGAAATCCGAGATCGAAGGCCCATTACATTCGGTGCGATTCACCCATCGCAAGATGATATCGCCCGGAGAATGGCGCAACGTCGTGGGGGAATTCATACTGCATTGATGCGGCCGGCGCGGGTCAGCCCCGCGCCGCTAACTGGATCAGGGAATGATGCGCGTATATTTCACGCCTTCCAGCGTCGCGCCGACCATCAGCCCTGCCTGTCCGAAAATCACGGCCAGAACCGGCGATGTCGATGTTGTGGTTTCCGCGCGGATATTGTCGGCCTGATCGCTGATCACATAGCCCACATCGGCGCCGGCGGCCCAGCCTGACGAGCGGCGGAAACGCTGCAGGGCGTCATCTGTCATGAAAAACAACACATGGGCGAATTGCTGCGCCCCGATCTGCAACCCGAAGGTGCCCTTGGTCGCAGAATAATAATCGACCGTCGTTCCGTTCACGCGCAAAGCGCCGCGCCCATAGCCGCCACCAATGCCGAAACCAGCCTCGGTGATCAGCGGCATGACCAGCTGTCCGGTAGATTTGGCTGCCAGATCGCGCGTGTTGGGATAGGTGTTGAAAAGATAGTTCAACGTGGCGTCGACGCGGTTGTCGATCACGGCCGATCCCGGACTGCCGATCCCGTTGCCACAGGCCGCCGTAACACTGGCCGCGGCCAAAGCCGAAAGCGTGAAAGTCCGTCTGCTCATCTGGGTCATGTTTTGCCTGTTCTGTTGTTCCGTGGAATGCACTGCTGCGTTGCCGGTATTATGAAATTTTCCGGTTATGCCATGAATATAGATGTAAAATGCCAGCCTGTCACCACTGCTTGTGGCGTGGTGGTGAACTCAAGGTCAACATGGCGGTTTATCGCCCAGATGCGCGCGGATCACCCGCGCGCCAGAAGCCGTGCCACCGCAGGGGCGAAATAGGTCAGAATGCCATCGCAACCGGACCGCCGGAAGCACATCAGACTTTCTAGCATCGCGCGTTCTCCGTCGATCCAGCCGTTTTGTGCTGCCGCCTGTATCATCGCGTATTCGCCAGACACCTGATAGGCATAGGTCGGCGCACCGAAGGTATCCTTCACGCGGCGGCAGATATCCAGATAGGGCATGCCCGGCTTGACCATCACCATGTCGGCGCCCTCGCGCAGATCACGCTCGACCAGACGGATCGCCTCGTCCGAATTGGCGGGGTCCATCTGATAGGTCTTCTTGTCACCCTTCAGGGCACCGGACGCCCCCACAGCGTCACGGAAAGGCCCATAGAAGGCCGAGGCATATTTCGCCGCATAGCTGAGCAGCATCACATCGGTATGGCCCGCCGCCTCGAGCGCCTGACGCATTGCGCCGATCCGTCCATCCATCATATCGGACGGTCCGATGATATCGGCACCGGCTTCGGCTTGGGAAAGCGCCTGTTTCACCAGCGCCGCGACGGTTTCGTCATTGACCACGATACCGTCGCGCCAGAACCCGTCATGCCCGTCCGAATTATAGGGATCAAGCGCCACATCCGTCATGATCGCAATATCCGGCACCGCGGCCTTGATCGCACGTGTCGCGCGGTTGCTCAGGTTTTCGGGATTCCACGCCTCGGCGCAATCGCGGGTTTTTTTCGCGGGATCGGTATAGGGAAACAAGCAGATTGCGGGGATACCCAGATCGGCCGCTTCACGCGCTGCCGCGACCACACGATCCACCGAGCGACGCATTACGCCGGGCATCGAGGCGACCGGCTCTTCAACGCCCTCGCCGTCACGCACGAAAACGGGCCAGATCAGATTACCGACCGACAGGGTGTTTTCCTGTGTGAGTGCCCTGATGGCAGGCGACTTGCGGGCACGGCGGAAGCGTGTTGCGGGATAGGCGGCTTGGGTCGGGATCATGTTGACGTCATCTCATTTTTGTCCAAGTCATGCGTGACATGGATATTACCGCATCTCAAGGGTAGGAATTGCCGCAAGACGCCGCTATGGAAACGGTCGTTGGTGAAAGGGCATTTGATTTGGAATGGTTCAGCACGCTTGGTGAGGTGATCAACCTGCGGTCTTTCTCCAATCTTTGGTATTGGGTGATGCTGGCTGTTGTATGGTCCAGTTCCAGTCATTGGGTGCTGGGTGTGCCTTATGACATGGTGACACGCGCCGCCGCGCAGGGGGGTGAGGCGGAAACGGACCTGTCCGATATCATCCGCGTGAATGTGAACAGACTGGTCTATATCGGCGACGTCTCGGGCCTGTGGATTATCGGCTTTGGTGCCTTTTTCCTGAGCTTTCTGGGGCTGAGCGGATTCGTCTACGGCTTCCAACTGGCACAGGCGGTGTTCCTGATAACCTTTCCGATGTCCATTGTCGGATTGCTAAGCTTCAGAACCGCCCGCAACCTGCAACTGGACATGCCCGCAGGCAAGGCTCTCCGCAAGGCGCTGATGCGACATCGCCTGATCACGCAGGTGATCGGCATGATTTCGATTTTCATCACGGCCCTGTGGGGCATGTACCAGAACCTGTCCTACATGATGCCCGACCATATCATCAGACCGCTTGGATAAGACCACCTCATGACCACGCAGAAACGTATCACCGTCGGCGGTGCGCCCGAAGGCTTCGACGCTCGTTTGATCCTGAAAGAGATCGCACAGCGTGACGCGCCGGTGCTGCATATCGCGCGCGACGACAAGCGGCTTGCGGCGATGCAGGCCGCATTGCGGTTTTTTGCCCCTGATATGCCCGTCATCACCTTTCCGGGCTGGGATTGCCTGCCTTACGACCGTGTCAGCCCGAATCCCGACATCTCAGCCACCCGGATGGCGACGCTGGCGGGCTTGGCCCATGGCATGCCTGAACGGTTTATCCTGCTAACCACGATCAGTGCCGCGATGCAGCGACTGCCCGCGCGCGCCGTGCTGCGCGAGGCCGCGTTCAGCGCCCGCGTGGGCAGCAGGCTGGACGAGGCCGCCCTGCGCGGCTTTCTGGTGAGGATGGGCTTTACCCAAGCCCCGACGGTGATGGAGCCCGGCGACTACGCGATCCGTGGCGGGATCATCGACATTTTCCCACCGGGCGAGGGGGGGCCGGTCCGGCTTGATCTGTTCGGCGATGTGCTGGACGGGGCGCGCCGGTTTGATCCGGCCACGCAGCGCACCACCGAAAAGCTGGATCTGGTCGAGCTTGCGCCGGTGTCAGAGGTTATTCTGGACGAGGCCGCGATCACCCGTTTCCGCCAGAATTACCGTATCGAATTCGGCGCGGCCGGCACCGATGATCCGCTTTACGAGGCGGTCAGCGCAGGGCGCAAACATGCCGGTATCGAGCATTGGTTGCCGTTCTTTCACGACCGGCTGGAAACCCTGTTCGACTATCTGCCGCAGGCGACCGTGACACAGGACGATCAGGTCACGCCCACGCGCATCTCGCGGTGGGACAGCATTGCCGATCAATATGAAACGCGCCGCCTTGCCATGACCCAGAAAGGCCGGATGGATTCGGTCTATAAGCCCGTGCCTCCTGCGTTGCTCTATCTTGATGATGCGGCATGGGAACAGGCGGCAGGTGCGCGCCGCGTGATGCAGTTCAACCCGCTGGCGCAGGCCACAGGGCCAGGTGTCATTGATGCAGGCGGACGTATCGGTCGCAGTTTCGCGCCGGAACGCCAGCAAGAAAACCTAAGCCTTTTCGGGGCATTGGCGACACATGTGAAAGCACGAATGGAAAAGGGTCCGGTGCTGGTCGCCTCTTTCTCGGAAGGGGCGCGTGAACGGCTTGACGGATTGATCAGCGACGAAGGTCTGATCGGGTCCGTGCATGTCGCAGATGCGCGCGGGATCGGTAAACACGGGCTGCATCTGGCGGTCTGGCCACTGGAGCAGGGATTCGAGGCCGAGGGCCTGACCGTGATCAGCGAACAGGATGTGTTGGGCGACCGCCTGATCCGCGCACCCAAGAAACGCCGCAAGGCGGAAAATTTCCTGACCGAAGCCCAAAGTCTATCGCCCGGTGATCTGGTCGTGCATGTCGATCACGGTGTCGGGCGCTATCTGGGGCTTGAGGTGGTCACGGCCCTTGGCGCTGCCCATGAATGCCTGACGCTGGAATATGCCGAAGGTTCAAAGCTTTACCTGCCGGTCGAGAATATAGAGCTGCTCAGCAAATACGGCCATGACGAGGGCCTGCTGGACAAGCTGGGCGGCGGCGCGTGGCAATCCAAGAAGGCGCGCCTCAAGGAACGTATCCGCGAAATGGCGGATCGCCTGATCCGCGTTGCCGCCGAACGCGCGCTACGCACCGCGCCGGTGCTGGAACCGCAGCATCACGCATGGGAAGCCTTCAGCGCCCGGTTTCCCTATACTGAAACCGACGACCAGTTGCGCGCAATCGAAGATGTGCTGGCCGATCTGGGGTCGGGGAATCCGATGGATCGCCTGATCTGCGGCGATGTCGGCTTTGGCAAGACAGAGGTGGCCATGCGTGCGGCCTTTATCGCGGCGATGTGCGGCGTGCAGGTGGCCGTGATCGCGCCGACAACGCTGCTGGCGCGGCAGCATTTCAAAAGCTTTGCCGAGCGTTTTCGCGGCTTCCCGCTGGAAGTGCGCGCGTTGTCGCGTTTCGTCAGCGCCAAGGATGCACAAACCACGCGGGACGGGATCGCGCGCGGAACCGTGGATATCGTTGTTGGCACACATGCGTTGCTGGCGAAGGGCGTCAGTTTCAAGAACCTTGGCCTCTTGATCATCGACGAAGAGCAGCATTTCGGCGTTGGCCACAAGGAACGGTTGAAGCAGCTTCGCACCGATATCCATGTGCTGACCCTGACCGCCACACCGATTCCGCGCACGCTGCAATTGTCGCTGTCGGGTGTGCGCGATCTGTCGATCATCGGCACGCCGCCGGTCGACCGCCTATCGATCCGCACCTATGTCTCGGAATTCGACGGCGTCACCATCCGCGAGGCATTGCTACGCGAGCATTATCGCGGCGGGCAAAGCTTCTTCGTGGTCCCCCGCATCAGCGACCTGCCCGAGATCGAGGAATTTCTGCGCACGCAGGTGCCCGAAGTCAGCTATGTGGTCGCCCATGGCCAGATGGCGGCGGGCGAACTGGATGACCGCATGAACGCCTTCTACGATGGCAAATTCGATGTGCTTCTGGCTACGACCATCGTGGAATCCGGTCTTGATATCCCTACCGCCAATACAATGGTGATCCACCGCGCCGATATGTTCGGCCTCAGCCAGCTCTACCAGATCAGGGGTCGCGTGGGTCGCTCTAAAACTCGGGCCTATGCGTTTCTGACCACCAAACCGCGCGGAAAGCTGACTCCTGCCGCGGAAAAGCGGCTGCGGGTGCTGGGGTCGCTGGACACGCTGGGGGCAGGATTCACGCTGGCCAGCCAGGATCTGGACATTCGCGGCGCAGGCAACCTGCTGGGCGAAGAACAGTCCGGCCAGATGCGCGATGTGGGCTACGAGTTGTACCAGCAGATGCTGGAAGACGCGATTGCCAAGATCAAATCGGGCGAGTTGGAGGGGCTATCCGAATCCGACGGTCAATGGGCACCCTCGATCAATCTCAGCGTACCGGTCCTGATCCCCGAGAACTATGTGCCTGATCTGGATGTGCGTCTGGGATTGTATCGCCGCCTCAGCAACTTGCACAGCAAAGTTGAACTGGAGGGCTTCGCCGCCGAACTGATCGACCGTTTCGGCAATTTGCCGCGCGAGGTGAACACGCTGCTGTTGATCGTGCGGATCAAAGAGATGTGCAAACGCGCCGGTATTGCGCGTCTGGACGGTGGACCGAAGGGGGCCACCATCCAGTTCCACAACGACAAATTCGCCTCCCCGCAGGGTCTGGTCGAATTCATCGCCGCCCAAAACGGGCTGGCCAAGGTGCGCGACAACAAGATCGTGGTGCGGCGCGACTGGTCGAATGAAAAGGACAAGATCCGCGGCGCCTATGCGATTGCGCGCGATCTGGCCGAGAAGGTGATTGACGAGAAGAAGCGCAAGAAGGCCAAGCAGGACGGCTGACATGTTACATAAGACGCAGCGTGCAGACTACTGATCAGACGTTGAAAAAAGCCCTGATACGCGGGTTTATCCAACCCCACAGGCTGGGCGCGCCATGGGCAATCTTGTCGCCCACACGGTTGACCAGCGTGTCATAGCCGACATTGTAGTCAGTCCAGCTTCCGCCGCCTGCGGCAAGATTCTGGTTCGGGGGCTGGAACCGGTCCAAAGATTTGGCAAAGCGCGCGTCGGGCGACTGGTTCGCCTCGAACTCGTCCCACAAGGCGCGAAGGGTTGCGCCCTGATCGGCTGGCAGCAGGCCAAAAATCCGCGTGGCGGCCGCAAGTTCTGCGTCGCGCAAGGCTGCTGCATCGTGATTGCCATAGATCGGCGCGTCACCGGCATCAATCTCGACCAGATCATGGATCAGCAACATCCTGATGACGCGGTTTATATCCACACCCGCGGGGGCTTGATCCGCCAGAACCAGCGCATAGAGCGCGATATGCCAGCTGTGTTCCGCCGAATTCTCGGGCCGTGATCCGTCGCAAAGCGGCGTCGCACGATTTACCGATTTAAGGCGGCAGGCCTCGGTCAGAAAGGCCATCTGCGCGTCAAGACGCGGGGTCATTCCGGAGTTGCGGGTTTGCGCGCCGCCAGTGCCTTTTGCAACCGTGCCTGCAACAGCTTGCGCGCCCGCGCCTCGGCGGTGCGGACGCGGATCGACGTCATGAACGCGTCCTGCGTCACCGAAGACGAGGTGCCAAGCGTCTTGGCAATCTCTTCGATCAGCGTGTCATCGCCCAACTTCTCAACCGCGTCAAGAACATCGCGCGCCAGAGCATCGGCAAGATCCTCGGTGATGCTCATAGGCTCACCGCGAGCTTTCCGTCAGGCGACGTTTCACATAGTCGGAGACCGACCCGATCATGTGATCCATCTGCCCCGGACCATCAAAGAAATGGCCCGCGCCTTCGATCTGCTCATGCGTGATCGTGATGCCGCGCTGCTCGTGCAATTTGCTGACCAGACTTGTTGTATCGGCAGGCGGCGCGACGCGGTCGGCCGTGCCATTGATCACCAGACCGGAGGCGGGGCAGGGTGCAAGGAAGGAGAAGTCATACATATTGGCGGGTGGGGCGACCGAGATGAAGCCGGTAATTTCAGGACGGCGCATCAGAAGCTGCATGCCGATCCACGCGCCGAACGAGAAACCAGCCACCCAGCAATGTTTGGAGTTGTTATTCATCGACTGCAGGTAATCGAGCGCCGAAGCGGCATCCGACAATTCGCCAATGCCCTGATCATACTCGCCCTGACTACGCCCGACGCCGCGGAAATTGAACCGCAGCACTGTAAAGCCCATATTGTAGAAGGCATAATGCAGGTTGTAGACGACCTTGTTGTTCATCGTGCCGCCAAACTGCGGATGCGGATGCAAGACGATGGCAATGGGGGCGTCACGTTCCTTTTGCGGGTGATACCGGCCTTCGATCCGACCTTCAGGGCCGGGAAAAATAACCTCGGGCATAGTGGGTACTTGTCTCCTGCATGGGTGCGGCAATTAATCTTGACGAATTTGCTCAAGCACCTTAGAACGTTTCTAAATCCGACGGCGGTTCCGCAGCGGGTGCAAGCGAGATAAGCCCTGCACCCCGTCACGTCAATGTGTTCACGAAGGCAAGCCAATGAAACTTAGCACAAAGGGCCGCTATGCGATGGTTGCACTTGCGGATATCGCGCTGCAACCACAGGGGGCTTTGGTCACTTTGGGGGAAATCTCGAAACGGCAGAACGTGTCCTTGCCCTATCTGGAGCAGTTGTTCGTCAAACTGCGCCGTGCGGGTCTGGTGGATTCCGTGCGCGGTCCGGGGGGCGGCTACAGGCTGTCGCGACCTGCCAGCGAAATCAGGGTAGTCGAAGTTCTGGGTGCGGTGGATGAAACCGTGGACGCGATGCATCGCGGCGAGGGGGCCAGCGGTGCCGTGTCCGGCAGTCGCGCCCAATCGGTGACAAACCGTCTGTGGGAAGGGCTGAGCGCCCATGTCTATGTCTATTTGCACCAGACAAGGCTATCGGATGTGGTCCGAAACGATCTGGCCCCCTGTCCAGCGGTTCCGTCGCTGTTCTCGATGCCCGTCGTGGATGAGGCATAGGGCGGAGTTGAGTATTTCTGGCAAGATGAAAGGCTGACCGTGCGCGCCTATCTGGATCATAATGCGACAACACCGCTGCGCCCCGAGGCGCGGGAGGCGATGCTGCGCGCGATGGATCTGGTTGGCAATCCGTCTTCGGTGCATGCCGAGGGACGAATGGCAAAATCTGTGGTCGAGGCGGCACGGGCGCAGGTCGCGGCGGCTTTGGGTGCGGAAGGCGCGGATGTGATCTTTACCTCCGGTGCGACCGAGGCGGCGGCGCTGGCTCTGGCAGGGCGTGACCTGCACGGCGCGGAGATCGAGCACGAGGCGGTGGCTGCCTGGGCAGATACCGGTCTTGCGGTTGACCGCAACGGTCTGGTGACGGTCGATGATCCGGCGCGAAGCACCTTGCAACTGGCCAATTCCGAAACCGGCGTGATCCAGTCATTGCCCGAAGGGTTGGCTGTGTCCGACATGACGCAGGGCTTTGGCAAGCTGCCGCTCGCGTTCAACTGGTCGGGCTGCACGATGGCGCTGGTCTCGGCGCATAAGCTGGGCGGTCCCAAAGGGATCGGCGCGCTGGTCGTGAAGCGCGGCACCGATCTGGCGGCGCAACTGCGCGGCGGCGGGCAAGAGCAGGGCAGACGGGCAGGGACCGAGAATATTATCGGCATCGCGGGTTTCGGCGCGGCTGCTGAAGCCGCCGCACTGGAATTGGCGCAGGGCGCTTGGCACCGGGTTGCGGAACTTAGAAATATTCTAGAAAAGACCATTGAGGCTGCGGCCCCCGATACTATTTTCCCAGGAAGGGATGTGCCGCGCCTGCCGAACACAAGCTGTATCGCCACCCCGGGCTGGAAGGGCGAGACACAGGTCATGCAGATGGACTTGGCGGGTTTCGCTATTTCGGCGGGTTCGGCCTGTTCCAGCGGCAAGGTGCGCGCCAGCCGCGTGCTGCGGGCGATGGGATATGATGACGATGTGGCCAGCGGCGCGATCCGTGTATCGCTTGGGGTCCAGACGACAGAAGATGACGTGCTGCGCTTTGCCGATATATGGCTGGACAAGCGCCGCAAATACGCCGCACGCGCGGCATGATGAGCAAGACGCGAACAGGAGTAAACGGGCATGACCACAGTTAAAGAAGAGATCCGCGAAGGCGTCGACCGCGAAACGGTCGAGGCTGTGCGCGAGGTGGGCAGCACCTACAAGCATGGCTGGAACACCGATATCGAGATGGAGTTCGCCCCCAAAGGTGTGAACCCCGATATCGTACGCCTGATCAGCGCCAAGAACGAGGAACCCGAATGGATGACCGAATGGCGTCTGTCGGCCTTTCAGCGCTGGGAACAGATGGACGAGCCGACATGGGCAATGGTCAGCTATCCCGAGATCGACTTTCAGGATCTCTACTACTATGCGCGCCCCAAAAGCATGATCGAAAAGCCCAAATCGCTGGACGAGGTCGATCCCAAGCTGCTGGCCACTTATGAAAAGCTGGGGATTCCGCTGAAAGAGCAGATGATCCTTGCCGGTGTCGAAGGGGCCGAGGATTACGTGGCCGAAGGCCGCAAGGTCGCGGTCGACGCTGTGTTCGACTCTGTCTCGCTGGGCACGACCTTCCAGAAGGATCTGGAAAAGGCGGGCGTGATTTTCTGCTCGATCTCCGAGGCAATCAGGAACCATCCCGAACTGGTCAAGAAATATCTGGGCACGGTTGTGCCGCCTTCGGACAATTTCTATGCCACGCTGAACTCGGCTGTCTTCTCGGATGGCTCCTTTGTGTATGTGCCGCCTGGCGTGCGCTGCCCGATGGAACTGTCGACCTATTTCCGTATCAATGCCGAGAATACAGGCCAGTTTGAACGCACGCTGATCATTGCCGACAAGGGCAGCTATGTGTCCTATCTGGAAGGCTGCACCGCGCCCAAGCGCGATACGGCGCAGCTACATGCGGCCGTGGTCGAGATCATCATCGAGGAAGACGCGGAAGTGAAATATTCCACCGTCCAGAACTGGTATCCGGGCGACGAGGACGGCAAGGGCGGGATCTACAACTTTGTCACCAAGCGCGCCGATTGCCGTGGCGATCGCGCCAAGGTGATGTGGACCCAGGTGGAAACCGGCTCGGCTGTGACATGGAAATACCCCTCCTGCATCCTGCGGGGTGATGACAGCCAGGGCGAGTTCTATTCCATCGCCATTGCCAACAACATGCAGCAGGCCGACACCGGCACCAAGATGGTGCATCTGGGCAAGAATACCAAGTCGCGCATTGTCTCGAAGGGGATCAGCGCAGGTCGCGCGCAAAACACCTATCGCGGGTTGGTGTCGATGCACCCGAAGGCACAGAACGGACGCAACTATACCCAGTGCGACAGCTTGCTGATCGGCGACAAATGCGGCGCGCATACCGTGCCGTACATCGAGGTGCGCAACAACACCGCACGGGTGGAACACGAGGCGACGACATCCAAGGTAGATGACGATCAACTGTTCTATTGCCGATCGCGCGGTATGGACGAGGAAGAAGCGGTGGCGCTGGTCGTCAACGGGTTCTGCCGCGAGGTGTTGCAGGCCCTGCCGATGGAATTCGCTATGGAAGCGCAGCAACTGGTTGCCATCTCTCTGGAAGGCAGCGTCGGCTGAGGCCGGGGGCTGCGGCCCTGCGTGTGGGACAAGGCTATGACTGTGGCGGGAAAATCCCTGATCGCTATGCTGAGGGGGCGGCTGGATCTGGCAGCACCTCTGGCTGTTGTCGATGTGGGCGCAAACCCTTTGGGCAAGCCGGTCTATAAGCCGCTGGTCAAGGCCGGTCTGGCGCAGGTGTGGGGATTCGAGCCGAATGCCGAAGCCTTTGCCAGACTGGAACCGTCCGAACATGCGACATGGCTGCCGCTTGCGGTAGGGGCAGGTGGAGAGGCCACATTGCATGCCTATCCTGCCTCCGAAATGTCGTCGCTCTACCCGCTGAGCGACAGCGCAATCGGCTATCTGGGTCATTTCCGCCGCCATCTGGGGCAAGAGGAAAAGATCCCCATTACGACGCATCGTCTGGATGATATCCCCGCGATCATGCGGATCGACCTGCTGAAAGTGGATGCACAGGGGGCCGAACGTGATGTGATCGAGGGCGCACACAGCAAGCTGGCCCAGGCTGTCATGGTGATCGCCGAGATGCGGTTCTACCGCCTATATGATGGCGAGCCGATGTTGCACGCGGTGGACCAGTCCTTGCGCGAAAAGGGCTTTGTGCTGCACCGCTTCCTGCATCAGAAATCGCGCATGCTGAACCACAGCCAGAAGGCGCGGGTCAATACCCGCGCACTGTCCAGCCAGTTGATCGACGGTGATGCCGTCTATATCCGCACCTTCGAGGATCGCAGCCTCTGGAGCGATACACAGTTGCGTGCACTGGTGATGCTGTCGGCCTGTATCGGCAGCCATGATCTGGCCCTGTTGGGGTTGGATACGCTGGTGTCGCGCGGGCTGGTCCGCAAGAACCTGCCCGCGGCCTATGTCGATCATCTGCCGCAAGAGCTGCGCGCATGACTTTGGCGCATATCAGCCCGATCCTGATGCTGGCGGTGTCGAATGTCTTTATGACCTTCGCATGGTACGGGCATTTGAAATTCCCGGCTGCGCCGCTATTCGCGGTCATCGTGATCAGCTGGGGGATCGCGTTCTTTGAATACTCGCTGGCGGTGCCTGCCAACCGGATCGGACATCAGGTCTATAGCGCCGCGCAACTCAAGACCATTCAGGAAGTGATGACCCTCATCGTCTTTGTGGGCTTTTCGGTCTTCTGGCTGAAAGAAACGATCACCTGGACGACGGCGGCGGGATTTGCCTTCATAGCGCTCGGGGCGGCGTTGGTGTTTCGGGGGGCGGCATGAAACAGGACGAGATCACCCGCCCCGAACTGACCATGCCCAAGGCCGAGGGGGTCTTGCTGCGCGACATCTATGCCGCCGCTGATACGATCCTTGAATACGGATCGGGCGGATCAACCGTGATGGCCGCTGAAATGGGCAAGCGTGTCACATCAGTGGAAAGCGACAAAGCATGGGCACAGATGATGCGCGCATGGTTCGCCGCAAATCCGCCTGCGGGTCAGGTAGACATCGTCTGGTCCGATATCGGGCCAACCAAAGAATGGGGCCATCCCGTGGACGACAGTGCGTGGAAGCGGTTTGCCCGCTATCCTTTGGAAGTCTGGGATCTGCCGGATTTCGCGCATCCCGATGTGATTCTTGTGGATGGTCGGTTTCGCGCGGGTTGCGCGCTGGCATCCGTCTTTCGGATCACACAGCCCGTGACTCTGTGCTTCGATGACTATACCAACCGTCCGCGACACCACGAGGTCGAGGAATTTCTGGGCGCACCCGCAAAGATAGTGGGCCGGATGGCCTACTTTGCCCTTCGCCCCATGCCCGTGCCAGCCGAGCGGCTGTTGCGGGTGATACAGCTGATGACACGACCCTGACAGCCCCGGTGGCCGGGTCGGAAATGAAATACGGAAAGGACACGATATGTTGAAGATCAATAACCTGCACGTCAAACTTGAAGCAGAGGACAAAGCCATTCTCAAAGGTGTCGATCTGACGATCGAACCGGGCACTGTGCATGCGATCATGGGTCCGAACGGATCGGGCAAATCGACGCTGTCCTATGTCCTGTCCGGTCGTGACGGCTATGTCGTGACCGATGGCACCGCCACACTGGAAGAAAGCGATATCCTTGACATGGAGCCTGAGGAACGCGCGGCAGCGGGCCTTTTTCTGGCGTTCCAGTATCCGGTCGAAATCCCCGGTGTCGGCAACATGACTTTTCTGCGCACCGCCGTGAACTCCCAGCGCAAGGCGCGCGGGCAGGATGAGATGAGTGCTGCTGACTTCCTCAAGGTGATCCGCGAGAAGGCCAAGACCTTGCAGATCGACGCCGATATGCTCAAGCGTCCAGTGAATGTGGGCTTCTCGGGCGGCGAGAAGAAGCGCAATGAGATCCTGCAAATGGCCATGCTGGAGCCCAAGATGTGCATTCTGGACGAGACAGATTCCGGTCTGGATGTGGATGCGATGAAACTGGTGTCGGACGGGGTTAACGCGCTGCGCGATGCGGGTCGCTCTTTCCTTGTTATCACGCATTATCAGCGACTTCTGGATCATATTAAACCTGACGTCGTGCATATCATGGCCGATGGCCGGATCATCAAGTCGGGCGGCCCCGAACTGGCGCTGGACGTGGAACAGAACGGTTATGCTGATCTGCTGGCGGAAGCGGAGGCGCAGTAATGGCACGGGCAGAACTGACACAGGATGCGACAGAAGCACGGATCGCGGCACTGGATCTGCCCAAGGGCGGAAAATGGGCAACGTCTGCGCGCAACGACGCTTTGGCGCGGTTTCGGGCCATGGGCTTACCCGCGCGACGTGACGAATACTGGCGCTACACCCGCGCGGACGCGCTGAACCAGCCAACGGCGACCGAAGCCAGCCTGTTCGACAGCCGCGAGACCATGGTGTTTGACAAGGTTGACCGGCTGCGGATCGTCTTTGTCGACGGTGTGTTCGACGCGGCGGCCAGCGATGATCTGTCTCTGGCGGGGATCGAGATCGAGCGTCTGGCCACGGCAGCGCAGGCGGATATCCATTGGGCCAAGGATCTTTATGGCGTGCTTGAAACGCGTGGACAGACTCCGGTCAAGCGCCCCTTCGCGGCGTTGAATTCGGCCTTTGCCACAGACGGCGTGCTGATCCGTGTCACGGGGGCCGCGGCCAAACCCGTAAGCCTGATTTACCAACGCGGCAGCACTCAGGCGGATGCGATCCTGCACCATGTGATCAAGCTTGAGAAAGGGGCCGAAATGACCCTGCTCGAGAATGGTCCGGCCGCGGCACGCTTCAACAAGGTGCTCGAGGTGGATGTGGCTGACGGTGCGCGCTTTCACCATATCCGCGCGCAAGGGCGGGATCACGAACGGCGCGCCGCCACGCATATCTTTGCGCAGCTTGGCTCCGAGAGCCAGTTCAAATCCTTCACCCTGACCGTCAACGGCATTCTGACCCGCAACGAAGCCGTCATTGAATTCACCGGTGACGATGCCGTAGCCCATGTCGCGGGGGCTGCGATGGGCGATGGCGATTTCCACCATGATGACACCGTCTTTGTGACCCATGATGCGGTGAATTGCGAAAGCCGTCAGGTCTATAAAAAGGTGCTGCGGAACGGGGCTGTCGGCGTATTTCAGGGCAAGATTCTGGTCAAGGAAGGTGCGCAGAAAACCGATGGCTACCAGATCAGCCAGTCGCTGCTGCTGGATGGCGACAGCCAGTTTCTGGCCAAGCCCGAGCTTGAGATCTACGCCGATGATGTGGCCTGCTCGCACGGATCGACATCCGGCGCGATCGACATGGACGCGCTTTACTACCTGCGCTCGCGCGGCGTGCCTAAGAAAGAGGCGACGGACCTGCTGGTCCTGTCCTTTCTGGCCGAAGCGGTCGAGGAGATCGAGGATGAAGGCCTGCGTGATGAAATCGTTGGCCGCCTGACAGGCTGGCTAGCGCGTCGGGGGGGCTGATGCCGGTTACGACAGATATTGTTGCGACCTACCGCGCGCCGGGACGGGTTATCTCGCGGCTGCTGGCTGCGGGACAGCGCGAGGATCGCGCCTTGGTGATCCTTGTCGCCGCCTGTGCGGTGATGTTCGTGGCCCAATGGCCGCGCCTGTCGCGCATATCCTATCTGACGGGTGAGGACTTGCAGATGCTGCTAGCAGGCTCTCTTTTCGGCCTGTTGTTCATCATGCCTCTGGTTCTATATTTCGTAGCTTGGTTAAGTCGTGCAGTAGTCTGGATTTTCGGTGGTAGAACCACCGGATACAGCGCCAGACTGGCGCTGTTCTGGGCACTTTTAGCAGCAAGCCCGCTGGTGCTGTTCTGGGGTCTGGTAGCAGGATTTATCGGCCAGGGGGGGCAGCTCACAGCCGTGGGTTTGTTGTGGCTGGTCATTTTCCTGTGGTTCTGGATAGCAGGGCTGCGACAGGCCGGATGGAAAGAGAAAAAAGAATGAAACTGAACGATCTTGTCCCTCTGGCGATAGACACCCTGCGCGAGCCGCGCGATGTGGCAGCACGGCTGATCGCGATGGATATCGGGCTGCCGGTTTTGTGGACGGCTTTGTCGCTGGCCGCAGTGCTGAACGCGATGCTGTTCAGCTTCAACCTGATTATGTTCCCGTCCAGCTTTCCCCTGCCTGCGCTGTTCTACAACCCGATCGTCTATGCCATTGTGATGGCCGGCGGCATGGTCCTGACCATGCATCTGCTGACATGGCTGGGCAGCAAGATGGGCGGGCAGGGCAGGCTGGCCGATGTCACTGTGGTGCTGGTCTGGCTGCAATATCTGCGCCTTGCCGCCCAGCTGGTCTTGATGATCTTGACTATGCTGGTGCCGGTCGTTGCTGTATTGGCCACGCTGGCGGTGGCATTCTACAGTCTCTGGCTGCTGCTGAACTTTCTGGATGTGGCACATCGTTTCACCTCGCTGGGCAAAACCGCGCTGCTGCTTGTTTTTTCGGTCATCGGCATCACCATTGGCTTGTCTGTCCTGATGGCGTTCCTAGGCGTCCCTGTCCCCGAAGCGAGCTGAGCCATGTTTGACGTTGAAAAAATCCGTGCCGATTTCCCGATCCTGTCGCGTCAGGTGAACGGCAAGCCGTTGGTCTATCTGGATAACGGGGCCTCGGCGCAGAAACCGCAGGTGGTGATTGATGCCATCACGCAGGCCTATAGCCATGAATATGCCAATGTCCATCGCGGTCTGCATTACCTGTCCAACCTGGCCACCGACAATTACGAACGCGTGCGCGGGATCGTCGCGCGCTTTCTGGGGGCCGGCTCGGAGGACGAGATCGTTTTCAACTCGGGCACCACCGAAGGCATCAACATGGTCGCCTATGGCTGGGCCATGCCACGGATGGAGGCGGGCGACGAGATCATCCTGTCCATCATGGAGCATCACGCCAATATCGTGCCATGGCATTTCCTGCGCGAGCGGCAGGGTGTCGTGATCAAATGGGTCGATGTCGACAGCACCGGTGCGCTTGATCCGCAAGCCGTGCTGGACGCCATCACGCCGCGCACCAAACTGATTGCGGTCACGCATGTCTCGAACGTATTGGGCACCGTCGTGGATGTGAAAACCATCTGCGAGGGCGCCCGCACCAAAGGGGTGCCGGTGCTGGTCGATGGATCGCAGGCAGCGGTGCATATGCCAGTAAATGTGCAGGATATCGGCTGCGACTTCTACGCCGTCACGGGGCACAAGCTGTACGGACCGTCTGGGTCAGGGGCGATCTATGTCCGCAAGGAACGCATGGCCGAGATGCGCCCCTTTATCGGGGGCGGCGACATGATCCGCGAAGTGACACGCGACACCGTCACCTATAACGATCCACCGATGAAATTCGAGGCCGGCACGCCCGGCATTGTGCAGACCATCGGGATGGGCGTGGCGCTGGACTATATGATGGGTCTGGGGATGGAGAACATCGCCGCACATGAAACGAGCTTGCGCGACTATGCCCGCAAACGGCTGGACGGTCTGAACTGGATTTCTGTGCAGGGCACCACCAAGAACAAGGCCGCGATCTTTTCGTTCACGATGGACGGGGCGGCGCATGCCCATGATATCTCGACCATCCTTGACAAGAAAGGCGTCGCCGTACGCGCGGGCCAGCATTGTGCAGGCCCCCTGATGGAGCACATGGGCCTTAACGCCACCTGCCGCGCGTCATTCGGCCTGTACAATACCGAAGCCGAGGTGGATGTGCTGATCGACGCACTGGAACTGGCGCACGAACTCTTCGCCTGAACAGGTCGCACACCGCGGCAAATAGCGGTTGCGGCAGCGTCAGCTTTGTCCTATTCCACCCGCAGATGCACCCGTAGCTCAGCTGGATAGAGCGCTGCCCTCCGAAGGCAGAGGCCACAGGTTCGAATCCTGTCGGGTGCGCCAATATTTTCAATGACTTAGGGCCTTTGTTCCGCTTTGCGCCTTGGCGCAGGAAGCACATAGGAAGCACGACGCGGGTAATCCGCGGTCACTTCCGGTCGATTCCAAAGGGCCGCCGCACCCCTAAGACAGATAGAGATAGAGATACTAAGAGAGCTTGTTTTCCTCGGAGCCGCCTTCGCGCCCCCATAGCGAGAAGAAGGCGGCTCCGAGGGGAACAAGCGGGTTTTCCTTGGTGAGCTTGAAGCAAGTCCTGCCATCACAGCGCCGCAACCTTCGCCAAGGTCGTCACCCAGTCCCGCAGGTTCCGCTCAGCGACACCGCCGTCGCGCAGCTCTTTTTCGCCGTGTGCGACGTAGGTGTTGCGGAACGTGTTAACTGCCGAAACCATCTCCAAGACGCTGTGAGCGCTTTCGAAACGGAACTCATCACTTACCGCTTTGAACACGCCATCAATTTTCGTGCTGTCGTTGAGCGCGTAGTCGAGGCATGACCTCAGCAGACCAATCACCGAATGCGGGTTCCCATAGACCAAGCCTCGTTTCAGGTTCTTCGCCATGCCATTGTAGTGGTCGAGGCTCCTTTTTTCCAAACCGCTGGGCATGTAAGGCTCGAACCAGTCGCGTTGATCCACCGGTCGAGCTGGTAGGTGCGACTGAAGACGTGCAGTGATAACAGCCTTGCAGGCCTCATCAAACGGCCCGAGAAGAGCGCTGAATACGGGTGCGAAGTTCGGCGCTTCAGTTTTCTTTTCGAAGAAACGATACAGCTCCAACGCGTCAGTCGCCGCCTTCTTTGCCCTCATCGGAAGCGGGTCAAAGATTTCCTTTCCGTAGAAGTTCTCTGCGTCGTTGTCAGCCTTTGGCCCAAACAGGGGAAGCTCCGGTTGTGCCGTAGTCTCGCTGATGAGGTTTTGAAGTGCTGGGGCACAAGCCCGCGCCAGATCAGCAAAGCGGTTACCTGTTAGCCGCTCCATGACATTCTGGGGGGTGAAAACGTAGTTCCACTTCGCGCTGCCCTTGGATGCGGCCTTGCACCATTCAATAGCGGCTTGTGCCTTTCGTGGGACATCGCTGTCCTGCCGTCCTTTGGTTTCAACGAGGGCGTACTCTTCATCGTTCATTCGCACAAAGAAATCAGGGCGGTAGAATGCCAAGCGCTGATCGGCTGTGAGATAGTCGATGCGAAGCGCTTGAGGTCCGGCATTCTTCGCAAACGCCGAAACGTCCGCACAGTTGTCTAGAAATGCCGTCATTGCGACCTCAAGTGACTGGTCACAAGGCACGAGATTGAAGAGTGTTTGCTTTGCCTTCTCGACAGGCTTCCTTTCCGAAAGCGTCGCTTGGTAAGGCTTCCAATTCCTTAACTGCATGGCCAAACCGTCAGCGCGGCGCTTCTCGGTTTTGACTGTCCGCTCGCGGATCAGGGGGATGAAAACCGCCCGAATGTGTTCGCGCACATCCTGATCGGCAAGGCGGCTTGTGAGGCGCTTGTCGAAAAGCCCCGATTTCTCGGCGAATAGGATGTCCGTCAGATAGGTTTCGAGAAGGGGGGCAAGCACTGTGTGCGTCGATTGGACCTTGCACGCTGCTTCAAGCTCTCGAACATAGAATGAGATAGCTGTCACGCCGTTCTGAAGCAGGGGAAGGCTGATATTCATCACCTCGACCACTTCGTCGGTGATCAGGTGACGCCCCTCATAGACAACATCAACTTCGCCCTTGCTGCCAAGAGGGAGTGGCTTGTAGCGTGCAAAAGCCTTCCGAACATCGTCGATGCTGAGCGCTTCCAGCTTCGGCTTGATCTCATGCGCTGCGGACAACGCAGGCAGAACGATGTCCAGCGCCAATAGGTCTTTTGACTCGTCAGGGAAAATTGTGACCGTCGTCGCTGGCACCTTGTCAGTATCCAGCACCTCAATGGGCAGGCCCTCTTGCTCAAGCTCTTGCTCGTACAGGCTCGAAAAGGCAGGGTGTTCGACAACGGTAACCAGTTCGTTGGCTTGGCCGGGTGCCGTCATCCGTCGCAGACCTCTGCCAAGTGTCTGCTCGGGCAGGATGTTCGCCTTGGAGCTATACGGTCGGAGCGGGACGATGGTGGTGACATTCCGAACGTCCCAACCCTCGCGAAGCATCAGAACGGACACGATGCAGGAATATGGGCTGTCTGGTCGATCAAGTTCGCGGCTGATGCGGCGGATCGCCTTCAAGTCTTCGTCACTGATCTCCTTTTCGCTTTCTTCGAAGACCTCAATCGTCTGCCCGCCGATGTTGCGGCGCTTGACCTTGCCTTTTAGATTGGTGTGCAGATTGATCGTTTTGCCATTCAGGTCCGAGAAAACGCTGTCAGCGTTCAGACGCGCCGTGATCTGGTTCGCAGCTTCGGTGTCGGTGCACATGACAAAGAGAAGGGGCTTCTTGCCGCTCTTCTCCCATTCCGCGCGACTGCGCTTCCAACGCTCGTAGCCGAGGCGAAGATGGGCCTCGTAGCGATACGCTGCATCGTCGTGGGCCTGTTCGACCAGTTCCTTGGTGCGCCCGATGATCGGTGTCTTGACGATCCCCGCATCAACGGCTTCCCCCAATGGCGTGTCACAAACGACATGGGGAAAGATTCGGCCCTTGTTGTCTTTCGGCGTGGCTGAAAAGTCGAGCTGCGCGACCAGACCGGCCCCGGTCCGTTTGCGGATCGCCTCGTGCAGCCAGCGAATGGCCTCGCTCCACGCAGAACCGGGGTCCCAGACGTGGTGCGCCTCGTCGTTCAAGACCATGATGCGGGGGGGCGAGGTGATCCGGTCGCGAAGTTCGGCCCCGGTATCCAGCGCCTTGGACTTCGAGACAGCGGGTCCAGCCCAATCGTAGGTTTCAGCCTCTGATTTCTTGCCGTCTCTCGGTTCAAACAGACGGTGAATGTTGGTCAGATAGAGTGCGCCGCCAGTCGTCGCGCCGCTGGCCTCGTCCTGCAAGACGACCGAGAAATTCCAGTCCCCGCGCCATTCTGGCGGTACGAGGGGATCGGTCATGAAAATGTCGGGGCCACCCCCTTCGGGTCTGAAATCCTCCTTCAGTCGTTCGAAGACCGTCAGGTTCGGGGCGACCATCACGAAATGCTTGGCAAGCTGGCTTTCGCTCTCGCGCAGCGCGTGGAAGTAGCTCCAGACAATCGCCAAGCTCATGCACTTGGTCTTGCCTGCGCCGGTCGCGAGCTTGAAGGCGTACCGCGCCCATTCATCATCTTCGGGCTTGATGCCCAAAGCTTCGGTCTCCGCGTTTGGCCCGCCGAACTCGAAGATCAGAGACGACAGCGAGGTAAGCCCGCGAACCTCGATCAGGTAGATGAATGTTTCAATCGCTTCCCGCTGGCAGAAATAGTATCTGAAGTCGAACTCTTCCCCCGCCGAATTGCTCAAGCGATGCGGGCGCTCGAACCAGTAGGACAGCAGATCGCGCGTCGTGTCGCTGGCCCCAAAATAGTTCAGTTCACGCCATTCCTTCACGGCGGCGCGGAGCGGGTTGACCATGCGGATGGGTGATTGCCGCCGATAGGACTTGATCTCGGGAGGTTGGCCTTTCTTCGCGCGGACACGATGCTTGTTCGGTTCTTCCCAAGGGGCGAACAGCGGTTCGAGGGCGGCGGAATTGATCGCGATGGCTTCGGAAGCGGTGTCACTCATACGTCAATCTCCACCGTGATACTCGTGTCGCACCCAAACACATCCACCACTTTCACGCAGGCGATGTGCTTGCCGGGCTTGTCATAGCTGAACTCGGCATCGCTGACCGTCTTCAGCGACCGGTCTTTGCGCGTCCGGTAGTCTTGCCAGTGATGGTTGAAGGGCTGATCCGGGTGCCAATCGAAATCGACGGCCCAGAAGTCGATGAAATCGAAGCCGCTGGTCAGCGCGCGTTCCTGCAAGGCTTCCAATTCCTTGGACGGAACTTCGGTCAGGCTTGGCAGGAAGTTGCCCAGTTTGATGTCGACCGTTGTCTCGCCGCCAGCCTTGCGAATGACGGGCTGCGCTTCCAGAAGCGCTACCTCAAAGAAGGGCGGCACTTCAGTCCGGTTCTTCTCCATGATCTCGCGCGGGATGCGGTGCAGCCTGATCTTCACGCCGAACTCGGTTTCGAGTGACGCCACGGTCTGCCTGATCTCCATTTCGAAGTCCCAGGCGAGGCAGTGCACCTGTCGCCCGCCCGCTGCCTTGGTTGCTTCAGCAACCGCGCGGGCCTCCTCGCGAGTAAAGATGCTGTCGATTCCATCAACATGGACAAATGCGGTCGACTTCCGCCCGTGCAGAAGTGGCGACGGGGCACTTCCTAGGACTTCGGCGCGGAAGAACGAAAGAACAATGGCCCTGTGCTCGGACTCTGCTCCGGACAGGGAAGCTTGTTGCCACCATTGCCGTTCGTAACGGCCTAGGTTGAAGACATCGAAGGAGCGATAAGGCTTCTTTGCCCCGTGTAGGTCACGTTGCACGCCAATGAGCCGCTTCCGCGCTGTGTGAATCGAGTACCGCCCAAGGTCAGCGCCTATCCATCGGCGTCCAAGCTGCTCCGCCACAGCCAAGGTGGTTCCCGACCCACAGAAGAAATCTGCAATCAGGTCGTTCTCTTCTGTTGCCGCAGAAATGATGCGGCCAAGAAGTGTTTCGGGTTTTTGTGTTGCGTATCCAAGGTTCTCGGTCTTATCAGCTGGTTGAAGCATTGAGAGATACCAAACGCTGTCAACCCCACGGCTATCGCTGTCTATGTAAATGACCTTGCCGTCTTCGCCTTTCGCGTTGACGATCTTGCCTTTGTTCTTGTCCCATACACGCTTGATTTGCTTAGTTGTCTTTTCACGATCTTCACGCTGTGGAAAATACTTAAACTTGTCACCGTTTCGATACCAAAACACTACATCATGGTTCTTCGCGAAATGACCTACATTTCCCTGCATCTTGTTGTAATAGTGCCAGATGATCTCATTCACAAAACGATCCCGACCGAAGACGACGTCGAGCAGCATCCGAATCATGTGAGACATGTGCCAGTCGCAATGAACAAATATTGAACCTGTTTCACTCAACAGGGACCGCATTAGTGTAAGCCGCTCATAAAGCATTTGAAGGTAGCTATCAGCGCCTTTGCCCCAAGTGTCGCGATAGGCTACCAACTCAATCAGAGACTGCTCTTTCTCCGTTACCTGCGCGCCATCTCCGATGGCAACATCCATCGTGAAATCAGCCCCTACATCAAATGGCGGGTCGATGTAGATCAAGTCAAGTTTGCCCTTGAACTCTTCCTGAAGGGAAGCAAGGACAAGCTTGTTATCACCCCATATCAGCTTGTTCCGAAAATCATCCCGATATGCCGTTCGTTCATCAAAAAGCGATTTCTGTGCGACTGCCTCAGATCGAGGCCAATCGATGGTCTCAATTCGCTGTAGCGGCATTGTAAAGGATGCAACATCGAACTCGCGGCGATTGCCAAATTCATCGTATTTGCCCTCCCAAACTAGTTCAGTTTTCATCTGCGAAAGTGGGTGCGGGTTACCGGGGCCGTAGATGTTCTTTTTCGAATCTGACATGGGACTTCTCAATGTACAGGGGGCAGGCTTGCGCGGCGCTCTGCTTCGCGAACGGACTCGGGGTCTGCCATTACAATATGTTGTTGTTGCGGGTCTTTCTCTGTTTCCTTGTAATCCAGCCCCGTATGCTTCTTGAAGTAGAAAAGCATGGCTAGCCGCATGGGAAGTTCGAAAACGCCGTCCTGCATGCCGTAATCTGCGGCAATCGCCTGTTGCTGTTCTGGTGATAGCTTCGGATGCGGCTTGAGCTTCAGGTGGTAGATTTCATGCCAAGGCTGATCCGCAACGCCTAGCAGGCCGGGTTCACCCTGCTCGCCAAGTTCCGCGATGCGTGGAAGCAAGAAGTCGCGGAATGCCTTGCGCGCGTGGCAGTAGGAACGGACATGCCAGCGTAGACCATCGAAGCAGAAGGCATGTGGCGTCACCTTGCGCCACTCCGGCTTGGGTTTCTCAGGGTTCAGTGACTGGTAGAGGATGTCGACAGACTTCCGCTCGCGCACCACCTGCAGGAGGGCGCGCAGGATGCCGGTGTCGATGATCCGCTTGGGGCGCACGATCACGTCGAAGGACGGGGCGTTCGCAAACCAAGCCTCATCCGCGCTGATCAGCCCGCGCCCAAGCGAAGCAAGTTGCGACAGGTATCGGCTTGCATCGGGTTTCAGGAACTTCGGTTCGAAGTGTTCGGCTACGACATAGCGCTTGAGGCTTGTGTCATACGTCATGTTCTCGGGCGCAAGCTCTTGGTAGTGCGACAGGTCTTTCGACGCTTGCGGGACTGACACCCCGAAGAAGTCGATGAGATCGCTCCGGTTGATGGCACCCTCCCAGAACAGCCGGAACTCGATGAACTCTAACCGCTGCTCGATGCCCCATCGCAAGCCGGGTCTCGGGTTGATCATGCTGCGGCACCTCCCTGATGCGTATAGTTAGTATTCGAACCCCTTGACAACTGGAGCTGATGCGAATAGTTAATATACCCATAAGGCCGGGGCGTCAATCGCTGCCAACAGTAGGAGAGGGCCATGTTGAAGATTGAGTGGAAACTGAACGGGCGCAAGATCAGGCCCAACGACATCGCCAACCAGCTTGAGCGGGCGATGCTTTCGCAGGTCGAGGAAATGGTGCGCAGCAAGTTGCGCGATGTCCGCGATCCCGAGACCGGCGCTGCGCCGACCATCACGGTGGTCGGGCGCTCTCTCGACAATCTTTCCTTCGAGGTCTCGGGTTCGCCCGCGCTTATCGAGGAAGTCAAACGCCGCCTCCAGTAGGCAGCGCGCAAACGCCACGAAAGGAGGTGATCATCATGGCGAAGTCCAACAAGGAAGTGACGAGCGCGAAGGCTGCATCGGCAGCTTCGAAAGTGCTCCGCGATCCGAAGTCCAGCCCGGCGGCAAAGTCGGCTGCGGCCTCGGCGCTGACCCAGCGTCCGAACAAGAAAAAGTAGGACGCGACCAACCGGGGGCCGGGGAAACTCGGCCCTCCGCCCAACCTCATCAATGCGGCTCAAGGAGGCCGGACACATGATCTATGCGATCAACTACGACCTGAAGCGTCCCGGTCAGAGCTACGCGGCGCTGCATGAGGCCATCAAGTCCTGCGGGGAGTGGTGGCACTATCTGGATTCGACCTGGCTGGTCGATACCTCGCTTACCGCCACTGGCATTTGGCAGAAGCTCGAACCGCATGTCGACAAGAACGACTTCTTTCTCGTGATCGGCGTGACCCGCGACTATCAAGGCTGGCTGCCCAAGGAAGCGTGGGACTGGATCAATGCGCGCAGCGGCAAGATGGCCGCATAGGAGGAATGGCGATGCGCTTCCAAGGAGCAGTAATCAAAGAGCAAGGTCAGACCTTTGCGATTGTTGTCGTGAAATCCCATGTCGTGCAGAACAGGGCGTCGGCGAGCGATGCGATCCGTGCCTTTTCCCCGACCTTTGGTGGCGTGCCGGTGGTGCTGATGGCGCAAGACAGCCGGGGGCGTCCTACCTACTTCGGGCGCCCCGACATCGCACGGTTCCTGTCCCGAACGCCGCTTGGCGCGATCCCGTGGAAAGAATACACGATCAACTAGTGTGGAGGTGGCTGCGCTGATGCCTCCACCTCCTGCAGAACATGCCTCGTTAGGCTGGGGTAGGGTGAGGCCATTTCCTTCTGGCTTCACCCTTTTGAGCCGATATGGCCTACCGGCAAGGCCTGATCCTTCGTCCTTGGTCCTGTCTTCGTCTTGATCCTGTAACCTGGATTGATCATTCTTCTTTTCCATCGAAGAGCTATGATCAACATCCTTTATCCTGTCACATAATCCACTATCCAAATCATTATCCGGCGGGGCAGTTCTGGTGTGGGTGCTGGTGCTCTTCCGGTGGTCCTTGGCCTACGCAATCTCGGCCCAGCGGGTGAACGTGCGCAAGTCGCAATGCCAAGCCAGTTTGGCTTGCCGATCTTTAATACCGCCTGACAGACTCGACCACAGAATCCGGCAATCGCGATTCAGTGGTGGCAGTTCTGGCGTTTCCCTGTTTCCCAGTTTGTTTCTGGCTTGGTTCCGTGTTTCTCCACCGTGTTTCTTAGCAGCAAGCGAAAACTCGGACTGGCTGACTCTGCGGGCTGGCGCGATGTTTCCCCGGTGTTTCTTTGTTTCTCTGGGGTAACATCAGGGAAACCGGCCAAGACGGGACTGCTCAGATTTTCGCGCGTTTCAGCAAGTCACCGCTCTTGTGCATCCCGCGTGGATCATTTCCTGCCAAGGCTTCCATCCGTGCGATGCGGGCCATTCGTTGGGCTGTCTCGAACGGGATGCTGGTCGCCTTCCCGAGTGTCAGCCTGTAAGGCTTGCGGTTACCTCTGATGCGGAACATGACGATATAGGACTTTGCACCGCTCGGGCGGATGCGAAGGCCGAAACTGCTCATGCCGTCCAGCCAGATCGTGTATTCCGTGTCGCGGGGTGGGGCCTTCTTGAATGTGTCTTCGCTCAGATCGGGGCGAATGGTGACTTCCAGCGTGTTCAGGGTTACGCGATTGGGCACGAGGATTTCGTCGGGGTCGATGCCTTCGAAAACCCCTTTCGGATGCTCGATAGTCTCGCGCGTCACGCGGGGCTGCTCATCGCGCAATGTACGTTTGGCAAGCCCGTGTGAATAGCCCTGCGCCCGCAAGGCCCAATAGGCATCGTTACGGGCGCGGGCATCGGTGCGCGACGTGGGGGTGCCGCGCATCCGTTTAGCAAGCTGCTTGTCGGTGGGGTTGTTGCGGGGCTTCATGGCGAAACCCCGCAAGCCTTGGCCGGATCAGGCGATTTCGGCCTTCCGTGCGCCGAGATATTCCGCAAGCTGCGGAATGGTCGCCGTTGTGTAGACGGACGGGCCGGAGGCCAGATAGAGGATTGCGCCTTCGGCACCGTTGGCGCGACCGCCCGCGATCTGGCTGCGCCGCACGAGCGCGCCCCCGCCGCTTTTGGCCGGGATGAGGATGAAGTTGTCATTCTGTTCGTCCATGACGTGACCCTTTCTGATGGTTGGTGTCATGGTGAAGGCCGGGTGGCCTTCACCTATCAATACAAACCAGACCCTCAGAGGGTGTCAACAAATGAGTTTCTGTTAAAGCATTGGGAAAGAACAACAAATGCCGATCTTTCCTGATGCTTCTAGTGCAGATCGATCTCGCCGGTCGCCGTGGCTTCCGGGAACGTGATCCCCAGCGCCGCCCAAACGTCGCAATCGCGTCCGGGGTCGGGATATTTTGCCGGGTAGATGTCGGACGTGCTGCGCCGGATGAACGTGCGCCAGTGAACCCACTTGTTGAGTTCCGCGATGTCGTAGAACACGCTCGCCCCGATCTTCTTGAAAACGGGGCCTGCGCCCTCACATCTCAGGCGAGCCAAAGTGCCCGGTGTGTAGGAAATGTTGAAGGTGTTGCGAAGGTAGCGGCTTGCTTCTTTGGGAGAAAGCGGAAGCGGATTGATGGCGTTCATGGTGAAGCTCCGTCAGGCATGAATGAGGGTGGCCGCATTCGGTCATCCGAAAGCGGGTTCAGTGCTGTATTTCCGGGGGCTGTCCTGATACCTGGGGGCTGCACCGTTCCGTTGATGCGCGCCGGGTCGATCTGATTGGATCGATGCTGCCCTATGTATCGGAATGCTATGTTTGCCGCAACGCTGCCTGATGTTGTCAGTTGTAAAACCGACTGGCGGGCTGGACTACGACTTTGGCTTGCCTCGGATCATTTCGCCAATCTCGTTTATTCCCCGCTGTATGGGATCTCGGGCAAGGTGGGCATATCGCGCCGTGGTCTCTGGCGACTTGTGCCCAAGGAGCTTGCCCACCATGTAGAGGCTCATGTTCTGCTCGACCGCGATTGACGCGAAGGTGTGCCGAAGGTCGTGAAGGCGCAGGTTTTCGAGCTGGGCGTGGCGCGTGATTCGCTGCCAAGGTCGTTTGAGGTCGGAACGCGGTTTGTCTTGCTGGCTGCCCGCGATGACATAGGAGCTCACACGGGGAATGTCGCGCAGCACCTCGACGGCCACGTCTGACAAGTAGACTGTCTTGCGCCCCGTCTTGCTGTCGGGCAGGAGCAGGAACCCGCGTTCGAAGTCTATCTCTTCCCATCGCAGGTGCAGTATCTCGCGAAGGCGGCATCCCGTAAGAAGAAGCAGCCTGATAGCCCCGGTCACATGGGGCGAAAGCACTTCGCGCAGGTTTTCCTCCTTCGGGCGATGCTTGGCCTTGGCGTCCTCGCGAAGTTCCCACGGCAAGCCGATGGTCTCGGCCTCTTCCAGCGTTTGAAGAAGGCGGTCGATCTCGTCGCGGTTCAGGAACCTGTCCTTGCTTCCGTCCTTGTAGAGCTTCACGCCTTTTCGCGGATTGGCTTCCAAGTAGCCTTGGTTGACCGCATAGGTGAAGATGCCGCCCAAGAGGCGAGCCGTTCGGGTGGCGGTTCCCTTGCCGCCTGTCACGATGGAGCGGCCCTTTGAGGTGCGCTTGTCGCGGGCGGTCTTGCCCTTGGCGACATCACTCAAGAAGCGCTCGATGTCCTGCCGCGTGACCGCGCTGATCTTCTTCTTTCCCAAGAGTGGCCGGATGTGTGCGTTGATCCGCCCTTTGTCTGTCTTGACCGTGCTTGCCTTCTTCGTGTCCATGCCGTGCTCAATGTACTCGTCACAGAGCTGTGACACGGTCATTTCCGCGCGGACCTTCCTTTCGGCCCCGACAAGATCGTTGCCGAGGTGCGCAGACGCCAAGTAGTCCTCTGCCGCCTTGCGTGCTTGATCGACCGTCACGACGCCAAAGGTGCCAAGCGACTTGCGCCGGGTAGGTGCGCCGCGACCGCCTGCACGATACTGCACCACAAAGGTCTTCTTGCCATTCGGCCAGACGCGCACGCCAAACCCGGACAGCTTCCCGCACCACGCGAAGTAGTCCTTCGCGCCGGGGTCCAGCTTGTCCACCACGGTCTTTGTCAGACGCTCTTGGGCCATCGGAGTTACAGGAAGCACATAGGAAGCACGCCTTCGGTAATCTCGCGGAAAACGGGGTAATCCCCGGTCATCCGCTCTGATGCCCATAAAACACTATTTTTGCTAGGAAATCAAACTTCTCGTGGTGTCTGTGGCTATCTGCGGTAATGCTCAGAAAACCAATCCCCTAGCCCTCCGAAGGCAGAGGCCACAGGTTCGAATCCTGTCGGGTGCACCATTCCTCTAGACTTCACCTTTTCGTGGGTTTTCACGCGCAGCATGGCGTTTGCTGAGATGTTCAGTGGCTCGCCGTCATGTCCGGTTCGGGTTGCTGGCTTTGTTTCACGCCGCGCAATTTGGTGACATCATTGTATTGCGCCGGGTTGACAGACGGTGCAGGGAATCCCTAACGTATCCGCAGAGCGAAATGAAATTCCGCAACTTTGGAGGACGTCCGCAGACAAGCGGTCGCAAAGTGTGGCAGTCGACGTTTCGCCGGATAAAGGGAGGATACCATGAAACCACTTTTTGCCGCTTTTGCGGCTGTGACGCTTTCGGCCGGAATGGCCACAGCGCAAGACATCAACCTGCCGCAGCAATTGTCGTGGACAGCCTATGACACCGGGTCGGCCGGGTATAACCAGGCCGTTGCGGTCGGGGCGGCGCTTCAGGATGCGGCGGGGATCAACCTGCGCGTTCTTCCGGGCAAGAACGACGTATCGCGGACCGAGCCTCTGCGTCAGGGGCGTGTACAGTTTTCGGCCACCGGCGTGGGCGGCAGCTTCATGGCACAGGAAGGCGCGTTCGACTTTGGTGCCGAGAATTGGGGGCCGCAGCCGGTACGCGTGCTGATGGCCAATAATGGCGGGGCGATCAACCTCGCCGTCGGTGTTGCGGGCGATCTTGGAATCGAAACCTATGCCGATCTGAAAGGTAAACGCGTGGCCTATATCGTCGGCGCCCCGGCGCTGAACGTGAATACCGAGGCCTATCTGGCCTATGGTGGCCTGACATGGGATGACGTCACACGTGTCGATTTCGGCGGCTTCGGTGCAAGCTGGACTGGCCTGATCGAAGGACAGGTGGACGCCGCTTTCGCCGCCACCAACTCGGGCAACGCCTATGAGGCGGCAGCAGGTCCGCGCGGCCTGTTCTGGCCGCCGGTCGATCCCGACAATGCCGAAGGACTGGCCGCAATGCAGGCCATCGCACCTTTCTTCCTGCCCAACCTTGCCAAAGTCGGCGCCAATATCGACGGCACCGAAGGCTATCAAGGTGCCGGCTATCCCTATCCGGTTCTGGTCGCAACGGAAGAGACAGACGAGGATCTGGTCTACAACATGACCAAGGCGATGGTGGAACTGTTTCCTGCCTATGATGGCAAGGCCCCCGGTATCGGCGGCTGGGCGCTGGACAAGCAGGAAATGGAATGGGTGGTGCCCTATCACGAAGGCACAATCCGCTACTACACAGAGGTGGGCGTCTGGTCCGATGAGGCGCAGGCCAATAACGATCGCCTGATCGAACGTCAGGCCGTATTGAAAGCGGCATGGGACGCACTGAAAGCCGAAGCGCCTGCAGACTGGGAAGCGGCATGGTCCGAAGCCCGCCGCAAGGCACTTGCCGATGGTGGTTTCGAAGTCGTTTTCTAAGCGTCAAGCACTGCAACCTACCGGCCGGAGCATGCGTTCCGGTCGGTCTTGCCAGCCGTATCAGCCCCGAACAGCCCCGATCTTTGCGTGCGCCTGACATGTAGTGTCACAGGCGCCCATCTGACCCCCGAACGATCAAGGAAATACCATGAGCGTTGATCAAAAACCGGCACCCACCGGCAGCATTCCGACATATGAGCAGGTCGCAATCGACGGTTCCAGCCCTGCCGAGCGGATCTCGGGGATCGCGCGCTGGGTGGTGATCATCGGCACCTTGGGTGGCCTGGTGATGGTGATCCACCAGTTGTTCAATATTCAGGCCTTCGGGATCGTGTTGATCGACGGGCGCTACCTCTATCTGCTGGGCGGGTTGTTTCTGGCGCTGACCTTCCTGATTTTCCAGATGCGCGGCGGCAAGGGGGGTGCACCCTCGCTGATTGACTGGGCGCTTTTCGCCACGGCACTGGGTTGCACGGCCTATCTTGGCCAGACAGCGCAGCAGAACCTTTCGCAGGGTTGGGAATATGCAGCGCCGCAAGCCGCGCAATATGTATCCGTGATCTTCTTCCTGCTGGTGCTTGAGGCGACGCGACGCGCGGGTGGTCTGGTCCTGTTCATTATCGTGACGATCTTTGCCTTCTACCCCACATTCGCAGGCCATGTGCCCGCCCCGCTAACAGGGTTCCAGAGCACCTTCATGCAGACGGTGCCCTATCATATCTATTCGTCCGAGAGCAGCTTTGGCATCCCGATGAAAGCCTTTGGCGGCGTTGTGATCGGCTTCATCCTGTTCGGCGCGGTGTTGCAGCGCACGGGCGGGGGCCAGTTTTTCAACGATCTGGCCCTGGGAATGGTCGGGGGATATCGCGGCGGGGCGGCCAAAGTGTCGATCTTCGCCAGTGGCTTCATGGGCTCGATGTCGGGCTCGGTCATCTCGAACGTGTTGACCACGGGCGCGGTATCCATTCCGGCCATGCGGAAAACCGGCTTTTCCGCCAAGACTGCCGCCGCGACCGAGGCCTGCGCCTCGACCGGCGGGGTGCTGATGCCGCCGATCATGGGGGCCACGGCCTTTGTGATGGCCTCGTTCCTGTCGCGTCCCTATGTCGATATCGCACTGGCCGCGGCTATCCCCAGCCTGCTGTTTTACTGGGGACTTTTTACCCAGATCGACGCCTATTCGGCGCGCCGCGGGCTGCGCGGGCTGCCAAAGCCCGATCTGCCGGTATTGCGTCAGGTGATGAAGGACGGATGGCCCTATATTTTCGTCTTCGCGCTGCTGTTATTCATGATGATCGGCCTGCGGCGTGAAACCTCGGCGCCATTCTATGCCACGGCGCTGCTGCTTGTGGTCAACCAGTTCCGCGCCAGTCACCGGCTTGATCTGCAACGCCTGTCCAACATGATCGTTGGCGTGGGCATGGGGCTGGCCGAACTGACAGCGATCCTGCTGGGTGTCGGCCTGATCGTCGGCTCTTTCTCGGCGACGGGTCTGGCGGGAACCTTGGTAAACGATCTGGTCTTTATCGCGGGCGACAACACGCTTGTGCTGGTCCTGATGGGCGCAATCACGGCCTTTGTCTTTGGCATGGGGATGACCGTCACCGCCTGCTACATCTTTCTGGCCGTGGTGCTGGCCCCCGCGCTTGAAGCGGGCGGGCTGAACCAGTTGGCGGTGCACCTGTTCATCCTTTACTGGGGTATGGTCAGCTTTATCACACCGCCTGTGGCCCTTGGTGCCTTTGCGGCCTCGACCATGGCAGGCTCAAACCCCATCGCTACAGGGTTCGAGGCCATGCGCCTTGGCGGTGTCATCTATATCATGCCGTTCTTCTTCGTGCTGAACCCCGCTTTGGTGGGGCAGGCACCGGCATGGGAGGTGGCGGTCGCGCTGTCCTGCGCGATGGTCGGTGTGGCGATGATTTCTTCCGCACTGCAGGGTTATGTCAGCCTTGTCGGGCCGATCAACGGCGCTTTTGCCATCCCGCTGCGGGTGATGATGTTCTTTGGGGGAATCCTGATTGCTAAACCCAAAACCGAGCTTCTGGACCTCAGCTACGGGGCGTCCTTCCTGCTGGGAGCCGCGATCTGCGCGTTGCCGATGCTCGTGGCGTGGCGCGCACGGGTTGCGCCGGCGCCTGCGGCCTGACAAGCATAGGTGAATAAGCGGAACACAAGCCGGAAGAACCCGATGATCAAGATCAACCCGCCCTCATCGGGCACCCCACCAACGCGCAGTATCGTCGAGCAGGTCCGTGACAACGCCCGCGCGCATCCTGACAAACTGGCTGTGGTCTGTGGGCCCGTCCGCCTGACATGGGGCGCGTTCGATGCGGGCGTGAACCGCGTCGCCAACCTGCTGTTGGGGCAGGGGATGCAGCACGGCGACCGCATCGCGATACTGTCGCCCAATTCGGCGGATTATGCGCTGCTCTTCATGGGTATCCTGCGGGCTGGCGGCTGTGTCACGCCCCTGTCCACGATGGCATCCAGCGCAGCGCTTGAGCGGATGCTGCGTGACTGCGAGGCCCGCGCGATTTTTGTGGCAGAGCAGTATCTGGGTCTGGTCGAAGGGTTTCTTAGCGATCTGGATATCACCCGCTACGCGATGGATTTCGACGATCCGCGCTTTGTGCCGATGCAAGCGGCACTTCAAAGCGCGGATACCACCGACCCGATGGTGCCGATTGGTCTGAAGGACGCTTTCAACCTGATCTATTCCTCTGGCACGACCGGCACCCCTAAGGGGATCATCCACGACCACTGGATGCGCGCCGCACAGATGGACCGTGTCACACCCAACGGCTATGACGACAACGCGCGCACGCTGATCTCGACACCGCTCTATTCCAATACAACTATCGTCTCGTTCATCCCGACTCTGTTCGGCGGATCGACTGTGCATCTGATGGGCAAATTCGACGCGGCCGCGTATTTGCAGATTGTCGAGAACGAGCGCATCACCCACACGATGTTGGTGCCCGTCCAATATAAACGGATCATGGATGTGCCGGATTTCGACCGCTTCGATTTGTCTTCCATGCGGGTGAAATTCTCGACCTCGGCACCGCTGCGCGCCGATGTGAAGGCCGATGTGCTGGCGCGCTTTCCCGGCAAGTTGATCGAGTATTATGGCCTGACCGAAGGCGGCGGTGTCACCGTGCTGGTCGCGGACGAACATCCTGACAAGCTGCACACTGTCGGCAAGCTCGGCCCCGGAAACGATATCCGCCTGATTGACCTCGAGGGGCGCGAGGTCGCGCAAGGGCAGGTCGGAGAGATCTGCGGACGCGGCCCTACGATGATGGCAGGTTATTTCGGACGCGAGGATCTGACCCGTGACTATATCTGGCTGAACGAATCCGGAGAGGTCTATTTCCGTTCCGGCGATATGGGCCGCTTTGACGAGGATGGATTTCTGATCCTGTCGGATCGCAAGAAGGACATGATCATCTCGGGCGGGCTGAATATCTTTGCCGATGATCTGGAACTAGTGTTGCTGGCCGATCCCGATGTGACCGATGCCGCCGTGATCGGTATTCCCTCGGATGCATGGGGCGAGACACCCTACGGGCTGGTCGTTCTGCGCCAAGGCACGGACCGCAGCCTTGGCGAAATCTGCACAGCCGCCAATGAGAAACTTGGCAAAAGCCAGCGTCTGTCGGGGCTTGAGGCGCGTGATGCCTTGCCCCGCAGCTCTATCGGCAAGATATTGAAACGCGAATTGCGCGCGCCCTTCTGGGCAGATGCGCCACACTGACCGGAAAGGCACAGCATGACGAACCCCACCGATCCCGCCATCAACGGCGCCGAAAGCCTTGTGCATACGCTGCTGGCCGCGGGCGTCGATACCTGCTTTTCCAATCCCGGCACCTCCGAGATGCATTTTGTGGCAGCGCTTGACCATATCCCCGGCATGCGCTCGGTTCTGACCCTGCAAGAGGGCGTGGCGACAGGGGCGGCGGATGGCTATTACCGCATGGCAGGCAAGACCGCCTGCACATTGCTGCATCTGGGGCCGGGCCTTGCGAATGGGTTATCGAACCTGCACAACGCCAAAAAAGCGGGATCGGGTGTTCTGAACATCATTGGCGAGCATGCCCAAAGCCATATCGACCTTGATGCGCCTCTGACCTCGGATATCGAGGGGATTGCGCGCCCTGTGTCGCATTGGGTGCATAGTTCGAAATCCGTGGGCGATCTGGGCGCGGATGCGGTGCAGGCTGTGCAGGCCGCCAATACCGCCCCGGGACAGGTAGCCGCCCTGATCCTGCCATCAGATACCGCATGGACGGAGGGCGGTATAGTGGCCGACCCGCAACCCGCACCACAGCGCCCCGATTTCGACCGCAGCCAGCTTCGGGCAGCGACCACTGCGCTGTCCGGCCCTGACAGCCTGTTACTCTTGGGTGGCGCGGCACTGACCGAGGACAATCTGCTGCTGGCAGGCCGCATCAGCGCCGCCACGGGATGCGCGCTCTTGTCGGAATGGGCCAATGCAAGGATGGACCGCGGGGCAGGGCGCGTCACCGTGGGGCGCGTGCCCTATCCGATTGATCAGGCGCTCAAGGTGCTGGCCCCCTACAAGCGGATCGTGCTGGTCGGCGCGCGCGCGCCTATCGGCTTTTTCGCCTATCCCGGCAAACCGGCTGTGCTGACGGCGGACGGCGCCGAGATCATCCATCTGGCCCATACCGGCAGCGATCTGGCTGCTGCCTTGGTCGCTCTTTGCGATGGTGCGGGTGCCAGCGCCACGCCCCCCGCCCATGTTGCGAAAGCCGCCGTGCCGGACAAACCCAAGGGCGGACTGACACCCGACAATATCGCCGATCTGTTGGGCCGCGCGATCCCAGAAGGGGCCGTGGTGGTCGACGAATCCGTCACCACAGGCCGCAGCTTCTTTCCGGCCACCCAAGGCGCGCCGAAACATGTCTGGCTGAACAATTGCGGCGGCTCGATCGGCTACGGCCTGCCCGTCGCCATTGGCGCCGCCATTGCCGCGCCCAAGGCAAAGGTCATGGCACTGACCGGTGACGGCTCGGCCATGTATACACTTCAGGCGCTTTGGACGATGGCGCGGGAAAATCTGGATGTCACCGTGGTGATTTTTGCCAACCGCAGCTACCGCATCTTGCGCGGCGAGTTGACGAATGTGGGCGTCGGTAATCCCGGCCCGCGCGCCATCGACATGCTGTCACTGGACCGGCCCAATCTGGACTGGGTGCAAATGGCCCGTGGCATGGGCGTCGAAGGCGTCGCCGTGACCGATTGCGACGGGCTGGAGGCGGCACTGGCCGACGGACTGGCGATGTCCGGCCCCTACCTGATCGAAGCCGTGATGTGAGAAGCGCCGCTCAATAACTTTCCGCACCAATCAGCCGGTCAATGGGCGCGTAGTCATCGGTCAGCACGATCGGCGCGCGCGCGGCCTTCAGTTGCGCCTGCGCTTGCGGGGGAATGCGCGCAAAGGTGATCGGCGCGGGTGACATGCCTTGCAACACATCCACATCCGTCGGGCTGAACCCGGCGGCGATGATGTTGATCATCCGCTCGCCCGGTTCGGGGCGGCGCGCCTCGGTCCAGATTTCGACATGGGGAAAGACCTGCTCCAGCGTATGGACGAGCGACATCAGCGCAATCATCCGGTCGGCATGGTCGATCACGTTCATCAGGTAAACGCCATCCTCGGTCAGGTGGTCGCGCACCAGCGTGAAGAACTCTTCCGTCACCAGATGCGCAGGCACCGCGATATCGGTGAAAGCATCACCGATGATCACGTCATAGCTGCTGCCATCGGTCCGCAAGGCACTGCGCGCATCCTGGTTGAGGATACGCGTGCCTGCGGGGTCGAACCAGAAATCGCGGATCGCCACCTGCGTCACGGTGGGGTCAATCTCGGCCACGGTCACCTGGGGGCGCGGCTCAAGCGTGGACCATTTGCGCGGCACGGTGAAGGTGCCGCCCCCGATGAAAAAGGCCGAGAAATCGGTGCCGCCCATCCGCTCGCGCGCCAGCAGGTCCAGCAAGGCAGCATGGTCGTAGAAGATCACCTCGGGCAGATCGCGGGCCGACACGCCATGCACCAGATGATCCAGCACCATCAAACGCACAGGGCTGTTCGGATCGGCCGAGACATCCTCGACCCTGATGCAGAAATAGTCGCTTTCCTCGGTGCAGGGCGAGGGCTGTGCCAATGTCGCGCCAGCCAGCGCCAGACCGGCCAGCGTGACCAGTGCAGCCACCAGCATGCCGGATTGATCACCAGCGCGCCGTGCCAGCCACAGCAGGATCAGTGCCGCCACCAGATAGCAGACCGTGACCAGCGCCAAGGTCCCCACCGATCCCAGCCATGCGACAAAGACGAAACCTGCCAGCAACGTGCCGGCAATAGCGCCCAAAGCACCAGCCGCGAACATCGCCCCCAAGGCGCGGCCGGACTGATCAGGGGCCGCGACCACCGAAATCTGTGCCAAAACCGGTGCGGGAATGCCCGCAAAGAACGAGGGCATGAAGAAGGCGATCATACATAGCGCGACAATGGCCCCGATGGGATTGCTGATATGCGGCAGCAGGATGTCCGCGCCGCTCCGCAACACGAACACAGCCAGCGCTGTGGTCAGGCCCGCGCCCAGCATCGACCACCCCGTCCAGAGAAGGGCGCGCGGCGCCTGCATTTCAGCGATCCGCCCGCCCGCCCAATGGCCTGCCGAAAAACCGGCCAGCACCACGGCGATGATCGAAGTCCAGGTATAGAGCGACATGCCGACATAGGGGGCCAGCATCCGTCCCGCCACGATTTCCACCACAAGCGAAGCCGCCGAAACTGCCGCTTGCAGGATAACCAGCAAAGCCACACCCGGCAGGACAGAAGGGTGATCCTTGGTCAGAATGGCTGTCACAGTGTCGGTCCCTTTCGGCGTTTTCGTTCAGCGCGCAGTTGGGACAAAACAGGGGTGCACTGCAAGATGAAACCACCGGGACATATGCAAAAACCCGCAAGGATCAACTTGCGGGTCGGCTCATTCCTGTTGCGCGCGTAGTGCGGGAGAGGACCTTACCGGCCCCAACTGCGGATCGGCCCGCAATCCATATGCACAAAATTGGATCCCGAATAAGATCCGACCCCGCCGGCGCGGCAGGCGGCTGCGGCGCGGGCCATCTGACCGACCGAGCGAGAGGCCAGACGCAGATCGGCAGCCTGACCCTGAAGGTGCAAGGAGTTGCGCGCCACACCCGAAGAGTTCGAGCGCAACATCGCATTGGTCTTGGGGCTGCGATAGCCGGACAGAAGCATGTAGGGCTCGCTCACGTCCAGAAGGTTATGGGCGGCGGCCATGATATCGACGGTCCGCAGGTCCATGTTCTTGACGTCATTTGTGCGCCAGTCGCGCATGAAATGGTTTATCTCGGCCACGGCATCGCGGATATACTCGCCTTCGACCCAGTAGATCGTGTCAAGACGTTCACCGGTCCGGCCCGAGTAAAGTTTGATCCGGCGGATATCACCGCTGCGGCGTAACAATCCGGCGGCTTTGGAATAGGTCGGGGCTGCCACCAATGCGGTTGCCGCGAACACACCCAGAAGCGCACGCCGCGAAAGGCTTGAGGAGTTGTCATAGGTCATGTGAGCGTCTGTCCCGTCGCTTGCCTGTTTGCCCGCGATGTTACGCGGAGTTTGCCATCCATCCCCAGATGCAGGGTAAGGTATTACATATAAGGATTCGTGAACCAACCCGCGGTTCCATTTTTTTTCGACCCGCAAGCCCCTTTCGGCGAAATTCTGCCACTCGCGCGGTCGGTAGCACATTTGGCGGCAAACCGATGCAACCCTGCATCACCCGTGCCAACTGCGCCAGGACATGACAAATTGTGAATGGACTTTACGGCGCGCAGTTTCCACTGCTGAAGTCCATAGCTGCTTGATTTGAAAAGAGGTTGCGATGTTTTGCGCTGGAGAACCTGCTGAAACCGGCTTTGTTAAGGCTGTTCTGGTTTCTGCATTACTGTCCCTGACACTCGCCACGGGGCTGTCTTTCGGCTTTGGTGGCAACGCACAGGCCCAGATCCTCAGTCCCGACCAATCGCAAACCCTGGCCGCGGCAGGCGAGAGGACGCGTGTCACAGCCTTCAAGCAGGCCGTTGCCGAAGCGGCCTCCTCCGACAAGGATATCGCGACGTTCTACCGCGAAAACGATTATGCGCCGGTTTGGACCGGCACAGGCGCAGAACACACAGACCGCCGACGCAGTTTACTACAGGCGATTGCGGATGCGGGCGAGCATGGGCTGCCCCCTGCGCGCTATCGCGGCGATGCGCTGATGGCGGCCATGCAGGTGGCCGGCAACCCGCGCGATCTGGGGCTTCTCGAGGTCGAGTTGACGCGTAGCCTGTTGCGGCTGGCGCGCGATCTGCAAACCGGCTTGGTCGTGCCCTCCGAGATCGACAAGGCCATCGTCCGCAAAGTGCCGCTGCGCGACCGCGTCGAGACAATGAACAGCTTTGTCACCACGACACCTGCCGCCTTTTTTCGCGGGTTGGCACCGTCGACCAGTGAATACACACGGTTGATGAAGGAAAAAATCCGGCTGGAGCGGTTGTTGGGGCAGGGCGGCTGGGGCGCCCTTGTTCCGGCCAAGACCCTTGCGCCGGGTGACAGCGGTGCCGCCGTGGTCGCCCTGCGTAACCGGCTGATCGCAATGGGGTATCTGGGACGCAGCGCGACACAGAACTATGACGCCGCGGTGCAAACCGCTGTGCAGCTGTTTCAGGCCGACCATGGCTTGACAGCGGATGGCGTGGCTGGTGCCTCCACCATGACCGAGATCAACGCACCTGTGGAAGAGCGCCTGAAATCAGTGATTGTCTCGATGGAGCGTGAACGCTGGTTGGGCGAAGAGCGTGGCAAGCGGCATGTTCTGGTCAATCTGACCGACTTCCAGTCCAAGATCATCGACGATGACCGCGTGACCTTTCAGACTCGTTCCGTGATCGGCGCCGTCGATCCGGCCAAGCGCACGCCCGAATTCTCGGACATGATGAGCTATCTGGAGATCAATCCCGACTGGACCGTTCCGACAGGCATCATCCAGCGCGACTACCTGCCTGCCTTGCAGCGCAATCCCAATGCGTTGTCGCATCTGCAAGTAACCGATGCGCGCGGACGGGTGATCCCGCGCGGGGCTATCGACTTCTCGCGCTATACCGCGCGGACCTTTCCCTTCAACCTGCGCCAGCCGCCAAGCCGGTCGAACGCACTGGGGACCGTCAAGTTCATGTTCCCGAACCCCTATGCGATCTATTTGCACGACACGCCCGACAAGAGCCTGTTTTCACGTGAAAGCCGTGCCTATTCGAATGGCTGTGTCCGCCTGAACGATCCGCATGATTTCGCCTATGTGCTGCTGGCGCGGCAGGAAGCGGACCCCAAGACATTTTTCGACCGCATCCTGAATTCAGGCCAGCAAACCCGCGTGAACCTTGTGGACCCCGTGCCGGTGCACCTGATCTACCGCACCGCCTTTACCAACGCCAAGGGCAAGACCAACTATCGGCGGGACGTTTACGGACGTGACACAAAGATATGGGAAGCGCTTGAACGGGCAGGGGTGGAACTGCGCGCGGTTCAGGGGTAAATCTGCCCCGTCAGATACGGGGGCCAGCATGAGTTACACGATAAAAGAGATCGCGGCGGCGCTGGGGGCAGAGGCTTTCGGCGCTGTCGACCTGCAGGTCTCGGGCGTGGCGGAACCCGCTATGGCGGGACCGGATGATCTGGCACTGGCCATGTCACCCAAATATGCCGAAGGCTTGCCACAGGGACAGGCTTGCGCGGCCATGCTTTGGGCAGGGGCAGACTGGCAGGGCCTTGGCCTGCAAGCTGCCATCGTCGCCCCGCGTCCGCGTTACGCGATGTCCGGCCTCAGTGCGATGATGGACCCGGGCGAAGGGTTCGGCATCGGAATCCATCCATCCGCCGTGGTCGATCCGCTGGCATTGATCGGCGCGGATGTCACGATCGGGGCGCTGGCAGTGATCGGGCCGCGCGCACAAATCGGGGCCGGTTCGGTGATCGGGCCGCAATGCTATATCGGCGCCGATGCGATCCTTGGCGACGGGGCTTTCCTGCGCGAAGGCGTGCGGCTTGCGGCCCGCGTCAGGATCGGCGCACGCTTCTTTGCCCATCCCGGTGCGGTGGTCGGCGCGGACGGGTTTTCCTTTGTCACACCAGAAGCATCAGGCGTCGAGAATGTGCGCCAGACGCTTGGCGATCAGGGTGATGCAGCCCCGCAATCATGGGCGCGCATCCATTCCCTTGGCTCTGTTCGGATCGGTGATGATGTGGAACTGGGGGCCAATAGCTGTATCGACCGTGGCACCGTGCGCGATACCCAAATCGGTGACCGCGTCAAATTCGACAATCTGGTCCATATCGGCCATAATGTAAGGATAGGGAATGATTGCCTGATCTGCGGTCAGGTGGGGATCGCAGGATCGACCGTTGTGGGCAATAACGTGGTGCTGGCCGGACAGACAGGGCTGAGCGATAATCTGACCATCGGTGACAATGTCATCACCGGCGGTGCGACAAAGGTCATGTCCAATGTGCCTGCGGGCCGCGTGATGCTGGGCTATCCTGCGGTCAAAATGGAAAATCACATCGAAAGTTACAAGGCGTTGCGCCGCTTGCCGCGCCTTTTCCGTGATGTCGCGGCCTTGCAGAAATCGGTTTTCAAGACCGAAGAGAGCGACTAAATCGGCACCAGATCCAGCGGCCAGTGGCCGGACGGGTCACAAGGAAAGGGCCTCGCATGAGCATTCAGGACCGTGTCATCGCCATCATCGCCGAACAGGCCGTGCTGGAACCATCTGATGTGACCCCGGACAGTACGCTTGAGGCGTTGGGAATCGACAGTCTGGGACTGGTCGAAAGTATTTTCGCGATCGAGGAAGCCTTCGACATCACTATCCCGTTTAATGCGAACGAGCCTGAAAAGTCAGATTTCGATATATCCTCGGTCGCTTCCATCGTGGCGGGGATCGAGAAACTGGTGGCCGAACGGGATCAATCTTGAAACGGGTTGTCATTACAGGTGCGGGTACGATCAACGCGCTTGGCCATGATGTTCCCGAAACCCTGGCCGCGATGCGCGAGGGGCGCTGCGGAATAGGCCAGCTAGAGTTCCGCGATGTCGAACGCCTGTCCATCCAGATCGGCGGTCAGATCAAGGGCTTCGAGGCCGAGGGCCATTTCAACCGTCAACAGATGACGCTCTATGACCGCTTCACCCAGTTCACCCTGATGGCGGCGCGCGAGGCGATCAAACAGTCGGGGCTGGAGTTCAGCGGCGATCTGGCCAATCGCGCCGGTGTTGTGCTGGGCACGGCGGGCGGGGGTGTCAGCACGTGGGATGACAATTACCGCGCCGTCTATGAAGAGGGCAAGAACCGTGTGCATCCATTCGTGGTGCCCAAGCTGATGATGAATGCCGCTGCCTCGCATGTGTCGATGGAGTATAACCTGCGCGGGCCAAGCTTCACGGTCTCGACCGCCTGTGCCTCGTCCAACCACGCGATGGCGCAAGCCTTCCAGATGGTGCGCTCGGGCATGAGCCCTGCGATGATCACCGGCGGGTCGGAATCGATGCTGTGCTTTGGCGGCATCAAGGCATGGGAAGGGCTGCGGGTCATGTCGCGCGATGCCTGTCGCCCGTTTTCGGCCAATCGCAACGGCATGGTGCAGGGCGAGGGAGCGGGGATATTCGTCTTCGAGGAATATGACCATGCCCGCGCGCGCGGCGCCGAGATTATGGCAGAGGTGGCTGGCTATGCCATGTCTTCGGATGCCGCCGACATCGTCATGCCGTCCAAACAGGGCGCTTCAAGAGCTATTGCAGGGGCCTTGCGCGATGGCGGTATCGCGGCGGACAAGGTGGGCTATATCAACGCGCATGGCACGGGAACGGCGGCCAATGACAAGACCGAATGCGCGGCGGTGGCCGATGTATTCGGGCGGCATGCTGACCGGCTGATGATCTCGTCAACCAAATCAATGCACGGTCATCTGATCGGCGCGACAGGAGCTGTGGAACTGCTAGCCTGTATCATGGCATTGCGGGACGGGATCATCGCACCCACCATTGGCTACGAAGAATTCGACCCCGAATGCGCGCTGGACGTGGTCCCCAACGAAGCGCGCGAGGCCAAGGTCGAGGTCGCCTTGAGCAACGCTTTCGCCTTTGGCGGGTTGAACGCTGTGCTGGCGCTCAAACGCGTCTGATTTTTCTCTGATTACCATATCACAAGAATAAAGGTCGCCCAACAGGGCGACCTTTGCAACAAATACACGTCAAACGGGTTGGTTACTCGGTCGGCAAGGTTACAAGATCATAACCTGCGGTAAAACCGGTGAGCGACAAGTCCAGACTGACCCGTTGATCCGGTGCTACGAAAGGCACAAGCGACACAGTGGCAGAAGCGCCGCGCTTGTAAGAGTTGACATCTTCCTCGGTCAAACCGATGCGCGCATAGCAGCCCTGCTGGTCACAGACCGAGAAGGGGTAACGCTTGCTTTGACCGTCATTGATCTGGATGGTCAACTGCCCGGTCAGCAAGGTCTCAAGCGGCACCGCCACCAGCGCGCCGGCTACTGCCTGACCACCAGCGGGCAGTTTGAACAGGCGCATGTTGGCAACCTGATTGCCTTGGCTATCCGTCAGGGTCTGGAACATTTGGCAAGGTTCGTCCTCGCCCTCGGGCACGCGCAGGCATTCCAGCGACCAGTCGCCTGTCACTTCGCGGATATATGTCTGGCCCGGCACCTGGCCGTCGACAACGGGTTCACCCATCGAAACCCCCTGATCAGGAGGCGTCGTCTGCTCGGTCGGGGCGGCTTCGGTCTCGGTTTCGGCGGGCGCGGGTGGTGTGGTCTGCGCGAAAGCAGCCCCTCCCAAAGGAGCCCCCAAAGCTAGTGCGGCAATCATCGACATCCGTGTTAGAAGTTTGGGCATATTCCCGTCCTGTTGCTGAGAAAAAACTACTGCGCGCGCTCTACCATGTCAGCATAGCATTGTCAGGGCGCTTTTCGATCAGCTTGACCCGATAGGGCGAAAACCCGCCTTGACCGATAGATCAAGAACGCTGTGCAACCATCCGGCGAAAAACAAAAAAGGGGCCGAATGGCCCCTTTTAAGGTATTTTTTTGCTCCCCGTCGGACTGGCCGACTTAGTTATTGACGTGACGCTAATTTGAAATGCACCACCGGTCAACAGGCAATGGAACACAATTCTGCCAGATATGAAAAAAGACCGCATCCGAAGATGCGGCCAGTCTGACAGGGAGGAAAAAGTCCGATTCCGTGTGCAACGACAGTTTCGGACTGGATTCATTCTGGCAGATAGGGGTTAAGTTTGTATTTTCAGAACGGCTAAACCGATGAAAGCGGGGCAGCTTTGAGGCAAATTGAAAGGGCAGACAGTGGAAGATGCGATTTTCGTAGGTGGCGGCGGTGAAGGCTACGGCACCAAACAAGGGTTGTTGCTGAGCTATGCGAACCGCCACGGGCTGATCGCGGGCGCGACGGGGACGGGCAAGACGGTCACGCTGCAGATCCTCGCCGAGGGTTTCTCGGCCGCTGGGGTGCCGGTCTTCATGTCCGATGTGAAGGGCGATCTGTCAGGCTTGGCCCTGCCGGGCGATCCGACGGGAAAGCTGCATGAACCCTTTACCAAACGCGCGACGACAATCGGTTTTGACAATTTCGCCTATGACGGCTTTCCGGTGGCTTTCTGGGACATGTTCGGCGCGCAGGGCCACCCTGTCCGCACGACCTTGGCCGAGATGGGGCCGCTGCTGCTCAGCCGCCTGCTGGAACTGACCGAGGCGCAGGAGGGTATCCTGAACATCGCCTACCGGCTGGCCGACGAACAGGGCATGCCGCTGCTGGATCTGAAAGATCTTCAGGCCTTTCTGGTCTGGATAGGCGAGAACCGCGCCGAGATTTCCTTTCGCTACGGCAATATCGCGGTGTCCTCTGTGGGCGCGATCCAGCGGCGGTTGATGGTGCTGGAAAATCAGGGTGGCACGCATTTCTTTGGTGAGCCCGCACTTGAACTGGCCGATCTGATGCGCTGTGACGAGGATGGGCGCGGTGTGGTCAACATCCTGGCCGCCGACCGCCTGATGAACAGCCCGCGCCTTTATGCAACCTTCCTGCTCTGGCTTTTGTCCGAACTGTTCGAAACCCTGCCCGAAGTCGGCAACCCCGCCAAACCCAAGCTGGTCTTCTTCTTTGACGAGGCGCATCTGCTGTTCAACGATGCCCCCAAGGCGCTGGTGGAAAAGGTCGAGCAGGTGGCGCGCCTGATCCGCTCCAAAGGGGTGGGCGTCTACTTCATCACGCAGAATCCGGCTGACGTGCCCGAGAATATCCTTGGCCAGTTGGGCAACCGTGTGCAGCATGCCTTGCGCGCCTTTACGGGGCGCGACCAACAGGAATTGCGTCGCGCGGCACAGACCTATCGCAGCAATCCCGCCTTTGACACCGAAACCGCGATCCGCGAGGTCGGCACGGGCGAGGCTGTCACTTCCTTGCTCGAGAACAAGGGCGTGCCCGGGATTGTCGAGCGCACGCTGATCCGTCCACCGTCTTCGCAACTGGGACCGATCACCGAAAGCCAGCGCAACGCACTGATCCGCACATCCGCGCTGTTTGGCAAATATGAGACCCCGCTGGATCGCGACTCAGCCTACGAGGCATTGAAACGGATTGCCGAAGAGGCCGCGCAAGAGGCCGAGGCGGCGGCTGCTGCCGAGGCCAAGGCCATCGAGGAAGAGCGCGAATTCAAAGCCGCGCGCCGCTACCAGCCGACAACGCCCGCAAAACGCAGCACAAGCAGTCGCAGCCGCGAGCCTGAAAGCCTTGGCGAGGCTATGGGCAATGCGCTGATGAAGGAACTCAAGGGCACGACAGGCCGCCGTATCGTGCGTGGACTTTTGGGCGGGCTGTTCAGGGGGCGCTGAACCACCATCGGATCAGTCAGAAAAAAGGCCCGCAAGGATATCCTCCTTGCGGGCCTTCTTGTTGTCGGGGCCTTTGGCCTATTTTTCGGGGATCAGGCCGCGCGGGCTGAAGCGCAGCACCAAAAGCAGGATCAATCCCATCGTAAACAGGCGCATATGCGCCGCACTGTCCATCAGATGCGATTTCAGGGCGCCATCGGACATACCGGATGTCAGCGTGCTCATCAGCCACAACCCGATCGGTTCCACCTGCACCCAAAGCAGCCAGATCAGCAACCCGCCCAGCACCGCGCCGAAATTGTTACCCGAACCGCCCACGATCACCATGACCCAGACCAGAAAGGTGAAACGCAGCGGCTGATAGGTGCCGGGTGTCAACTGTCCGTCCAGCGTGGTCATCATCGCGCCGGCGATGCCGCAAATCGCAGAGCCCAGGACGAAGATCTGCAAATGACGGCGCGTGACATCCTTGCCCATCGCTTCTGCGGCGACCTCGTTGTCGCGGATCGCGCGCATCATCCGGCCCCAAGGCGATTTCAGCGCTTTTTGCGCCATCCACAGCAGGATCACCAGAACCACAGTGAACAGCGCCGCATATTCCAGCTTCACATAGATGGTCGAGGCCGTGACCGCGTCCATCCCGAAACTGGCCGCGCGTTCCACGAATTCGGGGTCGCGTTGCAGATCCACTTCCAGCGGCACAGGGCGGGGCAGGCCCACCACGTTCTTGACGCCGCGCGCCAGCCAGTCCTCGTTCTTCAGGACCGCAATGATGATCTCGGCAATGCCCAGCGTGGCGATGGCAAGATAGTCGCTCCGCAGACCAAGGGCGGTTTTACCGATGATCCAGGCAGCCCCCGCCGCCAGCAACCCGCCGACCGGCCAAGCCATCAGAACCGGCAAGCCAAGCCCGCCGATATTGCCCGACGAGGCCGGATTGATCGCCTCAATCGCCTCGACAGCCGGATCGAAGACCGACCGGTAAAGAAAAAAGCCGCCGATCAGGATCACCAGCATCACCAGCACGCGCATATTGCCCTTGGGCATCCGGCTATAGGCCAGCACGGCCAGCACGATCGTCACGGCCCCCATCACAAGGCCCGCAATCACGCCGAAACCGCCCGCAGCCCATGCGCCTTGGGTCGGGGGCATCGACACCAGCACGGCGGCCAGACCACCCAGCGCCACGAAGCCCATGACACCCACGTTGAACAACCCTGCAAAGCCCCATTGCAGGTTGACCCCCAAGGCCATGATCGCGCTGATCAGGCCCATATTCAGGATCAACAGCGCCGTGTTCCAGCTTTGCATCACCCCCGTAATCACGATCAGGAGTGCGACAAGGGCAAAAAGCCCTGTGTTCTTGACCATCTCGTTCATACCGATTTCCCCTTGAACAGGCCCGTCGGGCGGAACAGCAGAACAACCAGCAGGATGATGAAGCTGACTGCGAATTTGTAATCAGTGGACAAAAGCTGTACCAGCCCGTCCGGCCCCATCCCGTCGGGCAGGGCATAGACCAGCACCTTTTTCCACGCATAAGTGATCGTCACCTCGGAGAAGGCGATCACGAAACCGCCCGCGATGGCACCCACAGGGCTACCAAGGCCGCCCACGATGGCGCTGGCGAAAATCGGCAAAAGCAGTTGGAAATAAGTGAACGCCTTGAAGCTTTTGTCCAGCCCGTAAAGCGTGCCCGCCACGGTGGCCAATGCGGCCACGATGATCCATGTCACCATGACCACCTTTTCGGGATTGATGCCCGACAGCAGCGCCAGATCCTCGTTATCAGAATAAGCGCGCATGGATTTGCCGGTGCGGGTCTTGTTCAGGAACCAGAACAACAGGGCCACGACAATCACTGCCGTAATCACGGTGATGCCTGTCGAGGTGCGGATTGCAAGCCCCTCCTCAAGGCCCGTCAACGCGCGGAAGGTGCGGGCCGAGATGATGAAACGCTCGCCATCGCCGAAAGCGTGGTCATCCGGCCCGATGATGAAGCGCACGACACCGTTCATGATGAACATGACACCCATCGACACGATCACAAGGATCACGGGCTTGGCCTTCTGCTCGCGGTAAAAGCGATAGACGGCGCGGTCTGTCAGCAGCACGAACAGCGCGCAGCCTGCGATGCCAAAGGGCAAGGCAAGCAGGGCAGTCGGAAAGACGCCCAGCGAGATACCCCATGACTGGAACAGCCATGTGAACAGGATGGTGACCATCGTGCCGAACGCCATTGTATCGCCATGGGCGAAGTTCGAGAACCGCAGGATGCCATAGATGAGCGTCACCCCCAGCGCACCAAGTGCGAGCTGGCTGCCATAGGCAATCGCGGGGACGATGACGAAATTCGTCAGCGTGATAATTGCGTTGAGAAGATCCATGGCTCAGCCCCCCAGAAACGATTTGCGGACTTCGGGATCGGCCATCAACGCCTTGCCGGTGTCTGTGAATGCGTTGCGCCCCTGCACCAGAACATAGCCCTTGTCGGCAATCTCCAGCGCCTGACGCGCGTTCTGTTCGACCATCAGGATCGGAATACCGGTGCGGGCAACCTCGATGATCCGGTCGAATAATTCGTCCATGACGATGGGTGACACGCCCGCTGTCGGCTCGTCCAGCATCAGAACCTTGGGCTTGGTCATCAGCGCGCGGCCTACGGCCACCTGCTGGCGCTGCCCGCCCGACAGTTCGCCCGCCGCCTGATAGCGTTTTTCCTTGAGGATCGGGAACAGATCATAGACCTGCGCCATCGTATCGCGGAAATCATCGCTGCGGATGAACGCGCCCATTTCAAGATTTTCCTCGACCGTCATCGAGGTAAAGATATTGCTGGTCTGCGGCACGAAACCCATCCCCTTGACCACGCGGTCCTGCGGGGTCAGCGCGGTGATATCCTCGCCATCCAGCAGCACGCGGCCCGAACGGACATCCAGCATTCCGAAAACCGCCTTCATCGCGGTGGATTTGCCCGCACCGTTTGGCCCGACGATCACGGCAATCTCGCCGCGATCCACGGCGATAGTGCAATCATGCAGGATGTCGGGGCCTTTGCCATAGCCGCCGGTCATCGCCTCGCCAATCAGAAAGGGGCCACCGGGGGCCGCAGTCACCTTGCCGCTTTTGCTGCGCGGCATCTGGCTGCCTTGTCCGGCAGGGTTGGTGATCGAGCGGTCCTTGTTGCCACGATCATCCTGATAGGGGTTGCCGTTGCTCATGCGCCCACCTTGTCCTTGTTCTTCAGACCGGTGCCCAGATAGGCTTCGATCACCTGTTCATTGGCCTTGATCTCGGCCAGCGTGCCCTTTGCCAGCACCTTGCCTTCGGCCATACAGATCACCGGATCGCAAAGCCGTCCGATGAAATCCATGTCATGCTCGATCACGACAAAGGTATATCCGCGTTCCTTGTTCAGCTTGATGATCGCATCGCCGATCGTGTTCAGCAGGGTGCGGTTCACGCCCGCGCCCACCTCGTCCAGAAAGACGATCTTGGCATCCACCATCATGGTGCGGCCCAGTTCCAGCAGCTTTTTCTGACCGCCCGAAATCTGGCTGGCTTTCTGTTCGGCCAGATGGTCAATAGTCAGGAATTCCAGAACCTCGTCCGCCTTGGCGCGTAGGGCGCGCTCCTCGTCGGCGATGCGTTTGCGACCGAACCAGGTGTTCCACAGGTTTTCACCTGACTGGTTGCCCGGCACCATCATCAGGTTCTCGCGGCAGGTCATCGAGCCGAATTCATGCGCGATCTGGAAGGTCCGCAGCAGGCCCTTGTGGAACAACGCGTGCGGCGGCAGGCCTGTGATATCGTCGCCAAGCATCGTCACCGTGCCCGATGTCGGCGACAAAACACCAGCGATCACATTAAAAAGCGTGGTTTTTCCGGCACCGTTGGGGCCGATCAGCCCAGTGATCGTGCCCTTCTTGATGTCCAGCGAGGCCCCGTCAACGGCACGGAATCCGCCAAACGTCTTTACGACGTTGTCGACTTTGATCATACCTTTTCCCCCGGCACTGTTCTTTTGACGTGCCTTTATCTTATGCAAACGGCGCGGGGGAAGCCCCCGCGCCGTCAAATCTCGCTGCGTCAGATCACCGGAAGTTCACGGTCTCGATCACGCCATCCTTGATCTCGATTTCACGGTAGTTGCCGGCCGATTCACCGGGTCCGATCAGTTCAACAGCGGTCGCACCGACATAGTCGATATCGCCGCCCGCTTTGATGATCTCGATCGCTTTGGCCAGTTCGCCGGGGAAGATTTCTTCGCCGGGGGCGTTGGCCAGATCCATCACGTGATCCTTAAAATCGGCAGAAGCCGTGGATTTCGCCGCTTCCATCGCCAGCAGGATCAGCGCGGCCGCATCATAGCTTTCCGGTGCAAAGGCCGAGGTGCCGTCGAAACCGGCTTCGGTCGCCAGACCCTGGAACAGTTCCGCACCGGCGCTGTCGGTGCCAGGATACTGGCCGAACGAGCCCGTCAGACCATCGCCGATATCGTCCACAAGCTGCTGGCCAACCATACCGTCGGGCAGAACGAACGTGTCGAATGCACCGGAATCAAGGCTTGCCTGAATGATGCCTTTGCCACCCTGATCGGTATAGCCTGCAACAACAAGAACCTCGCCCCCGGCAGACGCCAGTGCCGCCACTTCCGATGAGTAGTCGGCCTTGCCGTCCTCATGGCTGGAGTTGATTGTCACGGTGCCGCCGGCTTCGGTGAACGCGGCTGCGAATGCATCGGCCAGACCCTTGCCGTAGTCGTTGTTGGTATAGGTCAGGGCAACGGATTTGATTCCGCGATCCATGATCACTTCGGTCATCACAACGCCCTGACGTGCGTCAGACGGGGCGGTGCGGAAGAACAGACCATCATCATCGGCGGTCGACAGACCGGGGGATGTGGCCGAGGGCGAGATCATCACAACGCCGTTCGGCCGCGCGACGTTTTGCAGGATCGCACCGGTCACACCCGAGCAGTCCGCGCCCATGATCGCGTTCACGTTATCGGATGTCACCAGACGCTCTCCGGCTGCAGTCGCCGCACCCGCGTCGATGCAGGTCGAGTCAGCGCGCACTGACGTCACAGTTGCGCCATCCAGCAGCGTGCCAGCCGCGTTGACTTCCGCAATCGCCAGTTCAGCGCCGGCAGCCATGTTGGGCGTGATCGATTCCAGCGGGCCGGTGAAGCCCAGAATGATGCCGATCTTGATCTCTTGTGCCGACACGGAGCCCGCCATCAAGGCGGTCGCGGCCGTGGCCAAAAGTAGTTTTTTCATGTTAGTCTCCCATATTGGATCTTATGTCCAGCACACAGGTTAAGTTCACTTTGCCTAAAAGAAAAGCGCAATACGGGGTCAGCAATCACCCGAATGCGACTTTTTGTGAGGCCGCCAAATGCTAGGCTCCAGCGCCGTGCGTGCTAGGCTTGCGACACCAACTCCGGGAGAATGCCGATGCGCCGCGATATGATGATCACAAGCCTGCTGGCCTTTTGCGCCGGAACATGGGCCATCAGTGAACCTGTGGTTGCACTGGACAGCCGCGACGGGGCGTTGACCGTCACGGCCATGGCGGAGGGGTTCGCAACCCCTTGGGCCGTCGGGTTCCTGCCAGACGGCGGATTTCTGGTGACCGAACGCGAGGGGCGATTGTGGCACGTGGCGCGAAACGGCAACCGCCAGCAAGTCAGGGGGCTGCCGCAGATTCGCGTGGGCGGGCAGGGCGGTCTGCTGGATCTGATGGTGCCGCGTGACTTCGCCCAAAGCCGCGACATTTTCTTCAGCTATGCAAAGCCGCAGGGCAGGGCCGAGGGCACAGCCCTTGCCGTCGGACGTCTGTCCGAGGATCGCACAAATTTGCAAGATGTCCGGTTGCTGTTCGAAATGGCTCCCGGCTCGTCCGGGGGGCGACATTTTGGCGGGCGCATTGTGGAAGGCCCGCAAGGTCATCTGTTCCTGACCATCGGGGACCGTGGCGATCCGGACACCGCGCAGGATGTTGGCAACCACAACGGCGCAGTCATCAGAATTAACCGCGACGGATCGGTTCCTGCCGACAATCCTTTCGTGAACCAGTCCGGTGCACGGCCGGAAATCTGGTCCTATGGCCACCGCAACCCGCAGGGCGCAAGCCTTGATGCGGATGGCACCCTGTGGGTGAACGAGCACGGCGCGCGCGGCGGGGACGAGGTGAACCGCGTGCAAAAAGGCGCCAATTACGGCTGGCCTGTCATCTCCTACGGGCGGCACTACTCGGGTCTGCCCATTGGGGAAGGCACGTCCAAGCCGGGCTTGGAACAACCGCAGATGTATTGGGATCCGTCGATGGCCCCGTCGGGCATGGCGATCTACACGGGCGATCTTTGGCCCGCATGGCGCGGCCAGATGTTCGTGGGATCGCTCAAGTTCGACTATATCGCCCGTGTCGGTGGCGCGACCCCGACCGAGATTGAACAGATCAAGGGCCGTGAAACCGACCGCGTGCGCGATATCAGACAAGCGCCAGACGGGTCTGTCTGGTTCATCAGCGAGGGTCGCGGCACGATCTACCGTATCGCGCCCTGATCCTGATCTTAGATCGACAGCCGTGTCGCGTGACTGCCGCGCTCGCGGTAGGGCGTTGTGTCGTAATGCGCGCGGTAGCATTTCGAGAAATGCGAGGGCGAGGCAAAGCCGCAGGCAAGTGCCACGTTGATCACGCTCATATCGGTCTGCATCAGCAGGTTACGCGCCTTCGACAGCCGCAATTCCATGTAGTAGCGCTTGGGACTGCGGCTGAGATAGCGACGGAACAGCCGTTCAAGCTGCCGCGTCGACATGCCCACATCGCGCGCCAGAACCGAAGGGCTGATCGGCTCTTCGATATGGCCTTCCATCATCTGGATCACGCGGCTCAGCTTGGGATGGCGCACGCCGATTCGCGTTGGAACCGACAGGCGTTGCGTGTCCTGATCGGTGCGGATTGATGAATAGATGAACTGGTCCGCCACAAGATTGGCGACATCTTCGCCCTGATCATTTGCGATCAGCTTGAGCATCAGGTCGATGGACGAGATCCCCCCCGCGGTGCTGAAGCGGTTGCCATCGACCACAAAGACCGATTTGGTCAGATCCACCTCTTCGAATTCCTCGGCGAAACTGTCCTGATTTTCCCAATGGATCGTGGCGCGCTTTCCGTCCAGCAATCCGGCTTTGGCCAGCGCATAGCTGGCCGTGCACAACCCGCCCAGCAACATCCCCTTGCGTGCCTCGCGACGCAGCCACGAGATCACTTTTTTTGTTGTCGCCCGCTGCACATCAACGCCGCCACAGACCACTACAACATCGTCGCGCCCCAGTTCGATCAGATCCGCATCGACCTGGAACTCTACACCAGCCGAGCATTTGATCTGCGTGCCGCCTTCGCCCAACAAAAGCCAGCTATAGGCTGTGCGCTCCATGATGCGGTTGGCAATCCGCAGGCTTTCCAACGCCGAGGCAAAGCTGAGCAGGGTGAAGTTGTCCAAAAGCACAAAGACAAACCGCCGCGGTGCCGCGGCAGATGCAGGCTCTTTGGCCATCGGGCGGGGCGAAGACATGGGTGTGATGCTCCATCGGGGTTGCAGGGCAATTGATCAGGTTTGATAATCCGCATCAAGGGCCGCAACGGCGTTCTAAGGTGCAATTGCGCCAAATCGCGACCATTGGACGTCGCCTTTCACCGATGCGGGGGCAAATCGCTTGTGGCATGCGGGGCGCGGCTTTTGTATAGAAGGCCCGACAATAGCAGATTTGCGGAGATGCGGACATGAGCGAATGGCAAAAAACCGATTGGCGCGGACGCCCACGGGTTCAAATGCCTGATTATTTGGATGCCGCCAGCCTTGGCACCGTCGAGGCGCAATTGTCCAAATATCCCCCGCTGGTCTTTGCCGGCGAGGCGCGCAAGCTGAAAACCGCGCTTGGCGAGGCGTCGCGCGGCGAGGCGTTTCTGTTGCAGGGCGGCGATTGCGCGGAAAGCTTCGACCAGTTCAGCGCCAACGCAATCCGCGACACGTTCAAGGTGATGCTGCAAATGGCGATGGTGCTGACCTATGGCGCCAAGGTGCCGGTGGTGAAGGTTGGCCGCATGGCAGGCCAGTTCGCCAAGCCGCGTTCCGCCCCGACCGAAACGATCGACGGGATGGAACTGCCCTCGTATCGAGGCGACATCATCAACGATCTGGCCGCCACGCCGGATGCCCGTCAGCCCGACCCGCAGCGCATGTTGCAGGCCTATTTGCAAGCAGCGGCAACGTTGAACCTGCTGCGCGCTTTCTCGACCGGCGGCTATGCCGATGTGCATCAAGTGCATAGCTGGACGCTTGGCTTTATCGAGGGCGACAACGCGGCGCGCTACCGCGATATGGCCAACCGGATCAGCGACACGCTGGATTTCATCAAGGCCGCCGGTATCGACAGCAAGCAGGCGCATACGCTGCAAACCGTCGATTTCTACACCAGCCACGAAGCTTTGCTGCTGGAATATGAAGAGGCGCTGACCCGTCTGGATACGACATCGGGCAAATGGCTGGCAGGCTCCGGCCATATGGTCTGGATTGGCGACCGCACGCGCCAGCCGGACGGCGCGCATGTGGAATATTGCCGTGGTGTGCTGAACCCGATCGGGTTGAAATGCGGGCCAAGCATGACGTCCGAGGACCTCAAGCTGCTGATGGCCAAGCTGAACCCCAAGAACGAGGCGGGACGCCTGACCCTGATCGCGCGTTTCGGTGCGGGCAAGGTGGCCGAACACCTGCCGCGCCTGATCAAGACGGTGCGCGACGAAGGGGCCAATGTGCTGTGGGTCTGCGATCCGATGCATGGCAACACGATCAAGTCCTCGAGCGGATACAAGACCCGGCCTTTCGACGCGGTGCTGCGCGAGGTCCGCGAGTTCTTTGCCGTGCACAAATCCGAAGGCACAATCCCGGGCGGTGTGCATTTCGAGATGACGGGCGAGGATGTGACCGAATGCACCGGCGGTTTGCGCGCAGTCAGCGACGAGGATCTGTCGGACCGTTACCACACAGCCTGCGATCCGCGCCTGAATGCCAGCCAATCGCTGGAACTGGCCTTTCTGGTGGCCGAGGAACTGTCGAACCTGCGCGCAGAACGTCAGGCCGCCGCGGTAGTCTGACACCTCATAGGCGTTAAGAAAGCTAACCGGCGGGCCATACCCGCCGGTTTTTTTATGTGTGGCGCTGTTTCAGAGCGAAAGGCGGGGTTCAGGCGTCGGTCGGGACAAGACGCAAATGCGAACCGCAAATGTCGGACCCGCGCGATCGTCGCACCGCATGCAAGAGGGTAACATTGCACTCATGGCTGTGCTGCGCACCCGCAGTCTTGGGGGTGACAGCTTGAGGCGTGAAACACAGCGCACCCTCTTCACCGGTCACTTCGGTCATTTGCCGTGCGGTTACGGTGAAACGGCGGGGCGTGCGCCCGATACTGCCGCTGCTGTCCAGACAGCCCAGCACACGGCTGATCTCACCGCTTTCGCCACGCATTGGCAACAGCAACAGCCGCGCTTCGAGCGGTGGTTTGCCGATACCGGTTTCCGCCTGCAAGGATAGTCTGGCCGTGGCCGGCGCATTGCAAACCTGCACCAGACACTCCGCCAGCGCGCGACGCGCTTCGGGCTGGAAAAACGCGGTCAGGGGCATGCCGCGCACCTCCATCCCCAGAAGATCGACAAGATGACCGCCCGCGATCCTGAGCCGCCCGATGCCCGGCGCCACCTGTTCCAGAATGAACGCATATTCCAGCGCGGATTCGATACCGCGCGGATCAACCTCGGCCCGGCGTGGCACGATGCGCCGCCCGCGCAGGGCATGCCAATAGGCCTCGACCTGCGCGATATGGGCAAAACGGGGATCTGGACGGTGACGGTTCATCGCGATCACATTGCTGGTGGAGCCCTTTACGGGCGACATGCGGTCTTCACACATGACAACAAGTCCTTAACAGCGTTCTAGGCGGCAATAGGTTAACATGGCCTTAATATGCCAGTGTTTGATGAAAACCGAACATGAATTCGCAAGCTTTGGTTAACCCCTTCGCAACACCACAGCCCGCGACGGGATGCTTGCCGTTGGCCGCGGGACAGGCTAGGCCATCGCCCAACGCCGTGACAGTGACGCGAAGGGGATGCACAGGTGATACAGTCGATGACCGGGTTTGCCACCGCGAAAGGGTCCGCTTGCGGGGCTCTGTGGTCGTGGGACTTGCGAAGCGTCAACGGCAAGGGGCTGGACCTGCGTTTGCGGGTGCCGGACTGGATCGAAGGGTTGGAAACCCAGCTCAGAACACGCCTGACAGCACAGATCGGACGCGGCAATGTCACCTTGAATCTGCGCCTGAGCCGTGAGGAGGGCGTCGGCGAAATGACGGTCAATCCCGGTGGTCTGACCGCCGTGATCGCCGCCATGGCCTGCGTCGAGACCGAGGCGATGCAGGCAGGCCTGTCACTGGCCCCCGCCACCGCCGCCGATATTCTAGGCATCCGCGGCGTGTTGGAAACCCGCAGCCTCGAGGCCGAGTCCGGCCCGCTGCTCAAGGCGCTAATGGCGGATTTCGAAACCGTGCTGGCAGATTTCAAACAGATGCGCCGCACCGAGGGGCGCGCACTGCACGCCGTCATCAGGGCACAACTGGCGCAGATCACCACGCTAGTGGATCAGATCGCAGCCGCGTCCGAGGCGCGCAATACCGAAATGGCCGCCACCATGCGCACCAATCTGGCCCGCGTGCTGGACAACACGGACGGGGCCGATCCGCAGCGCGTGGCGCAGGAACTGGCGTTGATCGCGGTCAAGGCCGATGTAACCGAGGAACTGGATCGCCTGCGCGCCCATATCGCGGCCGCGCTGGACTTGCTGCAAAGCTCCGATCCGGTGGGGCGCAAACTGGATTTCCTGACGCAGGAATTCAACCGCGAAGCCAATACCCTCTGCGCCAAGGCCCAGCACAAGACATTGACGCGGATCGGTCTGGACTTGAAAACCGTCATCGACCAGATGCGCGAACAGGTCCAGAATATCCAATAGGCCGGATGATCGGAAAGGCAGACTGACATGGACCAAAGACGCGGGCTTCTGATTATCCTGTCTTCGCCCTCGGGTGCGGGAAAATCAACGCTGGCCAGCCGCTTGCGGGCGTGGGACACCTCGATCCGGTTCTCGGTCTCGGCCACCACCCGCGCCCCGCGCCCCGGCGAGGAACATGGCCGCGAATACTATTTCCACAGCCGCGAGGAATTCGAAAGCATGGTTGCGCGCGGCGACATGCTGGAACATGCCGAGGTGTTCGGCAACTTTTACGGCAGCCCGAAAGGCCCCGTCGCCGCCGCCATAGATGCCGGACAGGATGTGCTGTTCGATATCGACTGGCAGGGCGGCCAGCAGGTCCGCAACTCGAGCCTTGGCAAACATGTGCTGTCGATCTTCATACTGCCCCCCTCGATCGCGGAGCTGGAACGCCGCCTGCGGTCACGCGGGCAGGACAGCGATGATGTGATCGACGCCCGCATGACCAAATCGCGTGACGAAATAAGTCATTGGCCGGAATATGATTTCGTTCTGGTCAACGACAATCTGGACGACACGTTCGCCCGCCTTCAAACCATTGTCAGCGCGGAAAGGCTGCGCCTGTCGCAACAACCCGCGCTGGTGGATACGGTCCGCAACCTGAACAAGGAATTCGAGGAACGCACATGACACTTTACGCTCTGGACGGAAACGCCCCGCAACTGCCCGCAGACGGTGATTTCTGGATCGCCCCCGATGCCAATGTGATCGGCAATGTCGTGCTGGACAGCGGCGCCTCGGTCTGGTTTGGCGCGACATTGCGCGGCGATAACGAGGTGATCCATATCGGCGCGGGCAGCAATGTGCAGGAAAACACCGTGATGCACACCGATATCGGCTATCCGCTGGTGGTCGGCAAGAATTGCACAATCGGCCACAAGGCCATGCTGCATGGCTGCACGATTGGCGACAATACCCTGATCGGAATGGGCGCCACGGTGCTCAACGGCGCGAAGATCGGCAATAACTGCCTGATCGGGGCAGGAGCCCTGATCACGGAAGGCAAGGAGATCCCCGATGGATCGCTGGTCATGGGCGCGCCCGGCAAGGTGGTGCGGCAGTTGGACGAGGCCGCGATCGAAGGTCTGCGCCGCTCGGCGCTGGGATACCAGATGAATATGCGCCGTTTTGCAAAGGGCCTGACCGCACTCTGAGCAGTCGCGCAGGAGCGCGCCGCGCGCTGATATGTGAGGCAAGACGAAACGGGCAGGGCGCTGCTTGCCGTTGCTTGCGGGCTGTGCCAGTTGTTGCACAGTAACAGGAAAGACATGCCATGAAAAACTCCAAAGGATCGCTGATCCGCCCCGTCCCATTGCCCGACAGCATCAGCCGTCCGGTGGTCACTCCGCTAAGCCCCTCGGTGGTTTATGCCTCGGAAACGCCGGACGATCTGGACGCACAATATGAAGGCCGCACAAGCGGTTACACCTATGCGCGCGAAGGCCATCCCAATGCCGATGTGCTGGCGCGGCGGATTGACCTGCTGGAAGGCGGCACAGGCGGGATCGTGACATCTTCGGGCATGTCGGCTGTCACGGCGGTGATGCTGGGCCTGCTGAAAGCGGGCGATCATGTGCTGGGGGGAGACCAGCTTTATGGCCGGTCGCTGCGCCTGATGAAGCAGGATTTGCCACGTCTGGGGATTGCCACCAGCCTTGCCGACCCCACGGATGTGGCCGCGATGGAAGCGGCGCTGCGCCCCGAGACACGGATGATTCTGGTCGAGGTTGTGTCGAACCCGACGCTGCGTGTGGCCGATATCACCGGACTGGCCAAGCTGTGCAAGTCGCGCGGTATCTTGCTGGCTGTGGATAATACATTCACAACGCCCCGCGCCTACCGGCCCTTTGATGCGGGCGCCGATATCGTGATCCATTCGGTCACCAAACTGCTGGCGGGCCATTCCGACGTGACACTGGGCTATGCCTGCGCCGCCGATCCGGTGCTGCAAAAGGCGATTTATGATTTCGCCGTGACCACCGGCCTGACCGCCAGCCCCTTCGATTGCTGGCTGGCCGAGCGGGGGCTGGCCACGTTCAACCTGCGTTTCGACCGTGCCGAAGCAAATGCCGCGGCGCTGGCCGACCATCTGGCAGGTTTACAGGGGGTCAAACGCGTGCTTTATCCGATGCGTGCCGATCATCCCGACCGCAAGCGGGCGGGCGATCTGCTGGGCGCGCGCGGCTGCAACATGGTCAGCTTCGAGTTGGAGGGCGGGCGCGCAGCCGCCAATGCCTTTACCCGCGCGGCAGACGGTCTGGCCTTTGCGCCGACACTGGGCGATGTCGGCACCACCTTGTCCCATCCTGCCAGTTCCTCGCACCGCGCACTGCCTGCGGCAGAGCGCGAGGCACTTGGCATGAGCGAGGGGTTCTTTCGGGTCTCGGTCGGGCTGGAAGAGCCTGATGCGCTGATGGCGGTCTTTACCACCGCCATTGCCGCGGCCCACGACGCCGGTTGATCCGATGCCGGATACCGCGATCCGCACCCTTCTCGCGGCTGTGCCGCTGCCGGCGCTGTTTCTGGGCGAGGGGGACCGGATCGCGGGATTGAACGCGCGCGCCGAGGCATTGTTCGGACAGGCCGAGGCGCGCCCTTTCATCACGGCAATCCGGCAACCATCGGTTCTGGAAGCCGTTGCCGCCTGTCGCGCGAAACGCACCCCGCAAATTGCGCGCTATCTGACCAAGGAAGCCGCGCAGGACGTAATCTACCGCGCCCATTGCGCCTATGTCGAAGCCGGCCCCGCCACGGGCGTGCTGATGAGCTTCGAAGATGTGACCAATCAGGAGCAGATCGGCCAGATGCGCCGCGATTTCGTGGCCAATGTCAGCCATGAACTGCGTACGCCCCTGACTGCCCTGATGGGATTTATCGAAACATTGCAAGGCCCTGCGAAGGATGATCCAATCGCGCGAGAGCGGTTTCTGGCGATCATGGATACAGAGGCGCAGCGGATGAACCGCCTTGTGCGCGACCTGCTATCGCTAAGCCAGGTCGAGGAAATGGAGCGGATGCGCCCCGATACACAACTGGACCTGCGCGAGTTGCTGCTGTCCTGCCTGCGCAACCTTGCCCCCGTGGCCGCGCGGTCGGATACCACGCTACGCACGGAGATGGGCGAGAACCCCGTCAGGGTGGCAGGCGATCCCGACCAGTTGCGGCAGGTTTTCAACAACCTGATCGAGAATGCCATCAAATACGGGGGACGCCCTGGTATTGTGACCCTGCGCCTGACCGGACCCGAACGCGATCAGGCCCTGCGCGCCGATGCGGTCCGCGTCGATGTGCAGGATAACGGGCAGGGCATCGACGAGATCCACATTCCGCGCCTGACCGAGCGGTTCTACCGCGTCGACAGCCACCGCTCGCGCGAGATGGGGGGCACGGGGCTGGGTCTGGCGATTGTGAAGCATATCATCAGCCGCCATCGCGGGCGGTTGCGAATCGACAGCACGCCGGGGCAGGGCAGCACCTTTACGGTCAGCCTTCCGGTCAGCCTGTAAGACACGCCGCCAGATTCGCGAGGGCCACTGCCTGACACCGTAATTTCCGGCGCTGAACCCACTTTTTTCCGCAGTCCCACCGACTTTTTCCTGTGGTCCGGCAATCTGTCATAAAACCGTTACACGGGTGTCACAAAAGCATTGCGTCGGGTCTTTAGCAGGGCGCTTACGGCCCGCAGACTTGTCGGCCGGTGTAAACCGCAAACAGGAGACATCCTATGTCCTTTGCAAAACTGGCCGTATCGGCCATTGCCATGGCCGCCGTATCGGCCACCGCTGCCGCGGCCCGCGATAACGTCCAGGTGACAGGCTCGTCCACCGTGCTGCCCTATTCGACCATCGTTGCAGAAGCTTTCGGTGAGAATTTCGATTTCCCGACACCCGTCGTTGAAGGCGGCGGTTCGGGTGCTGGCCGCGCCAAGATGTGCGAAGGTGTCGGCACGAACACTGTTGATATCGCCAACTCTTCCTCGCGCATCACCCAGAAAGATCTGGACACCTGCGCCGCCAATGGCGTGACCGAGGTGATGGAAGTTCGCTTCGGCTATGACGGGATCGTCTTTGCCTCGGATGTGAACGGCCCCGAATTCGCCTTCACCCCCGCCGACATCTACAATGCGGTTGCTGGTCAGGTTGCGGTTGACGGCGCGATTGTTCCGAACACCTACACCCAGTGGGCCGATTTCAACCCAGACATGCCCGCGCAGGATATTCTGGTTCTGTCGCCCGGCACCAAGCACGGCACCCGTGAAGTCTTTGACGAGCGTGTGATCATCGCAGGCTGCAAGGCAACCGGGGCCTATGACCTGTTCCTGGCCACGGCAGAAGGCGATGACGATCGCGCGAAGTCCCGTGCTGCCAATGGCGCCTGCACGACGCTGCGGACCGATGGCCGCAACGTGGATATCGACGGTGATTACACCGAGACCCTGCAGCGTCTTGAGAACGACAAGAACGCGATCGGAGTCTTCGGTCTGTCCTTCTACCAGAACAACACCGACAAGCTGCGTGTCGGCACGATGGGCGGTATCGAGCCTTCGACCGAGACAATCGCAACCGGCGAATACCCCGTATCGCGTCCGCTGTTCTTCTATGTGAAGGTCGCGCATCTGGACGTGATCCCCGGCCTGCAGGAATATGTCGATTTCTTCGTGTCCGACGATATGGCTGGGCCCAATGGCCCGCTGGCCCAATATGGTCTGGTAGCTGACCCCGAGCTGGCCGCGACACAGGAAATGGTCGCCAACCGCACCCCGATGGGTCCGTTGAACTGATCTGAACACCCGAGAGGCCCCCGGACAACATGCCGGGGGCTGATCACTTGGAAATACACCGCAGGAACTGCCATGTCTTTACTTCTGCTTCTGGTTGCAATCGGTGTTTTCGCCATCGCGGGTTTTGTTCTGGGGCGCAGACGCGCGCTTGCTTCGGTGCAGGGGAATACTCGCGCTTTGCATTCGTTGCCGAACTATTATGCCTGGCACGGGGCTATCATGGCGGCGTTGCCGGCTTTGACAGTTCTGGTGATATGGCTGATCGCACAGCCCTTGGTGATCGAACGGCAACTGGCGGGTTTTTTCCCCGCAGCTGAATTTGAAAATGACAGCCAGCGCATCCTGCTGATGGCCGATGTGCGCCGCGTCGCGGAAGGGCTGGATACTGCTGTGGCCGCAGGCACACTGAGCAGTGACGAGGCGATTGACATCCGGACCGGCGGTGATGCGTCCATCCGCGAAATTCTGGGCAGCGTCGGTGTTGCCTTGGGTGCAGGCGTAACACCGCAGGTCCTTGAGGCGGCGCAAGCCTACCGCGCCTTTGCCAGCAAGGGTGGCGCGCTGCGGAACGTCCTGATCCTGTTGGTCTCGGTCGCGGGGCTGGCCTATGCGCTGCGGATCACCACAGGCGACTTCCGCGCCCGCAACCGCGTTGAGGTGGTGATGTTGGGCGTGCTGATGCTGGCCTCGACCATCGCCATCCTGACGACGATCGGGATCGTCCTGTCGATGCTGTCCGAGACCATCCGCTTCTCAAGCATGTATCCCTTCTGGGATTTTGTCTTCGGCCTGACATGGCAGCCCAACTTTCAGGGTAACAGCCAGCTTGGTCTGCTGCCGCTACTATGGGGCACGATCTATATCAGTTTTGTCGCCATGATCGTGGCCGTGCCGACGGGTCTGTTCACAGCCATCTATCTGGCCGAATACGCAAGCCCGCGCGTGCGCTCTGTCGTCAAACCGCTGATCGAGATTATTGCAGGCATTCCGACCGTTGTTTTCGGTCTTTTCGCACTGGTCACGGTGGGGCCGTTCATCCGCGACTGGATCGCGCAACCCACAGGTCTGGGCACATCGGGATCGTCGGTGATGACCGCCGGTCTGGTAATTGGGGTGCTGAACATTCCCTTCATCTCGTCGCTGGCCGATGACATCATCAACGCTGTGCCACAATCCTTGCGGGACGGATCCTACGGGCTGGGTGCCACCAAATCTGAAACCGTGCGGCAGGTCATCCTGCCGGCGGCCTTGCCCGGTGTGGTGGGTGCGATCCTGCTGGCAGCCAGCCGCGCCATTGGCGAGACCATGATCGTTGTGATGGGGGCAGGGGCCGCTGCACGGCTGGACCTGAACCCGTTTCAGGCCATGACAACCATCACGGTGAAAATCGTCAGCCAGTTGACCGGCGATACCGAGTTCAACTCGCCCGAAACCCTGGTGGCCTTCGCCCTTGGCATGAGCCTTTTCGTGATCACGCTTTGCTTGAACATCTTTGCCCTTTGGATCGTGCGGAAATACCGGGAGCAGTACGAATGACCGATCTTACCTCAGCCTCTATCCCCGCCGCACATCCCGCGCCCCGCAAGTCTTCGCTGCTGACCCAGTCGGCCCTAGTCAAAAAGCGCAATGCCGCCGAAGCACGGTTCAAATACTACGGTATCGCCGCGATTACGATCAGCCTTTCAGTGCTCGCGATCATGCTCTGGACGATCTTCAGCGATGGTCTGTCGGCATTCAAACAGGCGACATTTACCTTTCCCGTTACGCTGGACGCCGAGCGGCTGGACCCCAAAGGCAACCGTGACCGCGCCGAGATGATGAAAGTCACGACAATCGGCTATACCAGTCTGCTGAACGAGCAACTTGTCGGCTATCTGGACGCACGCGGAATTTCGACCGAAGGCGTGGATGACCGCGAGATCGGCGCGTTTATCTCACGCGATACGCCCGCACGGCTTCGCAATCTGGTGCTCGACAACCCCGGTATTCTCGGCCAGACGATCGAGTTCAACGGCTACGCCACGGGCCGGATTGACGGCTATCTCAAAGGTCGCGTTACGCGGGACTCAGCCGAACTGGATACGAATATCTCGGTTGCGCAACTTGATCTGGCCGACCGGATGGTTGACGAGGGGATGCTGTCAGCCAGCTTCAACTGGGGCTTTCTGACCAATCCCGACGCTTCGGACCAACGCCCCGAGGCCTCGGGCCTTGGGGTTGCGCTGATCGGTTCGGCCTATATGATGCTACTGGTGGCGATCATGGTCTTGCCGCTGGGCGTCGCCGCCTCGATCTATCTTGAGGAATTCGCCCCCAAGAACCGGTGGACCGATCTGATCGAGGTGAATATCTCGAATCTCGCCGCTGTCCCGTCGATCGTCTACGGTATCCTTGGCCTCGCAATCTTCATCAACTTTGCCAAAGTGCCCCAATCCAGCCCGATGGTGGGGGCGCTGGTGCTGACGCTTATGACTTTACCCACAATCATTATCGCCACGCGCGCGGCCATCCGTGCGGTGCCGCCATCCATCCGCGATGCCGCCTTGGGTGTCGGTGCGTCGAAAATGCAGACCGTGTTCCACCATGTCCTGCCTTTGGCCGCACCCGGTATCCTGACCGGCACGATCCTGGGTCTGGCCTCGGCCTTGGGTGAAACCGCGCCGCTGCTCTTGATCGGCATGGTTGCCTTTGTGGCCAACTATCCCGCAGGACCGCTGGACGGTGGCATGCTTGATCCCGCCACGGCCCTGCCGGTGCAGGTCTATTCATGGGCCTCACGCTCCGATCCGGCCTTTATCGAACGCTCGGCAGGTGCGATCATCGTGCTGCTGGCGTTCCTTGTCGTCATGAATATCGTCGCGATCCTCCTTCGCCGACGGTTCGAGCGGCGCTGGTAACTTATGGACAGGAAACGAAAAATGTATGACGCGCCTATTTCGGAGACAAGAGTGACCCAAAATGAAATGAAAATCACCGCGCGCGGCGTTCAGGTCTTCTATGGCGAGAAGCAGGCCCTGATCAATGTGGACGTGGACATTCTGGACCATACCGTGACCGCCTTCATCGGTCCGTCCGGCTGCGGCAAATCCACCTTTTTGCGCTGCCTGAACCGCATGAATGACACCGTCGCCAGCGCCCGCGTCGAGGGCGAGATCCTGCTGGATGGCGAGAACATCTATGACAAGCGCGTTGATCCTGTCCAGTTGCGCGCCAAGGTGGGGATGGTGTTCCAGAAGCCGAACCCCTTTCCCAAGTCGATCTATGACAACGTGGCCTATGGCCCCAAGATCCACGGACTGACCCGCAACAAGGCCGAACTGGACCAGATCGTCGAAGAAAGCCTGCGGAAAGCCGCGCTGTGGAACGAAGTCAAGGATCGCCTGCACGAGGCAGGCACCGGCCTGTCGGGTGGCCAGCAACAACGCCTGTGCATCGCGCGCGCCGTGGCCACAGCGCCCGAAGTGCTGCTGATGGACGAGCCCTGTTCCGCGCTGGACCCGATTGCCACCGCTCAGGTCGAGGAACTGATCGACGAATTGCGCGCCAGCTTTTCCGTGGTCATTGTGACTCACTCGATGCAGCAAGCCGCCCGCGTCAGCCAGAAGACGGCCTTCTTCCATCTTGGCAGCCTCGTCGAATATGGAGATACCAACCATATCTTCACCAATCCTACGGACCCGCGCACCGAAAGCTACATCACCGGCCGGATCGGTTGATCCTGCGACCGCGTGCCCTGCACAGGGCGGCGCATCGTTCAACAGAACAGGAAGACAGACCCCATGTCCGACAATAGCAAGCAACATATCGCCTCGGCCTTCGACCGGGATCTTGAAGGCATTCAAGGGCAGATCATCAAAATGGGTGGTCTGGTCGAGGCCGCCATACTTGATGCAGCCCAATCACTGGCCGAACGGGACGAGGAACTTGCCGAAAAGGTCCGCGCCGGCGACCGCGCCATTGATGAGTTGGAGGAGCTGATCAACGAAACAGCAGCCCGCGTCATCGCCTTGCGCGCGCCCACCGCTGTGGACCTGCGGGTAGTGCTGTCGGTCATGAAGATCAGCGCCAATCTGGAACGGATCGGTGACTATGCCAAGAACATGGCCAAGCGCACATCCGTTCTGGTGCAGATGAGCCCGATCAATGGCAGCCATGCCGCCCTGCGCCGCATGGCCCGCGAGGTGCAACTAATGCTCAAGGATGCGCTGGATGCCTATATCCACCGCGATCCCGAACTGGCGATGGACGTGATCCAGCGCGACCGCGATGTGGACCAGATGTATAACGCGTTGTTCCGTGAATTCCTGACCTTCATGATGGAAGATCCGCGCAATATCACCGCCTGCATGCACCTGCATTTCATCGCCAAGAATACCGAGCGGATGGGCGATCACGTTACATCCATCGCCGAACAGGTCGTGTATCTGGTCACGGGCGAAATGCCCGAAGACCAGCGCCCCAAGGGTGACAATGTCTCGTTCACACTCCCCGATGTGAAAGGTTAGGACAATGGCAGCCGATCAACCTACGGTCCTGATCGTCGAGGATGAACCTGCCCAACGCGAAGTGCTCGCCTATAACCTGGAAGCAGAAGGCTTCCGCGTCAGCCGCGCCGCCAATGGCGAGGAAGCCCTGCTGCTGGTCGCCGAGGACGCCCCCGACCTGATCGTGCTGGACTGGATGCTGCCCAATGTCTCGGGCATAGAGGTCTGCCGCCAGCTCAAGATGCGCGCCGATACGCGTCAGGTGCCGGTCATCATGCTCTCGGCCCGCTCGGAAGAGGTGGACCGTGTGCGCGGGCTGGAAACTGGGGCGGATGACTATGTCATCAAACCCTATTCCGTGGTCGAGTTGATGGCGCGGGTGCGCGCGCAACTGCGCCGGACGCGCCCCTCGACCGTGGGCGGGCGTCTGGAGTATGACGATATCGTTCTGGACAGCGAAACCCACCGCGTGACCCGCAATGACAAACCGCTGAAACTGGGCCCGACCGAGTTTCGACTGCTATCTACTTTCATGGAGAAACCGGGCCGGGTCTGGAGCCGCGAACAACTGCTCGACCGTGTCTGGGGCCGCGACATCTATGTCGATACCCGCACCGTGGACGTCCATATCGGGCGCCTACGCAAAGCCCTGACCCTGCATGGCGGGGACGATCCGCTCCGCACTGTGCGCGGCGCGGGATACGCCTTGGGCTGATCCGCAGCCTTATCACGCGGGCAGGGGGGCTGTCTGCCCCCCACGTTCTGCGATGCAGAACGCCCCCCCGAGGATATTTTCAGCAAGAAGAAACCGGCCGGATCAGCGTGGCAGCGTGTCTTCCTCGCCTGTCTGGGTCGCCAGCCAGTCGCGGAACAGGCCAAGCGCGCTGTCCTGCGCCTTGGACTTGGGCCAAACCAGATAGTAGTTGCCCCGCGTCCGTGTCGGCCCGCCAAAGGCCATTACCAGACGACCGGCCGCCAGATCCTGCTCGGCCAGATAATCGGGCAGCAAGGCCACGCCCAACCCGTGCAGGGCGGCTTGCGTGATCGTCGAGAACTGGTCGTAAAGCGTGCCTTGCGGCGGCTCTTGCGTGACACCATGCGCGGCGAACCAGTCCGCCCAAGCCCGCGGGCGCGTTTCGATATGCAAAAGCGGCAGCGCCAATACATCGCCCGCACGTCGCAGCGGACGCCGCATCGCCAGCTCCGGTGTGCAGACCGCAACCACAGTTTCCGTTCTAAGAAGCATATGGTCGGTTGCGGGCCAATCCGCATCGCCGTAATGGATCGCCGCATCAAAGGGTTGCGTGGCAAAGTTGAAAGGCGCCAGACGCGTGGCCATGTTGATCGTGACCTCGGGATGCAGGCGCGCGAAGTCAGCCAGACGCGGCACCAGCCAGCGCATTCCAAAGGTCGGCAAGATCGCCAGATCCAATGTGCCACCACGCGGTTGCACGCGCAGACGCAGCGAGGCCTGCGCGATCTGGTGAAGCGCCTCGCGCACCTCGGTCACATAGGCGCGGGCAGGGGGTGTCAGTTCCATCCGTCGCCCGTCGCGGATGATCAGCGGCACCGCCATCTGCGTCTCGAGCGTCTGCAATTGACGGCTGACAGCACTTTGCGTCAGCGACAACTCTTCTGCCACCGCCGTGGCACTGCCCAGACGGTCAAGCGCCTCGAGCGCGCGCAGCGAGGCAATAGAGGGCAGGAAACGGCGCGGTGCGATCATCTATGCGTTTTACTCATGCCAAGATGCAAAACTATCGTTTCATCATGCAAGGATTATGCTGTACCCTTTCCCGAAATACCACAACTGCGCGCAAAAAACTCATGATCTGTGATAGATCATTCCGCGCAACACCCAACAGAAAAGAGGTCCCCATGAACGAGATGAGCCGCCAAGCCCCGAAATTGCGCGCCAAGGATGCCCCCGATCTGGGACAGTTCGACTGGGCCGACGCCTTCCGTCTGGACGAGCAACTGACCGAGGAAGAGCGCATGATGCGCGACTCGGCCCATGCCTATGCACAGGAAAAGTTGCAGCCCCGCGTGCTGAAAGCATTTGCCGACGAGCATACAGACCCCGAGATTTTCCGCGAGATGGGCGAAATGGGCCTGCTGGGTGTCACCACACCCGAGGAATATGGCGGGTTGGGGGCCGGCTATGTCTCCTATGGTCTGGTCGCACGCGAGGTTGAGCGGATCGATTCGGGCTACCGGTCGATGATGTCGGTGCAATCCAGCCTTGTGATGTATCCGATCTATGCGTACGGCTCGGAAGAGCAGCGCCAGAAATATCTGCCGAAACTGGCCAGTGGTGAATGGATCGGCTGTTTTGGCCTGACCGAACCCGATGCCGGTTCCGATCCCGCAGGCATGAAGACCCGCGCGGTCAAGACCGATGGCGGCTATGTCATCACCGGTTCCAAGATGTGGATTTCCAACGCGCCGATCGCGGATGTTTTCGTGGTCTGGGCCAAGTCGGACGCGCATGGCGGCAAGATCCGTGGCTTCGTTCTGGAAAAGGGCATGAAGGGCCTGAGCGCGCCCAAGATCGGCAACAAGATGTCACTGCGCGCCTCGATCACTGGCGAGATCGTGATGGACAATGTCGAAGTAGGCGAGGAGGCGTTACTGCCGCATGTCGAAGGGTTGAAAGGTCCGTTCGGCTGTCTGAACCGTGCCCGTTACGGCATCAGCTGGGGCGTTCTGGGGGCCGCCGAATTCTGCTGGCATGCAGCGCGCCAATACGGGTTGGACCGCCACCAGTTCAAGCGCCCGTTGGCGCAAACGCAGCTTTTCCAAAAAAAGCTGGCCGATATGCAGACCGAGATCGCATTGGGCCTTCAAGCTAGCCTGCAAGTGGGCCGCCTGATGGATCAGGCCAAGGCCGCGCCCGAGATGATCAGCATCGTCAAGCGCAACAACTGCGGCAAAGCCCTTGATATTGCACGCATGTCCCGCGACATGCACGGCGGCAACGGGATTTCGCTGGAATTCGGAGTGATCCGCCATATGGTAAACCTTGAAACGGTAAACACCTATGAAGGCGCACATGATGTCCATGCGCTGATCCTTGGCCGCGCTCAAACAGGGTTGCAGGCGTTTTTCTGATCCAGGCATCCGGCAAGGCTGAAAACTTCAACGGTGCGTTTGCCAAATGGCAGGCGCACCGTTATCATTTGGGCAATGGTTTTTTCCGGCAGAGGCGTCATGAAGGCAGATCTGAACCTGTGGCGAGACAGTGCGAAAGAGAACTTCCAAGCCGATGTTTTTGCGGAAGAAACATCGGCTGATCTTTGCATCCTCGGCGGCGGTTTCACCGGCTGCGCCGCAGCCCTGACAGCGGCACGGGACGGTGCGTCGGTACTGTTGCTGGAGGCCGAAACCATCGGTCATGGCGGATCGGGGCGCAATGTCGGGCTGGTCAATGCAGGGCTTTGGTTGCCGCCGCAAGCTGTCTGCGACGCGTTGGGCCAGGGGCAGGGCTCAAGGCTGAACACAGCCCTTGCAGCCGCACCCGGCCAGGTTTTTGACCTGATCGAGGACTACGATATCGCCTGTGAGCCGGTTCAGTCAGGCACACTGCATTGCGCGCATTCCCTAAAGGGTTTCAACGACTTGTGCAGCAGGTATGAACAACAACGGGCGCTTGGCGCGCCAGTGACATTGCTGGATGCGGGACAGGCGCAGGACAGGACAGGAACAGCACGGGTATATGGTGCCTTGCACGATGCGCGCGCAGGCACGATCCAGCCCTTGGCCTACGCGCGCGGCCTTGCGCGCGCCGCAGCACAGCATGGCGCACGCATCTTTGAGCATAGCCCCGTGACCTCGGCTACGAGACAGGGCCGCTCATGGCTCATAAACACGCCACAAGGAACTGTTATTGCGCGCAAAATACTCGTGGCTACCAATGCTTACCACCAGCCGTTCAAAGGTACGGATGTGCCCCCGACAACGCCGGTGCACTACTTCCAGCTTGCCACCGCGCCGCTGGGTCACAATATCGGTGCACAGGTTCTGCCGGGCGGCGAGGGCTGTTGGGACACTGGAACAGTGATGACGTCATTCCGCAAGGACCAGGCCGGACGTCTGATCATCGGCGCGATGGGAAATCCGGACGGGTTGGGCCTGCATGAAGCATGGGCAAAGCGTATGCTGGCAAGGCTGTTTCCGCAGGTTGGCGATACTCCATTCGAGCATTTCTGGTCGGGGCAGATCTCGATGACCTCTGATCATATTCCCAAGGTGATGCGTCTGGGCGGCGACGGTTTTGCCGTGTTCGGCTATTCCGGACGCGGCATCGGTCCGGGCACGGTGATTGGCACAGCCGCCGCGCGAACCTTGCTATCGGGGGACGAAGCGCTGTTACCGCTTGATGCGGTCGACGGCTATTCGGAAGGCTTCACAACGGCCAAAGGGCAGTTCTACGAGCTTGCAGCACGTCTGACACATGCCAGCGGGGCACGGCTGGGGTAATATCGAACCGAATGCATTAGTCGCATAATCAGTATTATGTTAATATTAGATAGACCCAAAACCGCAGGCCAAGCATATATAGCCTTGCAAAAACAATACCCTAGACACGTCTTTCGATGTTGCTTCCCATCTGTTGCATGATGTCTTTGATCTGCGCCTGCATCTACAGTCCCTCTCGACAGTGCGGGCTGTGCATGGCTATCTATACGCGAAGAAAAGAGAATGCGAACAACATGTCCAAGCTGCTGATCCTGAACGGCCCCAACCTCAACCTGCTGGGCACACGCCAGCCCGAGGTCTATGGCCGTGTGACGCTGGACGATATCAATGCGCTCTGCGCAAAGGAAGCATCACGGCTGGGCCTGAGCGTTGACTGCCTGCAATCCAACCATGAAGGCGCGCTGATTGATGCGGTGCATGCCGCACGCGGGCAACATGCGGGGATCGTGCTGAATGCCGGTGCCTATACCCATACTTCCGTCGCGCTTATGGATGCGATTGCCTCGGCCGCAGTGCCATTGGTCGAGGTGCATCTGTCCAACATTCATGCGCGCGAGGCGTTTCGCCACAAGTCCTATATCGCGCCGGTGGCCCTTGGACAGATCTGCGGGTTCGGCGCGACAGGATATATTCTAGCGATACAGGCGCTGGCCGCACATCTGGCTGCCCAATCCGGGAAAGCCTCCACATGACCATCAACCGGTATCTGGAATCGCTGACAAACGCCCAGACGCTGGAAGAGCTGTGGGATATGCATTGTCGCAAAATGGCCGGTTACGGCTTTGACCGTCTTCTTTACGGCTTCACACGCTATCGCAACGGCACATCGCTGGGAGATCCCGATGATTTCGTGATCCTGACAAACCATCCCACCACCTATGCGGAAACATTCATCTCGGAAGGGTTCTATTTCCACGGACCGATGGTGCGTTGGGCGCTGGACAATGAAGGCGCCTGTAGTTGGCGTGTCGTGGCCGATATGATCCAGACCGGCAACATGACGCCCAGCGAGGCGCGTGTGATCCAGTTCAACTTGGCGCACAAGGTCAATGCCGGCTACACGATCGGGTTCAAATCGGTCTCGCCCCGCGCCAAGGGCGGCATCGCGCTGACCGCGCGTGCCGAGCTGAGTCAGGATCAGGTCGACGCGCTGTGGGACCGGCACGGACAGGATATTCTGGTGATGAACAATGTCGCCCATCTGAAAATCCTCACCCTGCCCTATACTGCCCCCGGTCGCAGCCTGACCCGCCGCCAGCGCGAAGCGCTGGGCTGGGTCGGCGATGGCAAGACAACACAGGACATCGCCCTGCTGATGGGGCTGACACCCGCCACGGTCGAGAAACACCTGCGACTGGCACGCGAGGCGCTGAATGTCGAAACAACAGCGCAGGCGGTGCTCAAGGCGGCGCTGCAGAATCAAATGTTCGTTTTGGACGCTTGACGCGCGCGCCCTGCCCTGCGCCGGCTCCATCCCCCAAAAAGCCAAGTCTGACGTTGCGTATTTTCAGGACTATCCGCGGCTGTGGTATGGAATACCCTACCTCTTCGGCCTTTTTTTCAAGGGTTTCCGGCCAAAGGTAGGGAAATCCAGACTACCTTAACCTTAGGTTAACCTGCATCCTGATCATGTTCCGTGAGTGGTGGCTTTGGCCAGGGAACACCGGGAAAGACCTTTGTGATACCGAAGCTCTCTAGCCCGTCCGGGTAACCGGAACCGTCGGCCTGCTTGTGTATTGATCCACTTGCAGGTCGGCAACTTGGACCGCCTCATCCATCCCGATACAGGCGGCCAAAAGAAAGACGGTGCCAACCCTGGGGGTGGCACCGTCGCTTTCTTTTCGGGCAATAGCCTTATGCAGAGGCCCCGACAGGATCGGGGCCTAGCAGATGGGTCAGCCGCGACCGACCTTGGCCACTTCTGCGGCAAAGTCTTCTTTCTCGACCACGATGCCTTCGCCCACTTCCAGACGCAGGAAGCCTGTGATCTCGACGCCGGCCTCTTTGGCAGCAGCCTCGACCGTCAGGTCGGGGTTCACAACGAATGCCTGACCCAGCAAGGTAACTTCGGCCATGAATTTCTGCATCCGTCCCACGATCATCTTTTCGATCACGGCTTCAGGCTTGCCCGACTCGCGCGCGATTTCCATCTGGACGTTCTTTTCCTTCTCGACCACGGCGGGGTCCAGATCGGCCTGGCTCAGCGAGGCGGGGTTTGCCGCCGCGATATGCATGGCAACCTGACGCCCGAACGCGTCGTTTCCACCCTTCATGGCGACCAGAACGCCGATCTTTCCCATGCCGTCAGCAGCTGCGTTATGGACATAGGACACAACGGTCTCGCCTTCGATCACGGACATGCGGCGTACCGACATGTTCTCGCCGATGGTGGCGATCTTTTCGGTCAGAACTTCCTCGACGGTCTTGCCGTTGACGTGGGCCGATTTCAGCTCTTCTACCGAGTTCACGCCCATGGCGGCCGTGGCAAAGCTGGCCACCATTGCCTGGAAATCGGCGTTCTTGCCAACAAAATCTGTCTCGGAGTTCACCTCGACAGCAACGCCGCGACCATCTTTGACCTGAACGGCCACAAGACCTTCGGCGGCGGTACGGTCAGATTTCTTGGCGGCTTTCGCCAGACCTTTGGTGCGCAGCCAGTCAATGGCGGCTTCCATGTCACCATCGGTTTCGGTCAGTGCTTTTTTTGCGTCCATCATGCCTGCGCCCGTACGGTCGCGCAGATCTTTTACCAGTGCAGCTGTGATCGCCATCGCTCGGCTCTCCTCGGATGAATGAAATGGATGTGCGGGCGGTCATGCCGCCCGCATGTATCAGTGTCGTGACAGGATCAGGCCTGACCGGTTGCCTCGGCCAGCAGTTCCTCGACTGGTGCGTCTTCCAGAGCGCCCAGATCCACGCCTGCGGCACCCATCTGTGCGGTCATGCCGTCCAGAGCAGCGCGGCTTACCAGATCGCAGTACAGCGCGATGGCGCGGGCCGCGTCGTCATTGCCGGGGATGATATAGTCGATACCATCGGGCGAGCAGTTGGTGTCGACAACGGCGACAACCGGAATACCCAGCTTGTTCGCTTCGGCAATTGCCAACTGCTCTTTCTTGACGTCAATGACAAAGATCAGGTCCGGCACGCCACCCATTTCGCGGATACCGCCAAGGCTGGCCTGCAGTTTGGCCTGCTCGCGCTCCATGCCCAAACGCTCTTTCTTGGTCAGGCCGTCGGCGCCGCCTGCCAGTTGCTCGTCGATGGATTTCAGACGGTTGATCGACTGCGACACGGTCTGCCAGTTGGTCAGCGTCCCACCCAACCAGCGGTGGTTCATGTAGAACTGCGCGCATTTCTCGGCGGCTTCGGCCACGGGCTGTGCCGCCTGACGCTTGGTGCCGACAAACAGGATGCGGCCGTTTTTAGCAACAGTGTCACGGATGACCTTCAGCGCCTGATCCAGCATCGGAACAGTCTGCGTGAGGTCCATGATGTGGATGCCGTTGCGCGCGCCGTAGATGAACGGACCCATGCGGGGATTCCAGCGCTGCGTCTGGTGGCCGAAGTGAACGCCAGCTTCAAGCAATTGGCGCAGAGTGAACTCGGGAAGAGCCATAAATCGTTTCCTTTTCCGGTTTTCGCCTCGGCGGGGGTGTAAGAACGGATGCTCCAACCGGCGGACTTATGGGGATGTCTCCCCCGATAGGCCCACCCCGCCTGCGGGATTTCAGTGGCGCGCGTATAGACGGGATGCGTGCGGGGCGCAAGAGGCATGCTTTTGCAGCGGTCATACCTGCCCCGCGCGGGGTTGCCGCGCGCGGGGTTCTGGGTGTTTGGGGCCAGATGACAGGCCAAGCGATGCGCGCTTGTGTCAAGGTGCGCTTTTGGGCAGGAAGAGGCATGAGCAACAATCACGACATATTATGTATCGGATCGGTTCTGTGGGACGTGATCGGGCGCGCGCCAAGCCATATGCGGCAGGGTGCGGATGTGCCGGGGCGGATCACCCGTCTGCCCGGCGGTGTGGCGATGAATATTGCGATGGCGCTGGCGCGCTTCGGTCTGCGCCCCGCCTTGTTAAGTGCGGTGGGCCGTGACGCCGAGGGAAACGAGTTGATGCAGGCCTGTGCGGGATTGGGCGTTGGGACGACACATCTCTATCGCTCGGATGACCTGCCGACCGATCGCTATATGGCAATCGAGGGCGCGAACGGGTTGATCGCCGCGATTGCGGATGCCCATTCGCTGGAAGCGGCAGGCGCCAAGATCCTGCGCCCGCTGACGGAAGGTCCCTTGGGGGATAGCACGCAGCCCTATACGGGATGTATCGCGCTTGACGGCAACCTGACCCGCGCGCTTTTGGATGACATCGCCACCCATCCGGCCTTTGCCCGCGCCGATCTGCGCGTGGCCCCTGCCAGCCCCGGCAAGGCCGAGCGGTTGGTGCCGTTCCTGTCGAACGGCCGCGCCGTGCTATATGTGAATCTCGAGGAAGCGGCGATCCTGTGCCAGCAGGGTTTCGACGATGCCGCCAGCGCCGCCGCCGCACTGGTTGCGCGCGGGGCGGCGCGTGCGCTGGTCACCGATGGCGGGCAGCCTGCCGCGGATGCAACCGCAACAGGCGTCATCACCCTGCCCTGCCGTCAGGTGCTGGTGACCCGTGTCACCGGCGCGGGCGACACATTCATGGCCGCCCATATTGCGGCGGAACTGGGAGGTGCGGCAAGAGAGGCAGCACTTGCCCGCGCTGTCGAAGCTGCCGCAACCTATGTCTCAGGAGAGATCCCGTCATGAACCTTTACGCCCACTCGCCCGAGGTTGCCGCAGCACTGGATGCCGGTCGCGCCGTGGTGGCGCTGGAAAGCACGATCATCACACATGGCATGCCATGGCCCCGCAACCTGCAAACCGCGCAAGCTGTGGAGCAGGCGGTGCGCGATGCGGGTGCCACCCCCGCCACGATTGCCGTGCTGGATGGCCAGTTGCATATCGGACTGACAGGGGCGGAACTGGAACGGCTGGCACAGGCCAAGGGTGTTGCAAAACTCAGCCGTGCCGATCTGGCGGTCTGTCTGGCGCAGGGCGGCAACGGGGCCACGACAGTGGCGGCCACGATGATCGCTGCCGAACTGGCGGGGATCCAGGTTTTTGCCACCGGCGGGATCGGCGGAGTGCATAAGGGCGCCGAGGAGACATTCGACATTTCCGCCGATCTGCAGGAACTGGGGGCCACCCGCGTCACGGTGATTGCTGCCGGCGCCAAAGCCATTCTTGATCTGCCCAAAACGCTGGAAGTGCTGGAAACGCTGGGCGTCCCTGTGATCGCCTATGGTCAGGACGATCTGCCCGCGTTTTGGTCCGCGACATCCGGCATCAAGGCGCCGCTGCGGATGGACACCCCCCAGCAGATCGCCGCCGCGCACCGGATGCGGGCGCGCCTCGGTCTGCCGGGCGGTCAATTGGTCGCCAACCCGATTCCGAAAGATGCCGAGATTTCGCAAGCCCAGCTTGCACCCGTGATCGCGCAGGCCACTGTCGATGCGACCGAACTGGGGATCAAAGGCAAGGCGGTCACACCGTTTTTGCTGCAACGCATCTTCGATCTGACCGGCGGCGCGTCACTGGAGGCCAATATCGCACTGGTGCTAAATAATGCCCGCCTTGGCGCCGCCGTTTCCGTGGCGCTGACAGCACAAAATGCCGCATCCGACGCGCCATCTCCAAAAGCCTGACCCCTGGCCCATTGTGACCGGCACGGCGGCCACTTAAATGTAACCGGACTGTCCCTGCGGGAACCGCTGCCATGACAACGCCCTTTGATCCCGAACCGCCTGCCCCGCGCCGTGCAGGGCCTTTTTCGGGCCTACGCTCGAGCTTTCTGACCGGCCTTGTCGTGATTGCCCCTATTGGCCTGACGATCTGGTTCATCTGGTCGCTGGCGGGTTTCGTGGATGGCGTGGTGCTGCCTCTGGTGCCGGACCAGTTCAAGCCGGACCAGTTCATCGGCGTCAACCTGCGCGGGCTGGGCGTGATCATCTTTCTGATCTTCACGGTGATCGTGGGCTGGATTGCGAAAGGCCTGATCGGCCGTTCGCTGATCCGCTTCGGGGAATCGCTGGTCCAGCGCATGCCGGTGGTCCGCTCGATCTATTCCGGAGTGAAGCAGATCGCGGAAACCGTCTTTGCCCAATCCGAGCGCAGCTTCGAGAAAGCCTGCCTTGTGGAATATCCGCGCAAGGGGATCTGGGCCATCGGTTTCATCTCGACCGAGGCCAAGGGCGAGATCGCTGCACGCCCGGCAACCGCCGGAGCGCTGATGAGCGTGTTTCTTCCCACAACCCCCAATCCGACATCGGGCTTTCTGCTCTATGTGCCGCAAGAGGATGTGATCCTGCTGGATATGAGCGTCGAGGATGCCGCAAAGCTTGTGATATCCGCGGGCCTTGTCTATCCCAATGCCAAGGACCCCGGCCAGCCTGTCAAGGCGGCCTGATCTCCGGTCAACACCGTCTCAGGCCAGCATCTGCGCCAGATCAACCGTGCCGCGCTGGTTCAGATCCTCCTTATGTGCGGCCAGAAACGCATCGGCACTCGCACGGCCCGACGCCTTGAGCCGCGCCAGCAAGACGGGGTTGGGCATGATCTTGGTGGCCACAGACAGATCGTTCATCAGCGGATCGTCCGAAATCATATGCACAAGCACATCCTTCATCGTGCCGGGCGTCAGCGCGCCTTGCGCCAGCAGACGTTTGACAAAGGCAATGGCGCGTAACTCGCGCAACAGCGAGGCATTGAAGCTGATCTCGTTGATCCGGTTCTGGATCTGGTTCGGGCTGCGTGGCAGGTCGTCACGGATGATCGGATTGATGTTCACAATCATGATATCGGCAGGCAATTCCGGTTCGAACAGCGGGAAAAGGGCGGGATTGCCGCTATAGCCCCCATCCCAATAGGCCTCGATCGTGCCGGTCGCAGGGTCTTCGATCTCGACCGCCTGAAACAATGTTGGCAGGCAGGCCGAAGCCAGCAATGCGCCGGTGCTGATGTCATGGCCGGTGAAGACACGGATCTTGCCCGTCCGCACATTGGTGGCGCCCACGAAGAGGCGCGGGCCATCGCTGGCACAGACCGAATCGTAGTCGAACGCCTCGGCAATCGAGGTCAGCGGGTTGGTGTAGAACGGCCCGAAAGCATACGGCGAGGTCAGGCGCGACACGGCATCGGCCACGCCATAGGCGACCGAGCTTTCAAGTGCTGCACTGACGGCTGCCGTAGCCGGTGACAGCCCGGTCATCCAGCGGGTGGCGGGCGTGTCCTGCAAGGCGCCCATTTTGGACCAGAGCCAGTCAAGATTGGCCCGCGCCCCGTCGCGCCCGCCCTTCAGCCAGCCCGATTTGTAGGCAGCACCGTTCAGCGCGCCTGCCGAGGTGCCGGAAATCGCGGCGATCTCGATATCTTCGTCGTCCAGTAGGCGGTCAAGCACGCCCCATGTGAAGGCACCGTGGGCACCGCCGCCCTGCAAGGCAATATTGATCTGTTTGACACTCATGTAACTCAGCCTTTCTGGCGGTCAGTCAGGCCGGAAGGGGGCCAAGCCCCCCATCGCCTGCGGCGATTCCCCCCGGGATATTTCCGGCAAGAAGATACGGGAAAGTGCGCGCCCTACATCGCGGTCCAGCCGCCATCCACGCTGATCGTGGTGCCGGTGATCTGGGCCGCCGCATCCGAGCACAAAAACACGGTCGTGCTGCCAAGCTGTTCGACGGTGGCGAATTCTCGGGAAGGCTGGCGTTCCAGCATGACCTTCTCGATCACTTCCTCGCGGCCCATGTCGTATTTCTTCATCGTGTCGGGAATCTGCGCCTCAACCAGCGGTGTCAGCACATAGCCGGGGCAGATCGCGTTGCAGGTGATCCCCTGCCCTGCAGTTTCAAGCGCGGTGGTCTTGGACAGGCCGACAACACCATGCTTGGCCGCGACATAGGCCGACTTATAGGGGCTGGCCGTCAAACCGTGGGCCGAGGCGATATTGACCACACGGCCCCAACCCTTGTTACGCATCAGCGGCAAAGCGGCCGCGGTTGTGTGGAAGGCCGAGGTCAGGTTGATCGCGATGATCGCATCCCATTTTTCGGTCGGAAATTCGTCGATCGGGCTGACATGCTGGATGCCGGCATTGTTCACAAGGATATCGCAGGCGCCCGCCTGCTCGATCAGCGCACGGCATTCAGCGGCCTTGGACATGTCGGCCTTGATGTAACGCGCGCTGACGCCGAATTCTTCGCCGATCTCGCGGGCCAGAGCATGATCCTCGTCCTTGTCGGTGAAGGAGTTCAGCACAACATCAGCCCCCGCGCGAGCCAGTTCGCGGGCGATTCCCAGACCGATTCCCGAGGTTGATCCGGTGATGATGGCGGTTTTTCCGTTCAGCGACATATGCGCCCCCTTGTGCTGTGGTGTGATATAGTGATCAGAGATGACTTTGCAGCTGCAGCATAGCACAGCCTTTCCCATAATGACGAGGCGCGGCCTGGCAGGTGGTTCGCACGTCCCCGTGACAAGGCAGCCGGAAGTGCAGAGCAAAAAAAAACGCCAGCACGAAGCTGGCGTTAAGTTATTGAGGCAGGTTTCATACAGGCAAGAAACCTATCGAGCAGTAAGATCGTTATAAGCAATCTGGCGCTCGCTTCCAAGCTAAAAGTTTGAAAAGACGGGAATCCGCCGTTAGGCTGAGCCTCAATAAAACATGGCCAGAGCAGGATTGGTGCCAGAATGGAATGCGATTATTTCCGCCGTTATCGCCGGACAGCGACCGCTTGCGCGCTTGTATTCCTGGCTTTGGGGGCACCTGTCGGAGCCGATTCCGCAACCCGTCATGGCATAGCTATGTATGGCGAACCGGTGCTTCCACCTGATTTTGTGTCCCTGCCCTATGCAAACCCCGATGCACCCTCTGGCGGGCGGCTGGTCGAGGGGGCGACAGGCGGGTTTGATTCGCTCAATCCATTTATCCTGAAAGGGACGGCACCGTGGCAGTTGCGTTTTCTGGCCTACGAATCCCTCATGGCGCGAAACTGGGATGAGCCCTTCAGCCTTTACGCGCTTTTGGCCGAATCGGTCGTCGTGGCCGAGGACAGATCATGGGTCGAATTCACCCTGCGCTCCGAAGCCCGATTCTCGGATGGCAGCCCCGTGACGGTCGAGGATGTGATCTGGTCCTACGAGACTTTGGGCAGCCAGGGACATCCCCGCTATCTGGGATTTGCCGCCCAGACCGAAAGCATCACCCGAACCGGCCCGCGCAGCCTGCGGATCAGTTTCAATACACCCGATCGCGAACTGGCCCTGATTGCGGGGTTGCGCCCGATCCTGCAAAAATCCCAATGGGAGGGGCGCGATTTCACCGCCTCGACGATCAACGACATTCCCATAGGTTCGGCCCCCTATACCGTGTCGGGGTTTGAGCAGGGCCGCTATGTGACGCTGACCCGCAACCCTGACTACTGGGGCCGTGACCTGCCGATCAGACGAGGCACCAACAATCTGGACGAGATCAGGATCGAGTATTTCGGCGACCAATCCGTGATGTTCGAGGCGTTCAAGGCAGGCGAGGTTACCGTCTGGCGCGAGACCAATGCCGAAGATTGGCAAACGCGATTCGGTTTCGATGCGGTCCGGCGCGGCGATGTGATCCTGTCGGAAATCACCCATGCGCGTCCCACCGGCATGACCGGTTTCGTGATGAACAGCGCCCGCCCCCACCTGTCGGACTGGCGCGTGCGCGAGGCGCTCCTGCTGGCCTTCAATTTCACATATATCAACGGCACGATTACCGGCGGGCGTCAGCCGCGCATCACCTCCTATTTCTCGAACTCGGAACTGGGATTGCGCGAAGGCCCCGCCGAAGGCCGTGTGCGCGACCTTCTGGAGCCTTTCGCGGACAGCCTGCCCCCCGGCGCGCTGGAAGGATATACCCTGCCCGAAGGTGACGCGTCCGAGCGCAACCGCGCCGATCTGCGCCGTGCCGCGGGGTTGTTGCAGGATGCGGGCTGGCAGGTGCAGGACGGGCGACTGGTCGATCGCACAGGCACGCCTTTCACGCTGGATGTGCTCTTGCGGCAGGGTGATCGCAGCAATCTGGCGGTGATCGAGATTTATCGGTCCGCATTGGAGCGGCTGGGGATCACCACGCGCATCCGCGCCGTGGACAATGCCCAGTACGCGCAGGCCGAAGCCGCGCAGGATTTCGACATGATGCCCTTCCGCCGCGATCTGTCGCTCAGCCCCGGTAACGAACAGCGCCTGTACTGGGGGTCGGAGGGCGCAGGCACGCCGGGCACGCGCAACGTGATGAGCATGCAGATGCAAGCCGCCGATGCGATGATCGAACACCTGCTGAACACTGACAGCCGCGACGAGTTCATCGCCGCCACCCGCGCGCTGGATCGTGTGCTGATGGCGGGGCGCTATGTTATTCCGGTCTGGACAACCAATGTTGATCGTATTGCCCATGCGAAACAGTTGAAATTTCCGGAAAATACGCCGATTTATGGCGACCGGATCGGATGGATGCCCGATGTGTGGTGGTTTGAGGAGCAGGCAGAATGAACAAGCTGACGGTAATCATGCTGGGACTAGGCTGTCTGGCCGTGCTGGCAGGCTGTGCCACGGTAGAAGGTGTAGGGCAGGATATTTCCGGCGGGGCGCGTACCGTGCGTAGCTGGTTCTGAGGGTTTTCAGACCAGGGACGTCACCCACAGGATCGTCGCATCCTCGGGGCTGACCGACACGACATTATGGCCCATCGCGCCATCGTAATAGGCGCTGTCGCCGCGCCGCATTTCGACGGGTTCGTAAAACTCGGTATAAAGCCTGATAACACCGGTCAGCACATAGAGAAATTCCTCGCCGTCGTGGCGCACCCAGCCGTCGAACTCTTCCATCCGGCGGGCACGGATACGGGCGCGGTAGGGCAGCATCTGCTTGCGTGACAGCCCTTCAGCCAGCAATTCATGTTCATAGGTGGTGGTGGCGTGCCGCGCCCCCTCGCCCGCGCGGGTTACTACCCAGCGCCCCGTGGCCTGACCGGCAGCAGGCGGCGTGAAAAGTTGCGGCACCGAGATCGCAAGACCCGTCGCCAGCTTCTTGAGCGCGTCATAGGTAGGCGACATCTGCCCGTTCTCGATCTTGGACAGGGTTGACCGCGCCAGCCCCGCCTGCCGTGCCGCCTGTTCCAGCGTCAGGCCGAGATCCTTGCGCAAGCCCCTGACGCGCTGACCAAGGTCCAATGGTTCTGCGACTGCCGCGCCTCCATCGGCGCGGGCTATGCGGATCAGGGATCTGGGGTCGCGGTCGCTCATACCGGATGGATATAGAACGGCGTTCTGCGGCTTGCAACTGACGTGCGGCGGGCCTAGCAAGGGCGCATGCAAGCAATATTCGATCAGGGCGATGCCGCCCCCTGCCCCAGCCCCTTCAACATGGCCTCCCATGTACTGGCCCATGCCGCCGATCTGCCCGACAAGGTGGCGCTCTGTGTCATCGCGCAGGACAGGGCCGATACATGGACCTATGCGCGCCTGGAATCCGCGGTGCGCGGCACCGGCACCGGTCTGCTGGCGGCAGGCTTCAAGCGCGGTGACATCCTGTTGATGCGGCTGGGCAATACGGTGGATTTCCCGCTGGCCTATCTGGGCGCGATTGCCGTCGGTCTGGTGCCTGTTCCGACCTCGTCACAACTGACAGCGCCCGAAGTCGACAAGATGGTGGCACAACTGTCGCCGGCCGGTATTCTGCACGATCCGCGTGTCGCCTGCCCTGAAGATACCAGTCTGCCAGTGATCGACACCGATGCATTGGCCGCAATGCGCGATCTGCCCCCTGCGGAATACGCAATGGGTGATCCAGACCGTCTGGCCTATATCATTTATACCTCCGGCACCTCGGGTATCCCGCGGGCGGTCATGCATGCCCATCGCGCAATCTGGGCGCGGCAGATGATGCATCAGGGCTGGTATGGGCTGACGGCCGCCGACCGCCTGCTGCATGCGGGCGCCTTCAACTGGACCTATACACTGGGCACCGGCCTGATGGACCCGTGGTCGGTCGGCGCAACCGCCCTGATTCCCGCCGAAGGCGTTGCAATCGAGGCGCTGCCGCAGCTTCTGGCCAAGCATCAGGCGACGATTTTTGCTGCTGCGCCGGGGGTTTACCGCAAGATCCTTAGCCATCACGACAAGATGAACCTGCCAACCCTACGCCACGGGCTTGCCGCAGGCGAGAAACTGTCCGACCGCGTGCGCCAGCTATGGAACACAGCCACCGGCACCCCGATATTCGAGGCGTACGGGATGTCCGAATGCTCGACCTTCATTTCCGGCAGCCCTGCCCATCCTGCGACACAAGGCACGCTGGGCCGTCCGCAAGATGGGCGGCGCGTGGCGATCCTTGGCCCTGATGGTCCGGTCGAATTGGGCGCGGAAGGCACGATTGCCGTGGCCGGCACCGATCCCGGCCTGATGCTGGGCTATTTCGGGGCAGAGGCCGAAACAGCGGCCAGGATGCAGGGCGACTGGTTCCTGACAGGCGATCAGGGTATGATGGATGCGGACGGGCAGATCACCTATCTGGGTCGCGCCGACGATATGATGAACGCAGGCGGTTACCGTGTGTCCCCGCTGGAAGTTGAGGCGGCCTTGCTGACCCATCCCGCCATCCGCGAGGTCGGTGTGACCGATATCGAGGTCAAGCAGGATGCCCGTATCATCGTGGCATTCTATGTCGGCCACCCGACCGACGAAGCCGATCTGAAAGCCTTTGCCGAAACCTGTCTGGCGCGCTACAAACAACCAAGGGTATATATACAGCTTGAGGCCCTGCCAGCAGGGGCCAATGGCAAGATCCTGCGCCGTGCTTTGAAACCGATATATGAGGCCCGCCATGGTCAAGCTTGATATCCTCTCCGATCCGATCTGCCCGTGGTGCCTGATCGGTAAGGCGCAACTGGAACGCGCATTGGAGGCGCGGCCCGACCATCCCTTCGTGATCGAATGGCATCCGTTCCAGTTGAACCCCGACATGCCCCCCGAAGGCGCCGACAGACGCACCTATCTGGAAGAGAAGTTCGGCGGCAAGGAACGCGCGGTACAAATCTATTCCCGGATTGCCGGTCACGCAGACGCGGCAGGAATCGAGATCAATTTTGAGGGTATCAAGCGCACGCCGAACACGCTGGACGCCCACCGCCTGATCCATTGGGCGGGGATAGAGGGCGCGCAACACCGTGTCGTCGCAGCCCTGATGCGCGCCTATTTTCAGGAAGGGCGCGACATCGGAGACCGTGACACCCTGGCCGATATTGCCGATAACGAAGGTCTGGATGCCGCCGTGATCCGCAAACTTCTGGACAGCCCCGCCGATACCGATGATATCCGCGCCCGCGACATAGCGGCCCGCGAGATGGGCGTGAATTCGGTGCCGACCTTCATCGTGGCTGGCAAACACGCGGTTCCCGGCGCCCAGTCCACCGAGGTCTGGCTACGTGTGATCGACGAGATTATGGCGCAGGAAAACGCCTCCGTCACGGGCCCCGAAACGGGCGGGCAGGACTAGAACCCGATGACAGCGCCGCGCGCCACTGACCCCTCTGCACAGGGTGCGCGCGCCATGCCGTCCAAGGCAGAATTCATCGCGCTGATCGCCATGCTTTTCGCGATCATCGCCTTTTCGGTGGACTCCATGCTGCCCGCCCTGCCCGTGATCGGGGCCGAACTCAGCCCGCTGGACCCGAACCGCGCGCAACTGATCGTCATTGCTTTTGTGCTGGGCTTGGGGGCTGCAACGCTGGTGACCGGCCCTATGTCGGATGCCTGGGGACGCAAGCCCGTGATCATTGGCGGGGCTTGCCTTTATGTGTTCGGCGCATTTCTGGCTTGGGCCGCTCCCACGCTTGAACTGCTGTTGCTGGCGCGTTTCGTGCAGGGTCTGGGCGCTGCCGGACCGCGTGTTGTCGGCATGGCCATTGTCCGCGATCTCTATGGCGGGCGCGAGATGGCACGTATCTTGTCCTTTGTGATGCTGGTCTTCATGCTGGTGCCCGCCGTGGCCCCCCTGATCGGCAGCGGGATCATCTTTGTTGCAGGCTGGCGCGCGCTGTTCGCAGCCTTCGTGCTGTTTGCAGCCCTTGCCACGCTGTGGCTGGCGCTGCGCCTGCCGGAATCCCTACCCGTAGCGGCGCGGCGCGCGATGCGGCCTTCTGTGATCAACCGTGCTGTGGTCGAAGTGCTGAAACACCGCGTTGTGCGCCTGTCGATCATGGCCCAGACCATGGGCTATGTGCTGCTTTTCTCGACGATCAGCCTGATCCAGCCAGTCTTCGATCAAGTTTTTGACCGCGCCAGCACATTTCCTTTATGGTTCGCAGGCATGGCTGTAGTCTCTGGTTCTGCCTCGATCCTGAATGCGGCACTGGTGATGCGGTTGGGAATGCAACGCCTGGCCGCGGCCGCCTTTGGGGGGCAGGTCATCCTGTCCAGCATCATGACGCTGTTCTGGCTGAGCGGGTTGCGCGGGGATGCGATGTTCGCGGTCTATGTTGTCTGGCAATGCACTGTGCTGTTCCAGTCGGGTCTGACCGTCGGCAATCTCAACGCCATCGCGATGGAGCCGATGGCCCATATCGCAGGCACGGCGGCCAGCGTGATCGGCGCGATTTCCACCGTCGCAGGCGCGCTGATTGCAGCCCCCATCGCGCTGGTCTTCAACGGCACGCCGCTGCCGATGACGCTGGGCGTGGGCGGGGCCTCAGCCATTGCCTTTGGCCTGACATGGCGGCTGGTGCGGATCGAGCGGCATCGTCTGCGGAGCGGCGCCGCGCGGCTTAAATAAATCTGGTATACAACCGCATACCGTCTTTGCAGATCGCCCGCTTTGCGCTATGACGCGCCCAACTGATTCAACCAACACAAGGGGATTTCCCATATGACCAAGATCAAGGTAGCCAACCCCGTCGTCGAACTTGACGGCGACGAGATGACCCGCATCATCTGGGATTTCATCAAGCAGAAACTGATCCTGCCCTATCTGGATATCGACCTGAAATACTACGATCTGGGGATCGAAGAGCGTGACCGCACCGATGACCAGATCACCATCGACGCCGCCCATGCGATCAAGAAATACGGCGTCGGCGTCAAATGCGCGACCATCACGCCGGACGAGCAGCGGGTCGAGGAATTTGGCCTCAAGCAGATGTGGCGCAGCCCGAACGGGACGATCCGCAACATCCTTGGCGGCGTAATCTTCCGCGAGCCGATCATCTGCCAGAACGTGCCGCGCCTTGTGCCGGGCTGGACCCAGCCCATCGTGGTGGGCCGTCACGCTTTCGGCGACCAATACCGCGCCACCGATTTCCGCTTTCCGGGCGCTGGCAAGCTGACGATCAAATTCGTGGGCGAGGATGGCACCGTGATCGAGCGTGACGTCTTCGACGCCCCCGGCGCCGGCGTGACCATGGCGATGTATAACCTTGACGAGTCGATCATCGACTTTGCCCGCGCATCTATGAACTACGGTCTGGTCAAGGGCTGGCCGGTGTACCTGTCCACCAAGAACACCATCCTGAAAGCCTATGACGGCCGCTTCAAGGATCTGTTCCAGAAGGTCTATGACGAGGAATTCGCGGATAAATTCAAAGCCGCAGGCATCACCTACGAGCACCGCCTGATCGACGATATGGTCGCCTCGGCGATGAAATGGTCGGGCGGCTATGTCTGGGCTTGCAAGAACTATGACGGCGATGTGCAGTCCGACACCGTGGCGCAGGGCTTCGGCTCCTTGGGTCTGATGACCTCCGTGCTGATGACCCCCGACGGACAGACCGTTGAGGCGGAAGCCGCCCACGGCACCGTCACGCGGCATTACCGCCAGCACCAGCAGGGCAAGGAAACCTCGACCAACTCCATCGCGTCGATCTTTGCCTGGACCGGTGGCCTGAAACACCGCGCCAAGCTGGACGACAACGCGGAACTCGCCCGTTTCGCCGCCACGCTGGAGCAGGTGACCGTGCAGACGGTCGAGGACGGTTTCATGACCAAAGACCTCGCCCTGCTGGTCGGCCCCGAGCAGAAATGGCTGAGCACCATCGGCTATCTGGAGAAGGTCGACGAGTATCTGAACAAGGCGCTGGCTGGCTGATTAATCGGTCAGGCTTGAGTTGGAGGGGGTCGCCTGTGGGCGGCCCCTTTTTCATTGGAATATCAGCGCTGTATCAACTTAACCTAAAGAGCGCAGGCGCTATACGCCTGCCATCAGGATATCCACCGCGCGGGTGATCGCATCACCTTGGTCGGCGACTGATCCTCTACGGATCAAGGGCGCGCGGCGCACTGCTGTGATCAACCGTGTTGCAAGGACAAACCGCGCGCCGTTGAATGCGATCTCGGGGTTCAGGAACCGCACCGCAGGGTAGCCTGACAGAAGCGGTATGACCACGACAGAGGTATCGGGCGGCAACAGGTCGCTTTCGACAACGACCATGAAGACGCCGTTATACTCTGCCACATCAAAACGGGTCAGCGCGTCCAAGACGGCCCGCCGGGGGCTGTGTTGATATCGGCCAGCGGATGGCCGTTGCGCTCATGCCAGTCCGACTGCGCGGCAAAGGCTGCGGCATTCTCAGCCAGCCAGTTCTGGCGGCGCGCCTCGGCCACGGCTTGGATCAGGGCCGCCTCCGCCACGGCGGAGACATTGATCTCAAGTGTCCTTGCGGCATCTAGCGCCGCGCTGTCGAGCGTCAGGGAAGTCTTACGTTTTGTCGCTGCGGTCATGGGGTGCGCTCCGGTTTATACCGTCAAGATATACCGCATGGTGGGGTGTGGCAAGGTTGGTGTGGGATTGCGAGTGGCTTCATATTGATACCTCGCCGTGACGGTCGGCCCCGAGCAGAAATGGCTGAGCACCATCGGCTATCTGGAGAAGTTCGACGAGTATCTCAACAAGGCGCTGGCTGGCTGGCTGGCTGATTGATCGGTTAGACTGGTGTGGAAGGGTCGCCGATAGGCGGCACCATTTAGTTTTTTGGGACTAGCCAGTTACCTCTTTCTCAATGATATTTGCCAAATACTTGATGTCAGGAGAAGAGATTATAAACTGTATCGTTGCTAACACTTCAATTAACGTTCCGTTTATTTTTTGCGGATTGTAATTTTCAAAGTCTACTTCACCAGCAGGTGTTCCGAATCTCCAACTTAGAACAGGAAGTAGGTTTTCGGAATCGGATGCGTTCAGCTCAATTGAAATTTCGTGACTGAAAGCAGATAATAATTCCTCAAAACGATCTTTTATCTTTCCAGAATGAACGCCGCGATCAACGTTTGCAACAAACTTAATAACCTGCTCTCGGCTAATCCATTCGCCATTCGTGTAAATTATCCTTTGCTTTTTGAAACTTTCTAAGTTGAGGGGTAAAGTCGATTCTGGGCTATAGCCATCAATCTGCAAGGCTCTTGAACCTTTGCTTGCCATGCCTGCAGCAATGTAAATTCCATGCATTGCGGCCCCGCCTGAGACAAAGCTAACAAGTGTTTCTCGGCGAGCTTCCTTATATATCGGGTTGTTGTTGATCGACAGTATCTCAATTTTTCCCATACGTGGGCTAGCAATTTTTTGTAGCAAATTTTCTATTAGTAAACGCCTTAATATGGCGCTGGCATGCCTAATATTTACTGATCGGGTTTCAAGCTTTTTCACCAAGTCAATAAGATGATAATAGTCTTCAAGAAAAGAAATCGCGTCTTTTCGTGTTTCTGCAATTAATTGGGTAGGACCTTTATTCATACCTTCTGAACTCGCTTACATCTCTATTGCTTGCACTTGAAATTTAAGATCGCCAACCAAGTGGTGTGTCTGTCAAGTTCTTTTCTCTCTCCCCCTTCCCTCCCTACCCCCATCCGGTCCACCCTACCCCTCGCCCCGACTCACCAAAGGACCGTCCCCATGCCCTACCTCATCCTCCTCCTCGCTGTGGTGGCGGAAACCATTGGCACGTCCGCCTTGCAGGCCAGCCAACAATTCACGCGACCTTGGCCCTCGGTGCTGGTGGTGGTGGCTTACGGGGTCAGTTTCTATCTGCTGGCGCAGACGCTCGCCTTTATGCCGGTGGGCGTGGTCTATGCGCTCTGGTCCGGCCTTGGCATCGTGCTGATCGCGATTATCGGGTTTCTGGTCTTCGGCCAGCGGCTTGACCTGCCTGCCGTTCTGGGGATGGGCATGATCCTTGGCGGGATCGTGGTGATCCATCTGTTCTCGAATGCCTCGCCGCATTAAGGGCGGCGGCACGGTCCGGCCAAGCGAATAACCCCTGCCCGCTTCCCCCTTGAGCAATTGTCTTTTGATCGGTTTGTGTCTAGCTAACGGGCTGAACGCGAGGGGCAAAGGTCAATGACAATGGTGCGGGTTTTCCAGTGGTTGCTGCGGATTGCGGGCGGGATGATCCTGTTGGCGGTCTTTGCGCTGGTGCTGGTCTACTGGTTCGCCAGCCGCTCGCTGCCCGATTACAACCGCAGCTTCACCGTGGCCGAAGGCGCTGTCAGCCCCGCTGCCGCGATCGAGATCGTGCGCGACAACGCGAACGTGCCGCATATCTTCGGGCAAAGCGATGCCGATGTATTCTATGGTCTGGGCTATGCCCATGCCCAGGACCGGCTGTGGCAGATGATCACCATGCGCCGCACCGTGCAGGGGCGGCTGTCCGAAGTGTTCGGGCCGCGCACCGTGTCGATCGACACGCTGATCCGGCGGCTGGACCTCTATACGCTGGCGCAGCGCGCGGTCGAGGTGCAGGACGCGCGCACCACCGCAGCGTTGGAGGCCTATGCCAACGGGGTCAACGCGCGGCTGTCCGAGATCAACGAGGGCGCCCTTGGCCGTGGCGCGCCCGAGATGTTCCTGTTCAACGCCCCCGTCGCCCCGTGGCAACCGGCGGATTCGGTGGCCATGATCAAGCTGATGGCGCTGCAACTGTCCGGCCATCTGGGGGCCGAGGTCAAACGCGCCCGCACCTCTCTGGCGCTGTCCGATCCCGACCGCATGCGCGATATCCTGCCCGATGCGCCCGGTAGCGGCATTGCCGCCCTGCCCAGTTATGCCAGCATGTTCGACGCGCCCCTGCCGCGCTTTGCTGCAAGCGTACCTATGCCCGATCATCCGCTCTCGCCCTTCCGTCCCTTCGATCTGGCGGGGGCCTCGAACGCATGGGTGGCGGCAGGCAGCCGCTCGGCCAATGGCGGGACATTGCTGGCCTCGGACCCGCATCTGGGCTTCAGCGCACCCTCGATCTGGTATCTGGCGCGGCTGGAACTGTCGGCAGGCGGCGTGATCGGCGGCACGATTCCGGGCATTCCGCTGGTGCTGTCAGGGCGGTCCGAAGATCTGGGATGGGGCATCACCTCGTCTTATCTGGATGATCAGGACGTGTTCATCGAACAGTTGAACCCTGAAAATCCAGAGGAATATCTGACGCCCGACGGGTACAAACCTTTCGAGACCCGCGCGTCTATCGTCAATATCAAAGGCGCCGCACCGATCACGCTGACGCTGCGCTGGACCGAGAACGGTCCGGTCCTGCCGGGCAGCCATTTCGATCTGGGCACGATTACCCCCGATGGTCATGTCGCAGCCCTTGCATGGACGGCGCTGACGCCTGAAGACACCACGCTGAGCGCGGGACTGGGGTTGATGTATGCGCGCACCGTGCAACAGGCGCTTGCCACCGCCGAGGGCTATATCGCGCCCTCGCAGAACATGGTGCTGGTGGATGGTGTGCAGATCGCCCTGAAAACCATCGGCGCCGCCCCGCGCCGCAATGCCAGCCATCAGAGCCAAGGCCGTATTCCCAGCCCCGGCTGGATCGCAACGAACCGCTGGCAAGGCACCATGCCCTTCGCGGCCAATCCCGAATTCGTCAACCCGAGTGGCGGGATCCTGGGCAATACCAACAACAAGATCGTGGACCGCCCGTTTCCCTTGCATGTCAGCCATGTCTGGGGCGACAGCCAGCGGGTGCAGCGTTGGCAGCGGCTGATGCAGGCGCGCGAAGTGCATACCCGCGACAGTTTCATCGAGGCGCAACTGGATACGGTCAGCGTGACCGCACAATCCTTGCTGGCGCTGGTGGCTGCCGATCTGTGGTTCACGGGATCAGCCTCGCCCGAGGGCACGCGCATGAGGCAGCGCCAGCGCGCGCTGGACCTGCTGGCCAACTGGAACGGCGAAATGAACGAGCATCTGCCGGAGCCGCTGATCTATGCCGCATGGATGCGCGCCTTGCAGGACAGGCTGATCCGCGACGAGCTTGGCCCGCTAGCCGATGAATTCACCCATGTCGAGCCGCTGTTCATCGAGCGGGTCTACCGCGATGTCGACGGGGCTGCGATCTGGTGTGATGTGATCCAGAGCGCGCCGGTCGAGACCTGCACCGATATGGCGCGGCTGGCGCTGGACGATGCCCTGATCTGGATCGAAGAGCGTTACGGCACGCAGATCGAGGCGCTGCGCTGGGGCGACGCACATCAGGCGACGCATGACCATCCCACGTTGGGCGAGGTGCCGCTGCTGCGCCATTTCGTCAATATCCGCCAATCGACCAGCGGCGGCGATCACACGCTGCTGCGCGGGCGCACCGCAGGCACCGATCCCGAACCGTTTCTGAACGTCCACGGGGCGGGCTTTCGCGGTGTTTATGATTTTGCCGATCCGGACAGCTCGGTTTTCATCACATCGACAGGGCAATCGGGACACTTCCTGTCCCATCACTATGACGATCTTGGTGAGTTGTGGCGGCGGGGCGAATATATCCCCATGTCGCTGGACGAGAATCTTGCCCGCGCGGCAGCAGTGGGCGTGACCATTCTGCTGCCGCGCTGAGACAAAGCGCAGCCTGACGGGAATTTCGGAAAAAACGGACCTCGGGAAGGCACAATCGCGATACCGGAGACACACGATTTCGAGACTGCGGCATGTTGGCATGCGATGCCTGCGTTGTTTTCTCGACAGGTCACATATTCTGCTTTACAGCCTTGGGTCACAGGCAAGACCTAACGACAATAAAGAGACTTATTCCCTAGATGAACGTGCCCGTCCAGCGTCTGTCCGACGCCGCCCGACCCGCAGCCGCGCTGCAATCGACCCCAGTTAACAGCGACACCGCTCCGCAAGCGATTCACCCGCCACGCACGGCGCAGGAATGGGTGCGTGTGCTGGCCCGCTACCGCGAGCCTGATCCGGCGCGCAGCGCGTTTGAACTGGCAATCAGTATTCTGCCATTTATCGGCATCTGGGCGCTGGCGCTTTGGGCGCTCAGCTTCAGCTATCTTCTGGCCTTTGCGCTGGGCGTGGCCAATTCCGCCTTTGTGCTCCGGATGTTCCTGATCCAGCATGATTGCGGACATGGTGCATTTTTTACCAACAAGCGCACTGGTGACTGGATCGGGCGTTGCCTCGCTGTGTTCACAATGACGCCCTATGACGTCTGGAAGCGCACACATTCGGCGCATCATGCAGCCACGGGCAATCTGGACAAGCGCGGCTTTGGCGATGTGCATACGATGACAGTAGCCGAATACCGCGCTGCCACGCCATTCCAACGCCTGATGTATCGTATTTACCGGCATCCTGTCGTTCTGTTCGGGATGGGTCCGGCTTATCTGTTCCTGCTGCAAAACCGCATCCCTTACGGCCTGACCAATGCCGGCTGGTCCTACTGGATCAGCGCGATGGGCACCAATCTGGCGACGCTGGGCTTTCTGGTGGCCCTTTACGCATATGCGGGTTGGGCGCCGATCCTGCTGGTCTTCCTGCCCAGCGTGATGGTCGCCGCCACGATCGGCATGTGGCTGTTTTATATCCAGCACCAGTTCGAGGAAACCTATTGGGAAGGCGACAGCGACTGGCAGATCCACGACGCAGCGCTGCACGGATCGTCCCATTACGATCTGCCCCCACTGGCACGCTGGTTTACCGCCAATATCGGCATCCATCACGTGCATCACCTTTATGCGCGCATCCCTTATTACAAACTACCGCAGGTGCTGCGCGATCATGGAGAGCTGGCCGAGGCGCAAAGACTGGGCTTCCGCGAAAGCCTGTCCTGCGTGAAGTTCCACCTATGGGACGAGAATGCCCGGCGCCTGATCTCGTTCAAGGCCGAACGCGCCCTTCGCGCAGGATAACAAGGCCGCCGGCTGGATTTTTTCTGCAAGAAGAAACTGAGCTTACAAGAAGAAAGGCGCGCAACCCGTTGGATGCGCGCCTTTCTTCGTTCTTGTCTGACCTGATCAAAGTTCGCGGAAGCGCTTTTCCTGTCGCGCGGTCCACAGAAGCGTCAGATCGAATCCTTCCTCGGTCTGCACTTCGTTTTCGACCACGTCCTGCGCGTGCAGCCAAGCGCGCTTGCGCCCCTCGCTGAATGGCAGGGTCAGCCTTGTCTCATGCCGTGCGGATTCAAGCTTGCGGGTCACCGCCTCAAGCAGCGCGTCCAGCCCTTCGCTCGTGATCGCCGAAATCGCATATGTGTCTTCCTGACGCGCGGCACTGGCGATGATCGCGTCGTGCTCGGACGCCTCAAGCCGGTCGACCTTGTTCCAGATCTCAAGCATCGGCGTGCTGTCCTGCACGCCAAGCGAGGTCAGGATCTCGCGCACATCGCGCGCCTGTTCCACCGTATCGGGATGGCTGATGTCGCGCACATGCAGGACCAGATGCGCGCCCAGTACTTCCTCCAGCGTGGCGCGGAAGGCGGCCACAAGTTCGGTCGGCAGATCGCTGATGAAACCTACTGTGTCGGAGAGGATAATCTCGGGTCCGCCCCCCGGCAGCTTGACCGAGCGCATCGTCGGGTCGAGCGTTGCGAATAGCATATCCTTGACCAAAACATCCGCGCCGGTCAGCCGGTTGAACAAGGTGGATTTGCCCGCATTGGTATAGCCCACCAGCGCGACAACAGGGAAAGGCACCTTGGCCCGCGCAGCGCGGTGCAGCGTGCGGGTCTTGACCACTTTGTCAAGCTGGCGGCGCAGGCGCACAAGTTGCTCGTCGATGGCGCGGCGGTCAGCCTCGATCTGGGTCTCGCCGGGTCCCCCCACGAAACCAAGCCCCCCACGCTGGCGTTCAAGGTGGGTCCATGCCCGCACCAGCCGCGTGCGCTGATAGCTGAGCGCCGCCATCTCAACCTGTAGAACACCTTCATTGGTGCGCGCGCGGTCGCTGAAAATCTCGAGGATCAGGCCGGTCCGGTCCAGAAGTTTGACCTTCCATTCCTTTTCAAGATTACGCTGCTGGACCGGCGTCACAGGCCCGTCGACCAGCACAAGCTCGACCTCGGCCTCCTGCATCTTCTGTTTCAGCTCGGCGATCTTGCCCTTGCCGAACAGCATGCCGGGATGGGGTCTTTGCAGACGCACCACATCCGCGCCCACAACCTCAAGATCGGGAAGGGCGTCGGCAAGCGAAACGGCTTCCTCAAGTTTGTGCTTGGGAAGGCGGCGGTCCTGATCGGATTTGAGTTCGGGATGCAGCACCCAGGCGCGGGTAGCAACCCGGTCATGTTCCATCAATTGTTGTCTTCACCGTCATAAAGGTTGATCGGCTGCGACGGCATGATCGTCGAGATCGCATGCTTATACACCAGTTGGGACTGGCCATCGCGCCGCAACAGCACACAGAAATTGTCAAACCATGTAATCACACCCTGCAATTTCACGCCGTTGATCAGAAAAATGGTCACGGGAATTTTCGTCTTCCGCGTGTGATTCAGAAACGCATCCTGAAGGTTCTGTTTATCGGAAGCCATGCTTAGCCCTTTTATTCTTGCTGTAACCGCGGATCGGTTCAATGTCCCTGCCCGCCCACTATGCTGCGCGGTGGCCGAAGATTCCAGCCCAAAAAACAGCCCGTTACCCCGATACGGTTTCCGGTGCCCGCAAGGGCTGCACGATATGCCGGAGGGTTGCGGATCAATTGCGCCAGTCGCTGCTGCTGATCAAGGCGATCAGGGCCAGCAATTCCAACCGGCCCAGCACCATGCCCGCGCAGAAAATCAGTTTGGCCGTGGCGCCCAGCTCGATCAGGACAACCGGCGCGGCCGAGGCCGATCCGACCAAGGGGCCCGTTGTCGTCAGCGCGGCAATGGCAAGCACCATCGCCTGCTGGAATGTGCTGCCAAGGGCCGCAAAGGTCAGCGTCAGCACCATCAGCGACATGGCGAAGAACATGAAGAATATCCATGCATGAAACGCGCCACGCCGCGCGATCCGGTTGCCGCCGCCCTGCGCGCGCCCGACCGAGGAGGGATGCACCAGACGGTCCATCTCGCGCAGACCGTGCAGGTAAAGCGCCCAGACCCGCAGCAGCTTGACCCCGCCCGCCGTGGTCGCCACACCGCCGCCCATCAGGGCAAGCGCCATCAGCACGATCCCCGACGTGCCCAACCCCGACCAATCCCGCGCCGCGTCCCAAGTGCTGCTTTCAAAGCCCGTGGTCGTCAGGAAAGACAGGATCGTGAACATGCTGCCCCACAGCGCGCGAACCGCCGCCAGCGCGCTGTCCTGGCCCACCACCTGGAACGAGGCCAGATAGTGCCGCAGGAACAGCAAAAGCGTCACCCCCAGAATCAGCAAAACGCCAAGGCGGAACTCGGGATCATGCTGGATGCCCCGCCGCGCCGTGGTGATCGTATCGGATGAAAAGGTCAGCCGCGACAGCCCGAAAAGCAGGAACAGGGCGATCACAACCTCGCCCGCCAGACCGGAAGGTGCTGCGCCCACACCGCCCCCAAGCGGTGTAATGCCACTGGTGGCCAGAACCGCCATCCCATGCATCAGTGCAACCAGCGGCGGATCGCCCAGAACCAGCAACAGCACCCAGACCGCAAGGGTCAGGCCCGCATAGATCGGCAAAAGCTGCACGGCCACGCGGAAGATCCGCAATTGCGGATCGGTCTGCCCGCCTTGGTTGAAGCGTGTTTCGCTCTGCCCCGGCTCGGCCGTGGCGGTCACCTCGAAACCGCCAAGGTTCAGCGGCGCAAGGATCGCCGAGGCCGCAACCCAGATCAGAAAGCCGCCCAGCCAGCCAACCATACCGCGCCACAGATGCAGCGTTGGCGACAGGCGGGCCGGCTCGAACAGGCTGGCCCCTGTGGTTGTCATGCTCGAGACCATTTCGACATAACTGTTCAGGAATGTCGTGGTCGCCAGCGCCTCGTAGAAGGGCACGGCAAGGATCACCGGCAACAGGGTGAAGGCCGCCATAAGCGCCGCAAGGTTCCGCATGGCCGAACGCTGGCGCAGTGTCGAGGCCATCGCGATGGCCACCATCACGGTCAGGATCAGGGTCAGACTGCCCGCATAGAAAAAGGCCCGTGCCTCGCCGAAACTGCGTAGCGCCAGCGCATGTGTCGCGGGCACATACATCACGAGTCCGGCAATCGCTGACAGCAGGATGAAAAACGGCTGGTCCAACAGGCGCTGGCGCATCGCGACCCCGCCTCAGAAAAAGTCGATAGAGACCTGCAACAGCCTCTCGACCTCGGGAACATCTTTGGCAAGACAGAATAACGCAACGACATCACCCTCGTCGATGCGCGTGTCCGAATTGAGTTTGACCACCTGCTTGCCTTTGAGCACACCGCCCACCAGCACGCCTTCGGGAAAGTCGATATCGCGCACCTTCTTGCCCGCCATCGGCGAGGTTGACAGCACTTCGGCCTCGATCATCTCGGCCTCGGCATCGCCAATGGAATAGACACCGCGCACGCGACCATGCCGGATGTGACGCAGAATCGAGGATACAGTCGTGGCGCGCGGGTTGATATAGGCATCAATCCCCAGCGGCCCCATCAGCGGCACCAGCGTCGGATCGTTGATCAGCGCAATCGCCATTGGACAGCCCTCGGACTTGGCCCGCACAGCCGCCAGCATGTTGGTTTTGTCGTCATCGGTTACGCATAGAACCGCATCGGCGCGGCTGATGCTGGCCTCGGACAGCAGCGCCACATCCAGACCGTCACCATTCAGAACGATGGTCCGCTCCAGCGCCTCGGCTGCATGCTCGGCCGATTTCTTATTCTTCTCGATAATCTTGGCGCGGATCTTATGGGCACCCTGCTCCAATGCGCGCGCCACGGCCAGACCGACATTACCCCCGCCAATGATCACAACGCGCTCCTGTTTGCGGGTCGATTTCCCGAAAATTTCAAGCGTGCGGTGGATGTCCTCATTGACGGTGAAAACATAGCAATCATCGCCGACGAAAAGCTGGTCCTCGGCCTCGGGCGCGAAGAGCACACCGTCGCGGCGCACCCCCACGACGATGGCCCGCAGGGTTGAGAAGAGATCCGTCAACTGCCGCAACGGTGTGTTCACGACCGGACAGTCCTCTTCGATCGTGATGCCCATCAACTGCGCGCGCCCGCCCAGAAACACCTCGGTGTCAAAGGCGGCAGGAGAATAAAGCCGTTGCAGCGCCGCATCGGCCACTTCGCGTTCGGGACTGATCACCACATCAATCGGCAAATGGTCGCGCCGGTAAAGATCCGAATAGATCGCATCCAGATAGGACTGGCTGCGAAGGCGCGCGATTTTACGGGGAATGGAAAAGACCGAATGGGCCACCTGACAGGTGACCATATTGACCTCGTCCGAATAGGTGGCTGCAATGATCATATCGGCATCGGCAGCACCGGCCCTGTCCAGCACATCGGGATAGCTGGCAAAGCCCGCAATCCCTTGCACATCCAGCGAGGTCGTCGCGCGGCGGACCAGATCGGCATTGTTGTCGACAATGGTGATGTCGTTCTTCTCGCCCGCAAGGTGACGGGCAATCTGCCACCCCACCTGCCCTGCGCCGCAGATGATGATCTTCATGCCTGCGTTCCCTCGATTTCCGAGGTCACTGGATCGCAGATAGGCCTCTGATGGTCAATTGAATTGTCATTTCCCGCGTAGCAGATCACACTGCACCTGTCCCGTTGCCAAAGGTTTGCATCATGTTCGCTGCTCTTATGTCCCTGCCCCGCCCGTCTGTCACGGCACTTGGTCTGTCTGCCATGTTGCTCGCGGCTTGCGGGCCGCTGGGGATCTACTACAAGGCCGGCACCAGCGTGGCCCTGATGAACGATACCCAGACCACCTGCGAGGTCGAGGCTTTGGGCAAAGTACCCGTAGACCAGCGGATTGTGCGCGAACCTGTCAGGATCGTACCGCGCCAAGTTTGTAACAGGAAGGGCGATTGCACCACCGTCTATGACCGCATCGGCGGAGAGATCCGCACCTATGACGCCAATGTCGATCTCAGGCAGCGTGTGCTGAACCAGTGCATGACGGCCAAGGGCTATACCTATGTGGAACTGCCCGCCTGTTCGCAATCCATCAAGCGTGCGGCCCCTGCGGGTGTAACCACGGTGATGCCGCGCCTTGCACCAAATTCCTGCGCCATCGATAACAACAACGGCACATGGCAAATCGTGACACCGGGTTAGGACGGGCGGGGCGGCAGCGCGGTGCAGATGCGCTGCCTGTTGTCCGACCGGTCGCTTTAATCCAGCAGACCCTCCTCGGCCTCGTCCATCTCGTCATCTATATGCGCCACACGTCCGCCTGGCTTGTTCGAGGTCACAACCCCCAATGATTTCAGCTTGCGGTGCAGCGCACTGCGCTCCATGCCCACAAAATTCGCGGTGCGGCTGATATTGCCGCCGAAACGGTTGATCTGCGTCAGCAGGTATTCCCGCTCGAACGCCTCGCGCGCCTCGCGCAGCGGAAGTGTCGCCAGCGTGCCGGACAGGACAACGCGCCCCTCCTCGGTGACATTCTCGGCCCCTGTGGGAAGGTCGCGCACCTCGATCGGTCCGGCCCCGTCGCCAAGGATCAGCACCCGCTCGATCAGGTTACGCAATTGCCGCACATTGCCGGGCCAGTCCATCGTCTGCATCAAGGCGACAGCATCGAGCGAGAGTTGCCGCAGTGGCAAACCCTGCGTGCGATGGAACAGCGCGATGAAATGCTCGGCCAGCACCGGAATATCCTCGCGCCGGTCGGCCAGTGGCGGCACGTCGATCGGCACCACGTTCAGACGGTGATATAGCTCTTGCCGGAAACGCCCCGCGCTGATCTCGGCAGCCAGATTGCGGTTGGTCGAGGAAATCACCCGCAAATCAACACGCACCCGGTCCGATCCGCCAAGACGCTGGAACTGTTGGTCCACCAGAACCCGCAGGATCTTGGATTGCGTGCCGGGCGGCATATCCGCCACCTCGTCGAAGTAGATCACCCCGCCATGCGCCTGTTCCAGAAGTCCGGGCTCAACGCCACGTTCCGGCCCCTCGCGCCCGAACAGCACCTCCTCCATCCGGTCCGCTTCGATCGAGGCGCAGCCCACGGTGATGAAAGGCGCATTCGCACGGTTGGAATGAGCATGGATATAGCGCGCGGCGACTTCCTTGCCCGCCCCCGGCGCGCCAGTCAGCATCACGCGGCCATTGGATTTGGTCACCTTGTCCAGTTGCGAGATCAGCGCCCGATAGGCGGGCGAGGCGCCGACCATTTCTGCGGCGGTCACGTCTTTGCGCCGCAACTCGCTGTTCTCGCGGCGCAGGCGGCTGGTTTCCATCGCGCGGCGGATCACAACCAGAAGCTGGTCGATATTGAAGGGCTTTTCGATGAAATCATAGGCCCCCTGTTTGATTGCGGCCACGGCAATCTCGATATTGCCATGCCCAGAAATGATCACCACGGGCACATCGGGATTGTCGCGTTTGACTGTCTTGAGGATGTCGATACCGTCCATCCGGCTATCCTTGAGCCAGATATCAAGGATCATCAGGCCCGGCGGCTCGGAATTGATAGCCGACATCGCCTCGTCGGAATTGCCAGCAAGGCGGGTTTCGAACCCCTCATCCTTCAGGATATCCGAGATCAACTCGCGGATATCGCGCTCGTCATCGACAATCAGAATATCGCCCATCTATCTGCTCCTCTTCTGTTTCTGCGTCACAGCAGCGCCAAGGGCGGCCGTGTCCTGCCCTTCGTCGTTGCCGCTCAAATCGGTTGTGTCGTCCTGCTCTGCCGCGACAGGGGGCAAAAGCAGCCGGATCACGGCCATCGCGCCGGGCCGTGTTGCACCTTCGAAACAGGGCGCATCCTCCAGTGTCAGCGTGCCGCCATGTTCCTCGATGATCTTCTTGACGATCGGCAAGCCCAGCCCCGTGCCCTCGTTCCGCGTGGTCACGTAGGGCTCGAACAGGCGGGCACGATCTTCGGGCAGGCCGATCCCGTTATCCATGATACGGATTTCTGCCTGCGCCCCGATCCGCGCGGTCGTCACACGAATCTGCCCTGCATGATCCGCAGGCGCGCCGGTCTGGCGATAGGTTTCAATCGCCTCGCCCGCGTTCTTGATCAGGTTGGTCAGGGCTTGATGGATCATCGTCGCATCAACCTCGGTCTCCAGCGCGTCATCGGCCAGCTCGGTCAGGATCTTCACATCCGGCTGTCCGGCCTGCTGCAACAGCACCGCGTCGCGCACCAATGCAGTCAGGCTTTCGGGCTTACGCTCTGGCTCGGGCATTCGGGCGAATTTAGAAAACTCGTCAACAATGCGTCGCAAATCATTGGTTTGCCTTACAATAACATCCGTCAACAGTTCCAGATCACCACCGTTCTGATCATCCAGATGGCGGCGGAACTTGCGTTTGATTCGCTCTGCCGACAACTGGATCGGGGTCAGCGGGTTCTTGATTTCATGCGCGATCCGGCGGGCCACGTCCCCCCATGCGGCCATGCGCTGCGCCGCGACCAGATCAGAGACATCGTCAAAAGCCAGCACATAGCCCTCCAGCCGACCGTCTTCGCCGCGCCGCGTGGATATCCGCAACAGCAGGTTTTCCAGCCGCCCCGCACGGCTGACCTTGACCTCGTCCTGCGCGGTTTCGGCCCTGGTCTGCTGAAGCTTCTCGAACAGCGCGCCAAACTCTGGCACGGCAACGGCCAGCGACACTGATTGGCGGTCTTCCTGCCAGTCCAGCAAACGTTCCGCCGACCTATTGACGAAAGCGACGCGCCCGTCGGCATCCACCCCCACTACGCCGGATGTGACAGAGCTGAGCACGGAATCAAACAAGCGGCGGCGGCGTTCGATCTGGTGTGTATTGTCCAGAAGCGTATCGCGCTGGCCTTTCAACTGCCGCGTCATCTGGTTGAAATACCGCCCCAGCATCGCGATCTCGTCATCGCCTGCCTCGTCGGGCACCTGCACATCCAGATCGCCTGCCCCGACGCGTTGCGCCGCCCCTGTCAAACGGCCCACAGGCCGCGACAGACGTTCGGCGAACCACATGCCCAACCAGACCGCTGCAAGAATCAGGATCACCGCGAAACCAAGATAAACCAGACCGAATTCAAATAGAACGCGCCCGCGTTCGTTCTCGAGTTGTTGATAAAACCGCGCAGTTTCCTTGGTATCATCCAGCAGGTTCAGCAGTTCGCCATCCACGTTGCGGCTGATATAGAGATAGCGGTCAACGAACTGGTTCAGCCGCACCAGCGCGCGGAATTCGTTGCTGTCCCAATCCTCGATGATCTGTACGCCGCCTTCGCGTGCGGCACTGATCACATCATCGGCGGGTTTCTCGAAATCGAACAGATAGGACCGCTCGCCACGGGCACGGATCTCGCCGGTGCCGTCAATCACATAGGCCTCGCGCAACCCGCGCTGGATCTGGGTCTGGCCCTGCGCCAGCACGCGGCGCACATCGCCATCGCCCATGAAGAACGTGTTGCGGCGGTTGTTGTCCAAATAGACAGCCAGCGCCTCGGCATCCTCGGTCAGATCGCGGCGATGTTCTTCCTCATAAGCCTCGGCCGCCGCCAGTGAACTGCCCACCACCTGCCGCACGCGATCCGAGAACCAGCCCTCAAGCCCGACATTGATCGTCAGCCCTGCAAAGATCGCAACCGACACCGTGGGCACCAGCGCAATCGCGGCAAACACACCTGTCAGCCGCAGATGCAGCTTCGATCCGGCCGAGCGTGCACGCCGCGCCGCAATCAGCCCCGCCACCTTTTGCAGGACCAGCGCCGCGACCAGCAGGACATAGACCAGATCGACCAGAAGGATCAGCCGCAGCCCGATGGCCGACGACCCCTGATCCAGCGGACCCAGCACCAGAAAAGTAGCCACAGCCAGCACAGGGCCGAGCATGACCAGCCCCAGCGTGGCGACATTCTGCACCTTCTTCAGGCGGCGCAAACGCGCCAGCCTGTTCCAGTCGATGCCGCGTTGCGACCGGGTAATCACCCGCTGCCCCCGTCCTGATTGATGCGGCGCCAGAGCGCCTGACCGCATTTATTGCGACAAATCAGCAACGACACTGATTTGCCACTTTTCTGTTGCGGTTTTACATCAATTTGCGGCGGCGTGTCACGCGAATATCCAGATCAGTGATCTTCTTACGCAAGGTATTGCGGTTGATCCCCAGAAGATCGGCACATTTGGCCTGATTTCCACCGGTCGCCTCTAGAGCGATTTCAAGCAACGGGGCTTCAACTTCACGCAGAATACGGCCATAAAGACCCGGCGGCGGCAACATATTTCCATGCAGATCGAAATAGCGCCGCAGATGCCTGTTGACGGAAGCCGAAAGCTTTTCAGTGTCGTTGCCACCGCCGAACACCGGCTCCATCTCGGGCTGGTTGCCCAGAACCGCCTCGACCTCGGCACGGGTGATCTCGTCGGCGCGACTGGTCAGCACCAGACGGCGGATCGCGTTTTCCAACTGCCTGACGTTGCCGGGCCAACTATAGGCGCGCATCAGTTCAACCGCATCGCGCGACAAACGGCGCTTGGGCGCACCGTCGCGTTCACTCCGGAACAGAAAGTGTTCGGAGAGCAGCGGAATATCGTCCACACGCTCGCGCAGCGATGGCACCTCGATCGTGGCCCCACCCAGACGGTAATACAAATCCTGCCGCATCCGCCCCTGATCCATCGCCTGCCCAAGATTGCTCTGGCTGGTGGCCATGAAGCGGGGCAACTGATCGCCGGGGCTGTCCATCATCCGCACAATACGAGCCTGACTTTCAGGGTCGATATCGCCGATCTCGTCAAACAGGACCGAGCCCCCCTTGGCCCGCGCCAGAACCCGTGCAGGACCTTCGATATCCTGCAAATCGCTGGCGGTGACAGTCACGAAGGGCAAGGTGCGCCTGTCGGAAAAGTCGTGGATCGCGCGCGCGATCAGGGATTTTCCAGTCCCGCTTTCGCCCGAAATCAGCACCGGCAAATCGGTGTTCATCACCCGCGCGACCAGACGGTAAAGCGCCTGCATGGCTGGCGTGCGCCCGACCAGCGGCAGATCGTCCGGCCGCTCGGTCGCGTCATTCACCGGCGCCGCGGGCGCGACGCGACGGCGGCTTTCCAGCGCACGCGCCGTGCGTTTCATCAGATCGGGAAGATCGAAAGGTTTGGGCAGATAGTCATAAGCCTCGGCCTCGGCAGCCTGAATTGCCGTCATGATGGTATTCTGGGCCGATATCACGATCACCGGCAGACCGGGACGGTCCTGCGCGATCTTGGGCAGCATTTCGAGCCCGTTGCCATCGGGCATCATCACGTCCGAGATCACCACATCGCCCTTGCCCTCCGCCACCCAGCGCATCAGCGTCGTCAGGCTGGATGTCGCATGCACCTTGCAGCCCGCCCGCGTCAGGGCCTGTGTCAGCACCGTGCGGATGGTGCGATCGTCATCGGCGACAAGAACGGTTCCGTCCATCGGCGTCTACTCCCTTGAAGACTTTGAATTGGTGGTATTGCGGCTGAGCGGCTTGTCGCGCGGCGCGCGCGGCAGCGACATGCGAAAGACGGTGCGTCCGGGCACGGAATCGACCGAGATCCAGCCGTGATGGTCCGACATGATCTTGCTGACCAACGCCAGACCCAGCCCCGTGCCATTCTCGCGGCCCGACACGAAAGGATCGAAAATATCCCCTGCAATATCGGGCGGCAGACCGGGGCCATCGTCGATCACCTCGATCTGCAACGGCAGGGACTGGCCCGTCCCGTCGCTGCGACGCAGGCGGAAGGAATGCTCGAAATAGGACCGAAGACGTATCGTTCCGCCTTTTTTATCAGCAGCTTCCGAGGCGTTTTTAACCAGGTTAAGAACCACCTGCAGCAACTGGTCGGGATCACCCCATGCCATCGGCAGCGACGGGTCATAATCCTCGATGATCTTCATATGCGCGCCGAACCCCAGCAATGCCGAACGCCGTGCGCGGTCCAGAACGTCATGGATATTGACTTCGCGCTGGTCGGGCGGGCTGAGGTTGCCGAATTGCTCGACCTGCTCCAGCAGTTTCACGATCCGGCGGCTTTCCTCGACGATCAGATCGGTCAGTTCCATATCCTCGGCACTCAGACCCATCGACAGCAGTTGCGCCGCCCCTGTGATGCCCGCCAACGGGTTCTTGATCTCGTGGGCCAGCATCTCGGCCATGCCGATCGCGGATTTTGCAGCCGATTTCACCGAATGAGAATGCGTCACCCGCCCCGCCAGTTCCCGCGGCGAGATCAGCAGGATCATGAAACCGGGCCGTCCCTGCAACGGGGCGATCTGGAGATTGCAATGCAGCGGCACACGCTCACCCGTGCCCACATCGACGTCATTGACGAAAAGCGGGGTGGAGGTCTCGCGCGCCCGGTCGAATGCTTCCTGCATGGGCGCGTCCACCATCACGCGGTCCCAGACGGGCTGTCCGCGCACGGATTTCAGCGATGCGTTGAGGAAAAGCTCCGCCGCCGGATTGGCGTCGTCGATCATATCGTCGGGATCAAGCAGAATCGCCGGAACCGGAAGTGAGGACCATAGGGCAGATTCGTCGATCACGCAGCGTGCCTCCGCTCGGCCTGTCCGGATGGGGTCCGAGAGGATGAGGATGCAGCCAACGCATCGGGCAGCAGTGACAGCACCTCTTGCGGCGTCCTGGCGGTCAGGATGCGGTGACGCAAGGCTGCCTCGGTGCCTGCATGATCCATATACCAGCCGAAATGCTTGCGGGCCATCCGCAGCCCCAAATCCACGCCATAGAAGATCAACATCGACTCGTAATGTCCTGAAACCATTGCCACCATATCCGATCCGCGCGGGATATGCGGCGCGGGCTGTCCGAACAGGTCATGTGCGATACCGGCCAGCAGCCAAGGTTTGCCCTGTGCTGCGCGCCCAACCATCACACCGTCAGCGCCTGACAGACGCAACGCCTCGGCAGCGGTTGTGCTATCCGTGATATCGCCATTCGCAATGACCTGAATCCGCACCGCCTGCTTGACTGCGGCAATTGCGGCCCAATCCGCCTGCCCCTTGTAGAACTGGCAGCGCGTGCGTCCGTGGATCGTGATCATTCGCACGCCCGCAGCCTCTGCCCGCCGCGCGATATCGGGCGCATTCAGGCAGTCCGTATCCCAGCCCAGACGGGTCTTGAGGGTCACTGGCACCTTCACCGCCGCGACAACCGCCTCAATCAAACGCAAGGCATGATCCGGTTCGCGCATCAAGGCCGAGCCAGACATGCCACCCACGACCTTTTTCGCGGGGCAACCCATATTGATGTCGATGATCCGCGCGCCAGAGGCTTCGATCATGCGCGCGGCCTCGGCCATCCAATGCGGATCGCGTCCTGCGATCTGCACCGATGTGCCCGCTACATCCGCGCCCAGTTCGGCCCGGTCACGCGCCTCAAGCCGGCCTGTCACCATCTCGCGGCAGGCAACCATCTCGCTGACGACAAGCCCCGCCCCGAAGGACGCGACCAGCGACCGGAACGGCAGATCGGTGATTCCCGCCAGCGGAGCCAGCAGAACCGGTGAGGGTAGAATGTGATCTCCAATCAGCAATGGCATGCCTAATCCTTGTGCGTTGGCCTCTGGCTAACGCAGGGCGGAGGGCCCGACAACGAAACCAGCGAGGAACATGGGCCTAATATAGGCAAACCCTGTAGAATTGCCTAATTATTAAGCAAAGCGACTGACAAACTGGCACATTGCCCTTTGGTCGCCTGCGTCCTATGCAGATGATAAACGCGTTCAGCAAGACTGGATCACAGGTGCGACAACCCAAAACCCAGCAAGAGCATCGCTCATGAGCACGGCCGCGATCATTGTCGCCGCAGGGCGCGGCACCCGTGCGGGCGGAGACAAGCCCAAGCAATGGCAGGCGCTGGCGGGGCGTCGTGTGATTGACTGGACACTGGAACGGTTCCTGCACGCGCCGGGGATCGACACGGTTCTGGTTGTCTTGCATCCCGATGATCTGGGGGTGTTTGACGCCCCCGAAGGCGTATGTGTCACCACCGGCGGCGCCAGCCGCGATATCTCGGTCCGCAACGGACTTGAGGCGCTGGACGGACACGGGATCACCCGCGTGCTGATCCATGATGTCGCCCGTCCCTGCACACCAGCCCGACTGATACAGGACGTGCTGGGCGCACTCGACCATGCCGACGCCGCAGCCCCCGGCCTGCCCGTCACTGACGCGCTGTGGCGTGGCAAGCAAGGCCATGTCGCAGACACACCCGCGCGTGCCGATCTTTTTCGCGCCCAAACCCCGCAGGGTTTCCACTTTGACCGATTGCTCGCGGCCCATCGCGCGCATCAGGGCGGTGCCGCCGACGATGTCGAGGTCGCCCGCGCCGCAGGGATGAGGGTTGTCATCACCCCCGGCCATGAAGACAATCTGAAAATCACCACGCCCGAGGATTTCGTCAGGGCCGACCGCATCTTGAAAGGACACCCGAGCGCCATGGATATCAGACTGGGCAATGGCTATGATGTGCACCGCTTCGGGCCGGGGGATCATGTGATGCTTTGCGGTGTAGCCGTGCCACACGGGCGCGGGCTGGTCGGCCATTCCGATGCCGATGTGGGCATGCATGCGGTGACCGATGCGATCTATGGCGCACTGGCCATGGGCGATATCGGGCGGCATTTCCCACCGTCTGATCCGCAATGGAAAGGTGCGGCCAGCCATATATTTTTGCGCCATGCAGTCGGACTCGCGCTGGAACTTGGTTTTCAGATCAGTAACATAGACTGCACACTTGTCTGCGAATTCCCCAAAATCGGCCCGCATGCGGCGGCGATGCAAACCGAAATGGCCGCAATCATGGGGCTTGACCCATCCCGCGTGTCGGTCAAGGCCACCACCAGCGAAAGACTGGGCTTTACAGGCCGCGAGGAAGGCATCGCCGCACTGGCTACGGCAGCACTGGTGAAAGCATGAGCACCGCCAGCCACCTGATCGCGACCTTCTTCTATGTGGGTCATCTGAAACCGGCCCCCGGCACATGGGGGTCACTGGCCGCCTTACCCATTGGCTGGGCACTCTTCACGCTGGGAGGTCTGCCGCTGTTTTCTGCGGGAATCGTGCTGGCCTGTGCGTTAGGATGGTGGGCCACCGCGCTGGAAACAAAAGGCAAAGCCGATCACGATCCCTCGGAAATCGTGATCGACGAGGTGGCCGGCCAGTGGATTGCCCTGTTGCCCGTGATGATCGGTGCCAGCCATTCCGGCGCGGGCGTTCTGGCCCTCTGGCCCGGTTGGGTGACGGCCTTTGTAGCGTTCCGCTTATTCGATATCACGAAGCTCGGCCCTGTCGGTTGGGCTGACCGGCAGTACGGCCCTTTGGGTGTCATGCTGGATGATGTGATCGCAGGCGTCTTCGCGGCGCTTGTGGTTGGACTGGGGGCCTATATCTCGCATGGCGTGTTGGGGGTCTGACATGGACCGTGCTGTTGATAGCCTGCTGGATGCCTACCGGCGCGCAGGCTTGCGGATTGCCACCGCAGAAAGCTGCACAGGCGGGATGGTGGCCGCAGCGCTGACTGATGTGGCCGGATCATCCGATGTGTTCGAGCGCGGTGTCGTCACCTATTCCAACGCAGCCAAGACCGATCTGCTGGGCGTATCGCCTGAAACGCTCGCCGCGTATGGGGCGGTCTCCGAAGAGGTCGCGCAGGAAATGGCCAAGGGTGCACTGGCCACGTCACAGGCCGATGTCGCGGTCTCGGTCACAGGTATCGCAGGTCCGGGCGGGTCGGAGTTCAAACCCGAAGGACGCGTCTGCTTCGGACTGGCCCGCAAAGGCCGTCCCACCAGGGTCGAAACTGTCGAATTCGGCGCGCAGGGCCGTGCCTCTGTTCGCCTTGCTGCCACAGATCATGCGTTGGACATGCTGCGGTCAGCACTGGCCTGACATTCATATCGCCGCATAAGCAGCTGTTTTACAAATGCGACCGCAGGATGGCGGTCAGCCGCGCCAGATCCGCCTGCCCCTCGATCAGCGACCACAACCGGTCAGCCTGATCAATCCCCAGCAAACTGCGCGCCTTGCTCTGGACCTTCTGCTGCCGCAACTCCAGCGTCATCGGCGCGTTCAGATCATGTGCGGCGTTCAAAACCTGCCCGTCCTGCATCACCACCCGCAAACGCGTGGCGGTTTCGGCCACCGTGTCATCAGCCGTGATATGCACCTTGTCGCGCAAGGCCTGCACATCGGGATCGGCGCACACTTCGGCGCTGTAGCTGTCCAGCACGGCAGTATCATGGCCCAAAACCTGCATGGCCAGCACCGTGCCATAGCTGAACTTGGCCCCCAGTCCTGACATCGGCGAGATCTGGTTGCATACGGTCATCCAGCGCGGATGCGTCGCCACCTCTATCCACGCGATCCGGTCCGCAGACAGCGGCGCAAGGCTCAAGCCGGCCTCAAGCGCCGCATGCAGACCGTGGCAGCAGGCGTGGAACTTGTGGCTGACAGTCTCGAACAGCCAGTCCTGCCCGATCCCTGCCATACCTTCGGCCAAGGCCTGCCCCGCATGGGTCGGACCGAATCCTTGCGCCGATTCCAGCGCATCGGGATTGGCCTCGAAGCCGCGCGCGACCAGCCGCGCCGCCTCGACACCATTCGCCGCAGCCAGCCCTGCATTGAAAGGTTTGCCCATGGTACCGAATTGCGACTTCAACCCCGAAGCGCGGGTCGCCACCAGTCCCAAGGCCATCGCGCATCCCTGCGCGTCCAGCCCCATCAACCGCGCCGCCGCCAAGGCCGCACCAAAGGCCCCTGACGTGCCGGTCTGGTGGAACCCCGTCTGGTAATGGTCGCGCCCCAGCCAGACACCCACGCGCACGGATGCCTCGACCCCGATCAAAGCGGCCTCCTGCATGGTTGCCGCATCCGCGCCGACCTCCTCGGCCACAGCCAGAGCCGCCGGAATTACCGCCACCGAAGGGTGGCCGATATGGGCAAAATGCGTATCGTCATAATCCAGCGCATGGCTGGTCGTCCCGTTCGACAGCGCGGCGGCACGGGCCGGCACGCGGGTCTGAGTGCCGATCAAGCTGGCACTTGGGGCGCCTGCTTCCTCCAGCACCATCTCACGGGTGATGCGTGCCACCGGCTCGTCGCGTCCGGCCAAGCCCACGACAGCCCAGTCCAGCAAAGAGAGCTGCAACATCCGCAACGCCGAAGGCGGAATTATGGATGAGGGTGTTTCTGCTGCAAATTCTGACAGTTGTCCGGTGATCGTCATCTTGGCTGGCTCCCTGATTCGAAAGCCAGCATAGCGCGCATTCAGACAGCGTAAAGCTGCGCCGCTCGCCGCTCGAACGCCCGCACGATCCGTTGCATCGCCTCGTTGAATACCACCCCGATGATGCCCTGCAACACGGCGTTGCGAAATTCGAAATCGACAAAGAAGGTCACATCGCATCCGCCACCTTCCGCATCGGCAAAGGACCAGGTCGATTTCATATAGCGGAAAGGCCCGTCCAGATATTCGGTGTCGATCGACTTCTGTTCAGGCCACAGGATCACGCGGCTGCCGAATCGTTCGCGGAAGACCTTGAAGCTGATCACGAGATCGGCCTCCATCACCTGCGATCCATCCGCGCGCGGTGTGACCGAGCGGATGCGCGCAGCAGCGCACCATGGCAGGAATTGCGGATACTGCGCCACATCCGCGACCAGATCATACATCTGCTGCGCGCTGTAAGGCAGGCGGCGGGTTTCGTGGTGGGTCGGCATGGTCGTCGTTGCGTCCGGATCTGGTTGCGGGTCAAGTTTCAGCGTGACAGTGGGGTGTCATTTCGTAGAGTGAGCGCCGAATTGCAAGGAAAACCCATGTCGCAGCGTCCTTATGTCATCGACCAGATGATCTCGGCCAAATCCATCGCCGCCCGTATCGAAAGCCTCTCGCACGAGATCGAGGCAGAATTCGCGCAGACCGACAAACTGGTCGTGGTGGGCCTGTTACGCGGTTCTTTCGTGTTTATCGCCGATCTGGTGCGCGAACTTGACTTGCCTGTCGAGGTCGATTTCCTCGAAGCGTCATCCTATGGCAATGCGATGGAAAGCAGCCGCGAGGTGCGTATCCTCAAGGATCTGCGCGGTGCGATCGAAGGGCGCGATGTGCTGGTGGTCGAGGATATCGTCGATACCGGCCATACCCTGTTCCATGTCCGGCAGTTGTTGATGTCGCGTGAACCTCATAAGTTGAAAACCATTGCCCTGCTGGACAAACCAAGCCGCCGCGAGGCCCCGATCAAGGCTGACTGGACAGGATTCGAAATCCCCGACGAATTCGTCGTGGGCTACGGGATCGACTTTGCACAGCGCAACCGCAACCTGCCCTTTATCGGCAAGGTGCGCTTCACCGGCGGATGACAAGGCAGACTTAGGCCTTTCACGGGAAGTTTACGTAGCGTCTCCCAATCTCTGCTAGGCTGTCGGGATCGGCGTTTGTCCTCACATATGGGAGAAGTTGGTTATGACGACAGGTTTCAAGATGCTGGGGGTCGTGTTGGGCCTCACGATTGCCACGGGCGCGGCCATCGGGCAGGATGCAGCAGACAAGGCCTTGGCCGATGCAACAAAGGCGCGGCAAGCGCAGATGCAGCTTTATGCCTTTAATCTGGGCTTGTTGGGTGGCATGGCTAAGGGTGAAATCCCCTATGACGCAACAAGCGCCAGCGCCGCTGCCGGCAACCTTCTGAACCTTGCGCAACTGGACCAGACCCATATTTGGCCCGAAGGATCGGACGAAATGGGCGTGGACGGCTCCAAGGCATTGCCGGCCATCTGGGAAAACCTGCCCGACGTAATGGCCAAGAACGACGATCTGGTCACCGCCGCCACCGCGATGGACAGCGCGGCGGGCACCGATCTTGCGTCGCTTCAGGGCGCGATGGGCGCATTGGGCGGCGCTTGCGGGGCCTGCCACAAGGCCTACCGCGTTCCCAATAGCTAAGGGCGCGGGGCAGCGCCTGACCGCGCTGCCTGCGATACCGAAACAATGCGCGGTTTCCTGAGCTTCACTATCCTTTCCTGCCTTGTGCTGGCTGGCGCGGGTTGGTGGCTGACAACACCCGAACGGGTCGAGCCTTCCGCCTATGCCGGTCTCGTCGGCGTGCCCGCACGCGGCGAAGTCGTGTTTCATGCGGGCGGATGTGCCTCCTGCCACAGCGCGCCTGACAGCAGCGGCGCGGCCAGATTGATCCTGTCCGGCGGGCGGGCCTTTGTGTCGGATTTCGGCACATTCCACGCACCCAACATCTCGCAGGACCCCGACCACGGAATCGGTGCATGGGATATCATCGATCTGGCCAATGCCATGATCCACGGCACCTCGCCGCAAGGGCAGCACTATTACCCCGCCTTTCCCTATACATCTTATAGCCGCGCCACAGCGCAGGATATCGTCGATCTGCACGCCTATATGGTCACCCTTCCTGCTGACGCCACCCCCGACCAGCCGCATGATCTGGCCTTTCCTTTCACCTTGCGGCGCGGATTGGGGCTGTGGAAGGCGCTCTATCTCGACGAAGACTGGACTCTGACAAGCGAGCTGACGGATACCGAAGAACGCGGTCGCTATCTGACCGAAGCCTTGGGCCATTGCGCGGAATGCCATACACCGCGCGGCGCCTTGGGCGCGCTAGATCGCAGCCGCTGGATGGCTGGCGCTCCCAACCCGTCCGGGCGCGGCACGATCCCCAATATCACACCGGCCAAGCTGGACTGGTCCGAATCTGACATTGTGGCCTATTTCACATCCGGCTTCACGCCCGACTATGACACGGCGGGCGGCAGCATGGCCGCTGTGGTCGAAGGCCTGTCACAATTGACCGAGGACGACCGCGCCGCACTAGCCGCCTATCTCAAGCGCCTGCCCCCGATCGACTGACGCGTCTTCTTGCACCAAATATCCCGGGGGGAGTCCGCAGGACGGGGGGCAGCGCCCCCCTTTCCACCCTGCCGTCAAAGCCCCTCAGTGCATCCCCAGCTTGGCCTGCCGCGCCGCGTTCAGCCGCGCGAAATCCTCGCCCGCGTGATAGCTCGAACGCGTCAATGGCGTGGCCGACACCATCAGGAACCCTTTGCCATAGGCCGCAGCCTCATAGGCTGCAAATTCATCGGGATGCACAAAACGGTCCACCGCATGGTGCTTGGGTGTCGGTTGCAGATATTGCCCGATGGTCAGAAAATCCACATCCGCAGCGCGCATGTCGTCCATCACCTGCAACACGCCCTGGCGGTCCTCGCCCAAACCCACCATGATGCCCGATTTGGTGAACATCGACGGGTCCAACTCCTTGACCCGCTGCAACAGGCGCAGCGAATGGAAATACCGCGCGCCGGGGCGCACTTCCAGATAGAGGCCGGGCACGGTTTCCAGATTGTGGTTGAACACATCGGGCCGCGCCGCGACCACGGCCTCAAGCGCTTCGGGGCCGCATTTCAGGAAATCGGGTGTCAGCACCTCGATCGTGGTGCCGGGGGCGCGGTGGCGGATCGCGCGGATCGTCTGGGCAAAATGCTCGGCCCCGCCATCGTCCAGATCGTCACGGTCCACCGATGTGACCACCACATGGTTCAGCCCCAGCTTGGCTACCGCATCGGCCACACGGCCCGGCTCGAACACATCCAGCGTTTGCGGCTTGCCAGTCGCGATGTTGCAGAATGTGCAGCCACGCGTGCAGATCTCGCCCATGATCATCATGGTCGCATGGCCCTGGCTCCAGCATTCGCCGGCATTGGGGCAACCTGCCTCCTCGCAGACGGTGACCAGTTTGTGCTCGCGGATGATATTGCGCGTATCCTTGTAACCCTGCGAGGTCGGGGCCTTCACCCTGATCCAGTCGGGCTTGGTCGGCTGGGCATTATCGGGCCTATGCGCCTTTTCGGGGTGTCGCTGGCCGGGGATCTTCAGATCGCGCATCGCAACGCCTTTCTGGTGATTATCTGTCTTTACCACATACGCCGATCAAGGCGCAGTTGAAAGGGCCGGAATGTCGCGCGGTCAGCGACAGTCATGACGCGCCGCGCCAACAAGCGCCTCGCCCACATCGCGCAGCATGTCCGCCAGTGCCGCGCACCAGCCGTCATCCTCGCTGGCCTCGCGCCGCACCAGACCAACGGTGCGCGCAGGTTCGGGTGACGAAAACCGCATCAGCCGCATCGCGGGTGCGGCGCGCTGTTCCTGCAAGGCGGCCAGTTCGGGCATCAGCGTCAGCCCGAACCCCGCAGCCACCAGACGCGACAATGTGCTCAGCGACGAGGCGCCCATATTGATCTGCGCATGACCGCGCCCCCGCCCGCAAACATCCAGCGCCTGATCGGTCAGACAATGGCCCTCTTCCAGCAGCAAAAGCTGGCTTGCACCCAGTTCCATCGGGCGCAGCGCCTCGGCCCCCTGATCCTGAAGGGCCAGCCGCGCGGCTGTACCCGCCAGCAGGAACCGGTCCTCGAAAAGCGGGATTTCGACCAGCCCCTCCTCGCCCGAAGGCAGGGCCACGACGGCCGCGTCCAGTTTGCCGCTGCGCAGATCGGCCAGCAGACGCCCTGTCTTGGCCTCCTGCACCTGCACATCCAGCGAGATATCGCGCGAGCGCAGCGCCTCGAGTGCGGCAGGCAGGATATAGGGGGCAATCGTCGGAATCAGACCCAGCCGCAACTGCCCCGACAGACCGCCACGCCAACGCGCAGCATCGGTCAGCGCCTGCGCAGCGTCCAGCACCCGTCCGGCATGTTCCAGAATACGCCGTCCGAAAGGTGTCAGCACCACATCGCGCGCCTGCCGTTCGACCAGCAGCGCACCAAGAGATTTTTCCATCTCACGTATCTGCACGGACAAGGCCGGTTGCGAGACATGCACAATCTCGGCCGCGCGCCCGAAATTGCGCTGTTCGGCAAGAGCTTTGAAATAGGTCAGTTGGCGCAGGGTTATATTCATAACCAACAATTATGCGAACCGCATGAACGTCGCAATAGATCTTATAGAGCACGTTTCGTCTGCGGTTCGATGAGGTTGAGGGCAATCAACATCAGGATCGAGATGATCACGATGCCCGCCATGATCTGGTAATCGCGCCTTATGGTGCGGATGCTCTGCTGCATTTGTTCCGTACTCAGGGAGGGACGCGGCCCTGCCGCACAGTGGACCAGCGCGATTATCGCCTCGGCCTCGGACCGACCTGTCACATGGGGACGCAGGGGAATGATCTGTGTTTTGTCGCCGGACAGCGCTGGATATAATTCCAGACGCGGTTGGTATCCCTTTGCCAGAACACTCTCGCCAAGCACCGCCTCGGCGTAGTGGTCAAGGTCCAGAACGCTCACACGTCCGAGAATCGAAACGTGACGCAGCCATCCCTCGCCGATATCAAGGCGCGGCAATCCCCTGATCAGGGACCAGACAAACAAGGCGGGAAAGGCCAGCAAGAATAGACCCATCCCTGTCATCAGAATGAAGGAGTCCAAGCTTTCTTCCGACAGGTCAACCATACCCCGGGTCAGTTGATACCACCCGACCCAGAGCGGAATGCAACCGAGGGCGGCCATCAAAACCATGCCAATCCAGACGATCGCGCCATAGTGCGGTCCGAAGCTGGCAGGCAAGGGTTGCTGCGGGGATTCCCCGTATGGCTCGGTCATATCATCCCTGTTATGTGCGACTGCTATAGGGCAATGGCATGGCGCGCGACATTGGCTTTTTCGGGGTGATTTCATGGAAAACCTGTAGCTTGCGCCACCGCGTTCAGCCGATCAGCCCGCCCTCCTGCCCCAAACTGTCATAGTGGCGGCGCAAGCGTTGCAAGGCGATCCGCAGTACGATCTTGCCCGACCGCGCCGACCACCCCATACGACGTTCGGCCAGTTCCAGCCCTTCCAGATAGCAGCAACAGCGCAGCGCCACATCGCCCAGTCCCGGCCCCAGATCGCGCAGGGCCGAAGTGATCCGTGCTCGCGCGGCCTCGGGTCCGCGTGGGATGCCAGCGCCCTGCACAGCACTGCCCTCGACACCGGCGGTCAGGAACCTGTCCCAGTTCTGCGCCACCCTTGTGCCCATCTGGGCAAGTTCGAAATCCTCGCGCAGCCGCTCGCCCGCTGCCACAAGTTCGGGAGACAGGAACGGCGCACCCGCCGCGTCACGCCGCCGCGCCAATGCCAGCAGGGGCGACTCGTTCGTGCAATAGCGGGTGCGCTTTCGTGGCGCGGCTGCGACACGCCCATCATCTTTCGCGTCCGACAGGTCCGGTCCCGCAAACCGTGCGCCAGCCCCTGTCGCCATGTCGGATTGCCCCGGACGGGCCAGATTCTCGGCCTCGGCCAGAAGTCCCGCCAACGCCGAGCGGCCTGAGCCCGTGATCCGGTAACGCGACACACGCCCCGGTGTATCGCAGACAATCCATTCCTTGAGAGCCATCGCCTGCGCCACGGCACGGTCCACCACCGCCGTGCGCGTGGCCGTGCCACCTGCCCCGTCACGCACCACCACCGCCTTGTCCATGTCGGCAGCGACCGCCAGAACCGCCCCTGGTTCAGCCAGCCGCCTGAGCACCCGCCGCCCCTCGCGGCGCAGCACCTCGACCGAGGGGGATGTTTCGGGGTCAAGGGCAAAAGGTACAAGTTCCGTCGGCATGCGCGTAGGCTCCTTCTGAGTGATGTGACAACGCGCAACCGGCCCCGATGCCAAGCCTGCGCGGGAAAAATGGGTATTGCCCAGATGGTGCAGCGCCTCGTCCACCAGCAGATCGTCGCGGCGGTTTTCAAGCTTGCGGATCTGGCGCAGCACAGTCGAGGCATGACAGCCCGCGCGCCGTGCCAGCGCACGGATTGGCTGACCCGCTGCGGTATGGGCCAGATAATGCAGGGCGGTCTGTGGTACCCATTCAGGCGCAGGTCGCAGGTGATTGGAACAACCCGACGCCAGAGCAGCATCGGATCTTGGATCTAAGGTTGACATGACAGCCCTCCTGTCTTGCTTATCCACAGGTTATCCCCAGTCAGATTTTCAACCTAAGAATGCACTTCTTACCAGTTCGTTAACGGTTGGCGAATTTCTTCATAATTGTTTCCAAAAGTTGAATAATCACAAACGCCCCGTGCGCTGGCCCGGCGGTACACGCAACAGGGGTTGAACCTGTGATCATCTTGGCCCGATCGGGCGCGCTGCCCGTATCGGCATTGTGCACAGGACAAGGACAAGGATCATGAACGACATTCTGGACCGGCTTGACCGGATGCGAAGACCGAACCTGTTGATCAGCGCGGCGCGGATCGGGGCCGAGGATTACCGCCGCGAAACCCATCTGCCACGCATTCTGGGGCATGGTGCCCTGCCCCGCCATCAGGCAGCATTGGCGCGGTTGATGGAGATCGAGACCGGAATGAACGACATCCGCATCGCCGAAAATGCCGCCTATTCAACCATGCACCATGTCGATGTGATGATTGCCGTCATCGGTGAGGCCCGCATCGTGCGCGCCGCGCTGCCCAACCTTGCGCGCGCGACAAAGGACGATGGACATACCGTTAACCTGGCCACGCTGCATCACTAAGGCGGACCGCAAAACAAAAGGGGCGACCGCAAGGCCGCCCCGTGATTGTGACCTGCACCACCCCTTACATATAGGCGTCGGCGGAGCTGCTTTTCTTCTGCGCGACATAATCGGCCAATGCCTCGGCGATGGCCGGATCTAGGGCGGGCTGCTGGTATGTGGCCAGCAAGTGATCCACCCGCGCTGACGCCAGCGCCATCGTGTCGCGCGCGCCTTCCTCGTGCCATGTCTCGAACGGTTTGTAATCGAACACGTCCGAGCGCCAGAAAGCAGATTTGAAATTCGCCTGTGTATGGGCGCAACCAAGATAATGCCCGCTGGGGCCGACCTCGCGGATCGCATCCATGGCCTGTGCGCCCTCGTCCATCGCAACACCTTCGGCAAATTTGTGCAACGCGCCCAACTGATCGGCATCCATCACGAATTTCTCGAAGCTGGAAACCAGCCCGCCTTCCAGCCAGCCGCAGGCATGCAGCATAAAGTTCACGCCCGACAGCAGCCCCATGTTCAGGCTGTTCGCGGTCTCGTAGGCGGCCTGTGCATCGGGCAGTTTCGATCCGCAGAACGATCCGGCAGACCGGTAGGGCAAGCCCATTCGCCGCGCCAACTGGCCCGCACCATAGGTAATGTGGCTGGCCTCAGGCGTGCCGAAAGTGGGCGCACCCGAGTTCATGTCGATCGAGGCGACGAAAGCCCCGAAAATCACTGGCGCACCGGGGCGCACCAGCTGACTATAGGCGATTCCGGCCAGCACCTCGGCCAGCACCTGCGTCAGTGTGCCTGCCACCGAGACAGGGGCCATGGCACCGCCCACAATAAAGGGCGAGATAATACAGGCCTGATTGGCACGGGCATAGACCTCCAGCGACCCCATCATCACATCGTCGAAGGTCATCGGCGAGTTGATGTTGATCAGGCTGGTCATCACCGTGTTGTCGCGCACAAAGTCGCGCCCGAACAGAATTTCGCACATCTCGACCGAATCCTGCGCGCGGCTTGGCTCTGTCACCGATCCCATGAAAGGCTTGTCCGACAGGGTCATATGGGCGTGCAGCATGTCCAGATGGCGCTTGTTGACAGGAATATCCGTCGGCTCGCAGACCGTGCCGCCCGAATGGTGCAGCCATTTCGACATATAGCCCAGCTTCACGAATTTGCGGAAGTCCTCCATCGTGGCATAGCGGCGACCGCCTTTGGCGTCATGCACGAAGGGCGGGCCGTAAACAGGCGCCAGCACCAGATTCTTGCCACCCACAACCACATTGCGCGCCGGATTGCGGGCGTGTTGCGTGTATTCGCGCGGCGCTGTCGCACAAAGCTGGCGTGCCAGACCACGCGGGATTCGCACCCGCTCGCCCTCGATCTCGGCACCGGCCTTGCGCCACAGTTCGAGTGCGGCAGGGTTGTTGACGAAATTCACCCCGATCTCGGCCAGAATCGTCTCGGCATTGGTCTCGATGATCTCCAGCGCTTCCTCGGTCAGAACCTCGAAATTGGGGATGTTGCGTTCGATATAGCGGGCAGTCTCGAAGGACACGGCCCCGCGTTCGGCACGCCGGGCTGCTCCGCCACCGCCACGTGCCGGTCTGCGTGTCTGAACCTCTACCATGCTTTGTTCCTTCATGCCGAATACGCCACCCTTTTGGCAGCTTTGCCATCTGATACCTGTTTCATCCATGCCCTTGGGTGAGAATTCCGGCTATTGAGGGGGAAAAGCGACATATCCCGCACCGCCCGCGCAGCAGCACCATCCGAGAGGCTTGCGAAATTGCAGACCTTGGCCTAGGACGCATTCATGAGCCAGACATCACATGACCGCCTTCTTATCATCGACTTTGGCAGCCAGGTTACGCAGCTTATCGCGCGTCGCCTGCGCGAGTTGAACGTCTATTGTGAAATCCATCCCTACCAGAAGGTCACTGATGCCTTTCTAGCGGAATTCGCGCCCAAAGCCGTGATCCTGTCAGGTGGTCCCGACAGCGTGACCCGCGCAGGATCGCCGCGCCCGCCCGAAAGCGTTTTCACGCTGGGCGTGCCGCTTCTGGGTATCTGCTACGGCCAGCAGGTGATGATGGAAATGCTGGGCGGCAAGGTCGAATCCGGTCACGGCACCGCCGAATTCGGGCGTGCCTATGTAACCCCTTCGACAGACCGGATCGACCTTCTGAACGGCTGGTTCCTTGAGCAGCGAGAGCAGGTATGGATGAGCCATGGCGACCATGTCAGCCGCCTTGCCCCCGGTTTTGCGGTCTATGGCACATCGCCCAATGCGCCCTTTGCGATCACTGCGGATCTGGAACGTCGCTTTTACGCGGTGCAGTTCCACCCCGAGGTGCATCACACCCCCAACGGCAAAACGCTCTACCAGAATTTCATCCGTGACGCGGGCTTTACCGGCGACTGGACGATGGGCGCCTACCGCGAAGAGGCGATCCGCAAGATCCGCGAGCAGGTCGGCGACAAGCGCGTGATTTGCGGGCTGTCGGGCGGGGTTGATTCCTCGGTCGCTGCTGTGCTGATCCACGAGGCGATCGGCGATCAGTTGACTTGCGTTTTCGTCGATCACGGCCTGCTGCGCCAGAACGAGGCGGAAGAGGTCGTGGCCATGTTCCGCGACAATTACAACATCCCGCTGATCCACGCCGATGAGGCCGAACTGTTTCTGGGCGAGTTGGACGGCGTGTCCGACCCCGAAACCAAGCGCAAGATCATCGGGCGGCTGTTCATCGACGTGTTCCAGAAATACGCCAGCGGGATCGAGGGCGCGGAATTCCTTGCGCAAGGCACGCTTTACCCCGATGTAATCGAATCTGTCTCGTTCAGCGGCGGCCCCTCGGTCACGATCAAGTCGCACCACAATGTCGGCGGTCTGCCGGAAAAGATGGGCCTGAAACTGGTCGAACCCCTGCGAGAGTTGTTCAAGGACGAGGTGCGCGCGCTGGGCCGCGAACTGGGCCTGCCCGACAGCTTCATCGGACGTCATCCTTTCCCCGGTCCCGGCCTCGCCATCCGCTGCCCCGGCGAGATCACCCGCGAAAAGCTGGAGATTCTGCGCAAGGCCGACGCGGTCTATATCGACCAGATCCGCAAGCATGGCCTTTACGATGATATCTGGCAGGCTTTCGTCGCGATCCTGCCTGTCCGCACCGTCGGTGTGATGGGCGACGGGCGCACCTATGATTTCGCCTGCGCGCTGCGCGCCGTTACATCGGTGGACGGCATGACAGCGGATTACTATCCGTTCAGCCACGAGTTTCTGGGCGAAACCGCGACCCGCATCATCAACGAGGTCAAGGGCATCAACCGCGTCACCTATGACGTGACCAGCAAACCTCCCGGAACGATTGAATGGGAATGATCCGGCTATCAGGCAGGCTGATCTGCCGGACCCATGCCGAGGCAAGGGCGGTTGCAATCGCCCTGCCAAACCATATCCGGCTGACCCGCGCCGAAGCAGGCTGTCTGAATTTCGCTGTGACGCCGACGACAGACCCGTTTATCTGGGAAGTCTCGGAAACATTCGTCGACCGCGCTGCCTTTGACGCCCACCAGACCCGCACAGCCGCCAGCGACTGGGCGGCGCAAACCGCAGGTATCACGCGCGACTATACCGTCACCGACGGGGATGCTGCGTGACAAACCCGATCCCAGCCATCCTGCCTGCGCCGCCACCTGTCTTGCGGGCGGCTTTGTGGATGAGTGGGGCCATCGCCTCCTTTTCCGCTATGGCCGTGGCGGGGCGTGAAGCAGCACTCGATCTGGATACCTTCGAGATCATGCTCTATCGCAGCATCGTGGGCATGTGCATCGTCTTTGGCGTTCTGACCATCACCAAGCGCTGGGGCGAGGTCACGCGGCGGAACCCGCAATTGCAGATCATCCGGAATCTGGCGCATTTTTCCGGGCAGAACCTGTGGTTCTATGCCATTACAGTGATCCCGCTGGCGCAGGTTTTCGCGCTGGAATTCACCTCGCCCCTCTGGGTGCTGGTGCTGTCGCCGCTGGTGCTGGGGGAACGGTTGACGCCGATGCGCGCGCTGGCAGCGATTATGGGGTTCATCGGTATTCTGATCGTGGCACGCCCCAGCCCCGACAGCCTGAACCCCGGTGTGATAGCGGCCGCATTGGCCGCGATCTGCTTTGCCTTCACCATCATGTTCACCAAGAAACTGACCCGCACCGAAAGTATCGCCTGCATCCTGTTCTATCTAACCGTCACGCAGGTCGTATTCGGGCTGGTCGCGGCAGGCTATGATGGCGATATCGCCCTGCCCTCGGCCACCAGCCTGCCTTGGGTCGTGCTGATCGGCTTTGCCGGTTTGCTCGCGCATTTCTGCCTGACCAATGCCCTTAGCATCGCGCCCGCAACGGTAGTCATCCCGATCGACTTTACCCGCCTTCCGGTGATCGCGATCGTTGGCATGCTCCTTTACAACGAGCCACTGGACCTGTTCGTTTTCGCCGGTGCGCTCGTGATCTTTGCAGGCAATTACCTCAACATCTGGAACGAGACACGCCGCCCGAAATGATCCGCAAGAAACGGGTTGCGGGGGGCATGGCGCAGGCATAGCACTGCGCGCATGACACAAAAATCAATCTCGCTCAGGGCCTGGATGGAATTGCTGCTTCTGGGCGGCATCTGGGGCGCATCCTTTCTGTCCAACGCGGTGATCCTGCGCGAGATGGGTTTTTTGTCCGTGGTCGCCTTTCGCGTGACCGGAGCCGCGCTGATCCTGTGGGTCTATGTCTGGCTGCGCGGGCTGGCTGTGCCGCGCGATCCGCGTATCTGGGCCGCTTTCGCGCTATCGGGTGTGATGAACACGGCGCTGCCTTTCGCGCTGATCACTTGGGGACAGACGCATATCGCCTCGGGTCTGGCTTCGATCCTGAACTGCTCTACCGCCATTTTCGGCGTGCTGGTCGCGGCTCTTGTCTTTGCCGATGAACGCCTGACGCGACGCAAGCTGGCAGGGATCGGGTTGGGTTTTGCGGGGGCTGTCACCGTGATCGGGCCGGATGCCGTGCGCGGGCTGGACCTGACCGCATGGGCGCAACTGGCGTTGATCGGGGCGGCGCTGTGCTATGCGCTGGCAGGGGCCTTCAATCGCGCGCGCCTGTCCGGTCTGACACCGCAGGTGGCGGCGGCAGGCATGCTGACCGCGTCATCCCTGATCATCGTGCCTGTGGCGCTGATGGTCGAGGGCGTGCCTACATTTGCCTATGGCGGTCTGACATGGGTGGCTATCGCCTATCTGTCTATTGCAGCGACGGCGCTGGCCTATCTGCTTTATTACCGCGTGCTGGCCATGGCCGGATCGGGCAATGTCTTGCTGGTCACGCTGCTGGTGGCCCCTGTTGCGATCCTGTTGGGCGCAATGTTTCTGAACGAAACGCTGTCCCTGCGCGCCTATGCAGGCTTTACCCTGCTGGCGGCAGGGCTTGTGGTGATCGACGGGCGCATCCTGAAAAGGCGTCGCGCCGCAGGGGCGATGCCGCCCCCCGCACACTAAAAGCCCTGCAATAGGGTTTGACCGTCCAACCTGCCAAGGCTACCACATCGCGCAGGCATAAAGGACCGGATCATGATCTATACATCAGTCGCAGAATGGCAGGCGGCGCCGCAAAAACGAGTGCTTTTCTTCGGAATGTCCGGTCTGGGCAAAACGCATCTGGCCACGCTTTTGCGCGATAGCGGCGACTGGTTCCACTACTCGATAGATTACCGCATCGGCACCCGTTACATGGGCGAATATATCGCCGACAACGCCAAGGTCGAGGCGATGAAAGTGCCTTTCCTGCGTGATCTGCTGCTGTCGGATTCAATATATATCGGCTCGAATATCACATTCCACAACCTCAAGCCTGTATCCTCCTATCTGGGAAAACCGGGTGATCCGGCGAAGGGCGGGCTGCCTTATGCGGAATATACGCGCCGTCAGGACCAGTTCCGGCAGGCCGAGATCCACGCGCTATTGGATACGGGCTATTTCATCGAACGCGCCCAGGCGCTATATGGCTATCCGCATTTTGTCTGCGACACAGGCGGTTCGATCTGCGAGTGGGTCGATCCCGAAAACCCCGATGATCCGGTCCTCAAGGCGCTGTCCGCAACCACCCTGATGGTCTGGATCAAGGGCGACGAGGCGCATACAGCCGAACTGATCCGCCGCTTTGACAAGGCACCCAAACCGATGTCCTATCAGGCGGCGTTTCTTGATCGCGTCTGGAATGAATATCTGAACCAGAACAAGCTGTCAGAAGAGGCAGTTGATCCGGACGCTTTCATCCGCTGGACATATGCACAGGCACTGGCTCACCGCCAGCCGCGCTATGCCGCGATGGCGCAAAACTGGGGCGTGACCGTCACCGCCGACGAGGTCGCTGCCGTCCGCAGCGCCGTTGATGTCGACACACTGATCGCCCGCGCCCTTGAGCGGGCATAGCTTTTGCCCTATCTGCCTGTCTCCCGCATGGCCTTCGAAATACCCCCCGAACTGACCAAGGACTGACCGCAATGCCCATCAAGATCCCTTCCACCCTGCCCGCCTTCGACGTGCTCACGCGCGAAGGTGTCATGGTCATGGACGAGGATCAGGCCGCCCGTCAGGATATTCGCCCTCTGAAAATCGGCCTTCTGAACCTGATGCCGAAGAAAATCCAGACGGAGAACCAGTTTGCCCGCCTGATCGGTGCGACGCCCTTGCAGATTGAGCTGTCGTTGATCCGCATGTCGGAACACCAGACCAAGAACACCGCCGCCGAACATATGGAAAGCTTCTATCGTCCCTTCAGCGATGTCGCGGCCAGCGGCGAGAAGTTCGACGGGTTGATCATCACTGGCGCACCGATCGAGCATCTGCCCTTCGAAGAAGTCACCTATTGGGAGGAATTGCGACAGGTCTTCGACTGGACGCAATCCCATGTGCAGTCGACCTTCGGCGTCTGCTGGGGCGGGATGGCGATGATCTACCATCTGCACGGGGTCAAGAAACATATACTGGACGCCAAGGCGTTCGGCTGTTTCCGCCACCGCAACATGTTGCCCGCCTCGCCCTATTTACGCGGCTTTTCGGATGATTGCGTGATCCCCGTCAGCCGCTGGACTGAAATGAAACAGGCCGAGATCGACGCCGCTCCTGCTCTGGTGACGCTGCTGGCCAGTGACGAGGTCGGTCCCGCGCTGGTCGAGGACCCCACCCATCGCGCGCTCTATATCTTCAATCATTTCGAATATGACAGCGATACGCTGAAACAGGAATATGACCGCGACGTTGCCTCGGGCACGCCCATCAACGTGCCGCTGAACTACTATCCGAATGACGATCCCGCGAGGACACCGCTGAACCGCTGGAGAAGTCACGCGCATCTTCTATATGGCAATTGGATAAACCAGATTTATCAGTCAACGCCATTTGATATGGATGCCATTGGGACGTAAATTGATCACCCTGTTCACCGCCTTGGCCTTTGTCGGAGGATGCGGCGTTATTGTGGACCGTCGCGCCGACACCCGTGAAACACTGGCCGAGGAAAATTTTCCGCCCACTGGACAGTTGGTCGAGGTGAATGGCCGCACCGTGCATGCCCATATCGAAGGAAGCGGCCCTGATCTGGTGCTGATCCACGGTGCCTCGGGCAATACACGCGATTTCACCTTCTCTTTCGTCGAGCGGATGAAAGACGACTATCGCGTGATCGTCTTCGACCGTCCGGGACTTGGCTGGACGGATCGTGTCTCGGACGCGTTCGGCGGTCCGTTCAACACCGCCGCCGAAAGCCCCGCACAGCAGGCCGCCCTGTTGCAAGCCGCCGCCGACCAGTTGGGGGTCAGGCGTCCGGTGGTGCTGGGCCATTCCTATGGTGGGGCCGTTGCACTGGCATGGGGGCTGAACCGGCCCGACGACACCGCAGCGCTTGTGGTCCTGGCGGGTGCATCGAACCCCTGGCCGGGCGGGCTGGGCGCGCTTTACGGGATCGCGGCTTCCTCGATCGGCGGTGCGGCCGTCGTGCCACTGATCGCCGCCTTTGCGCCAACAGGCCGCGTCGATCAAGCGCTGGACGGGATATTCGCCCCGCAATCCCCGCCCGCAGGCTACGCCGAATATGTCGGGGCCGACCTGACCCTGCGACGCGAGACATTGCGCGCCAATGCGCGGCAGGTCAATTCCCTGCGCCCCCATGTCGTCGAGATGGCGCCGCGCTACAACACGCTGACCATGCCAGTTGAAATCGTGCACGGCACGGCGGATGATGTGGTGCCGATCCATATCCATTCAGAACCGCTGGCGCGCCAGATCCCAGGCGCAGTGCTGACCCGTCTGGACGGGATCGGCCACATGCCGCACCACGCCGCCCCCGAAGCTGTCGAGGCCGCGATCCACCGCGCCGCCACCCGCGCCGGATTGCGTTGATCTCGGCTTGACGTCATAGTTCCCGAAAACAAGGGGAACACGGGCGATGAACCTGCCATTCAACGGTGCCATCAGTGATTTTTTCGAAAATCACGCACCGGAACAGATTCGCAGCACGATCAAACGCGCCGACAAGGACGAGATCGTCAGCACCTCCTATCCCTATACCGAGGAAATGCGCGGCAAGACCTATGAAAAGGAAATGGAGCGCCTCCAGATCGAACTGGTCAAGCTGCAATACTGGGCGCGCGAAACTGGCACGCGTATCGCGATGGTTTTCGAGGGGCGCGACGCTGCCGGCAAGGGCGGCACAATCTCGCGGTTCCGCGAAAGCCTCAACCCGCGGGGCGCGCGCGTGGTGGCCCTGCCCAAACCCTCGGATGTCGAGGCAACGCAATGGTATTTCCAACGTTATGTCGACCATCTGCCCGCAGGTGGCGAGATCGTTTTCTATGACCGTAGCTGGTATAACCGTGGTGTCGTCGAACATGTCTTCGGCTTTTGCAACGAGACTGAGCGCGAACATTTCTTCCGGCAGGTTCCCGAATTCGAACACATGCTGGTCGATGAGGGGATATATCTGTTCAAATTCTGGCTGAATGTCGGCCGCGCCGAACAGTTGCGCCGCTTTCTGGCGCGCGAACGCGATCCGCTCAAGCAATGGAAACTCAGCAAGATCGACGTGGACGGGTTGCACAAGTGGGATGCCTATACAGACGCCATCCGCGAGACTCTGCACCGCAGCCACAGCAAACACGCGCCATGGACTATCGTGAAATCCGATGACAAGAAACGCGCCCGTTTGGCTGCGATCCGCCATGTGCTGACCGCGCTGGACTATACCGGTCGGGATTTGCAAGCCATCGGGCATTGCGATGCCGCAATCTGTGGCGGGCCGGACCTGTGGGATGCGTAAGCAAGGCTACCATCACGGCAATCTGCGTCAGGCGCTGGTCGAGGCGGCACTGGATCTGATCACCCGTCAGGGGCCGACCGGATTTACCCTGTCCGAAGCCGCCAAGAATGCAGGGGTTACCCCTGCTGCCGTTTACCGGCATTTCGAGGGCCGCGAAGATCTGATCGCCGAGGCCGCGCGTCAGGGTTACGAGATTTTCGCCGATGTGATGCAATATGCCTATGACAAGGGACAACCCTCGGCGCTGGCAGCATTCGAGGCGACAGGGCGCGCCTATCTGGCTTTCGCGCGCAAATACCCCGGTCACTACATCGCGATGTTCGAAAGCAGCATTTCGGTCAACCGCACCGCCGAACTGGCCGCGGCGGCCACCCGTGCCCGCGCAGTGCTGGAAAACGCCGCACGCGACCTTAGCCAGCATATCCCGCCGGAAAAGCGGCCGCCCGCCAGCATGTTCTCGGCCCATATCTGGGCCATGTCGCATGGTGTGGTAGAACTTTTCGCGCGCAACTCTCCCGGTGCGGCCTCGCCCTTCCCACCCGAGGACCTGCTTGAGTCGGGAATCGGCATCTATCTGCGCGGACTGGGACTGATTGCGCCCGACAAATAAACAGGCTTCCCCCAGACCGCCTAGAAATTGAGCAAAGTCAGGATACCTGACCCAATTCTTTTGATCTCGTTAGACGCCTCTCAAAGGCGACTGTAACAAATCGGTAACGCTGATGCCGCAGCGCGGCATGGTGGTGACGGACAAGGTTGAAGAAAGACAGGATATCTGCAATAGATTGTTACATTATCACTCACAAGGTGAAGAACGGTCCGCGGATCCACATATCGTATACAAAACCAAGAAGAACGAAGGGACTTCCTATGAAGAAAACCAATATCATCGGCGCCTCGCTGGCTATGCTGGCCCTGCCGGTTGTCGCACAGGCACAAGAGTTCAGCATTGATGCAGGCATTGCAGCCAATTACGTTGTGGAAGCTGACAGCTTTGACGAAGACTCCGTCTTTGGCGAAGGCTACATCCAAGGCTCCTACGCCGGTTTCTTCGGCGGTCTGTGGCTGTCAAGCCTTGATGGTGGCGCTGATGACTATGAGATGGAGCTTTATGTCGGCTACGGCAACGAGCTGTCCAATGGACTTTCCTATAGTGTGGCTGCCACAGCCTACTACCTCGAAGACGAATATGATGACTATTACCTGACACTGGGTCTTGGCTACGGTCTGACCGACAGCCTGTCTCTGGGTGCCGGAGTCGAGTACTATCCTGACACCGAAATCACAGACATCAGCGCCAGCGTAGAATATGCGTTCTCGGATGCGATTAGCGCCTACGTACTGCTGGGCACCGTTGATGACAGCACGGGTGGCGATTACAACTACGCCGAAGTCGGTGCCAGCTACGGCTTCTCCGAAGGCGCAGCTTTCTCGCTGCTCTATGAAGATGACGAGTTCAGTGATCCGCTCCTGTCCTTCATCCTCTCCTATGATTTCAACGTGTTCGGCGGCTGATCCCTCGGTTCGGACGAGCAAACGGGGCGGGTTCCTTCGGGAGCCCGCCTTTTTTGTGTCTGCTGCCTCGACAGAGATGACTTGCCGCCCAGCCAAACAAAAAGGGCCACCCGAAGGCAGCCCTTTCCGAAACCATATTGGTAAAGCTTAGCGCTTGGAGAACTGGAAGCTCTTGCGCGCTTTGGCCTTGCCGTACTTCTTACGCTCGACCACGCGGCTGTCGCGGGTCAGGAAGCCTGCTGCCTTCAGTGCCGCGCGCAGGCTGGGATCGTAAAGCTGCAATGCTTTCGAGATACCATGCTTGACCGCGCCGGCCTGACCGGAAAGGCCGCCACCGGCCACAGTGGCCATCACGTCGAACTGGTCGACAACACCTGCAATGCTGAACGGCTGGCGCAGGATCATCTGCAGCACCGGACGCGCGAAATAGGCGTTCATTTCCGTACCGTTCACGACGACCTTGCCGGAACCCGGCTTGATCCAGACGCGGGCAACCGCGTCTTTCCGCTTGCCGGTTGCATAGGAACGACCCAGCGCATCACGGACGGGTTCACGGGGCGCGGCGATTTCGACCGGAGCAGCAACAGCGCCTGTTGCGGCGCCCAGCTCTTCAAGGGAATTGATTTGATCAGCCATCATTACACCCGCGTATTCTTGGAGTTCATGGATTTGACGTCCAGCACGGCAGGCGCTTGCGCCTCATGCGGGTGCTCGGCGCCGGCATAGACGCGCAGGTTGGTCATCACCTGACGCGACAGCTTGTTGCCCGGAAGCATCCGCTTGATCGCGGCGGTCACGACACGCTCGGGATGTGCTCCTTCAAGGATCTGCGCCGCAGTGCGGTGCTTGATCCCGCCGGGATGACCGGTGTGCCAGTAGTATTTCTTGTCGGCGCGCTTGTTGCCCGTCATCTGCACCTTGTCGGCGTTGATGATGATCACGTTGTCGCCCATATCCATATGGGGCGTGAAGGACGGCTTGTGCTTGCCGCGCAGACGCATGGCGACGATCGAGGCAAGACGGCCCAGAACAACGCCCTCAGCGTCGATCAGGATCCATTTCTTGTCGATATCCGCCGGAGTAGCAGAAAAGGTTTTCATTGCGGGGTTACCCTTGTTCAGTTCGGGACAGGCCAATGCGCGGCACTGTCCAATGCGATTGCGGGGTTATATCCGTCCGCAACGCACAGTCAAGCGCGTTGATCCTGTTTAAAACAAGCGTTTTCAATGCCTTACAAAATAGGTATCATAATACCCCACAAATTCAATCCTTTGGCGGGATGGAATAGGTCATTGTAGCCCTTGCGACCGGCTCTGCCATGCCTTCGGAATAGAGCAGTACATCGCCCACGGCCAGCACACGCCCCAACTTCAGCAAGCGGCATTTCGAGATCAGATCGACACCCGAAGCGGGTTTACGCATGAAATCAAGGCTCGAATTCGTCGTCACCGCCAACGCCTTTGGGCCGATCATCGCCATGATCGCAAGATAGACCGACACATCCGCAAGCCCGAACATCGAAGGACCCGACACCGTCCCGCCGGGGCGCAAATGCCGGTCGGCCACATGCAGGCGCACGGTGATCTCCATTGGCGCCACGTCCTCGACCGTGAAATCCTCGGCCACTTGTGGGAAGACCCGTTTGATAAACTCGTCCAGTTCCCCGCTTGTCATTTTCAACGCCATGTGTGTTCTCCCTTCGCTCCTACACCTACGGTATGCCCGCATGTCTTCTGCACAAAACCGGTTCCCATTTTTTGCGCGACATGCGTAGAGTTGTCCCGAACATCGGCGGAGGACAAGATGACATTGCTGGAACGTAACGACACAAACGCTGTGGCCCATTTGCAATTGAATGCGCCGGACAGCCTGAATGCGCTATCCGATGCCATGCTCGCCGCCCTGCAATCCGAGTTCGACGCGCTGGCCGAAGACCGCAGCATTCGCGCGATTGTGCTGTCCGGCGCAGGCAAGGCCTTCTGTGCGGGGCATGATCTGAAAGAAATGACAGCGGGACGGCAGGCCGAGGATGGCGGTGCCGCCTATTTCAAGGATCTCTTCGACCGCTGCGCCAAGATGATGATGACCGTACAGCGCCTGCCCCAACCGGTCATCGCGCAGGTCCACGGGATTGCCACCGCTGCCGGCTGCCAGCTTGTGGCTAGTTGCGACATGGCCGTCGCCGCCGAGGGCACGCGCTTTGGTGTGAACGGTGTCAATATCGGCCTGTTCTGCTCGACCCCTATGGTCGCACTCACCCGAAACGTGCCGCGCAAGCAGGCGTTTGAGATGCTGACCACCGGACAGTTCATTCCTGCCAGTCGCGCCGAATCCATCGGACTGGTCAACCGCGTCGTTCCGCCCGAAGATCTGGCGCGCGAGACTGCTGATCTAGCCGGTATCGTTGCCAACAAACTGGGGGCAGCGGTCAAGATCGGGAAGCAGGCGTTCTACCAGCAACTCGAAATGCCGCTGGAGAAGGCCTATGAATATACCGGCGATCTGATGGTGCAGAACATGCTTTACCGCGACACGGCCGAGGGAATCAGCGCCTTTCTGGAAAAGCGCCACCCCGACTGGACCCAGTAATCCACGCTTTGAACCGCACTGCGGGTTTGTGCGGCGGCAAAAGACCGCTCAGGTTGCGCGGTCTATCGCAGAATACCGCCGATTTGCGGCATTTTGCAGATAATGTTTCCCTCTTGATGCCGCATAATTTCCGCAATTGCCACTAGGCCGCCGCAATTACGACTGATAGTAAGGCAGCAGCGGCATGCATAGCCGTTTCGAAGCGGGTGTGGGTCACCTCCGGCAACTTCCCTCCAAGCCAGCCTCTCTCTGGCCGCCAAGTCTGTACGGGTGACCCACTCGACCTGCCCTTCCCCCCTTTCCAAGACGCCTTACTTGGCCTAGATCACCGTCATGGACAAAACCCTTCATATCATCGGCGGCGGAATGGCCGGATCAGAGGCCGCTTGGCAGGCCGCGCATATGGGTGTGCGTGTCGTCATCCACGAAATGCGCCCTAAGGTCGGCACATTCGCCCATCGCACCGGCCATCTGGCTGAAATGGTCTGCTCCAACTCGTTCCGCTCGGATGATGACGAGCAGAACGCCGTAGGCCTGCTGCACTGGGAAATGCGCGCGGCAAACGGGCTGATCATGCAAATGGCGCAGAAACACCGCCTGCCTGCAGGTGGCGCATTGGCCGTGGACCGCGACCCATTCGCGGAATCGGTCACCGCTGCGCTGACCGCACATCCCAATATCACGATCGAATACGGTGAAATCACCGCCCTGCCCGCGGCTGGACACTGGATTATCGCCACAGGCCCCTTGACCAGCGAAGGCCTGGGCCAAGCCATCGCCGCCGAGACCGGCAGCGACGCACTGGCTTTTTTCGATGCGATCGCGCCAATCGTCTATGCCGAAAGTATTGATATGTCCGTCGCATGGGAGCAGTCCCGCTATGACAAGGGCGAAACCGAGGCCGAGCAAAAGGCCTATATCAACTGCCCCATGACCAAGGACGAATACGAGGGTTTCATCGACGCGCTGCTGGCCGCCGACAAGACAGAGTTCCACGAGGGCGAAACTGCCGGTTATTTCGACGGGTGCCTGCCGATCGAGGTCATGGCTGAACGCGGGCGTGAGACCCTGCGCTTCGGGCCGATGAAGCCGGTGGGCCTGACCAATCCTCACCAGCCAGACCGGAAGCCCTATGCCGTGGTCCAACTGCGCCGCGACAACGCCCTTGGGACGCTCTATAATATCGTAGGCTTCCAGACGAAAATGAAATACGGCGCGCAAACTGCTGTTTTCAAAATGATTCCCGGCTTGCATGACGCCAGCTTTGCCCGTCTTGGGGGCATCCACCGCAACACATTCATCAACTCTCCGACGTTGCTGGATGACCAGATGCGCCTGCGCTCGCGCCCGCATATCCGCTTTGCCGGACAGATCACCGGGGTGGAAGGCTATGTTGAAAGCGCCGCGATGGGCCTGCTGGCAGGTCGTATGGCCGCCGCCGAGATCCTTGGCCAGCCATCTGTTACCCCGCCGCAGGACAGCGCCATGGGCGCGCTGATCCACCACATCACCGGCGGCGCGGAAGCCAAGACATTCCAGCCGATGAACGTCAATTTCGGCCTGTTCCGGCCGATTGACGGGCTCAAGGGTGGACGGCGAGGCCGCAAGGATCGCTACAAAGCCTATACAGACCGCGCCAAGGCGGCATGGTTGGACTGGCTGGGGCAATCCAGCAGCATCGCCGCGCAATAAAGCTGATGCATCACATCAGCCATACTCGGCAATGTGTTGTAATAGTATGACTATCTCTACAAGATTTGCTCCATCTCCGACGGGACCGCTGCATCTCGGCCATGCCTATGCGGCGATCCTCGCCCATGACATGGCCCGCGCCGCGCAGGGCCGTTTTCTGCTCAGGATTGAAGATATCGACCAGACCCGCGCCCGCCCCGCATGGGAGGCGCAGATCGGCGATGATCTGCACTGGCTAGGCTTGACATGGGATGGCCCGGTGATGCGCCAGTCGGACCGCCTGCCCGCTTATGGCACGGCTTTACAAAACCTCTGGCAACGCGGCCTGATCTATGAATGCACCTGCACGCGCCGCGACATACTCGAGGCCAGTTCAGCTCCGCAAGAAGGCGCCACCCCGCCAACCGGACCCGATGGTCCGGTCTATCCCGGCACATGCCGCCGCGATCACGATGGCAGCAAACCTCTGCCTGATGCCGCACTGCGCCTCAATATGGCGCGCGCGGTAGACACCCTTACAAACCCGCTGCAATTCACCGAGACAGGCTGCGGCCCCGAACAACAACGCGGGTTGCAAAGCATTGATCCTGCGTATCTTGTCAGTCAGGTCGGCGATGTGGTCTTGGCCCGCCGCGACATGGGCACCTCCTATCATCTGGCGGTGGTGCTGGATGATGCGACACAGAAAATTACCCATGTGACACGGGGATATGATCTGTTCGACGCGACCCAAATCCATGTCATGCTGCAACAGATCCTTGGCCTGCCGACACCGCTATACCATCATCACCGCCTGATCCGGGACGAGATGGGTAAACGCCTTGCCAAACGCGACGACGCGCGCGCCATCAGCACCTACCGCGCAGACGGGATCACGCCCGCGAAAATCAGGCAAATGATCGGGCTCTAGGCTCACCCTTCATCTTACTGACAACATTCACTTCTATTTCTTCATCGGCGCCATTAGTTCGACCTCGTCACGGTCCCGTATCGCGGTGTAGAAACAACTGCGCCGGTGTGTGTGGCAGGCAGGCCCCGTCTGCCGGACACGCACCAGCAGGCAATCGCGGTCGCAATCCACGCGCATGTCAACCAGTTCCTGGACATGGCCACTGCTTTCGCCCTTGATCCAGAACGCCTGCCGCGAACGGCTCCAATAGGTTACGCGCCCCGTTCTCAGCGTGCGTGAAACCGCCTCGGCACTCATCCAGGCCATCATCAGCACCTCCCCCGAGCCATCATCCTGTGCGATCACCGGAATCAGGCCGGCCTCGTTGTAAACCAGCGTGTCAGGATCGAATTTCATGGTAAAAACCTTTTGCAACAGGGATGGGCCACCCTATTTAGAGGGATGGTTTGAAAAGGGAAACCCATGAGCGGCGAGACAGATCTGATCAAATTGTATTCCACGCGTATTCTGGCACTGGCAGCAGACATGCCGCATACCGCCCGACTGGTGAATCCTGATGCCACCGTCAAGCGGCGATCGCCGCTGTGCGGATCGACCGTGACCGTTGATCTGATCCTCAAGGATGGCAAGGTCGCGGATTACGCGCAGGATGTGAAAGCCTGCGCGCTGGGTCAGGCGGCGGCGGCTGTGGTTGGTCATGCCGTGATGGGCTGCACGCGCCCACAGATCGAAGAGGCGCTTGAGGCGCTGAAAACGATGCTCAAATCCGATGGACCCACCCCGCCCGCGCCTTTTGACGGGCTCGAGGTCTTGCGCCCCGCGCGCGATTACAAGAACCGCCACGCCTCGATCCTGCTGGCGCTTGAGGCCACAGTGCAGGCTATGGTTGAGGCTGAACAGGCGCATTGCGCCTGACCCCACAGTTCTGAACAAAAAAACCGCCGCGCTTCCATCTGGAAGGCGGCGGAAAGTGGCGTGTCTTGGCGGCACCGGGGCAAAGCATCAGGGTCGGGGATGACCCTGAGATGTGTCGGAACAGGCAGTATCCGTCAGGCTTGCATCAGTTTGGGACAGAGATGCAGCGCGCCACCGGACCAAGACCGCAGGCAGAAACCGGACTCCTTTCAGGAGAAACTGGGAAGATGCAGACCAACCACAAGGATCACCATCAGGGCGGTTGCACCCAAAGCATCCGACAGAAGTGTGTCGCGCGAGCGTGTGACGACAGTCTTGATCTGGTCGAGCATTGGATTGTCCTTTCGCGTGGTTGAATCTGTTTGTTGCCCCTTTGTTCTCATATCTTTTACGGCCTGTAAAGAACTTTATGAGAACATTTGAGAACAAAGATGCGTCACAAAGGTCGAAACGATGCTAACCCACGGAAATCAAACGGATTGCGCGATCCTGTTCCATCAGCCACAGCAACACCCGTGCGGCCTTGCCGCGCGGACCTGTCAGGCCGGGGTCATCCGACATCAGTTTGCGGGCATCACTTTGTGCGATGGCCATCAGACGGGCCTGCCGCTCCAGATCCGCCACACGGAACCGTGGAAGGCCGGATTGCGCTGTTCCGATCAGATCACCGGCACCCCGCATTTCCAGATCGGTTTCGGCGATGCGGAATCCGTCCTCGGTATCGCGCAAGGTTGTCAGGCGGCGCTCCGCAGCTTCGGACAGCGGCCCGCGATAAAGCAGCAAACAGGTCGATGCCCCCGTGCCACGGCCCACGCGCCCCCGCAACTGGTGCAACTGCGCCAGCCCGAAAATCTCGGCCTGTTCAATCACCATGATCGTGGCATTGGGCACGTTCACTCCCACCTCGATCACCGTCGTGGCCACCAGAACCGCCGTGCGTCCGGCCTGAAACGCCGCCATCGCCTCATCCTTGTCGGCGGCAGGCATCTGGCCATGCACAAGCCCGACATTCCCCTCACCCAGAACCGCGCGCAGATGTTTGAACCGTTCCTCGGCCGCCGTCAGATCGACAACCTCGCTTTCATCCACCAAAGGGCAGACCCAATAGGCCTGTCGCCCGTCCAGAATGGCACGGCGCAGATGGTTGACCACCTCTTCCATCCGCGTGGTCGATACCATCGCGGTCTTGATCGGCAAGCGTCCGGGCGGCTTTTCATCCAGCACCGACACGTCCATGTCACCATATTGCGCCAGCGCAAGACTGCGCGGGATCGGGGTGGCTGTCATCACCAGCACATCCGCACTGGCCCCTTTCTGCCCCAGTTCAAGCCGCTGGCGCACACCGAATCTGTGCTGTTCATCCACCACAGCCAGCCGCAGATCGGCAAACTCCACGTCCTTCTGGAACACCGCATGCGTGCCCAGCAAAACCTGGATGTCTCCGCGCGCCAAAGCCTCCAGCTTGGCACGGCGCTCGGCCCCCTTGTCGCGACCGGTCAGCAGTTCCAGAACGACACCGGCCTCCTCGGCCATCGGACGCAGGCTTTCCAGATGTTGGCGCGCCAGTATCTCGGTCGGGGCCATCATCACCCCCTGCCCACCGGATTCCACGGCGACCAGCAGTGCCAGAAAGGCAACAAGCGTCTTGCCCGCCCCCACATCGCCCTGCAACAACCGGTTCATCCGCTGCGGTTGCGCCATGTCGCGGGCAATCTCCTCGATCGCGCGCATCTGCGCGCCCGTCGGCGTATAGGGCAGCGAGGCCATCACTCGCGCTTGCAACCGGCCGGTGCCATGGCTTTCGCGCCCCTTGGCGCGCCGCAACGTCGCGCGCGCCAAGGCCAGCGTGATCTGGTGGGCCATCATCTCGTCATAGGCCAGCCGTTCCCGCGCGGGAGAGGTAACCGCAAGATCCTCGGACCGCTGCGGCGCATGCGCGGCCCGCACCGCATCCGCCCAGTCAGGCCAGTTCGCCCTGCGCTTTTGTTCGGGATCAATCCACTCGGCCAGATCGGGCAGCCGTTTCATCGCCCCCTGAACCGCCTTGAACATCTGCTTCTGGCTGACACCGGCGGTCAGCGGATAGACAGGTTCAAACAGCGGTATTTCCTCTGCATCGTCGACGGGCAGGATGTGATCGGGATGGACCATCTGCGCGATCCCGTCGAACAGTTCCACCCGGCCCGACACGATACGCCGCTGCCCTGTTGGCAGTTGCTTTTGCAAATAATCGCCGCGCGCATGAAAGAAGACGAGTTGAAAGGACGTGCCCGCGTCTTCCACCGTGATCCGGTAGGCCCCACCTTTGGTGCGTGAAGGCGTGTGCTTGCCGATCTCGACCTCGACAGTGATCACCTGTGGCAGCACCGCGTCCCGCACCGATACACGTCGCGCACGGTCGATACCGGAATGCGGCAAGGTGAAAACCAGATCGCGCGGCCGCGTTATCTGGATCTGCTCCAGCAGTTGCGCGGTTTTCGGCCCGACCCCTTCCAGGGTCTCGATCCCCGCGAAAAGCGGAAACAGACTCTCGGGGCGCCCGGTCATGTCGCGCCGATCAGGGTCAACCAGCCATCCTCGTCCAGCGTTTCGATCCCCAGTTCCGCAGCCTTCTTGGCTTTGGACCCGGCCCCCGGCCCTGCAACAAGAATGTCGGTCTTGGCGCTGACCGACCCTGCCACCTTGGCGCCCATAGCCTCGGCCCGCGATTTGGCCTCCGCCCGCGTCATCTTTTCCAGTGTTCCGGTAAAGACAACGGTCTTTCCCGCAACGGGGCTGTCGTCTGCCTGAACGCGCCGGGCCTCCTGCACATCAAGATGCGCGACAAGCCTGTCGATGCTGGCACGCTCGGCCTGTTGCGCGAAAGCCGTGACCAATGCGCGCGCCATGACCTTGCCCACGCCATCAATCGACAGCAAATCGTCCCAATCCGGCCCTTCACAGGCGGCCGCCCCGTCCATCGCGGCGACAAAATTGTCCCATGTGCCGTAATGTGTTGCGATCAGGCTCGAAGCCGCCTCGCCGACATGGCGCAGTCCCAGCGCGAAGAGCAACCGCTCGAAGGGAATTTTCCGTTTCTCGTCAATCGCCTGAAACAGGTTACCGGCACTTCGATCGCCCCAACCATCGCGGTTTTTCAGGCGCGCCAGTTGCGCGGCATCGCGGTCGCGCAAGGTGAAGATATCTGCTGGTTCGCGGACGGGCAGCAGATCGTCATGATAGAACATTTCGACCTGTTTGGCACCCAGCCCCTCGATGTCGAAAGCGCCGCGACTGACAAAATGCTTCAATTTTTCAACAGCTTGCGCCGGACATATCAGACCACCTGTGCAGCGGCGCACCGAATCGCCTTCCTCGCGGATCGCAGCAGAGCCGCATTCGGGGCAAGTATCGGGGAAGGTATAGGCGGCAGCCTCTGGCGGACGTTTGCCCAGATCCACATCCGCGATCTTGGGGATCACATCACCGGCGCGGTAGACCTGCACCCAATCGCCGATGCGAATATCCTTTCCGTCCCTGATCTCTTGCCCACGCGAGTCGCGCCCCGCGATGTAATCCTCGTTATGCAGGGTGGCATTTGACACGACGACACCGCCGACAGTCACCGGCAAAAGCCGCGCCACAGGCGATAACGCACCGGTGCGCCCCACCTGAATGTCGATCCCCTCAAGCCGCGTCCAGGCCAGTTCGGCAGGAAACTTGTGCGCCAGGGCCCAACGTGGTGTTGTCGAGCGGAAACCAAGGCGCGCCTGCAACGCCAGATCGTTTACCTTGTAGACGACGCCGTCGATGTCATAGCCCAAGGTCGCGCGACGCGCTTCGATGGCGCGGTAATGCTCCAGCATCTCGTCGGGCCCCTGGCAGAGCCTTGTCAGCTCATTGGTCACGAATCCCAATGATGCCAGACGGGTTATCGAACCCATCTGTGTCTCCGATAGCGGCGCGGATAGCGCACCCCAGCCATAGGCATAAAACCGCAGCGGTCTGGCGCGGGTGATCGCCGCATCAAGCTGGCGCAGCGAGCCCGCGGCGGCATTGCGAGGATTGGCGAACAACTTTGCCCCCGTCTCTGCCTGCCTGTCGTTCAGGGCGGCAAAGTCGGCATGGCTCATATAGACCTCGCCGCGCACTTCCAGAATATCGGGCGCGCCTGTCAGCGTGACAGGAATATCGGCAATGGTGCGGGCATTCTCGGTCACGTTCTCGCCCACCGTCCCGTCACCGCGCGTGGCGGCGTGCACCAGAATACCCTGTTCATATCGCAAGGACAGGCTAAGCCCGTCAATCTTGGGTTCAGCAGTATAGGCCAGACCGCCGGCGCCAAGGCTCAGATATTTGCGGATATAGTCATCGAATTCCGTGATTTCGTCATCGTCAAAGGCATTGCCAAGCGACAGCATCCGCACGGCATGGGTGATTTTACCAAAGCCTTCGGCCAGACGCGCGCCGACCTGATCGCTGGGACTGTCCGGGCGCTTGAGATCGGGGAACAGCGCCTCGATCCGCGCATTGCGCTGCTTGAGCCGGTCATAATCCGCATCCGAAATCTCGGGCATGTCGCGCTGGTGATAGGCCAGATTCGCGGCATCCAGAGCAGCCGCCAGCCGTGCAAGTTCCTGCGCGGCCTCGGCAGGGGTCAAGTCTTCGGGGGCGCAACCCGCGATCATTCGCGCATCCGCATCGTTTTGCGTTTTCTGCGTCACAAAAGCCCCCTGTCCGCCGGCGCATGGATCATGCACCAGAGATAGAAGGGCTTGCCCGCAAGGTCCAGTCCGTGAGTGGTGTCCGCGTCTGCGTTGCTGACCGAATTCCCGCGCCCCTCAAGCCCCCACGGCCAGACGGTGATCCCCCATCATGGCAGGGTCTGGATCACGCAGCACATAACCGCGCCCCCAGACCGTTTCGATGTAATTGTCGCCTTCCGTCGCCACGGCCAGTTTCTTGCGAAGTTTGCAGATAAACACATCGATGATCTTCAACTCCGGCTCGTCCATACCGCCATAAAGATGGTTGAGAAACATCTCCTTGGTCAGTGTCGTGCCCTTTCGCAGGCTCAAAAGTTCCAGCATCTGGTACTCCTTGCCGGTCAGATGCACGCCCTTGCCAGCCACATCCACGGTTTTCGCATCCAGATTGACATTGATCTTTCCGGTACGGATCACCGATTGCGAATGCCCCTTGGAGCGGCGGATAATCGCGTGGATGCGCGCCACCAGTTCCTCGCGGTGGAAGGGTTTGGTCAGGTAGTCATCCGCCCCGAAGCCAAAGCCCTTGATCTTGTTCTCGGTATCATCTGCCCCTGACAGGATCAGGATGGGTGTATCCACGCGGGCCACGCGCAACTGGCGCAGCACCTCATGCCCGTGCATGTCTGGCAGGCCCAGATCCAGCAGGATCAGGTCGTAATCATAGAGTTTGGCAAGGTCGATCCCTTCCTCGCCCAGATCGGTAGTATACACGTTAAGGTTGGCATGGGTCAGCATCATTTCGATGCTTCTGGAAATCGTCGGGTCGTCTTCGACAAGCAGCACTCGCATAAAACACTCCATCAAGGGTCACAGTCGACGGTCACCTTCACAAAAATTAGTTAACCTACGGTTACTTACCCCTAGATTCATATCAGTGCACCCTATGGTTGTCGATACTTTTGCACGGCCGTCGCCCTCAGGGCGGATACACCGTGTGCGTGTATGGCCTTGAGCCAGCCTTCGAATTCATCCTCGCTCAGGGCATAGCGTTCCAACGCCTCGGCCCGCGTGATCAAACCGCTGAGCACGGCACGCACCACGGCGGCCTTGCGGCTGGCCACCCATCGGCAGGTGTCGGCAGGTGGCAGATCCGCACGCGTCATCACAGAGCCGTCGGGCAACGTCACCGCCCGAGGACCTTCAAGCTTCTTCAGATACATGCCTGTTTTCCTTTCCTTTTGCCGCAATCTGCGCAAACCCGCTTAACAGCAGGTGAAACAGGGGGTTGAGAGTGTCTCGGATTTTCCTATATTCTCGCAGACTTTCCGGCAGTCCAGACAGCAGCCCGCCATCTGCCACAGATCCCCACGATGCAAGGAGGCCACAATGGCCCTTGATACCGACCACCCGCTGAACTCGCTTGGCTTTGCCAAGCCACCCGCGCAAACGCGCGTTGTGGTGGCCATGTCAGGCGGCGTCGACAGTTCGGTCGTGGCCGCGCAACTGGCCGAGGAAGGCTATGATGTGGTAGGTGTCACGCTGCAACTTTACGATCATGGTGCGGCGCTGGCCAAGAAGGGCGCCTGCTGCGCCGGTCTGGATATCCATGATGCGCGGCGCGTGGCCGAAACCATGGGTTTTCCACATTACGTTCTGGATTACGAAAATGTCTTCAAGGATGCCGTGATCGACGAGTTCGCCGACAGCTATCTGGCGGGCGCAACCCCTGTGCCCTGCATCCGCTGCAACGAGCGTGTGAAATTCAAGGATCTGCTGGGGACCGCCCGCGATCTTGAAGCTGATTGCATGGCGACGGGGCACTATATCCAGCGCAAGATGGGTGCTATGGGCGCAGAACTGCACGCCGCCGCAGATGCGGTGCGCGACCAGAGCTATTTCCTGTTCTCGACGACTGCAGAACAGCTTGATTTTCTGCGTTTTCCGCTGGGTCATCTGACCTCGAAGGCGGAAACCAGGGCACTGGCGGCGCGCTATGGCCTGCCTGTGGCCGACAAGCCTGACAGTCAGGACATCTGCTTTGTGCCCAATGGCAACTATGCCGCCGTGATCGAGAAGCTGCGCCCCGGTGCGGCTGAGCCCGGCGAGATCGTGGATGTGCAGGGCCAGGTTCTGGGCACTCATAAAGGTGTCATCCATTACACGATCGGTCAGCGGCGCGGCCTTGGCATCGGCGGGCTGGAAGATCCACTTTATGTGGTAAAGCTGGATGTCGATACCAAGCGCGTGGTCGTCGGCCCGAAAGAGATGCTGTCGACCCGTATCGTGCCGCTGCGCGAGATCAACTGGCTGGGTGACACCCCGTTTGGCAGCGCTGATGAATGGCACGTGACGGTCAAGGTCCGCTCGACCCGCCCCCCGCGCGAGGCGGTGATCCGGCCATTGTCGACCACGACCGCCACGGTCGAATTGCTGACCCCCGAGGAAGGCATATCACCCGGACAGGCCTGCGTTTTCTATGATCCCTCAAGCACCCGCGTACTGGGTGGTGGCTGGATCTGGAAGGGCTGATCACGCGCTTTTTCCGACATTTGACTTCTGAGTTTTTTTAGCAGATTGGTACTCTTATTCAGTTACTTAATGGCAATCTCTTAAGTATCGCATGAGCTGCACGCAAACCCGGCGGCTGACCACCTTTGCCAAGTCGTTCCATCGTCAGGCGCATCGCCGTTTCTTGTGCCTGCGGCGCGGCCATCACGTTCTTGAGGGCCAAGGCGATCTTGTCAGGCGTGCAGTCGCGGCCCAGACATTCCGGCACGGCGCGGGTTTCCGAGACCAGGTTGACCAAGGTGACGGTGTCGATTTGCAGCATCCACCCGATCAAAAACCGACTCATCGGGTTCATGTCATAGGCAATCACCATCGGCGTATCCGCCGCAGCCAGTTCCAGCGAGACCGTACCGGACGCTGCCAATGCCACATCGGCGGCGCGAAACGCGGCGCGCTTTTCAGCCTGATAGGCGGAAGTGGACATGGAATGCGGATCAAGGACCAGTGGCGTCCCAGGCCAGTGGGCCGCAAATTCTTGGACCATCCCTGTAACATTGGCCGTTGTCGGGACCACGATACGCAAGTCGGGAAGGCTTTGCATTACCTGCGCCAAAGCAGCCCCGAAACGCGGCGCAAGGCGCGCCACCTCGCCGCGCCGCGATCCCGGCAGGGCCAGTAACAATGGTGCAGTGCCGATTCCGTGCCGGTCGCGGAAGGCTTGTACCTTTTCCATGCTGGCTTGCGGTTCGGCCACGACCGGATGCCCCACGAAATCACAGTCCATCCCTGCGGCCTGCATATAGGGCGGTTCGAACGGAAGCAGGGCCAGCACATGATCGACCACCCGCGCCATCTTGACCGCCCGTCCCGGACGCCAAGCCCAGACCGAAGGGGCCACATAATGCACGATGCGGATATTGCTTTGCGCCTTGACCAGTTTGGCCACGCGCAGGCAGAAATCGGGGCTGTCGATCGTGATCAGAACATCGGGGCGGGTTTGCAGCACAGCCAGCGCTGTCTGCGCGATGCGGCGTTTCAGATGGCGGTATTTCGGCAGCACCTCGGCCAGACCCATGATGCTGAGTTCGTCCATCGCAAACAGACTGTCCAGACCTTCGGCCTGCATCATTGGCCCGCCGATACCGGAAAACGAGGGGGCCGCGATTTGTTTGAGGCCCGCCATCAAGGCCGCACCCAGCCTGTCACCCGAGGCTTCGCCCGCGATGACAAAGACCTTCATGGCGCACGCACCCACAGGAACATTCCCTTGTCGTCAAGGATTTGCAGCATTTGCAGCGGGTCGATCACGAAAACGCCGCCCGCCTCGATCACGATACCGTCTAGCCCTGCAAGCGCCGCGTTTTCTGCCGTAGCGGGGCCAATGGTGGGCAGATCAACGCGCCGGTCCTGCGCCGGTTTGGGGCCTTTGAACAGGATTGCGCCCGACCGGTCGGGAACCGCCTGCCCGCCCAACCAATCCAGCGCGCCGGTGACGGCATTGCCAAGCACTTCCATACCAAGTCCGAACGGATCTTCTGCGGAACGATCCGTCTGGCCCATCGCAAGGCGAAGCAGCATTGCATCCGTCCCATCCGCATCCTCGCGCGCCAGCACTTCCCCTTGCCGGACCACGCAGGCTTGTCCCTGATCGGCCCGTCCCATCTGGGCCAATGTGGTCATGCCCAGACGTGCCGCGCCGTCATGCTGCGGACCGGGCTGTGCCTTGGTGGGAATGCCTGCGGGGAACAATAGATCGGGGCAGATATCCTGCGCCGCATGAATGGTGAATCCCGCCTCTTCAAACAGCGCGATGACCACGCGCAGCGCGCCATCGTCACCCTGCCCCAGCGCCTGCATCATGCGCGGCACGAATGGCATTGTCGCGGAATCAATCATCGCCGGATCAAGCGCGGGTCGTCCGATGGCACCTGCCATGCAGATACCGGTCACGCCGCGCGCGGAAAGCTCGGCAATAAAGCTGCCCAGACGTTCGACACGGAAGGTGATATCCGGTGTCAGACGCTCAGGGGCAAAGCCTTCCAGCGCGGCAACCAGAACAGGGCCGGATTGCGCCGCCACGATATGATCAGGCAAAAGCCCCCGCCCTGCGATCAGCGCCAGCATCAGCCCGGCGTCAGGAACGAGCGGTCGGAACCGCCGGTGACAAAGTCGACGATCTGTCGGACATAGTCGCTCTGGGTTTCCTCGCCCAAGCGGCGGGCGCGGTCCTGAAACGCCCCCTCGCCCTGTGCCAGCATCTGGAAGGCGGCGCGCAAAGCAGTGATATCGGTACGCGGTACGCCGCGCCGCTTGAGACCGACAAGGTTCAGCCCGTCCAGCACCCCGCGCGGGGCCTGCACCAACCCGTAGGGGATCACATCGTTTGTCACCATCGTGACAGCCCCGATGATCGCACCCTGCCCGATCCGCACAAATTGATGCACGCCTGACAGCCCGCCGATGATCACGTCATCGGCAATGATGCAATGTCCGGCCAAGGCCGCATTATTGACCACGATCACGCGGTTGCCGATCTGCACATCATGGGCCACGTGACAGCCTGCCATGAACAACCCGTCATCGCCCACGCGGGTCACACCGCCACCGCCGTCGGTGCCGGTATTCATCGTCACATGCTCGCGGATGCGGTTGCGCGCGCCGATGACCAGACGGGTTTCCTCGCCCTTGAACTTCAGATCCTGCGGGATGCCACCGATCACCGCAAAGGGATGGATTTCGGTCCCCGCGCCCACCTCGGTGCGGCCAGTCAGCACAACATGGCTGTGCAGGCGCACTCCATCATCAAGGCTGACATGCGGACCGACAATGCAAAAGGGCCCGATCTCGACATCCGCGCCGATCTGCGCGCCGTCCTCGATAATGGCAGAGGGATGTATCCGGCTGGACATGGTTTACTCCTTGGGAAGATCCATCATCGCGGTGAATTCGCATTCCGCAGCCATTTCACCATCCACCTCGGCGACGCCCTTGAACCGCCAGACCTTACCGCCGGGCTTGCCGCGCAGGGTTGTGATCGTCATACGCAATACGTCACCGGGCACGACCTTGCGACGGAATTTGGCACCGTCGATCGCCATGAAATAGACCAGCAACTCCTTGTCGGCCATATCCATTGCCACGCCGACCATCACCGCCGAAGTCTGGGCCATCGCCTCGATGATTGTGACGCCGGGCATGATCGGATTGCCGGGGAAATGGCCCTGAAAATGCGGTTCGTTCATCGTGACATTCTTGAGGCCCACCGCCGAGGATGTGCCGTCGATATCGACCACCCTGTCCACCAGAAGGAATGGATAGCGATGCGGCAATATCCGCTGGATCATCTGGATATCGGCGCTTTTCAAAGGCTCTGCCATCTTGCCCCCCGTTCAGGTTCTGCGTGTCATGATCTATTTGGACCGGATGCTGCAGGGCCTGATCCGGCCCTTAGCCTTGTCGGCCGGTTTCGTTCCTGTCAGTAGCAAGACAGTTCTGCTGGAGCAAGCATGTCGACCATCAGTCGCTACCGGCAGGCGGTACATCGTCAGGCGGTTCCGGCGCGGGTGCCGGCGCTTCGGGCGGCGCGACAGGCATGTTCTGTTTCCGTCCGTCACCGATAATCGCGTCGATACGGCGCCGCGCCTCCTCGGTCACGTCGATGACGCTCAGGCTCATGACCACGCTGCGCGGGTCGATAATGGCCACAGCCCCCGTATCCAGCATCAATTGTTCCAGAACCGGACGCGCTGTGTCCAGAAACTGGAGCTGCGCTTCCTCGTTGCGTTGCGCCAGATCGCGGGCCTTGGCAACCTGTTCGGTCCTGATGCGCTGCACTTTGGTGTCGAAAGCATCTGCAAGGGCGCGAAACGCCTCGGGGCTCATGGCAGGGCGGCGGACAGTCAGGTCTTTCTCTTCTGCCTCGAGTGCGGCTTCGATCCGGCGGTTTTCAGACTCAAGCACAAGACTGTCGGCCTGCAATTCCGCCGCGATACGCTGTCCGAATGCGGATCGCGCAAATAGCCGCTCCTGATCCAGCGACAGGATCGGACTGCGCAAGGTCCGATTGTCTTGCGCGGCAAGCGGTGCCGCGCAAAGAAAGACCAGCCCAAGACAGGCAAGCCAGCCCTGAAGGGACAGGCGCCGAACCAGCATCAGAACCTTGTCGATACCGACAGGTTGAAGGTCTGCTCGTCGTCGAAATCTTCTTTCTGCAAAGCTTTCGAGAAGTTGAAACGCAGCGGACCGACCACCGAATCCCATAGGATCGAGACCCCGACCACGTGGCGCAGCGAGAAGTCTTCATATAGGGTATTGCCGCTTGTGATATCGAGATCCCAGACCGAGCCGACATCATAGAACAAACCGCCGCGAATGCCGTATTCCTCGGGCAGGCCAAGCGGGAATTCCGCCTCCAGCTTGGCAACGGCATACATGTTGCCGCCCAAAGCGTCATTCACAGAGCCGTCGGGCGTGCGCTCGCGCGGTCCGATCCCGTCCGGCGCGAAACCGCGCATGATCGAGCCACCGATCAGATAGCGGTCGGTTACGCGGCTGGTGCCATCCGTAAAGTTCAGCAATCCACCTTCCAGAGAGGCGCGCAATGTCACCTCGTCATTCAGGATCGTGGTCTGCGCCTGTGCCCGTGCCGTGGTCTTGATATAGGTGGAATCGCCGCCTGCGCCTGCGAATTCCTGCCCGAATTGCAAAAGATATCCGGTATCGGGTGTCAGACCGGTGCGACGGTTATCATAGCTGTAGGTATAGCCGACCGAGCTGCTCCAGAGCTGGCCTTGCGCTTCCTCGGCGGCCAGCAATGTGCCGGTGTTTTCATAATTGCTGATCTCGACGCTTTCGACCTTGTAATAGGCACGTAAACGGCCGGACTCGCTGACAGGAAAGGTCAGGCCGGGGCTGAAACGGGCAATGGCTGTATCATAATCCGCAAAGGAGTTGTTGGTTTCGCGGTATCCAAGCTCGAAATCGAAGGCCAGATCGCGCCCCAGCAGCGCCGGCTCTGTAAACCGAAGCTCGTAGGCTTGGTTTTCCTCGGCCCCTGAGAAGGTCAGACCAAGACGCTGGCCACGGCCCAAGAAGTTGGTTTCGCTGAAGCTGGCCACAAGGGAAAAGCCGCCATTTGTTCCGTAGGCGCCACCAAATGACAGACTGCCGGTAGGTTGCTCTTCGACATCCACATCAACAATCACCTGATTTGGCGACGACCCTTCACGGGCGTTGACCTCGGCATTGCTGAAAAAGCCAAGGGCGCGGATGCGTTCGGCGCTTTCGCGGATCTCGCGCGGATTGAAGGGATCACCCTCGGCCACGCGGAACTGGCGGCGCACAACACGGTCCAGCGTAGTGGCGTTTCCTTCCACGTCGATCCGTTCAATGAAGATGCGCGGGCCGCGCACCAGCGCGAACTCGACATCCAGGGTCAGGTCGCGGTCGTTGCGCACAATGCGCGGCTCGACCCGCACAAAATTCAGGCCCTTCTGGATCGCAAGACGCTCCAGTCGCGAGATGTTATTCTCGACAACTATCGGAGAATACACATTACCTTCACGAATGTTCAGGGCGGCAAAGAAATCGTCAGGGTTCACATCGGGAAGGTCGGTTGAGGTCGTCACGGCCCCGAAGCGGAACTGCTGGCCTTCTTGCACGTTGAAGGTGATAAAAAATCCGTCCCGCTCTCGCGCAAGCTGACTATTCACTGCGGTGGTGCGGAAATCCACGTAACCGCGCGAGAAATAGAAATCCTGAAGCACCTGTTTGTCGAATTCGATCCGGTCGGCAATGAATGTGTCGCGCTGAATCACCGCGCGCAAAAGACCGGCCTGCTTGGTTTCCAACACGCGGCGCAACCGGTTATCCGAAAAGACGCGGTTGCCGACAAAACCGATACGCTCGATCTCGACCAGACCGCCCTCGAAAATCTCGAAGACCAGATCGACTCGGTTGTCGCTGCGGCGGATGATCCGCGGGTTAACAGTCGCGGCCAGGCGGCCTGCCTGTGCATAGGCATCGGCAATGGCGGCAGCATCGCGTTCTGCCGTTGCCGGGTTGAATACCCGGCGCGACTGCGATTGCACGATCGCTTCCAGCGCTTCGGTCTTGAGGCGGCGGTTACCCTCGAAGTTGATGCGGTTGATCGTCGGGAATTCCGTCACGCTGATCAGCAGCGTACCACCGCGCGGTTCGATCGACACGTCCTCGAACAGGCCGCTGCCCAGAATACGCTGATAGGCATCGTTCAACTGCGCGGCTGAAACGGTCTGTCCGCGCTGGATACCTGCATAGCTGAGAATCGTGCCAGCTTCGATGCGCTGGTTGCCGTCGATCTGCACCGAGTTGAAACTGTAGGACTGGGCTTGCGCGATATCGCCGGGCAAGATCACCCCGAACGACAACCCTGCCAGAACCACAGGTCCCAACCAGCCGGTCAGGCTACCTTTGCCGGATTTCAGCCTGTTGCGGACGCGGTGCCGCTCTCCCATGTGATTGGTCATCGGTCAACCCAGTCATGCGTTATTGATGACCAAGTCACTATCGGCAAAGCAGGCCATTGTCAAAAGCCCAGAAGCGTAAACGACATCAGCCCGCAATCGGTGTTGCGGGCTGGCAAGAATTGGCAGGTTTACCGGATATGAAAAGCCGCTGCTATTTCGCCAGACCTAATAGAAGCGGCAGCCATGCCCCTGCGCTCAGCGCCAGAAAAATGGTCGCAGGATAAAGGATTCTGTCCCAATTCAGGGAAAACAGAAGCCCGAGGCCACGTGTGCCGCGTTGAATCGTATCCATATGCGCCATCCAAACGAAATTTTCCAACCCTCTGTGTATAGGCGGAATATGGCCATATTTTGGCGGGCAAGGCGCAGCACGCGATTATTTCCACCCGCCCTGAAGTCGGGTGTTCCGCGCTTTTTCCTGAATTGTGCGGTCAGGTTATGGGCAGAAGAGGTCGTTGGAGACAGCAAAAACCATCAAGGACAGGATCAGCGTCAGACCAACCGTCATCAGCACCCGCAAAACCTTGTCGCTGGGCGGTTTGCCCGCGACAGCCTCGTAGGCGTAGAAAACCAGATGGCCCCCGTCCAGCACGGGAATCGGAAACAGGTTCAGCAAGCCCACGGCTGTGGACAGAACCGCAATGAAATAGATGAAATTCACCGTGCCCTGGCTGGCCATAGCGCCCGAAACCTCGGCGATCCCGATGGGGCCGGACATGTTGCAGGTGCTGATCGCGCCTGTCACCATGTGATAGAGACCCGAAATCGAACCGCGCATGATCTCCCACATGCTGGAGATGCCCGTAAGCAGGGCAGTGCCGAACCCGGGGCTTTCCGTCAGCGGGTCAAAGAACCAGCCACCGATGATTCCGATGCGCCAGTTCGTCTCGAACCCGCCTGCCGCCTGCGGTTCATCCACGCGGCGCGGGGTCAACGTCACCTGCAATGCCTCGCCGTCGCGCAGCACGTCCAGAAGCAGTGGCGCACCGTCCGCGGCGCCGACTTTCTCGCGCAACTGCCGGAAGGCGTAAATCGGGTCACCATCCACAGCGACGATCACATCATCTCTGCGAAGACCGCTATCAAAGGCCGCCGATTGCGGCGAGGTTTGCGTAACCACAGGCGGCATCGGATGCGGCCCCTGCACGGTCATCTCGCGCCCGTCGCGCAGAACCACATAGTCCATCAACGGCGCGGCTGGCAGTGTTTCAGTCATCTCGCCAAAGCCCGCCTCGCCCATCTGCGGCAGGCTTTGACCTTCGATCTCAAGGATCACATCGCCGGGCAAAATGCCATGTGCTGCGGCCACGGGGCGCAGGTCGCCCACCGTTAGCGGTTCGACCGCCACGCCGCGCGTCAGACCAATCCCAGTAAACACGACAATCGCCAGCACGAAGTTGAAAACCGGCCCCGCTGCAACCGTTGCAGTGCGCGCCCAGAGCGGCGCGCCGCTCATGGTGCTGCGCCGTTCCGCAGACGTCATTTCGCGGACCGCCGCCCCGTCTACCCCCGCCGAGGCCGCATCGGCATCACCGCGAAACTTCACAAAACCGCCAAAAGGCAGCAGCGCGACCTGCCATTTCGTACCGCGCTTGTCCATCCGCGAATACAGCACCGGACCAAACCCGAGCGAGAACACATCGGCATGGATACCCGACCAGCGCCCCACGATGTAATGGCCGTATTCATGCACTGCAACGATCACGGAAAGGGCCACGACAAAGGCGAAAAGCGTGGTGGCAAGACTGCCGAACTGGGGAAGTAGCGTTGCGATATCCAAGGTCTGGTCCTGCTTTCTGTTCTCTGGGGCAGCGGTGTCAGACCGCGCGCACCTGCATGGCCTCGTCGGCCCTTATCCGTGCGAGATGGTCCACATGGGCCACGGTATCAAGGGTAATCTCGCCATCTATCAGCCCGCTATCGGATGACATTGCTGTCAGAACGTCCTCGACCACCGCTGACATGTCCTGAAATCCGATTTCTCCGGCGATAAATGCATCCAGAGCACGCTCTTTCGCAGCATTGAAAACCGCGCCTGACAGACCGCCGCGCCGCATCACGTCGCGGGCCAACCGCAATGCGGGATAGCGGTCGGGATCGGGAGCACGGAAATTCAGCGTGCCGATTGCGGCCAGATCAAGCCGCGCCACCGGCAGATCGCGTCGTTCGGGCCAGTGCAGCGCATAGCCGATAGCGTGCCGCATATCCGAGGCGCCCACATGCGCCATCAGCGCACCGTCGCGGAACCCGACCAGCGCATGGACCAGCGATTCAGGATGCAGTATGACTTCGATCCGATCTGGCGCTACGCCAAAAAACTCTCTTGTTTCTATTACTTCCAACGCCTTGTTGAACATGGACGCAGAATCGATCGTGATCCTTTGCCCCATATCCCAATTGGGATGGCAAGACGCCTCGGCCAAGGTAGCGCGGGCCAGTTTCTCCAGCGGCCAGTCGCGGAAGGCCCCGCCGCTGGCGGTGATGATGATCCGCTCGACCGCGGCCAGATCCTCGCCGACCAGCGCCTGAAAAATCGCCGAATGCTCGCTGTCCACTGGCAGGATACGCGCATCATGTGCAGCGGCTGCGGCCATCAGCAAGGGCCCTGCTGTCACCAGCGATTCCTTGTTGGCCAGCGCAAGGGTGCCGCCCTGTTTCAACGCCTCCATCCCCGGGGCAAGACCCGCCGCGCCGATAATGGCCGACATGGTCCAGTCCGCCGGACGCGCTGCTGCCTCGGTAATTGCGGCCTGTCCTGCGGCGACGGCCACACCGGACCCTGCCAATGCCTTGCGCAGATCGTCCAGAAGATCGTCATGCGCGGTCACAGCCAGCTCGGCCTTGAGCGCGCGCGCATCCGCCGCCAACTTTGCGATGTTGCGCCCGCCGGTCAGGGCCACGACCTGATATTCCGAAGGGGCGCGCCGGATCAGATCCAGCGTGTTCTGTCCGATTGACCCTGTCGCGCCGAAAACCGAGACCCGCCTCATGGCTGCACCGGCACCCGTCCCGATACGATCAGCACGATCAGCACCAGAAGTGCGGCCCCGATCAATCCGTCAAAACGGTCCAGCACGCCACCATGACCGGGAATCAGACGCGAGCTGTCCTTGACACCTGCCCGCCGCTTGATCGCACTTTCCGCGATATCCCCCATCTGCGAGGCGAAAGAGGTGATCATGCTGACAAGGATCAACACCGCGCCCACCCCTGTGACCGGCATGAAGACCGCACCAAGCGCCCCTGCCCCGATCCAGCCTGCAACCGTGCCCGACCATGTCTTCTTGGGGCTGACAGAGGGCCAGAATTTGGGGCCGCCGAACATGCGTCCGGCAAAATATCCCGCTATATCGGTGATCACCACCACCAGAATCAGCCAGACAAGCCATGTGATCCCGTTTTCCAGTGCCCGCGCTGTGACCAGCCCGTAAGCGGCCAGCATGATCACCGGCGCATAGAGCACGAAGACAATACGCTGCGCCCTGATCAGCAGCGCGCCTACCACCACCGGCGCCGCCAGCGCCAGCAAATCGACCAGAAAAGACATCTTCACCGCAACCGCCACGGATAACAGGGCCAGCACGCCAAGCGCGCGCGCCAGCATCACCTTGCCGGGCTCCAGCATCCGCACCAGTTCCCACATCATCAGGCCGCAAACCAACGCGATCATGGCCAGAAACCATGCGCCCCCGAGCCAGATATCCACCGCACCGACAGCGATCATCAGCAGCGCCGACAGAGTGCGTGTCTTGAGATCCTCCCATTTGGACGAAGGGGGCACCGATGCGGTCATTGCTGCCTCACGCTTTTACGGCGCCAAAACGGCGGTCGCGCGTGCCGTAGCTGCTGAGCAGGCAGGCAAATTCAGCGCGGGTGAAATCGGGCCAGAGCGTATCGACAAACTCGTATTCCGCATAGGCCGACTGCCAGAGCAGAAAGTTCGAAATACGCGCCTCGCCGCTGGTGCGGATAACCAGATCGGGATCGGGTAAAACACATGTATCCAGATACTTTGGCAGCGTTTCCTCATCCACATCGTCGGGGTTCAACACACCCCGCGCCACATCCTGCGCCAGCCGCTTCGTGGCGCGCGCCACCTCGTCGCGGCCACCGTAGTTCAGTGCAATGGTCAGATGCACCAGATCATTCTGAGAGGTCATCTGCTCAAGCTCGTCCATCAGAACCACAAGTTTCGGGTCAAGCCGCACGCGGTCGCCGATAAACCGCACGCGCACGCCTTCGTCGCGCAACTGGCGCGACTCTCGGATGATATAGCGGCGAAACAGGCTCATCAGCCCGGCAACCTCGACTTGTGTGCGCTTCCAGTTTTCGGTCGAAAAAGCGAATATTGTCAGATACTTGACGCCCAGATCGGGACAGGACTCAACGATTTCCCGGACGCGTCTTGCCCCTGCGTGATGCCCGAACAGTCGTGGCCGACCGCGCATCGTGGCCCAGCGGCCATTACCATCCATAATGATCGCCACATGGCGCGGGCCTTGCCCGTCAGCCTCAGGCGCCGCAGAGGCGGCTGACGGGACGGGGGCAAGAGAGTCAGAAGTCCTGCGCGCCATGAACGGCCTTTCCCTGAGGCGAAACCGCAAGTCCTCAGACTTGCATGATCTCGGCCTGTTTGCCTTCAAGCGCGGCATCGACCATCTTGGTGAACTTGTCGGTCAGATCCTGCACGGCGGTTTCCCAGAATTTCTGGTCATCCTCGGACATGCCGCCCGCCTTGGCTTTCTTGATCTGGTCCATCCCGTCACGGCGCACGTTGCGCACGGCAACGCGGGCATTTTCGGCATATTGCGCGGCCACGCGGGTCAGATCGCGGCGACGTTCCTCGTTCAATTCGGGAATCGGCAGCATGATGATTGTGCCGTTAAGCTGAGGATTGATACCCAAACCGCTGTTACGAATAGCTTTTTCGACAGCGCCAACCATCGACTTGTCCCAGACATTAACCGTGACCATACGCGGTTCGGGCACGTTGATCGTGCCCACCTGATTAATCGGCGTGCGCTGGCCATAAGCCTCGACCATCACAGGCTCCAGCATCGAGGCCGAGGCGCGGCCGGTCCGCAAGGATGCGAATTCGGTCTTCAGCGCCGCCATGGCACCATCCATCCGCCGCTCCAGATCGTCGGTATCAATCTCGAAATCTTCGTCAGACATCGTCCTGCTCTTTCCCTTTTCCGTCGACCGCCAAGGCGGTTTCTTGTCACAATACGCTTATCCGTGCACGGTTGTATAGGTGCCCTTGCCCGCAAGGATTCCCTTGAACCCGCCCGGCTCGTCCAGCGAGAAAACGATGATCGGCAGGTTGTTGTCGCGCGCCAGCGCAATGGCGCTGGCATCCATCACGCCCAGATGCTGCGCCAGCACTTCGTCATAGGTGACGCGGGAATAGCGCTTGGCATCTCCGTGCTTCTTGGGGTCTTTGTCATAGACGCCGTCAACCTTGGTGCCTTTGAAAATCGCCTCGCAGGCCATTTCATTGGCACGCAGGGTCGCGGCAGTGTCTGTCGTGAAATAGGGGTTGCCCGTGCCTGCCGCAAAGATCACGACGCGCTTTTTTTCAAGATGGCGCACGGCGCGGCGGCGGATATAGGGCTCGCAGACCTGATCCATCGGAATGGCGCTGATCACACGGGTATGGATGTTCAACGCCTCGAGCGAGGATTGCATCGCAAGCGCGTTCATCACGGTCGCCAGCATCCCCATATAGTCGGCCGTGGTGCGTTCCATCCCCTGCGCGCTGCCCTGAAGCCCGCGAAAAATGTTGCCGCCCCCGATGACCATGCAGATCTCGACACCCAGATCATGGACCGATTTCACCTCTTGCGCGATGCGCTGCACCGTTGGCGGGTGCAGGCCGAACCCCTGATCGCCCATCAGCGCCTCGCCCGAGATTTTCAGCATCACGCGGCGGAATTTCGTCTGCCCCTCAGGTGTGGTGGCGGTATCGGCTGCGTCTGGCATGGGGGCTCCGTTCGGGTTTGGCTGATCGCGCGCAAAATGTCGCAAAACGGCGTCGGGTTCAATCCGCGAAGCGCGCACCACACAAATTCCACGACGGGGGGCTGACGCGGCACGCCGAATACCGCTATCAGGCGGGGCATGAGCATGCCAGACCTGTCGCAGATCCCCGCTGACCATCCCGTCCTGATCGCAGGCCCCACCGCCAGCGGCAAATCCGCCTTGGCCATGTCCATCGCAGAGCAGCAAGGCGGTGTGATTGTGAACGCCGACGCCATTCAGGTTTTTGCCAACTGGCGGGTGCTGACAGCGCGCCCCGACGCCGCGGACGAGGCGCGCTGCACCCATCGTCTCTATGGTCATGTCGCGGGAAACGCGCCCTATTCCGTGGGCCATTGGCTGCGCGAGATCACCCCTTTGCTGCACGGACCGCGCCCGATCATCGTGGGTGGCACAGGGCTTTATTTCAGTGCGTTGACCGAAGGGCTGGCCCAGATCCCCACCCTGCCCGCCCATATCCGCCCGGAGGCCGAAGCGCGCCTGCAAAACGGCGGGATAGCAACCCTTCTGGCGGATCTGGACGCGGCGACCCTCGCCCGTATCGACCAGCGCAACCCAATGCGTGTGCAGCGCGCGTGGGAGGTGTGGCGCGGCACCGGGCGCGGTCTGGCGGATTGGCAGGACGACACGCCGCCGCCACTGCTGCCGCTGTCGCAGGCGACCGCGATCCTGTTCGATGCGCCCAAGGACTGGCTGAACGCCCGAATCGTGCAGCGTTTCGACGCCATGCTGGCCGGCGGCGCACTGGATGAGGCGCGCGCCAATCTGGACAGTTGGAACCCTGACGACTTATCGGCCAAGGCCATCGGAGCCGCCGAGCTGATCGCCCATCTGCGCGGTAAAATCACGCTGGATCAAGCCCGCGACCGTGCCACCATCGCCACCCGCCAGTTTGCCAAACGGCAGCGCACATGGTTCAGGGCGCGCATGGGGGCCTGGCAGGCCTATCGGCCAGAACCCGCCTGATTGTCGCGCGGACTTGCCAATTTTCAACCATCCCCTTTTGATGCCGCATGATGCTTGCTAGGCTGCCACGCAATGATCGACAGATCGACGGAGCGTTATTCCAGATGCAAACAGGCATGGCAAAAGCGGAAAAGCCTCTTCCCGCGCCCGACAACGTGAGCGGCGCAATTCGTATCGGCAGCATCGCGCAAATGGCGCGGGGCACGCCGTGGCGGCTGGAACATGTGCACAGCCATGACCATGACATCCTGATGTGGATCACGCGTGGTCAGGGCCGCATGATCCTGCAAGGTCTCCGCAGCGGGATCGGCACCCACAACGCGGTTTTTGTGCCCGCGCATACATTGATCTCGGTCGAGTTGGGCAAGCAAGGCTTCGGTCTGGCGGTCCATCTGTCCCCCCGCACCGATATCGGATTTCCAGAAGAGCCGCAGCATCTGCGTATCCGCGACGTGCAGGCGCAGGCCGAAATCTCGGCCGTGCTTGACGTGATGCAACGCGAGCAAAGCACCAACCGCCCCCATGTCGATGAAGCCCTGCGCGCGCATGCCATACTGCTGTCAGTCTGGCTGCGGCGGCAGATGATCGAAACTGCGTCAGAGAATAACCGTATGCCCGCAGCGCACCGTCTGGTGCAGGCCTATTGCGCGATGGTGGCAAGGGACTACGCCAGCCCTAAACTGATGGGCGATTATGCCGCTGAACTTGGCGTCACGGCAACGCATCTGACCCGTTCCTGCCGTGATGCGTCAGGCATGACAGCCGCCGATATCCTGACGCAACGCAGTCTTTATGCCGCCCGCGACATGATTGAAACCACCGACCTTCCCTTGCAGGACATCGGGCAGAGCCTCAATTTCTCGAGCCCTGCCTATTTCTCGCGTTTCGTGCAGCACCATACCGGCCAGTCGCCCAGCAATTTGCGTCGCAGCGCACAGCGCTAGCCTGCGCCCTCTGTCAGGGCACATCTGTCAGGCAAATGACGGATGGTGGCTTTGGGCAGTTAAGCCGGTCAAATTCTCGTTGATGCAGCAATACCCGCGCGCCGTCGGCCCTATCCGTTCCAGTCCATCGCGTAAACTTGACGCAGTCGTCGCGTTTATGTCTTGTCAGCGACATGAATGTCGTTTTTGCTAGGTGTCGATGTCGCTTTCGGTCCACAGAATGACGAATGCATGCGTTGACGCAACGCATAAACTGGTGCCGAATGCCCCTAAGGATGAAGGGCGTATGAAACCCACGGTGTTTCGCAACATCGCAGGTGGCACGAGTGTCGACCGGTCAGCCTTCAATAAGCATGAGACGCCTCACAGGGAGTTGGAAATGAAAGATACGACCTTCACGGATCAACCGGTGCACAAAGCCGCACTGATGTATGCCGACGAATTCAAGACCGGACAGTTGAGCCGCCGCGAGTTTCTGGCCCGCACGACCAGTCTTGGTGTGACAGCCGCCGCAGCCTACGCGCTGGGTGGGTTGGACAGCCCCGTTCAGGCACAGGCCACACCGGTACAGGGTGGCACATTGCGCTGCCAGATGAGCCTGCGCGCCCTCAAGGATACGCGCACCGCAGACTGGTCGGAGATCGCCAACCAGACCCGCGGCACGCTGGAATATCTGGTCGAATACAACAATGACGGCAGCTTCCGCGGTATGCTGCTGGAAAGCTGGCAGGTGAATGACGACGCGACCCAATATACCCTGAACGTGCGCCCCGGGGTGACATGGAATAACGGGGATGCCTTTACAGCCGAAGACGTGGCCCGCAACATCGCACGCTGGTGCGAACGCAGCGTCGAGGGCAATTCCATGGCCGCCCGCGTCGGCAGCCTGATCGACGACGCCACCGGCGAGGCGCGCGAAGGCGCGATCGAGGTTGTAGACGACATGACTGTTCGCCTGAACCTGTCCTCGCCCGATATCGCGATCATCGCCAACTTCTCGGATTATCCTGCCGCTGTGGTACACAGCAGCTACAATCCCGACGAGATGCAGAATGTCGGCACCGGCCCCTACATCATCGAAGAACTGGAAGTCGGCGTGAAATGCGTGCTGACGCGCAATGAAGATCACACATGGTGGGGCACCGACGTTTATGGCGGGCCTTATCTGGACCGGATCGAATACATTGATTTCGGCACGGACAGCGCAGCATGGCTGTCGGCGCTGGAATCTGCGGAAGTGGACATGCTGCACGAATCCGTGGGCGAGTTCATCGAGATCATGGACGGTCTGGGACTGGTCAAGACCGAGGTAGTGACAGGCGCCACCGTGGTGATCCGCCCCAACCAGCTGGCCGAGGTGAACGGCATGCGCCCCTATGAGGACAAGCGTGTGCGCCAAGCCATACAGATGGCGGTCAACAACGCTGTCTGTCTGGAACTGGGCTATGGCAATCTGGGTGTCGCCGCCGAGAACCACCATGTCGCGCCCGTGCATCCCGAATATGCCGAACTGCCGCCGCAGACGCTTGATCCGGTTGCGGCCAAGGCGCTGCTGGATGAAACCGGCATGGCCGATTTCGAGCACGAGATCACCTCGCTGGACGATGACTGGATGCGCAACACCTGCGATGCGGTGGGCGCACAGCTACGCGATGCGGGCTTCAACGTGAAGCGCACGATCCTGCCCGGCTCGACCTTCTGGAACGACTGGACGAAATATCCGTTCAGCGCGACAAACTGGAACCACCGCCCGCTAGGTGTGCAGGTCTATGCCGTGGCCTATCGTTCGGGCGAGGCGTGGAACGAATTTGGTTGGGCCAACCCCGAATTCGACGCCCTGCTGGAAGAGGCGCTGGCGATTGCCGATGCCGACAAACGTCGCGAGGTCAGCGCCAAGATGCAGGCTATCGTGCAGGAAGAGGGCGTAACCATCCAGCCCTACTGGCGTTCGCTGTACCGCCACTCACGCGAAGGCTTTGTCGGCAACGAGATGCATATTGCCTTCGAGCATCACCACTACAAATGGGGCACAGCCGCCTGATCAGGCTGGAACCGCAACCGCATGCCCTGAACGGGGCATGCGGGATATAACGCATGCGGCCCCGCCACACTCGTTGCGGGACCGGCTGATAAAGCGAAGACGGACGGGTCATCCAAGACCTGCCACAGCCCGCCATCTTGCGGGCGCAGGCTTCAGGGGGCGCTGAATGGGTCTGTTTATCTTGCGACGGTTGGGGGTGATGATCCTGACGTCCATCTGCCTGACTTTCATCGTATTTTTTATGACCAATCTCTATCCAAACCTTGAAAAACTGGCCAAGACCCAGGGCAATTTTCGCATGAGCGATGCCGAGGTCACCAGCTTTCTGGGGCGCAATGGATATCTTGATCCCCTGCCGGTCAAATATGCCCAATGGCTGGGTGTGCTGCCCGGCTGGACGGTCGAGGTCTCGGACGGCATGCGCGGACGCTGCGTGACCGGCACCGTCACCCCCGAAGCGATGGCCGAAGCGCCCCGTTTCTGCGGTATCCTGCAAGGCAACTGGGGCTATTCCACCGTCTTTCGCGGCGATGTGGGCGAGATCATTTCGACCCGTCTTGGTCTGACAGCGAAACTGATGTTCTGGGTCATGGTGCTGATGGTGCCCTCGGCCTTGCTGCTGGGCGTGTTGGCGGGGATGCGCGAAGGATCGCGCACGGATCGCACATTGTCGACCTTTGCCATCACGACGACCGCCACGCCGGAATATGTCTCGGGCGTGATCCTGATCGCTGTCTTTGCCTCCTCTGCCGTGGGGCTGCGCTGGTTCAACGGCACGGCAACGGGCGCGATGGATAACGCGACTTTCAACAATTTTTTCCTGCCGGTGCTGACAATCGCCCTTTACGGCATGGGATATATCGCGCGTATGACCCGTGCTTCGATGGCCGAGGTGATGACTGCACAATATATCCGCACGGCGCGCCTGAAAGGTGTCAAGTTCAGCGATATCGTCATGAAACACGCGCTGCGCAACGCGCTGATCGCCCCCTTCACCGTGATCATGCTGCAATTCCCGTGGCTGCTGAACGGCGTGGTCATTGTCGAGACCCTGTTCAACTACAAGGGCTTCGGCTGGACACTGGTGCAGGCCGCAGGAAACAACGATATCGAGCTTTTGCTGGGTGTCTCGGTGGTATCCGTGATCGTGGTGCTGGTGACGCAGCTGATTTCCGATATCGGCTATGTCTATCTTAACCCGCGCATCAGCGTTTCATAGGAGCAGCGGCATATGGACCCTTTAGGCTGGGGCGAGATCATCACCCGCATCCTGATCCAGTTTACCCCTGTCTGGATCGCACTCGGGCTGACCTTCGGACTGTCCATCGCTTTCAAACGGCGGCTGGGCCTTTATGGTAAGCTGTTTGACAGCGTGATCGGAATGTTCGGCTTCGCGCTGGTCATGTTCTGGGTCTATACCGCCGTCTTCGGCGGCGCCTTCGGCTGGATCGTCACGCATGATACGCTGAGCCAGATTTCCGGTCTGAAAAACAAGGTTCCCGGCTCGCCGGTGCCCGATGCCGGGGCAAACGGCCTTTATCCCTATTACCTGATGGGCGGTGACAATCTGGCGCGCGATGTGTTCAGCCGGATGATCGTGGGCGCATGGGAGGTCATGAAAATCGCCCCCTTCGCCACGCTGTTCGCCTTCATGGTGGGCATCACCTTGGGTCTGCCTGCAGGCTATTACGGCGGGCGGCTGGATACGTTCCTGTCGTTTCTGGCAAATCTCATCCTCGCCTTTCCGGTGATCCTGCTGTTCTACTTGCTGGTCACGCCGGAAATCGTGGTGACGGGTATTCCGGTCTACATGGCGGGCGTGCTGTTCCTGTTTCCGATCATTTTCCTGACAATCCTGTTCAACTCGCGGTTTTTCACGCAACCGGCCAGGCGCAATATCTATCTGGTGGTGACTCTGGTGGTCGGTCTGTGGATCTATCTCGGCATCGCATGGAACGCCGATCCGCTGGGGCTGATCAGTTTTCCGCCCAACCTGCTGGTGGTCTTCGTGGCCGTCGTCTTTGTCAACTCTCCCACCGTGTTCCGCATCGTGCGCGGCCTCGCGATGGATATCAAAACACGTGATTACGTGGCCGCCGCACAGACCCGTGGCGAGGGGCCGTGGTATATCATGCTGTGGGAAATCCTGCCCAATGCGCGCGGACCACTGATCGTCGATTTCTGCCTGCGGATCGGATACACTACCATCCTTCTGGGGACATTGGGTTTTTTCGGTCTGGGCCTCAGCCCTGAAAGCCCGGATTGGGGCAGCACGATCAACGAAGGGCGCAAGCTTCTGTCGATCTACCTGCATCCGGCAGTACCGCCCGCGATGGCCTTGCTGAGCCTTGTTTTGGGGTTGAACCTGCTGGCGGATGGCCTGCGCGAGGAAAGTTTGCGGGACTGATGCGGGGACAGGCGGGGCGCTGCCCCGCACCCCGGGATATTTGACGCAAGAAGAATGAACAGGAGCGGATCAATGGCGAAATGGGATCATGACGGGCCGATTCTGGAAATCGACAAGCTGTCGATCTCTTTCTTCACGCGCCTGCGCGAAATCCCTGCGGTGATGGATTTCTCTGTCACCGTCCAACCGGGCGAGGCGGTGGGCTTGGTGGGCGAAAGCGGCTGCGGCAAATCCACCGTAGCGCTGGGGGTCATGCAGGATCTGGGCGTGAACGGGCGCATCGTGGGCGGATCCATCAAGTTCAAGGGCCGCGATCTGGGCGCTATGTCAGCAGAGGAATTGCGCGACATTCGCGGCAACGAGATCGCAATGATCTATCAGGAGCCGATGGCCAGCCTGAATCCCGCCATGCGGATCGGCAAACAGCTGATGGAAGTGCCCATGATCCATGAGGGGATCTCGCAAAAAGAGGCCGAGGCGCGCGCCTTGCAGGTCATCCAAGATGTGAAACTGCCCGACCCCGAACGCATCCTGCGCGCCTATCCGCACCAGTTGTCGGGCGGGCAGCAGCAGCGCATTGTGATTGCGATGGCGCTCATGTCCAAGCCAGCGCTATTGATTCTGGACGAGCCGACGACAGCGCTGGATGTCACGGTCGAAGCCGCAATTGTGGAACTGGTCAAGGATCTGGGCAAGAAATACGGCACCTCGATGCTGTTCATCAGCCATAACCTCGGGCTGGTGCTGGAAACCTGCGACCGTATCTGCGTGATGTATTCCGGCGAAGCGGTCGAGCGCGGCAGTATCACCGATGTGTTCGACCAGATGCGCCATCCTTATACACAGGCGCTGTTCCGCTCGATCCCGCTGCCGGGGGCCGACAAGAACGCAAGCCCGCTGATCGCCATTCCAGGCAATTTCCCCCTGCCCCATGAGCGCCCCGATGGGTGCAATTTCGGCCCGCGCTGCGACTATTTTCAGGCGGGGCGCTGCGATCAGGGCGTGATCCGCATGGCCCCGGTCGATGACGCAGCCAGCCACGAGACACGCTGCCTGAGGTTCAACGAGATTGACTGGACCGCCCTGCCCGCAAAGGCCGACGTCAAGCAGAAGGGCGAGATCGGCAATGTGGTCCTCAGGATGGAGAATCTCAGGAAATACTATCAGGTCGCCGCCAGCAAGCTGTTCGGCGGCGGCGAGATGAAGGTGGTCAAAGCCAACGAAACCCTGTCATTCGAGGCCCGCGAAGGCGAGACCTTGGCGATTGTGGGTGAATCGGGTTGCGGCAAATCCACCTTTGCCAAGGTGTTGATGGGTCTTGAGACCGCGACAGACGGGCAGATCCTGCTGGACAACCGCAGCATCGGCGATGTGCCGATCCAGAAGCGCGATACCAAAACAGTGGCCGATGTGCAGATGGTGTTCCAGAACCCGTTCGACACGCTGAACCCCTCGATGACGGTGGGTCGGCAGATCATCCGCGCGCTCGAGATTTTCGGTGTCGGTGACAGCGAGGAGACGCGCCGTCAGCGCATGCTGGAACTGCTGGATCTGGTGAAACTGCCCCGCGCTTTTGCGGACCGGATGCCGCGCCAGTTGTCGGGCGGGCAGAAACAGCGCGTCGGTATCGCGCGCGCCTTTGCAGGCGATGCGCGGATCGTGGTGGCGGACGAGCCTGTCTCGGCGCTGGATGTGTCGGTGCAGGCTGCCGTGACCGATCTGCTGATGGAGATCCAGCGCAAGCACAAGACCACGCTGCTGTTCATCAGCCATGACCTGTCGATCGTGCGCTACCTGAGCGACCGTGTGATGGTGATGTATCTGGGCCATGTGGTAGAGCTTGGCACCACCGATCAGGTCTTCAGCCCGCCCTATCATCCCTATACCGAGGCGCTATTGTCAGCGGTGCCCATCGCCGATACCCGCGTGACAAAAAAGCATATTGTGCTGGAAGGCGATATCCCTTCAGCCATGAACCCGCCACCCGGTTGTCCGTTCCAGACGCGCTGCGGCTGGAAAACACGCGTGCCGGACGGCTTGTGCGACCGCGAAGTGCCGCCGCAACGGACATTAGCCGAGGGGCACCAGATCAAATGCCATCTGCCCGACAAGGAACTGGCCACGATGGTGCCGGTCATCCAGATCGCCGCGGAATGACCCTGTGCCGGATTTCGCCCCCCTGCCAGCACTTCCCTATTTTGCGGTGATCTTCACCGCACAGCGGGCCGAGGGCGATCACGGCTATACCGCCATGGCCGACCGGATGAGCGATATGGCCCTGTCCAGTCCGGGATGTCTGGGGATGGAAAGCACCCGCCACGCAGGCGGCTTCGGAATCACCGTCAGCTACTGGCGTGACGAGGCGTCGATCCTTGCATGGAAGGCGGATGCGCAGCATCTGGTGGCGCAGCAATTAGGGCAGGATCGCTGGTATACGCATTACAACCTGCGGGTGGCACTTGTAGAGCGGCATTATAGCGGCCCAGAGGGGCGCGCACCCGTCAGGGATTAGCCGCCCCAGATCACCTTGACGTAATTCTGGGTCTCGCGGTAGGGCGGCACGCCGCCATGTTTCTTTACCGCGCCCGGCCCCGCATTATAGGCCGCCAGCGCCAGCCGCCAGTTGCCGAAATCGCGATATTGCTGCATCAGGTAGCGCGCCCCGCCATCAAGGTTTTCGTAAGGGTCATTCGGATCAACCCGCAACAGACGCGCTGTCTGCGGCATCAACTGCGCCAGTCCCAGCGCGCCCTTGTGCGATACCGCCTTTGGGTTGAACCCCGATTCCTGCTGCACCAGTTTCAAAAACAGATCTTCGGGCACACCGTGGCGGCGCGCGGCATCGCGGGCCATCGCCAGATAGGGCCCCTTGTAGCGCCCGTTATAGGCAGGCCCGCCTGATCCCCATTTCGTGGGTGTCATCACGCTGGGCGGTTGCAGCCTGACCGAGTTGTTGTATTGCGACTTGGCCCGTGTATCGAGTATCTTGGTCTGCGAAGCGAAGAGCTTGACCCGCGACTGGGTCGATATCGTATCGGCCTGCACAGCCCCGGTAAGGCCAATTGCCACAATGGCCGCCCCTGCGACTCCTCTGATCATGTCACACCGCCCCGTTTGTCATCGGGCAGGACTATACCGCCTCTGACAGGTTTTTCCACCCTTTTGCAGCCTCGCAGCCACCGGTCGTATTGGCGCCCCAGTGCTTTTAGCGGTTGTTCCGATGTTAGGCGTGTTTTAACCATGTTGCATGACAACAAAGGGCGTGATCCACGGGTCACCCAAACCCAAACACAGATTCGACGGGAGAGATTCATGGCCGGCTCGGTAAACAAGGTAATTCTGATCGGCAATCTGGGGCGCGACCCCGAGGTGCGGACCTTCCAGAATGGCGGCAAGGTGTGCAACCTGCGGATCGCCACATCGGAACAGTGGAAAGACAAGCAGTCGGGTGAACGCAAAGAGCGCACCGAATGGCACACCGTCGCAGTGTTTCAGGAAGGCCTCGTGCGCATCTGCGAGCAATTTCTGAAAAAAGGTTCAAAGGTTTATATCGAGGGCAAACTGCAAACCCGCAAATGGCAGGACCAGAGCGGCGCCGACCGCTATTCCACCGAAGTGGTGCTGCAAGGCTATGACGGCACGCTGACCATGTTGGACGGCCCATCGGGGGGTGGTGGCGGTGGTGGCAACCAGTCCTCTGGCGGCGGCGGTGGCCATGATTACCCGGGCGATTACGGTGGCGGCTATGACAGCGGCCCCTCGCAGGGCGGCGGCCGCGCGCCCTCGCGCGATATCGACGATGAAATCCCGTTCTGATGACTGTATCCAAGGGCCTGCAATAGCGGGCCCTTTGCGCATCACGACCAGACGTGTACAGATAATGGAACTGAACCGAGGAAGCTGAAATGCCGTGGTCCTTTCCCATCGCAAGATTGTTCGGTTCAGAGTTACGCGTGCATGCGACTTTCTTTCTGATCCTGATCTGGATCGGATGGATCGGCTATAATCAGGGCGGCGCGCCTGCTGCGGTCGAGAATCTTCTGTTTATCCTCGCGCTCTTTGCCTGCGTCGTGGCCCATGAATACGGCCATGCCCTGATGGCGCGCCGCTATGGAATCCGCACGCCCGATATCACGCTATTGCCCATCGGCGGGTTGGCGCGGCTGGAACGCATGCCGGAAAAGCCAGCACAGGAAATCGCCGTGGCGCTGGCGGGGCCTGCGGTGAATATCGTGATCTGGGCCGTGCTGATGCTGGCGCTGGGCGGACAAGCCGCTCCGATGGACGGGGTCCTGAGTTCCGAAGGCAGCCTGAGCGGGTTTCTGGCACGACTTGCAGGGTTGAACCTGTTTCTGGCCGTATTCAACATGTTGCCAGCCTTTCCGATGGATGGCGGGCGCGTCTTGCGCGCGGCCTTGGCCACCCGGATGGGACGGGTCCGCGCGACGGAATTGGCCGCGATGGCGGGGCGCACCCTTGCCTTTGGCCTGGGGTTTCTGGGGCTGATGTCCGGCAATCCGGTGCTGATCCTGATTGCAGTCTTTATCTTCATCGCCGCAGGGGCCGAAGCGCAGGATGTGTCGATGCGCGCCCTGTCGAAACGGTTTTCGGCACGCGACGCGATGATCACATCCTATGAATTCCTTGGCCCCGACGACACGCTGCATTCTGCGGGGCAAGCGTTGATCCGCACGACACAGCATGAATTTCCGGTGCTGGACACAAGCGGGCGCCCGATGGGCTTGCTGACCCGCCAAAGCATTCTGGCCAGTGTCGGTGATCCCGCCGCCACCATGACACGGATGAGCGCGCTGGAACTGGCCCCGCTGCCCTGCATCCCCTTGAAGGCACCGCTTGTCGATCTGCTGGACCTGATGCACCAGAAAAACGCCGCAGCCGTTGCCGTCTGCGCGCCGGACCAGCGGGTGCTGGGCTATGTCACGCGCGAAAATCTGGGCGAGTTGATGATTCTGCACAGCCGCGATACAGTCTGACGCAACAGAGTCGCGCTGCATCGCAGAAAAAAGTTGCTCCAAAGGGCGGTAGCGCCCTTTGAGGCTGGCCTTTTTTTCAAATGCGGTATACCTCGCGGCCAAACATCCCCCAAAGGACAGACAATGGACCTGCGAAATATCGCCATTATCGCGCATGTGGACCACGGCAAAACGACGCTTGTGGACGAACTGCTCAAACAATCCGGTACTTACCGGGAGAACCAGGCGACAACCGAACGCGCCATGGACAGCAACGATCTGGAACGTGAACGCGGCATTACCATTCTGGCCAAGAATACGTCGGTCGAATGGAAAGGCACACGGATCAATATCGTCGACACCCCCGGTCACGCCGATTTCGGTGGCGAGGTCGAGCGTATCCTGTCGATGGTCGATGGTGTCTGCCTGCTGGTCGATGCAGCCGAAGGGCCGATGCCGCAGACAAAATTCGTGACGGCCAAGGCGCTGGCACTGGGTCTGCGCCCCATCGTGATCCTGAACAAGGTCGACAAGCCCGACGCCGAACCCGACCGCGCGCTGGATGAATGTTTCGACCTTTTCGCCAATCTTGGTGCCAATGACGACCAACTGGATTTCCCGCATCTTTACGCCTCGGGCCGCTCGGGTTGGGCTGACGCGACACTTGACGGTCCCCGCAAGGATCTGTCGGCGCTGTTCAAACTGGTTGTGAACCACGTCCCGGCCCCCAAGCAGCAGAAACACACGGACGAACCGTTCCGCATGCTGGCCACCACGCTTGGCTCTGACCCGTTTGTCGGTCGCATCCTGACAGGTCGCGTCGAATCAGGCCGACTCAAGGTTGGGGCGACGGTGCAGGCGCTCTCACGCATCGGTCAGAAAATCGAACAGTTCCGCGTCACCCGCGTGCAGGCCTTCCGCGGCCTCGGCCAGCAGGATATCGACGAGGCCGTGGCTGGCGACATCGTGAGCCTTGCAGGTATGACCAAAGCGACCGTGGCCGATACAATCTGCGCTCTGGCGGTGGATGTGCCCCTGCCCGCCCAGCCGATTGATCCGCCCACCATCACCGTGACCTTCGGCATCAATGACAGCCCGCTGGCGGGTCGTGACGGCAAAAAGGTTCAGTCCCGCGTCATCCGCGAGCGTCTGATGAAAGAAGCCGAATCGAACGTGGCCATCAAGATCACCGACACACCGGGCGGCGAAGCTTTCGAGGTTGCCGGCCGCGGCGAACTCCAGATGGGCGTTCTGATCGAGAACATGCGCCGCGAAGGTTTCGAGTTGAGTATTTCGCGCCCGCAGGTTCTGTTCAAGGATGGTCCGAACGGCGAAAGGCTGGAACCGGTTGAAGAAGTGACCATCGACGTGGATGACGAATATTCCGGCGCCGTGATCGAGAAAATCACCGGCGTGCGCAAAGGCGAACTGGTCGAAATGAAACCGGCAGGTGTGGGCAAGACGCGTATCATCGCGCTGGTCCCCTCGCGCGGTTTGATCGGCTATCATGGTGAATTCCTGACCGACACGCGCGGCACAGGCGTTCTGAACCGCGTGTTCCATGACTGGGCACCCCATAAGGGCGCGATCCCCGGTCGTCGTGCCGGTGTTCTGATCTCGATGGAGAACGGCACCTCGGTCGCTTACGCGCTGTGGAACCTTGAAGAGCGTGGTCGCATGTTCATCGGCGCACAGGCCGACGTCTATACCGGCATGATCATTGGCGAGCATAGCCGCGACAACGATCTGGAAGTAAACCCGCTGAAAGGCAAGAAGCTGACCAACGTGCGCGCCTCTGGCACAGACGAAGCCGTCCGCCTGACCACGCCGATCACGATGACGCTGGAACAGGCCATCGCCTATATCGACGACGACGAACTTGTCGAGGTCACGCCGAACTCGATCCGTCTGCGTAAACGCTATCTGGACCCGCATGAGCGCAAGCGCATGTCGCGGTCTTCCTGAACGATCTGTCAGGGCGCGATTGTGACGCGCCCTGACACTTCCAGCCCGCCATCCTTGCGGTGCTGGACCACGACAATCGCGCCCGAGGGCAGCGTTTCCCCCGTCAAGGCAGTGATATTGACCTGATGGGTCACCAGCAGCACCCGCGCATCCCTCGGCAGGCCCGCAAGCGCGCCAAGCGCGTCCTGTGTCTGCGCTTGAGGATTCCCCCGTCCAGCGAAGAACGAATGCAGGAATGGCCGTATCTCGACCGGTCCCATGTCCAGCAGCGCCGCAGTGTCATAGGCGCGGCACCAGCCGCTTGACCATATGTAATCAAATTCAATGTCTTGCGCGCGCAACGCCTCTCCGATCCGGCGCGCCTGAACGCGGCCTGTATCATCCAGGTTGCGTTGCGTAGAACAATCATCCAGGCGGAAACCCGCTGGATCACCTGTGCCGGGGGCCAGGGCATGCCGCATCAAAGCAACACTACCCGACTGTCTCAGCGCATCCCAATCCTGCGCGGCAAGGCTTGCGGGAAAAAGTCCGGTCAAGAGGGCAAGGACGCGCAACAGCATAGTGAGCCTTTCGGAAACGGTTTTCCGAAAGCTAGGCCAGAGCTTGCGCCGGTCCAGTCACAAGAGCGGCGACACAGTCTATTCGGTGATTTCGACGATCACTAACTCGCGCTCGGACGCGCCGCGCGCATGGCTCAACGCCTCCTGATACTCGGGCGAGTGATAGCAGGCCTCGGCCGCCTCGACCGACGGAAAGCGCGCGACGACATTGCGGGGACGCTCCTTGCCCTCAAGCTGCACGAAACGGCCACCGCGCGCGATAAAGGCACCGCCATGTTTGGCAATCGCAGGGCCTGCCAAAGCTGCGTAGCGGCCATAGGCGTCTGTATCAGTGACAGTGACATGGGCGATCCAGAGTGCGCTCATTTTTCAGTTCCTTTCGGGATTTTCAAACGCCGTCCACGATCACCAGATCGCGGCGACTGCTCCGCAGGGCTATCGGCAGGATCGCCTGATATTCCGGCGAATGATACCAGTCCAGCGCCTGCTGGCGTGTGGGAAAGCTGATCAGCACATGACGGTCAGGGCCACTGCCCTCGACCTGCGTCATCGCACCGCCTTTGGCCAGAAAAGTACCGCCCGCCTTTTCAGCCAGCGCCACGGTCTGGCTGGCGTAGAGTTTGTAATCTTCGAGGTCGGTCACGTCGATCCGCGCGATGATATAGGCCGTCATTTCCGTCTTCTCCTCAAGCACCCAGTAGCTTTTCAACAGCAGCCACAGCCGCAGCAGCATTCGCGGCATCAGCCCCGCCGCCCTGTGCCAAATCGGGACGACCACCACCGCCTTTGCCGCCCAATTCGGCCACAGCCACGCGCACCATATCGACCGCCGACACGCCGGCTGTCAGATCGGAGGTCACACCAGCCGCCACCGCCGCTTTGCCATCAGCATCCGCGATCAGAAGCACGGCGCCACTACCAAGGCGTTGCTTGTAATCATCAACAAGCGCTGGCAAATCCTTGCCCGATACGCCTGACATCACCTGAGAAACAAACCGCACGCCGTTGATTTCTTTTACATCTTGTGCTCCGCCCTGTCCGGCACCGCCCGACATCGCCAACTCGCGACGCAGTTGCGCCACCTCATTCGACAGGGCTCGCCTTTCGTCCAGAAGTGCGCGCAAACGCTCCGCCAGATCGGCAGGCTGCGCCTTCAAAGTTTCGCTGACCTGCGCCAATCGCTGCTGATCGGCGCGAATATGGGCCACCGCCGCCTCGCCGGTCAATGCCTCGATCCGGCGCACACCAGCACTTGAGGCGCTGTCCCCAAGGATCACACAAACGCCGATATCGCCGGTGCGCGCCACATGGGTGCCGCCGCAAAGCTCGATCGACCAGGTCTTGCCGTCATGGCCCTTGCCGGTATCGGCACGTCCCATGGACACGACACGCACCTCGTCGCCATATTTCTCTCCGAACAGGGCCTGCGCCCCGATCGCGCGGGCATCATCCGGCGTCATGATACGGGTTTCGACCGGACTGTTCTGCCGGATGAACGCGTTGACCTGTGTGCCGACATGGGCCAGTTCCTCGGCGCTCAACGCCTTGGAGTGGCTGAAATCGAAGCGTAACCTGTCCGGCGCATTCAGCGATCCGCGCTGTGCTACGTGATCGCCCAATGTTTCGCGCAGCGCTTCGTGCAGCAGATGGGTCGCGGAATGATGCGCGCGGATCGCCGCGCGGCGCGCATGGTCCACCTCAAGCACACCATGCCCGCCAACGGCAATCTCGCCTTCGACCACTTCGCCGAAATGAATGAAAACCCCTGCCGATTTACGCGTATCTGTGATCCTGACCAGCGTGCCGTTGCCACGCAGGTAACCGGTATCGCCGACCTGTCCGCCGCTTTCGGCATAAAAGGGCGTCTGGTTCATCACGATCTGGACGCTTTCGCCCGCTTTGGCCGACGCGACAGACGCTCCGTCGCGCACCAGCGCCATGATCTGGCCCTCGGCGGTTTCGGTATCATAGCCCAGAAAATCCGTGGCACCGTGCGTATCGGCCAGATCGAACCAGATCGTGGCATCCGCGGCCTCGCCGCTGCCCGACCATGCCGCGCGCGCCTTGGCCTTTTGGGCCTGCATTGCGGATTCGAATCCAGCCGTATCGACAGAGCGACCCTTTTCGCGCAATGCATCCTGCGTCAGGTCCAGCGGAAACCCGAATGTGTCGTAAAGCTTGAACGCCGCCTCACCGGGCAGGGCCGCATCTTCGGGCAGACCGGCCAGTTCATCATCCAGCAGGCGCAGGCCACGATCCAGCGTCTGCTTGAAACGTGTCTCTTCAAGGCGCAATGTCTCTTCGATCAGCGCCTGAGCGCGGCCTAATTCTGGATAAGCCGCACCCATCTGCCGCACCAAGGCTGGCACCAGTTGGTGCATGACAGGGTCCTTGGCCCCCAGCAAATGCGCATGACGCATCGCGCGCCGCATGATCCGGCGCAGCACATAGCCGCGCCCGTCATTCGACGGCATCACACCATCCGCGATCAGGAAAGAGGTTGACCGCAAATGATCCGCAATCACGCGGTGATGCGTCTTGCCCGGCCCGTCAGGATCGGTCGAAGTGGCATTGGCGCTGGCTTCGATCAAGCTGCGGATCAGATCGGTCGCGTAGTTGTCATTGGTGCCCTGCAGCAGCGCGGCGACCCGTTCGATCCCCATGCCGGTGTCGATGGACTGCGCCGCCAGTTCGCGGCGGCTGCCATCCTCGAACTGCTCGTATTGCATGAAAACAAGGTTCCATATCTCGACAAAACGGTCGCCATCCTCATCCGGACTCCCCGGAGGGCCGCCCCAGATATGGTCGCCATGATCAAAGAAAATCTCGGTACAAGGACCGCAAGGACCGGTCGGCCCCATCATCCAGAAATTGTCATTCGTGGGAATGCGGATGATCCGGTCATCCGTCAGCCCTGCGACCTTCTTCCAGATCGCCGCCGCCTCGTCATCGGTGTGATAGACCGTGACCAGCAACCGGTCCTTGGGAATGTCGAATTCCTTTGTCAGCAATTCCCACGCAAAAGGGATCGCTTCGGTCTTGAAATAATCACCAAAGCTGAAATTGCCCAGCATCTCGAAAAACGTATGGTGACGCGCTGTATAGCCGACATTGTCCAGATCGTTATGCTTGCCGCCCGCGCGCACGCATTTCTGTGCGGAGGTCGCGCGCTTGTAGTCGCGATGCTCGACGCCTGTGAACAGGTTCTTGAATTGCACCATGCCCGAATTGGCAAACATCAGCGTCGGATCGTTGCGCGGCACAAGCGGGCTTGAGGGGACAACCTCATGCCCCTGTTTGGCGAAATAGGACAGAAAAGTTGAGCGGATATCGTTCAGCGTAGGCATGAGTGGACTTTCCGGCGGGTTCAAGGGTTTGCGCTGATGTAACGGTCAGGCGCGCCCCTGTCCACAGGTGCATCATGTCGCGCGGTCCACAAATGCAAAAGGCCCGTCCTTTCGGGCGGGCCTTGCAATCTCATACGATCCGGTCAAGGCGCAGAACGGATCAGGCTTCCAGAACCTCTGGATCGTCGCCACCATCCGCGCCCATCGCAAATTCCAGACCATGCGAGGCGCGGATCTTGTCCTCGATCTCAAGCGCGATCTTGGGATTGTCCTTGAGGAACTGTTTGGAATTCTCCCGTCCCTGCCCCATCCGCTCGTCACCATAGCTGAACCATGCGCCCGATTTCTCGACAACACCGGCCTTCACGCCAAGGTCCAGCAACTCGCCGGTTTTCGAGATGCCTTCGCCATACATGATGTCGAATTCCACCTGCTTGAAGGGCGGTGCCACCTTGTTTTTAACGACCTTGACGCGCGTGGCGTTCCCCACAACCTCGTCGCGGTCCTTGATCGCGCCGATGCGGCGGATATCCAGACGCACGGAGCTGTAGAATTTGAGCGCGTTCCCGCCCGTCGTGGTTTCGGGACTGCCGAACATCACGCCGATCTTCATCCGGATCTGGTTGATGAAGATCACCATGCAGTTGGAGCGGCTGATCGAGCCTGTCAGTTTCCGCATCGCCTGGCTCATCAGGCGGGCCTGCACACCGACATTGCTGTCGCCCATATCCCCCTCAAGCTCGCTTTTGGGGGTCAGGGCCGCAACACTGTCGACAACCACCATGCTGACCGCACCCGAGCGCACCAGCGTATCGACAATCTCAAGCGCCTGTTCGCCCGTATCGGGTTGGCTGATCAGCAGCTCTTCCAGATTGACGCCAAGTTTCTTGGCATATTGCGGATCAAGCGCGTGTTCGGCATCGACAAAGGCGCAGATACCGCCCTTTTTCTGTTCCTCGGCCACGCAATGCAGGGTCAGCGTCGTCTTGCCCGAACTTTCGGGGCCATAAATCTCGATGATGCGGCCCTTGGGCAGGCCACCGATTCCCAATGCGATATCCAGCCCCAGTGATCCGGTCGATGTCGCCTCGATGTCGCGCATGACGTTTGCACCGCCAAGCTTCATGATCGAGCCTTTGCCGAACTGCCGTTCGATCTGGGCCAGGGCGCTGTCCAGCGCCTTCTGCTTGTCTGCGTTTTTCTTGTTATCCATTGAAAGAAGATCTGCCGTTGCCATTGTTCTGACCCCTTATTCCACACCCGGTCCCGGGCGGCAATGATTGCCTGTGTTCGCGCCTTGTTCTTCTTTGCTTTATGAGATCAAAACAAGAACATTTCAAGTTGTTTCTTTCTGACACCACTCTTGCCTATTCGGGTTAAGGAGGTGTTTATGGGTGCTGGAAATGTGCGGTTACCCAAGAGGCAAGGTGAAATGCTGGTATTCTGGAAGCAACGTCTGGTTTTTCTTTCGGTGCCCAAGACCGGCACAACCGCATGGGAAGAGGCGCTGGCCCCGCATGCCGCGATTGCGGTGCTGGACCCCCCGGAGCTGAAACATGCGCCGCTTTACCGCTATAACCGCTTCTTCCGCCCGATGTTCGAGAAGGCCTGCAAGACGGACGATATGGAAACTTTGGCTGTCATGCGCGAACCGGTCAGTTGGCTGGGCAGTTGGTACCGTTTCAGGCGCCGTCCCTTCATGCAGGGCAAGCCAAACGCGACATTCGATGTGAGCTTTGACCAATTTGTCTCCGCCTATCTTGACGACAACCCGCCGGGTTTCGCCAATGTCGGCAGTCAGGCCACCTTTCTGGAGCCCCGCCCCAACGGCACGGCGGTAGATCATCTTTTCCGCTACGAGAATCAGGATGCCCTGCTGCGGTTTCTTGAAGAACGGCTGGAAACGAAAATCACTTTGCCACGCAGCAATGTCTCGCCCGAGATGTCGCTGACGCTGTCGCCCGATATTGCACGCCGCCTGCGCAAGAAGCGCGCCGCGGAATTCACCCTGTATGAGGCCATCCCTGCGCACGGGGTGTAGATCCCTACCGGACCGGCGGATCAGTGCAGTTGTCCCTTGACGGTTTCGGTCAGATCATTGAGCGAGAATGGCTTGGGCAGAAAGACGGAATTGGGTATGCGCGCCTGCGCGTCACTGAACGATTCCTCCGCATAGCCCGAAACAAAAACCACCCGCACCCCCGGCCGCTGCTTGAGCGCCTCGCGGACCCAACTGGGACCGTCCATGCCGGGCATGATCACATCGGTGACAAAAATATCAATGTTCAGATCGGGATCTTCCAATGTCCTGAGCGCCTGCTCGGCCGAATCCGCTTCGATCACGGTATAACCGCGCAGCCGGAGCGCGCGCGAGGCAAAGGCGCGCACGGGCGCCTCATCCTCGACCAGAAGGACTACCCCGTCCCCGTGGCGGGGCGCACCGACCGGCGGGGAGAGGACGGCAGGTTCTGACAGCGGCAGATTGACCGGATCAAGGCCCGGAAACAGAAGTGTAAAGCAGGTTCCCTGCCCAACGACGCTATCGACAAAAATGTATCCGCCGCTTTGCTTGACGATCCCGTAGGCGGTGGACAGGCCCAATCCTGTCCCCTCGCCCGTGCGTTTGGTGGTATAGAATGGCTCGAACACCTTTTGCAGCTTGTCCGCTGGTATCCCGTGACCATGATCCGACACCTTGACCGAGACATAGGCCCCCTGCGGCAGGGTCACGCGGTCCCGCTCGAGCGGTTCGCGCAGCAACAAGCCCTCGGTCTCGATCCGGATCTTACCACCTTGGGGCATGGCATCGCGCGCATTGACCACAAGGTTCATCAAGACCTGTTCAAGCTGGCGTTTGTCGGCGCGAATGGCCTGCTGCACTGGCGCATGAGTCAATGTGAGGGTGATCTTCTCGCCTACAAGCCGGTTCAGCAGATGAGTCAGGTCCGATAATGTGTCGCGCAGATCCAGAACCTCGGGGCGCAGGGTCTGCTTGCGCGAGAAGGCCAGAAGCTGGCCGACAAGCGCCGCCGCCCTGTTGGCGTTCTGGTGGATCTGCACCAGATCCCCGAAATCCGGATCGCCTTGGTCATGTCGCAATAACAAAAGATCGCAATGCCCTGAAATTGCGGTTAAAAGATTGTTGAAGTCATGCGCCACCCCACCTGCAAGCTCGCCAATGGCCTGCATTTTCTGGCTTTGAACAAACTGGGCCTCAAGGGTTTTCAGTTCCGTCGCATCGCTGAGCACTGCAACAAGCGCAGGCTGTCCAAGGTCATGTACCTTGTTCAGCGTCACCTGCACGAAAACCTCGCTATCCGTGCGGCTGAGGCGCAGAAACTCGGAATGCGGCGTGGCGCGCCCTGCGGCGGCTTCGGCCAGCCAATCGCTGATCGAACGGCCCAGACCTTCCATCAGATCGGACAACCTGCGCGGTGCAGAATCGTGGATACCCAACAATTCGCGTGCTGGTAGATTCGACGAAAGCACGCCCCCAGACGGGTCGAGCTTGAGCAGGGGAACCGGCAGCGCGTCAAAGAACCGCCAACCTTCGCTGAGGTCGGTAGAGGCACCGCTTTGCTGGTAGGCCGATTGGGACATGGGGAGAAGATAGACCTCGCGCCGACCGGCAAAGGGTTCAGATTCAATCACAAGGCAGGGGGTCTGCCCCTTGGCTGTCCTGATGCGGTGGATCTGCCCCTGCCGCAAAGGTAGATCGGCACAAAGCCGATCCAGCGACTTGATGCGCGAACCGATCAGGCGGCTGGCCGCGTCATTCATGGACAGAATGGCCCCACCCCGCCCTACGGTCAGCATCGACAGATCCATGCCCAGTGCGGTTCGGCCGCAATCGGGGCGCGCGGTGATATCTTCGATCCGCCAGAGAAATCCTTGCCCGTCCAGCCCTATCACGGCCACCCGCAGATGGCCCATCCGCGTCACCACGTCTTCTGTCGCGGCACCCACGGTGGCGGCCTTTGATTGCAGACGCTGCACCAGCGATGCGGGATTAGCCAATGTCCAGCGCAGCAAGCCGCAAACCGTCTGCCCGTCACCGGACCCGAACCGCCCTAAGGCGGCCGCGTTCCACGAACGCACCTCACCTTCAGGGTCGGTGATGAACGATGCGACCGGATCAAGCGCCACAAGGTCGCGGATCACCGACTGTCTTTGTCTGGCGGTCAGTGCTGCCAGCAGACAGGCTGGCGCGTAAACCAACAGTGCTGCGGCAAGAACGGATGCAGCCGCGGCACAGGCGGCCGACAGGCGCGGGTCAGGCACCAGAAACGCGGCACTTCCTGCAAGCACAGCGACAATTGCCAGCACCCAAGCGCGGCGCGCTACCCGTCCTGACACCCGCGCGAATGAGCCGCCTACAACCAAAGAACACAACACACCGGAACCCGTCCTGCGATTCGCCTATGTTCAGGATGGCAGATGAAATCTTAACCGCTGCTTAAAAAACCTTCGGGCCTTCCCAAGAAAACGCAAATAGCCAAGGGATACCGGCTGCCGTGAACAGAACCTGAATGCATCAACTTATCAATGCAGGCTTCTGTATTCAAAAGATAGAAATCCCATGCCGCCGGAATTGGGCGAGAAAAAATCCATCCCCCGAAAGACCAGGCTCCCAACGCCGAGCAGCAATGCATTCCCATTCGGGAAGGCGCGCCAGAAAGGCCGCCTGCCGCGCCTCGTTCTCGGCCTCAAGCACAGAGCAGGTCGCATAGGCAAGACAGCCATTCGCAGTCACAAGCGCCGCCGCCTGATCCAAAATAGCGTCCTGAATCCGGGTCAGTTCCGCCAAACGCTCCGCGGTCAAAGCCCATTTCGCCTCGGGCGCGCGCCGCCATGCGCCCGATCCGCTGCAGGGCGCGTCGCATAGCACCAGGTCGAAAGGGGCATGATCCGCAAGCTCGGTCGGATCCAATATACCGATCTGCACGCCAGCCCGTTCAGCCCGTGCAGGAAGATCCTTCATACGTGATGCTTGCAGGTCATGCGCCCAGATCCGCGCCTTGCTGCGCGCGGCCATTGCCAACGCCTTGCCACCACCGCCCGCACAGAAATCCAATATATTTCCGTGCTCTGGCAGACCAAGCTCATCCATCACAGCCTGACTGGCGCCATCCTGCAACTCGACAAGGCCGGTCAGATAGGCCTGCGTCTGCGCCAGCTTGCGCGCCCCCGTCCGCACATGCAACGAGGTACTGGAAATCGGGTCGGGTTCCGCCACGACCCCCTCGTCAGCAAGCGCCCTTTGCGCTGTGGCAAGGCTCGCCTTGCGCAGATTGACGCGCAACATCGCCGGTCCGCGCGCCTGCAGGGTACGGGCGACGTCCTCGGCCATTTCCCCCAGACTGGCGCGAAACTGCGGCCAGAGCCAGTCGGGCATATCGCAAGCTTCGGCCCCCGCGTCGGGCATCCGCACCGCCGACAACTCGTCAGGATCAAGCGCCGCGGGCGCGTGGCCCTGTCCGGTAAAGACTGCATCAGCGTCGGCCCCTTCGGCACGCAGCAGGCCCAGCATCAAGCCGCGCCCAGTCATGGCCCCGCCCATGGCCGCAGCAGAGCGTTTGCGCCGCAAGGCATCGAACACAAGATCGCGCAGTGCCGCACGGTCACCTGACCCGGCAAAACGGCTGCGCCGCGCCCAGCCTGTCAGTGCCTTTTCTGCGGGCGTCCCTTCAAGGATCTGATCCAGAACCTCGATCGCGGCGGCCACGCGCGCGGCGGGCGTCACGGGGTCACCGCCGGATTACGGATGATGCGCGGCATTGTCGCCCTCCTTGATCCTGCGGAGCAGGTAGATATCCATGATCCAGCCGTGTTCGGCCTTGGCACGGGCGCGGGTCTCCTGAATCCGGGCCGCAACTTCAGCCAGCGGACCACAGATCAGGATCTGGTTCTGCATCCCGACATAGCCGCCCCACCAGATATGATAGTGGGCCATGTTGAGCGTTGCAAAGGCGCCGCCGCTGTCCAGCATCACCACGACAGTATCCGCCGCTGCAGGCCAGCCTGCGTCACGCAACTGCCGTCCTGTCGTGATCACCACAGGCGCGCCCAGATCATTGAGTGGAATCGCATGCGCGGCACAGAGCACCTGAATCGAGGTCAGACCCGGAATGACATCCAGCGATAGCGGCAGATCGCGCCGCACACGCGCCGCGATCCGCAATGTGCTGTCATAGAGCGAGGGATCACCCCAGACCAGAAGTGCGACATGCGGCCCGCCACCCTGATTCAGATGTGCCGCGATCCGGTCGCGCCAGACGTCCGCAATCGCATCGTGCCAGTCATTCACACGGGTCAGATAGTCGGGCGTGGCAAGGTCGCGCACGGGCAGGTCGAACCCTTCGATCCGTGTCGCGGGATTGGTGACGCAGCTTTCGCAGATCGCCTGCCGCAGCCCTGCAAGATCCGACTTGTTATCGCCTTTGAGCGGAATGAGGATCAGATCGGCCATGTTCATGGCTTGCGCTGCTTGTGCGGTGACGTGATCGGGATTGCCGGTGCCGATACCAATCAGGGATAGCGTGATCATCGTCGCCTCGTCGCAAAGAAAAGGCGCGATCCCCTCGGGGACCGCGCCATGTCTGTCAGACTTGTCTGGTCAGGACGCGCTGTAAAGGCGCGGTGTGACCAATGCGGGCGGTGTCTTGCCGCGCAGGGCTTTCGCACCTGCAAGCACGGCCAGATCGGCCAGCGGCTCGAGGATGATGACAGCCATATAAGCAAACGCGAAAGTGCCAACGGGTGCCAGCGCCTCGGTGCCCATGCCGTAGATCGCCCAGAACGCCACCCAAGCGACAACGCCGCCCTGATAGCAGGCCGACAGCGCCAGAACCTGGCTGTATTTCAGGTCAACATAGGCGGTGTTCGGTGCGATGATGCGGCGTGCCATTGCAGTCAGCGCGAAAAGCGGCACCAGCAGCGTGGTCATGTTCATCGCGAATTGCGGCAGGTCGGAAGGCGAGAAGAACATGCCCTGAATCAGCAGGCCGAGGACCAGACCGATGGCTGATGGCCCCGCGCCGAGAATCAGGAAAAGGGTCGAGCCAAGGATGAAATGCACCTCGGATACGCCAACTGGGAAGGTCGGAAGGACCTCGAAAAAGAAGAAGGTCAAAACGGCGGCAAGCACGCTGCGGATCGCCAGCGAAACAGTGCCTCGCTCCATGATAGCGTGGCGCGCGTACCAAAGGCCAGTGGCACCAGCGGCAGCGGCGGTTGCGTAGCTGAGAGAGATTTTTGCCCCGTCAACGAGGCCCGGTTCGATATGCATAGTCGTCTCCTTGCCGTCACACCCGACGGCGGATGGGTTACATTTGGCAAGGCCGGTCTCCTGGCTTGCGGGTCGACGCGACCATCCACCTTCCCGGCCCGGTGAGAGACCAGTGGCATTTCGGATGGCCGCTCTCCGCTGACAGTCGCGGGGGCGGCTGGGGTGGGGGCGCCGCGATTTGGTCCGCCCTTCCCCATTCCCGTTTCAGCCCCTCGCCTTTCCGGTTCGGAGCACCTTTGCATCTATTCTTGTGCGCCTAACTGATCCAGCGGTCAAGCCTGCTTGCGACACATCGACGCCGGAAAATACCCTGCGGTCAGAATTCGGCGAGCGGGCCGTAAAGGATCAGTGCGGGATGATCGCTGCGCGCTTCTGCAAGGCTCGCGGCCAGATCCGCAATCGTGCTTCGCTGCAGGCGTTGATGCGGATGACCGACCGCTTCGGCCAGCAGTGCAGGCGTCGATGCGGGCAGACCATGGACCACCAGATCGGCGACCAGCGCCGGAAAGGTCCGTTTGCCCATGAAAACCACGGTTGTCGCCAGCGGATCGGCCAGTGCCGCCCAGTTCAACCCTTCGGGAAGTTGACCGGTCACATCTGCGCCGGTGATGAACTGCACCCGCCGCGCGGTCAGACGCCGCGTCAAGGGGATACCGGCCGCTGCTGCCGCTGCACAGGCCGAGGGCACGCCAGGAATGATCTCGTAGGGGATGCCTGCAGCGATCAGGGCGGCGATCTCTTCCTCGAGCCGTCCGAATATACCGCTGTCGCCCGATTTCAACCGCACCACCTTTGCGCCTGTCATGGCGTGATCCACCAGCAGGCGACTGACATGGTCCTGCTTGGGCGACGGCCGGCCTGCCCGTTTGCCGACCGCGATCAGATCGGATTGCGGGCCCGCATGGGTCAGGATCGGCCCCGAGGACAGGTCATCGAACAGAATGATATCGGCCCCGCCCAGACGGTTTACCGCCTTGAGGGTCAAAAGCTCCGGATCGCCCGGACCAGAGGAGACGAAAGAGACAAAGCCGGTCATGCTTGGGGCCCATCCAAAAGGCTTGATTCCGCAATCAGGTGAAAAAACGTGCCGCTGATGCACCCGCCATCCGCGCCATCGCGGTAAGACCCTGTTTCGGCAACCTCTTGCCCGTTCGCATCGGTCACATGGGCCAAGGGGGTGTCAGGCTGTGACAGGATCGTGGCATAGTGGAATTCATGCCCGCGCAAGCCGCGCGCCTGTTCCATCCCCGGCAACGGGCGATGGGGCCGCGCCAGACGGTAGCCCAGATGCATACGCCGCTTGGCGAAACTGGTTTCCAGCCCCAGAAGCCCCGCCATGCGGTGATGCGTGCCATCGGCAGCGATCAGCCCCTGCCCCAGCGCCATGTAGCCCCCGCATTCCCCGTGCACCGGCCGCGTCTGCGCGAAGGCGGCCAGCCCTTCGCGGAACCCCGCGCGAGCAGACAGTTGCCCCGCATGCAATTCGGGATAACCTCCCGGCAGCCAGCAGACGGTGGCCGATGGGTCGGGCGCTTCATCCGCCAGCGGCGAGAATGGCAGAATCGTCGCCCCCTGTGCGCGCCAGTCGGCCAAAAGATGCGGATAGATAAAGGAAAACGCTTGGTCCCGCGCCAGTGCGATTCGTTCACCCGGTGCGGGTGTTGCTGTGACCTGCCCCGCTTGACCTTCGGTCATGGAGGCAACCGCGCGTATCGCCTCAAGATCGCAATGCGCGGTCACGAAAGCCGCCGCCTCGGTCAGAATAGCCTCTAGCCGTGGCAATTCCTCGGCCTGAACAAGCCCAAGATGCCGCTCGGGAAGGGTAATCTCGGCCTTGCGCGGCAGCGCACCCAGCACCGTCAGGCCCGCCGCTTCCATGCCGACGCGGATCAGCGCTTCATGACGCGGCGATGCAACCTTGTTCAGGATCACGCCCGCCACGTTCAGCCCCTTGCGGAACTGTGCCATGCCATAGGCAACCGCCGCCGCTGTCTGCGCCTGACCGGACACATCCAGAACCACAATCACCGGCCAGCCCATCATCGCCGCCACATCGGCGCTGGCACCATTGCCCGCTTCCCCGGCTTGCGCAACCCCGTCGAACAGCCCCATAGAGCCTTCCGCGATGACCAGATCGGCGCCGTGCGCTTGCAAGGCAAGATTTTGCAGACGCGCAGCACTCATGGCCCAGCTATCCAGATTGACCGATACCCGCCCCGCCGCTGCCGCATGAAACGCTGGATCAATGTAATCCGGCCCGCTTTTGAAGGGTTGCACAATCAGCCCCTGCGCGCGAAAGGCGGCCAGCAGACCCAGCGTCACCGTCGTCTTGCCGGTGCCCGAGGCGGGCGCGGAAATGAGGATGCCGGGGGGGATCATACGCTATCCGGAAAACGCGGATTGGTGCCGACAGGGCGATAGCGGCGATCGTAATCGCCAGCATAGAGCCGGCTCTCGTCAAAATCCTCGGACCCGATAGCATGGCCGACAAGAATCAGCGCTGTCCGCTCGCCCACACCGATGGCAGGGTCCAGCGTGGCCAGTGTCGCGCGGATCACCCGCTGGTCGGGCCAGCTTGCGCGGAACACCACGGCAACGGGGCAATCCGCGCCGTAATAGGGGCTTAACCGCGCGGTCACTTCCTCCAGCAGATGCACCGACAGGTGCAGGGCCAGTGTCGCACCCGTGCGGGCAAAATTCTCGAGGCTCTCGCCCTCCGGCATCGCTGTGGCCCGGCCCGATGTGCGCGTCAGGATCACCGATTGCGCCACGCCGGGCAGAGTCAGCTCTGCGCCCAGCACCGCCGCTGCTGCCGCAAAGGATGGCACACCCGGCGTCACGTCATAGGCAATTCCCAGCGCGCGCAGGCGCCGCAACTGTTCGCCCATCGCGGACCAGACCGACAGATCACCCGAGTGCAATCGCGCCACATCATGGCCCGCTGTGTCGGCGGCCGCGATCTCGTCCATGATCTCGTCCAGTGACATCGAGGCTGTGTTCACCACCCGTGCACCGTCCGGACAATGCGACAGCAGCGCGTCAGGCACCAGACTGCCCGCGTAAAGGCAGACGGGACAGGCCGCGATCAGATCGCGCCCGCGCAGGGTAATCAGATCCGGTGCGCCGGGGCCTGCGCCGATGAAATGAACCGTCATTCTGCCTCTCCTTCACCAATTGCCACAGCGCAAGTCGCCATACCATCCGCTGATGCCACCCGCGCCACTACAAGACGCGCGCCGGTTCCCGCCCCGGCCAGCGCCGCCGCTTCTGCCACCGACCCCGTCCCATGCAGCGCCATGATCCGCGCCGATTGCGTGGGCGTCGCCACCCCATGCACCGTAACAGCCTGCACAGGCAAGCCGCGTTCCGCCGCCAGCGCCCGCAATGCAGGGGCGCAGGCCTTGGCAGGCAATGTCGCAAGCACCGCAACCGGCCCGCTTTGACCCTCGATCTGCGCCAGCAGGTCACGCAGGCTTTCTATCGTGGCACCTTCACGAAACCCAAGACCCGCAACTTTCACTTTACCACACTCCATTGCACCACGGGACGCGCGGCAGTCCAGCCGCGAAACCCGCCCAAGGCAGTCGCTTCGGCCAGATCGGCACGCAACAGATGCCCGCCGTATCGCGCATGGCAAGCGGCCAGTTGCGCCTCGGTCTCAAGCGTGACCCCGTTGGCGACAAGACGGGATCCCTCCGGCAGAAGCGGCCAGAGCGCTTCATAAAGCGCCGCATCGCCACCGCCGCCCACGAAAACCGCATCCGGTGCAGGCAGGTCGCGCAGGGATTCGGGCGCACGGCCTTCGACCACCTGCATCCGCTGCGCCACACCGAACGCATCCGCATTGGCGCGGATATTGGCAACCCGCGCGGGCTTGGCCTCGATCGTGCAGGCCCGCCCCCCCGCCAGACACCATTCGACCGAGACCGAGCCCGATCCGCCACCGATATCCCAAAGCACCAATCCGGGACGCGGGGCCAACGCAGACAGGGTTAGCGCCCGCACGGGCCGTTTGGTGATCTGCCCGTCATGCGCGAAAAGATCATCCGGTAAACCCGATGCGCGCGGCAGGCCTGCGTCGCGCGGCAGATCGGCCCCGTCCAGCGCCACGGCGACGGGGACCGTGATATCATCCCACTTTGAACCTTCGCGTATCCGCTCGCGCGGGCCGCCCAAAGCCTCGCAAATTGTCATCCGTGTTGCCGCAAGGCCGTTGTCGCGCAGCCAGTTGTGCAACTCGGCCACCGCTGACGCGTCGCGCAGGGTGCAGATCACCCGCACATCGCGCGCCAGCACAGGCCGCAGCCGTGTCAAGGGTGCGGCATGCAGACCAAGACAGATCACATCCTCAAGCCGCCAACCCAACCGCCCCGCCACCAGCGAGAATGTCCCCGCCACCGGAAAGCTGCGCCATTCGTCAGGGGACAGATGCGCCGCAACCGAGCCGCCCGCGCCGAACCAGAACGGATCGCCCGATACCAGCATGGCGACTGCGCGCCCGCGCAAAGCCAGCAAAGGTGCCAGATCGAAAGGCACCTTCCATGCTTTCCCCTTGGCCCCGACCTGCGCCAGTTCCAGATGTCGTGGCCCGCCAAAGACGATTTCCGCATGCTCCAGCGCGGCACGGCTTGCACCTGACACCCCCGCTAGTCCATCCTCGCCCAGACCGATGATCGACAACCAGGGCTCAGACATGACACGCATCCTTTTGCTTGGCGGCACGACCGAGGCCAGCGCCCTGGCGCAACGTCTGGCTGACACCGGCGCGGATGCGGTATTTTCCTATGCGGGGCGCACCGATGCGCCCCTGTCGCAGCCCCTGCCCACGCGGATCGGCGGCTTTGGCGGGGTCGAGGGCCTGACGCACTATCTGCGTGACCAATCCATCACCCATGTCGTCGACGCCACCCACCCTTTCGCCGCAGAAATGAGCGGCAACACCGTGCAGGCCTGCGGCCTGACCCACACCGCACTGATCGCACTGGAGCGTCCGGCATGGCAGGCGCAAAGCGGTGATAACTGGACTTGCGTGCCCGATATCGCAGCGGCAGTGGATGCCCTGCCCGACCAACCCGCCCGCGTGTTTCTGGCTATCGGCAAACAGAACCTTGCCGCTTTCGCCCGCAGGCCACAGCATCACTACCTGTTGCGCCTTGTCGATGCCGGACCCGTGCCGCTGCCACAGGCCAGCACGATCATCGCGCGCGGTCCCTTTGATGTGGCGGGCGATACAGCCGTGATGCGGGATCATGCGATCACCCATATCGTCGCCAAGAATGCCGGCGGCGCGGGCGCTGCGGCCAAGCTGGGTGCTGCGCGCGCGCTTCATCTGCCGGTCATCATGATCGACCGGCCCGCCTTGCCCCCGCGCCAACTGGCGGGCAGCGTGGACGAGGTTCTGGCGTGGCTTGATCATTCCGGCACCGGATCGGACACGGAGCGCGGCGTATAAAGCCAGCGCCCGACCTGCCGCGTGGCCGCATTGCCCACGATCACAACGGTCCGCATATCCGCCATCTCCGGCGTGGCCTCGGCCAGTGTCACGGTGTTCAAATCCTCGTCCGCCGTGCTCACCGCACGGGCAAACAGGATCAGCCGCGCCGGTTCGCATTCCTCGCGCAGAATCTCCAGCACGCGGTTAAACTGGTGCGGGCGCGACTTCGAACGCGGGTTATAAAACGCCATCGCAAAGCCGCCTTGCGCCGCGTGACGCAATCGCCGCTCGACCTCGGCAAAGGGTTTGAGGTTGTCGCTCAGATTGATCGCGCAGAAATCATGGCCCAAGGGTGCACCCGCCCGCGCCGCAGCCGCCAGCATCGCGGTAATGCCGGGCATGATACGGATATCTGTTGCGTGATAGTCCGGCCTGCCCTCCAAAGCCTCGAACAAGGCAGAGGCCATAGCAAAGACACCCGGATCACCGGAAGAGACTATCACCACCCGCCGCCCCTCGGCCGCCAGCCGCAGCGCCAGCCCCGCGCGGTCAAGCTCTACACGGTTGTCGGACGGATGCAGCGTCAGCCCGTCGCGCGGGGCCACCCGTGCGACATAGGGAATATAGCCGACGATATCCGTCGCCGCGGCCAGCGCCGCTGTCACCTCGGGCGTGACCAATACGTCAGAACCCGGTCCAAGACCCGCAACTGTGACCCAGCCCGTCATTCCGGCGCGCCAATCTCGGGCCGCCGCCCTTGTCCGTGGACCAGCACGATCGCGAAATAGGGGCAATCGGCGTCATCCACCTCGGCCAGACGCGCAATCCGCTGGTTCGTCATCGTGCCCCGCTCGATCAGCCATGCATCCGCAAGCCGTCCGGCTGTCGCCAACGCGCGGCGCACCCGTGGCAGATTGCGCCCTGTCTTCATGATCGCCAGCGCATCTGCCGCCTGCATATGCCGGACCAGATCACCCTCGGGCAGCGTGCCCATCAGCACGGTCAGCACATCGTCGCCCCAAGTGATGGGCTGGCCCGTCGCATTCCAGCAGCCGACCATGCCGGGGATGGCAGGGATCACATCCACCGGCACATGATCTTTCAGCCGTGTATAAAGATGCATGAATGAGCCATAGAAAAATGGATCACCCTCGCAGAGCACCACCACTTCGGCCCCCTGTGTCACCAGCGTTTTCAGGCGCTGCGCCCAGTCGTCATAGAAAGCGGCCAGAAGACGGATGTATTCGGGGTTGTCAAAGGGCAGTTCTGTCGTGACAGGATATTCCATCGGATATTCAACAGCATCCGCCGCCAGCATCCCCTCGACGATCCGGCGCGCCTGTCCGGGACGTCCGGCTTTGCGAAAAAAGGCGATATGATGCGCCGCGCGAATTGCGCGGTCGGCCCGTACCGACATGAGGTCGGGATCGCCGGGGCCAAGCCCTGCACAAATAATGCGGCCTCCGGTTTTGCCCGTCATGGTGTCCATAGTCATTCCTTGCGGCTGGCCAGCGCATTGACAGCGGCCACCGTAATGGCCGAACCGCCCAGACGCCCCGCGACGATAACCGACGGCACCGGCGGCGCCGCCATCAGCGCCTCTTTCGATTCCATCGCGCCGACAAATCCGACCGGACAGCCGATGATCGCCGCAGGGCGCGGGCAATCGGGGTCTTCCAGCATGTTGAGCAGATGGAACAGGGCGGTCGGCGCGTTCCCGATAGCCACCACCGCGCCTGCCAGATGCGGCCGCCACAATTCCAGCGCGGCAGCCGAGCGTGTATTGCCCATCTTGGCCGCGAGCGTTGGCACGGAGGGATCGCGCAGCGTGCAGATGACCTGATTGGCTGCAGGCAAGCGCGTGCGCGTGATCCCTTCGCTGACCATATGCGCGTCGCACAGGATCGGCGCGCCCGCCTCGAGTGCGGCGCGTGCGGCAATCGCCATACCGGGGGTAAAGCGCACATGCGCCTCCAGCCCGACCATGCCAGCGGCATGGATCATCCGCACGACTACGATCTCTTCTTCCGGCGTGAAGCGCGCCAGATCAGCCTCGGCGCGGATCGTGGCAAAGGATTGCAGATAAATCGCGGCCCCGTCGGTTTCATAGAGATGCGGCATCAGAACGGACCTTTCGCAATGATAGCGGTTTCGCTGAGGTCTTTGACCTCAGGCGCATCCTGCGCGCAACCCCCTTGGATCAGGTCAAAGCCCTGCGCGGTGCCCACCAGCGTTACATCAGCCCGCGACGGATGGGCGCAGCCCTTGGCGCAGCCCGAGACATGCAGCAAACGCCCTTGTGGTACTTGCACGGCCAAACGGCGGGCCAGATCGCGCACAGGTTGTTGCGCCTGCAAACAGCCCGGCTTGCCGGTGCAAGCCACGACACGGCGCAACGGATCATCGGGCGTCACAATCAGATCAGGCATGTCAGGCAGCAAGGTCAGCCCCTCGACCAGCAGCATCCGCCACGGCGACACCCGCAGATCGCCGAAAACCGCAAGGGCGGCCAACGTGTCCGCCTGCATCTGTCCAAAGGCAAAACCGACCAGCGCGCCCTGTGGCACCAATCCCGGTGCGGGGGGGGCCATGGCTTGGGCAGGCTGCACGGTTCCTTCCAAGCTGCCCATTGGCAAAACCCCGCGCCGGACCATTGCGGCCATGCGTCCACGCCCGTCCGTCACGCCGCCTGCATCCACGAACCACTGTGCCAAGGCCACTGCCCGCGCCGGAGCCTCCTGCGCGGTCACCCGCGCACCCAGATCGGCGCCGTCGCAGCGCAGGATCAAGCCGCCATCCGCAGCCCGTTCCAGCCGGATATCGGCAGCAATGTCCCGTAGCACAGGGGCTGTGCCGCTATCGACCGCAAAGCCGAACTTCCCCGGAAGGTCGGGTGCATGGGTCAGAGCCTGGCCCAGACTTGCGGCCAGATCATCTGTCGCGGCATCGGCAAAAGGTGTTACCAGCACATTGCGCCGCGCCTCGGCCTGTGCGTCGGCATCTATCAGGTCCAACGCGCGCAGATCGTCGATCAACGGGCCATGCGTTGCCGCAGACACACCGCGCAGTTGCACATTACCCCGCGATGACAGATCAATCAGCCCGTTGCCATGCGCCGCCGCTGCCGCAGCGATTCCTGCCCCCTGCGTCGCTGTCAGCCGCCCGCCGCGTGGCCGCACGCGAACCACCAACCCGTCACCCGACAGCATCGGCCGCAGGGCACCGGGGCACCAGCCCATCACGGCAAAGGCCCTGGCCATCACGCGCCCGCCTCCAGAGCGGCAGCAATCGAGTTGCGCCGCGTCACCCACAGACCCGCATCGCGCAGGCGCTGGAACATATCGCGCAGCGCCGCAAGCGCCGCAGGGTTTTCGGCCTGCATGAAGTCCACGAGATCGTCGCGGCCAAGCGTCGCCTCGTGATAGGCGTCAAACAGATGCGGCGGCACGACACCTGCCAGATGCGCGAAAGCCGCCATGTTTTCCAGTGTCGCGGTGATTTCGGCGGCACCGCGGAAACCATGCGCCATCATCCCGTCCGCCCAAGCGGGGTTGCTGGCGCGGGCGCGCACAACGCGGGCGATCTCTTCGGTCAGGCCGCGCGCGCGCGGGCGGTCGGGTTGGGTCGCGTCCAGATGGTAAAGCGCAGGTGCGGCTGCCCCGATCCGCGCCATCGCAGCGGCAAAGCCCGCCTCATGCGCGGCATAATCGCCGGCCAGCAGCAGATCGCTTTCGGGCAGATCCTGCGCATGCACGAAACTGTCGGCCCCGTGCAACCGCGCCTCAAGCCCTGCACGGTCATCGCGCGATTGCCCGTCGGCGCCGATAGCCCAGCTTGACGCGGCAAGCCATGCCTCGCCCGCAGCCGCGCGCGCCTCGTCGGTGAAATCATCCATCACAGCGCCCATGCCCAGACCGTACTGGCCGGGTTTGGGGCCGAACACACGGGCGGCCTTGGCGCGGTAGGGGTTAAAATCATCCGCCTCGTCCCGCTCGGCCAAAGCGGCTGCACCTGTCTCGAACAAGGTCGCCAGACCGGGGAACACATCGCGGAACAGGCCCGACACCCGCAAGGTCACGTCGATACGCGGGCGGTCCAGTAGCGCCAGCGGCACGACCTCGACCCCCGACACCCGCGCCGATCCCGCATCCCAGACTGGGACGAGTCCCGCCAGATGCAGCGCCATCGCGAACTCCTCGCCCGCTGTGCGCATCGTGGCACTGCCCCACAGGTCGATGACCAGACCGCGCGGCCAGTCGCCGTGATCCTGCAAATGCTTGCGCAACACCTCTTCGGCCAGCTTGACGCCTTGGGCATGGGCGGCGCGCGAGGGCACGGCGCGCGGATCGACCGCATAAAGATTACGCCCTGTCGGCAGCACGTCCGAGCGCCCTCTTGCGGGCGATCCTGACGGCCCTGCCGCCACGCGTTTGCCCGCAAGTGCACGGAGCAGCCCGTCCCGTTCCGCATCGCCGCAAGCACCGCGCCCCAGAACATGCAGCCCGTCGCCATACTGGCTTTCCTTGATATCACAAACAAAACGATCCAGCCGCGTCAGCGCCTCGGCAGGGCTAGCATCTGCGGGCAGAGCCAGATCAGCCTCGACCCCCGAAGCGCGGGCCTCGCCCAGAATATCGCCGATCAGACGGTCACGCCGCGCAGGGTCCAGCCCGTCAGCAGTGGAAAACTCGTCCAGAAGGCGTTCCAGCCGCTGCATGCCCGCTGGAATCTCGGCCTGCACCAAGGGCGGCGGCAGATGGCCCAGCGTCAGCGCGCCGATGCGCCGCTTGGCCTGCGCTGCTTCGCCCGGATCGTTCACGATGAACGGATAGATCACCGGCAAAGTGCCGATCAGCGCCTCTGGCCAGCAATCCTCGGACAGGGCCACGGATTTGCCCGGAAGCCATTCCAGCGTGCCATGCGCGCCCATATGGATCAGCGCATGCGGCGCCTGCGCCCGCAGCCAAAGATAAAACGCCACATAGCCGTGGCGCGGTGTGCGGGACAGGTCGTGATAGTCATCATCGCGCTGCACGACACTGCCGCGCTCGGGTTGCAGTGCCACCAGCGCGCTGCCCCGTTGCAGCGCCGCAAACCGGAACACGGCCCCGTTGCAAGCCGGATCATCCGCCGGATCGCCCCATGCCGCTGATAGATCGTCGCGCAAGCTTTGCGGCAAAGCCTCCAACCCGGCCAGATAATCGTCCAGCGGCCAGTCCAGCCGCGCCTCCATCAATGCGGCGCCCAGCCCGTCGCCCGCCGCCACATCATAACCAGCAGTTGCCAGATCAGCCAGCAGCGCCTCGGTCGAGGCCAGCGCATCCATCCCCACCGCATGCGCCAGTTGATGCGCTCGCCCCGGATAGGTGGACAGCACCAACGCCAGTTTCCGCGTGTCCGCCGCCGCAACCGCCAGTTCATGCCACGCCTTGATCTTGCCCACGACAGACGCCACACGCGCCGCATCCGCCCGATGCGCGAAGCGCGAGAATTGCAGATCGGGATCGCGCTTGCCGGGTGATTTGAACGATACAAGCCCGGCGAACATGCGCCCGTCCACTTCGGGCAAGACGACATGCATCGCAAGATCCGCAGGCGACAGCCCGCGATCGGACATAGCCCAGTCACGCCGGCGCGCCGTGGAAAGCGCCACCTGGAACACCGGACAATCGGCACTGTCGAAGGGTGTCGTCCCATCCTCGCCCCGCGCCGAAAACGCCGTCGCATTCACAATCGCCACAGGCGGCACCTGATCCAGCCAAGGGCGCAGCCAATCCGACAATCCGGCCGCCTTGAGCGAGGGCGCGAACACCCCGCAAGCCGCGAAACCTGCATCACGCAGCGCGCGGATCAAAGCATCCACCGGCGATGTATCCGCCGCTGTCAGATAGGAGCGGTAGAAGCTGACCAGCACAAAGGGCTGCCCCTCGGGTGGTGCTGCGATCACGCCCTGTTCGGGATCGTAGAAACCCATATCTGGCACGCGTTTGTTGCCGGGCACAGGCCCCGCATAAAGCCCCGCCGCGATACAGAGCTGCGCCAAAGCCGCCTGTGCCGCAACCGCGCCACCTGCCTCGCACAGCTCGGTCAGGCGCCGCAGGGTCGAGACCGGCAGCGTCGACAGCGCATCGAGCGCCGGATCGGGCCGCCCGTCCGCCGGCAGCACCGCCAAAGCGATACCTTGCCGCCGCGCGAGATCCTGAATCGAGGCCAGACCGTAGGGCCAATAGGCCTCGCCCCCGATCAGGCGGATCAGGATTGCCTTGGCTCCCGACAGCGTATTCTCGATATAGGTATCAACCGAAACAGGGTGCTTCAGCGCCACGATGTTTTGCAGGCGCAGGGATGGCAAAGCCCCCGCCGCCCGATGCCAGCCCGCCGCGAAAGCCCCCAGATCGCTGTCGGAAAAGGACATCACCACCAGATCGGCCGGATCTTGTCCGGGATCGAACGGGGTTTCAGCCTCCTCCAGACCGTGGGATTCGCGGAAGACGACGTGCATAGCGGTGACTTAGCCCCTCAGAACACTATGGATCGCGGCAGGATCGATATTGTCATGTTCCGCAATCACCACAAGACGCGACTGGCGCGGGCTGTCGCCCCAAGGACGGTCGAACTGGTGGCGCACGCGTTCCCCCACGGCTTGCAACAGCAGGCGCATCGGCTTGCCTGCGACGGCAATATAGCCTTTCACGCGCAGGATATCCTGCTCGCGGGCAAGGCGCTGCACACGGGCGACCAGTTCGTCGATATCCGCGACCTCGTCCAGTTCAATCACGACCGAGTCGAAATCCTCGTGCTCGTGATCGTCATGCCCGTCATGGTGGCTGGGGCGCGCGTCCAGATCATCCTCGGCCGCCGCATTCAGACCAAGGATCACGCGCGGGTCAATCACTCCGTCCGTCATGGCGATGATCGGCAGCTTGCGCGGGGTTTCCGCCTCGATCACCTTGCGGGCCGCAGCCAGACCCGCCTCGCCCGCCAGATCCGCCTTGGACATCAGCACCACATCGGCGCAGGCGATCTGGTCCTCGAACACCTCGGACAGGGGTGTCTCGTGATCCAGACTGTCATCCGCCAGACGCTGTGCATCGACCGCCGCCACATCGGGGGCAAAACGGCCTGCCGCAACAGCCTCGGCGTCGGCCAGTGCAACAACGCCGTCCACTGTGATTTTCGAGCGGATCGCAGGCCAGTCGAAGGCCTTGAGCAAGGGCTTTGGCAGCGCCAGACCCGATGTTTCAATCAGTATATGGTCAGGTCGCTGGGGCATGGCCAGAAGTGCCTCGATCGTGGGGATGAAATCGTCGGCCACGGTGCAGCAGATGCACCCGTTGGCCAGTTCCACGATATTCTCGACAGGGCAGTTGTCATCCGCGCAGGATTTCAGGATATCGCCATCCACCCCCACCGTGCCGAACTCGTTCACCAGAATAGCCAGACGCTTGCCCTGCGGGTTCATCATCAGATGCCGGATCAGCGTGGTCTTGCCCGATCCCAGGAATCCGGTGATCACGGTAACGGGTATTTTCGTCAGGTCGGACATGTCAGGGCTCCAGTTTGGGAATACGGGCAAGGCTTTGCTTGCGGAAAATCACGGGCCGGTCGCGCCATGGCACAAGCCCGTCCTCGGTTTGGGCGTAAAGCCCCGCACCGCGCAGGATCTCGGGCGCATCATCCGGCGTCATGCGGCCATAGACGTAAGACCAGCCGTCAGACCGCGCCAGCGCCACGCTGCAGCCATGGTCACAGGCAGACAGACAATCGACAGGCCTGATCGTCACGCCATCGGGAATCGGTTCGGCCATTAGCGCGTCATAGAGCCTCGTGCCGGGACGCACCTCATCCTCGGGCACGGGCTGACCCGCGCGGCAGGTCATGCAGACATAAAGGACAGCGCCCATCAATTCACCTCGTTGCGGCGGCAGAGGCATAGGCCGACGGGTCAGGCGCAAGAACGCCATTATCCGAAGGTCACGGAACACCCCGTCCGCGCGTTTCAGTCATCTGCGCTGGCAGGTCTCCCGGCTTGCGGATATCGGGACATCCTTGCGGATCATCCCGGCGGTGCGCCCCCCTTCCCGAACCTTGCGGCCAGTGGCATGGGCAGACCTTTCCGGTCACGGTCGCGGGGGCGGCTGCGCTTCGGTTCCTTGCCCCTGAGGGTCGCAAAACCTGTCGCATTCCCTTTTGGCCTGCCATAAGACAGGCACCAGCGCTCAATCCCCCCTCATTTGACAGAAGGGGGCGGAGTGTCAAGAAAAAGGACAAGCCGATGTCAGATATCTCGAACACCCCTCCGCAAAATCCGGACGCGCCAGCAAAAGATGATCTGGCGCGCCATGCGTCGAAAATGGCCAAGAAGAAGGCCGCGCGCGACCGCATGATGGCCGCCAAGGAAGGCGAGAAGGGCCTGATCATCGTCCATACCGGCGCGGGTAAGGGCAAATCCTCGTCCGGATTCGGGATGATCCTGCGGTCTATCGCGCATGGCATGCCCTGCGCTGTGGTGCAGTTTATCAAAGGCGCGTGGGACACCGGCGAGCGCCGCCTGATCGAGGGGAATTTTGCCGAACTGTGCCAGTTCCACGCGATGGGCGAAGGCTTCACATGGGAAACGCAGGACAAGGCGCGCGACATCGCTGCGGCACAGGCCGGATGGGAAAAAGCCAAATCCCTGATCCGCGACCCGGAAATCCGTTTCGTGTTGCTGGACGAGATCAATATCGCGCTGCGCTATGATTATCTGGATATCGACGAAGTGCTAACTTTTCTGGCCGAGGAAAAGCCGCCTTTGACGCATGTTTGCCTGACAGGGCGCAACGCGAAGGAGGCGCTGATCGAAGCCGCCGATCTGGTGACCGAGATGACGCTGATCAAGCATCCCTTCCGTTCGGGTATCAAGGCCCAGCCCGGCGTGGAGTTCTGACACCCCCATGCCCGCGATCATGATCCAGGGCTGCGGCTCGAATGTCGGCAAGTCGATGCTGGTGGCGGGGCTGTGCCGTGTAGCGATGCGGCGCGGCCTGTCGGTGGCCCCCTTCAAGCCGCAGAACATGTCCAACAACGCCGCTGTCACCGCCGACGGGGGTGAGATCGGGCGCGCGCAGGCCTTGCAGGCTTTGGCCTGTGGGCTGGAGCCGGTCACGGATATGAATCCCGTGCTACTGAAACCCGAAAGCGAGGTCGGCGCGCAGGTAATCGTGCAGGGCAAGCGTCTGACCACGGCGCGGGCACGTGATTATGCAGCGTTGAAACCCACGCTCATGGCCTCGGTGCTGGACAGTTTCGAGCGCCTGCGCGCCACCCATGATCTGGTGATCGTCGAAGGTGCGGGCAGCCCCGCCGAGGTTAATTTGCGCGCGGGCGATATCGCCAATATGGGCTTTGCCCGCGCCGCCGATGTGCCGGTGATCCTGACCGGCGATATCGACCGTGGCGGGGTCATCGCGCAAGTCGTGGGCACGCAGGCGGTGATTGATTCGGCAGATGCCGCGATGGTAAAGGGTTTTATTATCAACAAGTTTCGCGGCGATCCTCGTCTATTCGACGATGGGTATGCGATGATCGAACAGATCACCGGCTGGCGCGGTTTCGGCGTGGTGCCGTGGTTCGCGCAGGCCCATCTTCTGCCAGCCGAGGATGCGCTTGATCTGGCCTCCGGGCCGGTCGGTGATGGCGTGACCATCGCCTGCCTGACCCTGTCGCGTATTGCCAATTTCGACGACCTTGATCCGCTCAAGGCCGAATCCGGTGTCAATCTGGTCATGGTGCGCGCTGGCCAGCCGATTCCGGGCGATGCGCGTCTGGTGATCATTCCGGGATCAAAATCGACACGCGGCGATCTGGCATTCCTGCGCGCGCAGGGCTGGAACATTGATCTGGCCGCCCATATCCGGCGCGGCGGGCATGTCTTGGGTATTTGCGGCGGCTACCAGATGCTGGGCCATAGCGTGAACGACCCCGACGGGATCGAAGGGCCAGCAGGCGAGACAGAGGGCCTTGGTCTGCTGGATATCCGCACCGTCATGACACAGGATAAGCGGCTGGCGCGCGTCACGGCCACCCATGCCGCCAGCGGGTTGGATGTCGCGGGCTATGAAATCCATATCGGGCGCAGCGAAGGCCCCGACACGGCACGCCCCTTTGCCCATGTGGATGGACGGGCCGAGGGGGCCACCAGCCCTGATGGTAGGATCACCGGCAGCTATCTGCACGGCCTGTTTGCCGCCGATGATTTCCGCAGGGCCTATCTGCAAGGGCTGAACATCACGACAGGCACGCAAAACCACAGCGCCCTGATCGAGACCACGATTGACCAGTTGGCCGACCATATCGAGGCACATCTGGATGTTGCTGGCCTTCTGGCGCTGGCGCGGTGAATAGCGCCCGCCTTGCGCCTCAGGCCACCTTATCCGCGCTGATACCGGAAATGGCCTGAACCAACGTATCCTCGGTCACTTCCTCGGATGTGAATTCCCGCATCACGCGGCCCGAGAACATCGCGATGATCCGGTCCGACACATGCAGAACCTCTGGCATCTCGGAACTGATGACGATGACCGCATATCCCTGCGCCGCCAGTTCGCGGATCAGGTTGTGGATCTCGGATTTCGAGCCGACATCAATCCCCCGCGTAGGTTCGTCCACGATCAGCACCTTCGGGCGCATCGACAGCCATTTGCCGATCACGATCTTCTGCTGGTTGCCGCCTGACAGGTTTCCGGCAATCTGGCGCCAACCCGGTGTGCGGATATCCAGCTTGTCGCGGTACTGGTCAAAGATCGCAATTTCCGCACCATCGCTGACAAACGGCCCGGCGGTCAGATCACCGACCTGCGGCAAGGTCATGTTGTCGCGGCAGTTCATCCCCAGCACCAGCCCCTGGTTCTTGCGATCCTCAGGCACAAGCGAAATCCCGTGACGGATCGCATCAATGGGCGAGTTGATCTGCACCTCCTGACCCTCCAGCAGGATTTTTCCTGCCGAGGGTGTCCGCAGCCCGAAAAGCGTTTCGGCAATCTCGGTCCGGCCGGCGCCGACCAGACCATAAAACCCCAATACCTCGCCCTTGCGCACCGCAAAGGTCACATCCGTGAACATCTTGCCACAGGTCAGCCCGCGCACCTCAAGCGCGACATCGCCCATCTCGTGGTGGCTGACATTGCGCGACAGATCAAGGCTGCGCCCGATCATCAGCTGCGTCACCTCGTCCTCGTTGGTTTCGGCGGTGTTCAGCGTCCCGCGATACTGGCCATCACGCAACACGGTAATCCGATCGGTAATCTTGAAAATCTCTTCCATCCGGTGCGAGATATAGATGATCCCGACACCCTTGGCCTGCAGGTCGGCGATCACTTTGAACAGCACGACCTTTTCCGCATCGGTGAGCGAGGCTGTCGGCTCGTCGAAAATCACCGCGCGCGGGTCGACCGTCAGGGCACGACCGATCTCGACCATCTGCTGGTTGGCAATCGACAGATCGCCCACCAATGTGCGGGCATTGAACCCGACATTCAGCGTTTTCAGGATCGCATCGGTATCGTCATACAGCGTCTTCCAGTCGACGCGCCCGAAACTCTTGAGGGGCAATTCGCCCAGAAAGATATTCTCGGCCACGCTCAACTCGTCGGCAAGGCTCAACTCCTGGTGGATGAACACGACACCCCTGGCCTTGGCATGCTGCGGAGAGGTCATCACCGAAGGTTCCTCGGCGATCAGGATGCGACCTGAATCCGGCGCATGGATACCGCCCAGAACCTTCATCAAGGTGGATTTTCCCGCGCCATTCTCACCCATCAGGGCATGGACCTCGCCGGGCAGGACAGACAGGGAAACATCATCCAGCGCCCGCACACCGGGGAAGGTCTTGACGATGTTTTCAAGACGCAGAACGGGGATGCTCTCGCTCATATCTTCAACTCCTGCTTGCCTTTGAGGTTCAACTGGCGGTCCAGCAACAGCACCGCAATCAGGATCAGACCGATCACCAGATTGACTGTCTCGGTCGCGGCCCCGATATGGCCCAGACCCTTGCGGAGCAACTGGATCGCAATCACGCCGCCCAGGGTCGAGATGATCGATCCGTAGCCCCCGGTCAGCTTGGTGCCCCCCAGAACAACCGCCGTGATCGCCCAAAGTTCGAACAGCATCCCGTCATTGGGATTGACCGATCCGCTTTCGGAATAGAACACCACGGCAGACAGGGCCGCAAGAAAGCCGATCAGAACAAAGTTCCACATCATATGCGGACCGACCCTGATCCCCGCATTCACCGCCGCCTCGCGGTTGTTGCCGATGGCATAGGCGTTGCGGCCATGTACCGTTCTGGTCATCATCAACCACAAAACCAGCGCCGCGGTCAGCAGAAACCAAGACGCTGTATGCAGCCCCAGAAACTGCGCCTCGGCGAAATCCACCAGAGTCCAGTTCAGATGGCTTGTCGGTTGTTCGCCATTGATCATGAAGACCAGACCGCGATAGCCCAGCATCGAGCCCAGCGTGACGATGAAGGCATCAACACCGGTTTTCCAGACGATCAACCCGTTGATCGCCCCCAGAATCGCCCCCGTCAGAAGCGCCAGCCCCCATGCAAGCGGAATGGCCCAGTCGCCCATGGCCTGCAGCGCTGGCCACGTCATGCTGTCCAGTAGCACGATGGCCGACAGCGCATAGGTTGCCCCCACACTCAGGTCGATATTGCCGTTGATCATGATGATCGTCATGCCCAGAGCGATGATCCCGATCGGGGCCGATTGCTTGAGCAGCAAAAGCATGTTGTCGAAATCCATGAAGGCTTTATCCGAAACGGACAAATACTCGCCCGCGATGGAGAAGAAGGTCAGTTCCACCAGAATGAAAGCCCAGATCGCCCCGTGTTTCAGGATATCCCTGTAACGATTGCTTGTCATATCCTGCGCTCCTTCACGCGGTGGGGGACCACAGGCGGCCCCGCTTCGCTGCGACGTCCAGCCAGACAGCCAGAATGATGATGCCCCAAGTCACGACATACTGGACATAGAAGGCCAGCCCCATCAGCAGCAGTCCATTCTGGATAAATCCGAGGATCAGCACACCGATTACCGTTTTGAATATCGTACCGGACCCGCCCATCAGCGAGGCACCGCCCAGAATGACCGCCGCCAGAACCTGCAACTCCATCCCCTGCCCGACCGTATTCTGGCTGCCAAGGCTTCGGCTGGCCTGCAGAAGACCCGCAGTCGCCACGCAAAAAGCCGAGATCACATAGGTCAGGAACACGATCCGGGCCCGCGGAATACCCGAAAAGGTCGCGGCCTGCCCGTTGCCGCCCACCGCATAGACCTTTCGTCCGAAGGGCGTTTTCATCAGAACGACAGTGAAAAAAATCGCCAGCCCCGCAAAGATCAGGATGGGCACCGGCACCCCCAGAATGCGGCCCTGCCCGAAGACCGAGAACCACGTTCCCGCCTTATCAGCGATATCCATGTTCTTTCCGCCCGACCATGTCAGGGTCAAACCGTGGATTGCCGACAGCATACCCAAGGTCACGATCAGTGAATTGAGCTTCATATATCCTACCAGAAAGCCGATAAAGGCCCCCAGCGCCATGGTCAGCCCAAACATCGCCGGTATCGCCAGCGCGGGGCCAAGCTTGTCATGCAGATCCAGCACCACGATGGTGGAGAATGACATCATGGAGCCGACCGACAGATCGAAATTTCCACCGATCACCACGAATGTCACACCCAGCGCCATCACGCCCAGAATGGCCGAAGACCGGATCACACCCGAGATATTGTCGATGGCGATAAAGCGCTGGTTGGCGATCGCGAAACCGATCATAAAAACCGCAAAGGCAATCAGGATACCCTGTTTTGCCAGGATATTGCCTATCCTCTGTTTCGTCATTCCTGTCATGTCTTCCTCCCCCTCGGCGTCGGCAGAAGCCGCTAAACCAGAGTCATTCCCCCGTCGATCATAATGATCTGCCCGGTCATGTAGTCACTGTCCCGCGAGGCAAGGAATGTCGTCGTGCCGGTGATATCGGCAGGCTTTGCAACACGTCCACGCAGGATCTGCGCCGAAAACTCCTCCATCGCCTGACCGGGCCGCTCGGCGGCGCCGATACCCATCAGATCCTGATCGACCTGCTCCCACATCTCGGTGGCGACGACGCCGGGCGCGAAGCCTGTAACGGTGATATCGTGCTTGGCCAGATCCCGCGCGCCCGACTGGGTCAGCGAGACCACGGCCCATTTGCTGGCGCAATAGGGGGCCACGTTGTCAAACCCCTGACGGCTGGCAACGCTGGCCGTGTTGATGATCTTGCCGCCGCCACCTTGGGCGATCATTTGCCCTGCCGCCTCCTGCATGCCGATCATGCACCCGAGACCGTTGATTCCCATAATAAAATTCCAGTTGTCTTCGGTCACATCGAGAAAGTTCATCGGCTTGTTGACGCCCGCATTGTTGAACATCACATCCAGCCTGCCGAAGCTTTCAACAGTATGTCCGATCATGGCCCGCACCTGCGCGCGGTCGGTGACATCAACGGCGGCATGGGTGACCTGCCCCCCGCTGGCCGCGCCGCGCGCTGCGTTGGCGGCGGCCACTTTTGCCACTTTCGCGGCGTTGATATCGGCAAAACAGACATGCGCGCCCTCGTCCAGCAACGCCTCTCCTATTGCGCGGCCTATCCCCTGGGCAGCGCCTGTCACTATACAGCAACGTCCCGCAACACGTGACATCCTGCTCCTCCGTTTAGGTTGGAATTGTGTGGAAGTGAAACGCGCGGGGCAATGCCGCCCCACGCATTCCAGGAGGAGATCAGAAGACGGGTTTGGTAAACTCGTCCATGTTGTCCTGCGTGATCTTAGGCGTATCGAAGTAGTTGAGGAAGGGAAGATCCTCGCCATTCAGGATGTCGATTGCGGTCTTGAGGGCGGCCTCGGCATCATCGACGGGCGACTGGTAGATGGACCCCCAATAATCGCCTGCGGCCATCGCGTCATAACCGACAGCGAAATTGGTTGCGCCAACAAAGATGATACCTTCGCGGCCGGCGGCCTTGGCGGCGTTCAACGCACCTGCGCCCATGTTGTCATCGCCGGCATAGACGCCGTCAATATCGTCATATTTGACAAGGAATGCTTCCATGACCTGCTGCGACTTCTCGCGGTTCCAGTCGCCGGGCTGCGTTTCCACAAGGGTCACGTTCGGGCAGACTTCGGGCAGACGCTCGTCAAAGCCCTGCTGGCGCTCGATCGCGGTGGTATAGCCGGGCTGACCCGAAATTTGCACCACGCGGGCCTCGTCCTCGATTCCCATATCCTTAAACTTGTCGCACATGATCTCGGCAGACCGCGCGCCTTGCGTGATGTTGTCCGGGCCCGAGAAAGACGCGACGAAATCGAAACCCTGCTCCGCGATGTTCGAATTGGTCACGATCACAGGGATTCCGGCGCTATGAGCCTTACGGACTGCGGGAATAACGGCTTCGCCGTTTGTCGGCCAGATAATGATAGCATCGACTTCCTGCTGGATCAGGTCTTCCATCTGCGCGATCTGGCGGGCTACGTCGCCGCCAGCATCCAGAACTACCGCGTTGACGTTCGGGTTTGCCTCTGCAGCGGCGATGAACGCTTGCTCGTATGTCGTCTGATAGCTGTCAACACCCACGTTGTTCTGCGTGATACCGATGGTCATGGTCTCGGCAGCGGCTGCGGTTGCAAACATGGCTGTGGTGCAGGTCAAGGCGACCTTCAGTGATCTGTTCATTATTGGATCCTCCCAACGATTGTTGTGTCACGTTTGCAGGCGACCTCCCAGCCTCCGGTGATCAGCACCGATGCAAACGTCCCCCTATCCAGCGCGATTTTACCAACCCTGAACGCTCCATTTTTATCCATTATGGACTTATTGATATCCATTTTGGATTTTTTAGCGATATTTGGCGGATATCAAATTGGTCATTTTGGAAAGGGAACAGAATGAACGGCAAAGTACGTGGCCCGAGTGCGCCCCTCAATGCCCCAGTCCGGTTAGGCAATATGCAACACGGCATGATAGGAAATGATCGTTTTGGACAATTCGCGCCCTTAGGGTCCGCGAGCCAGCCAGCGATCATTGCCAGCCCTGAGCTGGAGCGCATCGTGCAATTCCTGATGGACCTGTCGGTCGAACTGGACAGCACCATCGGCCCGAACACGCCGAATCCCCATTTGAACATGATACTGCATTTGCTGCGCAATCATGCCGATGGCCGGATGGTGTCGCCGTCAGCGATGGTATCGGCCGCAGGTGTTCCCTATGCGACCGCGACGCGCAAATTGGCCGAGATACAGGACGCCGGACTGGTCGAGCGCCGCCCCCGCACCCGCAGCGGCAAATCCTATTCGCTGCATCCCAGTCAGGCCCTGCTGGAAAGCTTCAACCAAATGGCCGACCGGATCGACAGGTTGATCCGCACTTCCTTTGGCGGGGTCGAGACAAGCTCGGAATCGACGGATTACTATTACGGTGGCTCCTATCAGCCGGGACAGGCCACGATTGCCCCGCCAAGCGCCCTGCCCCAGCCGCTGAAACTGTCGGGCGGTCTGCGTATCCTGGTGCATGGCGATCCGACCTTCATGGTCATGGAAGGGTTAAAGCGTCAGTTCGAGCAGATGGTCGGCACGGATATCCACCAGCGCGCCTTTTCCATCGACCGCCTGTATGAAGAAGCGCTGCGTAACGCCGAGCGTCCTAAAAGCCGCTATGATCTGATCGCGGTCGATCTGCCTTGGGTCGGCGAATTCGCTGACAAGGGTGTGATCCGTCCGCTGGACGAAATCATGGATGTCGCGCGTCTTGATCCGGCAGATTTCCACACTGCCGGTTGGCGGGCTGCACATTGGGGCGGCAGACCGTTTGGCGTGCCAAGCCAGACAACGCCCGAACTGATGTTCTACCGCAAGGATCTGTTCGCTGCCGAGGGGCTGGAGCCTCCGACAACGACAGAGGCGGTCATCTCCGCGGCACGGCATTTCCACAATCCGCGGCGCGGGCGCTACGGCGTGGCATGGAATGCCGCGCGCGGCACAGCGCTTGGGCATACTTTCATGATGACCTGCGCGGCCTTCGGCCAGCCGATCATCGACATTCCCGAAATCGCGGGCGGCTATGATGCCGACCGTCTGGCCGGTCAGACCTTCCAGCCGATGCTGAATTCCGACCGCGCCCATGCGGCAGCGGATTACCTGATGGAACTGCTGAAATACTCTCCCCCCGACATCCTGTCGATGTCGTGGTTCGAACGGATCAGACCCTATGGCGCGGGACAGGTGGCCATGGCCTATGGCTATACCCTGTTGGCCCCCTATTTCGAACTGGACGAAAGCTGCCCCGCCCATGGCAATACCGGCTATCTGCCGCATCCCCACGGACCGCAGGGTGCGCCGATCGCGCCAGTGGGCGGCTATGTGCTGTGCGTCCCGTCCAATCTGGCCGAGGACCGGCTGGCCGATGCGGTCGAGGCGCTGGTCGCCTTCACCTCACCCGGCGCGCAGAAGCTTTATGCGCAAAATGGCAGCCGCACCGCACCACGCTATTCCGTTGGGGCCGATCCCGAGGTGCGCCGCCTGTCGCCGATCTTCGAACTGGTCGACCAGATGTCGTGGCGGGACGAACTGCAATTCTGGCCGCGGCCGCCAGTTCCGCAGATCTCCGAGATCATCCGCATTTGCGGGCTGGAATTGCACGACATGTTGCGCGGGATCGTCACGCCGCGCGCGGCACTGGCGCAGGTACAGGCGCGCGCTGAAGACATTTTAAGACATTAGGTCACTTAGGGAGGACACCATGGACCCGAACCGCCTCAAAGGTAAGAACATCCTGATCACAGGGGCCGCGCGCGGCATGGGTGCGGCAAATGCCGAAAGCTTTGCCAGTCAGGGCGCCAATGTTTGCATCGGCGATCTGGATCTGGAAGAGGCAAAGGCCGTGGCCGCGCGGATCAATGCCGCAGGCAATGGCCGCGCGATTGCCGTGCATATGGATGTGACCAAACGCGCCGACAATGCCGCCGCAGTTGCCGCCACGGTCGAGGCATTCGGGTCGATCAATGTGGGCCTGTTCAACGCCGGCCTGAACAAACCCCGTTTCTTCATGGATATAGATGAGGACAACTGGGACATGATCATGAATGTCAACACCAAGGCGATGTGGCTGGGCATGCAGGAAACCGCCCGCCAGATGATCGCGCAGGGACCGATGGAGGGGCATCCCTACAAGCTGATCAATGTGGGCTCGATCGCGTCGCGCAAACCGCTGGTGGATGTGACCGTCTATTGTACCTCGAAATACGGCTGTCTGGCGCTGACCCATTGCGGAGCCATCGGGCTGGCCGAACATAACATCACCGTCAACGGCTATGCGCCGGGTGTCGTCGTCACCCCGCTCTGGGAGCAGTTGGACAAGGATCTGGTCGAGATCGGGTTCAAGGAACGCGAAGGTCAAGCTTATGACGATATCGTGCGGGATGCGTTGCAGATCAAACGCGTGTCCTATCCCCGCGACATTGTGGGCACCGCATCGTTCCTGGCTAGTGACGACAGCGACTACATGACCGGCCAGATGATCCACATAGATGGCGGCTGGTGCATCCAGTAGCCCGTTAAACTCTTGACAAAACAACTGAAAAAGGTGCGGCCCCCCGCATCTGGAGGAGATATACATGTCACGCGCCCTGATGCCGAACCTTTTGACCCCGCAGGATCTGGAGCCCAACTGGGAATGGCGGGAACGCCTGCCCGCTTGGGGCCACACCACGGTGGATTTCGAACGCCGCATTGATCACGACCGCTTGCGCCGCTACCGGCTGGCACGGACGCGGCAGGCGTTGCAGGCCTCGAACGCGGGCACGCTGCTGCTGTTTGATGTGAACAACATCCGCTATGTCAGCGCCACCAAGATCGGCGAATGGGAGCGGGACAAGATGTGCCGTTTCTGTCTGCTGACGGGCGATGACAGCCCCTATGTCTGGGATTTCGGCTCGGCCGCGATGCATCACAAGCGGCATGCCGACTGGCTGGAGCCCGATCATTGCCTGGCCGGTGTGGTGGGTATGCGCGGCACGATCCCGCCCGAGTTCGGCTTGATGCAGAAATACGCCAAGCAGATCGCGGGCCTGATCCGCGATGCGGGCATGGGCGATATGCCGGTGGGTGTGGATTACGCCGAAACCGCGATGTTCCACGCCCTCCGCGAGGAAGGGATCAATGTCGTCGACGGACAGCAGATCATGCTGGCCGCGCGCGAGATCAAGAACTGGGACGAGATCCAGCTTCTGACGCAGGCCGCCGCCATGGTCGATGGCGTCTATCACATGATCTATGAGGAGTTGAAGCCGGGCGTGCGTGAGAACGATATCGTCGCACTGTCCAACAAGATGCTCTACGAGATGGGGTCGGACGATGTCGAGGCGATCAACGCCATTTCCGGCGAGCGCTGCAATCCGCATCCGCATAACTTCACCGACCGGCTGATCCGGCCCGGCGATCAGGCCTTCTTCGATATCCTGCAAAGCTATCAGGGCTACCGGACCTGCTATTACCGCACCTTCAACGTGGGCCGCGCGACGCCCTCGCAGACCGATGCCTATACCAAGGCCCGCGAATGGATCGACGCCTCGATCGCGATGATCAAACCGGGTGTGACGACGGACAAGGTCGCCGCCGTCTGGCCGACTGCCGAAAGCCTTGGCTTTGCGAACGAGGATCAGGCCTTTGGTCTGCAATTCGGGCATGGTCTGGGTCTTGCGCTGCATGAACGCCCCATCATCAGCCGCGCGATCAGCATGGACCACCCGATGGAGATCAAGACCGGCATGGTCTTTGCGCTGGAAACCTATTGCCCCGCATCCGACGGCTATTCCGCAGCAAGGATCGAGGAAGAGGTGGTCGTGACCGAAACCGGCTGCGAGGTGATCAGCCTTTTCCCCGCCGAAGAACTGCCGATCGCCAACCGCTACTGACAGGACCGGGCCCGGCGCGAGCTGCGCCGGGTCACTTCCCGCAAAGGACAAAGCCATGAGCCCCGCCAAAAAGACCAATTCCGCAGATTACCTGCGCATGTACCGCCAGATGGTCCGTATCCGCACCTTCGAGGATAATGCGAACCAGCTTTACCTGTCGGCCAAGATGCCCGGCCTCACGCATATGTATTCCGGCGAGGAAGCCGTGGCGGTGGGGATCTGCGAGGCGCTGACCGATGACGACCGCATCACCTCGACCCATCGCGGGCACGGGCATTGCGTGGCCAAAGGGGCCGACTTCAAACAGATGTTCTGCGAGCTTCTGGGCAAGGAAGAAGGCTATTGCCGTGGCAAGGGCGGGTCGATGCATATTGCCGACCAGAGCCACGGCAATCTGGGGGCCAATGCCATCGTCGGCGGCTCGATGGGCATTGCCACCGGATCGGCCCTGCGCGCCAAGCTGATGGGGCAGGATGATGTGACCGTCTGTTTCTTTGGCGACGGGGCCACGGCGCAGGGACTGCTGTACGAGGTAATGAACATGGCCGCGCTATGGAAGCTGCCCGTGATCTATGCCTGCGAGAATAACGGCTATTCCGAATACACCAAGACCGCGGAAATCGCCGCAGGCTCCATCACCGCGCGGGCCGAGGCTTTCGGGATCGAGGCATTCAAGGTCGACGGTCAGGATGTGCTGGCCGTGAACGAGTTGACCCAGAAACTGGTGGCGCGGTGCCGCAAGGGCGAAGGCCCGTTCTTTATCGAACTGGAGACCTACCGCTATCACGGCCACCATGTCGGCGACATCAACCGCGCCTATTACCGCTCCAAGGACGAAGAGAAAGAGTGGAAAGAGAATCGCGATCCGATCATCCGCTTCCGCGCATGGCTGGTCGAACAAGGCATCGCCACCGAGGAGGAGATCGAGGCGATGAATGCGGAAGTTGAGAAGGATGCCGCCGCGGCCGTCGCCTATGCCGAGGCCGCCCGTTACCCCGATGTGTCCGAAGTGGACATGCATGTTTACGCGGACTGAGGAGAGAAGTTCATGAGAGAGATCACCCTGTCCCAAGCCGTAAACGAGGCCATCGCCGAGGAAATGCGCCGCGACCCGACGGTCTTCCTGCTGGGCGAGGATGTGGCCGAGGCGGGAACGCCTTTCAAGGTGTTGTCCGGTCTGGTCGAGGAATTCGGCACCGAGCGCGTCATCGACACGCCCATCTCGGAACCCGGCTTCATGGGTCTGGCGGTCGGCGCCGCCATGACCGGCGCGCGGCCTATCGTCGATCTGATGTTCGGCGACTTCATCTTCCTGATCATGGATCAGCTGTGCAATCAGGCAGCCAAGATCCATTACATGTCCGGCGGCAAACTGAATGTGCCGCTTGTGCTCCGGACCAATATGGGTGCCACCCGCCGTTCCGCCGCACAGCACTCGCAGTCCTTGCAGGCGTTGGTCGCGCATATTCCGGGGCTGAAGGTTGCCATGCCGTCTTCGGCCTATGAGGCCAAGGGCCTGATGAAAACCGCGATCCGCGACAATAACCCGGTCGTGATCTTCGAAGACAAGCTGATGTATCAGGACAAGGCCCCCGTGCCGGAGGAGGAATATCTGATCCCCTTCGGCGTGGCCAATATCAAGCGCGAGGGCAAGGATATCACGCTGATCGCCACATCCTCGATGGTGCAGGTCGCCGAGAAAGCCGCCGAACTGCTGGCAGCCGAGGGGATCAGCGCCGAGGTGATCGACCCGCGCACCATCGTGCCGCTGGACGAGGCGACGCTGCTCAAAAGTGTGCGCAAGACCAGCCGCGCCATCGTCATCGACGAGGGGCATCAAAGCTATGGCATCACCGCCGAGATCGCGAGCCGCCTGAACGAGAAAGCCTTCTACCATCTGGATGCGCCGGTCCTGCGGATGGGCGCGATGGATGTGCCGATCCCCTTCTCGCCCGCGCTTGAAGATATCACCGTGCCCACACCCGAAGGTGTCGCGGCCAATGCACGCCGCCTTTGCGCGGGGGAGATGATCCATGCCGCGGAATGATGGACCCCATGACGTGACAATGCCCCAGCTTGGCATGGCACAGGATGCGGGCAAGATCGTGGCCTGGCTCAAGGCGGCGGGCGATCCCGTGGCCAAGGGCGATGCGCTGTTTGAAGTCGAGACCGACAAGGCCACGATGGAGGTGGAAGCGCAGGCCGACGGCTACCTGACCGGCATCACCGCCGCCGAGGGCGAGGATGTGCCGGTGGGGGCCGTGATTGCGCGGATCTCGGACAGTGCCGAGGATGATGCGCCGGCACCTGCGTCGCAACCCAAGGCTGCAACAGCACCGTCCGGCAAGGCTGCTGATGCGGGGCAAGACCTGCCCGAAGGAACATCCGTCACCATGCCGCAGCTTGGGATGGCGCAGGATACCGGCCTGCTGGTCAGTTGGCAGAAGGCGCTTGGCGATGCGGTCTCAGCCGATGATGTGCTGTTCGAGGTCGAAACCGACAAAAGCACGATGGAGGTTCCGGCAGGCCATGACGGTTATCTTGCCGCAACACTGGCGGAGGAAGGCGACGAGGTGCCGGTCGGCGCGCCGGTGGCGATCATCAGCAAGGACAAGCCTGATGCTCCGGTCGCCCGCAGCGCCAAGGCCACGCCACCGGAAACGGTGCAGCCCGCCGAAACACCCGCAGCGATGCCGCCCGAACGGGCGAAAGAGCGTCCCGTTGCCCCCCCACCGGTGCCAACCACTGGCGACCGTATCCTCGCCTCGCCCAAGGCGCGCAGGGTGGCGATGGAACGCGGACTGGATCTGCAACGGCTGGTCACGGAAGGCTATGCGCAGCCCTTCCACATGTCCGATCTCGACACGCTGGCCGCCCTGCCCGTTAAAACACCCGCCGGTGCCGCGGCCAATGCGGGCGCGGCCTCCATCCGGCTGACCGCCGAGATTGCCACGGACGGCTTTGCCGCATTCGCGGCATGGGCCGCAGCGGTGCATGGTCTGACGGATGCCGATGCCCTGTTGTCCGGTCTGGCCGGTGCAAGCCTTGACGCGCCTGCCGTGGTCGAGATCACGCGTCACGGACATACGCGCCGCTTTGCCGTGCCCGCAGGCAGGGCGCTGTCGGCCATCATCCGGACCGAGGACAGCCCCGATCTGATCTTGCGCGATCTGCGCGGCACGGCGCTGCGCTCGGTCGTGATGGGGGCGGAGGACAGGCCGGTTCTGACACTGGTGCCAGCCGCCGCAGGTCTGGGGATCACGCTGGAATGCAGCGCCGACCAGATCGCAGCACCCGACGCCATCACCCTTCTTTCCGCATTCGCAGGCCGGATGGAGCAACCGCTCCGCCACCTGCTCTGATCCATAGGGGACCGACATGGACTTCACCGATCTCTATATCAACGGCGCATGGCACAAGACGCCCCAGCGCTTCGACGTCATCAATCCCGCCACCGAGGAGGTCATCGCCTCGGTCGCCTCGGCCGAAATCGCCGATGCGGATGCAGCACTGGATGCCGCCGAGGCCGCGATGAAGGACTGGGCCGCCCAAACACCGCGCCACCGGTCCGAGGTGTTGCGCCGCGCATGGGAGTTGATGACCGAAAGGCTGGACTATTTTGCCCATCTGATCACGCTGGAGAACGGCAAGGCCGGCACGGATGCGAAGGGCGAGGCGACCTATGCCGCCGAGTTCTTCCGCTGGTTCGCCGAAGAGGCCGTGCGCGCCGACGGGATGATCACCCATGCCCCCGCCTCGGGTGCGCGGATCATGGTGCAGCACAAGCCCGCCGGTCTGGCCGTGCTGGTGACACCCTGGAACTATCCCGCCGCGATGGGCACCCGCAAGATCGCACCCGCATTGGCGGCAGGCTGCGGCGTGATCATCAAGCCCGCATCGGAAACGCCGCTGACCATGCTGGCCCTGATGCCCCTGCTGGAAGAGGCCGGTGTGCCGCCCGGACTGGTCAATGTCCTGCCCTCGCGCAACACAGGCGCGCTGGTCGATCACATGCTGCATGATCCGCGCGTGCGTGTCGTCAGCTTTACCGGCTCGACAGGCGTGGGGCGCAAGCTTCTGAAATCCGCCGCAGATCAGGTGCTGAAACCGGCCATGGAACTGGGCGGCAACGCCCCCGTTCTGGTGTTCGAGGATGCCGATATGGACACCGCCATCGAAGGCACGATGCTGGCCAAGATGCGGAACCTGGGCGAGGCCTGCACGGCTGCCAACCGCATCTATGTGCATGAAAGCATCGCCGCCGCGTTCACCAAGCGCCTGACCGCGCGCATGGCCGCGCTCAAGGTGGGCGATGGCACCGATCCATCCGTCGATGTGGGCCCCTTGGTCAATGCCGATACCCGCGACAAGGTGGCGGCCTTCGTGGCCGATGCCGTGGCCAAAGGCGCGCGTGTCGAATGCGGTGGCACCACACCGGAGGGCACGGGCTATTTCTATCCGCCCACGGTGTTGTCCAACGTCTCCGAAGATGCCGATTGCGTGCATGACGAGATTTTCGGCCCCGTCGCCGCGATCCAGACCTTCACCGATCAGGAGGATGCCATCAGGCGCGCCAATGCCACAGAATACGGGCTGGTCGCCTATGTCTTCTCGGGCGATTTCAAACGTGCGCTGCAAGTCTGCGAGCGTCTGGATTACGGCATGGTCGGCCTGAACCGTGGCTTGGTCAGCGATCCGGCCGCCCCCTTCGGTGGCACCAAGCAATCCGGCCTTGGCCGTGAGGGCGGGCATGAGGGCATGCTCGAATTCATGGAAACGCAATATATCTCGGCCAGTTGGTAAAGGGGACAGACATGACCGACATCATCGCAAGTCCCTCGACCCGCCGCCTTGCACGGGAAAAGGATGTCGATATCGACGCGCTGGCCAAGCGTCTTGGCCGCACGACCATCGCCCCTGAGGATCTGGACAGAACGCCAAGCGCCTCTTCAGGCGACACCGCGTTCTGGGACGTGGATCACGCCGCATTCGGTGCCGTATCCGAAGAACCGATGAGCCGATTTGCCCAAGTGGCCGCGCGCAATATGGCTGCGGCGCAGGCGCTGATCCCTGCTGTCACCCATCACGACAGCGCGGATGTATCGGCACTGGACGCGTTCCGGCAGGGCCTCAAGGCCGAGGCACAGGCCCGCGGGGTCAAACTGACCGCGCTGGCCTTCCATGTCGCCGCACTGGCGCGCTGCCTGCGCCGGCATCCGCGTTTCAATGCTTCGCTGTCGTCGGACGCACAGCGGCTGATCCTGAAGGATTACGTCCATATCGGGATCGCGGTCGATACCCCGCACGGGTTGATGGTGCCCGTGATCCGCAATGTTGATCACAAAGGTCTGTGGCAGATCGCTGCGGAGATCGAGGATCTGGCCGCCCGCGCACAGGCGCGCAAGATCAAACCCGACGAGATGGGTGGCGCATCCATGACAATCACCAATCTGGGCGGCATCGGCGGCACCGCCTTCAGCCCGATCGTCAATCCGCCCGAAGTGGCGATCCTTGGCATCACCCGCACCCAGACCGCGACTGTCTGGGACGGCGACACCCCCCGCCCCGTGCCGATGGTGCCGCTGGACCTGTCCTATGACCACCGCGTCATCAACGGCGCCGACGCCGCACGCTTCATGACCCAGTACTGCCAAATGATCGCCGACCCGCGCAATATGATGGTGTGAAAACGGGAAGGTGTTTCAACCGACCCAACCGACCCAACCGGCCTGCCGGTGATCGGCGTAACTGAAAGTGCAATCGCCCGAAGGCTTGAGGTGCCGCCATCTAGACCTGAACCGCGCGATATCCGGTGCCATCGGCTCGCAGTCGGGCGAAAGACTGCGGTGCGACGGAATGCCCGCGGCTGAAAACAAGGTTCTTTGCCGCAATGTCTGACAATGCCAGCAGGCGGGTCCGCCTCGCCACATCTGCGTCCACGTCATAGATCGTGGCCACTTCGGAATCGGGCAATTGCAATGCGGCCGAATGAAAGATGTCGCCCACAATCACTGGTCCCGCGCCGATACGCAGCCCGATATGGCCGGGTGTGTGGCCAGGCAAGGCCCAGACAGTCGCCAAGGGTGCCACGCCCTGCCCGTCGCTTGCCACTTGGATACGGTCGGCATAGGCGGCGATCACGCGCGCTGCAGGCGCGTCCCGCTCCAGCCAATGGGCGTGCTCTGCAGGATGCAGCTTCACGCGGGCCTTTAAAAAAACGGGCACGCCGTCAAGCAGAGCACCGCCATCCGTGAGGCAGAATATCTCAGCTTCGGGCGTCTGGAACAGCGCGATCCCGTCTATCATCCCACACGGTAGTTCGGGCTTTCGCGCGTGATCTGCACGTCATGCACGTGGCTTTCCTTCAGGCCCGCGCCGGTGATCCTGACAAATGTGCAGTTGTTCCGCATCTCTTCCACCGTGGCGCAGCCGGTATAGCCCATCGCCGCGCGCAAGCCGCCGACCAACTGGTGGACCACGGCCGAGGCTGATCCTTTATAAGGCACCTGCCCCTCGATCCCTTCGGGCACCAGCTTGTCGCTGGCCGCGTCCTTCTGGAAATAGCGATCCGCCGAGCCGCGCGCCATGGCACCAAGGCTGCCCATCCCGCGGTAGGATTTGAAGGACCGCCCCTGATAGAGGATCACCTCACCGGGGGATTCGTCCGTGCCCGCAATCATGCTGCCGACCATCGCGCAGGAGGCCCCCGCCGCGATCGCCTTGGCGAAATCGCCCGAGAACTTGATGCCGCCATCCGCGATCACCGGCACGTCACCGGCTGCACGCGCGCAATCCATGATGGCAGTCATCTGCGGCACGCCCACGCCTGCCACCATCCGCGTGGTACAGATCGAACCCGGCCCGATCCCCACCTTGACCGCATCCGCACCGGCCCCGATCAGGGCGCGCGTGGCCTCGGCAGTGGCGATATTGCCGGCCACCACCTGCACCTCGTTGGACACTTTCTTGATCCGTTCGACCGCGATGGCGACACCTTCGGAATGGCCATGCGCGGTGTCGATTACCACCATATCCACGCCCGCGTCGATCAGCGCCATGCTACGCTCGAACCCGGCATCCCCCACGGTCGAGGCCGCAGCCACCCGCAAGCGGCCCAACTGGTCCTTGCAGGCGGTCGGGTTCAACACGGCGGTTTCGGTATCCTTCAGCGTCAGCAACCCGGTCAGACGGCCCTTGCCATCGGTGACCAGCAGCTTCTCGATCCGCCGTGCCTTCATCAGGCTTTTCGCTTCTTCCAACTCGGCCGGTTCGGTCAGCATCGCCAGATTGTCGCTGGTCATCATCACCTTGACCGGCGTGTCATCGGATGTGGCAAACCGCATGTCGCGGTTGGTCACGATCCCCACGACCAGACCTTTCTCGTTCACCACCGGAAAACCCGTCACCTTGTACTGGGCCGCCAGAGCCTTTGCATCAGCCAGCGTCTGGTCGGGTGACAGGGTGATCGGATTGTAGACGATCCCGCTCTCGAACCGTTTGACGCGGCGCACTTCGGTGGCCTGTTCTTCCACGGTCAGGTTGCGATGGACGACACCCATGCCGCCCGCCTGTGCCATGGCAATGGCCATGCGCGCCTCGGTCACGGTATCCATGGCCGAACTCAGCAAGGGGATATTCAAGGCGATGGATCTCGTCACGCGCGTCCGCGTATCGGCAGTCGACGGCAGAACCGAGGACGCGGCGGGAACAAGCAGAACATCATCGAAGGTCAGGGCCTCACGAATCTCCATCGGGCATCTCCATGCAGGGATCGTTTGGCGCTTCCCTATTGCATGTCTGCCGGTCAGGGGAAACCCCAAATGACCGAACAATCCATCGCACCGGCGCTTCTTCTTGCGCCAAATATCCCCGCCGGAGGCTCCAACCCCTGCCATACGCGCAGGGCGGGGGAAATGACGCCGCACACCGTCATTTTGCCGCATCACGCCTTTCCCTTTTCGCCGCGCAGCATATGCTTAGACGGCATGGACCCAAAGGAAGACCCATCCAGATGAGCAGCACCATCCAAGAGCCTCGCCAGTCAGCCGCGCAAGATCCGCTTGTGGTCTTTACCCCCTCGGGCAAGCGGGGCCGCTTTGCCATCGGAACGCCAATCCTGACTGCGGCGCGGCAACTGGGTGTGGATCTCGACAGCGTCTGTGGCGGGCGGGGGATCTGTTCGAAATGCCAGATCACGCCGTCTTATGGCGAGTTCTCGAAATTCGGTGTTGTGTCGGAATCCACAGCCCTGTCCGACTGGAACAGCGTCGAGCAGCGCTACAAGGACAAGCGCGGTCTGATCGACGGGCGGCGTCTGGGCTGTCAGGCCACCGTGCAGGGCGATATCGTGATCGACGTGCCCCCCGAAAGTCAGGTCCATAAGCAGGTGGTCCGCAAGGCCGCCACCGCCCGCGCGATCATCATGGACCCCGCAACGCGGCTTTATTTCGTCGAGGTCGACCAACCCGACATGCACGAGCCGACAGGCGATCTGGAACGGCTGGCGCGCGCGCTGCGCGCGCAATGGCAGATCGAGGACATCAAGGCCGACCTGTCGGTGCTGACCAAGCTGCAACCGGTCCTGCGCAAGGGCAACTGGCAGGTCACCGTGGCGCTGTACCGCGACCACCATGCCGCCCCTGCCCGCCTGCTGGATATCTGGCCCGGCCTTTACGAAGACGGGCTTTACGGATTGGCCATTGATCTGGGATCGACCACCATCGCCGCGCATCTGTGCGATCTGGTGACAGGCAAGGTGCTGTGCTCCTCCGGTGTGATGAACCCGCAAATCCGCTTTGGCGAGGATCTGATGAGCCGTGTCTCCTATGCGATGATGAATCCGGGCGGCGACAAGGATATGACCCGCGTGGTCCGCACCTCGATCAACGCGCTGGCGCAGAACCTCAGCACCGATGCGGGTATTGATCCCGCCAGCATTTTCGAGGCCGTGATCGTGTGCAATCCGGTCATGCACCACCTGTTGCTGGGCATTGATCCGGTGGAACTGGGTCAGGCCCCCTTCGCACTGGCCACCTCGTCCTCACTTGCGCTGCGGGCCTCGGATCTGGGCTTTGATACGTTGAACAACCGCGCGCAGGTCTATCTTCTGCCTTGCATCGCAGGCCATGTCGGTGCCGATGCCGCTGCTGTGGCTTTGTCCGAGGAACCGGGCAAGTCCAAGGATCTTGTGCTGGTCGTGGATGTGGGCACCAATGCCGAGATCCTTCTGGGCAACACCACCCGCGTGCTGGCCTGTTCCTCGCCCACCGGCCCCGCATTCGAGGGCGCGCAGATCAGCGCGGGCCAGCGCGCCGCCCCCGGTGCCATCGAACGGGTCGAGATCGACCCCGTCACCAAGGAACCGCGCTTCCGCATCATCGGCACCGAGCTGTGGTCCGACGAGGCAGGCTTTGACGAGGCCGCCGCCGCATCCGGTATCACCGGCATCTGCGGGTCCGGCATTATCGAGGCTGTGGCCGAGATGCGAATGGCGGGGCTTCTGGATGGCTCGGGACTGATCGGATCGGCCGAACAGACCGGCACGGCGCGTTGCGTGTTGGAGGGGCGCACCCATGCCTATGTGATCCATGACGCCACCGCGACAGGCGGTCCTCTGATCAGCGTGACGCAGGGCGATATTCGCGCGATCCAACTGGCGAAATCGGCGCTTTATGCCGGTGCGCGCCTGCTGATGGACGAGATGGGCGTCGACAAGGTGGACCGCGTGGTGCTGGCAGGGGCTTTCGGCGCTCATATCAGCCCCAAACACGCGATGGTGCTGGGCATGATCCCCGATGTACCGCTGGACAAGGTGTTCAGCGCAGGCAATGCCGCAGGCACTGGCGCGCGTATCGCCCTGTGCAACATCGCCAGCCGTGCCGAAATCGAAACAGTCGTGGGCCAGATTACCAAGATCGAGACCGCGATCGAGCCGAAATTTCAGGAACATTTCGTGGCCGCAAACGCGATCCCGCACAAGACTGACCCTTTCCCCGAACTGGGCAAGATCATGACCCTGCCCGATAACAGCTTCAACACACGCGGCGAGGGCGGCACGGGCGACGATGGCGGCCGACGCCGGCGCAGAAGGGCTTGACGGGTCGGTTGGCCTGACTTACCTGTCTGCCGCATGCGGGTGTAGCTCAATGGTAGAGCAGCAGCTTCCCAAGCTGAATACGAGGGTTCGATTCCCTTCACCCGCTCCAATACTTAGCAGATTCCCCTCACATTTTTTGGCACGGATTTGGACCGGATTTTCGGGGTCACTTCGAAAGAGCTTGCTTAAGCTGCTGGCGAACGGGCAAAGAAAGGCACCCTCCGGGGGGTGGTCGTTCTTACCTACTGCGTTGGAGAAATTTCATGTCCCAGAACGAAGAATATACAGGGTACTACATCGGATGCACTGCCGATGGTACAATACGCAAATTCAGTGAATACCGAACGCGAGAAGGAACGAAGCTATCATTCATGAACTTAAATGATGATTATTCTTCGTATACATTGGAAAATGGGCGCACCTCAACAGGCGAAATTGCGACAGTCTTTGAAACATACGACGTGGAATTCGTCTCTCGCTCATTGGAAGGTGGAGCACTTGAGAAACAAATAATTGAGAAGATCAAAGCAAAAAGCAATGATAGAAAAATGAAGCACGATAAGAAAACATAGCATATGATGGAAACTTCCACCCACTCTATTGATTGCTGTTTCGCACCTTACAGCTCCACCACACAAAAGCAGTGTAGTTTCTAATGGTTGGGTCCCCTTTTTTTCGCAGCAGCGCGTGTAGATCCATAGCTGTCCACTTCCCGGTGTTGGCAGTGACAGCAAGGGCGCGAGCTAGTTGGCGATCTTCTCCGGGCCTTAAGATGCACTGAGCAACAATCTGCTCGATTAGGTCTTCTCGCTGGGTGCGAGGGGTAGCTTGAAAAGCATCTGAGGCGGGCTGGAGGTCAATGTGGTTGAATGAGATATTTTTCATGTGCGTTGTTTAATTTAATACACCTTCCCCCTCTCGAAACAAAGCTCTACCAGGGTTCGTCTATGTTCATCACCAGAGTGGAGCTCAGAGTGTAAGTAGTAGTACAAGAGCCACCTCGCCTACCTTTTCCGTTCTCAATGAAGCCTAAGATTAATTAAATCGACGGCGACACGTTTTATGCGGTCTCAACTTACAAACATCTATCCACTCATCAGCTCCATATCGAGAGACGCTATTCCTAGCGCCCAGGGATTTGGAGCCGATGCGAGTTGATGTGCCGGTGTGTGGGTCACTGCAGAGATTGCTACACTCCTAGCCTTTTTGGATTACTCGGTCCGTAAGGAGCGACATACCCAGTGAGGTTAACTGGGTGCAGATTTTACAGTTATTCCCACACATCAACACACCAACTTTGTTGCTTTGATGATTGGCTCGCTGGGAAGTGCGAGGTAGCAGGCACCCTCACCCCTCGCATCAAGTCACATATTGTAAGGTATTCCGCTTATTTCCTTACCGGCTTCCTGAGGTAGTTTCAGACTGACAACACAGAGGCCATCTTGCGTCGTTCTAAACCTGTCATGTCGGCGAGCTGTACACACTCGATATCCGACTGCATAACTTCCCAGTGAACCAACCATCTATATTTTTCGTCCAGGCGCAAGAGCCCGCGACGTGGTGATGTGAATGTACTGTGATGATTGGCTCGTGGGGAAGCTAGTCAGATATAGGCAGTGTCGTTTATAGCTACGAATGCCGCACCTTTCACTGGTCTAACACTAGACAGTAGTGCTCCCCCATGAACCAACCATCAAATACGCAAAAAGCCCAAGGCGGTTGAGGCCATGAGCTTTGTACGGTTGTGTGCAACCACTAACAGGGAAATAGTAACATGGATTGCTCCAGTTACGAACTCACCGCATGTGACTAGTGGTTGCATATCAAAATATTACACTACCTTTGATTTTTGTGCAAAATGCTTGTGGACAACAGGAGCCACACGTACTTTGCAACCACTTTCGGAGGTGTAGATGGCTCTGTTGCATGAAATCCAAGCGTCGCTCCTCGACGACAAAGTTCCGCTCGGCCCTATTCTTCTGAAGATCAAGTTCCTTGCTGCCAAGCTAGGTAACCACACCCTTGCGGATTGGGTGAAACACGAAACTGAAGGATACCCGGACGAGGTGCCGGTGCCTGAATATCGCGTGGCGGGCATCACATATCAGGGCAACTTCACTAACGGCATAATGGTTACGAATGGGTCTCCCGTTCCTGGTGTGATTGTCAAGCAGCACGCCGGGGAGCAGTGGCTGAGGTACAGTCTTCGCGAGCCGATTGCGGTCATTGACAGCTACGTTGAAAAGAACGCAGAAGGGGACGGGAGCGGTCGCTATTCCATTGGGACCGGTAATCTTATGGCTCTGATTGGTGACAAGATTTTCAAAGGTTTTGGCTGCACGCACTTGGAGGGATTCTTCAGCGCAGGAGCGTTTGTACAAGTTGTAGCAGTTGTCCGAGCAAGGCTCTTGGACCTAGTACTAGAGCTTGAATCCAAGGTACCAGAGGCCGCCGCTGTTGAAGTAGGAACCACTGTAGTTGGGACAGTTAACCAAGCCGCTGTTACGAACATCACTAACACCACCATCTACGGTAACGTGAGTAATGTCTCGAACACTGGTGCGGGTGCTCAAATTGCATTGAAAGTTCTTCAGGGTGACAGTGAAAGCTTGAAGCAAGGACTGATAGCTGCCGGTCTGACGACTAAAGAAGCCCAAGAACTTACTGCACTTGCAGAAGCGGAAAAGCCTGCTGGTGATATGGAACCGTTCGGAAAACGAGCAAAAGCATGGATAGTCAAACGTCTCGAAGCTGGCGCTGATGGTGTGATGAAAATTGGGGGGAAAGTTGCAGAGGACGAGATCGCAGAGCTCTTCCAAAAGTTTTATGACTGGCTTGGATGAAGTGTAACCTCAACCTCGTTCGCACCAGCCTTGTCTATCTTCTCCCCAGACACGCTATAGCTGCCTACGTACTTTGGCTCATCCCCTGGCAAAACGCCACAGTGAACAAGGCCGTCCTCCACCATCTTGAGCATGTAGGCGTGGTTACTCATATCGAGCCGAGAACCGGCCAATCTAAAGTGATAGTGGATGTGAACGGGGTACGGGCCTGGAAACGGCTCAGGACGCGGTTTTGCGGCTCTAACGGCCATCTGGTAGTTGGCCTTATGGGCGGACCGCTGCGAAAAATGCACCCCGGCATAGATCTTGTTCAGGGATACCTTCTCAGGGATCGGGACAGTGTACTTCACCCCCTAATCATATCACCCCGGACAATACAAAAAGCTGCCGGGTAGCTAGCAGCTTTCTGTTCCACCTGACTAACTGCACACCACCAAACCAGGCAGTCTCCACGGCAGTCAGCGCTCACTACAGTCTACCACCTTAAGTGAGCGAGGATGCGCAGCGTTTTGCCTCTAAAGCCAAGTGTCAGTTAAAGAAAGCTGAGAGATTTGCTTTCGTGGTGTTGCAAAAGCTGCGTCGTCCGCTTGATGTAGCAGTCAGTCCCTGCACTCGCGATATGTTCTTTTGTATTTCTGGCCAATGCTTACCACCAGGCGATACACTCGCTGGATCGCCAAACAAGGAAACCACAGCGATTTCCAGAATTTGTTGGTTGACTGTGAAGCCACAGATTTGCTCACCAGCCATGACAGCTGTTAGGTTTTCAAGGTGATCAGATTGGCTTTGAGCACTTGCTACTGCTCCATACAACAAAGCCACCATTGCGGTGGCAAAGAAAAATCTCATGGAAATCTCCTATTTGAGAAGGTTATGTCGCTATGAGCGACACCACTCCAAGTGGTGTGCCGTTCACCTGAAGCATTTGCCTAGCATTACGTGATATGCAAGTATTTTCTGACACTTAACGACAATATTTCAAGTCCTCAAACTGAAACCTCAACGTACCAGGAAAGAAAAGAACCGCACAAAGTACGGCTCTAGGTTTTGGTCGGTGGTCGTCTCGCCACCTGTCTCGATTGGATCACCACCTCTCTACTTCCTGACGGGTTTACGTTTGATGACTTTCTGGTCACGTGAGCGCTTCATGGCACCCTCACTTGATCCCGAAAAAAAGTCGGTAGTGGCCACCGCTGCAAAAGTAGTGACCGCTGATGAACATGATCCGGCGTGGCGACCGGACACAGTGACACCACTCGCATCTGCAAGACATTTTAGTTCCTCCGTTGTTTGGTTGGGGTTTAGTCCTGGTCTTCAAGCCAGAGCTTCAGATCGGTCTGAGTTGTCCCGTCTGAAATGTTTTGGTTGTTGAAGGTTTCTTCAAACATCTGCAGCGCCATGTGGCACTTCATGCAGCAGCACGGTTGCTGATTGTGGCGGTTCGCCACTCCTGGCCCCTTGAGTTTGTAAATTCTCAAGCAATAGGCACAGATCACTTTCGCCATCGGTGCCTCCTTTTTGAATGATCATCTGTACACATAATACAACAAGCCACCGCGTGCGGCGGCAGCTTGTGTGTGTAACAACGTAGAGCAGATATGAGGACGAGCGGATAAGGCTCGTCAGTACTAATAGTACTACAGCGAAGCGGATTTGTTTCAAGCTGTCCCCAGAGGTTTACCGTCCCCTAGCACGCCGGATTAGTTCGGCAGTTTCCGGACTTACTTTTTCCAGAAGGCGCTCTTGATTGATGAGATCAAACATAGCTACGATATACCAAGCGTTATCTCTAATGTTTTGACAGCTTTAAACTATCCGGATTTTACTGCTTGCATAGCCGTGTGTGTCGTCATAACCGGTCCAAATCTCAATTGCGGCAGCTTTAATTTCCTCAAACACATGATCGGCGGGAGGTGTGTAATACTCCTCCATAGTCATTTCCATAGGCTAGCTTTTTACCTCACTACTAATCTCCTCCCAATACTCCACCGCCTTGCCATCTACGATCTTCACCCGGCGTACCCGCTTACTGGCTGGCGGCTCGTAAGTATAAAAGCAATGCCCATCCTTGAGTTCTCGTCGGATCTTGGCCCCACCCAGCAGCTCCCTGGCCTTTGTGTGCTCCGGTGTGTCTGACAGGGTGCTGGGCCACTCTGATACTTCATGCAGGACACGTAGGCGGCGTCCGACACTTTCCCCGGTCACTCCCATTGCGTCTTCGGCTCGACGGCAGATGTCACCTTTGGCGAGCTGGCGGTTTGGGTTCTTCTCGAAGTACTGGACCAGGCGTTGCTGAAGGGTGGTTTTCATAGGCTAAAAGTTTAAGACGAGTTTTTTTATGTGCACATGCACTTTACTTTTAATCGGCGGGCTTTTTTAATATCGATCAAACGCGCCCCTGATTTATGCGATCCGACGCTTTCATAACGCACTGCAGCGGGATATTTTGGTTCATATCTCATTCCCAACATACTACTAAGCTCCGCCTCTACGCGTTTTACTGCATCCCAGTAAAACTGGCCCCTTCTTGGTCCGTCCGATCCAACGTCGTGTGCTCCACGCAGTGCAGATGCTGTACTTTTGCTTATTTCAATGAAACCACTCCTAAACGTGTCAGCATAAAAGTTGACGTGTACGAGTTCTGTTTGGTTTTCCATACCCCTACCGCATTACGCCCGCAGCCTGGCAATCCACATCCTCGACCCGCTTCCACTGTGCATACTTGGCCTCGTCTCCGGCCTGCAGGTAGCCCTCGGCCACTAGCCCTGCCCGGACGCATCTATCGACCATGGTGCCGTGGAGGCTGGCGCTCTGGTACTGGCGCTCGAAGTCGGCGGCGACATCGGTCTTAATTTCCGTCAGCCCCTGATCGATCTGCTCCTCGGTCGGCATGGCAAATGAGCCAAGGATAACGAGGACAAAGATCACTGCGATTGTGATTAGAACACCCTTCACTACTGATTTAATGAAATTCATAGATTAATTTTTATCGTTTAATTGCTTCACCTTATACTTCGCAACGTACTCCTGATGCAGCTGCCCGCATCTCTCTGAGCAGTACTGCCTCGCCTCTAGACTGTGAATGTCGTGGCATTTTCTGCCACAGAAGGCGCATAGTGGCTTTCGGCTCATGAGCGTGAGATGAGCAGGAACACCAGTGTCACTAGCACTAAGGCCGCGATAGTCGCTCGGTGGCTGTGTGGCTGAGCTGCCTTTCGGCGGCGTGGGCCTTTGATGTTTAATAGGTTCATAGGCTAGCTGATTGGCCGGAGTTCCCGGTAAATGCTGTTAATCTTCGTGAGTTCGACCGATGGAAACATCATCTCAAGTTCCGAGACAGATAGCCCCTGCGCGACCATCATTCGGATCTCTTGCTCGATGTCCGTCTCCTCTGGCTCTTGCTGCGCTCGTTCGCGTTGACGCTTGGCGTAGGCTGTCTCGCCACCAAACCCTTCTGGTAGCTTTACGGCTTCCGGTTCGCTGTCTTCATCCTCTGAGAGGAACCGATGCTTGACGTTGTAGACAGTCTACTTAGTCACCTTGTGCTTGGCGGCAATCTCAGCCACCGGCATGTTGGCCCTTAGGTCAGCAACGATGGCGTCCTTGTCATAGCTGAGTGGTTTGCTTGCCTTCTTAGTTGCTTTGGCCTTCTTCGGGGGTGCTGTGGGCTCATCCTTTGGAACCTGTTCGGGTTCTTCCTGCTCCTCCTCCACGGCATCTTCTTTCTCGCTATCTGAGAAGTTCCGCTGGATGTGCAGAAGTAGGTCGATGGCTTGGTCGGCGGTGACGTTGCGGGCGACTAGCTCATTGCTGACGCGGTCAACTGTTCGCTCGACCGTTACGGTGTATTGGTAAGTCATAGGCTAAAAAGGAATATCTTCCGGGTTAATTTCTTCTTCAGGATACTCCGGCACAGTAACTGCTGCAGGGCCGTCAGAAGCTGGTTTTGGGCCGAACAGGACCTTGTCTCCAAGCACCTCAGTCCGATAATGCTTCACACCGTCTTTCTCCCAGGACCGGGTTTGCAAGCGCCCCTCTACGAGTGCTAACTGTCCTTTCAATAAGTACTTAGCGCTGTTCTCTGCAGACGGTCCAAACACTACAATGCTGTGGTACTCGGTTGTCTCGATGGTCTTACCATCACGGTCTTTGTACGTGCTGCTTGTAGCCAAAGAGAAGTTGCAGATGTTCTTGCCGCTCGGCAGCGCCTTCAGTTCCGGATCGCGGGTCAGTCGACCAGCGATCATTACTTTGTTCAAATTCATATGCTTATATTTCTTGAGCGTTGATAATCTCCTCCTTCACCTCCTTCGCCATCGCGATCACTTCCTCGTCTTTTCTCAATTCAATAGGGAACGACTTGAAGGTTGCAGTGAGGTCTTCAACGCTGATTGATGCCTTGAGCTTTCTGCAAGCCTGATCAAGTGTCAGGTCTGGTGCAGCTTTCTTAGCTGGTGCCGCTGTCGCGGTCTTCTCAACAGCCTTAGTCCCATCATCATCGTCGTCCTCCAACCCTAGCAAGGTTACCAGTGAGTAGCGACGAAGGTAGGTAAGATTTGAGCCTAGCTTTTGCGCGTCAGTGGCTCCGATGTATGGAAGGAAGCCGGTAACACAGGTGTCTCCCTCAGCGTCCTGGAGTATGGTTGTCAGGCCAGCTTCACCAGGTAATTGAATGAGGACGATACCAACTTGGTTGAGTGCCGGTCGCACCTTGCTGATTATCTCGGAGAGGTCAGCGTATTTGTTCTTAAAGTGTGGGTTCTCTTTGCTCTTCTTGATAGAGATATTGAGCTTTTGAAACTCAAGCAGCTTTGAATGAATTGTCGGCGCTGCTTTGGTCTTTGCGTCTGCCATATAGTTGGGCTTAATCGGTTAATAATTCTTCAAGATCTCTTTGGCGTCCATCCGACCGGTACTGCACTGGTGTCTGGCGATGGTCGCAAGCATCACGTAGATGCGGGACCGGTAGACGTTGAGTGCGGCTGCAGTCTCTTGGATACCTTTGCGCCCCTCCATGTATTCGGCGAGCGCTTTCTTTTGCGTCTTCGTCAACTTGTATGGCGTCAACGATTGTATCGGCATAAATTGAATTGATTACTTGGCTCTAATAACTCGACCTTCTGTATAGAGTACTACAGGTGCACTTTTTCACAAGTGCACTATCCACAGGTCAACAAAAAGCTCCCGTATTAGGGGAGCAATTTGCAAGCCAACTATATTCAGCAGCGAGGTTTCCCTCGCCTATTTACTATACCGCTTTACGATTAAGATACTTGGAGATTTCCCCAGCTACCAAAGCCAGGATGCCTGTCACCGCTGGAGACAGATCCAGCAGCCCAGCGTTCGCAGCAACCCATTCAGTAGCAAAGACCAAGGTGGCCATGCTTAGCCGCCAAGCAAAGCTCTCTAGCCGCTTTCGTAGTTCTGATTTCATACGTGTTTATTGATATTTTGAGTAATCTACCTTGCCAGCCTGGAAGTCCTGGAGACTGTACCCCAGCAGCATCTCGAAGTGAGGCTTGTCCGGGAAAGTCTTCCAGCGCCCACCCCACTCGAAGCCAGCACTTTCACCAATCGACCCAAGCGTCTGCCACAATTCTTCGGGGGCATCGTAGCCCTCGTTCCTAAAAACGAAGTCAACGGCCACTCCGTAGTTGTGGGCGCTCTCACCTCCTCTGGCATTGGTTACTACAATGCCAGGAGTGGTCCGACCTTGAGCATATAGCTCGTCCTGGCGCTCGTTGGAGCGGAAGCCCTCGACGATACGGACCGGGTGTCCAAACATGGCCATCGTCTCGACTATGACGTCAGCTTGGCGCTGCACGAGCGGCTGCAGCCTCAAACGGCTGGAAAGGATGCGATCATACTCTGCAACCTGCTGCCAGAGGCCCAGAATACGCTCCAGAAGCGTCTTATCCTTCTTTAGGCCCATGCGTACCGGCTGGTACTTTGCCATGTCGTAGGAGGCAAATATGCCCCTAATATCGGGATTGGCGACGTGGTACTCGTGCGTTAGATCCCGCACATCTGCCCCGTCACAGTAGGCGTGGCTGATTTCATGCAAGCAGGTCTGAATGAACTGGTTGAGGCGTACACGGGTCGTGTTCTCGTCCGCCCAGAAGTACGCCATCATCTTCTCAGTCGATGCGACGTTTAGCTTCGCGCCGCGCAACGTCGGACTGATGCCCCAAGCTTTGCGCTGGGTGTCCTTCATGTGGATGATGATGAAGTCGTAGCCCTGGTGGTAGTATGGCTCTGCAAAGGTCTTAAACCAGGAGTGGGTGATGCGTCCGTTCGCCACCTCTGGCAAGAAAGTCTCATGCACCACATCGACGGTGAAGTCGGCGTTCTTCATGGTGTTGAGGGTGTTCTTTATGGCCCTCTTTTTAGCGTCTAGTGATTTCCACTTAAGCGTCCTCGCGTCTGCTGTGACGATGATGACTTTGTGCATAGGCTAGTTTTTATCGAGAGCGTCTACTGCCCGCGCGATCACCCGTGAACTTTCATTCAAAGCGATGTTCGATTGGACGATGTGGTCAGTGAGGGTGATCCGCACTTCCCGCTCTAGTTCTCGTAAGGCTTTCTCCCGTTCCAACATCGCCTCCTCGTGGCGCATGGTTCGGTTGATAATCATTTCGGCGTGTTGCTTGCTCTGCTCGCGTAGCTCTTTGATGAATAGGTACGTGACGTAAACAAGGGCAATGACAGCAACGATACTGATTGAGGCTTCTTGAATAAGGGTCTGAAAATCCATGCGCTAAGTATATCAGACGGCTGAATAGCTCAGCGTGTACCGGATAATGGTGTCCCGCCCCGCGACCTTTGTGTATGGGGTAGTGAACAGCGCCCGTGTGTATAGCGTAGCCCCTGCTCGTAGCCCCAGCTCGCGGTAGGTCCCGTCAGCTAACTCGGCGTCAACAATGAAAAATTCCAGAACGACACTGAGAGCTGATGGAGTGTTTCGAGCGACAGGGATATCAGCCAAGACGAGGTTAGCTAATGCTGTGTCACCCGCAGTGACGGCAGTAGCGCCGTCGCCAATTTCGAGGCTGGTAATCTCAAGAGCGTTAGCAGCGTTGCCGATGTGGTGCTGGATAATCTGAGCCAGCCCTGCGTTGAGGATGCGGTTTGTAATAACAGGGGACCGCCAAACCTCTTTGCCTTTTTCAAGACTTATGATTTCAAAGTGGCCACCGGCTTTTATTGTGTCTAGCTCGTTCATTATGTTTTTATGATGAAGTTTACGGTGGTGTATGGCTGGATGTTGTTGTGAGCCAGCCCACCTCCCGCTGGAGCTGTCGAGGCAGTGTTAGTAGGAGCAGAGGCGGGTCGTCCCTCTGGTGTGGAACCACTTGAGCTTGAATCGTTCCCCAGTCCGATATTGTGGCTGTGAGCAGGTATCTCGTCAGTGGTTAGGGTGTGGGTTTTTTCTCCCCCCTCCTTACCAAGAGCATCAAACTCAGTTTGTGCTGCATCGTACCCGACAGGTACACGGCCCTTTAAGTCTGGAACATTGAAGGTGGTGGAACCATCACCTGCGCCATACGCAGTTCCTATCAGGCTGAAAAGCCCAGCGTATGTTGTTCTTGAAACAGCAGCCCCGTCACATAACAAAAAGCCAGCAGGGGCTGCAGCCCCAGCATACGGAAATATCATCCCTCTAAAGTTTTCCGGTAGAATTGGATCTCCTGTAATTATTGGCATACAGGCTCAGTATATCATTGCCACCTGGCAAAGCCCCAGTCGGCTGTCCCCCAGACATAGGGTGGCGTTGTGGTCTCCGGAGTATCGACGTCATCAGTGACTGAGGCACGGTCTGAAAAACGAAAGAACGCCAACAGCACCTTCAGCTCGTCGTCCTCTAGCTTCTCGACGGCAAGGAGCTTCCTGAGAGCGTCTACGAGGCTCATGGTGGCCGTTGAAGCGAGCGTTACGGACCAAATGCCGTCTAGCTCACTTCCGTTCGGATATGGGCGAAAATTGACGCTCTGAATGACATATTCAGCCGTCACCCCATGCAAGGTAGAGCTGATGGTGATGAGCTGCCCGGACCGCAGCCCTGGCGTATACGTCTTAAAGCTCGCTTCGTTGATTTTTTCCGCGTAAGCCTCAAGCTCTGCCAACCCACGCGCGATAGTCTGGTCCTGCGACCGTAGCGTATTCTCAGTCACAGAAAACTCAAACTCACCAAACTCAGCGATACTACCCTCATCAGGGACCACTGCAATCAAGGGAACGAGTGGCTGGCCAGTCAGCACGATGTTTGTGGTCCCAGACGCGGGGGCGGCAGGTATCGCCAAGTCATCGAAGCGCACATACTTTTCATTAAAGCTCCAGTAGCAGTCAAAGCTACCGGTATCGAGGTACTCAGTCCCGACTGTCTGAGCGACGCCGTCTACCGTTACAGTAGGCTTTTCAGCAAACTTGAAGTTAGTCGGAAACTCAGTTGTCTCGCCGTCACCAGCATGAAGCGTCGAACGGGCAGCGATTGGGACCTCACCTCCCTGTACTTCAATGATATTTCGAAGCTGTGACAGATCAGACCGGATTTTCAGCGAGTTAAATATGAAGTTGTCGCTGGTATCACTGATATCAAAAGGCGCTGGCTCAGCGTTCCGGGCAAAGAAGTGGATGTCCTTGTTATAGTCCACGTACCAGTTGAAGTTATTGAGCTTGGCCAGCTTGTCGAGGCACTGCGAAACAGTCAGCCGGTTGAAGCTGATGCGGGCAACTGTGAAGGCGGCATTGACGTTTGTGATGGTGAAGTCTGAGGCGTAGTTGGTACGCAGGAAGGCGATGATTTCGTTACCGGTTTGGTTGATAAAGCGCTCTGTCACGAGCCGCCTATCCAGCTGCCGGGTGAAGTCAACACACTCCACCGAGTACACCACTGTAGAAGCTCCCTCTACCGACGTTTCAAAGGACAGAATGGTTCCGCCAAAGATGCGGGTTCCATCCTTAGTGACAATGATTTCAGCGTTAAGCTCAGGCGCAAAGCCACCAGGCGTCTTCTCGATCACAAAGTCCAGGGTGTCCCGCGTACTGTTCCGCTCATCGGTAATGGCAAAGCTCTCGGTATCAATTTTGTCAGTGATATCCGTGCCATTGTGGGTGACTACGATCATAGGCGCATTTGCTGCTTAAGGGTGCTCATAATCTCATCGCCCATGCGGCGAGCTGCAGCCCTGTCGTCCAAGAATGTGCCTGAGATGTTGATTGTAATACCACCACCAAGCGCACCAGCCTTTGATAGGGGAATGATAGCCTCGGGGCCTGCCTCACCGACCAGGCCAAGTGTCGGCTTGGTGACAATGCCGCCATTTGCAAACGGGGTCACACTGCCGAGTAGGCGGCTAATAGAGGAGCCTGCGCTCGATACGCTACTGCCTACCTTCGCCCCGATACTCTCCATGCCGTCACGGATACGGGAGATAAAGCGCAGCACCTTCTCAAAGCCCTCTATCATTGGGCCGATAGCCTTGTCGCGGATCCATTCCCAGGCGTTCGATGCCGCCACCTTGATGAGGTCCCAAGTTGCTCCCCATAGCGCACCAAATTGCTCGATAGCGTTGCGGATAGCATAAACAGCCAGGCTGATACCTGTGATAGCGCCAATGATAATCACGCTGACCGGGTTTATAGCGAGCAGTGCAATACCAAGAGCACCCACCGCTGCCACAAGTCCCGCAACAGCGGCGGTTCCGATCAGAATGTTTCGCGCCAGCTCAGGATTTTGAGAAATCCAGGCACTGAGCCGCTCCAGGAGTGGTGAAATAGCTTGCACAAGCTGCTCCAGGACCGGCAGAAATGCCTCCCCTATAGGGGAGCGCATATTTGAAAACTCTGCAGAGAGCTGCTGCATTCGCTCCGCTGATGTGATGGTAACCTCACCCACCTGCTCAAGTTCGGCGCGACCAGACTCAAGTACCGCGTTCAGGAGGGCATTTTTTTTCTCTGCGTCTGTCAGCTCAGCTGTGGTCTTGCCAAGGGTTTCAGCATAGCGCTCCTGCGCCTCGCCCAGCTTGATAGTGATACCGAGGTTGTCGAGAATGAGAGGCGACCCGCGTCCGATACCAGTCACGATGTCATTAAAGGCCTGAGTAGTATCGAGACCGAGCGCCCGCCCCTTTACACGCGCAATCTCCATGAGGGTTGTCATGGTTTCGATGTCGGTCCCCACCCCCAGAGCCATAGCCTTGTTTGAGGCTAGCATCAGGTTTGTGGTGTCCACGGTCCCGGCAGATACCTCTCGCAGCTTTGAAATCAGCTCGTCGCCGGAGTAGCCCATTTGAGTGGTCATGCGCGAAAAAGACTCAGCGATCTGAGCTGACTGCAGGCCCTCTGTCACCATGCCCTTAATAGCAAAGCCAACCGCCGCTGCGGTTGCTGTGCCTGCTACCGCCATCTTTTTGAAGGCTGGCTGCAGATTTTCCACCTTGTCACGAAAGGAGGCGGTGCTCTTTTCAAGGCCAGAGAGGCTGGTTTTTACACTCGAAAAGGCGGCCTTGGTATTATCGAGAGCGTCTATTTTGAGTACTACTTCGGGGTTCATGTGATTTTAGATATTTAGAGACGGCCTTTATAAAAAAGTCTGGCTGGCGGTAAAACTGCCAGTAGTCCCACCCGAAGTGCTCACAAATTACGATGATGCCGGTGAGGTCGAGACCTTCATTTTTTTTTGTGTCTCTATGATTTCATTATACACAAAGTCATAGTCCGCCTCGTACATCTTTCGAACGACGCCGAGCAGGTCAGTGGTTCCCCCATCGACCGATACGACAGAGACCTCTAGGAGGGCATGCTTTTCAGCCAGTGCGACCTTCTCCATGTCTGTGACAGTGAAGGTCTTCCCGTCCTCGGTCTTCGCGTACTTCATGATGGCATTCGAAACGCGCTCTCGCTCAGCCCCGGTGAGCATAGTCTTAATGACTACCTTGTGCTCGCCCAGTGGTGTGATGATTTCCTTGGTGATTTCCATACTAGGCAGCTGCGTCGTAGTTAGCCTTCTCATTTACCAGTGAGGCAGTGACACCGTGAGCAACCCAATTGACGGTTTCGGTCACTGCATCGTCGATAGAGCGGTCCTCCTCAGTGGTGAAGTTTACCCGGTCAAAGGTGTAGATGAGTGTCGGATTTGAGGCCACGCCGATGGTGACGCCGGTATTCACTATACTGATCTGTAACGCTTTTTCAGTATTACTCTCAGAGAGGTCCTTGTAGGTGTCAGCTGTCTTGTCCCAGGTGAATGAGCCAGTGAGGTTCATGAGGCGGGCGATGAAGTCCTGAGCGGTCTCAGATGAAAGGCAGCCCTTCTCGCGGGTGTTTCGGTTCATCTCGTTAGTGATAGAGGTCACACAGATAGACGGGGCAGCTCCCAAGCCAGCCACATCGTCAGCGATTTTGATAGTCACGTACTGATGAGGGGCGAGGTAGTCATCATCACCAAAGGCCGGTGTGAAGTCAGCATTATCTACCTCGGTGCGGCCCATGAGGCTGATGGTTGAGTTGACGACATCATCAAGGCTATAGTTTTCAGTGATTTGGCTGACTACTGCACCGTTGATAGCCTTGTGGCCAAAGGTTCCGCGAGCCAGTGAAAGGGAAAGGGTCGGCTGCAGGATAGTCGGGTCGATTGTGAAGCTGTGGCGGTATACGACAGTTTCACCGGCCTCGACAGCTGATGAAACGCCACCAAAGAGCGACTTGAGCCAGTAGCCATAAGTGCGGAAGCGCATATTGACCGCCGCATCACCCTGTACCCGCTTCATTGTCGTGACCTGGCCCTTCGTAGCAAGGCCAGACCCCTCAGTCTCCTGGATATCTACTTTATCAACGACGGTTTGAATGGTCGCTGGCTCGCGCCCTCGGACAAAGTCCTGAGCGGCTGCAAAGGTGCCGCGCGTACCTTCAACGGCCACTCCTGTTACATACTGTTCACCGATAACTACATTCATACGCTATTTTTTTAATGACTTTTTTACCTTTGATAATGCCTGTTCATATGAGCGAGCCTGCACCGTCACGCCCAGTGAGGGAATGCGGAAGTTACGCTCAACCTGCTCCTCAGGCTGCATATCCTTCGTTACCCCGTCAGCTCGTGATGTGATGTTCTTTTTTCTCATGAGTACATTCTATCATGACCTGTCCTGATGGACCGTCACCGCGACCTGCATCATGGCCATACGCAGCGGGATGTCGTTGGCGTCTCCATAGCCCCAGGACACGCTTGAGGCCCGCACCCAGCCGTTTGGCAGCGCCAGAGCATCGGGTTTCTCAAAAGTGACGCGGTAAAGCTCACCAACTGCATCTGAGATAGCCTTCTCAGCCAACTCGCGGCTCGCCTCGTCAGCCGGGTCATACCTATAGGCGACGTATAAATTAAACATGAAAATCTTCTTGTCACTGTCACTACCGGACCACTGATTGTCATTATCTGCATACTCCAGGATAAAGGCTGGCCAGTCTGCACTCAGGGCAGAGCTTGGTGCGCGGTAAAACACTGACTGAGTGGTCGCAGTAGCAGTGATCCTGTCGATAATCTTGGTGCGAATGTCCTCTGGTAAGTAGCTCATACTGTTATTTTAGCACCCGGTTCACAGCGGCGCGGGCTTCGGTCTTGATAAACGTCTGGCTATTGCTCAGGGCGTTGGTGATGAAAGGCGTTTCTTTGCGGCGCATCTTGTTCTGATAGAACGGCTGGCCGTGGACGTATTTTGAATAGTTGGCATGGGATATCAGCTCGCCAGCGCTACCGGATGTGAAGCTGCCGATGTGCTCCTTCGCGTTGTAAATGATATTGCGCCGCAGGTTACCACTAACGGCTGGAGCCTCGCGCTTACTCTCACGGTCCAGCTTGTACCCTACCCGGTCAGTAAAAAGGTTCAGACTCGCCCGCATTTCTTCAGGGAACTGTTTGAGCAGCTTGTCAATTTTGGCCGTGCTGAGCTTTACCTCTAAGGTCATACGGCACGAAGTGAAGCCTCATAATGGGTTCGACCTCGGAAGGTGTGGTGCTTAGCTCCGTAGACCTCATACTTCTTGGTGTTTTGGTCAACGATACGGTCGCCGATGCGTACCTCACCTGTGGAAAACAGGCGAAAGTCCTTAGCGTCGCGCCCCATAGCACCCTGGCTGTAACTGTCTGAAACTGGTTGGATATTGACCTGCCCCCCGAAGCTCCCTCATTCATACCGAGAGTT